>NZ_CP006704.1:3637621-4850162 GCF_000739375.1 Comamonas testosteroni TK102 | reverse complement strand
CAGCGCCGTGAAAAACTGGAAGGCCTGCACGACCTGATTCGTGCCGTGCGCGACTGCCCCAAGCCTGTCATCGCTGCTGTCGAAGGCGCGGCGGCCGGCGCTGGCCTGTCGCTGGCTCTGGCCTGCGATATGCTGGTGGCCGCCCGCAACAGCCTGTTCTCCGTGGCCTATGTGAAGGTGGGGTTGACGCCCGACGGCGGCGCCACAGCCTTTCTGGCCGAGTTCGTCTCGCGCCAGGTGCTGACGGAGCTGTGCCTGACCGGAGAGCGCATCAGCGGCGAACGCCTGCACGCCCTGGGCCCCGTCAACCGGCTGGCCGAGCCCGGCCAGGCCCTGGCCGATGCCGTCGCGCTGGCCGCGCAGATCGCGACCGGTCCGGACCAGGCCATGGCCCTGATCAAGGATCTGTGCCGCCAGGCACCGCGCAACACGCTGGAGCAGCAGCTGGAGCTGGAGGCGCAGCACATGGTGCGCTCCCAGGGCAGCGAGGAATCCCGTGAAGGCATTGCCGCCTTTCTCGAAAAGCGCAGCGCCGATTTCAACAAATTGCGTGCTTGAGCGCTCGACAAAACCAAGATTTTCAAGGAGACAAGGCTCATGGCCGACAGCAATACCGAACAGAACCCGGACATCGACTTCCCGCTGGAAGGAGTGAAGGTACTCGATCTGTCGCGCGTCTTCGCCGGGCCGCTGTGCGGCATGGTGCTGGCCGACTTCGGCGCCGAGGTGGTCAAGGTCGAGCACCCGGGCCGTGGCGACGATACGCGCGACTGGGGCATGCGCATCGGCAAGACCGAGACCACCTACTACAACAGCATGAACCGCAACAAGCGGTCCATCACGCTGGATCTGCAGACACCCGAGGGCGTGAAGATCGTCCACGAGCTGCTGCCCCAGTTCGACGTGGTAATCCACAACTTCAAGACCGGCGGCGCCGAGAAGCTGGGCCTGGGCTACGAACAGCTCAAGGCGATCAAGCCCGACCTGATCTATTGCGCCGTGGCCGGCTACGACAGCAGCGGTCCCGAGGCCAAGCGTCCCGGCTACGATCTGGTGATCCAGGGCGAGGCGGGCCTGATGGCGCTCAACGGCGATGCCGGCATGCCGCCGCTCAAGTTCGGCGTGGCCGTGGTGGATCTCGTCACCGGCATGTATGCAGCCCAGGCCGTGCTGGCAGCGTTGTTCCGCCGCGAGCGCACGGGCAAGGGCCGGCTCATCGAGATGGCGTTGTACGACAGCGGCATCACGGTCACCGGCTACTACGGCCTGGATGCCCTGCAGCTGGGCCATGATCCCGAGCGCTACGGCAATGCACACCCCTCCATCGTGCCCTACGGCATGTACGAGGCCGCCGACGGGCCGTTGATCATCGCGGTGGGCAATAACAGCCAGTTCGACAAATTCTGCCGCCAGGTCGTGCTGCGTCCCGACATCGTCGATGATCAGCGCTTTTCCACCAACGTCAACCGTGCCAGAAACCGTCTGGAGCTGCTGCCCATGCTCAAGGAGCTGATTGGCAGCTTCCCGCGCGATCTGCTGCTGGAGCGCCTGACGGCCGCCGGCATTCCCTGCGGCCGCGTGGCCGGCCTGCACGAAGCCCTGACCAGCGAGCGTACGCGCCGCAGCGGCCTGCTGCGCGACATGCCCCATCCCGTGGCCGGCACCACGCCCGTGTTCGCGCCGCCCTACCGTCTGGACGGTCAGCGTCTGCCCATTCGCCATGCGCCGCCCACGCTGGGTGAGGGCACGCGCGAAGTGCTGCAGCGCCTGCTGACGCTCAATGATGCGCAATTGCAGGACCTGCAGGCCAAGGGCGTTCTCACGCTGCCCCAGGAGCCTTCATGAAGCACCCCCTGAGCCGCTGTGCGGCTTTCCCCGTGTGCACGGCGCCCTCTCTCGCTTCACGGGAGGGAGCGTACGGGCAGCCGGCGAGACCTTCGCAGCGGGGCGGCGCGGCCGGCATAGGCCCTTGCTCGGTGTCGCTGCGTTGGGCCGTGTCAGGCTCACAGGCAGCGGACATCTCATAGAGCCAAATAACTGAAAAGCAAGTTTAAAGGCCGCACAAGACGGCAAACAAAGACAGCGACTTCATAGGAGACAAACCATGAGCATCCCAGTCACACGCCGCGATCTTCTGCAGGGACTGGCCGCCATCGGCGGCGGCAGTCTGCTGGCCACGGGCGCCAGCAGCGTCTTCGCACAGGCCGGCAAGCCGGCATGGCCCAGCAAGCCCATCCGCGTGGTCGTGCCCTTCAACGCAGGGGGGCCACCGACATCATGGCGCGCACCATCGGCGAGGTGCTGGCCAAGCGCCTGGGCCAGCCCGTGGTGGTGGACAACAAGGCCGGTGCGGCCGGCATCCTCGGCACCGATGCCGTGGCCAAGGCAGCGCCCGACGGCCATACGCTGCTGCTGTCGCTCAGCACCTCCATGCTGATCAACCAGTTCCTCTATACCAAGCTGCCCTACAACCCGCAAAAGGACATCGCGCTGATCACCCAGGTCGCAGCGGCGCCCGTCACGCTGGTGGTCCATCCTTCGGTGCCTGCCAGCAATATGAAGGAGCTGCTGGCCTATGTGAAAGCACACAAGGGAAAGCTGTCCTATGGCTCCTGGGGCGTGGGTTCGTATGCCCATCTGGCCGGTGCCTATATGAGCAAGACCATGGATGCCGACATGAACCACGCCGCCTACAAGGGCGAGGCACCCATGATCCAGGAGCTGATCGGCGGCCAGCTGCAGCTGTGCTTTTCCAGCGCGCTCAACACCAAGCCTTTCATCGATTCTGGCCGTCTCAAGGCCATCGGCGTGACCGGCAAGGAGCGCATGGAAATCCTGCCCAGGCTGCCGACCATCTTCGAGCAGGGAGTGACCGACGACGCCTATTCGATCTACGGCTGGGTGGCCATGGGCGCGCCCGCGGGCACGCCCAGGGAGGTCGTGGACCAGCTCTATGGCCACCTGCGCGAGATCATCAAGGACCCCAAGGTGCTGGAGCGCATCACGGGCGCCGGCTTCATCCCCATGATGAACAGCCCCCAGGCCTTCCGCGACAACTACCAGCGCGATATGCCGATCTGGAAGGCGCTGGTCGAGCAAGCCGGCGCCAAGCTTGATTGACCCCTCTGAGTCGCTTCGCCTGGGCGGCCCCGCGCCTTCCCCCTTGAAGGGGGCATGCGGGCGGCCGGAGACACCCTCGCTGCGAGGCGGCTCTTGCACGGTGTCCCGCGCTTGCGCCGCGACAGTTTCATAGGTTGCGGGTGGCGCGCAGCGCCATGGATCACTGAATGACTGATTTTTACGGCCTGCGGCAGTGGGCCACCACCGACGACTGCTGAGACAGCTTTGACAGGAGACTTCATGCACAAGCGCAATCCCGCACTCCAGGCCTGCACCAGCCGGCGCAGCGTTCTGGCCCTGGCCGCCGCGCCGTTGCTGGCTGGCCTGGCCGGTGGCGCCCTGGCCGAGACCGACTGGCCCGCCAAGATGCTGCGCCTGGTCGTGCCGTTCCCCGCAGGCGGCCCTACCGACACGGCATCGCGCATCGTGGGCCAGAAGCTGGGCGAGCGCCTCAAGCAGACCGTGGTCGTGGAAAACCGTCCCGGTGCCTCGGGCTCCATCGCGGCCGTGCAGGTCGCCAAGAGCCCGGCCGACGGCTACACGCTGATGATGCTGGCTACGCCCACGCTGCTGGCTCCCCATCTGTACAAGAAGGCCGGCTACGACACCGTCAAGGATTTCGCGCCCGTGGCCACGGTCTACGACCTGCCCATCGTCATCGTGGTCAACCCTGCGCTGCTGCCTGATGTCACCGATCTCAAGAGCCTGATCGCCCACGCCAAGGCCCAGAAATCGGCGCTCAACTACACCAGCTCGGGGGCCGGCAGCTTCGGTCATCTGAGCATGGAGCTGCTCAAGCAGATGGCCGGCTTCGACATGCAGCATGTGCCCTACAAGGGCGGCGTGCCCGCCATCACCGACACCATCGGCGGCCAGGTGCCCATCATGTATGCCGACCTTGTGGCCGCGCTGCCTCATATCCAGGCCGGCAAGCTGCGTGCCATCGCCGTGGGATCGCCCCAGCGCGTGAGCATGCTGCCCGACATCAAGACCATTGCCGAGCAGGGCATCAAGGGCTATGACGCCGTTTCCTGGGGCGGTCTGCTCGCGCCCAAGGGCACGCCCAAGGCCGTGGTCGAGCGCATCGCCTCTGAAGTCCAGCAGATACTGGCTGACAAGGATGTCCAGAGCAAGCTGCTCCATGCGGGCGCCATCGCCAGCTTCCAGAATCCCGCCCAGCTGGGCCAGCGCATCCAGCAGGACTACGCGCGCTGGGGCCAACTGATCCGCGACAAGGGCATTGCAGTGGAGTGACAACGACATGAAGACACGCATCACCGAACTTTTTGGCATAGAGCACCCCATCATCCAGGGTGGCATGCACCATGTGGGCCTGGCCGAGCTGGCCGCCGCCGTCTCCAACGCCGGGGGACTGGGCATCATCACGGGCCTGACCCAGCGCACGCCCGAGTTGCTGGCACGCGAGATCGCGCGCTGCCGCGAGATGACGGACAAGCCTTTTGGCGTCAACCTGACCTTTCTCCCCTCGGTCAACCCGCCCGACTACCCGGGCTATGTCAAGGCCATCATCGAAGGCGGCGTCAAGGTGGTCGAGACGGCCGGCAACAACCCGCAGAAATGGCTGCCCGCGCTCAAGGAAGCCGGCATCAAGGTGATCCACAAGTGCACCTCGGTGCGTCACGCACTCAAGGCCGAGGCCATCGGCTGCGATGCCATCAGCGTGGACGGCTTCGAATGCGGCGGCCATCCTGGCGAGGACGACATCCCCAACTTCATCCTGCTGCCGCGCGCTGCAGAAGAACTGAAGATTCCCTTTGTCGCCTCGGGCGGCATGGCCGACGGCCGGTCGCTGGTGGCCGCGCTGGCGCTAGGCGCCGAAGGCATCAATATGGGCACGCGCTTCATTGCCACGCAGGAGGCGCCCGTACACGATAAGGTCAAGCAGGCCATCGTGGCGGCCAGCGAGCTCGACACCCGTCTGGTCATGCGTCCGTTGCGCAACACCGAGCGCGTGCTGACCAACTCCGCCACCGAACGCCTGCTGCAAAAGGAGCGCGAGCTGGGCGCGGCCATCACCTTTGCCGACATCGCGCCCGAAGTGGCCGGCGTCTATCCGCGCATCATGCACGACGGCGACATGGACGCAGGCGTCTGGTCCTGCGGCATGGTCGCGGGCCTGATCCACGATGTGCCGACGGTGGCGCAACTGATCACCGGCATCATGGACCAGGCCCATGCACTGATCAACGAGCGGCTCGCGGGCCTAGCCCGCTAAGCCTTTCACTCTTCAAAACCAGGAAAGAGCTTTCTCATGAAAATCCTTGTACCCGTCAAACGTGTCGTGGACTACAACGTCAAGGTCCGCGTGAAGTCGGACGGCACGGGTGTGGACATCGCCAACGTCAAGATGAGCATGAACCCCTTTGACGAAATCGCCGTCGAAGAAGCCGTGCGCCTGAAGGAAAAAGGTGTGGTCACCGAAGTCATCGCCGTCTCCTGCGGCGTGGCCCAGTGCCAGGAAACCCTGCGCACGGCCATGGCCATCGGTGCCGACCGCGGCATTCTGGTCGAGACCGATGTCGAGCTGCAGCCCCTGGCCGTGGCCAAGCTGCTCAAGGCCCTGGTGGACAAGGAGCAACCCGGTCTGGTCATCTGCGGCAAGCAGGCCATCGACGACGATGCCAACCAGACCGGCCAGATGCTGGCGGCCCTGGCCGACCTGCCCCAGGCCACCTTCGCCTCCAAGGTCGAAGTTGCTGGCGACAAGGTGAATGTGACCCGTGAAGTGGACGGTGGCCTGGAAACCGTGGCTCTGGCCACGCCCGCCGTCATCACCACCGACCTGCGCCTGAACGAGCCCCGCTACGTCACCTTGCCCAACATCATGAAGGCCAAGAAAAAGCAGCTGGACACTTTCAAGCCTGAGGACCTGGGCGTGGATGTGACGCCTCGCCTCAAGACCGTGAAGGTCTCCGAGCCTGCCAAGCGCGGCGCTGGCGTCAAGGTGGCCGATGTGGCCGCTCTGGTCGACAAGCTGAAAAACGAAGCGAAGGTCATCTAAGGCCCCCTGAGCCGCTTCGCGTCATCCCCCGCAGGGGGACGACACCCTCGGTGCGGGGCGGCCCTTCCTCGGTGTCCCGCGCCTGAGTCGTGCCAGATGGGCCGGCTGCGGGTGATGCAGGCACCATGAAAAATTCTAGAGAAAGACGACTGAAATGACCTCTCTCGTTATTGCAGAACACGACAACGCTTCGATCAAGACTGCGACCCTGAACACCGTGACGGCTGCCAAGGCCTGCGGCGGTGATGTACATGTGCTGGTGGCCGGCGAAGGCGCTGCCGCTGCGGCCGCTGCGGCCGCCCAGATCGCCGGTGTCTCCAAGGTCATCCATGCCGACGGCGCCAGCCTCAAGGACGGCCTGGCCGAGAACGTGGCGGCCCAGGTGCTGAGCATTGCCAGCAACTACAGCCACATCCTGTTCCCCTCGACCGCCTCGGGCAAGAACGTGGCGCCCCGCGTGGCCGCCAAGCTGGACGTGGCCCAGCTCAGCGACATCACCAAGGTCGACTCCGCCGACACCTTCGAGCGCCCCATCTACGCGGGCAACGCCATTGCCACCGTGCAGTCCGCCGATGCCGTCAAGGTCATCACCGTGCGTACCACGGGCTTTGACGCAGCAGCTGCCACAGGCGGCTCTGCGGCCGTGGAAACAGCCGCAGCCGTGGCCGACAGCGGCAAGAGCAGCTTTGTGGGCCGCGAAGTGACCAAGAGCGAGCGTCCCGAGCTGACGGCCGCCAAGATCATCGTCTCCGGCGGTCGCGCGCTGGGCTCGGCCGAGAAATTCCAGGAAGTCATGTCGCCGCTGGCCGACAAGCTGGGAGCTGCCATCGGCGCTTCGCGCGCTGCGGTGGATGCGGGCTATGCGCCCAACGACCTGCAGGTGGGCCAGACGGGCAAGATCGTGGCGCCGCAGCTGTACATTGCCTGCGGCATCTCGGGAGCGATCCAGCATCTGGCGGGCATGAAGGACTCCAAGGTGATCGTGGCGATCAACAAGGACCCCGAGGCACCGATCTTCTCGGTGGCCGATTACGGGCTGGAAGCCGATCTGTTCCAGGCGGTGCCGGAGCTGGTGAAGACAATCTAAGCGTTGCCATGGCAATGCGCGGCCCGGACAACGGTGTCCGGGCCCTGGCCAGAGCGGCACACAAGGTATGTGCCCCGGCCCCACCTGGTTCAGAGATTCAGGAGACAAGACATGCAGATTTCCCTTGACCGCCGCAGCCTGGTTCTCGCCACGGCAGCCTTTTTGACTGCCGCTGGCACCAGCGCATCAGCCTGGGCACAGTCCGGCGACTATCCTTCGCGGCCCGTCACGCTGATCGTGCCGTTCCCGGCCGGCGGTCCCACCGACCGCCATATGCGCACGCTGGCCGATATTGCGGGCAAGCAGCTGGGCCAGCCCATCATCGTCGAGAACAAGCCCGGCGCGGGCGGCACGCTGGGTCCCGGCGCCATGGCGCGCACCGCCAAGCCCGACGGCTACACCATCACCCAGTTCCCCATGTCCATGCTGCGCATGGCGCATATGCAAAAGACCGCCTGGAACCCGGTCACGGACTTCACCTACATCATCGGTGTCTCGGGCTATACCTTCGGCTTCACGGTGCGCTCGGACTCTCCCTACAAGAGCTTCAACGAGTACATCGCCGCCGCACGCAAGACTCCTGGCAAGATCGAATACGGCTCCACGGGCATAGGTTCCTCGCCGCATCTGCTGATGGAGGAGCTGGCCGAGAACGCCAAGGTCACTCTCAATCATGTGCCTTTCAAGGGCAACGCCGACCTGCAGCAAGCCCTGCTGGGTGGTCATGTGGCCGCGCAAAGCGATGCCTCGGGCTGGGACACTTACGTGAATGGCGGCCAGATGCGCCTGCTCATGACCTTTGGCGAAAAGCGCACCCAGCGCTGGCCCGACGTGCCCACGGCCAAGGAGCTGGGCTATGGCGTGGTCTCCACCTCGCCCTACGGTCTGGCCGGCCCCAAGGGCATGGACCCGGCGGTGGTGCGCAAGCTGCACGATGCCTTCAAGAAGGCCATGGATGATCCGCGCCACGTCGAGGTGCTCAGGCAGCTCAACCAGGATGCCTGGTACCGCTCGGGCGCCGACTATGCGCAATGGGCCAGGGAGGCCTTTGCCAAGGACAAGATACTGATAGACCGACTGGGTCTGGCTGCCAAATAAGCCGCTGTCTGCCCAAGCGCCTGCAGGGCCGGGGGCTCGCAGGTGCAGCCTGCTTGCAATTCCTGAATCGGAACCTTCATGACTGTCTGCCTGCCTTCTCCCGATGCCCCCTTCACCACGCTGGCCGAGCTGATCCGCAGCCATGCGCGCCAGCAGCCCGACCATGCCGCGCTGCGCGACGAGCAGCAGACCCTGAGCTATGCCCAGCTCGACGCCCTGATGGACCGCGTGGCCGCCGCGCTGCAGCGCGAAGGCGTGCAGCCGGGCAAGGCCATCGGCATCTGCGCGCTCAATTCCGTGCGCTATGCCGCGCTATTCCTCGGAGCCTTGCGTGCGGGCGTGGTGGTCGCGCCGCTGGCGCCATCCTCCACTGCCGAGAGCCTGGCTTCCATGCTGCGCGATGCCCAGGCGCGTCACCTGTTCCTCGACAAGGCGGCTCAGGACCTGGTGCCTGCCGACACAGGACTGCAATGCATCTCGCTGGATGGCGTGGCGCCGGGCACAGCCTTCGAGGACTGGCTGGCGCCCGAAGGAGCGCAGCCCGCTGCCGTGAGTGTGGAGCCCGAGGCTGCGTTCAACATCATCTACTCCTCTGGCACCACGGGCACTCCCAAGGGCATCGTGCAGTCGCACGGCATGCGCTGGACCCATATCAACCGGGGCGGCGTCTACGGCTACGGCCCCGAGGGTACGACGCTGCTGGCCACGCCGCTGTACTCCAACACCACGCTGGTGGTGTTCTTCCCCACGCTGGGCAGCGGCGGCTGCGTGGTGCTCATGCCCAAGTTCGACGCGGCGCGCTATCTGCAACTGGCCCAGCAGCACCGCGTCACCCACACCATGCTGGTGCCTGTGCAGTACCAGCGCATCATGGCACTGCCGCAGTTCGGCGAGCATGACCTGTCGAGCTTTCAGGCCAAGTTCTGCACCAGTGCACCGTTTCGTGCCGAGCTCAAGGCCGATGTGGTGGCGCGCTGGCCAGGCAGCCTCACCGAGTTCTACGGCATGACCGAAGGCGGGGGTACCTGCATCCTCGAAGCCCATCTGTACCCGGACAAGCTGCACACCGTGGGTCAGCCCGCCGAAGGCCATGACATCCGTCTCATCGACGAGGAGGGCCGCGAGCTGGGTCCCGGCGCGGACGGCGAGGTCGTGGGCCACTCGGCCAGCATGATGACCGGCTACCACGGCCAGCCCGCCAAGACGCGTGAAGCCGAATGGTTCGATGCCACGGGCAAGCGCTTCATCCGCACGGGCGATGTGGGCCGCTTCGATGCCGACGGCTTCCTGACCCTGTTCGATAGACGCAAGGACATGATCATCAGCGGCGGCTTCAACATTTATCCCAGCGACCTGGAGGCTCAGCTGCGCGCCCACCCGGCCGTGGACGATGTGGCCGTGGTCGGCGTTCCCTCCGATCAATGGGGCGAGACGCCAGTGGCCTATGTGGTGTCGCGCACTGGCCAGCCGGCCCGGCCCGAGGAGATCATGGGCTGGTACAACCAGCAAGCCGGCAAGACCCAGCGTCTGGCCGACCTGCGCTTCATCGCCGAGCTGCCGCGCAGTGCCATCGGCAAGGTGCTCAAGCGCGAGCTGCGCGATCAGTACGCGGCGGGACGCTGAGCCTGTCTTTCATTCCACGATGCCCATCACGAGACCCATCCCATGAGTCATGACACCACGATGTCCGAAGTCCGCCGCCAGGTGACGCCCGAAGAGTGGCAAACCCGCGTCGAGCTGGCTGCCGCCTATCGGCTGGTCGCCCACTTCGGCTGGGACGATCTGATCTTCACCCACATTTCGGCGCGCGTGCCGGGCCAGCCCGACCAGTTCCTGATCAACCCCTACGGCATGCTGTTCGACGAGATCACGGCATCCAGCCTGGTCAAGGTCGATCACGAAGGCCAACCGCTGATGGAGAGCGAATACGACGTCAACCCGGCCGGCTTCGTCATCCACAGCGCCATCCACGACGGCCGCCCCGAGGTGCAGTGCGTGCTGCACACGCACACGCGCTACGGCGTGGCCGTCTCGGCGCAGAAGGAGGGGCTGCTGCCCATCTCGCAGCAGTCCATATTCCCGCTGGTGCGCCTGGCCTACCATGACTACGAGGGCGTGGCCCTGCGCGATGACGAGAAGCCGCGCCTGGTGGACGATCTGGGTGCCAGCAACTTCCTCATTCTGCGCAATCACGGCCTGCTGACCTGTGGACGCAGCGTGGCCGAGGCCGTGCTGGCCATGTACACGCTGGAGTCGGCCTGCCGCATCCAGATCCTGGCACAGTCGGGTGGCGGCGAGCTGACGCGGATTCCGCAGACCATCATTGCCGACGCGGTCAACCAGTCGCGCCAGGTCACCAAGGGCAAGGGCGCGGGCCTGGCCTGGCCGGGCCTGCTGCGCCGCCTGGACCGCATAGACCCAAGTTACAAGCACTAACCCCCCTGAGTCGCTGCGCGCCTTCCCCCCGTATGCACGGCGCCCTCTCTCGCTTCGCGGTGAGGGACGACACCCTCGCTGCGGGGCGGGGGGCGCGGCCGGCATAGGCCCTTGCTCGGTGTCCCGAGCTTGGGCTGCGGCCGTTTCGTAGGCAGCGAACAGTGCTCAGATTTATGGAGAAATCAATGGGAATTCTGGTCAACATCCACCCCAGCATGGGCGCGCCCATCGTCGATGCACTGCGTGCCATGGCGCCAGATCTGCGCGTCTGGGCCCATCGCGACGAAGCGCCTGCCGCAGAGGTCGAAACCATGCTGGCCTGGAGCCTCAAGCCCGGCGTGCTACCGGCCTATCCGAAGCTCAAGCTGCTGTGCGCGCCCAGTGCGGGCGTGGACAAGCTGCTGGCCGTACCCGATCTGCCGGCTGGCCTGCCCGTGGCGCGTACCGTCGACCCGCAGCAGCATGTGGAGATTGCCCAGTATGTGGTCGGCACCGCGCTGCGCCATACGCGCGAGCTGGATCTGTTCGCGCGCCAGCAGCAGGCGGGAGACTGGCTGCGCCGCCCCGTGCGCGCCAGCGCCGACTGCCGCGTGGGTATTCTGGGTCTGGGCGAGGTCGGCCGCTTCGTGGCTGCTGCCATGCAGGCCGTGGGCTATCCCGTCGCGGGCTGGAGCCGCAGCGCCAAGAACATTGCCGGCCTGACCACGCACAGCGGTGCCCAGGGTCTGCAGCAACTGCTGTCCGGCAGCGACATTCTGGTCTGCGCCTTGCCGCTCACGCCCGAGACACGCGATCTGCTGAACCGCCGCACGCTGTCCCTGCTGCCGCGCGGCGCCTACTTCATCAACGTGGGGCGCGGCGAGCAGGTGGTCGAGGATGAACTGCTGGCTCTGCTCGACGAAGGCCATCTGGCCGGCGCCGCGCTGGACGTGCTGCGCGAGGAGCCGCCCCAGCCCGGCAACAAGGTTTGGGGGCACGCCAAGGCCTTTGTCACGCCGCATATCGCGGCCCAGGCCTCGGCCGACACCGTGGCGCGCCAGTGCCTGGAGAACCTGCGCCGCCTGCGCGCGGGCGAGCCCTTGCTCAATCTGGTGGATGTGGCCCGCGGGTACTGAGACATCCCTGCCTTTCACTGCCGCGCTGACGCGCGGCACCTTCTTCCGAAAAGAACCAAGAGACATTCATGCCTTCGACATCTCGCCGCAGCTTTCTGCAATCGAGCGCCGCAGCCGGCGCCGCCATGCTGGCTCCCTCGGTCTGGGCCCAGAGCCCCTGGCCCTCCAAGCCCATACGCATCGTGGTTCCCTACACCGCGGGCGGCTTCACCGACCAGATGGCACGCCTGTTGCAGGTGGGTTTGCAGAAAGCGCTGGGCCAGCCCATCGTCATCGATAACAAGCCGGGCGCAAACAGTCTCATCGGTGTGGATCAGGTGGCAAAGTCTGCGCCCGATGGCTACACGTTCGGAGTGGTGATTGCCGCTTATGCGGCCAATACCACGCTGTATCCCAAGCTGCCCTACAACCCCGGCAAGGATCTGGTCGGCGTATCTCTGATGGGCATCTCGCCGCTGGTTGCAGCAGTGTCAAACAATGCACCGTTCAAGACCACGCAGGAACTGATTGCCTATGCCAAGGCGCATCCGGGCAAGGTCAGCTTTGGCTCTTCGGGAAGCGGCTCCAGCGCGCATCTGACGACCGAGTTGATGAAGCTGCTGACCAAGACGGACATGATCCATGTGCCCTACAAGGGAGCCGCACCGGCATTGACCGATCTCATGGGTGGTCAGATCCCGTTGTTCCTCGATCCTCCGCCCAATCTGATCCAGCCTGCCAAAGCCGGTCGCATCCGCCTCATCGGCGTGGCCAGCGAAAAGCGGCTGGCGGTGCTGCCCGATGTACCGACGTTTGCCGAGCAAGGCATTCCCGAGCTGATGGGCAGTACCTGGGCCGCCATGATTGCCCCGGCAGGAGTGCCCAAGGAAATTGTGCAGCGCATGTCCGCCGAAGTCGCTCGCATCATTCGCAGCCCTGAAATCACGCAGCGCATGCAGCAGACCATGGGCACGTTTGCCGAAGGATCGACGCCCGAGGAATGCGATCGCTTCATCGCTGCGGAAACCGCCAAATGGGGCAAGGTCATTCGCGAGGCCAAGGTCACGCTGGACTGATGGCGGCGCCTGCAGCGGGTCACGGTCGTGCCGCGATGGCTGCCGCGACGCGCCTGGCAGGGATTGAGTGCTTCCGCCTTCAATCCTTGATCCGCGGGGTTCTCTGAAAGCTGGGAAAAACCGCGCTATAATCTCGTTCTCTTTAGGGGAGTCGCCAAGCTGGTTAAGGCACTGGATTTTGATTCCAGCATGCGAAGGTTCGAATCCTTCTTCCCCTGCCAAGATATAAAAGCCCCGGTTGTTCATGCAGCCGGGGCTTTTTCTTTGTGCTCGATGCGCACTGCCCTCTTTGGAAGAGGGCCTGCTACAGCCATTGAGTGACGCTCATGCCGTGTGTCTTCCATGCGCCAGAAGCACGGGGCGCTTCGCAAAGTCCACTTTTCAATCGGAAGCCGCTCGGCGAGTCGCCACGCAGCGCCTGACCGCCTTGTTACTGCACCGCAGCCGGCTTGATGCCCGGTGTGGATAGCATCAGCCCGGACATGAGCCAGGCAACAGGCTGGCAGATGCGCCACGATATGGTCTGCAGAGACAGGTGCTGTCGTTTTACAAAACAGTGGCAATTTTTTTTACCTGAGCTTTACAATCTGCGCGCAAATGGGATTGAGAGTGATTCTCGTTCTGTTCATTGCTGCCAGCCCGTATACGATCTCTCCGTTCCAGCCACAGCGTCATAGGTTCTTCGGCATTCCCTGCCTGAAGAGAACACCCAGGTTTGTTTTTTTACGCTCATGCTGGAACGCTCGTTTTGCCCCGTAGCCGGGGCTTTGCCATTTCGTCTTCACGCCACGGCTGTGGCAGTCAGTGTGCTCTGCCTGCTGCCCGGTATCGGTCATGCACAGGAGGATGCTGGATCGACACTTGCGGAAGTGACCGTGCAGGAGAAGGCCGTTCCCAATGTCTATGGGGAGTCGAGTGACTCCTATGTGCCAAGCGCGGTGGAAGTCGGCAAAGCGGCGCAGTCTCTGCGCGAGGTTCCGCAGTCGGTGACGGTGGTGACCCGACAGCGAATGGACGATCAGGCCATGCGCACGCTCGATGATGTGATGAACTACACCACCGGGATCACGCGCGAAGAGACCTGGCTGGACACCACCTATCTGTCCCGCGGCATGAACATCACCAACTTCCGCTTTGATGGCGGTGCTGCCAGCTCCTCTCGTTCAGGCAGCCGCAGTCTGGACATGGCGCAGTTTGACAGCGTCAGTGTGCTGCGCGGGGCCGACGGTCTGTTCGGCGCGGGCGAGGCAGGCGGAGTTCTGAACTTCACCTACAAAAGGCCCCAGGCCAAGCGTCAGACGCAGGTTCTGCTTTCCGGCGGAACCATGAGCAACTACCGCGCCGAGCTGGACACCACGGGCGCGTTGAACGAAAGCGGAACTCTGCGCGGCCGTTTCGTGGCCGTGAACCATGACCGCAAGGAAATGGCCACGCCCTCCACGCTCAAGCGGCAGATGCTGTATGGGGCGCTGGAGATGGACCTGACGTCCAGCACAGTCGCCACACTGGGTGCCAGCTATCAGAAAGATAGAAATACGGGCTTCAATGCCAGCCTGCCGCGCTATGCGGACGGCAGTGATATCGGCTTTGCGCGCAATACCAACTTTGGCGCGCCCTGGAACTGGATCAATCGCGAAAACACCACGGTCTTTGCCAAGCTGGAGCAGCAGCTCGGCAACGACTGGCTTCTCAAGACCCAGCTAAGGCACACCCGCTTCAATGAAGGCGTGAACGGCGCGGAGATTGAGAGTTCGCCAGATCCCATCACGCTGCAGGGGGCTGACTGGTGGATTCATCAAGCCAGGTCACGCGAGCGTGAAACCAGCTTCGACATCAATTTGCAGGGTGGCTTCGATGCCTTCGGTCAACGGCACGATGTGATCCTTGGTTTCGATCAGCACCGAAACAGCAATACCTATCGGAGCCTGTGGCCGAGAGTGGGGCCGGCCGACGTCTTCAACCGGATTCCACCGCAAGACCCGGGCTATCCGCTCGGTGACTGGACCAGCGGCTCGCAGGCAAAAACGCAAAAGAGCGGCCTCTATGGCTCTATTCGCCTGCGTCCCGTTGAGCGCTGGTCCGTGGTTTTGGGCGGACGCTATGTGCTGCAGGATCGCAATACCCAGCACGACATGAATGGCGCGCTCACGGCCAGCAGCCGGGAGTCGAATGTCTTTGTGCCCTATATGGGGCTGATGCATGAGCTGACCAAGTCCACCAATCTGTATTTCAGCACCGCCGAGATCTATCAGTCTCAGGCCGGAAAGTTCTCAGCACCGCTGCCTGGAACGCCGCTGGATCCGGTGCGTGGCCGTACCTACGAGCTGGGTGTCAAAAGCGAGCTGACCCCCAATCTGATCGCCAGTGCGGCATTGTTTCGTACCGACAAGAAAGGCGAAGCCGTTTACGACCCCGCTTACCCCCAGACCGATTGGCGCGGCGGTTGCTGCTACTTCCGCGACGGCTTCAAGCTGAGCCAGGGCATCGATCTTGAGATGACGGGGCGAATCACTCCCAATCTGCAGCTGGCTGTGGGCTATACCTACAACAGCAACGAAGACAGACGCAAGGACAGCGCCCAGTTCAGCACGGTCACGCCGCGCCATCTGTTCAAGGCCTGGGCGGACTATCGCTTGAGCGGCGACTTGCGCGGCTGGAGCGTGGGCGGCGGTGTGGTGGCGCAGAGCTCGAATTACCGGGCTTCGGGCATCAGCGCTTACAACCCGGCTACGGGCCGTTATGACGGAGCCTGGACGCCTTACAACTTCACTTCCCCGGGCTACGCCGTCTGGTCTGCACGTGCTGCCTATGCGTTCAACAAGGACTGGAGCGTAGCCGTGAATGTCGGCAACCTGTTTGACAAGACCTACTACAGCACAGTTGGTTATGCGGGCTACGGCAACTTCTACGGCGAAAAGCGTACGGTTACCGTGTTGCTCAAGGGCCGTTTCTGACGAGGCGTGGCAATGTCGCAATCCGATGATTTGCACGCCGGCTGGGCTCTGGGGGCGCGTTTGACGGCTGCGGTGCTGGGAGGCTATGCCGTCTCCAGCGCCTGGGTGGTCTTGTGCGGCGCCATGAGCCAATCCCGTGTCGAAACCATGGTGGGCGGCATGCAGTCCAGCTGGCTTTGGTATGTGGCGGTGGTGATCGGGGCCTTCAGCCCGGTATCGCCGCGTCGGATCTGGGGCGTGCTGCTCGTTCTGATTCTCGCCATGCTTGCAGCCACTGCAGCCCTGATCTTCCTGAAGGCACGCTGATGCAGCCGGCAAAGAAGCAATCGGGTGCAGGCAAAGGCAGCTTCCGTCAGGCCCAGGCATGGTTGCATACCTGGTGTGGCCTATGGTTCTCCTGGCTGCTGTATGCCGTTTTTCTGACGGGTACGCTGGCCGTCTTCGAAGAGCCCATCACCCATTGGATGACCCCTGAGCATCATGCCCATGAGCGAGCCGAGGCCAGGCAGGCAGGCACTGTGCCGCAAGCACAGGCTTCCCTGAGTCAGCGTCTGCAATGGGGCATGGCATACATGGAGCGGCAACACCCTGGTGCAGACATGTGGGAGCTCTGGCCTGCAGACTCCAAAGGGGGCGGGGATTTGCGCGTCTACTGGTTCGATCGCGAGGGGCAGTATGCGGCGGCCCAGCTGGATCCGAAGTCCGGCAGCGCCATGGACGCCTCTGAAGCTCCCAAGGTGCGCCAGACATTGGGAGGTCATCATTTTGTGGACTTCCACTACCAGCTGCATGCAGGACAGCTCGGACTCTGGATTGTGGGCATCGCCGCGCTTGCCATGCTGGTGGCGCTGGTCAGCGGAGTGATTACCCATCGACGAATCTTCAAGGACTTCTTCACCTTCCGCGCCCGCAAAGGACAGAGAAGCTGGCTGGACATGCACAACGCCGTGGCGGTGCTGACTTTGCCTTTCCAGTTCATGATCGCCTACACAGGTATCGCCATATCGTGCTCGACCTTCATGCCTGCCGGTATTGCGGCCTACTTCGGCAGCAGTGCCGAAGCCCTCAAGTCTTTTCAGGTGGCGCTGAATGAACCAGGCAAGCCACAGCGCTCGGGGCAAGCCATGCCGGTGCCGGATCTGGAGTCTTTCGTGCTGCGCGGGCAGGCCTTGATCGGACAGCCTGTGCGGGCTGTGGTGATCGACTACCCCGGAGATGCTGCTGCGCGTATCGGTGTCTATGGCTGGAATGATGCCGATGATCTGAGCAAGCGTCTCAGTCCCACCAGCGGCATGGCCATGTTCTCGGCTGCCACCGCAGAGCTGCAGCAGCTGCGCCTGCCGGGTGGCGTGGATGGCGGAGCGGCCGCGCTCACGCAATCGGTGATCGGCGGGCTGCATATGGCGACATATGGCGGGCTGCCGCTGAAGTGGCTTTACTTTGTCTGTGGCCTGGCTGGCAGCGCCATGATGGCCACGGGGGCGATCCTCTTCATGGTCAAGCGGCGCGCCAAACACCAGGGAGAGTTTGGTGCCAGCACCTCCATGGTCTACCGGATGATCGAAGCCGCGAATGTGGCAGCGATTGCGGGGCTGGGTATCGCCTGCGTGGGTTTCTTGTGGGCCAACCGTTTGCTGCCCGTCGAGATGCCGCTGCGCTCCAGATGGGAGCTGGCGGTGTTCTTTGCGCTTTGGATGCTGGCGCTCATGCACGCACTGCTGAGGTCGCCGTCCATGGCCTGGCGTGATCAGATGGCGGCGCTGGCGGTGCTTTGTCTTCTGTTGCCGGTGCTGAGCTTCGTGACGACCGGCGATCACCTGGCTGCCTATCTTCAGGAAGGTGACTGGGAAAGCGCAGGGGTGGAGATTTTTTCTCTGGCTGTCGGGGTGGCTGCGGCTGCAGCTGCAGCCTGGGCCTGGATGCGCAGGGCCGAAAGCTTCAAAGCTGTGCGAAAACAGAAGCCCGCTGAGACATCCCAGAACCTGGCCGTTGCCGTGGATCCCGGTGCAGTGCGGAAAGAGAGTCTGCCATGAGCCTGTGGCAGTCATCATTGCAGGCGCTTGCTCTTTCGATAGGAGGCATGACGGCTCTGGCTTTTGCCATGGATCGCCATTACGCACAACTGAGACCGCTGGACGAGGTGCCGGCAGCGCATCGCACGGCGCTGCGTGTGCTGGGAGCAATGCTTTTGCTGGCCGTCTGTCTGCCTGCCATGCGCGGCTGGAGCGCAACGGTTGGCAGCGTGCTCGTGCTGGGGTTCTGGAGTCTGGGAGCACTCGCCACGGTCGTGGGATTGCTGGGGTCGGCTCGCTACCTGGTACTGGCTGCCACCGTGGCGGTGCTGGCGGTCGCGGCCAGCTGCTTTTGGTGACCAAATCCTTGAAGCCCGAACGGCTTCTTATCTTCAATCGCCGCGACTCGTTTCTTGGTCACGGGTTTCGGCAGCGATTGCAAATTGTTTTCTGGAGAGTGCAAGCTTGATGAAGGTGGGACAAGTCAAACGCTGGGGCGGCCTCGGGCTGCTGCTGGTCTGTGCTGCAGGCACTGCCCTGTGGTGGGGAAGTCGGCCCAGGGTGGAGTACCAAAGTGTTGTGGTGCAGCGTGAGGATGTGGAGTCCACGGTCACCGCCATCGGCACCTTGCAGCCCAGAACCTATGTCGATGTAGGGGCGCAGGTCTCGGGTCAGATCACCCGTTTGCTGGTCAGTCCAGGAGCCCAGGTCGAAAAGGGCGCATTGCTGGTGGAGATAGACCCCAGCGTGCAGCGCGCCACCGTGGATGCGGGAAGAGCGTCGCTCGCGAGCCTGCGTGCCCAGATCGCCGAGCAGCAGGCGCAGCTGAAGCTTGCCAGACAGCAGTTGAAGCGACAGCAACAGCTGGCATCCGAAGAAGCGACCAGGCAGGAAGACGTGCAGATTGCCGAAGCCCAGGTGGCAGGTGCGGCGGCGCGCATCGATCATCTCAAAGCGCAGATGCAGCAAACCCAGGCCAGCCTCAAGGCCGATGAGGCGCGTCTGGGCTACACCCGCATCTATGCCCCCATGTCGGGCACGGTGGTGTCTGTCGATGCACGTGAAGGCCAGACCCTGAATGCAACCTATCAGACGCCCAATATCTTGCGCATTGCCGATCTGACGGCGATGACGGTCTGGACCGATGTTTCGGAGGCCGACGTGCGGCGCGTGAGAGCCGATATGCCCGTGTATTTCACGACGCTGGGCAGTGCCGGCCAAGAACAGGCCCGGCGCTGGAATGGCCGGGTGCGGCAGGTGCTGCCTGCGCCGCCGGCCAGCGTCGTGCCCGCAGCGGGCAGTGCGGCGACACCTGCTGCAGCCACCAAGGCCGTGACCTATACGGCATTGTTTGACGTGGACAACAAGGATGCTGAACTGTTGCCGCAGATGACGGCACAGGTGGTCTTTGTGACCGGCAGTGCGTCGCAGGCCTTGACGGTTCCATTGACAGCGCTTCAGTCGGAGAAGGAGCCGCAGTCGCAAAGCGTCCGGGTGCTGACGGCCCAACGCCAGCCTGAGCTGCGCAGCGTGAAGCTGGGCGTCAGAAGCCGCCACCAGGTGCAGGTGCTCGATGGCGTGACCGAGGGCGAGCGCGTCATCGTCGGCGAAACCCTGATTCCCGGGGGCCTGCGGTGGTTGCAATGGTGAATGCGATAGAGCAGGCTGCGCTGATTTCGCTGCGTGGCATTCGCAAGCACTATGGCGGTGTGGGCGACCAGCCGTCGGTGACCGTATTGCATGGCATCGATCTGGATATTCGCGCAGGCGAGTATGTGGCCGTGGTGGGCAGCTCGGGCTCGGGCAAGTCCACCTTGATGAATATCCTGGGCTGTCTTGATAAGCCTAGCGAAGGTTGCTATCGGTTTCAAGGTCGGGACGTGTCCTTGCTGGACTCGGATGCCCTGGCCTGGTTGCGTCGTGAAGCCTTCGGTTTCGTGTTTCAGGGCTACCACCTGATTCCCAGCGAGAGCGCCTCGGAGAATGTGCAGATGCCTGCGATCTACGCAGGTTTGCCCAAGGAGCAGCGGATGCTCAGGGCTCAGTTGCTGCTCGAGCGCCTGGGGCTGGGGTCGCGCCTGGGCAATCGGCCCAACCAGCTCTCGGGCGGTCAGCAGCAGCGCGTGTCCATTGCGCGCGCGCTGATGAATGGCGGTCACATCATCCTGGCCGACGAGCCTACCGGGGCACTTGACTCGCATAGCGGCGCCGAGGTGATGGCTTTGCTGCGCGAGCTGGCCGATGCGGGACACACCATCATCGTGATCACGCATGATCGCGAAGTCGCCGCACAGGCGAGACGTGTGATTGAGATCAGCGATGGTCGCGTCGTCAATGACAGTGCTGCGCATGGTGAGCAGGCCCCTGGTGAGGTGCCGCCGCTGACGCCGCAGCGCAACAGCGCAACGTCGGCAATTTCCTGGATCGCTGAAATCTCCGAAGCTGCACGCAGTGCCTGGCGCGGAATGCGCATGAATCGGGTGCGCACCAGCCTGACCTTGTTGGGCATCGTGATCGGTGTGGCCTCGGCGATCGTCATGCTGGCCATCGGTGAAGGTGCTCGGCGCAAGGTGGTCGAGCAGATGGGCACCATGGGAACGGCCATTCTCTACATGGGCAGCAAGCCACCGGCCACCGGCGGACCTGCGGGCCAGATCACCGAAGACGATCTGGCTGCCATGCGGGAGCTGTCCTCGGTGCGCAGGGTGATGCCCGTCATCGGAGACCCCGTCACCGTGCGCTATGGCAAGGCCGACAAGCAGGTCTATGTGTTTGCGGCCAGCCAGGAGATGCCGCTGGTCCACCACTGGAGGGTTGCCCAGGGTCGCTACTTCACCGATGTGGAAGACCGCGATCTGGCTCCGCTGGTGGTGATAGGGCACAAGGCACACCGGCATTTCTTTCCCGAGGTCGCCAACCCCCTGGGTCTGCAGCTGATCATCGGCAACTCGGCGTTCGAAGTCATAGGCGTCATGAGCGAGCGCGGGGCTGACTCTGGCGCCCAGGACTATGACGACATGGTCTTCATTCCCTATCAGTCGGGACGCGCCAGGGTCTATCAGGCGCAGACCCAGCCCGATTACGTGGTCGTGGAGGCCAGCTCCTCGGAGCAGGTCCATGAAGCCGAGCAGTCCATCCGCAGTCTTTTGCTGGCGCGGCACGGCGGGCGGGAGGACTTCGGTATCGGCAATGCGGCGGCCCGCATTCAGGCCGAAGCCGCAACACGCCAGAGCATGGCCGTGATGTTGGGGCTGATTGCTGCAGTGTCCCTGGTGGTCGGAGGCATAGGGGTCATGAACGTGATGCTGATGACGGTGCGCGAACGCACCAGGGAGATCGGCATCCGCATGGCGGTAGGGGCCAGGCAGCGTGACATCCTGCGCCAGTTTCTGACGGAAGCCAGCATGGTGACCATTGTGGGCGGCGCCGTAGGCCTGCTTGCGGGGCTGGGCATAGGACTGGCGCTGATTGTTTCGGGGGTAGCCGTGGTGTTTTCGGTGAAAGCCATGCTGGGGGCATTTGCCTGTGCGGTGCTTACGGGTCTGGTGTTTGGCTTCATGCCGGCCAGAACGGCGGCACGCCTGGAGCCCGTGCGAGCATTGGCGGGAGAGTAGGCATGTACAAATGGAATGCAGTCCTGGCGTCGCTTGCCTTGGCTGGATGCGCGACAACGCAATCGCCTCAAGAGGCCAGAACCATGGCTCTGGATATTCCGCAGTCCTGGGCTCTGGAGAGGGGCGCTGGCAGCGAGGAAATCAGCACCAGTTGGTGGCAGAGCTTTGGCAGCACGGAGCTCAGCACCTTGGTCGAGCAGGCCGCAAGCCAGAGCCTGGATGTGGCGGCCGCCGTGGCGCGGGTGCAGCAGGCGGAGGCCAGAGCCGCTTATGCCGGCGCGGCTCTCTTGCCGGAAGTGAATGCGGATTTCGGGGCGACGAGATCGGCTGCACTGGACAGTCATACGGAAAGAAACGCCAGCACCTGGCGGGTCGGCCTGTCGAGCAGTTACGAGCTGGATTTCTGGGGGCGTCAGCGCGCCTTGAGGGATGCGGCCGAGTCGGGCAGACAGGCCAGCGTCTTCGACCGCGAGACAGTGCGTCTGACGGTCACGGCCTCGATAGCCCAGGCCTGGCTGCAGTGTGTGGGCTTGCGTGAGCGCGCTGAGATTGCCCGGCTCAATCTCGAGATTTCCGAGCGGCTGCTGAAGCTGGTGGAGTCCAGGGCCCGCTACGGGGCGGCAAGCTCCGTGGAGCTGGCCCAGCAGCGCGGCCAGGTCGCCGCTCAGCAGCGTGCCCTGGCTTCGCTGCGTAAACAGACGGCTGACGCGCATGCGGTGCTGGCCCTGCTGTCGGGGCAATGGTCCATGGACCCGGTGAGCGAGACGAGTCTTTCGAATCTGAAGGTGCCGGGCATTGGCTTGGGCGCGCCTGTGGATCTGATCACACGCAGACCGGACATGGCGAAGGCCGAGGCATTGCTGCTTGCTGCGGATGCCAATCTTGGCGCCGCCAGGGCCGCTATGCTGCCCCGCGTGACGCTGAGCGCAGGCCTGAACTCCGAGAGCGGAACATTGGGCAGGGTGCTGGAGAACCCCCTGTCCTCGCTGGCCGCAGGAATCCTGGCGCCGATTTTTGATGCCGGGCGACTGGCCTCGAACCGGGACCTGGCTGCAGCACAGAAGCAGGAGCTGGTGATTGCCTACCGCCAAGCCATACTGCAGGCCTTTGGCGACGTTCAAACCGCCTTGAATGCGGTCGATGGTGTTGAGAAGCAGGCGCTGGCCCAGGCCGTGGAACTGGCCCAGGCTCAGAGGGCACTCTCGTTGGCCGAAAGCCGATACAAGGCCGGAGCGGACAATCTGCAGACCTTGCTGGATGTGCAGCGTGTGGCCTATCAGAGCCGGGATCTGGCCGTTCAGATCCGTCAGGAGCGTCTGCAGGCGAGCATCGCTCTATACCGGGCCCTGGGAGGCGGCTGGAGACGAACCCCGGAGGGGCCAGAGGGTTGAGGAATGTCAGCGTGATGCAACGGTTGAGGGCTGCAGGGCTTCGTCCAACCGTCGCCAGAATTGGGGTGCTGCAGGTCCTGCTGAGCTCTGCTCCACATGCGCTCAGCAGAGACGAGATCTATCGTCAGCTATACCTTCGGGGAACCCCAGTCAGTGTGGGAACCGTCATGCAGGTGGTGGCCCAGCTGAGCAAGCTGGGGGTTGTGCATCACAACGGCAGACAAGGTCGGGAGTCTGGCTACCTGCTTCAAAGTTGAGTCACTCTGCAAGAAGACTTCCATCTGCGGGGGGCGGCATTTGCAGTCGTCCGGTAATCAAAGCCAGATGTTTGCCTGTGGTCTGAAACCCCTGCGAGGTCGAGCCTGACGCTTTGACCTGGCGCCTGCATGGACAAGAAAAAAGCCATATCCCAAAGCATTGATTTTTTGTAAGAGCGCTTGAACATGAGCCGCAAAGGCAATTGCTGGGTGAACGCTCCCACTGAAAAGAGTTGCCTGCTACGGCAAAAAATGTCGATAACAGGCAAAAAGCTATTTGGATAAAACTTGGACTGGTTTTACGTGGCTGGACCAAGCTTTTGTCCGTATCTCCGGCGGCTCAGTTTTACGTGGAGACCAACCGCATGCGGATGCTGTCGAAGTCGGCGCGCAGCAGTTCGGGGGCGGTGGACAGGTTCATCGTCGGCTCCTTTCGAGGGCAGCAATCAGACCTGGGCCTGGCCGCCATCGGCGAACAGCTCGATGCCGTTGACAAAGGCCGAGTCGTCCGAGGCCAGGAAAACGGCGGCCTTGGCGATGTCTTCCGGCTGGCCCATGCGGCCGAGCGGCACCTGGGTGGTGAGGTAGTCGAGCAGGCCCTGCTGCTGCGCGGCATCCGGTCCGGCCAGTTCCACCAGGCCCGGGGTATGGATGGGGCCGGGCGACAGTGTGTTGACGCGGATGGCGCGGCCCTTGAGGTCCAGAATCCAACTGCGGGCCAAGTTGCGCACGGCCGCTTTGGTCGCACTATAGATGCTGAAGTTGGCGGTGCCGAGCACGCTGGTGGTCGAGCCAGCAAGGATGACGGATGCACCGGCCGTCGCCTTGTCGAGCAGCGGCAGCGCCTTCTGCACGGTGAACACCACGCCCTTGACGTTGCGGTCGAAGGTTTCGTCGAAATGCGCCTCGGTGATGCTGCCCAGCGGGAGCATGCCACCGCCGCCGGCGTTGGCATACAGGACGTCGAGGCGGCCTTGCTCAGCCTGCACCTGGGCATAGAGCCTGTCGAGGTCGGCGAGCTTGGTCGAATCCGCCTGCACACCGTGGGCCTGCGGGCCGATGGCGGCTACGGCCGCGTCGAGCTCGGCTTGGCGGCGGCCGGTGATGTAGACGGTGGCGCCTTCCTGGGCGAAGGCCTTGGCGGCGGCCAGGCCGATGCCTGTTGTGCCGCCGGTGACGACTGCGATCTTGCCTGCAAGCTTCTGGGCCATGAGATTTCTCCGTGAGTGATAAGAAGCCTCAAGCTTAGATAGTTCATTTGGATGAATAAACGGGATAATTTCTACAATTAAATTCATGGTGGTGAATAATCAAGGCCATGGACCAGTTGCTTGCTTTGAAGGTTTTCGTGCGGATCGCCGAAACGGGTGGTTTTTCGCGGGCTGCCGACTCGATGAACATTCCTCGGCCCACCGTGACCAAGCTGGTGCAGGACCTGGAGCAGCATCTCGGCGCTCGATTGCTGCAACGCACGACGCGCCGAGTCAGCGTGACGGCAGACGGCTCGGCCTACTACGAGCGTGCCAAGCGGCTGATTGCCGAGCTGGAAGATATGGATCATTTGGCCAGCGGAGCACGCGCCCAGCTGCGGGGCCGGTTACGGGTCGATGTGGGCTCCGTGCTGGCCAACAGAATTCTGATTCCTGCGCTGCCGCAATTCCGGCAGCGGTATCCGGACCTGCAGCTCGAACTAGGCGTGAGCG
Organism: Comamonas testosteroni TK102; assembly: GCF_000739375.1. Lineage (NCBI taxonomy): Bacteria > Pseudomonadati > Pseudomonadota > Betaproteobacteria > Burkholderiales > Comamonadaceae > Comamonas > Comamonas testosteroni. The sequence continues at coordinate 4,825,298 of NZ_CP006704.1, read as the reverse complement.
ACCGCCCGGCCGATCTGATCAGTGACGGAGTGGACTGCGTGATCCGTGGCGGCGACCTTCCGGATTCGACCCTGGTGGCGCGACGCTTGGCGGACCTGGAGTGGGTAACGTGTGCATCGAAGGATTACCTGGCCGTCCACGGGCAGCCCCGACATCCCGATGACTTGATCGCCCGGCATCCGGAAGGCGGAGCGCCGATGCACTCGCTCGCAGGCTATTTTTCGTCCCTGAGCGGCCGTGCTTTTGCGCTGGAATTCCACAGGGGCAGTGAACGGGTGCTGGTCAAGGCCGACGAAGCCACCTCGGTCAACGAGAGCACGGCACACTTGAACGTGCTGGTCCATGGCCTGGGGATCGGCCAGACCTTCCGCTTCGCTGCGGCCCCCTATCTGGCCGATGGCACTCTTCAGGAGGTGCTGACCGACTGGTCCCGTCCGGCCCACACGATCCGACTGGTGTATCCCGGCAACCGGCAGCTTGGCGCCAAGATCCGCGCCTTTGCGGACTGGGCAGCGGAGATCTTTCAGAGCTATAGCGAACCCAAATAGTCCAGAGGAGGACTCGGTCACATAACCGTCACCTGAAGGAGGCCACTGATGTCTCCAATCGGCCTGAAGCAGGCTCAGCCAGAGAGACTTTCGAAGACTGCTTCTTGCTGATTGACGATCGATGCATAGCGACCCGTTGCAGTCGTTCGAGCTGTCTCCGCAATGTCTGCTTTGCAGTGCATAACGGACATCGACGACGCTCTAGTCCGGTCCGCGAGCAGACTTCAGCCAGTCGTTGACGTGATTCATCGTCCGGCGCTCTTGATCCGCCTCCATGGAGAAGGCAGGCCGCAAGCGTGCCCGAGGCGCGCCCTGGGCGAGCACGGCCAGGCTGCTTCCAAGTCCGTAGCCGCCATGAGTGATGAACGGGATCAGGTCCTTGTCTGACAGGTCGTGGCTTGTCAGGAATCCCAGGATCACCGGTGGCGTGGTCTCGCCCCAGATGGGAAAGCCGAGGTAGATCGTGTCGTACCTCGCAATGTTGATTACCGCGCGTCCTAAGGGCCGCTCGCGACCACTGTCGCGTTCCTGGCGCGCCTCTTCGACCGTGGCCAGATAGTCGTCGGGATAGGGCACCTTCGGTTGAAGCTCGAAGAGGTCAGCCCCGAGCGACCTCTGGATGAGCCCTGCGACGACACGGGTGTTGCCTGACCTCGAAAAGTAGGCGACTAGCGTCGACGTTCGGTCTGCACGCCTACCGTCCTGTTGTGCTGGTGCCGCTCTGGCGATCAGCGGGAGAGGAGTTATGGCCGCCATCAATGCGCGACGAACCGAGTCCGCGCTGTCCTTCATCTGAAACTCCTTGATGCAGGGCCGGCACCGGGCCCGCTCTTCGTTTGACCCGCTGTGGAGGGCCCAGCCAGAGGGTTAGACGTTCCTTGCGTAGAACAGCGTCAACTTGGCCACCGCCGCCTCTACGTACTTCGGGACCCAGTACGTCTCTATGTGCGTCGCGCCTTCAATCAGGAACAGCTCCTTGTCCTTGGCGCCCGTCGCCTTGGGGAGCGCCACCTCGGTCATGTAGAGGCTGTCGGCTTTGCTGCCGGCAATCATGAGCAGCGGCTGCTCGATCAACTCGAGCTGGTCCGTGGCGTCCCAGCGCATCAGGTCGAGCAGGCTGCTGGTGGTGTACTTGAAGGTGGAGCCGGGATGAGCATGCGTGCGCCAGTAATACTCGTAGCCTTGCCGGTACATCTCGAACGGCAGCGCGGCGATCTGCGCGTCCGTCATGTCCGCGTCACCCGAATAGAGAATCTTGCCGCCGGCCACCTGCTGGGCGCGGGCGTCGGACGCTTGCTTCAGGCGCTGCTGGATGGTGGCAAGCTGAGAGTCCGCGAAGCCGTTGCGACGGACCCGACCGGAGTTGAACATGCTGAGCGTCGCCACTGCCTTGAAGCGCTTGTCGGTCTTCGCCGCGGCGAGCGAATAGCCGCCGCCACCGCAGATGCCGAGGAGGCCGAGTCGCGTGGCATCCACCCCGGCGTAGTTGGTGATGAAGTCTGCCATGCCGTGGATGTCCTCGATGCGGTTCGTCGGCGTGTCCACCGAGCGAGGCAGTCCACCGCTCCCACCTTGATAGGCCGCATCGGCCGCGATGGCAACGTAGCCGTGTTCCGCCAGCCGCTGCGCATACAGGCCGGCCGTCTGTTCCTTCACACCGCCGTTGGGGTGTGCGACGACGACTGCGGCGTACTGCTTCGCCGGGTCGAAGTTCGGCGGCGTGTAGACGTTGGCGACGATGTCCAGGCCGTTGAGCTTGTACGTCACCGGATGGATGTTGACTCTGCCGGCAACGTTGGTGGTGATGGCATCACCGTAGACCAGAGTGAACGGGTTCTTCCGATAGTCGGCTGCTGCGACTGAAGTGGGCGAGATCATCGCTGAAACTCCAAGGGTGGCTGCGGAAATGGCGAGGGCCGAAGTGCCGAGGAACTCGCGGCGCTTCGCGTCGATGGCGTCATGGGTCATTGGGGTGTCGCTCGCTGTCGATGTTGTGGGTCAGTCCAGCTTCTTCTGGACCAGGAAGGCGGTCACAATGTCGGCGATCTGCACGTTGTTCAGGTCGGACATGAGGAAGTGCGTGTTCCCGCGCACGTCGATGTCGGGCAGATGCACGAGTCTGGCATCACCGCCATGCCTGTTCACGGCCTCCATCCAGAGGCGAGCCATGGCCAGCCGCACCCGCCAGTTGTCCTGGCCGCGCTCCGTCGTCGGCTCGATCGGGAAGTTGTCGCCGTAGAAGATCACGATGGGAATGCGGGTAAGCTTCTGGAAGTCTGCGGCGGACACGGACTCGGGCGCCAGGGTTCCCGCTGCGCTGGGCATGGCTGGCGGCAACTCGCCCTCCGGGAAGATGAATCCGCTGCCCGGCTCGAAGGCAACGACGGCTTTCACGTTCGGGCTCTTGATGGCCGCCAGCCAGCCCGGGCCGCCGCCCTGCGAGTGCGTGAACAGGATCGCCGGCCCGACCTTGGTGAAGAGCGCGGCCAACGCCTCGGAAATGACACCCGCGTCGAAGGGGCCGGTGTTGGGCGTGACCGAGCGGAGGAACTGGTTCAGCGTCTCCGGATCACGGTCGAACTGGACATTGCTGAAGTAGGCAGGCCACTTGCCGAGCCGGAACTGGTCGAAGAACAGTTGGTCGTTGGGCGTCGGTTCGGTCGTGGCCGCGACCGTGCTGCTTCCCGCTCGCCCGCGGCGAGGCTGGTCGACGAGGTACACGGGGAAGCCACGGCGCAGGAACAAGGTCTGGAAGCCCTCGCGTCCATCCGCCGTCGTCTCCCAGCTGCGGGCCGACTGGAAGGCCCCGTGCAGCATGACGATGGGAAGCGACTTCGGGTACTGGGGTACTTGGTAGAAGGCATAGAGGTGGTCGCCATGCAAGCTCTGGCCAGCCGACGTCGGCCTGTTGTTGTCGTAGCTGCCAGGCGTCGTCTTCACGGTGCCGCCGATGGTAAAGCTACCCTGGCTTTGGATGACCAGGGGTTCTGTGCCGCCGCCTGTCAGCGAGGCACAGCCGCCCAGCAGGACCGCTATCGCCAGGGTCCCGACGCAGAGGTATCGAGGGATGTTCATGAATCAACCTTCCGATGCGGCACCAATGGCCTGCGCGAGTGCTTCATCGGCTCTGGCCGCGACCTCCGGACCGACGTGCTCGGCGAGCGTCCGAACGAGCTGTTGCAACTGCTGCGCGGTCAAGCCGACGCGCAGGCTGGCTCGCATGTGCGACCGAAGCTGGGCTTGCGCGCCAGGGGTAGCGGCCAACGCACCCACCGTGGCGAGCTCGCGGCTCTGCCAGTCGAGGTTGTCGCGCTCGAAGATGTCGCCGAACAGATGGGCTTGCAGGAACTGGTTGATGACGGGCGCGAACTCGAAGACCGGCCCTTGGACGGGCCCGCCTGAAATCTCGCTCTGATTCGTCTGACCCACGGTCACCAGCTCATTTCCAGTGGCGACCGGGCGACTGGGTTCGCGACCCAGATCGTCATGGGTGCCTTGCTGCTTGCGCAGGTCCACCACCTTGAGGAGCTCGCCCAGCGCGTTCAGGCTTCTGGGAAATCCCGCGTAGGCGTAGAGCTGCACCAGGACCTCCTTGGCCTCGCTGATCGTGAGCCCGTCGTCGAGCCCCTGATTCAACGCGGCATTGAGACGCGGCATATCGCTGGCGGCCATGAAGGATCCAGTCAGGACGATGGCACGCTGCCTCGCGGTCAAGGTCTCGGAGCGAGGCGCAAGGGTCTTGGCGCTCGTTGCCTGCGGGGCATTCGAGACACGTAATCCCGCACCGGTCAACGCAGCGCGATAGTCCTGCTCGGTGACCTTGTCCTGCCAAGTCACCGCAGTGCCGTTCTCCTTCTCTGCGATGGCCAGATGAACCATGGGGCCGGAAGGACCCGCGCCATGCCAATGACGCGCGTGGGGAGGGATGGTCACGATGTCGCCAGGTCGGATGACGTGTGCCGGCTGCCCCTGCTGCTGCACCAGCCCCAGTCCCTCCACCACGATCAGCGTCTGACCCAGCGGGTGGGTGTGCCAAGCCGTCCGGGCCCCGGCTGAGAAGGTCACCGTGGCGCCTCCCGCCGTGCCCGGAGGTACCGCCTGGAAGGGAGAGCTGACGCGGACGGTGCCGGTGAAGGTCTCGGCAGGGCCGGCCATGACCCGCTGCGAGGCGGCGGAACGGACCTCAACGACCTCGCGGACGGGCTCCGCATCGGGAAGCGGCGCTGCACTTGCCGCCGCTGCGCCGCCAAGTGCGATACACAGAAGTGATTTCATGAGAGGACCTCCAGCTTTCGCGCCTGCCGGTGGCGCGGCAGCACGATGAAAAACAATACGGCGATCAGCGCCAAGCCCACCAGCACGGCGGCCACATCCATGACGGCTGAGATTCGGAGTGCGAGGCCTGCGGCGTCGAGCCTTGTCTCGGGCGCGGCATTCGCGAACACCAGCACCAAGAGAGCGAGACCCAACGCACCGCCCAGTTGATGGGCCACGTTGACCAGCCCCGATGCCGCGCCCGCATCCTCATGGGCGACCCCGGCCACGCCAGCGGCGGTGAGCGGCGCCAACAGCAGGCCCTGTCCGAAACCGATTAGCACCATCGGTAGGGCCACACCTGTCCAGTAGGTGGACTCGACGCCGGCTTGGCCGAGCCACGCCAGGCCGATCACACCAAGCAGAAGTCCAGCCGTCAGCAGCGTCTCGTTGCCGAACCGGCGGGCCAGCTTAGGCACCGCCATCGCCGAAGCGAAGTTGGGCAGAGTGACCGGCAGGAAGGCCAGTCCGGCCTGGATCGGACGCAGGTGGAGCACACCCTGCAGGAACTGGGTGGAGAAGAACCAGAAACCGACCGCGCCGCCCAGGAAGAGCATGCGCGCCAGGTAGGCCCCGGTCCGTTCGCGGTTGGCCAGCAAGCGCAATGGCAGGATGGGTTGGCTGACGCTGAGTTCGATTACGACGAAGACGACGATCAGGGCCGCCCCGCCTACCAGGGCAGCTAGCGCGAGGCGGTCGCTCCAGCCGACGTCGGCAGCTCGCACCAGTCCGTAGACCAGCGCCGTCATCCCCAAGGTGGAGGTGATAGCGCCGCCAATGTCGAAGCGTCCCGGGTGCCGCGGCGTCTCTTCAATATGTCGACGCGCCGCGGCGATGAGCAGCAGCCCGATGGGCAGGTTGATGAAGAACCCGGCCCGCCAGGAGACCAGGTCGGCGAAGAATCCGCCCAACACCAGTCCCAAGGTCGCGCCCACGCCTGCCGCAGCCGCATAGAGGGACAGCGCGCGAGTCCGCTCCGGACCTTCGGCGAAGTGGGTGGACAGCAAGGCCAGCGTCGAGGGCGCCAGCACCGCGGCACCAGCGCCCTGGATGGCGCGTGACGCCAGCAGCCAGGTCGTGGAGGGCGCGAACCCGATTGCCACCGAGGCCAGCGTGAACACCGCCAACCCGAGGATGAACATGCGCTTGCGGCCAAGGACGTCACCGGCCCGCGCTCCCAGCAGCAACAAGCCGCCGAAGGTCAGGGTGTAGGCGTTGGTGACCCATGACAGCTGCGCAGCAGAAAAGCCCAGACTGCTCTGGATGCGTGGCAGGCCGGTGATGACAATGGAGATGTCCACCACGATCATCAGATAGCTAGCCACGATGATGGCCAGGATCGTGCTCGTATTGCGCGGCGACGAGTTCGGTGAGGCGATGCTCATGTTGTCACTCAGATGTCGAGCTTGCGCTCGGACATCCACTTGACGATGGACGGATCGCGATGCGAGAAGAAGCTGCTCGTGTTGGTGTCGAGCGCGGCGATGTGCGCCATGTCGGTGTCTTCAAGGGCGAAGTCAAAGATGGCGATGTTCTCGGCCATACGTTCCTTGCGCACGGATTTGGCGAGGGCCACGATGCCGCGCTGCACCAGCCAGCGCAGTACCACCTGGCCCACCGACTTCCCGTGCCGCTCGGCGATGCCCATCAACACCTCGTTATGGAACAGGCCATTGCGGCCCTCCGCGAAAGGCGCCCAGGCTTCGGCCTGAACGCCGATGTCCAGCATGAAAGGCGCTGCCTCGCGCTGCTGCAGGAAGGGGTTGACTTCGACCTGGTTGACCGCCGGCGCAATTTCGTTGAACGCCTTGATGTCCATCAGGCGGTCCGGATGAAAGTTGCTCACGCCGATGGCGCGGAGCTTGCCGGCCCGGTAAGCATCCTCCATCGCTCGCCAGGAGCCATGAACGTCACCGAACGGCTGGTGGATCAGGTAGAGGTCAAGGTAGTCGAGTCGAAGCCGCCGAAGTGACTTCTCGATGGCCTGCTGGGTGCGCTCATAGCCGGTCTCCTGCACCCACAGCTTGCTGGTGACGAACAACTGGTCGCGCGCGATGCCGCTGGCGCGCAGGCCGTTGCCCACGGCTTCCTCATTCATGTAGGAGGCCGCCGTGTCGATCAGGCGGTAACCTGTCTCGATGGCATCGGCGACGCTTCGCTCGCACTCCTTGGGGTCCACGATCTGGAAGACACCATAACCGGTGATGGGCATCTGGAGACCGTTGTTCAGGACGACATGTTGCATGGGTTGTTCCTCGTGGGACGTTCAATGAGATGAACTTTAGGCATCGCACTGGCATCTGAATAGTGACATTCAGGTTGATGAATTGGCTCCAAATTGATGACAATGTCCATGAAGGAGAGCTTTCCATGGCCATCAACGAGCTACGTTCCATCACGACCTTCATCAAGGCCGCAGAGCTGGGGAGCCTGCGCAAGGCGGCACTGGCGCTTGGCATCAGTCCGCAGGCAGCAAGCAAGGCCTTGGCCCAGCTTGAAGCCCATCTGGACGCCCGTCTGTTCCATCGCACGACCCGGGTGATGTCGCTGACCGATGCCGGCCAGCGGCTGTTCGAGGACGTCCATCCGTCGCTGTTGGGCATGCAGCGGGCTCTTCAGACGGCGAGGTCGGCGAAGGACGAATTTGCCGGACCGCTCCGCATCACTGGCCCGCGAACGACGTTCCAGCCGATCCTGTGGCGCCTTGTCGAAGAGTTCTGCGACCTGCATCCCGGCATTCAGCCTGACGTGCTGCTGGAGGATCGCATCGGCAACTGGGTCGAGGATCGGGTCGACGTAGGCTTCCGTCTCGGGCCATCCCCCCATGAGGGAGTCATCGCACGCCGACTGTTTCCGGTGCAGTTGCCCATCTGCGGTGCGCCTTCGTACTTCCAGCGACACGGTGTGCCGCTGACGCTGGGGGACCTGGCTGCACACCGATGTAGTGCCTACCGGCACCCGAGCACCGGGAAAGTTCTGCCCTGGCGCGTGAGGATTGACGACGAGCCGGCGGACCAGCCCGTGGTGCCGGCCATCTGCAGCAACGACGAGCTGTTCGAGCTTCAGGCCGTCCTTGCCGGACGTGTGCTGGGGCAACTCGCCGGCGTGACGGCGGCGCCTTACATCCGTTCGGGGCAGCTGGTGCCGGTCCTGGTCGAGCACATGCCCAACTACGCCAGCTACTTCGTCTACTACGGAAGCAGATCGTCGCAACCCGCCCGAGCGCGCGCGTTCATCGACTTGGCCCTTCAGCGGCTGGGCGAGACCTGCGAGTACGTCCTTGGCCCCAAGGATTTGCGCGGCAATCCACCGTCCAAACGCTCTGCCAAGAAGGTATGAAGACAGGAGCGGTTTCCTATGACTTAAGGCCTTTTATCTATAAGCCCACGTCCGCTTTTGCCTGGAAGCCGTCGTTTTGTGATGCACTGCGGCTGTCCGCTCGTGGCCGATAGCAGCCAACGCCGAGGACTGCTCGCGAGCCAGGGCAGATATGGCAATGGTCAGTCTTTGGGGCTTCTATCCGCAGCAACAATACTCAAAAGCCATTGTTTCAGCATCGCAGCTGCAGGGCGCAAGTCTGCTCCTTTTGCGTTCACCACATAGTAGCCCTTGCCGACATCCAGGCGCGCATCGAACGGTTCGCAAAGTGTCCCTTCGCGCACTTCGGCCTCTGTCAGTATGGCGCTGCTCAGGACGACGCCCTGTCCATGCCGGGCAGTCTCTATGGCCAAGATGGACTGATCGAAATGCTGACCAGGTATGGCTGCTATCTGCGTATCGCTTAGCGTGCTGAACTGCCGAAGCCACGATACCCAATGCGGCTGCAACGTTGTGTGCAGCAGGGTGGCTCGACGCAAGTCATCTGGCGTTTTTAGGTGCAGCTTAGCGGCGTATTCTGGAGAACAGTACAGGCGTGCTTCATCGCTGCATAGCAGTGCTACGTCTAAGGTGGGATCTTTTCCATTGAAGTAGCGGATTGCAAGGTCGACACGATCTCGTTCGAAATCAATCATTGCCGTATCTGCACTCAGATGCAGAGATGTGCCTGGGCATTTGGCCAGAAATCCCTCCATCCTTGGGGCGAACCACTTAGCTGCCAGTGTGGGAGGCATAGACAGCCAAACTTCATTGGCATGGCTGAGCCGAAGCTGATCGCTGGCCTGTTGAATACGGGCAAGTGCAGGTTTGATACCGGCCCAATACGCTGATGCCTCAGCGGTCGGATGCAACTGCCGCACTCCCCGAACAAACAGTAGTACTCCTAGCCAATCTTCGAGCTTCCGAATTTGCTGGCCGACCGCACCTTGTGTGACATGCAGGTCCTGTGCAGCCTGGGTAAAGCTGTGGTGCTTCATGACAGCATCAAAAACCAGCAAAGATTTGATAGGGAGTGAAGATTCCATTGGATAGATTTTCTATTGCATGAGAGAGCTTAAATCGGTTGTGCGAAATGATCTTTCTCGGGAGAATTTCGCCCAACCTGCAGCGATGGTTCGCTCAACTGACTTTGCTCACTCAGTGCATCTGCATACATGAAAAATCAAAAAACCTGGTCACTGGTCTTGGTGGCATCGGTGATTCTGATGGTCACCATGGGGGCACGGCAGTCCATGGGATTGTTCCTGTCGCCCTTGAATACGCATACGGGCTTGGGCATAGCAAACATCAGCTTTGCAATGGCTGTCGCTCAGCTGGTGTGGGGGGCAGTGCAGCCTGTCTTTGGCGCAGTGGCTGATCGCTGGGGCCCCGGTCGGGTTATTGTGCTGGGGGCATTCATGCTGGCAGCGGGATCTGCGCTGACCACGCAGGTCACCAGCCAATGGGGATTGATTTTCGCAGTGGGCTTGTTGAGCGCTGCAGGCGCTGGAGCGGGAAGCTTTTCTATCCTCATTGGAGCCACCGCGCAGCGCATCCCTGCGGAGCGACGCTCCTTCGCTGGAGGCGTTATCAACGCTGGTGGAAGTTTGGGGCAGTTCATCTTCGCGCCGTTGAACCAGGCGGTGATGTCGGCCTATGGCTGGATGAGCGCCATGTGGATGATGGCTGTCGTGGCGCTCACCACGGCACCGATGGCATGGTGGCTGCGCAAGACGCCTGTGCAAGCGAGTACAGCCAATTCATCCCGAGATGCAATTACCCTGCGCCAGCAACTCGGAATTGCGTTTAGGGACAAGAGTTATTGGTGTTTGCATGCCGGGTTCTTCACTTGCGGATTTCATATCGCATTTCTGGTGACGCACATGCCTGGTGAAGTCGACCTGTGTGGTTTGAGCCCTGGCGTGGCTTCGACTTCACTGGCGATTATCGGCCTCTCGAATGTGTTCGGTAGTCTGTTCGCGGGTGCATTAGGTTCCAGGGTGCGCATGAAGATGATCCTTTTCTGGATGTATGCATCGCGCGTTGTGGCCATCGTTCTTTACATGGCCGCTCCGAAAGAGCCTTGGACCTTTTACATCTTTGCGGCAGCTTTGGGCGTGACTTGGCTCGCCACTGTGCCACCGACCGCAGGGCTCACCGGCAAGCTGTTTGGCGCTCGTTACCTCGGGACCCTTTTTGGGCTGACGTTGTTGAGCCATCAGATCGGTGGATTCTTGGGTGCTTGGTTGGGGGGCGTGGCCGTTGTCCAGACTGGCAGTTACGAATGGATGTGGTGGGCCGATGCCGCTTTGGCCCTGGCTGCTGCTTTCGTCAACCTGCCCATCAGGGAAGCCAAGCCCGCAGAGCGACTGGCCACCGCCTAATCACGGTAATTGCTACGCGGGCTCGGAGTCGTGGTCAGTGACTGTGCTCCATGTGCGATGCCTGCTCGAGATGTCTTAAGAACGCATTTACATGCTGCTCCTCTGTGGCCCATGACGTCACCAGACGGACGATGGAGCTGTCTTCGTCAAACTTGCTCCATACGTAGAAGGAGAAATGAGCTTGCAATGCCGCAATAACCCCATTGGGGAGAATCGGGAAAAGCTGGTTGGTCTCTGTATCTGCGGACAACTGGTAACCCGTAGCCAGGATGCCTGACGCCAGCTTCGCTGCCATGACATTTGCGTGGCTGGCGAGGGATGTAAAAAGCGGCTTGGGACCAAAGAGCTGCTGAAATTGGATACCCAGCAGTCGGCCTTTGGCCAGCATGCCTCCGCGTTGTTTGATGTGGAATGCAAAGTCTTCGGCAAGCATTGGATTGTTGACGACGATGGCTTCTCCCAATAACGCGCCCACCTTGGTACCTCCGATCCAAAAGAGGTCCACCAACGACGCAATGTCCTCCAAATTGACATCGTTCTTGGACGATGCCAAGGCAGCACCAAGCCGAGCTCCATCAAGGAAAACAAGAAGACCACGCTTTTTGGCGAGTGTGGAAATGGCACGCAGCTCGGCCAACGTGTAGATAGTTCCTGTCTCGCTGGCGTTGGAGAGGTAGATCAGCCGTGGTTTCGCCATGTGCGGAAAGTGTGCATTGCTTGCCAGTGAACCTTCGATTGCATCAGGAGTGAGTTTTCCATTGACCGGAGGTACGGTAATCAACTTATGTCCCGTGGCCTCAATTGCGCCGGCCTCACGCACCACGATATGGCCCGTGTCAACGGCAATCACCGCCTCATGGGGGCGAAGGCAACTTGAGATTGAGATGATGTTGGCCATGGTGCCGCTGGCCACAAAATGAATAGAGCCCTGGAAACCAGTACCCAGATGTTCCTTGATACGGAGCACGGCATCCTGTGAATGGCTATCGGTGCCATACGGGCTCTCCTGCGTGAGATTGGAGTCAGCCAATGCTTGCAGGATGTCTGGATGGGCACCTTCGCTGTAGTCGTCGAGGAAGCTAAACATGTTTGGTTGGAATGGTCTTGGTTTCACACCCTGCGGGCTATGCGGGTTCGAATCACAAGACTATCAACGCGTGCTTGAGGCGCCTTGTAAAAAATTGCCTTGCGACCGCTGGAAGCGTGCAGGGGTTGTCCCGTAGGCGCTACGGAATGCATGCGTGAAATGGCTCTGGTCGAAGAAGCCGACAGTGTGAGCCACATCCGTCATTGAGATATCCGCTCCCTGGTGGATCATGTTCAGGGCAGTCTCCAGCCTCAATCGAAGTAGCCAGGCATGTGGCGTCATCCCAACGGCACTCTTGAATTGCTTGAGGAACCGAAAACGATCAAGGCCCACCAACGAGGCAAGGACTTCAAGCGCGAGCTTGTCAGCTATATGCGCTTCCATGAAATCTCTCACACGTTGCAATTGTTGATGCGTCAGTTGCCCCTGAATGACTTGGGGCGCAGGATGCCGGATGCGTGCAAATAAGGCCTCGAACAATTCGAGCACCTGTACTTCTTCCATCAACGGCTCCTTTGCCGGCTGAGTCATGCAGGTATGCAGCCTGAGAAGCTCATCTGCAAGCTTGCGATCCTCGAGCACCACTGTGGCCTGCGATGGGAAATGGTGCCTGCCGGTCACTTCCTGCCCAACGCTTGCGAGCAATGAGGGCGTTAAGCGAAAGGTATGTAGCGTATAGGATTCAGCCTCCGCAGCAGTCCCATCGTGGACTTCTCCCGCTGGCATCAATTGGATGGCGCCTGGGGTGAGTAATAGAGACTCGCCTTTGAATGATTGACGCTGCGCACCATTTGCAACCAGTGCAACGTGAAAATCGAGGTGGTAGTGAGGCTCGAAACGAAAATCGGCAAACCTGGCTGTGCTCAAGACAAGGCCAGGTATGGCTGTGGTGTGACTGTATTGAACCTCGTCACGCAAGACGTCTTCTCCGGTATGTTCTGCTGACTAGTCTCACAGAAACGAGCAGTCTGCACTGTTGTTCATCGCTGTCCCATTCTGCTCTTGGGGCTTTGAAATCGGTTTCAACAACGCTTGCGGCCGTACGTTGCCCCCTGCTGATGCAGCCTGGTAGATCTGTGCCGATTCATAGCAGATTGACCAAGTTTGCTTTGGTAGGTCAGGTGTAATTGCACAATCAACCTGATAGCTGGACTGCAAAGATATCGAGTCCTGAAAAGGTTTGATTTAGAGAGCAGCTGCTGGCCGGACTCAGCCGGTCACGATGAGCAGTTCGGTCAACTGCGGCCAACATATGCTGTCGACTCGAGATGAATGCGCACTGGACGCTGGGCCAACACAGAGCGCAGAGCGGCATACCGAGTCCATTTCGGTGCACGGCGTGCATAGATGGAGCATGTCAGCGTGTGGAAACGCACGGAAACAGTGTGTAGCCGACGTAATTTGGCAATTTTCAAAGAGAAAACGTGATTGGCACGGCGCTTGCTTGAAGTGTTCTATGCGCTTGTGTACAGGCATGTATTCAAGTGACACGCGTTCTCTCTCTTTGACTCCTCTACAAAGGAATTGCCATGCTGTCTCGCCGTCTTTTGCTCGCCTCTTTGACTACTACTGCCATGGCCCTGTCGGTGACGGCTCCAGCACAGGCCGCTGACAAGGTCATCAAGGTGGGGACGCTCAAACTGATTCATGGCATCACGCCTTATTTCTACGATAAGTTCACACCGGCGGGCTACAAGATCGAAGTCATCCCGTTTGAAACACCTACCGATGGCAAGAATGCCGTAGTTACCAAATCTGTGGATTTCGGTACCTACGGTCTGGCCGCTGCCACCCTGGGTGCTGCGGCGGGCGAGCCGGTGGTCATAGTCGCGCCGACCTGCAATGGCGGTATGGCGATTGTGGTGGGCAAGAACAGCGGCATTGGCAACTTCAAGGCGCTCAAAGGCAAGCGAGTGGGCATTCTGCCCGGCTCCACGCAGGAAGCGGTGTTTCTGGATCGTCTGAAGGCTGAAGGCATGACTCTCAAGGATGTGAAGTCCGTGCGCGTGTCCTTCAGTGAGATGGCGGGTGCGCTGGAGCGTGGAGATATCGATGGCTATGTGGGCGCAGAACCTGGCCCTTCCATCAGCGCTATTCGCGGTGTGGGCAAGGTTCTCGAGTTTCCTTACAGCACGCCCACGGGCAAGGTCAACATGGTCATGACCACCCATGCCGACACTGTCAAAAGCGATCCGGAACTGACCAAGGTATTCCTGGAGATTCACCGCAAGGCCTCCGAATACGCCATGGCCCATCGTCCTGAACTGGTACAGATGGCAGGGGCCAAGCTGGGTCTGCCCGCCGATGTGGCCAATCTGGCTGCAGACAATGTAGAGCTGACATGGAAGATCGATCAGGACTGGATCAACCGCAGCAAGTACTACGGCTCGCTGATGCTGGAGCGCAAGCAGATTCGCAAGTTGCCTGATTACGGCAGCTTCATCGTGACGGGTTTCAACCCGAAGTAACGGGGCGAGGCCTGGCTGTGCACGACGCGGTCAGGCCTTGACGCCGTTGAGCTGTTATTGCCTGCTTTTGGAATCCCTGCCATGTCATTCTCCACTCTTGACCCTCAATCACATGCGGCTGTGGCGCCCGCAGTGCCCGTCAATCACGCTGCTTCAACGTCTGCGGATCTGGTTATGCCGCCGCAACCCAATGCCGTCAAGGTTTGGATGACAAGCTGGCTGGTGCCTGCTGTGCTTCCACTGTTGTTGCTGATCGCTTGGGACTTGGCCGTGCGTGCGACCGGAACCATGCTGGTTCCTTCACCCAAGGAAGTCGGGTTGATGCTGTGGGACTTCGCGTTTGGTGGCATCTATGACGATGCCTTCAGCGAAACTCTGGGCATTCACTGGTTGAAGTCCATGTCTCGTGTTTACGGAGCTTTTGGACTGGCTGCTCTGCTGGGCATACCCCTGGGCCTGGTGATCGGTAAAAACGCCGCCGTACGCCGCTTTGTAGATCCCACGCTGCAAATGCTGCGCCCTGTGCCTGTGACGGCATGGCTTCCGCTGTCAATGATCTTCTTCGGTGTCGGCCCCAACGCGGCCATCTTCCTGGTGTTCCTCGGGGCATTTTTTCCCATTGTCATCAACACCACCTTTGGTGTGAAGTCGGTGGAGCCTCGTCTGTTTGAGGCCGCCGCCATGCTGGGCTGTCAGGGCGCTTCCATGTTTCGTCAGGTGGTGCTGCCAGCGGCCATGCCATCCATCTTCAATGGCCTGCGCCTGGGTCACGGCATTGCATGGTTTTTGATCGTGGTCGGTGAGATGACGGGCGTTCCCGAAGGACTGGGTGCCGCCATCATGGACGGTCGCATGCTCTCGCGCACTGATGTGGTGATTGCCGGCATGGTCGTCATCGGCTTCACTGGCTTTGTCACCGACCGTCTGCTGGTCGCACTCAACAATCGTCTGCTCAAGTGGAGCCCGCAACACAATGTCTGAAATCCTTGTTCACCGTACTCCCGCACCCATTCTGGACATTGCCAATGTCAGCAAGGTCTTCAGTTTGAATGGCCGTCCCATACACGCGCTGAAGGACGTGAACCTGAAGATCCAGAAGGGCGAATTCATCTGCTTGATTGGTGCTTCGGGCTGTGGGAAATCCACGCTGCTGCGCATCATGGGAGGCTTTGAGAAAGTCTCCACGGGCGTGGCCAAGATGTATCACACGCCTATTTCCGAGCCCGGGCCGGATCGAGGCATGGTTTTCCAGGACTATGGTTTGTTTCCATGGCTCACCGTGCGTCAGAACATAGCATTTGGTCCCAAGCAACGAGGCCTGACGGAGGTCAAGCTCAAAGAAATCTCGGATCACTATCTGCACATGGTGGGACTGACCAAGTTTGCAGATCATTTCCCCAACCAGCTCTCAGGCGGCATGAAGCAGCGCGTATCGATCGCGCGAGCGCTGGCCAATGAGTGTGAAGTGCTGCTCATGGACGAGCCTTTCGGTGCACTGGATGCGCTGACTCGCGAAGTGCTGCAGCAGGAGCTGCTGGATATCTGGGAAAAGACCAAGCTGACCGTGATTTTCGTCACCCATGCAGTGGAGGAGGCTGTTTTGCTAGCTGACCGCGTGGTGGTCATGACGGCCGGTCCAGGCCGTGTCGAGCGTGACTATCGCATTCCACTGGAGCGCCCGCGCCACATCACGGCGCCAGAATTCAACCTGGTGCGCAAGGAGTTGACAGAAATGCTCAGCAGTCATGTTGCGCATCATGCCAAGGCCGCCTGATGCTGGACTGTTTGTTGAACCTGCCGCAGGTCGTGCGTGATGCGGCCTACGACAATACCCGTGCCGTCGCCAACAGTGCTCGGCAGCTCGCTGATTTCGAAGCCCGCAGTGCGGAGCTGGTGCAGCGATCTGCTGGACAACTGGATGTGCCGTTTGGAACGGCCGAGCGTTTGCGCTACGACTTCTTTGAGGGCGAGTCCGGTGCCAGTACGCTGCTGTTCATTCACGGCGGCTACTGGCAGATGCGCCACAAGAACACTTTTCGGTTTGTGGCTCAGGGCGCGCTCGCGCATGGACTGCATGCTGCTCTGATTGGATACACGCTGGCCCCCGAGGCCACGCTGACTCAGATCGTGGAGCAGGTGAGATCAGGCATCGCGGCTGTCCGCAGCCATGCCTTGCAGCAGCGCGGTAACGGACGCATCCTGCTATGCGGTTGGTCTGCGGGGGGGCATCTCACCGCGATGGGTCTGAATTGCGAGGGAGTGGTTGCAGGTCTGGGCATCAGCGGCATCTACGACCTGGCACCGATTGCTCATACCTACCTGAACCAGGCGCTCCGGCTATCTGGCGCTGAAATCGAGCAACTGAGCCCCTTATGCCTGCCTGCAACCCGCAAGCCGTTTGTGACAGCCTATGGAACGGCAGAACTTCCCCAATTGCAGGCGCAGAGTCAAGCCTTTGCGGCCTATCGCCGTGACATGGAGGGTGATGCAGAAGTCGCCATAGAAGGCGCGGATCACTTCAGCATCCTGAATGCGCTGGCTCAAGAGGATGGAGTGCTGCTGCAGGCCTTGCTGCAGCACCGGTGATCCAAAGATCAACGTCAGTGGTCGTGAAACCTAAAGGCAAGGCTGCTTCTGCCTTGCATTCTGCAGAGTATGCAAAGTGATGTTTTTTACCTCGTCACGGCTCACACGGATATGTTGCTGCAGCAACGACTTGGCCTGCAAGCCGTCTCGGCCCAACAATGATTTGAGGATGTCGCCGTGCTCCTCGTAGGTCACGTCAATGCGGTAGTTGCGCGTGAACTCCAGACGCCGCACGATACGAATTCGGTCCGTGATATCTTGGTGGATGCGGGCCATTTCCTGATTGCCGCTGGCCGCCACCAAGGCCATGTGAAACTGCTCATCGTTGCGCGAGACAGTGGCTATTTCAGACAGCCGTTGTGGCGCGGGGATGCACCATAGCGCGGTCAGCTCATGCAGGCGTATTTCCAGGTCGGGGGTCTGAACAAGTAGATCCAACGCTGCGCATTCCAGTATTGAACGCACATCGTACAACTGCTCGAACATCGTGAAGTCAATGCTGTTCACGATCCAGCCAAGCTTGGGTATGACGGAGATATATCCTTCGCGCTGCAGGCGCACGAGCGCCTCGCGCACAGGGGTTCGGCTCATGCCGAGATCCGCGCCAACTTCGTTTTCGCTGAAGCGGTCACCAGGAACATATTGAAAATTGTCCAGGGCTTGGCGTAGTTTTTCGTAAGCAAGGCTGGCCAGGCTGGTGGAAGACATGATGTGGGCTCCTTGTTTTTTCTTTGGCTGCTGCGCCGCACAGGGGCTGTGCGCCGCAGCGTGCTTCACAGAGACTGGCAGTACGCGCGCCAGCCGCCGAACGCGGTGATGTCCCGGGCCTGTGTCAATGCATGGCCTTCGCAGATAAAGCCTTTCACGCTGCGTCCATCCTGCAGCTGCACCGAACCAATGCCCAGAGGCGTTGGAACGCCGGCTACAAAGCGGCCAAAGTTGGCAATTGGCATGTCCCACACTTCGACTGTGATAGCCGCCCCTTCGTCTGACCGTGCCATTCCAGGTTTGGGAGGTACCGTGCCTTGCAGGGCATACAGGCGGTAGTCTGAGGCGGTGCTCGTCTCCTCGCGAAAGCGCGCACCACAAGCCAGCAATTCATGGTTGAGAGGCATGCCACGCAGATGTGCACCCACCACGGCGACTTCGATGGTCTCGCCTTGTGTCGGTACCCGCCATGCTGGCAGTGAGCCAGCGTTTTGGGCGGGAAGGCCTGTCACGCCGGCACACAGATTGGCTTGTGCTTCCAACTGCTGTGCCCAGCGCACCAGATCAGGCTCGCGCCAGCCCGGCGCTATCAAGGTGATGCCAAAGGGCAGGCCGTCTGGCAGTTGCGATGCAGGGATTGCGATCGCCGACCAACCGAGAAGATTGACGAAATTGGTATAGGTTCCCATCTCCGAGTTGACGCCGATCGGGTCAGCTTGCACCTCGGCCATGGAGGGGTGGCGTGGTGCGCTAGGAACACACAGCACATCACATTCTTGCCAGATATTCTCGGCTTCCTGTCTGAGGTCCTGCAGTTGGTACTGGGCATTGAAGGTATCGGCAGCGTTGAAGCGCTGGTGTACGTCCAGAACCTGGCGAATCACTGGCAGCAAGGCTTCTGGCTGTTGTTCGTAGATGCCGCGTGCTCCGACCACCCGTTCAGCGACCCAGGGGCCGTAGTACAGCAGGTTGGCGACTTCAAACAATGCATCAAAGGGCAAGGCTTGTACCCGTTCGGTTTGCGGCTTCAGACGCACAAGAAACGCAGCAAATGCATCCTCATAATCACTGGAAAGCTTGCGTGCATCAGGCACCCCCACGCGCAGTTGAGACAGCGGGGTATGTTTGGCGATGAAGGGGCGTGATCTGGCATAGCTGTCCTGTGCGTCAGGCCCTTCCATGAGTGACAGAACCAGAGCGCTATCGGCCACATTCAGCGCCAGAACGCCTATGCAGTCCAGCGTGCGGCAGGCAGGCACCAAACCAGTGCCGGGCACTGCACCGGGAGTGGGCTTGATTCCGACGATCTGATTGAAGGCCGCAGGAATGCGGCCCGATCCAGCCGTGTCCGTGGACAGGGCAAATGGAACCAGACCACGCGCCACCACAGATGCCGAGCCTGAGCTGGAGCCGCCGGAAATAAGTCTGCTGTCAAACGCATTGGGCACGGCACCAAATGGTGAGCGCGTTCCGACGAGACCGGTGGCAAACTGGTCCAGATTGGTCTTGCCCAGAACAATGGCTCCGGCTTGCCTGAGACGCTGAACGGCCACAGCATCGCGCTGTGCCTGGTAGGCGAAAGCAGGGCAGGCCGCCGTGGTGACAAAGCCCTCCACATCGATGTTGTCCTTGACCGCAAAGGGGATGCCGTACAAAGGCAGACGCTCACGGCCTTGGGTCTGCTGAAGTGCCTCCAGTTGCAGCAACTGCGCTTTCAATTGCGCGTCACTGGCAATGCTGATCCAGGCCGAGTCATCGCTGGTCAGACTACAGCGCTGCTGCTCAAGCAATGCAGCAGGGTCAGCGCCTTCTTGGTAAGCCCGCTTCCAATCTTCAAATGAACCAATCAGCATGATGAATACCCAAATGTATACAAGATGCTTGGTTTAAGCAGGTTGCGTGCCAGTTGGCTCTTCAAGGACCTGCTTCCAAAGAATGAAAGCGCATCAGCACTCTGAGACCGATCACTAGTCCAAGATTTCATCCTCCCCCACTTGTCGGACTAGATTGGAATTTTTACAACTGATCTTCCCCACACGACCAAGCGGTAGGAATGCCCGGTTTACTGGAAT
Organism: Comamonas testosteroni TK102; assembly: GCF_000739375.1. Taxonomy (NCBI): domain Bacteria; kingdom Pseudomonadati; phylum Pseudomonadota; class Betaproteobacteria; order Burkholderiales; family Comamonadaceae; genus Comamonas; species Comamonas testosteroni. The sequence continues at coordinate 4,805,774 of NZ_CP006704.1, read as the reverse complement.
GCGGGACGGGCGCACCTGTGATCGCCAAACAGGCAAGTCCGAAAGTGATTGACGACTGAAATAAGGCCGTGACGGGCCCAGGCAAAGCAGCACATCTCATGCTGAATCATTGAAGGAATTTCCTCATGAATCAAACGAGCAATTCTCTTGCTTCGTGCTATCCGAAAAGCCTTGTTCAGCCTGAAGCCGCCTCGTCGTTTCTGTCGATGGCCGGAACTGAAACGGGCCGAAGAGCTTTCCTGGATGATGTCGGGTGCTGCCTCCTGTATCACGATGCTCCACATTGCTATGCATGAGGGCGTTCAAACTATCGGGCAGCTTTTCAGTGATGCCACGCGAACTGAAGTGGCCAAGCATGAGGCAGCGCAGATTGTGGCTAAGCGCAGCATTGAGCGGCTTCAAAAAATAAATCGTCAATAGACAGGCTGAAAAAGAAAAAGCCATGTGTGCAGTCAGGCGTTTCTCGACCTCTAAATACAGCATAAGCTGGCCGTTTCTATCGGCAAGGCATACGGCTGTGTGTGCGGATTTAAAGCATAAAGTGTCAAAACGCGAAAAATGAATAAGTCATTGTCTTAAAAGGACTTATTCATTTGATTTGAGGGCAAGTGCTGTGATCGGATCCGGAGCCATAGAGATTCAGGGAATTGGGCTGGCCGAAGTCCATGCATATGGCTACGAGATCAGGAGTTCGGTCTCGACGGGTTGCATGTGTGAGCAGCAGGAGTTGCCGGAATTGCATCGCTTGGCGACGTCTAGCACGAGACACATGTTGCTTTTCGGGAATGGGCATCGCAATGGGATGATCTGGATTTTCCCAAAACCAATCGTGCACGATACGACTCCTGGCTCGCTGCGCAGATGGCACTCGGCATGCAGATCGGAGGTGAAGCACCATTGTAAAAAGGCCGCAGACGTTGCTCAACTCTTTGGCCTAGGTACCTCGTGAATCGTTAAAGGCGAGGGGTGTATTTCAAAGTAAGCATGATATTGCGCGGATCTCCATAGTTGGCGCCGGTGTACCCGGTGTAGCCTGGAACGATGTATCGCTTATCGGATATGTTGTTCAGGTTCAGCGCTACGTGGAGCTCGGGCGTGACTTGATAGGCGACTCGCATGTTCCATGTGGTGAAGCCGGCAATGTCGAATGAGCGGTCATAGCCAAGCGTATGGCTTTGCGTGGTGAAACCGGCGCTTGTGGTGAGGCGGTTCCAGTCGCCAGGCAGGCGGTAAGACGCCCAGACGCGCAGCATATGCTTGGGGGTCCAGGTGCTGAAGACCTTGCCCTGGTTGTCGGGATCGCGCAAGAATTTGGTGGTATTGAAGGTGTAGCCTGCCACTAATTGCAGATTGCTCATCACTTCGCCGCTCACTTCGGCTTCAAGGCCCTGGCTGCGGACCTTGCCGGACGCGGTGGAGCAGAACCAGCCGTCGCAGGCATAGCCGGATGCGATATCGTTGACGCCGCGGTTCTTGTGGTCGTAGCGGAACACAGCGATCGACGTGTTGACGCGCTTGTCCATCAGCTCGCCTTTGATACCCAGTTCGTAGTTCGAGCCGATGATGGGGTCCAGTACCTTGCCTGCGGCTGTGCGTGCCGATTGGGGTTCGAACACGCTGGTGTAGCTGCCGTAGGCCGACCACTGGGGCGTCAGCGCATACACCAAACCGGCGTAAGGGATGATTTCTCCCGATGCGTGCATGACTTCGCGAGTGTCGAACAGCGATCCTTTGTAGAGGAGGTCGTACCAGCTGGCGCGGGCACCCACGATGGCAGTCAACGGTTCGGTCAGCTGAGCGCGCCAGCTGGCATAGATGCCCTTTTGCTGCACGTCGTACGATGAGAAGGCTTGCCGGCCACCGGCCGCCAGCAGGCTGTCCACGGTGGGCTTGGGGCGGTTGTGATCGATATCAAAGAGGTTGCCGCCCGACGTGAAGTTGCGGGCGTACATATCATCGGATTTGTACTTGGAGTAATCCGCACCCAGCGTCACTTCATGGTGCAGCCCCATGGCATCGAAGCGGCCGTTCACGAACGCATCGAGCCCGACCTTGCTGGAGTCGAAGTGGGTGATCCAGTCTGCGTAGGTCATTCCGCTTCCGTCCGAAGCTACGGTGCCATGCATGCGTTGGTGCGTGGAGTTGTTCGTCTCGCTCATGTGCAAGGCCGAAATCTTGAGCTTCCAGTCCGCGTTGAAACGGTGATTCAGGTCGGCGTAAACCGTGGTCTGTTTGAGTTTGTCGTGGTTCCACAAGGCACCCGTGAACGTGGAGCGGGAAAGGCCTACATCGCTGCCGTCTGCACGCAGGGGCACGCCATAGATGAAGGGCCGCCCCTTGCTGTCCAGCTGGCTCACCGCCAGGCCAACCGTCGTATCTGGGCTGATGTCATAGTCCAGTGCCGCATATAGCGATCGAGTACGCTCGTTCACGTAGTCGACGAAAGAATGGCTGCTGGCCTCGTCCACCACTACCCGGCCGCGCAGCGTCCCTTCTGCATTGAGGGGGCCTCCAGCGTCCAGCTGAGCGCCGTAGCGATCCCATGAGCCGATACGCGTGGTCAGTGTCACAGTCTTCTCGTTCTGGCCGCGCTTGCGAACGAGGTTGACTGCGCCACCAGGGCTGCCGGTGCCTTGCAACAGGCCCGATGCGCCGCGAAGGACTTCCAGGCGGTCATAGAAGACCATCCCTTCTGCAGCCCAGTTGCCGAGCGAGTACATGTTGCGAGGAATCGCAACGCCATCGTATTGCCAGTTGTCGATCTGAAAGCCGCGTGCCGCCAACACCATGCCCTGCCCGACTCCGGTTACACCCACGGTGCCGGTTGCGATGTTGGCTGCCTGCTTGAGGTCCGTGATGCCTTGCTCGTCGAGCTGCTTGCGCGTGATCACGCTGATGGATTGCGGGATGTCTTTGAGCGCCTGATCGCCTTTGTTGATGCTTACCGCACGCGTGGCGAAAGAGTCCGAGCCTTCTGTGGTGGCTGCGCGTTCCTCCAGGGCGGACACGGTGACCGTCGGCATGGTAGCAGCGTCCGAGCTTTGCGGCTGGCGTTGCACAACGACAGACCTTCCCTCCACTTCGGCGTGCAGGCCACTTCCCGCGAGCAAGCGATTCAGAGCTTCCCGCACGGTGAAGCGACCTTGCACTGCGGGCGCGCTTCGGCCTTCGACCAATGCAGGCTGCACCATCAATTCCAGGTGCGCCTGGCGTGCGAGAACCACCAGAGCTTGCGACAGCGGCTGGGCAGTGATCTGGATTTCAACCGGCCCGGTCAGCGTGGCCTGCACACTGACTGATTGCGCCTGTGCGCCTGAGGTTGCCAAGATCACAGTCACAGCGGCTGCCAGCGGCGCAAGATGGAATCGAAAACGGGACATGCAAACACTCTCCAAAAGATACGAAACAAGAATCGTTCTCAGGAAGACGCATGACAATGCGAAACCCCAACCTGCACGCACCAATTTTTTGAAAATGGGATTGCGAGGATCCCAGCCCGCAACGATGCCGCGCGGCGCCCGAGACATGTTTCAGTGGCGGGCTACGATTTCCGTGACATCCCCGTTTTCCTTCAAACGTACGGGAAGCACCTTGGGCAGGGCATAGCGGAAATGGGCCAGCGTTTGCGGGTCGAACGTGCCTGAAAGGCGCAGTGCGCCCACCGCCGCATCGCGCACCACCATGCGTGTGGGAGCGTAGCGCTCGAACTCAGCCAATGCCTCGGAAAGCGTTACGTTCTCCAGGGTGATCCGGCCATCGCGCCAGGGGGCGATGCCGGAAGCAGCAACCGCTCTCACGGGGCCCCACGGTCCATCAGCAGCAGCAGCCATCTGCTGGCCGGCCATCAGCAGGACGTCAGTAGCCCCCGGTCTGCTGCTGCCATCCGACTGAAGCGGACTCACGCGTACCTTGCCTTCTTCGATGGCGACCTGCACGGGGCTTCCTGCGGTGTTGCGCACGGAAAAGCGCGTGCCCACCACAGTGACCTTGGTGTTGCCGGCTACCACGTCGAATGGGCGGTCCACATTTTTTTGTACCTCGAACACGGCCTGTCCCTGCGGCAATCTCACCTCGCGGCGCTGGCGGTACAAGCTCACCTCGACGCGTGTCGCGGTATCCAGCCTCAGGAGACTGCCGTCCGGCAACTGCACGCTCAGTTGTTGTCCGCGCTCTGTTTGGTACATGTGTGCAAACAAGGGTTGCTGCTGCCAATGGTCCCAGGCCTTGTACCCGCCGCCGACAACAAGCGCCATCAGAATGGCTGACAGTGCGGCTTGCGGGATGAGCGCAGACCAGCGTGATGGTTTGCGCTTCGAGGTGCGGCTCTTTCTTGATGACTGCGCCTGATCCTTCTTCAGTTGGAGGCGCAAGCGTTCAACGCCTGATTGCGGCAGAGCATCCAGTTGCCGCCAATCGGCTTGCCAGCGGCTGAATGCGGCTTTTCGATCCGGGTGCCCAGTCAGCCAGTTGCAAAAGGCCGCGTCTGAATAGGCAGCATCGGGTGCATCGCTGTAACGCGCAAACCATTCCAGGGCCTCGGCATCAAGGTCGCTGTTTGGCGATTGGGCAATGGTGCGATCAGTCATGCGGATGCGAAAAGCCAGAGGCGATATGAAGGTAGACGCACGAGTCTGCCAAAACCCAATGCCGGAAAAGAGAAGAAAGTGCCAATTCTCATTGGCCGCTCCTGGGTTGAACCCCAGGAGAGGGGGAGTCTGCGCCTCCCTGCATCCGCTCCTGGCAGGCTCGACAGGCCTGCATTCCCAGTTTGATATGGCGCTCCACCATGGTCAGGGAAATGCCCATCTGACGCGCCACCTCGGGCTGGGACAGCCCATCGAACTTGTGCAAGATGAATGCCTCACGGCAGCGCAGAGGTAACTCGCCAATAGCCGCCAGCAGCGCATCTACCGTTTGAGACGACATTGCGGCCACCTCTGGCTCGAGGGCTTCAGGACCAGAAGCTAGATCGGCAGCGTCGATGAAGGAGTCGCCTTCTGCCGCCGCATATGTATTGCGCACTTCGCTGCGGCGGTACTGATCAATCACCAGGTTGCGAGCAGTACGGTAGAGCAGGGCGCGTGGCTCGGTGATGGTCTCGCCGGACTGCTGCACGGCCAGCACTCGGGCATAGCTTTCCTGCGCCAAGTCTGCGGCCGTATCGCGATCTCTGACAGCTCCCTGCAGAAACCTCAACAACTCTCGGTAATAGTGTGCGAGCACAGGAAGATCAGGGATGGATGTCGGCGTCTTCGTAGCGTATTCTGGCCTTTCCGACCGGCCGCCACGTCGGGGGCGAGTATACGATGCAAATGATATTCAATATCATTAAGGGCGCAGTCAGGGCTGAATTGGCCGCGTCAAGACTTTCAGCCACATGGGTCGCCATGTGAGCGTGAACGCGATGGCGAGCGCTGAGGCGGCCAGCCCCATCACCCAAACCAGCATGGCCATCGACGCGTGATCAGCTGCAAGGCAAAAGCCCAGACTGGATGTGAGCAGCAGCGCTCCGAGAATGCGCAGACGTACGGTGGTTGGAGGCGAGATCGGTTCGCTTCGCACCTGCTGCCAATGCGTGTCCATGGCCAGTGAAAGCCAGCCCATGCCGATCAAGCCGGTGATCAGCGCTGCCCCGAGAAAAATGGCTTCACGCATGGCTGGTCTTGATGTGGGGGGCGGAACGTGTCGCTGCGGTGCGCTGGTTCAGCTTGCGCGCTGATACCCACGCCAGCCAGGCCCCCGAGAGCAGGAATAGATCCACGCCTGCAACGGGCCAGTAAGTGTCGTTCCAAACGGTTTTGAGGAGGTGATCACCCGTTGTGAACCAGTTCAGCAGCACGGCCAGTACGGCGAGAGCCGCAATCGCCCTGCATTGCTCGCGCCACGCGGGATTCATCAGTCCCTCAGCAACGGGTGCACTGCGCATAAACGCGTGAGCCATTGCCAGGCCCCATCCTGCCCAGAAGAGGTACTGCTCCAGATCGCCGCGAGCGGGCCAGCTTGCAGGTAGTATTTGCGGCAGCAAGCGGTTGGCGATCAAGATGACGAGGGTTGCAATCACCATACCGGTGACCGTGGTGACAGCCAGCGCATCTACAACACGGGCCCCCTGATGTCCCGTCCTGGCATGCTGCTTCTTGCGCTTCTCCACAAAGAAAATAAAGCCTGTGGCGATGCACACACAGCCCATCAGCCCGCCAAGCACATACATCCAGCGCAGCAGCCAGTGGCGGAAGTGCTGCAGGTGCAGACCTGTCAAAAACGTGTTGATGCTGTCCACTACGGTGCGAGGCGGATCTTCGCGCAGCACCTCCCCGGTGCTGGCCTTGAAGTGGATGCCGTCGCCCACCAGAGCGATGCGATCGGTACCTGCGCGGAAGACGCTGACGTAGCCATTGGCATCGCCAACGTGGTTGAGTGAGAGCAGGCCCACTTCACCTGCCATGCCTTTGTCGGCCCAGCGGCGGCGCGCTTCGTTCATCATGTCATCGACCGATGCCAGCGAAGCTGCAATGCCTGCTCGATCATGTGGCAGGCCAATCTCCCGTGCCTCGATTTTTTCGTGCAATTCGTGCAGTGGTTCAAGTTGCGTATGCGTGACGGGAAAGTAGATGCCAGCAAAAATCACCAGGCCTGTGAATGCGAAGAAGAAGTGAAATGGGAGCGCGAGAACGCCGGTCATGTTGTGCAGATCAAGTGTGCTGCGTTGCGTCGACTTTTTCGGCCGAAAGGTAAAGAACTCGCGGAAGATCTTGCGATGCATGACAACGCCGCTGACCAATGCAGCAAGCATCGCCAGCGCGGCAAATCCGACGATCCAATAGCCGACACTTTTCCATTGCAGGTTCAGGCTGTAGTGCAATGGATAGAAAAAGCGGCTGCCGATTTTGAGCTGGTCGTCTGACAGCGCAGTTCCGCTGCGCGGATCTATGGTGCGGTTGCCCCAGACGCCTTCTTCCGGATCTTTGGCGTTGGACACTTCGTAGCCTGAAAAAAGACTGAGTACCGGGTCGCGGTGCGTGGTGTATGCAGCCCAGCTTTTGACTGTGTCAAAGCGCTCCGGCATGGGGCCGTTGACACGATCCCGCATGAAATCAAGACTTGCCTTGCTGGGTTGCATCTGCTCGAAAGCCGGGCGCAGCACCTTCTCAAATGAGGGCATGGGCTGTGGTTCAAAGCGCGATGAAGGAATCGCCCAGCGATCAATCTCGCGGTCAAACACCGACAGCGATCCAAAGAAGAAGGAGGCCATCAGCACAAAGCCAAGCGCGAGCCCGAACCAGGTATGCAGCCATGCCATGGAGAGACGGAAATTCTGGAACATGGGTGTCGTCTCCTTCCTTAGATCAGGTGGCGCTGAATCAGCGAAGCGGCAATCGCCATCGCAGCACCACCGCCCAACAGCACGGCCCACACACGTCCGAGGCTGCGGGCTGCGAAGGACCACAGAAATACGCAAAGATAAATCACAAGCCCGAAAATGGCGCTCAGGTGCTCGGCATCATGAAAGGCCATGCCTAGTGCAAACAGCCCGGCGGTTGCCGCTGCGATGAAGCCCCAGGTGAAACCGTAGCCCGCAAAAATGGCGGTGGTGATTCGTAGCGCGATAGCCATACGGGGACTGGAGAGAGTGTCCATTTTCCGGGTGCATGCTTTCATGGTTGTGCGGCCACTCAGAAACCTTGCAAAGCCACTCCTCACTTTTATTGAGAATGGTTCACAAGTCATTGATGATGCGAATAATTCTTATTGTAAGTTGCAATTCTATTGACCGGCATTTGTGCCGTATTTGGGGCGGGGATGCGGCATCAATCTTGGACTCGTCACCCGAAGCGCTATGGATGCTTGAACGGCTAAGCCAACCATTTTGGCCCGCATGATGGACTGAAAATGAGGTCGGGCCAGATCGGCTGGAGCAGCATGGCGCAAGCTCCGGACATGGCATAGCCGCCGACTGCAGCCGAAGCCCCCCGAAAGATAGCTGCCAGCAAGTATCGTAGAGGGGGGGGGACTTAAGGGGGAGCCTCGGCGCCAAAACTAGCCTGGAGGTTGCCCAACGAAGGAGTGAGGTGAGCGGCCGGCAGTAGCCTCAACTGCCGAAGAATAAGTAGCCAGAGTGCGACCTAAAAGCTCACACACTCAATCACTGTGGATGCATTGATGGTTGCTATGTTTTGTGTCGCTGTGGAGCGAAGAATTCGGTTGCCAGCGATGACAACGTCATCCAACAATAAGAATGAACCCGGAAACCGTTGAGTACAGTGATCTCCGCGATCGTCGACTCCTTGGTTTGTTCGTTCGGTCAGAACCGATACTTCAGGCTAACCACTACATTGCGGGGATCGCCGTAGAAGCCACCAAAGTCTGTCGAGTAATACTTTATGTCAAACAGGTACTAAAAAAACTGCACTTTCCCGAAGAAGATCGGCCATGACAAACATGCACATCAATAGGTCAGAGTCTCTAGGCTTGTCTGGTTGCGGGCCGGTGTTTTACATCAGCATAATGTGCTTTGGCCAGCGTCAAAAGGGCCATACCTAGACGCATCTTCCAGTGACAGGTTATTCGGACATGCTTCTTTGCTGGTCGAGCTCTTGGAACCACATTCTGCAGCCCGCATCGTCCTGCCTACTTCCTGGGTCGTGAAGTACGGCTGTCATGGTGCCGCGCGCCGCCTGCCTTTTGAACTGCGCACCAGAGTCATCGGGGCAACCTTTCACAGTCAGATGAATCGGGCCGAATTCGAATCAGCTTACCGAGATATGCAGGTCTGGGAAGATGTGTTTCGTCGCTGACCATCCGCTTGGCTTGCTATTGACGATGACTATTTGCAGTGGCCTGCATGGTGTCGTGACAAGCTTGTAAAAACTCATCCTGAGAGAGGCCTAGCGGATCCAGCAGTCATGGAGCAGGTTCGACTTGGGCTGCAGCGGATCACCTGTTCCCAATTGACGCTGTAATCTGAAGCAGCCTTCCGGCTGCTTGGGATGCACTCGAAGCTCTCGCAAAGTGGATTATCAGGGCGGCATTATTTGTTCATGAGCTGCTTAAAACGGCTCCCGCAACCTTCGGGTTGCATTTGACGGCCCCACTCAAAACCTGCCAGTGGTCTCTACCAGCATTGGTCCTCGAAGGACCGCCATGCACCGATTGCCATCGTTCATGTTTGTTCGAGACACTGCTGCTACTTGCCGCAAAGCAGTCACTTCGAGCACCAAGGCGCGATCTCTCAATCTCTCAATCCGTCCCTTCCTCTGCCGGCACAAAAGGTGTTTCCCATCTAGTATGATTAATGCTCACTTAATGTGAGTCTCAGGTCAGCCACGCTGCGTCGAAGCCAACCACTCCAAGGACTTCGACCAACCTTTACAGGATCGTGGCGGGCTGTGTTCGAGCGCTATTACCGCGAATTGCTGAGTTTTCTTTCCCGAAAAGTGACCGACCGCGCTGTTGCGGCCGATTTGACGCAGGAGAGTTATGCGCGTGTATATGCAGCTCAGGCTTCGGGATCGTGCATTGGTGATCCGCGCGCACTGCTCTACCAAACTGCCCGCAATCTTGTCATCGACCACCAGCGCCACGGCGACGTCCGCGCCAGCGTGGAAATACCGTCCACGCAGGCTGGACCCGACGAGGCGCACGGCTCTCGAAACTGGGAGCCGGAAACCGCGATGTCGTCGCAACAGGGGGTATCGGCGCTGGTCACCGTCATCGATAACCTGCCGCTGCGATGCCGCGAAGCGTTCATGCTGAACCGCTTCGAAGGTCTGACCTACGCGATGGTCGCGGAACGCATGGGCATTTCTGTCAAGGCGGTGGAGCAACACATCAAGCATGCACTAGACGCCTGCGAGCGTTGCCGAGCCCAGTCAGCCGGTGAAAGCGGTATGCCATCCGCTCCGCGTAGAAAACTAAATCGATCCCGCCATGATTGAATTGAAGGATCTGTTGCTCCTCAACTTGGGGTATCCGGCGCTCTGTACGTCTACCTAGATATAAGAACGAACCACCCGATGAGAAAACCTCCTCTCCAGACCGGCGACGCTTCGCGCATCCGCGAAGAAGCGCTGGACTGGTTCGTCCGGCGCCAGGGCGAAGGGTTCGGCGCCAACGATGAGCAAATGTTCCAGAATTGGCTTGCAGCTGATAAAGCGAACAGTGACGCCTTCAGCCACTGGCAAGGTGAGTGGCAATCCTTCGACGAAATTCCTCAGTCAATGAGGAGCATGCTGCAGCGCAATTTGGCCTATGAGCAGGCCATGGATGCGGCCAGCGCCTCCGGGGCCGCGAGGGCGGGCGCCAGAGGGCCATCGCCTTCGCAACAAGAGGCTCCAACCACTCCGTCCCGCAGACAAGTGTTGAAGTCGGCTTTCGCCCTGGCTGCCATAGCAGCTGTCACTGGAGGAACGAGCCTTCTTGCTTGGAACCATTGGCAAGCCCAACCTGTATTCACGCAGGCATTCAGCACTCAGCGTGGCCAACAGGTTGAAGTGCCACTGCCAGATGGATCCCGCCTGCGACTCGATACCTCGACACGCTTGGAGGTCACCTACTACAGGCAACGTCGCGAGGTGAGGCTGATTGATGGTCAGGCAGTTTTTGCCGTTCAAAGCGACGCCGATTGGCCCTTCCACGTGTTTGCCGGTCCAATATGCGTCACCGTCGTTGGAACGCGATTTTCCGTACGACACACTCCCGGTATGCCAGCGAACATGGGGGTGCATGTTGCAGTCGAAGAAGGCAAGGTCAGGGTGATGCGCATGGCGGGAGATGCCGAGAAGGCGGCTGCAAGCAGCGATGTCGGGGATGCAATTAACTTGTCGGCGGGGCAGCAAGTCTCCAGTGATGCGGCCGGAGTGTTGTCTGCCGTATCTGCTGTATCCAACGCAGGCATTGCATTGTGGCGCGGCAACCGCGTCAGTTTCGACAACTTACGGCTGGACCGAGCGTTCGCCGAAATGAGTCGCTATGTCGATCTGCCGCTCGTAATCCGCGACCCGGCTGTTGCCGCACTGCCGATCACAGGCGTCTTCGACCCACGGGATACGGCCACCCTCCGGCGCGTATTGCCGGTGTCGCTACCGGTGCGACTCAAAGAGACGGGAAGCGGTGTGACCGAGGTAGTCCTGGCGCGGTAGCATCAGCCTCCAGACAAGCCTTCTGCGGGCAAATTTTTTGAGGTCGACCTAGGGTATCTGGAAGGTTGCACGTCTTCAAGAGTAAGAACCATTCGTTTTTGCATTTGAGGACAATATGTACATTCTTCCGCTGCGAGCGGCTCCTCTGGCCCTGGCCGTTGCTTTGGCTTTCGCCAATACCCCCCTTTACGCGCAAAGCACGGGCACTGGAGTTCTGACCACGCCCCTCGAGTTCAGTATCGTTGAGAAGCCTTTGGCTCAGGCACTCAGCGACTGGGCGCTTCGAAGCCGCGTACAGATGATCGTGCAACCCGCGCTAGTGGCCGGCAAGTCTGCGCCTGCTATTTCCGGCACCTTAACGCCTCGCCAGGCAGTAGATCGTTTGCTGGCAGGCAGCGGCTTGGTTGCCATTCAGGAAGGCAATGCCGTTGTTATCAAAATCGCCCAATCCACAGGAGAAGCACCAACACTAGGCTCGGTGACTGTCACAGCCCAAGCCGAGCGCCCTGGCACCACAGAGGGAACGGGCACCTATCGAGCTATCGGCCCCAGCACCACAGCAACCGGTTTGCCTATGACACTTCGGGAGACGCCGCAATCGGTCAGCGTCGTAACACACCAGCAGATGCAAGACCGGAACATGCATTCGCTCGACGATGTTGCTGATGTCGCCACTGGCCTTACTTACAGCAAGCTCGGCACTGAACGCTCGACTTTCTATTCGCGTGGATTCCCGATCACTGATCTCCAAGTCGATGGCGTATCCACCAGCGTTGCCGAGAGTTACTCGGGCGATGCCATGTCACTCAACAACATGGCGATCTATGACCGGATCGAGATCGTGCGCGGCGCCAATGGCCTGCTACAAGGCTCGGGCAACCCTTCGGCCATCATTAACATGGTCCGCAAGCGTCCCACACGTGAATTTCAAATGAGCGCGGAACTGGGCGCAGGCTCTTGGGCTGACTATCGTGCGCAGCTAGATGTGTCCGGCCCACTCAATGCCGCGGGGACCCTGCGCGGGCGGACGGTAGTCTTTGCTAACGATGCCAACAGTTTCAAGACCGGTGCGGGCACGGACAACAAGCTGCTCTACGCCGTCGGCGAGGCTGACCTGAGTCCTTCAACCCTGCTGACGTTTGGCGCCTCCGTGCAAAAGGACAATCATAGGGGGTACGACTGGGGTGGACTGAACACCAAGGCCGACGGCACTTTCTACGATCTGCCACGTTCCACTTCGCTAGCTGGGCCATGGGCCCACCTAAACCGTGACAACTACACAGTGTTCGGCGATATCACGCACCGCTTCGACAACAACTGGACTCTAACCGGTGCCATCAATGCGGTGCGCTCGGACACCAGTTTCCTTAGCCCCTATCCAGCACGCGTCAGCGGCGACACCTACAGGCTTCCCATCTCAGCGGCTGAATACAAGGACGACCAACTGGCTTTCAATTTGAAGGCCAGTGGTCCCTTCACTCTGTTCGGACGCCAACATGAATTGATGCTAGGAGCCAGCAGCAGGCGGGACGACTTCACTTACGGCATACATACGGCAACTAACACGCCATCGGTGAACATCACCAATTTCGATTTCTGGTCTCTCCCAGTGCCGCAACTTAACGTTGCCGGTACTAACTACGCATTGGTTCGTCGAGAGAAAGGGATCGTTGCAGCCACCCGGCTTCATGCAACGGACGACCTCAGCGTAATCCTTGGCAGCCGGATCAGCTGGTCTGACTACGCTTCAAATAGCCCCTACACCAACGCAAGCTATGACTCGGGGCGCCAGATCATTCCTTACGCTGGCATCGTCTACAAACTGAACCGACAGCATTCCGTCTATGCCAGCTACACCGACATCTATTCGCTGCAGCAGTACTACAGCCAAAGCGGTCTACTGGAACCCGTAAAGGGTAAGAACTACGAGGCCGGCATCAAGAGCGAGTTCTTTGACGGACAACTCAACACTGCACTGGCCATTTTTCAGACCGATCAGCTCAATCTACCTGTGGCGACGAGTGCCGCATCGACTTGTGGCCTGGCTGGCAATAGTCGCTGCTACACCGAAGGCGCCAAGGTTCGTAATCGGGGCATCGACATCGAAGTGTCGGGCTCGCCTACGCCAAACTGGAACGTGGCGGCTGGCTTTACCTTCAGCGATCCCGAATACGTTGCTGGTCCCAATCAGGGCAAGGACTACAACACCACGATTCCAAGAAAAGTCGTGAAGATCTCAACGGACTACAAACTCCCCGGTGGCCAGTGGCGCGTAGGCGGAAATGTCCAGCTGCAAAGCAGCATGCGCTTCGACGGCGCGACGTACTCGATCTATCAAGGCGGATTCGCGCTGCTGAACCTGAACGCAAACTATCGCTATGACCGCCATCTCAGTGTTCAGTTCAATGTGCGCAATGCACTCGACAAGCACTACTACCAGACCATCCCAAGCAATAACAATTTTGGCGGCCTGTTTGTGGGCACACCGCGTAGTTTTGCTGTGACGCTTCGGTATGACTATTGATCAGACCGCTAAAAGGCAAGGCACTTTGCAGGGTACCCCTGCAGAGTCGAGCCCGGATGCCAATGCGATGAAGGATCTACTTCGCCCAAATAGAGTTTCCGCTCCAGTGCAGGAGAACTCCAAACTTCATCAGCTTCGCCTCAGACAGTCAGCAGGTATTGTCATGCGCATTGGTGCCGGAATGCTCGGCGGATATTCCTTCACCTGGGGTTTCATGGCCTTGACGATCAGTCTGCTATTTGCAGCCGATGTGGACCTCGACGACGCCGAGACACTGAGCTACATCCTCGGCTTCATCATCTTCTTGGTCATATTTCTGTGGGCCTTCGCAGCGCGCAGTGTGGCGCGCGTTTGGCTATTGCTGGCCGGCGGTGGTGCGCTCATGACTGGCACGGCCTGGCTGGTCCAGCGCGCGTTGCTCTGATTGCGATTACTCGTGCAAGGAGTCCTTTTCCGTGTTCCAGAATTTCCGCCTCTCCATGGCTTGGCTGCACACCTGGTTCGGCCTCGTGCTGGGTTTTGTGCTGATAGTCGTCTTTTTCTTCGGCTCACTGTCGGTCTTTGACCGTGAAATCGACCGCTGGGCGATACCCGAGTCGCGCTTTGCGCCGCAGCCGATGCCTTCTTTTGACAAGGTGTTGCTGCCCGTTTTTCAAGACATGAAACCCAGCGCAGCAAGTATCGAGCGGGCGCGTAGCCGGGTGAACGGCCCCATGGCACAGGACTTTCCGGTCGTGAAAAACTGGGGGGCCTACACCACACACCGCGACCCCGTGCTGACCCTGTTTTCCAGTTATCCATTGCCAAACGCCAAGAACCCGGAAGATGCAGTCTTTGGAGCACGAACCATCGATCCCCGTACAGGAGAGTCCTTGCCCGACGATCACCTGAAGATCGGAAGCCGCTTCTTTTACCCCCTTCACTACAGCCTCAACCTTCACTGGTTGAATCTGGGGACTTGGATCGTGGGATTCGCCGCGCTGATCATGCTCGTGGCATTGGTCAGCGGGGTGGTTATGCACCGCAAGATCTTTCGCGAATTCTTCACCTTCCGCCCGAAGAAGCACATCCAGCGCAGCGCGCTGGATTTGCACAACCTCACGGGCGTGATCGCGCTGCCGTTTCACTTCATCTTCGCCTTCTCGGGGCTAGTGATCTTCGGCGGTATCTACTTCCCTGTCACCCACACCCAACTCGAGCCTCTACACGAGCTGCACGAGAAGCAGGAAGCGCTGGAGACCGGCCTGCCACATGACCGTGCCGGTGAGTACGCACAACTGGCCTCTGTCGATGCGATGGTGGTGGAAGCGCAGCGCCGATGGGCGGCCAAGGGCATGGCGGGCGACGTAGGCTTCCTAGGTGTGCGACACGTGGGCGACGCCAACAGCTACGTGAGCGTGTATCGCGCCGGCACCGACCGCATTGCGCTCACTGGAGAAGGTATTCATTTCAAGGCCTCGACAGGCGAGGTGCTGCGCGAAGACCCTCCGCTTACGTCTGTGGCGAGTATCAACACCTTCCTTACCGGACTGCACCTGCAGCACTTTCGCCATTGGTTGCTGCGCTGGTTGTACGTGCTCGGTGGCCTCCTGGGATGTGTGTGCATCGCTACCGGTTTCGTTTTTTTCGTGGAAAAACGCAAGCGTCAGCATGCCAAGCAAGGTCAGAGTGGCGCCCGCTGGGTGGACGCTTTCGCCGTGTCCACGGTGACCGGCATGCTCATCGCTACGCTAGCCATGCTGATCAGCAATCGCCTGCTGCCCGGCACGATGCCCTCGGGCTGGCCTGGCAAAGGCGATATGGAGCAGTACATCTTCTGGGTAGTCTGGATGCTGGCCTTCGTGCACGGCATCTTGCGGACTGCCTCAGTAGCCGAGGCCCGGATGGCCCCGGCCTGGATTGAACAGTGTTGGGGAGTAGCTTTCTTGGCGGTGACTGCCGTACTGTTGAACTGGGTCACGACAGGGCACCATCTACTGCGCACAGTCAGCGAAGGCTATTGGCCGGTGGCAGGCACCGATCTGTTCATGCTTGCAAGCTCAGCGATCGCGATGACGGTCGCACGCAAGCTCGGTCGTCGTGCGGTAGCAACCACCATGACAGCAGCCCACCAGACAAGCGTGTCGACCGCAGGGGGGCGTGCCCGTGCCTGAATCTCTCATGCTCTTACTGGCTGTCTTGACCAACCTCGTTGGTCTGTGCTGGCTGGCCTTGGCGATGGATGTGCACTGGGAGCAGGCATGTGGACCTGTCTCCGCATCACGCAGAACAGTCCTATCGCTGCGCGGGCTTGGTGGCTTCAGTCTGTTTACATCGCTAATGCTGTGCTTACAGGCCGATCACGCCTCAATGGCTGTGCTGGTGTGGTTCATGACCTTGGCTGGTGCCGCGTTGAGCATTGCATTCGCTTTAACTTGGCAGGCGCGGTGGCTGAAATTGCTGGTGTTCTGGATACGATGAGTCGCATCAAGCAGTTCGCCCAGCTTGCCTGGATCGGTGATGGCTGGGAAATGCCCCTCTGGCGCGGTTTGAGGGCTTTCTTGATGTCCTGGGCAATGTCCCGTGTGGCGCAGCCTCTGGCGATTGCGTATTGCCAGACTCCTGATGCCGTGGTGAGCAGCCGATGTGCGCTTTCCACTGCGTCGCGGTCTCGTACGCGCTCACATGCTTTCAGCCATTCAGTCGGCTCGACTTCTCCGATCACACGCTGCCCAAGAAAGGGGTACAGGTCTTTCTCCAGGCTTCGGGCTTCGCGGTCGTAGTGTGTCGTTGACCAGCCGGGCTGCTTGTTCGCCAGATAAGCGCGGTACATCGCTTCCACGGTGTTGAGTGCTGCCACCGCTTTGTCTTCCTTGAGGCGCTGCTTGTTCTGGCTGGGGTCTATGCCTTGCGCCAGCAGGGCGCGGGCATCGTCATGGCCACGGCGGGCTTGGGCGAGGGTGATGGCGGGATACACGCCGAGCGCCAGTGTCTTTTGCTTGCCCTCGAGGCGATAGGCCAACCGCCAATACTTGCCCGATCGCTTTGACGTGCAGGTCACCATCACTGTGCTTGTCGCCAGCTGCTTTGCCGCTGTGCTTGGTGTTCTTGATGAACGTATCGGTCAGTGCCATGTGGCCCCGCGAGTCCTGATTGTTGGTACCTGATTTTGGCTCTGGTTGAGCTACCAACGAAAGTACCAACAAAAGCTGGGTTGTCCTGAGGCGTGGTGCGATTACTTGCGACAAAGAGAAAACCCGCTTCCCTATGAGAGAAGCGGGTTTTGAAGCGATTAGACGCTGTGTGCGTCGATGTCCTGGCGGAGGCTGTGTCCGCCAAATATCCGTCCAACTAGATCTTTTTTCTTCTTATTTTTCATTTCTAAGTCATTGATAGTAAAAGATATTTGTTTTGTTTTGACTTAAGTTGTCCAACTCTATCTAATGCGAAATGGCATACCAGATGGCATACCGATGGCATACTGAATGGCATACCGATAGAGGTCTCAAATGGCTGTCATCACAGACGCAAAAGCTCGAAACATCAAACCTGATAGTGCAGCAATTCCACACGGCGGAGTGACGGGATTGGCACTGCATCCAACTAAAACCAAAGGCAGGGGTAAATGGGTGCTGCGCTACGTTAGCCCGGTGAACGGCAAGCGTAGAAATGCAGGCTTGGGCTCGTATCCAGAAATTGGTATCGCAGAGGTCGCGAAGCGCGCTACTGCCATGAGGGTGACGCTGGCAGAGGGGAAAGATCCTCTAGCTGAGAAAGCGTTGGAAGAAGAAGCTGTAAAGGCTCCAACATTTCAAGAAGCCGCCGAGATCTTGCACAAAGACTTGCTACCAGGCTGGAAAAATCCAAAGCATGGGCAGCAATGGATCAATACCCTGACTGAATACGTTTTTCCCAAGTTGGGTGCAAAGCTACTGGCTGAGATTCAGCCTGCAGATGTGGCGGATGCGCTCAAGCCCATTTGGCTTGAAAAGGCGGAGACGGCGAGTCGCGTCAAGCAAAGAATCCATACGGTGATGGCTTGGGGGTGGGCGCATGGGCACTGTCAATCGAACCCTGTGGACGTAGTTACCCATCTTCTGCCACAGCAGCCAGGAAAAGCTGTACGTACGCAGCATCACCCAGCAATGCCTTGGGGGCTGATCCCTGCTTTCGTACAGAAGAACTTACGTACAAAAGGGCGTGTCGATGTAACCCGGCAGTTGCTTGAGTTTGTAATTTTGACGGCCTGCCGTTCAGGCGAAGCACGGGGCATGACGTGGTCCGAGGTAGACTGGAAAAATGCAGTTTGGACCGTGCCAGCTGAGCGTATGAAGGCCAAGCTGACCCATCGTGTGCCGCTGTCTCCAAGAACTATGGAAATTCTTCAGCAGCAACGGGGTCAACATGAAAGCTTGGTTTTCCCTTCGGTAAGAGTGCGGGGAGAGCTTTCAGATATGGCTATCACCTCGCTGTTGCGCAGGTTGAATGTTGAAAGCGATGTGCCTGGGCGCGTGGCAACTGCCCATGGCTTTCGTTCGAGCTTCCGTGACTGGTGCAGTGAGCACGGTTACTCTAGAGATCTGGCTGAGCGTTCGTTAGCGCACACGATCAAAGACAAGGTTGAAGCGGCTTACCACCGTACTGACTTGTTGGAGCAGCGCCGTGAGTTGATGAATGCTTGGGCAACATTTGTAGTGGGCGTGGCTTCAACGGAAGACGATCTCAAGAAGGTCCCTCAACGTACGCTCTCAAGCTTCTTGCGGCCAAGAGCTGATGCCTCAAGGGGTTAACGCGAGCAAGTACGGTGTATTCGGTGAAAAAATCAAGACCAATGCGTATAAATCAAAATCCCTCATGAACTATCAAGGCATCGTCGATCATCTTCAAGAAGCAATTTCTAGCTTGTCTGCTGTGTATGTTTTTGGCAGTCAGGTCACAGGTCATGCAACGGCAGATAGTGATTTAGATATTGCGCTCTTGATGGATGAGGGTCTACCGGCAGAGGCACTGTGGGAGTTATCTAGCACTTTGGCTAACTTGGTGAAGTGTGATGTTGACTTGTTAGACCTAAGAGCAGCATCCACGGTCATGCAATACCGCATCATCACCACCGGTACGCGTTTATGGTCAAAAGACAGCCAAGCAGCACTCTATGAAAGCTTCATCCTTAGTCAAAAAACTGCGTTGGATGAGGCGCGCGCAGATTTGTTGAAAGACATTCAAACAACAGGAACAGTCTATGGTCGATGACGTACTGATTAACAAGGCTGCGGCCATTGAGCGCTGCGTGATACGTGCCAAAGAAGAGTACGAGAAATCACCAACCACGTTTGCGTCGGACCACACACGCCAGGATGCCGCCATCTTGAACGTTCAGCGGGCGTGTGAAGCCGCGCTGGACATGGGGCAGCACTTGATTCGCCGCGAAAGGCTTGGCATCCCACAGAGCTCGCGTGACGTATTCACCTTGCTGGCTCAAGCGGGTTGGATTGAGAGCGACTTAGCCACACGCATGCAAAAAATGGTGGGCTTTCGCAATATCGCTGTGCATGACTACCAAGCGCTGCAGCTACCGATTGTGGAGGCCGTGATCACCAAGCATTTAGGCGACTTTACGGCTTACAGCAAAGCGATCTTGTTGAAGAACTCTAAGTAACCTTCTTCAAAAAGAAATGACGACAAAGAAAAAAACGAGCTGGAGTGACCTAAAGGCTCAGCTCGTTGGCATAGAAAAAACTGAGCTACTGCAGTTGATCAAAGCGACGTCTCCCCGGAATTGAGTAGCAGGTGAGCTTGGAGTCCAATCCCATGCAACAGGAGATTGGACGTGAAGAAGAGATTTACGGAAGAACAGATCATTGGCTTCCTGCGGGAAGCCGAATCGGGCTTACCGGTGGCCGAGCTGTGCCGGCGGCACGGCTTCTCCGAGGCCAGCTATTACCTCTGGCGCAGCAAGTTTGGCGGTATGAGCGTGTCCGATGCCAAACGTCTGAAGGAGCTGGAAGCCGAAAACGGACGGCTCAAACGGCTGCTGGCCGAAGCCCTGCTTGAGAACGAGGTGACGAAAGAAGCCTTGAGAAAAAAGTGGTGAGCGCACCCGCACGGCGCGAGTTGGTGCGTCACATGGTCAGCCGTGGACTGAGCGAGCGTCGTTCGCTGCGTGTCATCGGCATGAGCGCCAGTGCCCTGCGCTACAAACCAGCCTGCGACCACAACTGTGCCTTGAAGGAGAAGATCATCGCTCTGGCACAGCGTCATCGTCGCTACGGGGCCGGCATGATCTATCTGAAGCTGCGCCAAGCCGGAGAGATCGTGAATCACAAGCGGGTGGATCGTCTGTATGCCCAAGCCGGTCTTCAGATCAAAAAGCGCAGGCGCAAGAAGATCCCGATATCGGAGCGCCACCCTTTGGTACGCCCGACAGTTGCCAACCAGGTGTGGTCCATGGACTTTGTCTTTGACCGCACAGCGGAAGGACGCAGCATCAAAAACCTCACGGTAGTGGATGACGCAACCCATGAGGCTGTGGCCATCGTGCCGGAGCGGGCCCTGGGTGGCAACCAACTGGTGCGCATCCTGGAGCAACTCGCCAGGACAAGGGGGCTACCCAAGGCGATCCGAACTGACAACGGCAAGGAGTTCTGCGGTCGAGCCATGCTGAACTGGGCCCACGCCAGGGGCGTTCAGCTGTTTCTGATCGAACTGGGCAAGCCCAACCAGAACGCCCACATCGAATCATTCAACGGGCGCTTTAGGGATGAATGCTTGAACGAACATTGGTTCACCAGTCTGGCACATGCCCGGGTAATCGTGGAAGCTTGGCGCCGGGAATACAACGAAGAGCGGCCCAAGAGATCGCTTGGTGGACTCACGCCCACAGCCTATGCCCAGAGGCTGATGCAAAAGCAGTTAAATTAACCTCGGACTCCAAAGCCTTGTGCTACTGAAAACGGGGGGACGTCGAAAGATCTGTACTCCTCAAGCAAGGATACACAGCAGTTTCTGCATGCACGCTATGCAATGGGTGGGGGAGATGTCCTCGCGCTCGGCGTTGTTACATAAATCCAGTTCGAGGCGAGTGACCCTCAACCCCGGCCGTGGCTACCGGCACAAGCTTGGCCTAGCAGCATAAAACCAGTCCAAGTTTTTATCCGCACCTCCAGTGGGTCACTTCTGGGAGGAAATCAACACTCTAGGCGAAAAACGGCGGAGAGCCCTCCTCCCAGGTTCTCTCTACACCTCGGTAACCTAGGTTACTACCAGCGCTGCCGCCCGAATACACGCGACTGATGCTGGAGCCGCCCGAGTGGGGTGAGTCGACGCCGGAGTCTAGGCGTCCATCTCACATAAATGGTGATGTGCGTTCGCTGCTCCGCAAACGTTGAGCAACACTGCGCATATCACAGCATGCTTGGCTAGTTGGATCGTTGGTGGGGGCTAGTGGATCACTTCTGGGTGGAAATCAACATATACCCGCCTCAAGCCCGCCGTGTTGATATCGCATGGATAGCTACTTCTAGTGGCTACCAGTCGGGCTCGTCGCAAAAACATCCGCGTGGAAGTCCTGTGCTAACAGGCCCATATCGGAAGCTGCTGTGCGCACTGATTGAACCAGGGAGGGTGAGCCACAGCAGTGCACCACATGATCGTGCAGGTTGCCAAAGTGTGTGCGTAGTGCGTCATCTACCCGACCGGCGTGAGCATCCGCAGGCACATTGCCTAGGTCGGTGATGGCTGCAATGTAGCGAAACTGCGGCCAAGTTTTGCGCCACTTGTCGATGGCACTAGGGAGATACAGGCCAGAGGGGTTGCGAGCCCCCCATATCAGCGTGATGTCGCGCTGAACCTTGCGTTTGGCTAAGTCATCAAGAACGGATTTAATGGGCGCAAATCCCGTGCCACCTGCAACGCAAATCAGGGGCCTGGTGTCGTCAGGCTTCAGTGCGATGCTGCCGAATGGCAGTTCGATCTCCAATGTGTCACCAGACTTCAACTGCTGGACGATAGTGCTGAAGCGACCTCCCGGTACATGCCTGACATGCAATGTGATGCCATCGCTCTCATGGGGTGGATTGGCCATAGAGTAGCTGCGGCTTTCCCCGTCGTCGAGGTGAATCAGCAGGTATTGGCCGGCTTCAAATTTGGCGCGCTTGCCCACAGGCAGGCGCAGGCGCAGCAGCGAGACATCGGGTGCCGCCAGTGTATTGCTGTACACCTTGGCCGTAAAACGTTTTCGGGCTTCCGGGTCGAGACGGCGAAAGGAGCTCGGCTGGATTCGTATATCGCTGGCGGCGGTGCAGCCGCACAGCAGTACCTGCTCCGAGGTGCAGAGTTCGCTGCGCACGGCCATGCCATTGAAGGAAGTAATATTTCCGTCGAGCAAGGCGCTCGCACAGTTGCCACAGCTACCTTTGCGGCAGGAATAAGGTAGTTCGATGCCGGCCTGCAGGGCGGCATCCAGCACGGATTGCCCGGGCGCGCAGGGGAACGCGATATCAGAGTCGTGGATATGGATCTGGTGGTTCATGGAGGGTCCTCAGCCCGGTTGGGCGCCGAGCAGGGCGATCGTGCGCAGGAGGGCCGTGGAGTCGGCCACGCCACGGCCGGCAATGTCCATGGCGCTGCCATGGCCCACGCTGGAAAGCACCACCCTGCCGCCGATGGAGATGGCGCTGGCTCCGTTAGGAGCCAGCAGCTTGATGGGGATGTGCCCTTGGTCATGCAGCATGGCCACATACAGGTCGTGCTTGCGCTGTGCCAGAACCATGTCGGCTCCCATGGGACCATCTACCGCCAGGCCGCACTTGCGCAGTGTCTCGACGGCAGGAGCGGTGATCTGGGAGTCCTCCAGGCCGAACAACTGTCCTTCAGATGCATGAGGGTTGATCCCGAATACAGCGACTTGTGGTTTAGGCACTCCGAGTAAGGTGCATGTCTGCACGGCAGCCTGCACCGCGTTGACCACCAACTGAGGAGAGAGCCGCTCCAATGCGCTGCGCACGCTTTCATGCAAAGTGACATGCACTATGCGCAGGCCAGCACCCACCAGCATCAGGAATACCTGGTCTTCGTTCATGCCAAGAACATTGGCGAGCAAAGATGGGTAGCCGCTGAACGCTATGCCTGCGCGGTGAATGGCCGTTTCATGGTGGGGACAGGCAATGACGGCATCGACCTCGCCGTTCTCGCACGCTCGGATAGCCGCTGTTGCGGATTGCACCGTTGATAGGCCAGCCTGCGGGGTGATCTCTCCCCATTGGATTGGTTGTGCAAGCGAGCCGGCTTCCTCATGAATGAGGCCTTGAAGGAGGGGCTCCATTTCGCAAACCCGTGCGGCTTGCTCGAGAGCGCTCCACGGTCCATAGACCTTGATCAGGGATCTTTCGTTGGCAGACAACTGCCGAAGAGCTTTCAGTGCGATTTCAGGGCCAATACCGTGGGGATCGCCGATGGCCAAAGCCAATCTACGGTGCACTATTGTCATAGCGGCAATGCCATCAGCGTGTCCGTCACCGTGCTGTCGCAAACCGCGATGCGTTCTTGCAGACGTAACTTGCCATCGATCGTGGTGAATTTGTCGAGGTACTCACCGCTGGCAAAGACCTCTGTTTCCCCGGTATGCATGATGCGCAGCACCATGAACGGCGTGGAAGCACTGGCCTGTGTTGCATCGCCTGACTGGATCGAAGGCAGTCCCAGAATATGGCGATAGCGATGGCGCTCGTAGATATTGGCTTCGCGCAGCGCAGAAATTCGGTCGGTGAGCATGTCCTGTGAATCCGCCCAGACAATGCCGGCAGCAAGCCCTTCAGCATGATTGTCGACATTGGTGACGCGATAGTGGCAATCCTTCGTGAAGAAGGTTGGCCATTGCTCCATGGCGTCACTGTCTACGGTCTTCGCGTAAGCGGCATTGAAGGCCGCGATTTGAATTTCATTGATCATGCTTGCATCTCCTGTCCCATATGCTTGCGGTAGGCCTTCCAAAAGCCGCGTACCGAGGTTTCTGTGGCGCGGCCCTCGCTAGAGCCTTCGTGGTCTCCGCCCATCTCGATGACCGCATCAAGGTTGGCAGCGCCTGCGATGCCACGCTGCACGAATCCACCGACAGCTCCGTCTTCCATGGAAATAAATCCTGCAGGGCCGATGAGGTTGGCCTGTTTGAGTCTGACCTTGCGCTGCTCTGTACTGTCATCTGCATAGCCAAGATAGGTCCAGTTGAGTTCCGAGCTGGAGATGCTCTTGGGCAACAACTGACGCACGGCGATGCTGTTCTGAATCTGCTGCAGCACAAAGCCAGGGAACACAGAAAGGATCTGCAGGGTCACGCCGTCCTCGAACTCCTCGAAGCCCTCTAGAAGGCTGGGATCTTTGAGCCGGTAACGCTCGTTGTCGGAGCGGATGGCCTGGTCCTTGTACGAGTCGTCTTTGGCGCTACGATCGATCATGGAATAGCTCACATGGTGGCCACCCGACTCGTCGACGATGACGCCGCCTTTTTGTGAGAGTCGATTCAGCTCGAAGGTGGTGAAGAACATATGCAGCAGGCTGGCGTGATAGCTGTCCTTCACGTTCTCGAAGTAGAGCTTCCAGTTGTTAGGCAGCTTTTGCGTGAAGCGACCGATGACTTCTACGGGCTTGTGCAGCACGCGCTCTATGCGCTCGCAAATCTCAGGGCCAAGGTAATCCTCAATGCTGGGTACGTCCTCGGAAAAACTTCCAAAGACCAAACCGCAAAAGACAGCCACGCGGAGCTTGCGCGGGCCATGCTCTTCTTTGCAGAACGAGGCCGGCATGCCACCCTGGCCCTTGACACCTTTCTCGAAGGCAACGCCGGTCAGATCTCCCTGTCGGTTGTAGCTCCAGGCGTGATAGACGCACTGGAAACTATCCGTGCGGCCTGATTTCTCCAGAGCGATGAGAGCGCCGCGATGCGCGCAGCGGTTTTCGAAGGCGTAGATTTCCTGGTCGGCATCCCGTACGACAACTATCGGTGTTTCACCGGCAAAGGTGGTGCGGAAATCACCAGCCTCGGGGATTTCAGATTCCAGGCACAGGTAGTTCCAGACCTCGCCGCGATAGATACGTTGCTGTTCCTGATCCGCATTGGCTGTGTCGGTATAGATACCGAAAGGCACGCGCGTATTGGTGGCCCCATGCCACTGGACGATGGATTCTTGCATGTTGATTTCCCGGGTTAGAGCTTGACGTTGGCGGCCTTCAGCACCTTCTTCCACTTCTCGGTTTCCTGACGGATGAACTGAGCAGTCTTGGTGGGATCCCAGCCGCAGGGCACGGCGCCCTGTTCCTGAAAGTGCTTGCGGATGTCGTTCGATGACAGAGCCAGAGCCATCTGCTTCTGAAGCTTCTGAGCGATTTCTGAGCTCGTGCCTGGGGGCGCGACGACAGAAAAGAACGTCACGGCTTGCATGGCTGGCCACTGCTGCTCCGCGAAGGTGGGGACCTGGGGCAATATTTGAGAGCGCTGCTCGTCGGCAACGGCCAGAATGCGCACCTTGCCGGCTTGGTGGTAAGTTGCCGATGAGCTGATGTTGTCGAAAAACACATCCACATTGCCGCCGATCAGGTCGATCAGTGCTGGGGCTGTTCCCTTGTAGGGAATGACGGTTAACTCAACACCAGTCAGCTGCATGAACATGGCTGCAGTCAGGTGGGATGTAGAGCCGTCGCCTTGCGTCGCCACAGTCACTTTTTTGGGGTTGGCTTTTGCGTATGCAATGAACTCGCCAAGTGACTTAATCGGTAACTTGGGGTTGATGACTAAGACGTTAGGCACTGTGGCCAAAATCGTCACCGGTACCCAGCGAGTCGGGTCAAAGCTGAGCTTCTGATAGAGGTTGTGGTTGATGGCGATGGGCCCCGGAGGGGAGGCCAGCACAGTCATTCCGTCCGGCGGTGCCCGGAACACTAGATCGGCACCGATGTTTCCACCAGCCCCGGGCTTGTTTTCAATGATCACGCCACCTGCGTAGTCCGCGCGGATTTTTTCGGCTACTAGGCGCGGCAGTACATCGGCGGTACCTCCGGCTGAGAAAGGCACGACGATCTTGAGAGGTTGATTTGACTGAGCCAGGCTACCTGTTGCAGCGACCGCAGCGGCAATGCCGATCAATGCTTCGCGTCTGCGAATGGATGCGTTGCGCATCTTGTCTCCTTCTTGTGTGGGGAACTGCAGTATGGGGATGTCGTACTTTGTGTTAAACCTGTTTTTGCGCTATGCGCAAAAATGTTGAAAACACCTTGATTTGATCGCTATGCAGGACAAGAACTTTGTGGAATCGCTGCGCAAGGGATTGGGCGTACTGACTTGCTTTGACCGTCGGCATACCCGGCTCACGCTGTCGGAAGTGGCCAGGCTCACGCAGTCCACGCCAGCATCAGCCAGACGTTCGCTCAGCACACTGGTACAGCTCGGCTATTTAGAGAGTGACGGAAAGCTGTTTTGGATGCAGCCCAAGTCACTGCTGATCGCCTATTCATTTCTGTCATCGCGCCCTATGCCTGCGTTGGCTCAGCCTTTACTGGATGCACTGTCGGAGCGCACCAGGGAATCCGCTTCGCTTGGTACTTTGTTGGAGGACGATGCCATCATCATTGGGCGTTCGACCGCTCGGCGCAGCTTGAGCACGGGTCTAGGAATAGGATCCAGGTTGCCGGTGTACTGTTCTGCGATTGGTCGGACGCTGCTGTCAGGACTGTCTCAACATGAGGCGCGTGCAAGGTTGGAGATGATCGAGCGCGTGGCTCTGACCCCTCAGACGGTGACTGACTTGGAGGAGCTGCTAGGTCTGCTTGAAACTTGTCGGCAATCAGGGTGGTCATGCAGCGACGGAGAGCTGGAGCTGGGGGTGCGCTCTATGGCAGCGCCGGTGCGCGACCCTCAAGGCAACACTATTGCTGCCATGAGCATTGCAGTCAGGGCCGAGAGACTCAGCATGAGCGAGTTCAAAGAGACCTTTTTGATGCCGCTGAAGCGCGCTCGCAATGAGTTGGAAAAAAAGCTATATCCACAAGGGTTGTAGTGCTCCACGATGTTCTTGCTGCTACCGCTGTGCGAGCACGACGGTAGACGTAGGAGCTACGCGCAAGAGCCAACTATGCAAGGAGTTTTGGCAGAACCATAGTGCTCCTTGATGGCGTCACTCAGCAGTGACTTCTCCCGGTTAGACAGGAGCTGCATACTGAAGCACAGGCCTTTTTTAGCGGCTCATTGGCCTTGCTCAAGAGGTCCTGCTCAAGCGGCCCAGGCGCGGCTTGAGACGCGGCGTACTCAGCGGGAGTCATGGGGGCTGGGGCCATCCGAATTGCCGGAACTTGCACTCGATCCCGCGCTAGCTTCGGAAGACTCCTCACCCTTACCGATATTGGACACGTTTCTCAAACTGAGATAGGTGAGGACGGTAGTGACCAGAAGAGCAATCACGAACGCAATCACCATCTTCGGAATTTTCTTTTTATTGGTATGGAGCGAGGCCGACTCATACCACTTATAGACTCTTTGGGGAACCGGACGGCGCTACTGGTACCGTTAGTGCTAGATCCAGGCTGGAGGTGCGGATAAAAACTTGGACTGGTTTTATGCGGCTAGGCCAAGTTTGTGCCGGTATTCCACAGGACTTAAACGTCCCAGAGATACCTTGATACGTTTTTCGTTGTACCAACGAATGTAAGTATCGACAGCTTCAATGAACTGCTCAATCGTTGTTGATTGCCAGTTGCTGGGATAGAACAGCTCCATCTTTAGCCTTCCAAAGAAGCCCTCGCATGCAGCATTGTCTGGCGAGCACCCTTTGCGAGACATTGAGCGAATCGGCTGGAAGCGGACCTCACTGCTTTGCCACAGCTTTTGTTGCTATTCTGGCGCTGTTGTCAAGCACTTCCTGAAATCAGACCGTCGAGAGACGCTCAGTTATCCAGCCTTATCCTTGTTTCATGTCTGAACTCACCCTGACCGAAATTCTTGATTGCCAACTCAATGGCGGTCTACTACCTTCTATTGGCAGCCTAGCTGATGACGCGTTGTTAAAGAAGGATTACAAGGAGGCAGTGCGGCTTTATATCGAAGAGTCCGGGACGTCGCCAGATGCGCGAGCTAAACACGGGTTTAGTGCTGCTATGGTCGGTGATGACGCAAGTGCCGAAAAGTTGTTGACGATCGACAACGTGGGCACACATCCGATGGGGATGGCCATTCTTGCCTGGGTACTCGCGGGGCCGAAGGGCAAGCACATCGATACGTTTTTCTCGACCAAAGAGGATACTGAACGCAAACAACGCCGCGAGACTGTGCTCAGCTTGCTCAATCGCGCTTTGGCTGTTGAGCTTCCACCTCCGACAGTTTTCTTAGCTGCATGCGATGTTCACTGTAATTACGGCGCAGAGGTTGACGCATTGGTGGTTCGCGCTCGAAGCCTCTATCCAAGCTGGGCATGGGCGCAGGGGCTTTATGCTGCCAAGCAACGGACAGTTGACTGTTTTCCCCCTGCCATCCTCGATGATTTGATGCGTGTATTGCCCTCGGCAGTTCATGCCGAGGTGTTTCGCGAAGCTTTCATCTATGCAATGAAGCTTGAGCGCTGGGGCGACGCAGAGCGTGCAGTCGGAGTGCTGGAAGCGCTAGTGCGCAAAGACCGACTGAGCAAATGGGCCGTTGTCACTCTGGATGAGATGCGCACAATGATAGCGTTGCATCGTGCTCGCGCAGGTGATGCTGAAGCATATGAAGATGCCCTCAACATTATTTCTCCATATGCAGGCATAACTTCAGGTGGTGGGGATGCACCTGATCCGCTGAATGCTCCGCGGTTTCTACTGGACATCGCCCTGGAGACGTACAACGAAGTCAATGCCCGAGATGCGGTGCGGGCAGTGCTAGAGCATGTATGGGGCGCCAAAGACATTCCTGGCAGAGGGTTGAGTAATTGGTCTCCAGCCCTAGGCTCGTCAAGCTTGATTGGGTGGTTGCACATCTATCACTTTGGATTTAGGTTTGTCGAGTCATGGCAACGAGTCTTGCCTATGCTTGATGAGCAACTGGCAGCGCGTTGGAGTTTGCTGGTTGCAGCCGATGCAGTTCTGGCGGAGCAGGCAACGGAAGAAGAACTTTGTGTCGTCCGTGAGGCAGATTTGATGGATGCTCCTCTTTGGGCTTGGCGTGCAGCATTCCATGCGTTTTGCGCGGAGCCGGTGGATTTCCTGCGTGCTGGCGAGGTCTTGGCACAGGTCAGCGAAAGCTATGAAACGTTGGGAGGGACTGACGATGAGCTAGTGTCCAATTTTTACGTCGATGACTATGGTTCCGAGCCCATAGAGGAAATGTTCAAGGGGGCACTTAGCTGGCTTTTACGAACTCCGGCAGCGACTGGCCGAAATCTCTTGCGCTACTGGGCACAAAGCTCCATCGAAAATGGTGGCGCTTCGGTCATCGAACAAATCGCCCAGTTGTCCTTGAGCCGGCAGGAGTCCGAAGATGCCCGCAAAGCCCTTGAGGTGGCCCAGCAGGCACTGGCGAGCGACGAGCCAGAGGAAGAGATTGTCCTTACGCCACAGGCTGACCTCGAGAGTTGGCTTAATAGCTACCCAGATCCGGAGCACACGCGAGTGCAGCCAGAGGAGCTGACGCTTCTTGAGGCTGCGGCCTTGATCGCATTATTCCGTGCAAGTCCCCTAAACCACAGCAAGTGGTCTCTAGCCGCCTTGCGGGATTCGACACGCAAATTCGAGCCAACCCATAAGTTCATCGAAGTGATGTTCGGTTTGATGGGTAAAGGGGTGATCGCTGTCCATAGCGCAACCCCAAAGGGCACAATGTGGGTTCAAGATGATCAACTGATTGCGTATCTTGATCGCGTGATCTGGAGAGTGTCTCCCCGCACCTTGGCGCTTCACGGCAGAATTCGTGAATTGGCCCTGCGCGATTGGCCGGAATCATGGCGCAGCCACGCGGCAATCCTGGCTCGTGATCTCGGGGTAGAAGAGATGGTGACCTATCAGGAGCACCTCTTGACCGAGCGAGACCTACCCATCCCAGACAGGGATGCTGTACGTGAAATCTTTCGTGTGCAGTTGGAGCAACTGGCTATCGCTCAGTGCTACTACCTTACTCATAAGTCCATGCGCGAAACGCTGGATTACCAAGCGCGCTACCGCCCCGGACAAAAACAGCTACAGGCCCGGATATTGAACCTGCTTCGCGGCAATGGTGAGAGAGCTGTGGAGAAGGGGTGGGCCACTCGTTACGGGCGGGTGCGCGATCTGCCAGCGTCTCTCTTACATGAGGCGTTGCACGACGTGTTGACTAGGTGGGGTGACAGGGCCTTTGAAGAGCCCGTGCTGTCCTTGGTGTTAGATGAGTCCGAAGACACACCCGACGCAAGCTGAATGCCGATCTAGAGCGCGCCTGAAACAAGATAGAGCGAAACCTGCTCATATTTCTCATGTCTTGACCCAAAAAGGACGATGCGGCAACGACCGAAGATTTTGTTGCTCTCCTTGAATGCTATAGCTATCCGTGATGCGTACCGTCGATGATTGGCTGCCATTGGCGAGCGTTCGCTCAAGGCTGGTTGCCGCCATTCGAAACGATGACTGCTTCCGTCATTACCGGTCATTGGACATTCCGAGGACTGAGTAACCGCTGCACTGCAAGGAACGGCCATTCCACTGAGCGCACGCAAGGAGCCGGGCTTCATTCAGGGCGACAGCAGCTCTCACGTGCTGTGAACTGGCAATAGTGCTTCCTTAGCCTTTTCATAGGCTTCAAGGCTAATGTCTCCAAGTTGCTCTTTATTGGGCTCTTGGTTCTGCTTCTTTGCTAGCTTTTGAAGAAACTTGATCTTGCTCTGCTCATCTTTGGGGTCTACGAGCCACTGGTCGATCGACTGGCCTTGATCGTATGCAGCCAAGCAGCCTTCTTCTTTTAAAAAGCTCGGAGCACCGGCTCGCCAGACCCTTGTTTCGTCAGGATTGTTGATGCTTCTGATGTAACCTTTGACTTCCCGTTTCTTGCCGCTCATCTTAGGCTGGGAGGCCTCTACAGCCTTTACCGAAGGGGTGAAGCCGAGGGGTTTGGCGGCTTTCAGAATTTCGCTGTCGGAGAACAGATCGGTAATCGCTGGGACTTTTAAGCCGGCTTGGGTTAGCTCCGCAAACGAGATCTCTTGCTCTGTGATGACGTTGATCAACTGCGCAATGCACTGCTCTCGTTCAGCACGCGCGGCCATCTTTTTTTGGCGCAACTGCTGGAACTCAGTTTCTTGGGCTGCATCGGTCTTGCCATCGATGTAACGCGTTGCTAGCTGCTGGTATCGTTGCTCGTCTTCTTTGCTGAATACGGTGCTGGGTGAATGCGATGTTGTCTGTTCCATGGGTGTCTTTCCGGGGGCTCTTTAGCGAGGGGACTGGCCCCTTTATATCTGCAAGCAGCTTCAATGTTACATGTGCGTACATGCTTCGAACCCAAACAGCCGTCAAGCAACTCAGCCAGGCTGGAAAGGGCACCAGTTGGTTTGTGATGAAGCACTCTGAGAAATGGATTATTTAGAAGCAGTTGAACGTGCTGAACGAAATGTCGGACTGGTGTTCACTCGTTCAATAGCACCGCCACATGTCATCGGAGGACGATTACTTCGACCTCCGCAGCGCGGGGCGCTTTCGCTGGGGAGGAGATGGCGTAGCTCATACCCTTGGCAGGTTTTACGAGTGGCAGTGCACACTTATCTTTCGCTAGCTGCCAATGTCTCTGGGCCTCACTTCAGCTGGAACGAGTCACGTGACCGGATGGATTTCACAGCCCTTGGTGAACGATTGCTGCTTTGCTTGGATCTGTACAAGCAAGAACAGAAAATGTTTGAGAACGGGATGAGAGATTCGCTTCGTTCAGCGTCTTTTCTTGAGAGTGCTCACTTCCGTTTGTTCCAGGAGATGCTCGCTCAGCAGGCTGAGGTCATAAAGGGCACTCAAACAGACTTGTATCTAGAGCAGTATCGCTTTGTCCGGGATGATGTTGTCCGGTTGCAAGGCTGCCTGGATGAAACGATTGGGTTGCTTCGCGGATCGGACGCAAAAAGATGCAATAAAGGTCTCTATGACGAGTCCTACAAAACGTCTATCTCTCTCCAGCACTATTTGGATGATCTGAGATCTGCTCATGCCAGTCTCGAGGCTTTCGCGTTTGAAATTTGCTTGGATACGCCGGAAGGCAATGCGCTGGCGGCGCACCAAGATGCCAAGCGTGCCAGGTACCAACTGGCCAGCGAATTTCCAGAGAATTTTTTGCAAGCCCTGAAGCAGGCTTCAGCATTTATTGCATACCTCAAAAAGGTTGGCTCTGCTGAGATCAAGGGCCATCTGATCAAGCTTTCCGCAACGATTTGGGGAGAGCCGCGCTGCACGGTGATTTTGATAGGACCTGAGGTGAGGCAATTGCTGGCTGGCCGTGCCACTGCGCACTCCCAGCTTTCGCTGATATGGGCGGATTTCATACTGGGGCCCTGGGGTGTGCTGGAGGGGCATTGGGGCCGTTCCATGCAAGCCCCAGGTATCCAGCTTTTGCCAAATGACGAGTGGTCGCGATTGAAGAGGAACGACAACGCTTGGAAGGCGTTACACGGCTTTGTGGATGAAGTTTTTGTGAAAGAGCTGCCCTTCATGCGACTGCGCTTGCCTGAAAGAAGGCGGGCATGGTCCAAAGGTGGGAAAGTTTGAGCAATCGGTGTGATCGTGAGGACTGGCGATCGAGTGAACACAAATCTGCGATGCATTCGACGTCCCCCGTCTTTAGTAGCATTGGGCTTTGGAGTCCGGGGATTCATTTAACGGGTTTTGCATCAGCCTTTGGGCATAAGCTGCCGGGGTTAGTCCGCCGAGGGCTTTTTTCGGCCGCTCCTCGTTGTATTCCCGGCGCCAAGCCTCGACGATCACACGGGCATGTGCCAAGCTGGTGAACCAATGTTCGTTCAGGCATTCCTCTCTGAAGCGGCCGTTGAACGATTCGATGTAGGCGTTCTGGTTGGGCTTGCCAGGCTCGATGAGGAACAACTGAACACCCCTGGCGTGGGCCCAGTTCAGCATGGCTCGACCGCAGAACTCCTTGCCGTTGTCAGTTCGGATCGCCTTGGGCAGTCCCCTTGTAATGGCGAGTTGATCCAAGACGCGCACCAACTGGTTGCCACCCATTGCTCGCTCGGCCACGATGGCTACCGCCTCGTGGGTCGCATCATCGACTACCGTCAGGCTCTTGATGCTGCGTCCTTCGGCCGTGCGGTCAAAGACAAAGTCCATCGACCACACTTGGTTGGCTGTCATCGGACGCTGTAGCGGGTGGCGATCGGCCAGCGGGATCTTTTTGCGTTTGCGTTTCCTTACCTGCAAACCAGCCTCGGCATACAGGCGGTCCACCCGTTTGTGGTTGACGATCTCGCCAGCTTGCCTGAGCTTGAGATAGATCATGCCGGCGCCGTAACGGCGATGGCGTTGCGCCAGAGCGATGATCTTGTCCTTCAAGGCACCGTTTCGGTCTCCAGCAGGCTTGTAACGGTAGGCGCTGGCGCTCATGCCGATGACGAGCAGTAAGCGGCGTTCACTGAGTCCGCAGACCACCATGTGGCGCACCAGCTCGCGCCGTGCAGGTGCGCTCACCACTTTTTTCTCAAGGCTTCTTTCGTCACCTCATTCTCCAGCATGGACTCGGCCAGCAGCCGCTTAAGACGTGCATTTTCAAGCTCTAGCTCCTTGAGCCGTTTCGCGTCCGAGACGCTCATGCCGCCGAACTTGTTACGCCAGAGGTAGTAGCTGGCCTCAGAGAAACCGTGCCGGCAGCACAGCTCTGCCACTGGAAGTCCAGACTCCGCTTCTCGTAGGAAGCCAATGATCTGTTCTTCTGTAAATCTCTTTTTCACGTCCAATCTCCTGTCTTCGGGATTGGACTCCAGAGTCGGACGCTACTCAAATCCGGGTGGACGTCGCCGTCACTTGGATCGAAATGGAGCCAAATTCGACACCTGCCATGACTGTGCATGGATTTTTAATTTTAGACGTTGTTGGTGAATTTGTTCAAATTAAGTGGAAACCCCGAATATAGAATTTGATTCTAAATGCAGAATTGCAGGCGGAATGCACAAGGAAGACAAGCTGCGCTGTCCCGTCCTGAGACCTCAGGGGAATTCATGGGAGTGCCAACTGAAGCTTGCGCCAAGTAGAAGGTAAATCCTCAGTTGATGGAGACAAATTTATGAAAAACCGACAGCCAAGGACGGCTCTTTTCCGGAGTGCAGTGCA
The DNA here is from genome assembly GCF_000739375.1 of Comamonas testosteroni TK102. NCBI lineage: Bacteria > Pseudomonadati > Pseudomonadota > Betaproteobacteria > Burkholderiales > Comamonadaceae > Comamonas > Comamonas testosteroni. Next base: position 4,771,835 of record NZ_CP006704.1, on the reverse strand, counting down.
TATGATTGGCGCCGCAGTGGCTGTGGTCGCGGCCAGTGGTGTGCATGCACTGGAGCTTGATTCTGGCAATCCTGACCTTAAAATTCGTGCCGATGCAACAATTCGTTACAATTTTGGGGTCCGTACTGAGGCACAAGATCAACGACTGTTAAACTTTGCCACCACCGACGAAGGAAACGCCAAATTCGGTCGTGGAGACGTTGTGTCCAATCGGCTTGACCTGTTAGGGGAACTCGACCTCAACTACAAGGGAGTCTTTGGTGCCCGGGTCAGTGCGGCGAGCTGGTATGACCATGCGTACCGCGACAGATCCGTATCATCGCCGGCGGGGCAGGCGACGTCATACAACAACAACCGGTTCAACGACGAAGTCAACCGGTTTGTCCATGGTCCGTCTGGCGAAATCCTGGATGCGTTTGTCTGGTCCAACTTCGATCTCGGTTCTGTTCCCGTCAATGTCAAGTTGGGCCGTCACACCGTGGTTTGGGGTGAGGGCATGTTCATCGGCGCCCACGCCATTTCCTACGGTCAGTCGCCTGTGGATGGTATGAAGGCGGTGTCCAGCCCAGGCATCGAGACCAAGGAAACTTTCCTGCCCATCAACCAGTTGACCTTCAAGGCGCAGTTGACGGATAAATTGTCTCTTGCGGGTCAGTATGCGTTCGACTGGAAGCCGACGCGCGTGCCATATGCGGGCACGTACCTGATGGGGGCTGACAACGCGCCCGGGGTGGATCGTTATGCCCTGACGCCCTGCAACCCTGCTCTGGGTCCTTATTCCTGCATGGCCATGGCCAACACGGCAGCCAAGACTTCGGGTGACAAGAATTGGGGGCTCTCCGCGCGTCTGGATGTGGACGCCATCGATTCGACGTTGGGCGCTTACTATCGGCAGTTCAACGATACCAATCCGGAAACAGGTATTCAATTGACCAGTTTCGCTCCGGTGTCGGCACCATACAACGCCATCCTGGGTTCAGCGCTACCGAATTCTTTCAGGTTCGTCTATCCGGCCGTTACCAAGCTCTGGGGGCTGAGTCTTTCCAAGTCTGTGGGGCCGGTGAGTGTTGGCGCCGAAGTCTCCTGGCGCAAGAATGCGCACCTCAACTCCGTTGCCAGCTATACCTCCACCAGCACGGGGGCGACAGGGGACACATTTCATGCCGTGGTGAATGGGACGTATGGGCTGACCAAGACGGCCCTCTGGGATACCGGTACGCTGATCGGCGAACTCGCATACAGCCGCCTGCTGAAGGTCACGGGCAACGAAGATCTGTATCGAGGCGTGGGATATGCTGGCTGTGTGAAGCTTGGAACCAGCGGCGCTACCGCCCAGCCGGGGGACGTGACCGACACCTGCTCAACCAAGAACTATTGGGAGCTTGCCTTGCGCTTCACCCCTCAGTACCTTGGCGTGCTGCCGTCCTTGGATCTGTCGGTCCCCGTGACCGTGAGCTACGGTATCAAAGGCTCGGCGGCCACCGGTGGTGGCGGGTTCGAAGGCCTCCTCAAGTGGTCTATCGGTATCGCTGCCATCTATGCAAGCAAGCATGAATTCAGCCTCACCTATGCGGACATGTCCGTACCGACCAAATACAACGCCGCCGGCACGGCCGCTATTGGCGGCAACGCACTCAACAGTAGCGTGGGCGCAACCGATCGTGGTCGCCTGTTTCTCACCTACAAGACCTCGTTCTGATTCTCTGGAGCTGCAATCATGAAATTCCACAACATTCTTTCGCTGGTTGCCATCGGCCTTGGCGCACCAGCTTTCGCGGCCGTAACAGCGGAGGAGGCCAAGCAGTTGGGCACGACGTTGACCCCGTTCGGAGCGGTCAAGGCGGGCAATGCCGACGGCAGCATCCCGGCCTACACAGGTGGGCTGACCAAGGCTCCTGAGGGCTTCAAGCCGGATAGCGGCTTTTGGGTCGATCCGTTCAAGGACGAAAAACCGGTGCTACGTATCGATAGCAAAAACATGGCGCAGCACGCTGCCTTGCTGAGTGAAGGGCAGAAGCACCTGTTGTCCAAGTACCCCTCGTACTACCTGAATGTGTATCCCGCGCACAGAACGGCGGCCTATCCCAAGAAGATATTGGATGCGACCGTGCGCAATGCGACGGCCTGCAAGACAACAAAAGAGGGGCTGGCTGTTGAGCGCGCTTGTAGAGGCGGGTTGCCATTCCCCATTCCGAAGACCGGATATGAGGTGATGTGGAACCAGATCCTGCGCTACCAAGGGGAGACGGCGATTACCACCTCGGCCTCGCGTTCCTGGGTGGTTGACTCTTCGGGTAAGGCAGTGGCGACCGCGGAGCAGGCCACATTCCAGGACTTCGTGTATTACCAGACCGATGTGGCCGATCGCGATCCTGACATGGCATGGCGGACGTACTCGATCAGCAAATCGCCTGCGCGTCGCGCTGGCGAAATGACGGGTTTGGCGGACTACATCGACCCGGTTGATCGGCCCCGCAAGGCTTGGAGTTATACCCCTGGTCTGCGCCGCGTGAAGCTTTCTCCGGAATTTTCATACGACACTCCCGTGGCGAGCATGGGTGGCGTGACGCTGTTTGATGAGCTGTTTGTGTTCTCGGGCATCATGGATCGCTTCGATTTCAAGCTTATCGGCAAGAAGGAGATGTACATCCAGTACAACGCCTACAAGAATCTCTACGATTGCCCGACGAGCGATAAGGCTTTGTTGCCGAATCACGTCAATCCGGAGTGCGAGCGTTGGGAAAAGCACCGTGTTTGGGTTGTGGAAGCGACGCTCAAGTCCGGCCAGCGTCACGTGTATTCCAAGCGCACATACTACTTCGATGAAGATCTGAGCGGCGCTGCCAACTACGATGCCTTCGACCAGAACGGCCAGTTGTATCGCACGCTGTTCCTTGCTGCTTCTCCGATGTACGACAAGCAGATCCCTTTTGCGGCGAAGAATGTGGTGTACGACTTCAACAAAGGCATGTACGCCTATGTCAACGATGTGATGGTGGGTGGCTACAAAGTGCTTCCGTCCGCGCGCAGCGAGCGCGAGATGAATCCTGAAGCCATCGTGTCGCGTGAAACGGCTCGCTGAGTTTCGTGCATAAAGAACCTCGATTGGATCCTCGGGCCATGACTTTCCTGTGTTCTTTCCTGCGTTCGCGTTGGGCTTGCGCCGCGCTCGCTGGCTGGTGTGTGTTGCTGACGATGCCATGGGTGATCGCGGCGCAAGGCGCAGCCCGCCCGGATGATCTGATCGATGCGCCATCGCGAACTCTGGTGGCGGCGCAGCGGGCAACGGCCAGCGGGGTCGCAAGCCAAGGTGGGCGCACCATTGCGGTGGGGCCGCATGGCTTGATTTTGCTCTCTGAAGATGGTGGCGTATCCTGGCGTCAAGTCGCCAGCCCGGTTTCCACCGATCTCACTACGGTGCGCTTCACTAGCTCCGGCGTGGCGTGGGCCGTGGGGCACGACGCAGTGGCCCTGCGGTCGTCCGATAGCGGAGCATCGTGGGAGCGGGTGTTGGATGGGCGCGCGGTATTGACGCTGCTGCGCCAGTCCGCCAAAGGTTCCGAAGAGATGGAGGTGGAGATACAGCGGACGATGGGGCAATCGGCCACACCGGATGTCTGGCCCGCTCCATTGTTCGACATCTGGTTCGCACCTGATGGGCTCACTGGCTTTGCTGTCGGTGGTTTCGGCTTGATCCTGAAAACCAGCGATGCCGGAAGGAGTTGGGAAGCTTGGCATGGGAAAACCGACAACGAGCAGCGGTATCACCTGTATGCCCTGACGGGCGGTGAAGGGGGCGTCTTCGTCGCGGGTGAGCAGGGCCTGGTGATGCATCTCAATGCAAAGGCTCAACGCTTCGAACGTATGCAGACGCCTTACAACGGCAGCTTCTTCGGCATTACTCAGTTTGGTGCCCGCGTGCTGGCCTACGGCTTGCGTGGCAATGCCTTTTTCAGCGAGGACGCTGGGCATGCGTGGACAAAAATCCAGACCGGACTCGATGCCAATCTGGTGAGTGCAGTCTCTCAAGGGAATTCAGTGTTTCTCGTGTCGCAGCATGGGAGTGTGCTTGCCGTGGATTTTGCCGCCGCTCGCGCCACCATATTTGACCAAGCACCAGGTGCCGAGGTCTATGACGCTGCGATGACGAGTCCCCATCGTTTGGCTCTGGCGCGCCTGAGCGGTGTTAGCGTCATCGCGTTCTCCGCGCAAGGTAAATGAAGGCCGCAGGTCTTTTGGATCTGCTTCGTGAAAGTTCTGATGTCTGCTCATTCCCCGCAACCTGCCATGCCGGTCGTTCGCGATCCGGCACAGTTCGACCGCAAATCAGGCAGCCGCCTGGAGCAACTGGTGTTTAACAACCGGCTGCTGGTGCTCCTGCTGTGCTTTGTCACTACCGTCGTCTTGGGCTACTTCGCCCTGAACCTGCAAGTCAATGCCAGCTTTGAGCGGATGATTCCATCTTCCAGCCCATACATTCAAAACTACTTTGCCTATCGCGAGGAACTCCCTGGGTTGGGAAACACGGTGCGGGTCGTCGTAGAGAACAAAAGCGGTGATGTCTACGACGCAGCCTACTTGGAAAAACTGCGCAAGATCAACGATGCCCTCTACCTGATTCCAGGGGTCGACCGCTCCTGGATGAAATCGCTCTGGATGCCCATCGTGCGCTGGCGGCAGGTGACAGAGGAGGGCGTGGTGGGTGGCCCTGTCATGCCGCCTGACTACAGCGGCAGCCAGGAATCGATCGGCAAGCTCAAGGAAAACGTCGGGCGGTCTGGCATTGTTGGGAGCTTGGTGGCCAATGACGTGCGCTCAACGATGATCATCGTGCCGCTGCTGGATCGGCATCCCAAGACGGGCGAGCCGCTGAACTATGGTGAGTTCTCCCGCATCCTGGAGAAGGAGATTCGCTCGTTCGAGGACGGGAGCACTGGCATCTACATGGTCGGGTTTGCGAAGATCGTCGGTGATCTGATCGCAGGGCTCCATGAGGTGATGCTCTTTTTCGGACTCTCGGTGGCGGTCGCCGCACTCTTTGTCTACCTCTATACCCGGTGCATCCGCAGCACCTTGCTGCTGGTCAGCGTGGCCGTTGCCGGGGTGGTGTGGCTGCTGGGGTTGATGCACCTGCTGGGCTATGAACTGGACCCTTACTCGATCCTGGTCCCGTTCCTGATTTTCGCGATCGGGCTCTCGCACGGAGCCCAGAAGATGAACGGCATCCTGCAGGACGTGGGGCGCGGGACGCACAAATACGTTGCAGCGCGCTACACCTTCCGGCGCCTCTTCTTGGCGGGTCTGACGGCACTTCTGACGAATATCGTTGGCTTCGCCGTGCTGGTGATCATCGATATCCCGGTGATTCGCGATCTGGCCCTAACCACCAGCATCGGGATCACCGTGCTGGTCTTCACCAAGCTCGTTCTGATCCCGGTGACGTTGTCCTACATCGGAGTGAGCGAGGCTGCGGCGCGCCGCGCCCTCGCCGAGGACACGACGCGCAAGAAAAGTTGGCTCGGACGCCTCTGGAGTGCGCTGGATCGCCTGACCGAGCGTCGCGCGGCCACCGTGGCGGTGGCGTTGGCCGCCGTGATGACCGTGGTTTGCACGGTCGTGATGTTCGACCTGCGCATCGGCGACCTGGATCCGGGCGCGCCCGAACTGAGGCAGGACTCGCGCTACAACCGTGATAGTGCCTATATCACGGCTCACTATGGGCTGTCGAATGATCAGTTCGTGGTCATCATGACCAATCCTGACGATGGCTGCCGGCTGTATGGCACCTTGCAGATGATGGACCAACTGGCCCAGGCACTACGCCAGACCGAGGGCGTGCAGGCCACCAGCTCGCTGGCGGAGTCCACGCGCTTCATCACCGCAGCCCTGAACGAGGGCAGTGGCAAGTGGCTCACCATCAGCCGGGACCAGGGCATCACGAACGCGGCGGTGGGGGCAGCCATGATTGCGAGTCCGGATATCACCAATACCTCGTGTTCCGTCTCACCGCTGATCGCCTATCTGGCCGATCACAAGGCGGACACGCTCAAGCGCGTGCTCCAGGTCAGCGAGGCTTTTGCAGCCGAGCACAACAGCCCCTCTGCTGATGGCGGGCCGAGCTTTTTGCTCGCGGCGGGTTCCGCAGGGATCGAGGCTGCGACCAACATCGAAGTCGAGCGCGGCATCGTGCTGATGTACCTGGCCGTGTATGGCGCCACGGCGCTGCTGTGCCTGCTGACCTTTCGCAGTCTGCGCGCCACCATCGTGGCCATGGTTCCCCTGGTGATTACCACCATCATCTGCAAGGCCTTGATGGTGTGGATGGGCATCGGGCTCAAGGTGGCCACGCTGCCAGTGATCGCGGTGGGCGTAGGTGTCGGCGTTGACTACGCCCTGTACCTGCTGAGTGTCCAGATTGCGATGCAGCGCCGTGGTGCGACGCTCGCCGAAGCGTACCGCAGATCGCTCGATTTTACGGGGCGCGTGGTGGCACTGGTGGGGCTGACCATGGCCGCAGGCGTAATCACATGGGCGTTTTCGCCAATCAAATTCCAGGCAGACATGGGAATTTTGCTGACCTTCATGTTCCTGTGGAACATGGTGGGTGCCCTGGTGCTGATTCCCGCCTTGTCCCATTTCCTGCTCAATCCCCGGCAGACCAAGTCTGCATTGCCTGCGGATGGCGCACTTCCTATTTGACCTTTTCCTTTTCTTGGAGCAACGCCTGTGTTTGATCTGTTGATGAGTGCCGACATGATGCTGCCCGACCCGGACGGCATGGCACAACTGTTGGTGACGAAACTGGGCCTCCACGGCCATCCCAATTGGCGCCAAGCGTTCGATGGCCATCCCTACATTGCCCATTTCCTGCGGGTTCACAAATCGCTGGCCGTTGCCCCCACCCGCATTGAGCCGCAGTGCCATCTGGATCAACCCAACCCGGGTGATCCGATGTTCCACGACTTCCTGGAGAGTCTCAAGGCCTACCAGGGGGGCCACCGGCCCATGCTGACCCACTCCATCGTGCTGGCCGCACGCGGCGACAGGTTCGACCTGCTGGTCGAGAAACTCATGCGCCGGCGCCTACGGTTCCGCATGGCACAACGCACCCCCGATATGCCGTTCGACCGGCTCTGGCTGGGCGCAACGCCCGAGGATCCTCGCTACCACCCATCGGTGGATGGGGGGGCTGTGCATCGAGGTCATGCCCCTGGAGCCGCTGCAGATGCCGGCCGACACCTTCAGCGTGCCGCCTCCCGAGCCACGCGATCCCCAACCGGGCGACATGGTGCGGGTCACCTCGCGCGGCTACATCGTCCGCAATCTGGACGAAACCCTGCGCACGGTATCGGCCAATCTCGACTGGGAGCCTGGCAGCCCTGTGGAGTCGCTGGACAAGGAGGGGTACCGCCGCGCCCGCATGGAATTCACGCTGCCGCACAGCGCCTCGCTGGACGTGATCGAGGCGACCCGCTGGAATGGTGACGCCGGCGTCTACCTCAATTCATGGGGGCCTGGCCCTTACTACATCCGCATCGCGGTGAACGGTCTCCGGGCCAAAGCCGAGGATCTGAAGGCACGCGGCACCCGTTTCACCTGGATCGACGAATGCGAGGCGGTGGGCGGAAAACCGCTGATCCGGGTAGATCCGGCCGACGTGCGAGGGCAACTTTTTGAGTTCGAGGAGTATTGAACCGATGATGGAAACCTCCTTTCACAAACCAGCCACCCCGGCGCGCGACGAAGCTGCAGCCCCCGGGAATGCCGTCGAGGTGGAGCGCCGGGGGGGGCGTTGGCTGGATCGTGCTCAATCGCCCGGACCAGATCAATGCGATCAACGACGGCATCCGCCGTGGTGTTCCTGCGGCCCTGGCCGAGTTGGATGGAGATCCGTCCGTGCGGGTGATCGTGATACGCGGCGCGGGTGCGCGCGGGTTCTGCGCCGGAGCCGACATCAAGGAGCGGCGGCCAGCGGAAACATCGTTGCAGGTGCGCCGGCGCATGCAGAAGTCGCGCTGGATCGAGGCGCTGGATCGCACCGAGAAACCTGTGATCGCCGCCATTCATGGGTATTGCATGGGTGGGGGTATGGAACTGGCCCTGGCTTGCGATCTCCGTTTCGCGGCGCCGGATGCCGTGTTTGCCCTTCCCGAGACAGGGCTGGGCTTGATCCCCGGAGGCGGTGGAACCCAGCGCCTTGGATCCGTGGTCGGTCCGGGGCGTGCGCTGGATCTGCTCTTGACCGGTGATCGCGTCGACGCACGCAGGGCATTCGACATCGGCCTGATCACCCGCATGGCCGACAGCACGGACTCCCTGCTCGCGGAGGTCGCTGTCCTGGCTGAACGCATTGCCCAGAGGCCGCCTACGGCAACGCTGTTCGCCAAGCAGGCTGCACGCGCGGCCAGCCACCTTGATCTCAAGAGCGGCCTGGATCTGGAATTGGACCTGTTCGCCATGCTGGTTCCGATGAACGACGTCAAGGAAGCCGCACTGGCGTTTCGCGAGAAACGGACGCCCTGTTTTTCTGGTGAATGAATTTCTAAACATCGCTTTTCTGGAGATGCAATGAGCGAACGCAAACTGGATGGTAAGGTCGCCATCGTGACCGGTGCGGGGGCGGGCCTTGGGGCTGAATGTGCGCGTTCGCTGGGCCGGCACGGAGCTCGTGTCGCGGTGGTCGACATCAACCTGGAAGGAGCCCAGTCGGTGGCCGCCGAAATCGAGGCGGGGGGAGGCAAGGCCCTGGCCATTCGGACCGACCTGACTTCCGAGGAGGGGGTCGCGGCAATGGTTTCCGCCGTACTCGGCCATTTCGGGCGAATCGATGTCCTACACAACAATGCGGCCGCGTTGGATCCGGCGCAGCGTGCCGGTGACCGGGATGTCTGCAACGTGGACCTCGCTGCGTGGGACAAGGCCATGAACGTCAATGCGCGCGGCGCCATGCTGTGCTGCAAGCACGCCATTCCGCACATGCTCCAGGCTGGCGGTGGATCGATCATCTTCGCCACGTCTGGCTTTGGGCTGCTGGGCGATGCTACGCTGACCGCCTACGCTGCCTCCAAGGCGGCCTTGATGGCGCTGGCACGTTCCGTGGCCGCTCAGTACGGTAAGGAGGGCATCCGGTCCAATGCCATCATGATCGGCTTTGTGCTCAACGAGCACGCGCAGAAGGGTGTTCCGCAGGAGATCAAACAGATCCTCCTGGATCAGCACCTGACGCCTCAGCTAGGTTCGCCGAAGCAGATTGCCGACGTGGTGAGCTTCCTGGCCAGCGACGAGTCCTCATTCATCACGGGGGCGGTGATTCCAGTGGATGGCGGCTTCACCAGTCACGCCCCGTCCATGGTGCCCATGCGTGAATTTTTCGCCCGCATGGGATCGAACAAACTTTGACACCCACCACATCCGACCATGTCTATATCCATGTATGCCGCCAGCGCGGAAATCTATGCCCGCATGCTGCGCAACCTGCTCACCTGGCTGGACAAAGCCGAAGGCCATGCACAGGCCAGAAGCTTTGACAGCGCGGCGTTTCTGAATACGAAGCTGTCGCCCGACATGCTGACCTTTGGCAAGCAAGTGGCCATTGCGAGCGAGGTGGCGCGGCTTGCTGTCGCGCGCCTGGGGGCTGTGGAACTGCCTGCCGCTCAAGGCTCCGACGAGAGTTTCGAAGGATTGCGTGCCCGCGTGCGGGATGCCATCGACTTCGTGGAAGGCGTTTCGCCACAGCAATTGGCCGGGAGTGCCGAGCGGCCCGTGGTCGTGCCGCAGCGTCAGGGCGATCCACTGCACTTCACGGGGCAGACGTTCTTGCAGCAGTGGTCACTGCCGAATTTCTTCTTTCATGTGACCACGGCTTATGCGTTGCTGCGCCAGGCAGGCGTGGAACTGGGCAAGGTCGATTATCTGGGGGCCATGGCCTGAAGCGGGCCGGACCTGGACACTTTCTCCAAGGTGCAAGTACCGGAGGCAAGGCCGGTGATTGACACAGTACCCCGTGGAATCCGGAATTTTGAACCCCCTGGCAGACCATTACGGCTGTACCAGGGGGTGTTTTTTTTGCGTGTGAATGCCCATGGGCTTCGGGTGCGCGTGGCGTCGTCACCGGCAGTTCAGGTTGGCGCGGCAGCAGGGCTGATCTAATCCCTCAGTGTAGGGAAATACTTGCGCAGGGGCTCGGGAGGCATGCACGAAAAACACAGGCTAAATTGGCCTCAAATGCTCACCCAGAAAGCGCAAGCAGCTATCAAGAATGCATCGACGGGGCGATTTGCCACTCGAGCAGATCCCCTGTCAATGAACGGAGGGCGCGGTCATGGCGACGGGGCGGTGGCTGGGGGGCGGTGCCTTTGATGCTTGCGGCTGTAGTTGTCGCTGGAGTGCCGGCATGACAGTTTTCTTCGGCGCGCTTGCGTGGGGCGTACTGGGCATGGGCACGGCATTGATGGCGCGCACGACTTCGCCATCCGATAGCTTGAAAACCGCCACGGCTTCCACCAGCGCCTGGGACTGGGTGCTCAGGCTGCTGGCAGCCGCAGCCATTTCTTCGACCAGCGCGGCATTTCGCTGCGTGGTCTGGTCCATCTGCGCGACCGCTTCGCCGATCTGTCCCATGCCCTGGCTTTGCTCGTTGCTCGCGGCGCTGATTTCGCCCATGATGTCCGTGACGCGGCGGATGGCGGTGACGACTTCCGTCATTGTGGCACCGGCCTTGTCCACGAGCTGCGACCCCTGCTTCACGCGCTCCACGCTGTCGGTGATGAGCCGCTTGATTTCCTTGGCCGCTTCGGCGCTTCGGCCAGCGAGGTTGCGCACCTCGCTGGCTACCACCGCAAAGCCGCGGCCCTGCTCGCCCGCCCGGGCTGCTTCCACGGCGGCGTTCAGGGCCAGGATGTTGGTCTGGAAGGCAATGCCGTCGATCACACTGATGATGTCGGCGATCTTGTGGCTGCTGTCGTCGATGCCCTTCATTGTTTTGATCACTTCGGCGACCACTTCGCCGCCCTGGGTGGCCACGGTGGAGGCATTCAGGGCGAGCTGGTTGGCTTGGCGCGCGTTGTCGGCGTTTTGTTTCACCGTGGCGCCCAGTTGCTCCATCGACGCGGCGGTTTGCTGCAGTGCGCTGGCCTGCTCTTCGGTGCGGCCCGACAGGTCATGGTTGCCCGCCGCGATCTCGGTGCTGGCCGAAGCGACGCCCTGTGCATTGCTGCGCACTGCCGTGACGGTCTGAGCCAAGCTGTGCTGCATGTGCTGCAGCGTCTCCAGCAGATGGCCCATTTCGTCTTGGCACTGCACGGTGATCTGCCCGCTCAGATTGCCGGTGGCGACGCGGTCGGCCACTGCCACGGCCTGCATCAGCGGGCGCGTGATCGATCGGATGATGGTGATCGCAAGGAACAGGGCCAGGCCAATGGTCACGGCGCTCGCGATCAGGAGGCCTTGCGTCACATTGCGGGTGGCGGCTTCGGCCCGATGCCCGTCTTCGGCCATGACCTGCGCTTGGAGTTCCGCTTGCTTGCGGATCGCGTTCTGGTATTCGATCTGCGCCGGGCGTTGTTTGCTCTCCAGCAAGGCCAGCGCCTCTACCCACTGTTCCTTGGCAAACAGTTCAAGAAACTGATTGCCCAATTCAAGGTCCTTGGCGCGCAGAGGCTTGATGCTTTCGTGCAAGGCCTTGCCTTCCTCGGATTCGATGAGCTGGTCCAGCATTTGGGTCTGCGCGGCGATGTTGCCGCGTTCGACCTTGATCTGGGCCAGTGCCGCTTTCTGGATGTCCGGAGACGAGAAGAGGGCCAGGTTGCGGAACTGGATGGTTTCCATGTTCGACCCATCGATCACCGCACTCAGGGCCTTGGTGATGGGTATGCTCCTTTGAACGATGTCGTCTATCGCCTCACGCTGCGCCGCGGACAGGAACAGCACCATTGCACCCTGCGCGACCAGCAGCAGCACCATGGTGAAGAACGAAATGGCAAGCCGGGTGGAGATTTTTAAACGATTCATATCGCGGGGCAATTGGCAATGGCGAGCGGGTTGCTGATCCATGGCGCGCAGGGCCTCTAAAGGCCCGGCATCGGCCGTAGGATCGGTGCGTTCTCAGGCGGTCTCGCGCGTCGAGGCTTCGAACGCTTTGAGGTCAAAGCCCGCAGCGGCCGCCTCGGCGGGGCTGAGCGGCGTGTTGCGTGCGATGAGCTTGCGCGCTGCCATGTGGTCGGCTGGCCGATTGCATGACTCCACTGCCACCAAGCGGCCGGCGCGGAAGCAGAGGACGCTGATCTGGCGTTGTTCGATGGAGCCGAGCACGACGGTTTCATCGTGCCCGTCGGCGAGGCCGGCGATTTGCAGCTTGAGTTCTCCCTGGTCGGTCCAGAACCAGGGCAAGGCGGCGTAGCTGGCGGGCTTGCCCGTGAGCCGGGCCGCCAGGGCCTTGGCCTGGTCCACGGCATTCTGAACCGACTCGAGCCGGATGGGCTGTGACGACCAGGGGCTGGGAAAGCTGGCCACGTCGCCGATGGCGGAAATGGCCGGATCGCTGGTGAGCAGATGGGCGTCGACAACGATGCCGTTGTTGACGGTCAACTGTGCCTGAGCGGCGAGTTCCGCGTTGGGTAGCACCCCGATGCCGTAGACCACCAGATCTGTCGGCAGCACTTCGCCGCTGCCCAGCTCTACGCTGGTCACCTGCCCGCCATCGCCGTGGATCGCGGCGAGGCTTTGGCCGTAGTGGATTCGCACGCCCCACCGGGCGTGGGCCTGGTCGAATACTTGGGAGGTGACTACAGAGAGGGCACGTGCCATCGGCCGCGTGCCCAGCTCCAGCACGTCCACCGCGATGCCGCGCGCGGCTGCAACGGCGGCGAACTCCAGTCCGATGAAGCCCGCGCCGATGACCACTGCGCGCTTCGCGCTGCCCAGGCGCTGTGACAGTCCGTCGGCATCTGCCAGGTTGCGCAGGCCGAATACGCCGCCGAGCTCGATGCCAGCGACCGCCGGCACACGGTTACGAGCGCCCGTCGCCAGTACCAGGTGCCCGTAGGCGAGTCTTTCGCCGCTGGCGAGGACCAGTTCGCGGCGTTCCTGGTCGATGGCGGTGGCACTGCCTTCTATGCGCGTGATCCGGTGCTCGTCAAAGAACTCGGGCGGGCGAAATCGCAGTGCTGCCGTGCCGACTTTCCCCAGCAGATAGGCCTTGGACAGCGGCGGGCGCTGGTAGGGAACGCCGGGTTCGTCGCCGATGAGGGTGATCGCGCCTTCAAATCCCTCCTGCCGCAGCGATGCTGCAACCTGATAGCCGGCTTGGCCGGCACCGACGATGACGATGGAGTTGTTGGACATAAGGCTCAGCTTTAAATGGTTTGGTCGGGGGCGGTCTTGCCCTCGAAGATCGGGTAGCGGCCCAACGAGAGCAACGCTAGGCCACCGAAAAGAAACATGGGCCCGCAGACCCACAGCGTCGCCTGGTACGAGCCGGTGCTTCGGAAGAGTTGTCCGAAGAGCCAGGGGGCCAGTGTGGAAGCCAGTGTGATCAGTCCGAGGTGGATGCCGAACAGGCGGCCGTAGTCGCGCATGCCGAAATACCGGGAGACAAGGAAGGCCGCCAGGTCGAACTCGGCACCCGCGCCGATGCCCACCAGCATGACACCCAGCACCAGCCAGCCGGTGTCGTTCGCACCGCTGATTCCCAGGAGCAGGCATCCGAGGGCCGGCAGCCCCAGGGCGGCGGCGGCCACGCCAGGCGCCCAAAGGCGGTCGACCAGGTACCCCACGATGACCCGTCCCAATATCAGCGACAAGCCAAAGCTGCCGAAGATGCGCGCTGCATCCCCTGCTTCCAGGCCTTTGTCGCGCAGCAGGGGGACGCCATTCGTGACCAGCGTCACCACGCAGGCCACGACCATGGACAAGGCGATGTTCAGCAGCCAGAAGCGGGGCTGGCGCACGCCTTCGCGTAGCGAGGCGCCCGTGACCAAGGGACCTGCTGACGAGGCTGACTCGCTGTGCTTGCGGGCAGGAGCGCGGGCGGGCTCTTTCATCCAGGCCAGGACCAGGGGCAGCACCAGGAGCATCGGCAGGGCAGCCAGAAGCCAAAAGGCCGCCTGCCAGTTCCATCGTGAGATCACGGTGCTCACCGCCGAGGGAATGAGCATGGCGGCCAGACCGGTGCCAGAGAGAACCAGCGCGAGAGCTAGGCCGCGGTTGCGCTCGAACCACAGGTTCACCAGGTGGGTCCAGGTGACGTGCATGGTGCCCATGCTGGCCAAGGACATCAGGAAAAATCCCAGGTAGAGCGTCACGATCGAAGGCCCCAGGTGCGTCATGGCGATGAAGGCTAGGGAAAGCATGCACAGCGAGAGCACCGTGACGCGCTTCATGCCAAAGCGCAGATTGAGCCATCCCACGATTTGGGATGCGACCACCGATCCCAGAAACATGAAGCTCACTGCCGATTGAAGATCCGCGCGGGCCCAGTCGAACGTCTGCTGCAGGGGAACCATCATCGCGCCGTAGGCATACAGCATGGATGAGTTGGAGTTGATCGCCAGTCCCAGCGTGGCCAGGATCACGATGCGCCACGCGCTTTTGAACTCGGACAAATCAATGCCCAGACTATGCGGGGTATGTGAATGGGTGGGAGGAGGTTGTGTCATGCGGTCATACCGGGCAATGGGCGAGGACAGGGCGCCTGGGGCTAGAGTGGGGTCACTCTCGGACGAGCAAAAGCGAGCCAGCCAGCGGGCCTCCGCCGGCCGCCGCAACCGCTACCTGGTGCGGCGCGATCTGGCGCAGCCCGGCGCGGCCCCAGAGCTGGGTGCAAGCTTCGTGCACATATCCAAGGCCATGGGTTCTTCCCCCCGAGAGCTGGCCGCCATTGGTATTCACCGGCAGGGCGCCGTCGCGGGCGATGCGCGCGCCGCCTTCGACGAAACGGCCGCTTTCGCCCACCGGGCACAGGCCCAAGGCCTCCAGCCAGAGCAAAGTCAGGATGGAAAAGCCGTCGTACAACTGGGCGCTGCGGACATCAGCCGGCTTGAGGTCGGTTCGTTGCCACATCATGCGGGCCGCGTCGATGCTGGCCCCGCCGGTCAGGGAAACCTGATCCCAGGACCAGGGCTGGTGCAGGGCCGAGCCGATGGCCTCCAGGCGAATCGGGGGATTCGGGTCATGGCGCGCCGCATCCATGCGCGAGAGCACGATGGCCGTCGCCCCGTCGCAGTGCACGTCGCAGTCGAACATGCGCAGGGGCGTCGAGATCATGCGGGAGGTCAGGTAGTCGTCCATGGTCATGGGCGTGCGGTACACGGCCTTGGGATTGAGCACGGCGTTGGCGCGGCAGGTCAGGGCGATCTGCGCCAGTTGCTCCGGGGTGGTCCCGTATTCATGGAAGTGCCGCTGCGCATACATGGCCATCAGGTTGATGGCCGAGTGCACTTCATAGGGGGTGTACCACTGCCAGAAGAAGCTGCTGTCGCGCCCGGCGGTCTTGTTGCTCAAGGCGTTGGCGTTCTTGTCGAGCCGCCGCGCGCTCGCTTCCGTGATCGTGCGGAACACCAGCACATGGCGGCACAGGCCCGCGGCGATGGCCATCGCGCCGTTGATCACGCCGGCCAGCGGCCCTGGCCCTTCGTAGCCGCCGCCGTACCAGTTGACGTGCAGGCCCATCGTGCCGATCAGCGCATTGGGGCCCACCGGAGAAAAGCTGTTGCCGTTGTTGTTGTCGCCTGGCCAGCAAGCCACACCGTCGATGTCTTCTCGCGTGAGCCCCGCATCGGCGATGGCCTCCAGGCATGCATCCAGGGTCAGGCGCATGGCGGATTTGTCGGAGGGGCGGGCCACTTCGGATTGGCCTACACCGGCGATCGCCACGTTTTTTTCGTACAGGTGGTCGAACATCATTGGGCTTTCTTGAACAGAGGGAGCCAGACGTCTTCGTGCTGCTCGAAAGTGACTTGTACCGGCATGCCGATTCGGACCTGATCGGGCGGCAGTCCCACCACGTTGCTGAGCAGGCGCAGGCCGGGCTGATCGTCGAGTTCAACGATGGCCACGACGTAGGGTGCAGCCAGCTCAGGCTTCCACGCCTGGTGGTTGATGGTGTAAGTGGCGATCCAGCCGCAGCCGCTGGTGGCCTGCGGTGTCACATCCAGCGAACTGCAGGATGGGCAGATCGGAGCGGGGGGGTGAAAGAAGCGCTGGCATGCACCGCAGCGATGGATCATCAGCCGGCCCGATTCCCCTCCCTGCCAAAAGGCTGATGTGTCGCTGGTGATTTGGGGCAGTTTTCGTGGCATGAATGCGAGGTGTGTCGGGCTGGCAGAGGGCTTGGTCAGGGTCGCTACGAGTTGACGTCTGCGGGTTAAGAGAGTGTAATATATGAACAAATTTCGTCAATGTGTCTAACTAATGGTTTCTACCAACCGTCCGCATCTATGAGTGAACATTCTTTGGCGAACCGCCATATCGTTGTGACCGGCGGCCTGGGCGTGCTGGGCCGTGCCGTGGGTGCCGTGCTGGTCGAACACGGAGCCCGTGTTGTCCTGCTCGATCGCGCCGCGGCCCAGGATGTGCCCGGAATCACTGCAGTTATCGGCGGCATTGATCTGACCGATCCGAATGCCACACGGTCCGCATTCCAGCAGGCAAGCGAGCGGCTCCAGGGCTTCGACGGCCTGGTGAATGCCGCCGGAGGCTTCCGGTGGGAAACGTTGGAGAGTGGAGCCCTGGAGTCGTGGGATGCGCTCTATGCGATGAACCTGCGCAGTACCGTGGTGGCGTGCCGGGAGGCGTTGCCACGTTTGTTGGCGGCCGATGGATCGGGCATCGTCAACGTGGGGGCGTTGGCTGCGCAGAAGGCAGGGATGGGAATGGGCGCGTATGCGGCGTCCAAGGCCGGCGTCGCACGGCTGACCGAAGCGCTTGCAGAGGAACTCAAGGACCGAGGTGTGCGTGTGAACGCTGTCTGTCCCAGCATTCTGGATACGCCTGCCAACCGGTCCGATATGCCCGATGCCGACACCGCGCGCTGGGTAACCCCGCGCTCGCTTGCCGCCGTCATTGCGTTTCTGTTGTCTAACGATGCCCGCGCCGTCACAGGCGCGTGCATTCCGGTGGCAGGTCGAGTGTGATCATGGAAGACATGCGCTTGTCTCAGGAGCACTCATTATCCGGGGCCGTTGGAGAGGGCGGCGGCAATGCCATGGCTTGGTCCGATCGCTACTTGCTCGGGCACGGTGACATGGACGGAACCCATCGCGAATTCGTCACGTGCGTGGCGGCCCTTCAAACGGCGCAGGATGCCGATCTGGCGGAGTGCCTCGCCGCTTTCGAAGTGCATGCCGTCGAGCATTTCGAGCAGGAGCGGCATTGGATGAACACCACGGGATTTCCTGCCGCCCAGTGCCACGCGGATGAACATGCGGCGGTTCTGCGTTCTGTGCACGAGGTGCAGGAAATTTTGCGTAATGGCGGTTCTGGACAGGTGGCACGCGATCTCGCCAACGCGCTTGCCAACTGGTTTCCAGGCCACGCTGACTACATGGATGCTGCGCTTGCCCAATGGCTGATCAAGCGAAGCCATGGCGGAGCGCCGGTGGTGCTTCGCCGCCGACTGGAACCCTCCGACGCACCGCTTCCGCCGTCGGTCGGTTGAGTCCTCGTTCCTACCGGAGGCACTTTGCCCCTGGTTTTTACCCCCCCACAAAGAAACGTTCAATATGAGACTGGTGACATTTCAAGCTGCAGGCGAACCCGCCCGCGCAGGCGCATTCATCGAGGGTGACCAGGCGGTGCTTGACTTGCGGCAGGCGGCGCAGATCGTGCATGGCGGCAGCGCGGATGCGCTGGCGAGCATCCTGGCGCTGATCGAAGCGGGCCCCTCGGCCTCCGAGCTTGCGCGTGACCTGATCGCGCGAGCGCCTCGCGCGGCCGTCAGGGAGCGCAGCACGGTCAGAATCCTCGCCCCCATACAGCCACCACCGCAAATGCGCGACGCCTCTTGCTTCGAGCTACATCTGCGCCAGAGCTATGCGGCAGCGCGGCGCGCACGCGCGGCGCGAACACCGGATCCGGAGGCCACACTGAAGGCAATGAACACCCGCTCAGATGAGCGCGCGATAGAGACTTTCCTGGGCCAGCCCATCTACTACAAATGCAATCGCTTTGCGACCATCGGCGTGGACGACGATGTCGTGTGGCCCGGCTACAGCAAGGCGCTCGACTTTGAACTCGAGTTCGGCTTCTACCTAGGAGCGCGGGCCAAGGACGTACCCAAAGAGAAGGCGCGCGAGTACATATTTGGCTACACGATCTTCAATGACATC
This sequence comes from Comamonas testosteroni TK102, assembly GCF_000739375.1. Classification (NCBI taxonomy): domain Bacteria; kingdom Pseudomonadati; phylum Pseudomonadota; class Betaproteobacteria; order Burkholderiales; family Comamonadaceae; genus Comamonas; species Comamonas testosteroni. The sequence goes on along the minus strand of NZ_CP006704.1, from coordinate 4,753,512 downwards.
AGCGCGCGCGATGCCCAGGCCGTGGAAATGGGCGGCATGCTCGGGCCGGCCAAGGGCAAGGACTTTGATACCAGCAATGTGATGGGGCCCTGTCTAGTGACCGCCGATGAACTTCCCGATCCTTACAGCCTGAACATGGTTGCCCGTGTCAATGGCGAGGAATGGGGGCGGGGAAATTCGCGCGACATGTATTGGAAGTTCGAGGATGTGATCGCGCATGTGTCGCGTTCCGAAACGCTCTATCCCGGTGAGTTCATCGGATCGGGAACGGTGGGCAATGGCTGTGGCTTGGAGCAGATGCGCTACCTCAAACCTGGGGACGTCGTGGAACTGGAGGTGGAGGGCATCGGCCTGCTGCGTACGCGCATCACTTCGCCGTGATAAGCGTCCATCCACGGGCGGGAGCCTGGGGTTCCGTCGTCGCGGTGACATGCAGCATGCCACCGATTGAGACCATTACACGCTGTCCCGTATGTCGAGAAACATTCCGGGCGGCGTCTTCACACAACGTAAAGAAATTGCCGCCAATCGCGGCAGGGTACATCGAATGAGCAAAGACATTGATAGCGCACCTGGCTGGACGCCAGGGCTGCGTGACACTCCCGTGGCGGCTTTGGCCCGTGCGGTTCTCGCGCATCCAAACAAGATCCTGTTCGATTTCAGTGGCGAGAAGACCACCTACGCCGAGTTCGACGCTCTCACCAACCGCATGGCCCATGCGCTGCAGGCATTGGGAGTGAAGGCCGGCGCCACCGTCACCTCGCTGTTCGACAATCACCTCGACGCCGTGGTTCTATGGATCGCGCTCAACAAGCTGTCCGCCGTGAGCGTTCCGTTGAACACGGCACTCAAGGGTGAGTTCTTGCGCCACCAAGTGGCCGACTCGGGGGCTGAAATCCTGGTGTGCGACGCGGCCTATGCGCCGCGCCTGTTCGAGGTGGCCGGGCATCTTCAAGGCATTCGGCGCCTGTTGGTGCGTGGAGTGTTGGAGGATGGCTATCCAGACGTTGGTTTTTCCATCGAAAGCCTTGACGATCACCGAGGGCACGACACCACTCCCCTGGCAGAACTGCCTGACCCGGCCGCGCTCAACGCCCTGATCTACACGTCCGGGACAACGGGGCCTTCCAAAGGCTGCATGATCAGCGGCAACCAGATGTGCCATGTGGCGCGCCTGCTTCTGCGGGCTGCGCCGTTCGGTCCGGACGACGTGCTGTGGACCCCGTTGCCACTGTTCCACATGAACGCGATCGCGACGGGCGTGGTGTCCACGCTGCTTGTGGGCGGAACGATCTCGATCGCTCCACGGTTCTCGGTCAGTGGCTTCTGGCCTGCCGTGGAGGCATCCGGGGCCACCGTGGTGTCCATCCTGGGCGCCCTGGGTACGCTGCTGGCACAGGCGCCAGACAATGACGCGATGAAGCGCTGCTTCGGCCAGATCCACACGGTCAAGGGCAATCCGTTCACGGAGGACATCAAGGCGATCTGGCGCACCCGCTTCGGTGCGCGGCACATCGGCTCCAACGCCTACGGCCTGACGGAGGCGCTGATCACGTCGGTGCCGGCCGGCGAGCCGGTTCCTCCGGGCTCGTCGGGGCGGCGCGCACCCGAGTTCGACGTGCGCATCTTCGACGACCAGGACAATCCGCTGCCGCCCGGGCAGGCCGGCGAGATCGTATGCCGCCCCCTGCATCCCGACATCATGTTCAAGGGCTATTGGCGCCGAGCCGAGGACACGCAGAAGGTGATGGGGAACATGTGGTTCCACACGGGGGACATTGGCAAGTTCGACGAGGCCGGGTTCTTCTACTTTGTGGATCGCAAGAAGGACTACCTGCGCCGGCGGGGGGAAAACATCTCCAGCTTCGAGATGGAGTCGGCGATCTTGCAGCATCCCGACATCGAGCAGGTCGCGGTTCATGCCGTGCGGTCGAACCTGGGCGAGGACGACCTGAAGGTCACCGCCAAGCGGGTAGCGGGTGCCCAACTCACCGAAGAGGCCTTGTGCCGGTGGATGGTGGATCGGGTGCCCTATTACGCTGTGCCCCGCTACATCGAGTTCCGGGTTGAATTGCCGGTCAATCCGCAGGGGCGGGTTCTGAAGTACCAACTGCGCGATGAAGGTGTGACGCCTGGCACCTGGGACATCGAGTCCTCCACCATCAAAGTGCAGCGATAGAAGAGCGCCACCATGTCTGTTTCAGAATTGACCGGCCGCCGCATCCTCATCACCGGGGGAGCCAGCGGCATGGGCGAGGGCCTTGTGCGCTCGCTGACGGGCATGGGGGCGCTGGTCGTGTCCATGGACCTGAACCGCGAACGCGGCGAAGCCGTTGCTGTTGCGGCGGGAGCGCGGGGCTTCATGGAGGTCGATGTGGCCGACGAGGGATCGGTTGCGCGCGCGGTCGATGCCGCCTGCGCCCGCCTGGGCGGCCTGGATGTGCTGATACATGCGGCGGGTATCGCGCCGTCTTCGCCGGCGCAGGGAACCAGTCTGGCGTTGTGGGAAAAGGTCTTCGCGGTCAATGCCACCGGCACCTTCCTGATGAACCGGGCGGTGTTTCCCCATCTGCGGGAGCAGGGCGGCAGCATCATCAACTTTGCCTCCGCAGCCGGCGCGCTGGGGCTGCCCAACAAATCTGCCTATTCGGCGGCCAAAGGGGCCGTCCTGGCCTGGACCCGCACCGTGGCTCAGGAATGGGGGCCCTACAACATCCGCGTGAATGCGATCGCCCCGGCCATCTGGACGCCCATGTATGACCAGACCCGTTCCGAAATGAGCCCGGAGCAACTGAGCGCGCACGATACGCTGATGGCCCGGGTGATCCCGCTGGGCGGCAAGCTGGGCGACATGGCGCAGGACTTGGTGCCGGTGCTCGCCTTTCTGGCATCTCCCGGGGCGCGTTTCATGACCGGCCAGATATTTGCCGTCGATGGCGGGACGCTGATGGTGCGCTGAGTCGGCAATCAGACCGGATCGGCACTTGCCAGCGGACGCAGTTCTCCAGCCAGAAGCGCTTGGCGGACTGCAGCGCGGCCGACTTTACCGGCATCGGTGCGCGGGACCGGTGCGAGGAGGACGTGCTTGGGCCGCTTGAAGGAAGCCAAGTGCCGCTCGCAGTACGCCATCAGCTCGGCGCGCAACGCTTCCAGCGCGGGCGCTGGGGCCGCCTCGTGGGGTTGAACCAATGCGCAGACACTCTGCCCCCATTCGGGATCCGGCAGTCCCACGACGACTGCGTCGGATACCGCAGGATGCTGCATCAGAACGGCCTCGATCTCGGCAGGGTAGATGTTGACGCCGCCGGAAAGAATCAAATCGGTGCGGCGGTCACAGAGGTAGAGCCAGCCTTCCTCATCGAGGTATCCATAGTCTCCCGCGGTGAACATGTCACCGCGCTTGACGGAACGGGTCTTTTGCGGATCGTTGAAATACTCGAAATCGAAGCCATCGTTCATGTAGATCAACCCGGGCTCGCCAGCAGGAAGCTCGGTTCCGTCCTCATCCAGGATGGCGAGCTTGCTGAACGGATACCGACGGCCCACCGTTCCGGGGTGACGGAGCCAGTCGTCGCTGCCTACATAGGTTCCTCCTCCCTCGCTGCACGCGTAGTACTCGTGCAGAACCGGGCCAAGCCAGTCGATCATCCGGCGCTTGGTCTCCGGAGGGCATGGGGCGGCCGCATGGATGACGGTTCTGAGGCTCGATAGGTCGTAGCGCTGCCGGAGAGACTGCGGCAGTTGCAGCAGACGGTGGAACAGAATCGGCACCAGTTGCACGCTGTCGATGCGTTCGCTTTCGATCAAGGCGAGCACGCGTTCGCTGTCCCATTTTTCCAGCAGCACGATCCGGTGCCCGAGATGCAGCATCTGGATGGCGCGGGAGCCGGGAGCCGCGTGGTAGAGCGGTGTGCAGACCAGGTGCGCCCCATCGCCCGCGCGCAGGCCGAACATGCCCGAATAGAGCGGAAGGGTGCGCGCCAATGCCACTTCAGGGGCCAATCCCGTCAGTGGTCGCCGAATTCCCTTGGGGCGTCCCGTGGTGCCGGAGGAATAGAACATGATGCCGCCTGCCAGCCGGTTGCCAGGAGGGTCATCGGGTTGTGCGGGCAGCAAGGATTGCAGATCGCGAAAGCCCGGTATGTCTCCGGCAACTGCCAGGCGCCCTTGCTCGGGGAGCGCCGCCTGCTGGGCCGCCTGGCTGGCCGTGGAGGCAAACCGATGATCGGCAATCAGCACGCGGCTCTTGCTGTTGGACAACAGGTAGGCCAATTCTTCGGTCGTCAGGTGCCAATTCAAAGGTACCAGATAGGCGCCTATCTGCGAGATGGCGAGTGCGCTCGCCAGCCAGTCGCTGGAGTTCGGCAACAAGACCGCGACGGCTTCGCCGGTCTTCACGCCGCAGCCGCGCAGCGCATGCGACAGACGATCGACGCGGTCGCGCAGCTCGCCGAACGTGCTGCAGCCCCCATCGCATTCCATGATTGCGATGCGGCTGGGCTGCCGCTCGGCAATTTGCCAGAAGCCCAACGCGCCGTCGCAAAGGTAGATGGGATCGACTGGGCTGGAGTTGGCCAAGGATCTGATTTCAGACATGTACTATTCGATCGTGATGCCTGCCGCCCGGATGGCCTGTGCCCAGGCCAGCGTATCGCGCTTTTGCAGGGCGGCAAGCTGGTCGGGCTTGCCAAGCAGTGGCTGCAGCCCGATGCTGGTAAGGAATGCTTGTCCCTCAGGCGCTTCCAGCACCTCGTTGATCAACTGGTTGATGCGTTGGATTGCGATGGCTGGCATCCCGGCCTTCCCGTAGAGAGCCAGCCACGCGGAGACGTCGAAATCAGCGATGCCCGACTCCGAGAGGGTAGGAATGTCGTTGGCGGAGGCGATGCGCGCGCGTGTCGTCACGGCAATTGCACGCAGGCGACCGGAGCGCACATGTGGCAGGTAGCCCTGAGGGTCGCCAAAGGCGTAGTCAAGATGGCCGCCGATGATGTCGGAAACCACCTGGGCCAAGGTCTTGTATGGCACGAAAGTCGCCTGTAAACCCATGCGCTGCTTGAGAATCTCGCCGGCGAGCCTTCCGGTGATCGCCGAACTGGCGTAGCTCAACTGGCCCGGCCTGGATTTGACGAAGGCGACGAACTCCTGAAACGTGCTGACCGGCACGCGCGAGGGGTTGACCACCAGGATGTAAGGTACGGTGGCCATGGAGGCGATCGGCACGAAATCCTTTTCCGGATCGAAGGGGAGAGTTTTGTACAAGCTGACGTTGGCCGCCTGGGTCGAGGATCCTGTCATCAGGAACTGATGACCATCGCCTTTCATGCGGGCGACAGCATCTGCCGCAATGTTGCCGCCTGCGCCAGGCTTGTACTCGATGACGAACACGATCTCGGGATGGCGCTTTTGGATCTGCTCGGTGCAGTAACGAATCAGCCCATCGATGGCACCGCCACCTGCGTATGCCACGGTGATAGAGACAGGTTTGGTGGGCCAGGCGGCTTGGGCGTCACCCGGGGCCGCCCATACCGGGAGTGCACTGGCTGCAAGCCCAAGCATCTGACGCCGGGTCCAGATGATCATGCGGGTGTCTCTGTTTTGATTGGCTGGGAGGCCGTGCTTGCCATTCTCACTACTTCCTCCGAGGCTCTGTGCTGCCAGTTCCCCGGATATTCGCCATGGATGGGCGGGCTCTCCAGGGACGCAGTTCCGTCGCTCAGCGCCAGCCGCCGCTGCGAGTCGCGGGAAGTTCGTCAAAGTGGGGAGGGCGGGGCGATACGCTGGCTCCCCCGTGCATGCGCGGCTGAATGGCGCTCAGAAAGTTATACGGAAACAGCGGGGGCAATGCACTCACCTGATCGAGCCGGGCTCGGAGCTCGGAAGGCAATTCAAAGTCCAGCGCGCCCAAGCCGTCCTGCAGTTGTTCGAGCCGGGTGGCGCCCAGGATCACCGAACTGAGCGCCGGGCGGCCCGACAGCCAGTTGATGGCCACCCTTGCCATGGGCTGCCCCAATTCATTGGCGACGGATTCGAGCGCCGCGACGATCTCCCAGTTGCGTGGCGTCAGCTTGTTCAGCGCGGGCGTCGCCACCGCGGCGGTGGCCTTGATGCGCCCAGCCTGCTGGGCTTGCGCCTCCACGTTGGGCTGGTACTTGCCGGACAGCAGGCCGCCGCCCAAAGGACTCCAGGCCACCAGCCCGAGGCCCAATTCCTGGCACATGGCGGGAAACTCGTACTCGATGCCGCGCTGCACCAGCGAATACTCGAGCTGCACCGCGCAAGGACCTTCAAGGCCGTGGTTCTGCGCCAGGGTGGCGATGCGCGCGCCATACCAGGCGGGCACGTCCGAGAGCGCCCAGTGGCGGATCTTGCCGGCGCGTACCAACTGATCCATGCTGCGCAGAACCTCCTCCGCCGGCGTGATGCCATCCCATGCATGGAGGTAGTAGAGATCCACATAGTCCGTCTTCAGCCGCGCCAGCGAGGCATCCAGGGAGCGGATCAGATTCTTGCGGCCGTTGCCCGCGGCGTTCGGGTTGCCTTGCGGGTTCTGGTGATTGAAGCTGTACTTGGTGGCCAGAACCACGCGATCACGCGTACCCGTTTCCGACATGAACTCGCCTAGCCAGGTCTCCGCGGTGCCGTGCGTGTAGATGTCCGCCGAATCAATGAAATTTCCCCCGGATGCCAAGTAGGCGTCGAACATCGCGCGCGCGGTCTCCCGGTCGCAGCCCCAACCGTTCTCGGTGCCAAAGGTCATGGTGCCCAGGGACAGGCGCGAGACGCGCAATCCCGTACGGCCAAGCAGGTGGTATGTGGTGGGTTGCATCGGGTCTCTCAGGTTTTTCTGAAATTAAAACATATTGACAATAAGTGTTCAATAATTAGACTGTCCTGGCTCGGCTGATGTCAAGTCCGGGCGGCTGTCCCGGGGGCCTTTCCCCGGCCCCTCATCCTGACGAACCATGCTGATCGATGCCCACGCCCACCTGCTGACTCCTGGAATGCTCAACCGCCACGATTTCTGGGGGCCATTCATGAAGATGCAGGGTTTCACCGTCGGGCACTTCGCGTTGGGAACCAAGCAAAAATCGAAGGCCGCCTCGGACCAGGAGGCGGAAGCGAACCTGCTGGCAAAGATGACGCATGCCGCGCGCCGCGCGCTGATGGCCCAGCGCGGCGTGGACCAGATCGTGGTGTCCACTCCCTCGCATGCGTTCATGTACTGGGCGGAAGACTTCGGAAGCGAATACGCGCGCATCTGCAACGACGAGATGTCCGCTTATTGCGCCCAGGACCCAGCGCACTTTGCTTTCTGGGCGCACGCCAATCTGGCAGATCCGGTGGCGGCTGCACGCGAGATCGAGCGTGCCGTGACACAGCTCGGTGCGAAGGGGGTCTGCGTGGGAGGCGCCAATTTCAAGGGCCTGCAGGCCTATAGCGAGGAATTGTTTCCCGTTTGGGAGACGGTCACGCGGCTGGACGTGCCGCTGATGGTGCATGGCTACAACCAGTCCGTGTGGTGGGGCGACAGGCATGCGGAAGACCGTTTCGAGACTACTTCGATCGTGGGCGATTGCGTCGATGAAACCCTGTTCTTCTGGTATCTGATCTGTGGCGGCGCACTGGACGTGTTTCCCACGCTGAAAACCTACATCAACCACGCAGGCGGCATGGCGGTGTTCCAGCTCGGGCGCCTGGCGGAGCTGAACAAGTCGATGGCGCCGGATGCGCGCAACAAGCGTCCGCTGATGGATTACCTGCCCAATTTCTGGTTTGACTTGGACGTGCAGCATCCGGCACTGCGCCGCGCCGTTGTGGAAGTGGTGGGCGCCGATCAGATCCTCTACGGCACCAACTTCGGGGGGGGCCTACGACAATGGCGACCTGACCGCAGGACTGGGCCTCTCGGACTCCGACGTAGTCAAGATCCGCAGCGGGAACGCGCGCCGCCTGCTCAAGCTTGAAACCCCCGTCGCAGCATGACGGGTTTTGTCCTGAGCCGGCGCCAGGTCTGGCTGCTCGTGTTTGTCACTCTGTTCTGGGGAGTGAACTGGCCCATCATGAAATCGGCCGTCAGTGCATACCCCGCGATGGCGTTCCGGGCCTGGTCCATGGTACTGGGCCTGCCGTGCCTGTGGTTGGGACTGAAGCTGCTGCGGGTGCCATTGCAGGTGCCGCGGCGGTACTGGGGCGAGTTGCTGCTGCTGGCAACGACCAACATGGTGGCCTGGCACCTGTGTCTGATGTGGGCCTTGCCGGGCCTGAGTTCTGGCCGGGCGGCCATCATCGGCTACACCATGCCCGTGTTCTCGGCGCTCTGGGGCATGTTGCTGTATCGGCAGCGTCTGTCCCGATCGCAATGGTTGGGCGTGGGTAGCGCGACTGCGGGCGTGGTGCTGTTGCTGTGGCATGAGTTCTCGCGTCTCAGCGGGGTTCCCTTGGCTGGGCTTACCCTGCTGGCCGGAACCGCAGTGTGGGCCCTGGGGACGCAGCAACTGCGGCGCAGCACCATGGACGTTCCCGTACTCGCGATCGGGTTCTGGATGACGGCGATCACGACAGCCGTGGTTCTGGTGTACGTAGGGATCGCCGACGGCCTGCCTGTGAGTCGCCCCTCGCCGAGTGTCTGGGTGGCGGTGGCCTACAACGCGCTACTGATTTTTGGGTTTTGCCACGTGGCGTGGTTCTCCCTGGCCCGCGCATTGCCGCCAGTCGCCTCGAGTGTCAGCATTTCCCTGATCCCCGTGCTCGGGTTGCTGTCGGGCGCGCTGTGGCTGAACGAGGCGCTGCATTGGCAAGACGGGGCCGCGGTGCTCCTGATCATGCTGGCGATTGGCGTTGCCTTGTATCCGGAGGGGACGGAAGCCTCATGACGGAGACTTTATCGGCGCACCCGTGGATAAGGAGTGCCTGCACAAGAAGACGATGAGCAAGGAGCAGCCCTCACTCACCAAGGCGCGTGTGGCGATCTAAGGCGGAATGATTTTTGCCAGGTGGAGCATCGACGGCCCCTCGTTCGAGGAGTGCCTGAGCGATGCAAAGTTCTACTACGACACCATGTGGTGCCGTACCACCAGTGGCATGGAAGTCTTGGGTCCGTCGCAGCGCTTTATCTTCAAGGCCAGTTGGAAAACTGCGGCCGAGCAGGGCGCATGCGATGGCTATTACATGCTGATCCTGCACCGTCGGTCAGGAGGAAGCCCAATGCCGAGGAGGACGGGGCCAACCTGACGCCGGAAATGTATCGCGTTGAAGTCCGGATTGACCACGGCCATAAGCAGGACTCGGCGATCTTCCATAGCTGTTTCATGACCAAGGGCTTTGGCAGCTTCTTCAGTGCAGACGGGCTGGTCATTACTGCCATAGATGGCGAAGCGCGCCGCAAGGCTCGCGGGCTGCTGCAGCCGGTCTTCTCGATCGATACGGCACTGCCGTTGTGCGCCGCAATCGAACACCAGAGCTGCGATGAGTTCATCTTGCCCTGGTACCCGAAAAGCGCGCCCACGCTGCCCCCGTCACAGGTCGAAGTCCGGCAGGTCGGCGCGTGTTGCGTGGGGCCTCTGTCGTCGAATGAGATAAGTGAATTTGTGAGACAAAAAATGTAAGAGTGTTCGTGATTTAGCTGGGGTTGGTGGAGGAATGTGTATCTAAAATAAGAATTTTATTCTGTTATTAGAATCTAAGGGGACACAATGAAGTCAATGCGTATGTTTGCAACTTGCCTCTGGGCCGCCGCCGTGGCCTGTCTGGCCGCACCCGCTGCTGCCGGATATCCCGAGAAGCTGATCACATTCGTCACGCCGTTCACGGCTGGCGCCGCGCCCGATGTGTTGGTGCGCGCGCTCGCTGCCGAGATTGCGGCAGCGACGGGCGCCAGGGCCATTGTCGAGAACAGGCCGGGTGCGAGTTCGATGCTGGCGGCCCAGTCCGTGGCTAAGGCCGTGCCGGACGGCTATACCGTACTGGTGACTGGTAACGTCGCCTTCACCGGTAATCCGCACGTGTTCAAGAAGCTGCCCTATGACCCGGTGGCCGATTTCACTCCCGTAAACACCGTGGCAAAGGGGCCGATGTTCCTTTACGTTAACCAGCGCAAGATGCCAGTGGACAGCATCGGCGGCTTCATCGACCTCGTGCGCCAGAACCCGGGCAAATTCTCGTTCGCCTATACCAGCATAACGAGCCGGCTGCCGGCCGAGGTACTGCGCAAGTCAGCCGGACTGGACATCGTCGGCGTGCCCTACCGCAGCGGCAATGCCGCGATACCGGACCTTGTCAGTGGCGAGGTCGACATGCTATTTACCGACCTGTCGGGCATGCCGTTTGTGAAATCCGGCAAGCTTCGTCCGATCGGCGTGACCGATACCACGCGCAGCCCGTTCGCGCCCGAACTGGCCACGTTCGAGGAGGCCGGCGTGCAGCGCATGAACATCGGCTTCTGGCTCGGCGTGTTCTTGCCCGCCAAGGCGCCGCCCGCGGTGGTGGACCGCCTGAACGCGCTTCTGATGCGCGCCGCAGCCAGCCCAGCCTCCAAGGCTGCCAACGATCAGCTCGGGACCGTGCCTTCCGTGCTGCCGGCTGGCCAGTTCGGCCGCTTTGTCGCACAGGAAAGCCGACTCTGGGGGCAGATTGTCCATGACGCCGGCATCCCGGCGGAATAGGGCTGCTGAGGCGCCGCCGTCCGCGCACGCACATCCGTGCACCTTTTATCCGCGACGCAGGCCCGCCGGGCCTGGATGAGCCCTGCCTGCGCATCTTTGGAGTAACCCTGTGCAGTACAAGAATTTGCTGTCCGCCGTGGCAGCCACCTGTTCCGTCGGCATTGCCGCGGCCCAGTCCTCGGTCACCGTGTTCGGCAAGCTCGATTCCGGCTACGTCAACAAGATCGGCAGCAAGATGGCCAGAGGCGACAACGGCATGGGCGAGGGCGCCCAGAGCCGCATTGGCTTTCGCGGCACTGAGGATCTGGGCAGCGGGCTGTCGGCCTTCTTCTGGCTCGAGCACCGGCTGCGCTCCAACACCGGCGAGTCCACCGCCGTGCGGTTCTGGCAGGGGCAGTCCATCGTGGGGCTGAAGGGCCGCTGGGGCAGTGTGTCGTTCGGCCGGGACTATGTCGCCGGCTATGTCGAGGTGCAGATGACGCCTGACCCGTTCATCCATACCGGCGTGTCGTCAATGGTGGCGTTCAGCAACGGCAACATTGGCACCGTGCGCAACGACGGTGCCGTCACCTACAAGCTCGACGTTGGCACCTTCGGCCTGCAGGCGCAGGTCGCGAACGCGAATAGTCCAAATTCTACGATCCTTCCCGCGCCGATGACGGTCAAGCGGCCCAAAGGGTTGAGCCTGACCTACCGTGCCGGCCCGGTGTATTTGGGCTACGCCTACGAAGACCCGGGAGGACGGCACGACCATTGGCACTTCGCCACTGCGCGGACCGAGGTTGGGGCGGTCACGCTGGCCGGTGGATATGGCCGCGGACGCACGGATGCGCTGGAAAAGCGCCGCAGCTGGATCGTCGGCGCCCACCTGTCAACGTCCTCAGGTCGGCTGAAGCTGGTGTACGGAGATCTGGAGAACACCAGCGGGCACCAGAAGATCAGCCGCAAGTACGCTGTGGGCTACAACCACCACCTGTCCAAGCGTAGCTTCCTGTACGTCAACGTCGCCCGCGACACCGAGGCTTGGGCGGATAAGACCGGCATGGACATCGGCCTGCAACACAATTTTTAAACAGACTGCGGTGCGCTGCCATCGATGGACAGCCGCCGCGTTAGCTGTAGCCATGCCGTGGTGACCGAGCAGCGACCGGCCTCCGCGCAGTAGCGCGGCTCCGCAGGCAATGATGCCCATGATGCTTATGTAGTAGATCACCATACAGTGCGCAATTCCGACGGCGGCAGCAACTGGGCCGGCATGGTAAGCGTGTTGACGCCGCTGAGCCAAGCTACGCCCAGCAGCGCCACTGCGGACAGCAGAAATTTGTACTACGAAATTCTGCCCGAGGATGCGTAGGTGGTGCTCGGCCCTGGTTCGGTGGGGCGGGGTGCCGACGAGATGGTGAAGCTGAGCGGAGAGAACGACGCTATGGCGCTGATGCAGGTTGTGGGCGAGAGCTTCGAAGTAGTGCTCGACTTCGTGCGCGGCGCGCCGATGATCGCGACCTTGAAGGCCGCGCGCGTGCCTTTACTATCGGCACGGGGGGACATGAAGTCACGCTCGATATCGCCCACCTGCCATTCCGCACATTCAGTTGCATGGGGGCGGGACGTCACTTGTCCACCGATCGTCAGGTCAACTGGCGCCGGTTCCTGCGGATGGGGCAGGAGCATCGGGCTGAGTGGCATGCGTAAATCTGGTGTTAACCCTGGTTTGCGACTGTATTTGGGTAATTGGAATGGGCTTTATATGTACATAATTTGATAAGTTGTTTATATTTAATTTCAACAGCTGCCAGAACAGATGAAGGAGACGCGCATGCTAAGCCCTACCCCACTCACACTTTCCGATGGAACCAAAGTCATTGACCTAGTCAATGTGAACACACGGGAGGTGCAGATGCGCGCGCTCTCGGATCCAGAACTCTACGAGCTGGAGATGGAGCGGATCTTCGGCAAGGTCTGGGTCTTCCTTGGCCATGAGTCCGAAATTCCCAATTCGGGTGATTTCATCACTCGTGACATGGGATCCGACTCGGTGCTGGTTACCCGAGACAAGTCGGGCGAAGTCCATGTTCTGCTCAACCTGTGCACACACCGGGGCATGCGGGTTTCGACATTGGATGCTGGCAACACGCAGATCCACACCTGCATCTACCATGGCTGGGCTTTCCGTCCTAACGGTGCCTTTCTCGGCGCGCCGGTCGAAAAGGAGACGATGCACGGCAAGATGATGAGTAAGGAGCAACTGGGGCTGAAAAAGGCCCGGGTCACCTTGTATGGAGGGCTGATCTTTGCAACCTGGAACATAGATGGCCCATCGTTCGAGGAATTCCTTGGCGATGCCAAGTGGTACTACGACATCCTTTTCAAGCGCACCGACAAAGGTATGGAAGTGCTCGGGCCGCCGCAGCGCTTCACCGTGCGTGCTAACTGGAAGGCCGCAGGGGAGCAGTCTGCCGCCGACGGCTACCATACGCTGACCCTGCACCGCTGGCTTGGCGAAGTCGGCAACTATTCAAAGAAGGGCGAAGGGGAAGGCAGCGGTGGCGACCTGAGTCCAGAGATGTACGGGGTAGAAGTCAGTTCACCACATGGGCACGCGTTGCGATGCATCGACCTGGGCCGAAAAATTCGTCGCATGACAGGGCTTGATCCCGACGTGCTGAGCGTGGACGAAAAGCTCAATGCACTCCCGCCAGCGGGCATGACGAAAGAGATGGTCGAACAACTCAAGCGCAATCTCACTCCGGAACAACTGCAGGTGCAAACCAGTATGCCACCCCAGGTCGGCGGCATTTTCCCGAACGTGTTGTTCGGCTTTGTTTACATCCCGCAGGCCGATGGCTCCGTGGTGGGCTCGATGACTATGCATGCCTACGTGCCTAAGGGGCCCGATAAGTTGGAGTTCGTGAACTGGATTTTCACGGAAAAGGACGCCCCGCAGGAACTGCGCGACAAAATGCTCAGGCAAACGATCCAGTTGTTTGGCACGTCGGGCATGGTGGAGCAGGATGATTCCGACACCTGGCCGCATATGACCCTGGCCTCCAAAGGCGCACAGGGCAAGAAGATGACCCTGAAGTACCAGGCTGTCTATGAAACCGGGGCGCCCAAAGGCTGGCCTGGCCCCGGCATCGTCAATGAAGGCTTCACCAAGGACGACACGCAGTGGCACTGGTGGTTGTACTGGCGCCAACTCATGGGCGACGCTGTCTGACTCTTCTTTACAACTCGTTACCATTCAATATCGGAGAATCCCATGAGTGAAGCCCAAGGCGCCCTGGTGCCAATCGGATCGCCGGTTTACAACCAGATCCTTCAGTTCTTGTACGTCGAGGCGCGTTTGCTCGACGAAATCCGCCTCAAGGAATGGGGCGCCCTGCTAGCGCAAGACCTAATCTACTCCGCTCCCTTGAGGGAAACGAGGCCGGTCAATCAGCAGGCGGCATCGATAGTGCGCACCATGCAGCACTACCACGATGATTGGCGTTCTGTGATGGGGCGCATCGTGCGCCTGACCGGCACTAAGAGCGCCTGGGCGGAGGACCCGCCATCGCGCACACGGCGGCTTGTGACTAATGTCCTCGTCGAGGAGACGGACAAGCCCCATGAATACAGTGTGCGCAGCTATCTGCTGGTGACGCGTAGCCGGTTCAACTTCGATGAGTATGACCTCATCAGCGCGGAGCGCAGGGACGTTCTGCGGGCCGATGGCGAGGGGTTCAAGTTGGTCAAGCGCGAAATTCTGCTGGATCAGGCAGTGCTGGGTACGCCGAATCTTGCCATCTTCCTTTGACCCTCTTACTTACTTTAAGTCTTGAATGCGAGCCACTCTTGGTCATCGCGGCATAGCTGGCCTGATTGCCACGTGAAGTCCCAGGTAGAACCAACTTGGCGTAAAGCCAGAGAGGCTCTTCCTGGCTGCTGCGCGTAGCAGGCCCCGGTCGCTCTGGCATGGCGCTGTGCATCAAGTGGCTGATTTTTTCCCATGGAAATCACTGCGCATCGCCGCAACACCAGTGCAGCTTCAGCCATGTCTTCGGTCAGGTGGGTAAATGCCCAGCGCGCCATACCCTGGCGCAATCCGATCCCTTCATAGGGGAGGGGGCCTATGATGTCCAGGTCCTGAATATCCCAGGTCAGCAGCCGGATGCCGTCACGGTCAAGGGTCGCGCGTGTGCGCCCTTCGACTCTCAATGGCACTTCTATGTCATAGCTGCGTTGAGGCAGGGCGCGGGACGCGGCGGCCGCAGCCAAGCCGCTGAGCTCCAGCATATGGGTGCATTGCTCGCTGGAGTCGACTTGGCGCATCACGGTGTGGGCGCTTGTTGCAGGGGGTGTTCCGACCAGCAGTTGGAGTTGGACCGCTGCCGAAGGGCACAGGCTGTAAGGGTGACGAGGTGCGTCGCCACGCACGGAGGCGATAAGCCCATCCTGAACAACAAGTTCGACCCGGAAATGATGAAAATCATCCTCCAGTGCGGCCCGGCAGCGAAAGCCGGCTCCCACGGGTTCGGTTTTGATCAGAATGCGGCGTCGGAATACAGGCATGGGGACTTTCTTTATGGGACTCCACCGTCGGCTGGCAACGCGTGGAGCTCGATCTTTTCGGCTGACATTAAGTTCTTTAAAGTGTACGATAATGAACGATAAAAAGAATTTTGTTCAAAATAAAAGGAATTCAATGGGCTTGCTGAAAGACAAGGTGGCGCTGATCACCGGAGCCGGCGGTGGTATCGGACGCGGCATTGCACGCTGCTATGCGCGAGAAGGCGCTGCAGTATTGATTGCCGAACTTGATCCCGTGACCGGCGCCGAGGCCGAGGCCGAACTCCGGCAGATGGGCGCACGCGCCTTGTTCGTGCCTACCGATGTGCTCCGCAAGGAAAGCGTGGAAGCCGCCATTCAGGCTACTGCGGACAGCTTTGGCGGGCTCGACATTCTCATCAACAATGCCTTCGTCCCATCCGAGAACGTGTTGCTGGAGCACAAGACGGATGCGATGCTGGAGCGTACGCTGACGTCGACGGTCTGGGCATCCTGGTGGGCCATGCGCGCTGCCTTGCCGCATATGCGTGCGCGCGGCGGTGGGTGCATCATCAATTTCACGTCGATCGACGTGGATATCGGTGCCTGGCAGCATGCCGACTACAACACGGGAAAATCCGGTGTCGTCGGACTGACGCGCAGCGCGGCGGCCGAATGGGGCCGGTTTAACATCACTTGCAACGCCATTGCGCCGACAGCCATGGGAGCGACATTCCATAAACTGGCCGCTGAAATCCCCGGTTTCGCTGAGCGCTCGGCAGCCGCTCGGCCAATGGGGCGTTCTGGTGATCCGGAACTGGATATCGGACCCGTGGCCGTCTTTCTGGGCTCGGAGATGGCACGGTTCGTGACAGGAATCACCATGCACGTGGATGGTGGGCTGCATTTGCCGGGCTACAACTCGCGCCCGGCCCATGTGCCAGTGCGCGAATATTGAGGGGCCAGGAGGCTGGCTTCAGCGCTTAGTGACCTGCATACCGTTGGTTTCCTGATCCCACGTGGCCGGAGTGCAACCTTGGTCGGGCAGTTCATACTTCAGAACCCGCCTCTGGGGGGCATGGGAAGGCTGTCGCGGAATTCTATGTAGCGCGGCAGAGCGCAATATGGGACGGCGCGTCGATGGCCCAACGGAAGAGATCTTCGGGCGCCAGCGCCATGCCGTGGCGTAGCATGGCAGTCATCTTAACGTCGTCTTCCCCTCTTGTTGGACGGGACGGCGTGCGCGGCGACTTCGGCCAGGGCGGGGTGGCGAGCGAAGGCGGCCTCATCTCGAAGCTGGAAATGTTTTCGTCGCGTCTGTGCAGGAAATCTTTCCTGCGGTCAACGAAATAGAAGAAGCCTTGCTCGTCGAACTTGCCAATATCCCCCGTTTGCAGCCAGAGGTTGCGCATGATCTTCAGCGTGTCTTTCGGCCTGCCTTTGAGGCCGTACCGCCGCGATGCGTTCTGCATACGCGGCCTGGCAGACCACGAGCGCTGCACTGGAATCGGCAATCTGATGTTTGACTACCGCGCATTCGAGCGCTGCAATGATCATATTTGATTGACCGGGGGGTCACGTGTCGGGATTGCGGATTCTGGCCATGTAAAACTCTCCACGCCACACCGAATAATGCAAGAAATTTCATATGGAGATTTAGATTCTAAATGTAGATTTTTTATCGAGCGTGCGCGTAAACCCTTGGTCGCCTCTCCGCCAGCCGGATCTCTCACTGAACCTCAGAAAGCATGGAAATGACCCTCAAAAGAAAGAACAAACAAGTCGCAGTCGCACAGGAAACCGTTGGCAAGCCCCGTCGTAGGGCCGTGGATCGTGGCGTTGCAGCGCCTGTTGTGACGCGACCCCCCGAGACTCTCTCCGTGGTGGAGAAGAAGAGTCAGGTGGTTGCAGAGACGGGGGCGGTTGGCGTGCGCCGCGGGCGTAGCAATCGACGGTCCGAACAAACGATCGCGAACATCCTAATGGTCACCGAGAACATCGTGCTGCAATCTGGCGCTGAGCGGATCTCAATACTCGATGTCTGCCGAGAGGCTGGTATTGCTCGGGGAACGTTTTATCGCTATTTCGCGTCTCAGGATGAACTGCTGGATGCGTTTGCTCGTCATAAACGCGAGCAATTCCATATTTCGCTGGCAGAGGCCGTCCTGCCCTACCAAGATCCCGATGAGCGTTTCGCTGCGCTGATTCGCTATCTGGATCACTACCTGGAGCACGGCCGTGCGCGTCGGCTACTGGTCGCTGCACCAGAATATGCCTTCGGCTTCTTTCGTCGCATCTTCCACGATTCAGTGGTCAGGTTTCAGGATGTTCTGGGGATTGTTTTTGATAGCTGGGAGATGCGTTTTGGCATCAAGCTGGACCGAGAGCTTGTCTGTGAGCTTGTGATTCGTTATGTGCTCAGCGAACTGTTGGTGCCGGGCGATGCTGATCGCAAGACGCTGCCCCGGCGCATTGGACGGATGGTGGAATCCTTGGCTACGGGCGCGCCACCCCGCGCAAGACGGTGATTCGACCTGCGGCAGTGGCACTTGCCTGTCCTGGCGCGCGGGGCGGGCGCTTTTTATTGCAATGCGTGTGAACAATTGCCTCATCGGTATCTCGGGGGAGTGATTGAGTAGGGGGCTTGGTGAGCGGAAAAGGCTTTGTAGACCTCTGACCAGTCGGTGTTGACCAGGTGACGGCGAGTTGTCGGGAGAATGGCGCTTTCCTTCAAGGACATTTGCTCCTAGGCCGCACCGCTGAGGCGCGGGCCGGCGGCGGTGAATGTGACTGTGGCGTCTTCTGCATCTTCATCCACGTGCCGGGCCAGGGCGGTGGACAAGGCATCGATCAAGGTGTTTTCCAGCACATGCTTCTGTTCGAGTTTGTCCAGCACCGCGTTGTGCTCGCTCGTGCATAGCCTGAGCAAGCGAAAGGCGAATGCCTCTTCTTTGGGGTTGTGCAGTGTCGTCGGACATTAGCGCAGGTAGCCGATCATTTGCCACATCAGTGCCGCGTTGAGCATCGTGCCTTCGACACGCTGACGGTCTTCATTCCCAGAGGGGTGTTTTCCAAGGCGACGAGCAGATGTTTGTACACAAAGATCCCTATGCAAGACCGTCTTTAGGGGGTCAATCGCGGCTATGTCGCTACCTCAGTGCTTGCGATAACTTGAACAGAATTTCATTTTGTGATTAATATTGCGTTGATGCAGTGCAAGCGCATGCCGGATTTTCGACGGTTGTCACTGCTTCAATAGCACGCGAACGACATCTGCACGGGCCTTGAGGCCGTGCTTGAACCTGAAAGAATCACTATGCTGATCGACCTCCACGCCCATGCCCCGCTACCGGGGTACTACAACCAGCATCCGTTTTGGGGGCCGTTCTTTGAACGCCACCCGGATGGCGACGTCAAGCTTCGCGTTGGCCACTGGGTGCTGCGCCTGGGTTCGCCCGAACGCAAGGCCGCAGTCCGCGCTGGAAAAGGGCCGAGCGTCGAGGAATACATGGCCCGCTGGGCGGATCCGAAGAGCCGCCTCAATGGCATGGATGCCGCGGGGCAGAATGCGCAGGTGCTGTCGGTGCCTTCGCACTGCTACATGTACTGGGCCGATCCCGAGTTCTCGGTGCGCTTCGCCACCAAGGTCAACGACATCCTGGCCGACTACTGCTCGGCAGCGCCGGATCGCCTGATGTTCTGGGCTCATGCGCCGCTGAATGCGCCGCACGATGCGGCGAAGGAAATCCGCCGCGCCTGTACCGAGCTCGGCGCCAAGGGACTGGTCGCTGGCGGGGCGAACTTCGGCGGGCTGGAGGCGGATTCTCCGCAGCTTGATGTCGTCTGGAAAACGATGTGCGACCTCGATCTGCCGATCTTCATCCACGGCTACAACCAGTCGGTCACCTGGGGCATGCAGGCCGATCATGACCAGTACGAAACCACGGCCATCGTCGGCATGAACTACGACGAAACGCGCTTTTTCTGGTACCTGATCAATGGCGGCGTTCTGGATCGCTTCCCAAACCTCAAGGTCTACATCACCCATGGTGGCGGGTATATCCCGTACCAGCTCGGTCGCCTGGCTCAAACCAACCGCAATCTCGACGTCGCGTTCAACAAGAAGCCGGTCGAGGAGTATCTGAAGAACTTCTGGTTCGACGTGGAACTGCACGAGGTACCAATGCGCCAGGCGCTGGTCGACATCATCGGTGCCGATCGCGTTCTGTATGGCAGCAACTTCGGCGGCAGCGATGCCGTTCGCCACGATCTGACCGATGGCCTGCGGCTGTCGGACGACGATCTGCAGAAGATTCGCTGGAAGAATGCGTGCGAGCTGCTGCACCTGGATCCGGCCAAGCTGGGCAAGCCCGCAGTGAAGGCTGCCGCATGAAGTTCGCACGCTGCTCCGATGGCGGGGCGCCGTTTTGGGCGCTGGTGGATACCGAGCGCGGCGAGCTGCGCCCGATTGAGGGTGGAGTTCCTGATTGGGGGCCGGCAATCACGCGCGGAGAAGGGGCTTCCGCACTGCGGTTCAGCGGCGCGGCGCGGGCTATCGATTCGGTGAGGCTTTTGCCTCCGGTCGAAAAAACCAACCGGGTGGTGGTGGCTGGGGCCAACTATGCCAAACATCTTGCGGCCGACTTCGGCATCAAGAGCCATAACCAGCCCATTGCCTTCTTGAAGGCCTACGGCGCGCTCATCGGGGCCCACGATGCATTGCGCTATCCGCCCTTGACCCAGGAGCTGGACCACGAGGTGGAACTCGTGGCGGTGATCGGCGACGTGGTTAACCGCGGTGATCCGATCTCCAGCGTGCTGGGCTACACCGTGGGCAACGACGTGAGCTCACGCGATCTGCAGCGCAGTGGCCCCCCCCGGTGTCGGAATGGATCTGTTTGCGGCCAAGAGCGGCGACCAGACCACGGGCCTCGGCCCCTGGATCGTGACGCGCGATGAATTTGCGCACGAGGGCAAGCTGTCGCTGCGTCTGCTGCTGCGCGTGAATGGGGAAATTCGCCAGGACGGCGACACGGCCGAGATGACCTGGGATGTCGCGGAGCTGGTGAAGTTCGTGGACGAGCGTTCGCGCTTCGAGAGCGGCGATGTCATGTTCACAGGCTCACCGGCTGGCACGGGGCAGGGTTCTGGCAAGTTTCTCAAGCCCGGTGATGTGGTGGAAGCCGAGATTCCGGGCATCGGTCTGCTGCGCAACATCGTCACGGTGGCCCAATAAGCAATCAGGGAGAGACAGTACATGAGCATTACGCAAAACAAAGTGGTCGTCGTCGGCGGCGGCCTGATGGGAACCGGCATCGCCCATGCCTTCGCCAGTTCCGGTTTCACCACCGTGCTGGTGGATAGCAACGAGGCCGCGGCCGCCAAGGCTCTCGCCGCCGTGGCCAAGATCTTGGACGACGGTGTTCGCCTAGGCAAGCTCGACGCGGCAGTGGCCGAGGCAGCGAAATCCAGGCTCACGACGCAAGCCGATCTCGCTGCCGCATCCGCGGGGGCCGCACTGCTGGTCGAGACCGTCACCGAGAACATCGCGGTGAAGAAGCAGGTGGTGTCCACGGCCGCGGCCCACATGCTGCCCGACGCCATCATCGCCACGAACACCTCCGCACTGAGCGTGACCGAGATTGCCACGGCCGTGCTCCAGCCTGAACGGGTGGTGGGCATGCACTTCTTCAACCCGGTGCACAAGATGAAGTTGGTCGAGCTGGTGCGCGGCATCGCCACCAGCGACGAGACCGTGGCAAAGACCCGTGAATACAGCGACGCGCTGGGCAAGATATCGATCACCGTCAACGAATCCCCAGGCCTGACCACCAGCCGAATGTCGGCCATGCTGGGCAACGAAGCGATGTGGATGCTGCAGGAGGGCGTGGCCACTGCCGAGGATATCGACACCGCGCTGCGCATGGGCTTCAACCATCCGATGGGCCCCCTGGAACTGGGTGACCTGACCGGATGGGATACCCGGCTGTCGGTGCTGCGTTACCTGCATTCGACACTGGGCGACAAGTTCCGTCCCTGTCCTCTGATCATCAAGATGGTGGCCTCCGGCCGCCATGGGCGCAAGACAGGTGCGGGGGTGTACCAGTACGACGTAAAAGGCCAGCGCATACCTGGCTCCGGTCTGAAAGCGAGCGTGCTGTGAGCCGCCCGGATGTAGTGATCGTCGGCGCGGTTCGCACGCCCGTCGGGAAATTCAAAGGCAGCCTGGCGTCCGTGCGCGCCGATCACCTGGGTGCCATCGTCCTGGACGAGCTCATCACCCGTTCGGGGCTTGAGCCAGAATTGGTGGATGACGTCATCTTCGGCTGCGTCACCCAGGTCGGCGAGCAGTCGGCCAATATCGCGCGCACGGCACTGCTGGGGGCCGGCTGGCCCTGCACGATTCCCGGCTTGACGATCGATCGTAAATGCGGCTCGGGGGAGGAGGCCGTTCACGTGGCTGTGGGCCTGATTGCTTTCGGGTCGGCCGAGGTGGTCGTGGCGGGCGGTGCCGAGAACATGAGCCGGGTGCCCATGGGCAGCAACCGAAGCATCCATGGGGAAGCCTTTGGCTGGATGGTCGCTGAGCGCTATGAAATGACGAGCCAGGGTGAAGCGGCCGAGCGCCTGTGCGACCAATGGGAGTTGAGCCGCGACGACCTCGATGCGTTTGCTGCGGAAAGCCATCGGCGCGCTTGCGCGGCTGCCTCGGCCGGTCATTTCGAGAGAGAAATCGTGCCGGTGCCGGTGATGCAGGTGCGCGAGAAGAGCGTGGAGGGCGAGGCGCACTTGTTCTGCGTGGACGAAACGATCCGCCCCGGTACAGCCGTCGAAAAGCTGGCGACCCTCAAAACCAGCTTCCGAACGGATGGGCGCCTGACTGCCGGGAACTCCTCGCAGATATCCGATGGGGCGGCGGGTCTACTGCTAATGTCCTCTGCCAAGGCCCGGTCGCTGGGCCTTAAGCCCCGCGCGCGCATTCTCGCTATGACCACGGTGGGTTCCGATCCCACTCTGATGCTGACCGGGCCGATCGCAGCCACTCGCAAAGTGCTGGCGCAGGCAGGACTCACCTTGGACGACATCGACCTCTTCGAGATCAACGAGGCGTTTGCTTCGGTTCCACTGGTCTGGATGAAAGAGCTGGGCGTGTCTTCCGAGCGTTTGAACGTCAATGGCGGTGCCATCGCGCTGGGGCATCCCTTGGGGGCGAGCGGAGCGCGCATCATGACGACGATGCTGCACGAACTGGAGCGCCGAGGCGGACGTTACGCGCTGCAGGCGATCTGCTGCGCCGGCGGCATGGGTACTGCCACCCTTATCGAGCGGCTGTGACCATGGCGCGCCTGCCGCTGGTGCCGCTGGCCGATTTTCCTGAGCCGCTGGATCAGGCCGTGCGGCGGGGCGTCGAGACACGCATGCTCAGTTCCACCGTGCCGGTGCAGGTCTGGGCCCACCGGCCACAGGCCGCGCTGGCATGGCTGGCGCTGCTGGACCAGTTCCACAACCATGGCGTGCTGGACGGGCGGCTGCGGGAACTGGTGCGGCTGCGCATCGCCAGCATCACCCAATGCCAAGCCTGCCAATTGGCACGCAAAAGCGATCGTGTGGACGCGCAGGACCTTGAGGCCCTGAACTGCCAACGGATCGATAGCGACCACTTCGCGCCTGCCGAGCGCGCCGCGTTGGCATATGCCGAGCTGTTCGCGACCGATGCGCATGCCGTTGGAGAAGGGCACTTCGTTGCGCTGGCAGAGCATTTTTCGACCGCTGAGACCGTTGAACTGCAGATGTTCTGCGCTTTGATGCTGGCGGGCGGGCGCATGACCTTGGTCCAACAAGCCTATCAGGAGGTATCACCTTGAGCACATCGATCTTCGACATTCCCCTTCAGACCCTGAATGGCTCCGATACGAGCCTCGCTCCCTTCAAGGGACAGGTGATGCTGGTCGTCAACGTGGCGTCCCAATGCGGGCTGACGCCGCAGTATTCCGGCCTGCAGTCCCTATATGACCGCTTTCGTGACCGTGGCCTGCACGTGCTGGGATTTCCCTGTAACGATTTCGCGGGCCAGGAGCCGGGAAGCGAGGACGAGATCCGTGACTTCTGCGACACCAACTACCGCGTGAGCTTTCCGCTTTTTGCCAAGTTGCGGATCAACAGTGAGCCCAGGCACCCGCTCTATGCCGCTCTTATCGCTGCGCAGCCACATGCTGTGGCGTCCGGCGACCCGCGGCTGCGCGACACATTGTCCAAGCATCAACTGCTGCCCACGGCAGAGGCCGACGTAATGTGGAATTTCGAGAAATTCCTGATTGGCCGTGACGGCGCCGTGGTAGTCCGCTTCGCTCCCGACATCGCCCCCGAAGATGCTCGACTGATCGCGGCTGTCGAGGATGCCCTTGGTTGATCCCATGGCACGCAGAGGGAGTTCCAGTTTCGGATGGACGCTGCTGACGCTGGTCGCTGCGCAGGTCGGATTGCATGGCTGCCTCAATGGCATGCGCATGACCGTCCCTCTGCTGGCAGTGAGCGAAGCGCAGGGGCCGGCCGTGATCGGGTTGCTGATGGCTCTGTTTGCCGCCTTCCCCTTTGTGCTTGCCATTCCTGCAGGGCGTCTGGTGGATCGCCGGGGGTACCACCTGGGCACGCGCATCGGTGCCTTGCTGGCGTTGGCGGGGGCCGCTCTTGCCGCTTCAGCGTCCCATGCCTGGGCTCTGGGAAGTGCTGCAGCCCTGGTGGGGGCGGGCTCCGCTGTAGGCATGATCTCACTGCAGCGCACGGCAGGCCGGCTGGCCCAGGGCGAGGCGGAACGCCTGCGGATCTTCAGTTGGGTGGCACTCGCGCCGTCTATCGCAACTTTCATTGGACCAGTCCTGGCGGGCATGTTGATCGACCATGTGAGCTACCGCGCGGCTTTCGTCGGACTGGCGCTGCTGCCTCTCGGGACGCTGCTCGCCACCACACGGGTCCCAGCCGAGGCGCCTCGGGCGCCTGCGAGACGGACTGAGGCTCCCCCGAAAGCTTGGAATCTGCTGGGTGATCGCGATCTTCGGCGGCTGTTCTTTATCAATTGGCTGATTGCCGTCTGTTGGGATGCCCACGCTTTTGCCTTGCCGATTCTGGGCCATGAGCGGGGCTTGAGCGCATCGGCTATCGGCACTGTACTGGCCAGCTACGCCGTTACCTCAGCGGTCGTGCGGCTGGTGATCCCCCTTCTGGCGGAGCGCCTCCAACCCCGGTGGGTGATGACCGGTGCGCTGGCCTTGACGGCATCGGTTTTCCTGCTCTATCCCTGGTTGGACAGCGTGTGGGCCATGGCGGCCTGCGCCGGCACCATAGGCCTGGGATTGGGGGCCATCCAGCCCGCGGTCATGTCCAGCCTGCACACCTTTGCACCGCCGGAGCGTCAGGGAGAGGCTCTTGGGCTGCGGTCCACCGTCATCCATTTCTCCACATTGGTCATGCCTTTGGGTTTTGGCGCCGCCGGCGCCGCGCTGGGTGTCGCCCCGGTGTTCTGGATGACCGGTGCGGCGCTCTCTGTAGGTGCCTGGGCGGCTTTCGGGTTGCCGGCCCAGGCCAGGCACCACTGAAAAAAGGGCGATGACGCTGTCTTGTTCAGGCGCCGATCACTTTACCTATCTCGCTACAAGGACACATGATGCTGAAGCTTTACCACGCACCAGGCTCCAATTCGGCGCGCATTCTGTGGCTGCTGGAGGAGTTGGGCACGGAGCGGGAGGTTGTGGTGGTGAAATACCCCCGCAACGATGGCAGCGAAGCTGATCCGCGCAATCCGCATCCGCATGGGTTCACGCCCGCGCTGGAGCACGATGGCCATTTGGTGTCCGAGACGGCAGCCATTGCGCTTTACCTGACCGATCTACATCCCGAGGCCGAAGTGGGTGTGCCGGGGGGGCATGCATTGCGCGGAGCCTATCTCACCTGGCTCTTCTATCAGGTGGGGTTGACTGAGCCCCTGGTCTACATGGAGGGGAAGGGCCTGCTGGCGCAGGATCCCGCGATGTGCGGCCTGAATCAATCCATGATGCAGCACATCCGGCACACGCTGGCGCGCGGCCCCTACCTGCTCGGCCAGCGTTTCACCGCTGCGGACATCCTGTTCATGAGCTTGTTCGAGACGGCACGTCCCCTTCTGGGCGGCTGCCCGATCATCGACGCCTATCTGGTTCGTGCTGATCGCCCAGCGCGGCGCCGGGCCTTGGCGCTGGATTGCTGAGCTGCGGTACGGCGGCCTGCCGCTTTTCTATCTGGTATTTTTTGTCGAGAGCCTGAACCGATGCCCCGTTCTGTTGTGCTTGTTACCGGCGGTGCTCGCCGCATTGGACGCGTGATCGCGCTTGATCTGGCTGCGGCTGGATGGAACGTGGCGATCACCTACCGGCACTCGTCGGAAGAAGCGCAGGACACGCTCGGGGAACTGCGCCGCGGCGAAGGACAAGCGGAAGCACTCTACGCCGACTTGAGCGATGAGGCCGGTTGCCAAGCGCTGGTGCCAGAGGTGGTGAGACGGTTCGGCCGCATCGATGCTGTGGTGAACAATGCATCCGTTTTTGAGTACGACAACGCTGAGACCTGCGGATTGGCGGCGATGGAACTGCACTGGAAGGCCAACACCGCGCCCGCCATCTTACTGGCGCAGGCCTTGTACCAGCATCTGCAGAATACCGGGAGGACAGGGTGTGTGGTGAATCTGCTCGATCAGAAGCTGTGGAACCCAAACCCTGACTATTTTTCCTACACCCTATCCAAGGCGGCGTTGGAAGCCGCCACAAAGATGTTGGCCATGGCGATGGCGCCGCGCCTGCGCGTAGGAGGAGTGGCCCCGGGGCTTGCCCTGCTGTCTGGACCGATGAGCGAGCAGGAGTTCGAGTTGGGCCGGCGGCTCAATCCATTGGGGCGAAGCTCCTCGCCGGAGGATATCGCCGACGCGGTGCGTTTCCTGCTGACGTTTCCGGCTTCGACTGGCTCCACCATCCTTGTCGACGGAGGCCAGCATCTGACTCGCCAGCCGCGCGACGTGATGTTCCTGGCGCGCGAGATGGGAGTCCGATGAAATGTCCGATGCCTTTCTGACTCCTGCATTGGCGCGGTGTCGCCGCCTTTTCCTGCGCAACCATGTGGTGGACATCAACATTGGAGCGCATGCCTTCGAGCAGGGGCATCCGCAGCGTGTGCGCATCAATGTGGATCTGTACGTTCCCCTGGTGTGCAGTACTCCGGTGGATGACGATCTGAGGGAGGTGGTGGATTACGATTTCGTGCGTGAAGTGGTTCGGGAGCGCGTGAGCCGCGGGCATATCCAGTTGCAGGAGACGCTGGCGGATGATCTGCTGCGCACGCTGCTCGCCCATCCTCAGGTACTTGCAGCTCGCGTCTCGACCGAGAAACCCGATGTTTACCCCGACTGCGAGGCGGTCGGCGTGGAAGTATTTGGATTCAAGGATGGCGTGTCCGCCGACGCCCTTGTTCCCCGGCCTCACTGATGGGCAGGTTCGTCCAAGCTGGCGCCACGGGTCCACAGCAGTAGGAGCAGGCTGGCGACCGCTGAGACCGCCAGGGATGCACCTACCGAGGTGTGTTCTGCGACGACGCCCCAAAAGATAGCCCCTGTTGCGCTGCCGCCCATGATGCTCATCTGATAGATCGCCATGCCCCTGGCGCGCAAGGCGGCCGGCAAAGCCAATTGCGCGCACATGGTGAGTGTGTTGGCCACACACAGCCAGACCGCGCCCGACAGGGCGAGTGCTGGCGCGAGGGTCCACGCGCTGGGCGCCCAGACAGCGCCCAGGGTTGCCAGTGTGTGTAGCCACACGCCCGCATCGACGATCCGGTTGCGCGCTGCCAGGGCGGGGAGGCGGGGGAGAGCCATGGCGGCGAGCACGGCCCCCGCGCCCATGGCGGCCAGCAGGGCGGTGTAGGTGGTTTCGTTGGCGCCGATGTCCTTGGCGACCAGAGGCAACAAGGCAACCAGCGCCACGGCCTGGGCGAAGAACACGAAAGCGCGGAACAGCACCGCCCGCAGTATGGGAGAGGTTCGGGCATGGCCCACGCCGTCGCGTATGGCCTGAAGCAAGCGAGTGCGTTCGGCGGGGGGCGCGTGAGGGGCAATGGGCGCGCGCCAGATCAGCACGCCGGCCAATATGGACAGTACGGCGTTGAGCGCGAACACCATCGCCGTTCCCTGCCAGGCCAGGACGATGCCCGCGACGACCGGACCCAGTACTCGTGTCAGATTGATGGCCAAGGCATTGAGGGTCAAGGCCGAGGCCAGCAGGTGCCGCTCCACCAGATCCGGCACCAGGGCCGAAAACACCGGGAACCGGAACGCCAGTCCGGCACCGTTGAGCAGGCACAGCAGCAGGAGCGTTCGCGGGGCCAGGGCATCGGTGGCCGCCAGGATCGCGAGCACGGCCGCCACTACGGCGATCCAGGCTTGCGCCACGGCCAGAAAGCGCCGGCGATTGAGCAGGTCGGCCAGAGCACCGCTGGCCAAGCCCAGCACAAACAGCGGCAGGGTGCCGGCCGTCTGCACCCAGGCCACCCATGCAGGACTATCGGTGAGCTGGGCCATGCGCCATGCGGCAGTCACCTCGTGCATCCACATGGTCATGTTGCCGGACAGCCAAGCCAACCACAAGTATCGAAAGCCGGCTCCTCGGAAAGGTGCGAGCAGCGAATCGGGAGCGTGTGGCATCAGGCCGGGGCAGCCACGGTCCTGTGCAGGACGCAACGTGAGAGTTTCATGCGGTTCAGAGGGACTTCGGCTTGCGAGCCATGTCGACGAGATCGGCCATGGTTGGGTTGTGGGCCAGCATCCCGCCGTCGGCGATGTACGTCTGCCCGTTGATGTAGCGCGCCTCGCCCGAAGCCAGGAAGCACACCAGCGCGGCGATATCCTCGGGCTCGCCGAACTCAGGCACCAGCAGGTGGCGCTGCATCACGTCGATCACGCTTGCTGCCGCGCCCCGCGTGCCAGGCGTCAGCACTAGGCCAGGTGCGACGGCATTGCAGCGCACGCCCTGGGCGCCGTGGTGCGTGGCAATCTGGCGGGTCAGTCCGATGATGGCCGCCTTCGACACGCTGTAGGCCATGCGCGTGATGTCGCCCGCGAAACCGCCGGTCGACGCGGTGTTCACGATCGCCCCGCCGCCTTGGGCAATCATCGTCGGCAATGCATACTTGCAGCCAGCCAGGTAGCCGCGCAAGTTCACGGCCATGATCTGATCCCAGACCTCGAACTCGATGTCGATGGCATTCCTGTCTTTGGCGTGAATGGCCGGAGAACTCAGTGCAGCGTTGTTGTGCAGCACATCCAGGCGCCCGAACCGGTGAATCGTGTCCTGGATGAGCCGCTCGATGCTGCGCACGTCCGCAGCGTCGAACACCTGTGCATTGGCCTGGGAGCCCAGCTCCGAGGCCAGTGCCGCGGCCCGTTCGGCGTTGACGTCGGCCACGACTACGGTGGCGCCTTCGGCGACGAGGCGACGACAGGTGGCTTCGCCGATGCCGGAAGCACCGCCCGTGACGATGGCGACCTGGTCCTTGAAGCGGCCTTCATGCGGGCCGGGGAGCGACGGCTTGGTCATGGTGTGTCCTGTGGTTGCGTGGGGGCGAAGCCGCGGAACTGCTCCAGGCTCACGCTGGCGTCCTGCGGAGGCTTGAGGAAGTAGCGTACTTGGAGGCTGCCAGGGCCGAACCGGTAGGTCTCTATGCTTTCGATCACCTGGTTCGTGCCAACGATGCAATTGCGGTGGTGCACGGCGGCCTCGCAGCCATTGATGATGGTGCTGACGACTTCCAGCCGAAATTGGTGGTTGTGCTTGTCGTACATCTCTTCGATGACGAGCCAGCCGTCGGCCTGCTCCGTCCGACCTACGTATTCGATGTCCAGCAGGTCGGGAGCCGCCTCGCGGTACAGCGCTAGCAGGCCGGCCTTGTCGTGGTTGTTCCAGCAGCGAACCTGGCCGCTCATGAAGCGCTCGATCTGTTCTGAAGGGATCTGATGCATGGTGGTTTGTCTCTGTGGTGGCGGGACTCATGTCGGCAACCCATGGAAACAGGATGGGGCCGCAATGAGTTTCGGGATCTGCAGTTTCGGCAGAGTGTTTTCGCTACAGGCTCAGCGGGTAACCGTCACGCGCAGCCAACGGTCTGCCTCGCACGGGCTCAAGTACCGGCTTTGGAGTTGCTCGTTCAGCGATGGTGGCAGAGCTGCGGAGCGCGTTTGCCAATGCTTTCGGTCGGGCGCAGGGCATCTTTTGCTGCTTCACGGCTGGTGAATGAAATAGCGTACGGTCAGTCGGCCATTGTCGAAGTGGTACAGCTCAATGGTCTCGATGGCCAGCGAATTGCCTCGCACCTTGTTCCTGTTGTGGCATGCGACCTCGCTCCCATTGATGATCAGTGCCACTTCTTCGATCTCGATCTTGGAGTTTTGCTGTGCCCACATGCCCTCCAGGATCGTCCAGCCCTCGGCCGCAGGACCTCGACCGACATACTCGATCTGCAGGCCCTCGGGCGCTACCGAACGGTAGGCCGCGAAGAAGCCTTCCTTGTCGCCGGCGTTCCACGCTCGCACCTGGGCGTGCAGGAAGTGTTCGATGGTGGTTTTGTCCATGTCAGGGTCTCCAGTTCAGATTTCGGTGCCACGGACGTTGCGTGCCGTGCCATTGCGCTTGTCGCTTTCGCCCCAGGCCATCCAGCGGTCGGGCTCGCGCGTATCGCCCACCCGGCGCCAGCGCCCTTCCTGCTGGGCCGTGACGGGAAAGCCGCCTACGAAGTCGAGCATCCGGCCTTTGGGATCGGGCAGGAACTCCCACTCCTCCTTGCCTTCCAGCACGATGCGCGCGTCCTCGGCAAACCAGCCGTCCTTTTCGTGGCGCACCTTGCCTTCGATATCCGTGGTGCAGCGAACTTCGCCTTTTTCGTTCTGGACAATGGCGTAGCCCAGCTTGTCGTGGCCGACCAGAAAAGAGCCGACATCCCAGGTGCCGTCCTTGTAGATCGTGGCAAAGTTCCACCAGATGACGTGCATCTTGTTGTTGACCACCAAGTCCTTGTGCATGTGGATGGAGCCGCCTTCGGCCATCCAGGCCTGGTCTAGCGAGATCATGCCCTTGACGCTTCTGCCTTCGCAGGTGCCCTGCACGTCGTAGATCTGTGCGACGTAGAAGGTACCCCAATCCACCCCAGGCAGGTACCACTGCATGCCATTGCCGATGAGCCGGCCGGTAAGGTCGAACAAACCCTCTTCCTGCCAACTGAACCCGGTGCCGGAGGCGGTCAGCCGCCAAGGTTGCCCGGGATCCTCCGGATGGCTGGACCACCAGGCAGTGTCGCCGTCGAGTCCGCGTGCGGGAAACATGGTGAGTGCCCTCGGGGCGATCTTTTCCTTGTCGATGCGGATGTTCTGGCCGTCCAGACGGGTGCTCTGGAAGATGAACTTGGTGGGGTTGGGCGTGCTGCCCGGCGCATTGAGGGCGCGCACCACCGAGTAAATGTGGCCCTCATCGTCGCGCACACTGCCAAAGGGCATGTGCTTGGTGAGTTTGAGACCGAAGTGGTCACGCAGGTCGGCCAGCTTGGCGCCGCTGACCTTTTGCGGGCTGACCAAGCATTGGTAGCCGAAGTCGGCGCGTGCGGGAACCGTGTCGAAGTTTCGCATGATCGGATGGCTCTTTGTGATCAATCCCAGATGACGTGCACGTTTTTGGCGCCGCGCAGGTGAGCGCCTTCGATGAGCGGTGCGGGTTGCTCGGGGTCAAGCCGAACGTTGGGCATGAGGTCCAGAATCCCGTTGATCGCACAGTTCAATTCGAGCTTGGCCACGAACTGGCCAATGCACATGTGCGGGCCGAAGCCAAAGCCGAACGACGGCTTCTGGCGGCGATCAATGTCGAACACGTCGGGATTCTCGAAGGCGCTTTCGTCACGGTTGGCCGATGCGACCATGCACTGGACGAAGGAGCCTTTGGGGATCGTCACGTCACCGATCTGTACGTCTGCGGAGGTCTCGCGAACCTTGAACGTGGAGGAGGGCTCGAAACGCACGGCTTCGTCGATCAGCTTGGGCACCAGATTGCGGTCGTTGCGCACGCGGTCCAGCAGGCCGGGAATGGTCAGCAGGAACGTCATCGCCGCACTGAAGGTTCGCGTGGTGGTCTCGCCGGCAGCGGGCAGCAGCGAGCGGGCGAAGGTCGCGACCTCGTGATCGTCGAGCTTGTGGCCCTCGTATTCGGCGTTCATCAGGCGGGTGATCAGGTCATCGCCCGTGGCACCCTCGGCGCGGCGCCGCTTGACCTGCTCCATGAGTGCGTCGTACAGGCTCTTGACCGCAATGGCGGCGATCCGGCGACCTTCCTCGGCCTTGGCCTTGTCAAGCTGGTTCGCCGCCAGCATCGACAGTGCCCAGACCGCGTATTGGTTGTACTGGTCGGGGTTGTCTTCCGGAAAGCCCACGAGGGCATACATGGCACGCACCGGAAAGTTCAAGCCCATTTCCATGAGGTCGGCTTTCTTGTTGGGCAGCAAAGGCGTGATGAAATCCTCACGCACGACCCGATCGATCTTCGGGCGCCACTTGTTGACGTTCTCGGGCATGAAGGCCGGCTGCAGCAGGGCGCGCACCTTGCGGTGGGCCTCGCCGTCCATGCCCAGGATCATCAGACCGTCCCACACCTTGCCCATGCCTTCGAGGATGAATCCGCTGGTGAATGTATTGGCGTCCTTGAGCACGTTCATCACGTCCTGGTACTGGAACACTGCATAGGTCGGCCGGGTCTGCAGCCCGGCATTGGTCGGAACCCCGAGGAACTTGGCGATGAAGTCGCCTTCATAGACGCGCGTGGTCTTGCGCATCTCGCGGCAAGCGGCATAGAGGTCGTCCGTCTTGCCGCGGTAGAGGTCGGACACGCTGGCATAGGCCGCTTCGAGCTTCTGGGCGTTCTCGGTGGTGGTTTTGGGCGTGGTATTCATGGAGCGTCTCCTTGAGGGATGGATATGGGATGGTGGATAGACTTACTTCAGATAGCGTTTCACGCGGCCAGCGGCTATGCGGCCCGGCAGCCCATTGATGCCGCCGCCGGGATGGATGCCGGCGCCGCCGAAGAACAGCCCCTTCACCGGCAACGTGTCGCCGCCCAGCCCGAAGGCCGGCCGCATGAGCCCCGTGCGCGAGGCTCCCGTGTCGATGTGCACCACGCAGCCGTTGGGAACATTCAGCCGGCTGGCGAAGTCGGGTGCCGCTTCAGCGCGGCGGCCAATCTCCTGTGCCTTGAGCCCAGGCAGGTACGCGTCCGTTTGGTCGATGACCATTTGTGTCACCGGGGCACGGATGGCATCCCATCCTTCGCGTGGTTCGAGGGGCATGGCGATCGGATACAAGTAGGCGATGTCCTGGCCCTCGGGGGCCTGCGTAGGATCCACGGCGCTCGGTGCCGTGGCCCACAGATAGGGCAGTCGGGAAACTTCGCCGCGCGCTGCGCATTTGAAGTTGTCGAGCACTGCTTCCACGGTGCCGATCAGCAGCACGCTCTTGCGAAGACTCAGCCCGTCTGCGCGCAAGGCTTCGTGACGGCTGGCGCGAACCTGGCCGCGGAGCGCGACGTCGATCTTCATGGGCGAGCCGCCGTGGGCATTGGCTGGCGCCAGATCGACCCGCGTCAGGTAGCGGCGTTCTATGGCGCCAGGTGTCACCATATTCAGGGCCACCTTGGGGTGCACCGCCGCGATAACACTGCGTGATTCGAGCACTTCGCCGCTGGCAAGCCGGACGCCCTGGGTTCGCCCGTCACGGGCCATGATCTCGGCGGCCGGAGCGTTGAGCCGGATCTCGCCCCCCAGTTCCGTCAGGCGGGCCGCCAGGGCGTCAGACAGAGTCTGCATGCCTCCCACGGCACGGCCCAGGCCGAAGCGCTGGATGAAACCCAGCAGCGCGAAATAAACACCGGTACCCTCGCCTGTGATGGGTCCGGCGGCACCCAACAGGCAGCACAGGGCGGATTGCGTGACCGGGTGCTCGAACCGTTCCATGATGGAGGTATAAGCGGGGCTTTTCATCAAGCCCATCAGTTCTGGCCTGAGGTGCCGGTTCTTGATCAGTACCTTGAGTGCCTGCCATTTCGCTCCCAGGTTCATCTGCGCGGGATCCACCCGCATCATGGGAATCGCCAGGTCGATGAAGGTGTTTACCAGTTGCATGAGGGCCAGGAACTCCGCGGCGTCCGCCGCGCTGAAACGGCGGATCTCAGCGGCGGTCTGCTCCGCGCTGCGGCCGAATACGAGTGAGTTGCCATCCGGATGCAGATAGACATAGCCAGGCTCCATTTCGGTCTGGCGAAAGCCGTGGCGCTCCAGTTGGAGCTCCTGCGGCATCATGGGGTGCACTCGCAAAGACATCAGATCGAGGGCGCAGGGGTGCACCAGATGATTCGGGGCTTCGGGTATTAGATAGCCGGAGGAGGCCATGCCGCCGACCTTGCCGAGGGATTCGACGACGATGACCTTGCGGCCCTCTGCGGCGAGATAGCAGCCGCTGGCCAGCCCGTTGTGGCCTGCGCCGATGACGATGGCGTCATAGAGAGGTGTGGTGCTCATACAGATTCCTGGAGAAGAAGAGGTCGGGCTTAGACGGGAGTGACTGGCTTCCACCAGTGCAGGTGTTCGGACGCATCCTGGAGCCGCTGCCAAGCGATGGCCACGGCGATCCGGGCCGCCGGGAGCTTCATGCCCAGGCCGAGCAGGATCATGACCACGGTCTCGCGGATGCAGGCCCCGTTGAGCTGTCCTGTACGGGAGATGCGCCGAGCGCCTTCGACACTGGTGCCTATCACCAGATCGAAGGCGGCCTCGATCGAGTCGAACTGGAAGACGCCTTGCTCGCGCCCATAGTTCAGACTGCGGAAAGCCAATTGGCGGCGCGGATCGTCGCCGTTGATGCGGTCGACCAAGTCCGCATGCGAAACAATGGCGCCGTGGGCAGGGTCCATTGCCGCACGGGCGAGCGCCATCAACGGGCCCGTGGCGAGCATCACTGCCCCGTCATCCAAGGGGTTCGAACAGGCGTTCGAAACTCTGCAGCATTTCGCTCGCTGTGGTGCGTCCGATCTCCGTAAGAACTTCGTCCAGCGTGTCGAAGTATTTATAGAAAGTGCCGCGGGAGACATCGGCCGCACGGATCACGTCATCGATCACGGGGCGGCGCTTTCCCGCGCTCTTGCGATAAGCGTCCATGGTTGCTGCAATCAGGCGCTCGCGCATGCGCTCGCGCCGCTCACGTGCCACGCGGCGGCGGTGATCGCCCAAGGAATGTTGATCCACTGTGGGTTCGATCGGAGACAGATGCGCGTCCGCGATCGGGCGGCCTACAGCGCACTCACCGAGGTGCCTGCCATCTGAGAGGGTTTTGTCAACCCGCATCGCCGCCCCGGCCACGCGGTCCGTGCTTGCGCCGACTCCTTGGCTCTTTGGATGACGGGCCCCAGCAAGAGGCGGTATTGGGGCGTGGTTGCTCATAGAAAAATTGAACATTTTTGCTTATTGTGCTCATATACACTTCGAAGTGACATAGGTGTTTACTATGTACATTTTCGGGTTTGTGAGCTAATTGATCTGTGTTAAGTGATGCACAATCTGGAAAAATGTCTAAAATATTCGAGCACCATGCAAGGGTTGCGAAGGAGATCTGCGATGACCAGCACCAGCACCAGCACCAGCGCCTCATCCCTTGAACGGGCATTCGCGGGTGTCGCGGACAACTACCGTGGCTCCGACGTTGATCTCCATGCGGTCTACGCTGCCATGCGCCGGGATTCCCCCGTGGTGGCGGAAAACTTCATGGCCGGGCTAGGTGTGCCCAATATCGCGGGACAAGATGCGAACCGCCCGACGTTCACTGTCTTCAAGTACCGCGACGTGATGGCAGTGATTCGGGATGCGACTCGGTTCACCAGCGGCTTCATCGCGGAAGGCCTGGGCGCGTTTTTTGACGGCTTGATCCTGACCGGAATGGACGGGGAGGAACACCGCCGGGCGCGGGCGCTGCTGCAGCCGGTGTTCATGCCCGATGTGGTCAACCGGTGGAAGCCGAAGATGGACGCCATCATTCGCAATGAATATCTGCTGCCTTTGGCAGCCAGCAAGCGCGCAGACCTGATGGACTTCGCGCTGCACTTTCCCATCCGCCTGATCTATTCATTGATCGGTTTTCCGGAAAATGATCCGCAACGCATCAACCAGGTTGCGGCCTGGGCCCTGGCCATCCTCGCGGGGCCCCAGGTCGATCCGGAAAAGGCTGTCCGGGCGCGCGAGGCGGCCATGGAGGCCGCCAGGATGCTCTATGACGCAGTCATGGAAGCGGTGGTTCAAGTGCGGGCCGAAGGCGCGACGGGGGAGGATCTGATCAGCAGGCTGATTCGCGCCGAGTACGAAGGCCGCCAGTTGAACGACCATGAGATCACGACGTTCGTGCGCTCGCTGCTGCCGGCCGCTGGCGAGACCACCACCCGCACGTTCGGTTCGCTGCTGGTATTGCTGTTGGAGCGGCCTGAACTG
Organism: Comamonas testosteroni TK102; assembly: GCF_000739375.1. Taxonomy (NCBI): domain Bacteria; kingdom Pseudomonadati; phylum Pseudomonadota; class Betaproteobacteria; order Burkholderiales; family Comamonadaceae; genus Comamonas; species Comamonas testosteroni. The sequence goes on along the minus strand of NZ_CP006704.1, from coordinate 4,717,747 downwards.
TTGGATCGCGTGCGCAATGATCGCGCACTGGTTGGCAAGGCGATCGACGAAACGGTGCGATACGAGCCCGTCGCGACATTCAAGGTACGCCAGGCAGCCAAGGATCTGGAGATCGACGGTGTGCACATCCCCAAGGGTGCGATGGTGCAGGCGATCGTGATGTCGGCCAATCGTGATGAGGAGACGTTCGAGCATGCCGACCGGTTCGACATTGATCGCAAGGCAAAGCCCTCGTTTGGGTTCGGTTTCGGCCCGCACATGTGCATTGGTCAGTTCATCGCAAAGACCGAGATGCAGGTGGCGCTCAATGCCGTGCTGGATCTGTTGCCCAACCTGCGCCTGGACCCCGCAAAGCCCGCTCCCCGGATCTCCGGTGCCCAGTTGCGCGGCCCCCATGAAGTGCATGTGGTCTGGGACTGAAGCCGCTCTCATGAAAAATGCGCTCCAGATGACTCGCCGACGCTGGCTGCTCGCGGGTGCTGCCGGCATCGCTTCCAATCTTCTCGCTGCCCAGGATGTCTTTCCGAGCCGGCCCGTGAACCTGATAGTGCCTTTTCCGCCCGGAGGCCTTGCCGACAGCGTGGCGCGGCAGCTCGCGCCGTCGCTGGAGGGGGCGCTTGGCCAGCCCGTGGTGGTTCAGAACCGCGCGGGCGCGGCCGGTGCGATAGGCGCGGCTGCCGTCGCCGGCGCCAAGCCTGACGGCTATTCGATCCTCTTCACGCTGTCGAGCTTGTCAACCTTGCCTGAGCAAGCGCGAGTCAACCAGCAAAAGCCGGCATTCCTCCTGAGCCAACTCAAGCCGGTGGCGCGCATCAGCACCGATCCGTTGGCTATCGTCGTGCGGGCCGATAGCCCTTTGAAAACCTTGAGCGACCTGATTGGCCGTGCGCGCACGAGGCCCAGCGAGATGAGCTACGGCTCGTCCGGGAACTATGGCACCGTGCACATGCCGGTGGAGATCTTCGCCCATGAAGCCCAGCTCAAGTTCAACCACATTCCCTATGCGGGAGGTGCGCCTCTGATGGTGGGACTGCTTGGCGGCCAGGTCGATTTCACGATGCTGCCGCGTTCCTCGATCGCGTCCCATGTCCGGGTGGGCAAGCTGCGCATCCTGGCCACCGTGGGGGCTGAGGCGTGGCCACAGTTCCCTTTCGCTCCAAGCACCGGGGCCTCGGGGCTGAATGTGGGCGTGCTGCCCTGGACGGGGGCCTTCGTCCCCTTTGACACGCCGCCGAACGTGATGGAGCGGCTGCAATCCGCGTTTCGCATCGCCGCCGAGAACTCCGAATTCAAACAGGCGCTGCTCAGGGCGGAGGGGAGTCCCGCCTACCTCGACGCGGACGAGTTCCGGACATTCTGGGATCAAGATGCTGCACGCCTGAATCAGGCGGTTCGGCGCATGGGCAAGCTCGAATAGGCAGTGTCCCATGGATCTGGGTATCGCTGGCCGCCAGGCCATTATTTGCGCTTCTTCGAGAGGACTCGGGAAGGCCTGCGCCCTGGCGCTCGCGCGCGAAGGTTGCATGGTGGTCATCAATGGCCGCAATGCGCAGGCGCTGCATGCGGCCGCTGCGGAGATCGCGGCGGCGTCGGGGCGGCCTCCGGTCGCCGTCGTGGCGGATGTCGGCACCGATGCGGGGCGGGCTGCGCTGCTGGCCGCCTGTCCCGCCCCCGACATCCTGGTGACCAACAATGGCGGCCCGGCGCCAGGCGAAGCCGGGCAATGGGACCACGCCACCTGGATCGCGGCCGTCGAGAGCAATATGCTGAGTGGCATTCTACTGATCCAGGCGGTGGTACCCGGGATGAGAGAGCGCCGCTTCGGGCGCATCGTCAACATCACCTCGGCGATGGTGAAGTCCCCCAAATTGATGCTCGGTCTTTCAACCGCCTCGCGCGCGGGCCTGACAGCCTTCTCGAAAGCGATGTCCACCGAAGTGGTGCGTGACAACGTCACCATCAACAACCTGCTGCCCGAACGCATCGAGACCGACCGGATTCAGTACATGACTGGGCAACTGGCCCAGCGCCGGCATATCACGCTTGAGCAGGCCCGTGCCGAATTGCTCAAGCCGGTCGCCGCCAGACGTTTTGGCCGACCCGAAGAACTGGCGGATGCCTGCGCCTTCTTGTGTTCGGCGCAGGCCGGCTACATCAGCGGCCAGAACCTCCAGATCGATGGCGGCAGCTACGAAGGCTTGATTTAGGACACACGGCCGGAGAGCGATCTCCAGTCTTCGGGAGGCGTTTCGGTCTCCGAAAAATCCAGTTCAACTTCAATGCCGTTCGGGTCGTTAAAAAACAACTGCCATGTCCTGATGGCGCCTGGCGAACGGATCAGACGCAGGTTTACGCTGTGCGAACGCAAGCTGGCGATGGTGTCTGTCAGCCCCTCTGCCCAATACGCCATGTGGTCGAGTGCACCCCGCCTTGGCATGGGCATCTGATTCACCTCCACCACGTGCAGAACGGGACGGTCCTGAACATAAAGCCACAGTCCCGGCACCGGGAACGGAGGCCTTGGACCTGTGCGCATGCCCAGCAGGTCCACATAGAAGGCGCGGGTGGCTTCCAACTGGTCGGTGACGATGGTGAAATGGTCGGGTCGTTGGATCATCTCAGGCTCCTTGGCTCTTGCCGGTTATGACACACGGTTGATCGGGTGGAGTGCCTTTAGGCGCTGGAACGGTGGGCCGCCCGGTGAAGGCGCATGACTAGCAGAAAACCGGCGATGCTCAACAGCCCCGAGGCGAGAAACACCTCGGCGTACCCCAAGCCCGAGGCGATCAAGCCCATCAAAGGCCCGGCCAGGCCCACCGCCAGATCGAAGAACAGCGACAGGGCACTGAGCGCCGCGCCTCGGTTGGCAGGTGGTGTGCGTTCCAGGGTTTCCAGCCCCAGACCCGGGTAGACCCAGGACACGCCGATGCCGGTCAGCCCTGCACCGAGCATCGCCAGCTCGGGGGAGGGTGCCTGCCATATCAGCAGCAAGCCCAGGCTCTGGATGAGTAAACACACCGCCACCACCTGGTAGCCGCCGAACCGCGGCAGCAAGTTGGGGGACACCAGTCGGGCGATGATGAACGCCCCACCGAAACTGCTCAGGCAGTAGGCGGCGTTGTCCCACCCGAGGCTGTTGAAATAGAGGGCGATGAAGGCTGTGAGACCGCCAAATCCCACGGAACTGCAGGCCATGGCGATACCGTTGGGCATGACCGCCAGGAACACATGGTGGAAGGGTTGCCGGATCCCCGACAGGATGGGCGCAGCCGGCCGGGTGGAGGCGAACAGCAAGGCCAGAAGGCCGAGCAGGGCGGTGCACAGCCCGATGCCGATCAGGTGCGTCCCATCGCGAACGAGCACGCCCAGAGGTGCGCCCAGCGCGGTTCCCCCGTAGGCTGCAATGCCGTTCCACGACATCACGCGGGCCGTGTTCTGGGTCCCGTACAGGCCGATGGCCCAGGTGCAGCACGGCGTCGATACCAGCGCGGAAGACATGCCCAGCACCACACGCCCCGCCAGGAGCAGCCCGGTGCCGAGCCAGAGCGGCGCCTGCAGGAAGATCGCGAGGCTGGTCAGAACCCCGCTGAGAACCAGTCCGACGAGCCCGTACAGCACCACGCGTTTGGAACCCCGTCGGTCGGCCAGTTGACCCGCTAGCGGGCGCGACAACAAGGTGGCCATGTATTGCAAGCCGATCACCAGCCCGGCAAACACCGGACTCAAGTGAAGGCCGTTCAGCACGTAGCCGGGCAGCACGGCGAGCGGCAGCCCGTTGCAGACATAGGACGCGAAGTTGAAACAGACAATGGAGATGATCCCGAGGTTGGTCCGCCCGGGAGATGCAACGGGTTCGCTCATGTGGGGGCCTGGGCCGCGACCGAACCCTGATCGGGGGGCGTGGGTTACTGCACGGCGGGCAGCCGCACCACCATGCCGTCCAGTGCGGTGGTGACCATCAACTGACAGGACAGCCGACTGTTGGGCTGGCGGGGCTCGCCCGTGCAGTCCAGCATGGCATCTTCGGTATCGTCGATCGAGCTCAACTGCTCGGCCCAGGGCTGCTCGACGTAGACATGGCAGGTCGCGCATTGGCACGCGCCGCCGCAGTCGGCATTCAGGCCTGGAAGGCCGTTGGCGAGCGCGGCTTGCATGACGCTGGTGCCTTCGGCAACCTCCAGTACGGTGCGCTTGCCATCGGGTGTGACATAGATGATTTGCGGCATGGGATCTCCTTAAAATTGAACCCGGAATCAGTGCAATCAGAGCGATCGGCTGATGATTTCTTTCATGATTTCGCTGGTGCCGCCGTAAATGCGCGCCACCCGGGCATCGACCCAGGCGCGGCTGATCATGTACTCGCTCATGAAGCCGTATCCGCCGTGCAGTTGCAGCAATTCGTCCAGAATCTTGCCCTGCATTTCGGAGCCCATGAGCTTGCACATGGCACCGACTTCCGCGCTGAGTTCTCCGCGCATCGCCTTGGCCAGGCAGTCGTCGACGAACACGCGCAGCATGGTGGCCTGGGCCTTGCATTCGGCGAGCTTGAATTTGGTGTTCTGGAAGTCGAACACGGTTTTGCCGAACACCTTCCGGTCGCGGGTGTACTGGATCGTCTGGTCGATGAGCGAGTCGATCGATGCGGCCGCGCGGATGCCGATGATCGTGCGTTCCCAGGCCAGTTGGTGGGTCAGGTACTTGAAGCCATGGCCTTCTTCGCCAAGCCGGTTCGTCATCGGAACCGAGACGTTGTCGAAGAAGAGCTCCGAGGTGTCCTGGCCTTTGAGGCCGATTTTCTCGAGCCGGCGGCCTTTGGAAAAACCAGCCCGATCGGTTTCAACGCAGATCAGCGTCAGTTCCTTGGCTGCCGGATCCAGCTTGGTGGCCGTCACGGCCAGATCCGCGTTGCCTCCGTTGGTGATGAAAGTTTTCTGGCCGTTAATGATGTAGGTGTCATTGCCGCGCGCGGCGGTGGTGCGCATACTGCGCAGATCGCTGCCCACGCCGGGCTCGCTCATCGCGATCACGCCAATCATCTCGCCGCTCACCATTTTGGGCAGCCACCGCTGTTTCTGCTCTTCTGTGCCATACGCCACGATGTAGGGCGCGACGATTTCCGAGTGCGTGGTGAACCCGACCGCAGTGGCGTTGACCCGCGCGAGTTCTTCGATCATCACTGCGGAATGGCCGAAATCGCCGCCTGCGCCGCCGTAGGCTTCGGGCACGGTGGAGCACAGCAGGCCGGCTTCGCCAGCCTTGAGCCAGACGCTCTTGGGTACGATACCCTCGGCCTCCCATGCATGCAGGTGGGGCACGATTTCACGTTCAATGAAGCGGCGGGCCTGTTCGCGGAACTGCTCGTGGTCTTCTCGGAATACGGGGCGCATGGAAATGTCCTGGTTCTGGGGGCTTGCCATCAGCGACCGGTGAACTGCGCGGGGCGCTTGTCCAGAAAGGCGTTGACGGCTTCAAGGTGGTCTTCGGTATGGTGGGACAGCGCCTGGTAGGCCGATGAAAGCTCCAGCAGGGTGTCAAGGCGCACATGTTGGCCTTCGCGCAGCAGGCGCTTGGTTAATCGCAGTGCATGCGACGGGTTGAGCGCAATGCGCTGGGCGAGCGCCTGTGCCTGGCCCAGCAACTGGTCGGTGGGAAACACGTCCGCAACCAGACCCCAGGACAGCGCCTTGGCGGCATCGATGGTGTCGCCGGTGAAGGCCAGGAGGCTGGCCTTGGGCATGCCGATCACGCGCGGCAGCAGCCAGGCGCCGCCGTCTCCAGGCACGATGCCGACCTTGACGAAGCTCTCGGCAAACAGGGCCTTGTCGCTCGCGATCCGGATGTCGCACATGCAAGCCAGATCCAGGCCCGCGCCAATTGCAGGGCCGTTCACCGCTGCGATCACCGGCACGTCGAGCTCGTAGAGCGAGAGGGGAATGCGCTGGATGGTGTCGCGGTAACTGTCGCGCACCTGGTAGGGGCTGCCCGCGAAAATGCCGCCGCGTTGCTGCATGTCCTTCACATTGCCGCCAGCGCAGAAGGCCGTGCCTTCGCCGGTCAGCACCAGAGCCTTGATGCTGTGGTCTGCCCGAATCTGGCGGCACAGAGCCACCAGTTCGTCCATGTGCGCGGGATCGGTCAGGGCGTTGCGCGTCTCGGGGCGGTTCAATCGGGCGGTCAGCACGGGGCCGTCGCGTTCGATCAGCAGGAAGGGGGCAGGGCTTTGTTCACTCATGGGGTGGGAACTCAAATGGAGGACAGGGCTGCCAGGCGGCCGCTGGTGACGGCTGGCCACAGCGAGGAAGAGCCGCCTTGGGCAACGGCCTTTCCCAGCCGCTGCGTCCAGTGCCCCAGGTTGCCGAACTCGCTGCGCCAGGCCCAGAGGCGGCGGGTTCCCAACTGCAGCGCGTGTTCGTGCGTAAAGCCGATGGCGCCGTGCACGGCATGGGCCATGCCGGCAACCACGCCAGCGGCTTCGGCGCCGCAGACCTTGGCCGCGGCAATCTGCCAGGCCGCCAGCGATCCGCCAGACTCCGAAAAGGCTGCCTCGGCGCTGACGAGCGCGCTGCCAGTGTGTTGAGCCATCTGCGCCAACTGGTGCTGGATTGCCTGAAATGCGCTGATGGGCTTGCCGAATTGAACCCGTTCGGTAGCGTAGCGGGTGCTCAGGTCTAGCGTAGTTTCGAGGGCTCCCGCCATCTGGGCCGTGCGCAGCATGGCCCCTCCCCACCAGATCACGTCATCGGCGCAGTGGGCGGGGACATCCGCGACCGCGATGGGCGTGGTGTTCTTGAAACTGAGGTCGTCCCGCGGCTCGCCGGCGATGTTCTGTTTGGCGCTGACCTCCGCGTCGCGGCGCGACAGCAGGACCAGGGTCGTTCGTTCGCCGGGTACGAGAGCAATGACATGCTCCACATCGCGCCCCCAGGGTACGTTGCACAGCGTGCCGGTGACGAGCGTTTCCGCAGGCGCAACCCAGGGCACGTCGAAGAAGGCTCCTTTTGCGGCATGGCTGAGCGACAGCTTGCCGTGCATGGAGATGCCCAGTGGCTCATTGCGGGCTTCGATCCCGCACTGGCCCAGCAACCAGTTCGCGAACATGGTCTCGGGCAGAGGCAGGGGCAGACTGTGGCGTCCCGCAGCCTTCACAATCCCGTACAGATCTGCCCAGGATGCGCCAGCGCCGCCCAGGTGTTCCGGCGCGGCCGCCACGGCGAACCCGGATGATTCGAGGGCCGCCCACAGGTCGACCGGCCAGTGGCCTGCCTCGCAATGGCGGATCAGCTCCGGGGTGACGAGGTCGGCCAGCAGCCGCTCGATGGTGGATTCAAACAATTCACGCATGCTTGTGTTCTCAACGCAGTCCAAGGCCGCGGGCGATAATGCCGCGCAGGATTTCGCGTGTGCCACCACGCAGCGAGAAAGAAGGCGCCATCTGCATCAAGGCCGCCAGCACTTGCGCGTGGTCACTGCCCCCGCCGACGGCGGGCGCCACATCGAGCACCTGTTGCGCGAGTTCAGGGATCTCCTGCTCAAATGCAGCCCCGAGATCCTTCAGGCAGGAGGCCGCCCAGGCGGGGTTGCCTCCCGAGGCCAACTCGGCCGTGACCGCCAGTGACATCTGGCGCAGCACGACAAGGCGTGCGCTGAGGCTGCCCACGGCATGGGCCTGCAGGGCATCCGGCTGTGTACCGATGGCGTCGATCAGCGTGTGCAGCAGCGCCATGCTACTCAGGAAACGCTCTGGCCCGCTGCGCTCGAAGGCGAGTTCCGCGGTGACTTGTTCCCAGCCCTGGCCCTCGGTGCCGATCAAGGCATCGGCATCCAGGCGGACGTTGTCGAGATAGACCTCGTTGAAATGCTCGCCACCCGCCAGGTCGCGGATCGGGCGCACCGTGACGCCGGGTGCCTTCAGGTCAATGATGAACTGCGACATTCCTTCATGGCGCGCAGCCTTGTCGCCTGTCGCAGCACCCGTGCGCACCAGGGCGATCATGTATTGCGCGTGGTGGGCATTGGTGGTCCAGACCTTCTGGCCGCTCAGCCGCCAACTGCCATCGCCGGAGGCGTCGTCGCGAACCGCGCGGCTGCGGATTGATGCGAGATCCGAGCCCGAGTTGGGCTCGCTCATGCCAATGCAGAAATAGACCTCGCCCCTGCAGATGCCGGGCAGGTACTTCTGGCGCTGGGCTTCCGTGCCATAGCGTAGGATCAAGGGGCCGCTTTGGCGGTCAGCGATCCAGTGGGCGGAGACGGGGGCTCCAGCCGCCAGCAACTCTTCGATCACGACATAGCGGGCCCAGGGGCTGGCGTCGTGGCCGCCATACTGATGCGGCAAGGTCATGCCAAGCCAGCCTTGGCGCCCCAATTCCCGGCTGAAGGCCGGGTCGGCGCCCATCCACGAATCCGCGCGGCGCAGGGCGCTGCGATCCTTGAGTGTGGCGGCGAGAAAACGCCTTACCTCGGCACGTAGCGGCTCGGCTTCTGTGGGGACGCGGTGGTATTGGAAAGATGCAAGCGCCATGGGGTGCGGCCGGTTTCTTGGGTTGATCCGATGGCGGTTTACAAAGCGGTCTGGGCGTCGGCGGCGGCAAACATCTTGTTGATGTCGCCCGAGGTGACCGGACGCTCCGGGTCGCGAAGCGGTGCAGCGCCACCCATGCCGCAGGCTGGCTCGATGCTCACGTGCTTGGCCTGCGCCTTCAGCGCGCCGACGGTGCAGTTTTCGCGACCTAGTATGGCGAAGGGATCGTAGGAGAACTCGCGCATCGCATTCAGATGCGTGATCTTGTTAATGACCTCGTCGCTCAGGTGCTGCGATTGCTTCCAGAACACGTTGGCGGATTCCGGCCAGGTACAGTCGGAGTGCGGATAGTCGCACTCCCAGGTGACCTTGTCGACATTGATGAAGTCCAGGTTGCGCAGGCCGAACTCATCCTCGATGAAGCAGGTGATGATGTGTTCGTTGAAGATGTCGCTGGGGTTTCTACCGCCAAAGTTGGAGTTGGTCCAAGCGTTGTGGTGGTTGTGGGTGAAGTTGGCGCGCTCCAGCAGGTAGGGAATCCAGCCGATGCCGCCTTCGGACAGGGCCATGCGCAGCTTGGGGAATTTTTTCCACATCGGCGCCCAGATCCAGTCGGCGGCGGAGTTGGAAATAGAGATGGGCATCGAAGTGATCCAGGCATCGATTGGCGATTCGTCAGATGCATGGGCCGCCTTGACGCCGGTACCGATATGGCAGCAGAGCACTACGTCGTTGTCCGCACATGCTTTCCACAGGGGATCCCAGTAGCTGTTGTGGATGGACGGATATCCATGCACGGTAGGGTTGTCGGAGAATGTGAGGGCATGCACGCCTTGCTTGGCCAGGCGCTTGACTTCCTCCGCCGCCGCCTGCATGTCGAACCAGGGAACCATCATCAGGGGAATGAAGCGGCCCGGTGCGGCGTTGCACCAATCGTGCAGATGCCAGTCGTTGTAGGCTTGGATGGCTGCGAGCGAGACGCCACGGTCTTCATAGCTCTGGAACCGCTGTCCGGCAAAGCCCGGGAAGGTTGGAAAGCAGATGGAGCCTAGGACGCCATTGGCATTCATGTCGTCGACGCGGGCCTTGATGTCCCACGTGCCGCGACGCATCTGCTCGTAGCCCAGCGGCTCCATCCCGTATTCCTCCTTGGGGCGTCCGACCACCGAGTTCAGGCCCATGTAGCCAGTGGCTTTTTCCTCGAACACCCAGACGTCGCGGCCCTTGTGGTTCTCGACGCGGGGCTCGCGCCCCTTGTACTTCGCGGGCATGTGACGGGCGAATGCATTGGGCGGCTCGATGGCGTGATCGTCAACGCTGACGAGGATGAGATCTTCCAGTTTCATCTTGTCTCCAGAGGGTGAGGCGATGGGGCTTGGTTCAGTGGTGGCCGAGCCAAATGGGGTATGAGGGAATGCTAGATCAAATAATGAACATATTCAATAATAATGTTCATATTTAGAAGAAAAAAATATGCAATTCTAGGGAATACCACTAGCCAAGCTGGCAAGGTAGGTGCTCCGCTGGAGCATTCCGGCGCAATGCGGGCGAGGGGCCTGGGATCCGGCATTCCGGTGGTCATCTGAACCCAGGCAGTTCCGGCTACCCGTCCTGGAGCCGGTGATTTATGGCGGTTGCCTTGGAGGCCGCATGTGATTGCCAAGCCTTGGCTTTATAGGGTTGGTAGCTGCTATTGCACGCCTTCGCGAGAAGCGTTATGGCCCTGAGCCCCCGCTGAGGCTGCCGCGTGAACTGTTCGTGCGCCTCGTTCGGACCCTGTTGCGCAAGCAGGTTCTCACTCATGTCGCTGACGATCCAGATCGAGCCCTCGTGCAGGTTATCTGAGTCGATGAGGCGGCTCGTAAGCTCTCCCCAGAACAGACTGCCGTCCTTGCGCCTAAAGCGCCGCTGCGTGCGGTAGGCATGGCCCACGCTGAGCGTGGTGCAGGGAGGCTGCGCAAGTCGTCTCGGCTAAGGTGCAGTTGCTCGCTGCCCACGCCTATCAGTGCGTGCTTGTCTGGGTATCCGAAGATGTAGGTGCAGCGCGGGTTTCAGCGCATGATGGCGCGTTGGCGAATGAACGCGATGCTGACGCCCGCGGTGTCCAGCGCTTGCTGCTCACGGAGGTTCTACTGGGCGGAGGCGGCCATTGCCGACGGATAGTCCGGAATATCCCGACGGATTGGGTTACGCCAGGCTATTTCAGCTTGCGCTGGACCAAGGTCTGGGAACCAACCGGTGGTAAGGGCTGACAAGAGGTGTGCATCTGATGGTGCGCTTCATGAGAGCCAGCTGCTTACTTCTGTTGGATGGCTGCGGCCCTGATGATCTTTTCCTGGAGATCAACCTTGGCAGTCTGTTCATTCCAGTTGTCCTGACTGGCCTTGTATGTATTTGCGTGTCGCGCAGGGTTGTGGGCGATGCGCAAGATTGCATGCCAGTGAGGGGGTGGATGGGCAGGTGTCTCTCGTGCCTGTGCTGCATGCCCGCAGTGCGCCGACGAGCGGTGTTATTTGGACTCAGTCCGGTGGATGGGGCTGGGCCGGTGTTTTTCTCTGGTTATCGGTGAAAAGCGGATATGGAGCTGGTTTGGCATTGACACATAAAGATAATATTTGTACATTTTTGTGGAAATAGTCTTGTATTTGTAGTGCGCGGCCGTCTCGCCTTCAGAGGAAGAACCATGGAGACAAAATGCCTTCCTTGATCTTTATGACCGTCTCGAGCCTTGCGGTGGCTGTTGCTGTGATGTGGCACTTTGTCGATGTTGCCGTCCATCAATCCAAGCATGTTGACCATCTGCATGCCCACGTTCCTCCTGTCCACGTTTCTCCTTTTGTTGGTGATGTGTGGGCGCTTATATTCTCCGGGTTTCCCTAAGCCCTGGGTTCGTAGGAGCGGCGTGAGTCGCGTATGGCGCGGAATTTGCTCTTGCGTTTGATAGCTTTTTGCGCCGACCTGGAAAATGATAGGGGCCGATTTGATTCCTATTTCTGTGCGTGCATTCGCCGTTCAAACCGCTCCCATAATTGCTGCGTAGGCATGAAGTGAGCGGTACTGGTTGGAGGCCGGGGCCTCAAAAGAGCACGGATTCCAGCCGCGTGCCCAATTCCTTCAGCGACTCTCCAAGGGCCTTGATCCGGGCTCGTGCATTAGGGTGATGGCTGCGGATCATGACGGCCGAAACGGTGTAGGCAATGTTGTGCGCGGTGTCGCGAACGGGGGCTGCGATCGCCAGGACGCCGTCGGAGAAGTAACCATCGTCAACGGCCCATCCATGGCGTTGGGCCAGATGAACCTGTTCCAGGTATTCCTCGAACGACAGCGCGCGTGCCCAGCGAATGTTGGCGAATTCAGCGCGCAGGTCTTTCTCCGAGAGATTCATCTGCCCAACGAAGAGCCGGCCGCTGGCTCCCATCAGGATGGGCAGGCGCTGGCCCAGCGGCATGTAGATGTGCAGATCGGTAGGGCTGGATTCGGAGCTGACGAGCACGATCCTGTCATTGCCCATCCGACGCCAGAGCGTGACTGTGATCCCTCGCTCGATGGCAAGTTCGCGCATGAGCGGTAATGCCAGTTGGAGACGCTGGCCTTGTGTCACCAGTTGTTCTGCTAACCGAGCCAGCCCCAGCCCCGCAGAGTACGTTTTGGAGAGCGGATTGAAGTCGACGACATCTTCTGAGACCAGTGTTCGAAGGATGTTGAAGCAGGTGCTTGGATTGATTTCCAGGTGCCGAGCTATGTCTGCAGCTCGTTCGGGGGCGCCCTTGTGCGCGAGGTATCGAAGGACTCCGATGGCATTTACCACGGGCTTCACGATGACGCCTTGGCTAGATCCAGATTTCTTGGGTCTATCGGCCAAGGCCGGAGCTTTGTCCGGCGCGGGTTTGTCTTCGGTCACAACGGATTTCATGTTGTCCAGTGATCAATTGAATGCGGGTCGTTGCCTGGGATGTGTTGAGGGCGATGAAGGTGCCACAGAACTTCCGTAGGTAGCAGTAGCGAGTATTCTAAATGGCGAAGTGCATTCTGTATTGAGTTTATATATCGCCAACCTCCTCAGAGGGGCACTGGAGTGCCAGGGAATACCGGGTTGGTGCTGCGGCACATTGCGCGGGGTATGAAGCGTGATTTTAGGGGGAACCCTAGCATGAAAATCAACACTTTACTAAATAATGTGCATATGTTTCCATGATCAGCATCACCGATCTAGCTCTATCGAAAGGAAAAATCATGAGTTCCCACGGAAAAAAAACCGCACTTCGAGTGATCGTGGATCGCGGTCGTTGCTGCGGCTATGGGCTGTGCGCCCAACTTTGCCCAGAGGTATACAAGCTGGATGAGAACGGCTTGGTGTACGTCGAATCCGAGCTTGTCCCCGGTGGGCTTGAGGAGGAGGCGAGGGAAGGGGCTGCGGCCTGCCCGGCGGAAGCGCTGGTCATCGAAGAGATTTAGTCGTGATTGGCCGGGGGGCAGCAAGGTCTGCTATCGACGGGCGCTGACGTATCCCATGGCTCGCTCCGAAGGGTATCGATTTTTTTAGCTCACGGGAAAACACCAGCATGGACATCATAGGCATTGGATACCTTGGCTTCGAGACAACCAAGGTGGACGAATGGCGGGAATACGGGCCGCAAGTCATGGGTTTTCAGATCGGCCAGTCGCCGGCGTCAGATCCGGACTCCCTCTACTTCCGCTTGGACGACCGGCGGCACCGGTTCGCCTTCCATCCCGGCAAGATCGACCGCCTGGCCTACATTGGGTGGGAGGCCAAGGGGAAGATCGAGTTCGAGGCGGCAATCGCCCGATTCAAGGAGCATGGCGTGGAGGTCACCATGGGCGATGCGGCGCTGTGCGAACAGCGTGGCGTCAAGGGAGTGTTCCGTTTTCGCGACCCGGTCGGCTACCAGCATGAGATGTTCCATGGTCAGAAATGGATGCCCCGCTCCTTCACGCCAGGCCGCCCTCACGGGGGCTTCGTAGCCGGTGTGCGGGGATTGGGGCATCTGGTTGTGATCACGCCGCAATGGCCGCCCGAGTTGCAGGATTTCTTCGTCAAGCTGATGGGCTTTCACTACTATGGTCCGGGTGCTGGCAAGGGCCAGACGGCGTTCTACCGTTCCAAGCTCAACACCTACACCAGCCACGATATCGCGTATGGATACGGGCCCGGGAAGATGGGTGTCCAGCACGTGGGCCTGTTTGTGAAAAGCCTGCGCGACGTCGGCGAGACCTACGACATCGTGAAGCAGCGCGGGATCCCGATGATGATGACCTTGGGTCAGCACTCGCAGGATCCGCACGCTTCCTTCTACCATTTCTCGCCGGGCGGCTTTGCGTTAGAAACAATCACCGAGCTGGAGCCTTGGCACGACGATGGCTTCGAGCTCAATCCCGAGAAGCTCAGCACCTGGGGCCATGAAGTGGTGGGGCCGATCCTCGGCCCGAGCGTACGAACGCCTGAAGAGCTGCTGGAGCCCGAGCTTCTGGCCAAGTACAAGCAGGGCTGACGCAGCCCGTTCGCCGAATCCCGCGCTGGCAAGTCAGCGTGGGAGTTCGCGTTTCAGACGGATTCCGAAGACGAAACGAGGAGCATGCGCGCCACGTTGGCATGCTCAGGCTGCTGCAGCATGTAGCGCACGGCAGACGCGACGTTCAATGGCTGCAGGGCGGGCGTCTGGTCTGCCCGCACCGACTGGCCCGAGGCTCTCAGCCGGTCAAAGATCTCGGTGTCCGTAGTGCCTGGTGCGATGGTTCCCACGCGCACGCCACTGCCTTTGAGCTCAACTCGCAGCGCGGTGCTGAAAACCTCGATCGCTTGCTTGAGTCCCGCGTAGACACCCATGGATGAATGGCTCAGGTAGGCCCCTACGCTGGATACATTGATGATGAAGCCGCTACTCTGCTGCTTGAACGCGCGTGCGAACACATAGGAGGCGCGCACCACGGCGTCGTAGTTGGTGCGCGTCATCTGCATCAGGGCGTCGAGGTCAACGGTTTCCAGAGGGCCGCTGACCAGCATGCCGGCGTTGTTGATCAGGATATCGGCACGGCCGTAGGTTCGGCAGGCCATCTCCAGTAGGGCCCGTGCCGTGGCAGGGTCATCAATGGCAGCGCTCAGGGCGGCGGCGGGGGTGGGGAGCTTGGCGCACAGCGTATGCAGCCGATCGGCTCGGCGCGCGGTCAAGATCAGGCTGCAGCCAGCGGCGCTGAGCTCATGGGCAATGGCTTCGCCGATGCCTGACGATGCGCCGGTGATGACGGCGACCTTACCTTCCAAGGGTCGTTCTGCTTCACTCATATGACGCAAACCTCAGGCCTGGGCGTTCGGTTGGGGATAGCGCAACTCCATAGCTGCGCCAAAGTCCCTTTTGAGGGTCGGGTAGTAGGCGATCTGCCCGCCCATGCCGCCAGCAATGTCGATCGAGGCGGCGCTGATGAAGCTGGCGTAGTCGCTCGCCAGGAACAATGCCATGCCGGCGACGTCTTCGGGCTTGCCGAAGCGACCCAGTGGGACGACCTTGAGAACCATGGCATCGAATTCATCGCGTGGCGTGCCGGGAGGCATTTCGCGGTAGTGGCGATCCCACTGTCCTGTGTCGATCCAGCCCATGTTGAGGGTGTTGACCAGAATATTGTCTTTGGGCAGAGACATGCCCAAAGACTTTGACATCGCGATGCAGCCAGCGCGGTTGACCACCGAGGGAATGCCGTCGGGGGTGATCTGGGTGCCGGCAAGCGCATTGATCTCGACGATGCGCCCCCAACGCTGCTTGCGCATGTGGGGAACCACGGCCTGGATGAAGCGGAAGTGGCCCATCTGCAGCACGTTGGCATGCTCCAGGATCTGCTCGGGCGTGAGTGTGTCGAGGTTGCCGCCGCGACCCTGGCCAGCGTTATTGATCAGGACATCCACGCCGCCCCATGCGGTTGCGATCTCATCCACGAAGGCTTTCACGCCTTCGGTGTCGGTGACGTCCACCGCACGTGCGATCACGGCCTGCGCCGTCGCCGCCAGCTCGGCACCCACGGCGTCGATGTCGGCTTGTGTGCGGGCGCAGACCGCAACGCGGGCCCCTTCCTTAGCAAAGGCGCTGGCGATGGCCCGGCCAATTCCGCGCGAGGCGCCCGTCACGATGACGCGCTTTTGACTCAAATCGATAAGCATGTGTTGTCTCCTGGTTGTTCAGAATGCTTGGTAAATTGTAGGCAAAATCTAAGAACTTGTTCATATTTATGTTCTTGCCACTGCCTGTGCGCCGTTGGCGAATGATCGGCCCAGGAACTGCTCCAACGCCGCTGCGCAGGGGCTCAATGTGCGGTTCGCTGACCAGGCCAGGCCGACTTCCATGACCGGTAGCCGTGCGTCCATGGGGACGGCGTGGATGCGGCGTCCATCCAAGGACCACGGCCGAAACACCATGTCCGACAGGATGGTCACGCCCAGATTGAGGGCGACCATCTCGCGCAGCGCTTCCATGGAAGAGGTCTGAATGATCTTGCGTGGCGTGTATCCCGCATCGGCCCAGTAGCGCCGGGCATTCCGGTCGCCTTCGTCCACCATGGGCAGGATGTAGGGGAGCGCCGCTAATTCCTCGAAGCTCAAGCTCCCCCGGCCAGCGTAGTCGTGGCCCGCAGCCATCCAGAGCTGGCGCCGGGATCTTTCCAGGACGCGGGTTTCCAAGCGCTCCGGCGCTTCAAGGTTGGACAGCAAAAGTGCGCCCATTTCCAGTTGGCCGCTTGCCAGGCGGGCCTCGATGTCCTTGCGCGGCATCTCCTCGAGAGATAGCTCAATCCGGGGGTACAGCTCGCAGAAACGTGCGAGGGCGGGCAACAGGAAGTAGCCCAGGACGGTGTAGGTCGCGGCCACTTCCAGTTTCCCGTGGAGGTCGCGTCCGTGCATCGGAAAGCGGGCCGCCTCGTTGGCCATGCGCAGAACGGATTCGGCGTGCTGCAGAAAGCCTTGTCCTTGCAGGGTGAGGGTGACGCCCTGGCGCCCGCGATCCAGCAAGGCCGTGCCCATGGCTTGCTCCAGGTCTGCGATCGCCAGTGTCATGGCCGACTGCGACAGGCCGACTTCCGTTGCGGCTGCCGAGATTTGCCCGCAACGGGCCACAGCGACGAAGTAGTGCAGTTGGCGCAGCGTGAAGCGCGGCAGGGCAGGGAGACCGATCGTCATTGGAAGGGCAAATACCTGGGGTTCAAAAATTGAATTTGACTATGCCACAAATATGAACAAAATATAAATAAATGTTCAAATAAAAGAGCGACTGGAGATATCCCCCATGACCCATCCCGTTTCCCTGGCGGACAAGTACGAGCTGCCCGCTGGCCGTGTTTACATGAACGGCACGCAGGCGATGGTTCGGCTGCTGCTGGCGCAAAAGGCCCGCGACGAGGCGGCCGGATTGAATACCGAAGGCTTCGTATCCGGCTATCGTGGCTCTCCGTTGGGGGCCGTAGACCAGGAGCTGTGGAGGAACCGGGTGTTGCTGGACAAGCACAAGGTGCGCTTCCAGCCCGGCCTGAACGAAGAATTGGCGGCAACGTCGGTCTGGGGCACGCAGATGGTGAGCCTGGATCCAAAGGCGCGGGTCGATGGCGTGTTCGCCCTCTGGTACGGGAAGGGGCCGGGCGTGGACCGAAGCGGCGATGTCTTCAAGCACGGCAACATCGCGGGTGGTGCCTCGCATGGGGGCGTCTTGCTGGTGGCGGGCGACGACCATGCCTGCAAGTCATCCAGTCTGCCGCATCAGAGCGAGCATGCATTCATCGCTGCGATGATTCCGGTGCTGCATCCTTCGGGCGTACACGAGTTCATCGAATTCGGACTGCACGGGTACGCCATGTCGCGCTATTCGGGTTGCTGGGTGGGCTTCAAGGTGATCAGCGATACGGTCGAGTCTTCGTCGTCGTTCGACATCGATCCAATGTCGGTCGAGATAAAGATTCCGCAGTCCTACCCGGTTCCCGCCGACGGTTTCTCGATCCGCTGGCCCGATCCTCCGCTGGAGCAGGAGAACCGCCTGCAGCGCGAGCGCCTTTATGCCTTGCTCGAGTACGTGCGCTTGAACAAGCTCAATCGCCAGGACTGGATGGCCCCCGACGCGCGCCTGGGTATCTGCACCACCGGCAAGAGCTACCTCGACGTGCGCGAGGCGCTGTCGCTGCTGGGTTTGGACGAGGCGGCGGCACAGGCGCTGGGCGTGCGCCTGCTCAAGATCGGCGTGGTCTGGCCCTTGGAGCCGACCTGCGTGGTCGAGTTCGCGCAGGGGCTCGACGAAATACTGGTCGTGGAGGAAAAGCGCCAGGTACTTGAATACCAGATCAAGGAGCATCTCTACAACGAACCCCACCGTCCCCGCGTGGTCGGCAAATACGATGAATCGGGCGAATGGGTTCAGGTCCCCAGCAGCGGCATTCTGCTGTCGCCTAATGGCGAACTCACGCCTGCGGGCATCGCTGATGTCATCGCCGCGCGTCTGGTCAAGGTGTTCGGCCATGGCGAGCTGCCGGAGTCGGCGCGGGAGTGGCTGGAGCGCCAGACGGCGGCGGCGCCCCGCTCCCCATCCGATGCGCCTGTACCGCAGCGGCTTCCTTACTTTTGTTCGGGCTGCCCCCACAACACCAGCACGCAGGTGCCGGAAGGGTCGCGCGCGCTGGCGGGGATCGGCTGTCACTACATGTCGATGTGGATGGATCGCAGGACGGAAACGTTTAGCCAGATGGGCGGGGAAGGGGTGCCGTGGATAGGGCAGGCGCCTTACACGGATACGCCACATGTGTTCGCCAACCTGGGCGATGGCACCTACATGCATTCAGGCTCCCTGGCCATCCGCGCTGCCGTGGCCGCCGGTGTCAACATCACCTACAAGCTGCTGGTCAACGATGCCGTTGCCATGACGGGAGGCCAGCCGGTCGAAGGCGCACCTTCGGTGCCCCAGTTGCTGCGACAGATTGCCGCCGAAGGCGTGACGGAGCTGCACCTGGTGAGCGACGAGCCCGAGGCCTTTCAAGCCTTGGACGACTTTCCCGAGGACGTCAAGGTGTCGCACCGCGACGGTATGGACGCGCTGCAGCGCCAACTGCGCGAGGTCAAGGGGGTATCGGTGATCGTCTATGCGCAGACCTGCGCCGCTGAGAAGCGCCGTCGGCGCAAGAAGAAAACCCTGGTCGATCCGGCGCGCAGGGTGGTCATCAACGAGGAGGTGTGCGAGGGCTGCGGCGACTGCGGCGTGCAGTCCAACTGTGTCTCCATCCTGCCGCTGGAAACGCCCCTGGGCCGCAAGCGGCAGATCGACCAGAGCGGTTGCAACAAGGACTTCTCCTGCGTGCGTGGGTTCTGTCCCAGCTTTGTGGTGCTCGAAGGCGCCGAGCTGCGAAAACCCCAGCGTGACCGCGTGGCGCCGCCCACCGGTCTGGCACAGCCCGAGCTGCCTGCATTGGCGCGTCCCTGGAACATCCTGGTGGCGGGGGTCGGCGGCACCGGCGTGGTGACCATCGGTGCGCTCATGGGGATGGCTGCGCACCTCGAAGGCAAAGGGGTGCTGGTGCTGGACATGGCAGGCCTGGCGCAGAAGGGCGGGGCGGTGATGTCCCATGTGCGGCTGGCGGCGGACCCCTCCCAACTGCATGCCGCACGGGTGGCGCGCGGACAGGCGGACGTGGTGCTCGGCTGCGACCTGATGGTGGCCGCGGCGGGCGATGCGCTGGCTTCCATGGCTCCCGGGCGCACTCGCGCCGTGCTGAATACGGATGTGGCCCCCACGGGCAGCTTCACCCGGGATCCCGATTGGCAGGCTTCCCCCGATGCGATGCTGGAGCGGGTCGGCTCGGCCGCTGCCGAGGTGGAGTCCCTGGAGGCCTCCCGCCTGGCGGTCGCCCTCATGGGGGATGCCGTGGCCACCAACGTATTCCTGCTGGGCTTTGCATGGCAAAAGGGTTGGGTGCCTCTGCAAGAGGATTCTTTGCTGCGCGCCATTGAACTCAACGGTGCCGCGGTGGGCATGAACCGCGCAGCATTTGCCTGGGGGCGACAGGCTGCGCTGGATCCTGCTGCGGTACGCCGCGCGGCCGGCCTGCCATCCAATGAGAAGGTGATGTTGATGCCCAGCAGAACGGCCTCTCTTGCGAGCGTCCTGGCCGATCGCACAGAGCGGCTCGCCGACTATCAGAATGCGCGCTACGCGCAGCGCTACGAGGCGGCCGTGCGGCGTGTCGCCGATGTCGAAAAGGCCCGTGTCGGGGGGGAGCGCCTGGCGCGCGAGGTCGCGGTGAGCCTCTACAAGCTGATGGCCTACAAAGATGAATACGAAGTGGCTCGCCTGCACACCAGCAGTGATTTCCTTGCCCGGTTGCAAGAGCGCTTCGAGGGGGATTTCACCGTGAGCTACTACCTGGCGCCGCCGCTGCTCGCACGTCGCGATGCGCAGGGCCGTCCCATCAAGCAGCGCTATGGCGCGTGGGTACAGACCGCCTTTCGTTTGTTGGCCCGTTTGCGCTTCCTGCGTGGAACAGTCTTCGATCCGTTCGGCTGGACTCGGGAGCGGCGGGAGGAACGTGCGGCAATCGACGAATTCGAAGCCATGGTTGAGGACCTGCTGAAGGACTTGAATAGCAGCAACTTCAGCGAAGCGCTCGCGCTCGCCCGTTTGCCCCAGCAGGTGCGAGGCTACGGCCATGTGAAGGCGCGCGAGCACGATGTCGTGCAGAAAAAGGCATCGGAACTCTTGGCCCGCTGGCGAACAAAGACCAGCCTTCCCCAAGGCTGAAGCCAGCCAAAACAAAGCTGCTACCCAATCCATAGGAGACACATATGAAAATCCTCGTCCCTGTCAAGCGCGTGGTGGACTACAACGTGAAGGTCCGCGTGAAGTCGGACAACACGGGTGTGGACATCGCCAACGTGAAGATGAGCATGAACCCCTTTGACGAAATCGCCGTCGAGGAGGCCGTGCGCCTGAAGGAAAAAGGCCTGGTGACCGAAGTCATCGCCGTCTCCTGCGGCGTGGCCCAATGCCAGGAAACCCTGCGCACCGCCATGGCCATCGGCGCCGACCGCGCCATCCTGGTCGAGACCGACATCGAACTCCAGCCCCTGGCCGTGGCCAAGCTGCTCAAAGCCCTGGTGGACAAGGAGCAACCCGGTCTGGTCATCTGCGGCAAGCAGGCCATCGACGACGATGCCAACCAGACCGGCCAGATGCTGGCGGCCCTGGCCGACATGCCCCAGGCCACCTTCGCCTCCAAGGTCGAAGTCGCCGGCGACAAGGCTGACGCGTCCCGGGTCAACGTCACCCGCGAAGTGGACGGCGGCCTGGAAACCGTGGCCCTGGCTACGCCCGCCGTCATCACCACTGACCTGCGCCTGAACGAGCCCCGCTACGTCACCTTGCCCAACATCATGAAGGCCAAGAAAAAGCAGCTGGACACCTTCAAGCCCGAAGACCTGGGCGTGGACGTGACGCCTCGCCTGAAGACCGTGAAAGTCTCCGAGCCTGCCAAGCGCGGCGCTGGCGTCAAGGTGGCCGATGTGGCGGCCCTGGTCGACAAGCTGAAAAATGAAGCCAAAGTGATCTAAAGGAAGAACGACAAATGACTTCTCTCGTAATTGCAGAACACGACAACGCTTCGATCAAGACCGCGACCCTGAACACCGTGACGGCTGCCAAGGCCTGCGGCGGTGATGTGCATGTGCTGGTGGTTGGCGAAGGTGCAGCCGCTGCAGCAGCCGCTGCCGCCCAGATCGCCGGAGTCTCCAAGGTCATCCATGCCGACGGCGCCAGCCTCAAGGACGGCCTGGCCGAGAACGTGGCCGCCCAGGTGCTGGCAATTGTGGGCAGTGGTGCCGGCAACTACAGCCACATTCTGTTCCCCTCGACTGCCTCGGGCAAGAACGTGGCGCCCCGCGTGGCCGCCAAGCTGGACGTGGCCCAGATCAGCGACATCACCAAGGTCGACTCCGCCGACACCTTCGAGCGCCCCATCTATGCGGGCAACGCCATTGCCACCGTGCAGTCTGCCGATGCCGTCAAGGTCATCACCGTGCGTACCACGGGCTTTGACGCAGCGGCTGCCACTGGCGGCTCTGCTGCCGTGGAAGCCGTGGCGGCAGTGGCCGACAGCGGCAAGAGCGCCTTTGTGGGCCGCGAAGTGACCAAGAGCGAGCGTCCCGAACTGACGGCTGCCAAGATCATCGTCTCCGGCGGTCGTGCGCTGGGTTCGGCCGAGAAGTTCCAGGAAGTCATGTCGCCGCTGGCCGACAAGCTGGGAGCGGCCATCGGCGCCAGCCGTGCGGCCGTCGATGCGGGCTATGCGCCCAACGACCTGCAAGTGGGCCAGACGGGCAAGATCGTGGCGCCGCAGCTGTACATTGCCTGCGGCATCTCGGGAGCGATCCAGCATCTGGCGGGCATGAAGGACTCCAAGGTGATCGTGGCGATCAACAAGGACCCCGAGGCGCCGATCTTCTCGGTGGTCGACTATGGTCTGGAAGCGGACCTGTTCCAGGCCGTGCCGGAGTTGGTCAAGGCGATCTAGTAAGGAGATATTACACCATGGGATTGTTGCGCCAATGCCTGCAGGAGGTGCGTGAGCGGGAGCATCCGCCGCCTATTTTTGTCCAGCCGTGCAAAGTATCACTCCACTACCCCGAGCAGGGGCATAACCCTGAAAGTGTGCAGCTCGCTCCTGTTGGCGAGCTCCACAGTGACGCACTCCAGCACAACAGTATCTTGGACACGCCACGCGTGTAAGGTTAGTCCATATGGCTGCTGTTAGCTGAATTTTGCGTTCATCTGTTGATTTCCACGCAAACCTGACTCAACCGGAGGTTACTGGGTCAGGTTTGCGTGGAAATCGACACACAGGCTATGGCAGCATTTGAAGAGCTTGAAGAAACTGCCAAGTTCATGTGTCTCTCGCCATGGTCTCCCTTTAGAACTCAGCGCAGCATCCCTCCAGGAGCTAAAAGGCACGTTTGGAGCGTCTTGGTAGGGCAGCGAACCGAAGCAACTGAGCAGCGGCGGAGCTTGTCGCCGCTAAAGCGCCTGCGAGCGGCCGATCTTGGGCGCGGCTACCTTGGTTCACCAAGTGGACATGCTGCAGCTCATTGAGCAGAAACGAGATCTTGGTTCATTGAAGAGACCGTTGCTTCCAACAAGTCCAGCATTTCGTTGCGTGCGCTAAGGTCTTCTGAGTTATAGACTCCATCTCTACCGGAAACCAGCGCGATTCGACGCAGTTCAGTCTCCGAGCCAGGCCTTTCGAGCAAACCTGCATCGAGCCATTTGTCTACAAAGCAATCAAGTCGTTTCTGGGACAAAAAACAAAGTCATGTGACATGGAGCCCCGCGCACAAGGCGCCGGGCTCCATTGGGCATTGCTTGTCGTAAATCATCCTTCGCTCAGTGCTCGCCAACCGTTCTCGGTCTTGCGCATGGTGATCTTGCCCTTCATCTGAAGCTGCTGATCTTGCAGCCAGTACAGGACGTCCTGCGCCTTGGCCGCTTCGTTACGGATTCGAAGCAGCGCAGGATAAAACAGCTTCGCGGAGCCTCCATTCGGGCATCCTGCAACGTACATGGACCAGACGCTTTCCGTCACCTGGTTGTAGATAGTGTTCTTGGGCTGGTTGTGTTCTTGCTTTTGCCGTGCTTCCTGCTCCATCGCATCGAGCGCCTGCATCTTCTGGCGCAGGCTGCCCGGCAGCGGATGCTCGTTTTCCCAGTGGACCAGCGCTTTCCGATAAGCGTCTTCTTCCAGGAATCCCATCCCCGGTGGATTGTTGAAGTTGAAGTCTTCTCGACGGGGTGCGCTGCTGTTGTGTTCCTTGCGTAACGCCAGGATCTCAGCCTTGAGCATCGCGATTTGTTGTTGATCGGCCTTGCCGGCATCCTCCCAGGCTTTCATGCGGTCGCGCTCCTCCATGTAGGTCTGGCGCATGCGCTTCAAGGTATCGAGGTCCTTGAGTTCGATGTCGTAGGTGAACTCGACACGGTAGTGGCCATCCTCTTCATAGCCGTTGGTCTTCTTGACGTGCGTCACCTTGACGTTGTCACAGGCGGCGAACTGGGGCTCCAGGAATTTTTTGACATCGCTGTCACTGGGGGCAGAGCTGCAGCCAGCCAGGGTCAGGGCGGTGCAAAGAAAGAGTTGCTTTTTCATCGAGAGAGGTCTCCGGTCAATGTGAAGTGGGGCAGGGCCAGGCATGGCAGTACCAAGCCCGCTGGGCTCTGTGAGCTGTGAGCCAGGATGGCTGGGCCGCTAGGCCAATGGCTGCGCCCATGAGGTTCGGAACTACAAAGCAAGAAGCGATGCGCTCCAATGGAACGCATCGCTTGATGAGGCCGCAGGGCGGCAGAGGCCGGTTGATCGGGCAACGCTTATTGCGAAATGCCCATGGTCACGTAGTTGGCCTTGCCGTCGATGACCGGTGTGGTCAGGCCCTTCTGGGTCGAGACACCGACATAGGCATAGGTTGTCTTGCCGTCCAAGGTGATCTTGTAGACCTTGGCATGCGTGATGGAGTTTTCTGCAAGGTCCTCCATACCCTCGCCGGACAAGGCCTTGGAGAAGCCGAAGTTGGGGGCGTCGGGAACGCCACCGTTTTCGGTGAACACCACGGAGTCATCGGCCCGGAATTCCAGCGTGCCGGTGGGGCTGCAGTCCTCGTACTCGTTGAACACCTTGCCGTGTAGCTCGGTGGTATCGGTGACAGGAGTCCAGTCCTCCGAGAGATAGGCGTACTGGCCGTGCTGATTGGAGCCAAAGGAGCCAGCGCCTTGCGTGCAGTACTGTGCGATGCGATTGCCCAGCAGGCTGGTCACCGCCACAAAGGGCAGACCCACCTGGTTCACATTGCCGTCTGTGCCCAAGGACGCCTTCGATGTCAGCAGACCACGGTGGGGATCGGGTATCGACAGAACAAAATCGCCGGCCTTGGTCTTCGCGGCACCTGCACGGAACAGGGTCATGTTGGGCGTCGTGAAAGCCGTACCGGCAAAGGCTGCCTGGGTCAGAGTCTCGCCTGCCGCCACGCTGCCAGCCGCTTCCGACTGCGTCAGACCAGCAGAAATCAGGGCCGCGCCATAGCTCTCCAGCAAATCATCACCCGCATCGCCCTTTTGCGCCTGGAACTGGCTGGTCAGCGGATCGAAGCCAGCCGGCAACGACGGCTTGCCCGGCAGGCTGGACAGAGCCGCCTTGAGCTTGTCCTGGGCCGTTGCCAAGGCGCCGGCATGGATCGCACCGCTCAAGCTCCCATTGGTGGCCGAGTCGAACCAGGCATCGGGCTTTTGGCCGCTCACGATGCCAACCATCAAATCGGTCAACGGCGTGATATTGGCCAGACCCGATGCAGCCACCATGGAATGCAAAGGCGTAGTCAGGGCTTGACCATTGGCCTGGCCGCCGGAGACGCGGATCACGCAAGGAAAGTCGCTGCCCTTGAGCGAGGCCGACCAGGAGCCATCCGTGCCGGTGGTGGCAGAGGCAGAAGCACCAGAGGCGCACTTCAGCGTCACGGCACCGCCCGCAATGGGCGAGCCCACAGCCGCCACGCCGTTGGCCGAGGCCGAGTTGGAGGCTGGTGGCGCTTCGCTGCTGCCGCCACCGCCGCCGCCGCAGGCGGTCAGCACTGCTGCCGTGACAACGCTCAGAGCCAACTGAGCCATACCTTGGTTCGAAATCTTCTTCATGGTTTCCCTCTTCTTTATGGATGTGTCTTGAATGTGAAAGCCCGCCGGAAGCGGGCCATGGGGCGGAGTAAGGGCTGATAGATGGGTGGCGGACCTCCATTCAAAACGGCGTGGACTCCAGGTTTCGTAACCCGTCACTCGCTTTGGCTGAGGACGCAGAAACTGGTGAATGGGAAAGAGATGGATGCAGAGCTTCTCTCATTGAAGTCGAAGTTTTGATAGACCTTCCATCTCCGTTTGATGATTATATTCATCAAAAATTGACGTTTATATAGCGTCGTTAATTGGTCTGCAAATGGGCATCCTGCCCGCCAATGACCAGCAAGCGCTCTGCCACTTCTTCGGCTTCCTCGGCTGCGCCTATTTCCATTGCTTTGGGACGGCGAGTGAAGCAATGCCGGCATGCAGCCGACAAGTCCCAGGAAACCTTGGCCTTTGAGGCGCAGGTCGACAGGACGTACATCTCCGCGATTGAGAGGGGTGTTGCCAACCCGTCCATCGAAACCTTGGCAAGCATTTGTCATGTCCTGGGAGTGACGCTGGCCGAGCTGTTTGAGCCGTTGAGTGATGTCTCGCTGGCTCCGACCGGTGAACGCCGGGCTAATGCGGCACAGCCACCAGAAATCAAGCGCAGTCGCTTACGCTGATTTCCCGTGGGGGAGTCGGCCGCTTTGGAACTGACAGCAAGCTAGTTGGCGATAGATGCAGAGGACGTTTCAGGGAAAAATTCCTCGGCAATGACCTCCGCTTCCTCGAGCGAGTCCTCAAAGCTGCCGTTGGCATAGCCCACCCTTGCTGCCTCATCCAAAGCCTGCTGATCAAACCCCGCAGTCTGGCGTTGTGTCGCCAATTCCTGGGCCTGGGCAATGGCTTCGTTCAGCGTCAATCCACTGCGAACGACCAGATCCGCGTAGTAGATCGCCGAGCGATGTGACTGCGTCGTGGACTTGCCCCGCAGCTTGAGCTCCAGCGGCATGCCGGCCAGATGCCCACCTGACACCGCGGCGAAGTACTGCAGCCGGGCGGTCAAGGTGCGGATGCTGTTGAAGCCCGTGGTGCGGAACATAAAGCTGCCCAGCTCATCGCTGTCGCCAATCACCAGATTCAGCCGTCCATAGGGCTTGCAGGCATCCCGCCCGAAGGCGCAGGCATCGGGTCCGGGGCAGGGCATGGAGGCCAGCCCCTGGCTCGTGACCCGCTTGCAATTCTCGCCGTCGCCCACGCAGACAGGCCTAGCCGTGCTGCGGTCGAACAAGGTGTAATGGGCGCGCAGATTCAGATCGGGTTCATTGAACAGCACCCGCACAGGGATACTGCGCAGCTTGCGCCGGGTGGGTGTGGTTGCTGTGGAGGTCGCTGCAGGCTGGACTTTGGAGCCGGCTGTCTGCTCTGCGTCCGTGACAACCCCCATCTTTTCTTTGAGCGAACGCCTGCCGGGACGCGGCGAAGGCTGAGCAGAAGCGGGCTGTAAGCCACTGTCACCTTCTTCACTACCTTCAGACAGGGAAGGCTTCACGCCTTCCTTTATGCCGCTGGATGGTTGGCTGGTAGCCTGGCGTAGCGCTTCGTCGAGCGGATGCAGGATCCACTGCCCACGAGACTGCACCTGGGTGGTAATGGTGAATTCATCATCCTTCTCGGGCAATCGTTTGCCATTGCGCTCCACCACCTTGCCGATGGCGATGCGGCCGATCACCGGGGGGGTGATCATCAAACCTTTGATCATGGAATGCTCCAATAACAAAGTCCTCCAGGGCCAAGCCAAGGAGGACGGGGGAGGAAAAAGAAGGAAAAGGAAGGAGGGGAGGGAGATCCCTGGGCGGACTGCGATGTCACAAACCGCCTGGTTTTTGCTGCTAGATTGGGTGCGTTGGAAACTCACCAAATCGAGATGCAACCCAGGATCAACTTCATTGAGAGGGGGCGCCTTTTCAGGCGCGAGCTCAAGCGACGCCGAGTCCGGTTCCTACCGATGCAGGTCTTGCGCCGGATATTTGACGAGGCCGGTGTCTAACTTCCCTCAAGGGAGTGAGAACCTTCCTCGGCCTAGGCCTCGGCTTCCGGCTCATAGACACAGAATCGCCGTGAACCTGCCCGTGGACTCAGATAGCGCTGGGCCAGCGTGGGATGCTCTTGCACGAATTGGCTGCTGTTGAAGGCCTGGCCGTCCTTGCTGCGCTTCCAGGTCACGGAGCCGCCGCAGGAAAACAGGGCTTTGCTGGCTTCGCCCATGTGCATCTGGATGCATTGGCGCAGACGGGCTTCGTGTTTCTGCGCGGCATCGAGATCGGAACGGGCCTGTAGCAACTCCTCGAAGGTGGTGTTGAGTTCCTGATACTCACTCAGGTCCACCTGCTCGCCGGCATCGCTGGGATAGAGACAGCGCAAAGCCTGCTCGGCACTGTCCGAGCCGTCACCGGCCGGCGCGGTACCGCTTTGGACCATGTCCCAGAAGGCTTTCTCCAGGGCAATCAGCCGAGCTATCAGTGCTTCATCCCGCTCGATGCGAAAGATGCGCAATTCCTGCCCGCCCACCAGCACCACCACATCGGCGGCCTGCTTATCCGTCACAGCCAACTGGTGCATCACCTGAACCTGCACATACTCGGGCACGCCATCGCGCCACAGGCGGGCGCCATGGATGCCGGCCGTCTTGCATTCGAGCAACTGCACATCGGGAACTCCGATCACTTCCCGGTCCACATTGGCCAGCATCCAAGGGTGTTCGGGATGCTGCAGCACCGCATTCACACGCCGCACCTTGTTGCCCGTGCGTTTGGTGTAATGGGCCGCCACGATGGGCTCCAGCAAGGTGCCCCAGAACATGGGGCTGGTGTCGTCCGTGGGGTCGACAGCCGGCAACAGATCGCCCTTGCCGGTCTTTTGCATCCACAGCTCCAACTGGGACTGGTAGGGATTGAGGCCGATGGCTGCTGCCGCATCCGAGCTGCCGATGCCGGTACGGCGCACTTCCAGCCAGTCCTCGCGCTCCAGGTCCTTGGTGGACACCAGGCGCAGGGCGGCTCTCTTGCGGGGAGTACGGGATGGGGCAGAGGTAGAGCGCACTGCAGGCGCAGCAGGCCCCGAAGGGCTCACCAAGTGCAAAGACATACAGAACTCCTTGGCCCGCAAAAATGCGGGCATAAAAAAGCCGCCTCAAAAGGCGGCTTGTGGTGGTGAGAAGAGTGGTGAAAGAAGAGAAGGGAACCGTCCAAAGACGGACAAGAAAGCCAGCGATCAAGCACGATCAGGCCACTGATTCAGGCGACCAACTGCAACGCATGGTCCAGGGCCCGTTGCTTGATCACCGCTCCCTGGCCGAACCAGGCACTGTCGAGGCGGTTGTCCTGGCTTCGTGCCTGTTTCTCGTGGTCGACAAACTCCGTGACGGCGCACAGCAGGCCCCAGGCCGTATCCTTGGCCGCCTGCATCTCGGCGCCCCTGCCGTGGCCCTCGTAGAGCATCTGTACCTTCTTGAGGGCCCGCTCATTGGTCAGGCCCACCGTGGGATCGGAATGCTGGTCCGTATTGCAGATCACCTTGAGGAAATAATTCATCGCCTCATGGGTCTTGATCTTGCGCTCCGCCAGCGTCTTCATGCGGTACATGAAACTGTCCCACTGGCCCACGGCCACGCCCAGCTGGCGCTTGACCGCCTGGGCATCGAAAGCCGTGCTGTGCGGCACCTTGACGGCACCGACCCCATCGCGCAGCGCAATGGTCAGCGTGTTATTGCACACCACCCGCACTGTCGTAGGCATCGCCACCGTGGCGAGCGTCCCATCGCAGGACGTGGCCAGCAGTAAATAGCCGTTGACCACATCCTTGCCCTTGAGGGCAGCGGACTTGCCCGTACGGGCCAGGGCCCAGAACTTGCGCCCGGCCTTGAGCACCCCGGCCGTCTCCAGTTCGTAGCCGGCCACTTCGGTCAGATCCCGATAGAACTCCAGCACCTCACGGGGCTGCACTACCTGGTAGCGGCTGCCCACCACCGACAGAGGGGCTTGGGTGTCGCTGCGGTACAGCACCTTCTGCTCGGGAAACTCCTTGGGCTCGGCATACAGGCCGGACAGCCCGGAAGGACCTGGCTCACCACTGGATGCGAGATAACGCACCGGTGTTTCCTGGATGCGCCAATCCATGCCGGCCGCTTGCGCCCAGACATCGATGCCTTGCTTGGCAGGGAGGGCGTGGCCCAGTTCATGCCAGGGGGTCTGGCCGGTATAGGCCATGGTTTCTACGAGATGTGCCATGAGAGAACTCCTTCAGTAAGAGAAGCGAAAAGCCAAAAGGGGAGGTAAGGGGTAGAAGGGAAAATGGACTGAGTCGGGCGAATCGCTCAATCGGAATCGGCATAGCCGGAGGTCGATTCCTGGCGGGCAAATACATGCCTGCATTCCAGGCACTTGAAGTTGTCCAGCATTCGGGTATCGATCGTTTTGCCCACCGACGTGCCGACTTCGCAGCCAATGGCTGTCCCGGCCAAGCCACCTAAAACCGCGCCAGCAATGCCACCGAGGGTTGAACCCGCGGGGCCGGTCATCAGGCCCGAGGCAATCCCAATCTGCGCACCACGCAGGGCGCCCACAAAGCCACCTGTGGCGCCAGCGGCGCAGCCAATGGCACCTGCGGTCTTGCGAGCCCAGTTGCGGGAGACGACCCGTGGGCTATGGCACAGGGGGCAATTGGGAGGGAGAGGGGAAAAAGGCATCAAAGCTCCTTGGAAGAAAGACAAGAAGCCAGGTGCTGGAGCGCCTGTCGTGAGGGAGGCAGGCGCATCACCACGACCTGGTCGGCAGAGCGGTGTCTGCTCAGGTCGGTGATATGTGGTTGAAAAAAAGTTGATTGTTGATTGAAAGAATCAGCTTTTTGGGAGAGCTCGAAGAGGCGTTTGTCTCGATATCACGCAGCTTGTGATGTGTCACAAGCCTGGCATCACATGCGGCTTCGCATGCCAAAAAGCGAAGCTTTCGCATGCGCCCGAAACACTCGATTTCTCCAATGTGGGGGAACTAAATGTTGGCGACCTTTCGCAGGTTCGCATGACGAGGTTGCGAGTGGATGCGATGGTTGATTTTTATCGCTATCGCAAATTAATTGAAAAGTCAAGATTGATGCTTGAGTCTGTTCTCGTAGCCAAGCAACCGGCTCGAAAGAAATTGGTCGTTCCGCTGCAATCCGGTTCTCTTCAACACGAGCTGATTGCCATGAACCACACCCCTTACGCACCTCAATCCAAGAGCCAGATGGAGCGTAGCTTCCATCCTGTACAGGCATCCCAGGCAAGCATGTCCTTGCTCGCTTACCCCCAAGCCTCTCGGACTGCGGAAGTCCCCCGTACGCCTTTCTGCGATGAGGAAGCGATCCAGGCCGTTGCCACAGTAGGCAACGATGCCATGCGTCTGAACACCATCCTCCGCCTGCGCCAACTTCTGAAGGCGCTAGGGATTTCTCGCTCCACGGTGTATCTGCGCATTAATCCCAAATCCAAGTATTACGACCCCGTGTTTCCGAAGCCCATTCGTCTTGGCACAAAGGCGAGGGGGTGGGTGCTGTCGGATGTGAATGACTACATCGAGCACTTGAAGAAAAAGCAACAAGCTTGCTGATTTAGGGGTATTAAATATCCGGAACTACTCACGTGTGAATTTCCATCTCCATGAAGGTTAATCCTTCGTGGAGAACGGGGAAATTATCACCGGTGGATAAACAAATATTCAATAAGGAAAATCGGTTTCTTAGTAACTAAGATATATAAGAGAAATATATCAAAGAGAAAGAGTAAAACCATTCGATAGATTATTAATTATGAAGTCACACTACGTCATGCATAACTCCGTTGTGCATAAGAACATTCTGTTGGAATACGCGAAAGATGATGATGAAGATCATCTTCCTGGCTTTGAAGGTCCCGGAATGAAGCGTGCCCTTGATGAGTTGATTCAGCATCTCATCAAGCATAACTACAAGGAACCTTTTGGGAGTAATGAGCAAAATCTGAAAAAACAAAAATATATATCGAAGTTTGCTGGTGCCCTTATCACCTTGGTTGATGAGGTTGGCACTCAGCTTCTGCAAGAAAAAGATAGAGGAGCTTGGAGCTGCCTTGATATTAATCCGATGATTGCAGGAATCATCGAGACCACGTGTGCCTTTCTCCTGAAGAAAGGCTCTCAGGATGGAGGTGCCGAGAACTGTGTCTTGCTAGGAATGGGGATGCCAGAGTTTATGACATTGAACGCTTGCGAGTTGCAGTTGGCTCAATCTGCCTTCGATCAGTTGGCACTTGCATTGCGCAAAATGCTTTTGAACAAAGGGATGCGTAAGGCTGTAAAAAGTTATCGTACAAACGCCACTAAGCGCTATGGTCAGGTGATGCGGGTAACCCGCAGATCTTGGAAGAAATTTTCAAAGATTCTGCTGATTCGTCTGGATTGGGGGCTACGACATTCAATTCCTGACTTACGTGCAAAATTTAAAGATCAGAAAGATTTCGAGGATCAATTGATGGAGGTGACAGAATATCGCGATGCCATGCTTGAGCTGCTCAAGAAGCGCTATGGCTCGGATCTGGCCTTTTATTTTTGGAAGATTGAGTTTGGTGCTCAACGTGGCCTGCATCTGCATTGGATGATTGGCCTGAATGGGTCCAAGCATCAGTATCGCATCAGGACAGCTCGTGCCATAGCGCAGATGTGGAAGTCTGTAATCGATAACGAGAAATCCTACGTCTGGAACGTCAACGCCATCCAGTCTACAGGTGAGCCCATATTGCGTGTGATTCAGTACGACGATCCGCTGCTGTGGGAAATCGTAGGTGTCTATGCCGACTACCTGACCAAGGTGGATTACTTCCTCAAGCTGCGTATGCCGGGAAATATGCACAGCTTCGGAGGCACTCAGCTTCGCAATGAATCGTGCAAGAAACGGGGCCCCAAGAGAAGCAAAACGATGACAGAGGCAGATATCAAGCAGGTGCGCGGCCCTCAAGGTGGTCGCAAGGTGAAGGGAGATAAGAAATGAGTGTCTTGAAAGAAGGTCAGCTGCTTTATCCAACGGAATCTTTGCCGCCGATGATGCGCGATTTCGTCTACTGCGTGATGCATGCGACCCAGGCCAACGATGCCTTGGTTGGCCCTGTGGCCGTGAGTGTGGCATCGGCGGCAGTGCAAGGTGTGGCAGATGTCCTGAGCCCGTTTGGCACTGACATGCCCACCAGTCTGTTCACCGGTGTTGTGGCTTTGTCTGGCGATCGCAAGTCCACGGTGCTGAAGTTGGCCTGTCGTGGTATGGAGGAGTTCGAGCGGGGCATGGAGGGCTATCTTGATCCAGAGATGAGCTTCCGTCATTGGGGTTCGCATCCCTTTTTGCTGGAGGAGGCAACGGAGAAAGGCGTAGTCGATGTTTACGCCAAGGGTGCCAAATCCTTGTTCTATGCCTTGGATGAAGGGAGCATGCTGACCCGCAACCTGGATGTGCCTGCGCTGTGCAAACGTTTCGATGCTGCGCCTATTCGTCATCTTAGCCGTACCCGTGGATTGACTTATGTGGCTGATACACGTGGTGCGCTGTGCATGCTGGTCCAGGACTTGACCTTCAGCCGCATGATGAAAGGTGACAAAGGCGCTTATTTGATCGAGTCGGGGCTTTTGCCGCGCATGCTTATGTCGTTTGCTTCAATGCCTTTGTCGGTTCCTCCACCGCCGTGCAGCATGAATACCTACAACCATGAGTTTCACGAGCGCATCAAAGCGCTGATGCGTGACTACAAGGAGCTTTTCATGCATGGCAAGCCCCGTAGCAAGATGCGGCTTGTCGCTGACGCTGAACAATTGTGGAAGCAGGCTCTGGAAGAGTGGGAGATGTTGTTGAGGGACAGCATGTGGCACAGCATTCGTCCCTTTGTTCGCCGTGCAGGAGAGCAGGCACTGCGCTTGGCAGGGGTCTTGCAGTGGTTTACAGCCCCACAGGAGATGATCGAACGTACGTCGATGGAGACTGCGATTGACATCGTCCAATGGCATCTGGTGCAAGCCCGGGCGGGCTTCGGAAAGCTTCCTCAAGAGGCGTTGCAGCAAGAATTGGCACGGACGCTCTATGACTATCTGATGCGCCGCGCAGTCAAGTACAACGCAACTGCGACGCCTCGCAACACGTTAATCCGTGGTGCGCCGTTGAGTCTGCGTAAAGCCGATCAACTTGACATGGCGCTTGACCAACTGGAGTTGGAGGGCAAGGTTGGTTTTTATCCGATGAACACGCGCAAGAATGTAGTTTTGACGGCCGCATCAATCGCAGCTATGAATCCAAAAAACACAACAATTGCCAATAATTTGTCGGGTAAATTTTAATATTTGATATGTTTATAGCGCCCTACCACGGGGCGCTATTTTTTTGTTTGGCATATCAGAGTTGTATATTTTATCAATTAATACTCTGAAATCTTCATCCCTTTTTGACCAATCTTTAAATTTAGTATCGAGATTATCTGCTTGAAGTGTTAATCCATAGTTTTTATTATTTTGCTTAGCAGATTTTTGATATTCTATTATTATCTGGATAAATTCTAGGTAGAAGCAATCATAGAGATTTTTAAAATTTTTGATTTTTCCATTTTTTAGGTTGCTTTTGTTAGTGTTTTTAAGTGGTGTATTTAAATTCAATTCAATTTGAGTAAATAACTTTTTGAATTCATTGATCAACTCTTGCCTTCCATTATTTCTTGCAACGCCCGCTTTGGATGATCTTTGCCTTCTTATGTGCTCATCTATTGGGATGCCTTTTTTCTGAGCTGATAATTCCAGTAATTTTTTGGAAGTGATTAGGAGTCTTCTAAAAAGATATCCTGTAGAGTTTTTTAAGTCCTCAGAAATATTTTTATCATGAGGAATTTCGTTTCTTATAAATTTTGTGAAATATTCATCGCTGATTGTGATATTCATAGTCCATAAGCGCTCTATTTTTACGCATAAAAACAATAAGTTGAAGTAGGTTGATTTGAGTGATAAATGATGCTTGGTGGTAAGCAGATTTTTTTCATATGCAAAATTTGCTTTGTTTAATATGCATTTTGTCTTAAAAGGATTGGTATTTTCATTTGTTGTGCCCCACCATTTTTTGACCGTTGACTCCCGGGTTTCTTCCATATGGAGAAGAATTTCTGTGGATAATTTCCAAATAAAATAGTAATAAATAAATTTCTTAAAAACTGCTTCTTGATCCGAGATGGAATGTATTTCAATATATTTCTTTGCGAGGGATTTAAATGATATCGGTTTTTTGATATCGAAAACCGAAACGAAATTTGATGGCTCGTAGTTAGATTTACTGGAGTCAAAGTCATTAATAACTTCTATTGATCGATGTCTTATAGTTGCCAATTAATTAACCTAATTTTATTTAAATTTCTGAAATAGGTGTTTTTCATCCATCCAGTAATTGAGAGGAAATCGTCAGATGTTATATTTGCGATTTATGCTGATCCTGATTAGCTAGCTCAAGGTGGGGATGTGACCTAAAAATTGGACGGGTTATACAGCGATCTCGAGGATATGCTGGACTAGACGGGGCTCCTTGCTTCCTTCGAGATTTTGATCCGTCGCTCATTGTATCGACGGATGTATGCAGAGGTTCCCTAATAGATTCAACCGATCTGTCGCTTCGGAGAGCCTGGGTTCTATTCAGAGCGGCTAACACCACCGATCCATGAAGCGTGCACAGTTGATCGTAGCGGCCAGTTTCGGCAACGCTTCGTGGATATCCAGCCGCCTTTCAAAGCGGATGTGTAGCTTGCCAAAACCTGCAAACCAGCCATGTGTGCGCTCTACAACCCAGCGATGCTTGCCTAGCTTTTCGCTGCTCTCGACACCTCGCCTGGCAATCCGGCTGGCAATGCCTCGTCGTCTGAGATAGGCACGGCAGCGCTTGTAGTCGTAGCCTTTGTCCGCATGCAGCTTCTCCGGCCGCTTGCGTGCCCGCCCCGGCAAGCCCGTAATGGCAGGAATCGCATCCATCCACTTCTCGAACATCATGGAGTCATGCCTGTTGGCACCACTGACGAGGATCAACAGTGGGATGCCTCTAGCATCTACGACGAGGTGGCGCTTGGTGCCAAGCTTGCCTCTGTCCGTGGGGTTGGGGCCCGTTTCCTGGCCCCCCGGGGGCTTGGCACCGTGGAGCCAGCTATGCTTGCTCGGTTCCAATCAATCTGGTCATGCTCGCGCAGACGCACCAGCAAGGCTTGGTGCAAACGCTGCCAGACGCCATTGGTATTCCAGTCACGCAAGCACCGCCAGCAGGTCATACCACTGCCGTAACCCAAGGACTGAGGCAAGTCTTCCCATGGGATGCCGGTTTGCAGCACGAACAGAATGCCATTGAGCGCTGCTTCATCGCTCACGGTGAAGCTTACGTGCGCCACCTTTGACGGAAGGCGTGAAGGCTGGGATCAGGGACTACAACTGTCGCTACAGTTCTTTGCTAACGGGTTGTCTTGCCATGAGGGCCAGGAGCATAAATGCTTCTGGCTGATCTCAAAGGGAAGTGAGATTAGCGGCTCTCAGTCACAGTCTTCACCGGCTCGGATCACTCGGCTCTTGCGCCGGTATCCTTGATGACCTTGGACCAGCGTGCCGTGTCTTCCTGCATCAAGGCCTTGAGGGCCGTCGGGGTCGAGGGGGCTGGCTCTAGCCCTTGGGCTTCCAGCGTCGCCTTGACGGAAGGATCGCGCAGAGCCCGGCCCGCCGCTTCCTCGATCTTGGCCACTACGTCGGCGGGCGTGCCCGCCGGTGCGACCAGAGCTATCCAGACCTCGCTTCGAAAGCCCTTGAAGCCGGCGCTGGCGACAGTCGGGACGTTCGGAAGATAGAACAGGGGCTGCTCGCCCGTCACCGCGAGCGGCCGCAAGGCACCGGTCTTGATGTGGGGCAGCACCGAATTCGCGACGCCGAAGAGGACCTGGATCTGACCCCCGATGAGGTCGGTGACCACGGGCTGGGCGCCGCGGTACGGCACGTGCACCATGTCGATGCCGGCCAGGCTCTTGAAGAGCTCGCCCGTCAGATGGTGCGGGGTGCCGATGCCGGCGGAGCCATAGGACAGCTTGCCGGGCTGGGCCTTGGCCAGGGCGATCAGTTCCTGGGTGGATTTGGCGGCAAAGCCTGGATTGACGACCAGTACGAACGGTACACGGCCCAGCTGGGTGACGGGGACGAATTCCTTGACCGGGTCGTAGCCTGCGCGCCCGTCTGGATAGAGGAACGGGTTGGTGACAAAATTGTTGGCGACGACAAGCAGGGTGTAGCCGTCGGGTACGGCCTTCGCCACGTGCTTGGTGCCTATGTTGCCGCCAGCACCGGGCCGGTTGTCCACGAGAACGGGCTGCTTCCAGTACTCGCTGAGCTTCTGGCCTACCGTGCGTGCCAGGGCGTCGTTGCTTCCCCCGGGGGGGAAGGGGACGACAAGCGTGATGGGTTTGCTCGGATAGCCGTTGGCGTGCGCGCCTAGTGCGATGCATGAGCCCAGGAGGGCAGTTGCCACCGCCTTGAACGCGCTGCTAGGCAGTTTAGTCTTCATCGGTTTGTCTCTTTTGGGTTTGTGAGGTGGGGGCTGCTCTATGCGGCGCCTCGGACCGTGTCTACCACCTGGCCCGGGAGTTCCACGCGGGTGCCACGCCATGCGACATGCCCGTCGGGCCGAACCAGGACCAGGGGGCGCTCGTATGCCGCCGCCACGTCGGCCTGAGCGATGAACTCGATCCGGAAGGGAACTCTCTTGGCGGCGAAGGCATTGGCAAGCGCGTGCGCATCCGCATCCAGCTTGTGGTCGAGGCACATGAGCACGAACCCATCGCCGAACAGGTCGAGCGTCGATCGGCCATCGCTTAGCCAGACATGCGGTGCGCGAGACCCGGGGCGTGTCGTCGGGATATACGTCGAGTATTCGTCCGGGGGCGGTGGTGTGCCATCAGGAACGCAGATCGGCGAGCCCTCGTAGCGATGGCCAATCTGCAGGCCTAGCGACTCCCATTCCACGCGTGTCGATTCGCGCAGGCGCTTGCCGAGGTCCTTGCGAACCTTCTCGCCCTCGGGGGTCGCGTCGCAGACGGCCGCCGGGCTGGGCGTGTCCCGCCATGCCCTGAAGTTCTGCGTGGAGAAGTCGATGTTGCGCTTCGCGATCGGCCGGCGTTCCAACTCGTAGCTGCGCAGCAGGGCAGGGCCGCCCCAGCCGTTGATGAGGCCCTCGAGCTTCCAGCCGATGTCCATCACCTCCTGCGCTCCGGTGTTCATGCCCATGCCACCGGTCGGCGACATGGTGTGGGCGGAGTCTCCCACGAGCACGACACGGCCCTGATAGTAGCGATCTGCGAGCATTTCGCTGCGCCGCCACGGGATGGCGGAGTCCACCTCGAACTCCACGTCGTCGCGGCCGATCGCGCGCCGAACCCAGGCTGCGGGATCGAAGTTCTTCAGATCCATCTTCTCTTCCGAGCCCAGCACCGTCAGGCGCCAGATCTCGTTCCCGTCGACGACGGTCAGATTGCCCCAGGTTCCCTCCGGGCCCACAAAGAGGTAGCGCTCGGCTGGGCCCAGCTTGTGCTTGTCGACCAGGCCCGGCGCGCGGATCAGGACGTTCACGGAGTAGCTGAGCAGTCTGCCTTCCATCTTAATGCCTACCTGTTCACGCACCTGGCTGGTGGCGCCATCACAGCCGAGTAGATACTGCGCGCGGATGGTGAAGGGCTCGCCTGTGTTCAGGTTGGTGACGACCGCCGTGACGCCTTGGTCGTCCTGCAGCAGCGAAACGAAGCGGTGCTTGAAGAGCAATTGGGTCTTTGGCTCGGAGCGTGCCGCGTCGGTGAGGATGGGCTGCAGCCACAACTGTGGGCAGCGCTGCTTCTTCTCGGGTGTCTCGGGCGGCGTTGGTGCGTCGCGCATGCTCGGATACTTTTCCTGGTCGAGCAGCAGGCCATTGAGCGACGTGCAAAAGAACATCGAGAGGTCATAGTCCTCCGGGAAGCCGCATTCGCGCACGCGCTGCGACAGCCCCCAGCGCCGGAACAACTCCATCGTGCGCACCGCGATGAGGCCGGTGCGCGGGTGTTCGATTGTCCCGTCGCCTTCGTCCACAAGGATCGACTCGATCCCCCGCCACCCCAGTTCGATTGCCACCGACAGGCCCACCGGGCCTCCACCCACAATCAGCACGGGTGTCTTGATCTCTGTCCCCATCGGTTCTCTTCCTTTCTTGCTTCGGTGGGGAAATGATCACTGCCTACACCAACCATGTCTAATCGATATTAGAGAGAAATAAAATTCAGGATATGAATATCAAAACCTTCGATCTGAACCTGCTGAGGGTCTTCGCCGCCATCTATGCGGAACGCAATGTGTCGCGGGCGGCGATCACTGCGGGCCTGTCGCAGCCGGCCATGAGCAATGCGCTGCTGCGCCTGCGTAAGGCCTGCTCCGATACGCTGTTCGTGCGGACGACGGGGGGGATGGAGCCGACGGCACTAGCCGAAGAACTCATTGGTCCGGTTCGCCGGGCGCTGGCGATCCTTCAGCAGACGCTGGAGAGACCGCACGGATTCGACCCGCGGGAGTCGGAACGGACGTTCAAAATCCTCATGTCCGACGCGGGGGAGGCCATTGTTCTGCCACGGCTGATATCGGAGGTGCTGCGAGAAGCGCCCCATGTGCGCATCGAGTCGCTGCGACGACCCAATGAAGAGTATTTGCAGCTGCTGCAGAGCGGCGAGGCGGACCTCGCGATCGGCAATCTTGCCTTTCTGAAGTCGGGCTTCTACCAGCAGCGCCTGTTTGGTGATCCCTATTGCTGCCTCGTGCGCAAGCGGCATCCGTCGATCCGTAGCGACTTCACGCTGCAACAGTTTCTGCAGGCCCAGCACGTGGCCGTGGCGACGGGCCATGCGGATGACTTGGTGGAGCGTGCCCTGTCAAAGATGCGTGCCAAGCGCAAGGTCATCCTGCGCGTGACCCACTACCATGTCGCGGCGGACGTCGTCGAGCGGTCCAACCTAGTGGTCACCGTGCCGCGCAACGCGGCGCGTAACGTCAGGGGTGTACAGATCCTTCCGGTTCCACTGAAGATTCCTGCAGCTGATGTGCGGCAGTTCTGGCATCGGCGCGCACACAGGGACCCGGCGAACCAATGGCTGCGTGGAGTGGTTGCGAAGCTCGTGTTCGACTAGGATTTGTTGAGATTTGATCCTTTATCTCCGCGGCTACGTGACAATCATCGCGGTGATGCGATATGTTTTGAGAGATGGACAATGGACTCGTATGAGTCCATTGTGTTTGGGGAAGGTTGGAGACCGAGGACGCAGTGGCTCCAACAATCGACTCTTCTTGGAAGCAGTGCTTTGGATTACACGAACAGGTAGCCCTTGGCGAGATTTGCCACCCGAGTTTGGTAAGTGGAGCACCGTCTTGAAGCGGTTTCGCGACTGGGTCAAAGCTGATGTTTTTCAAAAGCTGTTTGATGCAGTCAGCGATCAACCGCACATGGAATACGTGATGTTGGATGCAACGATGGTGCGAGTGCACCGGCATGGTAAGGGTGCAAAAGAGGGTCTGCGGGCTAGGCCATAGGTCGCAGTCGAGGTGGTTTGACCACCAAGATCTTGGCGCTGACAGATACCCTTGGGAACTTGATCCGATTTGTTTTGCGGCCAGGCCAACGACATGATCTTCAAGGTGTAGAGCAACTGCTTGAAGGCATAGATCTGCTGGCATTGCTGGCCGATAAAGCATTTGACGCAGACTGGCTGGAGCAACGCTTGCTGGCACAGGGCTTCCAAGTGGTGATTGCACATAAGTCCAATCGGCGAGCGCCCTTGCAGATTGATATAGAGGTCTACAAGTGGCGGCACCTGATCGAGAACTTCTTTTGCAAGCTCAAGGAGTTCAAACGTATTGCAATGCGCTGCGACAAGACAGACAGCAGCTTCGCTGCTGTCATCACGTTGGTATCGGCTGTGATCAATTCACGTTAAATCTCAACACGCCCTAGGTGTTCAGTGCCGGCATTGGATGGATCGGATCAATCCTGAGCCGCTCACACTGTCTGCAGATGAATTCGCAGAGTGCCAAGCCCTGCAGAGTCCTGAGCCTGCGCGCGAAGTTGTAGACGCTGATGAAGTCGTCGAGGTGCTCGCGATGTAACGGCCGGAAATCATATGACGTAGAGCTTATATGACGGATAATTTTAGTTTGCTATCTAACAATAATTTAACATTGCGACGCAGAGTTGCTAACCAAACGAAGGAGAGCCCATGTCGACGAAGGAAGAGCCTGATCTGGCGCATCAGCTGCGGAGCAACACCTATCGCTCCTTCTTCCGGGACTGCCCAGCCGTTCAGGAAGGCGATTTCGGGAGGAGCGCTCCCAGCCTGATTGACGTCACGTGGATGACGAGGAATACCCTGGCAAAAAGCGATGGGTGCTTGTCCGGCGTGCGCGCTGTGATTTCGGTGGAGACCCTTCGACAGAAGGGCAATGCGGCGAAGAGGCCGGAGGTAGGCTCCTCTGTCGTTTGCGCCCGCCCCTGGCGGGTCCTGCACGGCACCAGACTCCATCGACAACTGGTATCCGAGGGCATGGGCCGGCGTGCCGTTATTCCTGGTGGGCGCGCTCGCTTCCATGGCCGCCTGGACGGCATCCTCGGCAGCCCCGACCGCGGGGCTCAACACACATTTTGGATCTACCCATGAAGAACGAAACTCCTTCTCCAACATGCCAATCCCGCACGGTCTTTGGCTTCGCCAAACTCCCCGCCACTTACGCGGCCTTGGTGATGCCGCTGCTGTTGTCGGTCTTGATGACGTTTATCGTGTCGGCCGTCACGACGCTGCGCAGCATCGGCCTGACTCCTGGCTTTTTCTACATCTGGCTGAGCGCATGGGCGCTGTCGTGGATGATTGCCTTTCCGACCCTGCTCTTTGCATTGCCCCTGGTCCGCAGGGCCA
This sequence comes from Comamonas testosteroni TK102, assembly GCF_000739375.1. Taxonomy (NCBI): domain Bacteria; kingdom Pseudomonadati; phylum Pseudomonadota; class Betaproteobacteria; order Burkholderiales; family Comamonadaceae; genus Comamonas; species Comamonas testosteroni. Next base: position 4,676,541 of record NZ_CP006704.1, on the reverse strand, counting down.
CGGCAGCGCTGGTGATGCGGGAGTGACGGCGCAGGGGCCTCGCGCTCACCGCGTGCTTGCCGGTTTGCGCTTGACGCGGTAGCAGGCCGTGCTGGCACTGGGCTTCGCTCGGTGTGCATTGAGCAGGGCCTTGCGACCTCTGGTCAGTTAGCGCACACGCCTGGTGAACCCTGGGGCGCCACCGGTCATGGCGTTCCCTGCCGGTCCTGCCCCGGTCGCAGGGGGCCTGGCGCGCGCGGCCTCACCGAGGGTGGTGTTGACCCATGTATTTGGCCCTCGGGCGCAGCATGGCCCCGGTCAGGCGCTGCTCCATCGCATGGGCGATCCAGCCGCTGGTGCGCGCCAAGGTGTGGAGCATCGCGCCACTTCCGTTGGGTAGACCGATCGCCTTGCACAGGATCACGAGGGCGGCGAACACGTTCGGATGCTGCCCTGCCTGCCGTGCACCGGCCACCAGTGCCTGTACCCTCGGCGTGTCCGGTCCATGCGTGTCCAGGCGTCCGATGAAGTCGAGGAGCACTGCCGAGCGCGGATCCTCGCCGTCGTACAGAGGGTGTCCGAAGCAGGGCAGTTCGTTGCTCTTGAAGCCCGAGGCCGCCGCCAGCGGCAGGGCGTCTTCCGGTTCCAGTCCGAAGGGCAGGGCATCGATGAGCGCCTCCACCTCGACGGCCCCCCCGACCTGCATCGACCCCGACTGGGTCAGCATCGCGGCCGCGACGCAGGCATGCAGATCCGCTCCCGTCGAGGCGCAGATCCGCGTGGCGAACGTCGGGGCCGACAGCTCGTGCTCGGCGGACATCACAAGCGCTGCATCGATGGCCCGCACAGCATCGGGCCTGTCGCCCAGGCCCAGCCCGCGGGCTACGCACTGCGCCATGAACTCTCCGTCTCGGGGCGCTGAAAACTGAGCCCTGGGACCGAAGACGCCCGCGGTGCCGGCCAGCGTCTGCAACAGCCTCCGGCAGGCTGCGAAGCCGGCCGTCTGCATGTCGTCCTCGGCCCGCTCGAATGCCGACAGCGAGGTCGTCAGCATCGACAGGAGCTTGAGCGGCGTGACGTGCTCTGCCGAATGCAAGGCCAGATTGACCAGGGATTCCGCTTGGCGGGTGTCCTGCAGGGGGGGGCCATGCGATGTCCCGTGTGCGCGGCAGTCCCGTCCAGATGAGCTCGCTGGCGAATTCGAACGACCGGCCGTCGCGCACCAGGTCGCGCGCGAGCACCCCCCGGTAGCGCGGGCCGTGGGCGGTGATCTCGCTGATCCATGTCTGCGCGATCGGCTCGCCATAGCGAAGGGAGTGTGCGACCTGGGGCCCGCCCGAGCGGGCAACGGCCCGGCTCCTGAGTTTTTCGACATCGGCCTTGCGGTATAGCTTGGCCTTCACGCCCGGACGCTGCATCGTCTTGATGAGTCCGCGGCTGACGTAGGTGTACAGCGTTTCGCGCCGCACGCCCAGGATCGACATGGCTTCGGCGCTGCCGACGTAGTCGACGTCGTTGATCTGGCGCTGAGGACGTGCGCTCTCAGAGGGATTATTCAAGGGCATAGGGTTCTCCCGACAGAATATATCGATTCTCATATCGATCTATACATTAATCAATGTATTGTCTAGTATCCGCTGCGCACGATCAACGCATTTCTGAAAGGATGACCACGATGCAAGTAGCCGAACAACAGCTCCTGGACCTGCGCCCCAAGTTCAAGGAAACTCGCAAGAAATTGCTCAGTGCACGTCACCTGCCGGGCGAGGTGTACAGCTCGCCCGAGATCTACGACATGGAAAAGCAGCAGATCTTTATGAAGTACTGGCTTTCTGTGGGGCGCGTCGAAGAGATCCCCAATGTTGGCGACTACTACACCTTCCAGGTGATGAAGGAATCGATCGTGGTGTCCCGTCCGGCGCCCGATCAGGTCGTGGCCTACATGAACCAGTGCCTGCACCGGGGCGTGGAGATCGCCGTCGGCCGCGGCAATGCGAAGGAATTCAGCTGCCCCTACCACGCGTGGCTGTATGACGTGAGCGGCAAGCTGGTTGTCGCACCCGGCATGAAGGCCTCGGAGGTTGAACTGAAGAACTGCAGCCTGCGGCAGTTGCACGTCAAGGTCTGGCGCGGCTGGATTTTCGTGAACTTCAGCGATGAGCCGATGTCCTTCGAGGACTACATCGCACCGTTCGAGCAGCCGCTGTGGTGGTTCCAGACCGACCATTGCAGGCTTGCCCAGAAGGTCGAGATCGACGTCAAGTGCAATTGGAAATTCCTGGTCGAGAACTTGATCGACATCTACCACGTCGGCGTCATCCACAAGGGAACCTTCGGCGGCTTCGTCAAGGGCGAGCAGGTGCGCTTCAATCTCCTGGGAAACGGCGGATGGCATACCCAGTACGAGGCCCGGCCCCACTCGACGTCCGGTGATCAGGTCTTCCCGACCCTGCCCTGGGCGCAGGACAAGCCCAGTGGCATTGCCTGCAAGGCGGGTATCTATCCCAACCTGAACCTGTCGATGCGCGCCGACAGCGTTCGCATGTGGCATATCTGGCCGATCTCCCCCACCGAGACCCGGGTCATCTGCTACCTGCTGTTCCCCGAAGGCGCCTTCTCGATCCCGAACTACGACGAGGAGATGGAGAAATATGTCGGCTTCGTGCGCCAAATCATCGCCGAGGATGCCGTGATGGTGGAGGGCATGCAGAACAGCGCAGGCTCGGAGTTCTTCAAGCCCGGTCCGATGTCTCCGCTGGAGGAGGCTCTGTACCACATGGAGAATCACTACATCGACGTGATGACGTCCGAGGCGGCGTAAGGCACAGGAACAAATGGGAGTCATTATGGAAGATGAATGGATCAAGGTCGGCAACGTCTCCGATATCGACGAAGACGACACGCATTCGGTGGAGTTCGACGGCAAGCGGGTGTGCCTTTACAACCTCGGCGGGGACATCTTCGCCACGGACGGCACGTGCACGCACGGAGACGCGGACCTGTCGCTGGGCATGGTGGTTGACTCCTGTCTCATCGAGTGTCCGCTGCACGAGGGTACGTTCGACATCAGGAGTGGCCGTGCGGTGGGAGCCCCATGCACCGTGCCGCTGCACTGCTATCCGGTCAAGGTCGAGCAGGGGGTGATCTTCCTGCGGCCGGTCCACTGAGCGATGCAACGGGAAACAGTCATGGATGTCGTCATCATAGGAGCCGGCCAGGCCGGCGCTTGGGTTGCCCGGTCGCTGCGCGAGGGAGGGCATGAGGGAGGGATCCTCCTTCTGGGCCGCGAGCCGCATGCGCCGTACGAGCGCCCCCCGCTGTCCAAGGGGGTACTCAGCGGAGCGCAGGAGCACCCTCCCGTGCTTCTCACCGCACAGCAGTGCGAGGCGCTGCGCGTGGACTTCCGGCCTGGCGTCGAGGCCGTCGGCATCGACCGCGCCGGCCACCTGGTCCGGTGCGCGGATGGCTCGCTGGTCCACTACGACAAGCTCGTGCTGGCCACCGGCGGGCGCCCTCGGCAGCTGTCGTGTCCCGGCGCGGACCTGCCCAGCGTCCATGCCCTGCGCACGATCGAGGATTCCCGGGCCATCGCCAGGCACCTGGTTCCCGGCAACCGGCTGCTGGTCATCGGGGGCGGATGGATCGGGCTGGAGATCGCGGCAACGGCGAGGAAGAAGCAGGTCAACGTTATGCTACTGGAGGCCGGGCCGCGCCTGTGCGCGCGGTCGCTTCCCCCCCGATTCTCGGAGTTCCTGCTCGAAAAGCACCGCCAGGAGGGCGTCGAGGTCCGCCTGTCGACAACAATCACATCGTTTTCTGTGGGGCTCCAGCGCGCTCTGGCCGTGCAACTGCCCGGCGAGTCGCAGGAGTTCGATGCGGTCGTGGTCGGGATCGGGCTGGTCCTGGACACCAGCTTGGCCGAAGCCTGTGGGCTCGAGGTCCGGGACGGCATTGTCGTAGACCAGTCCGGTCGGACCTCCGACCCCGACATCTATGCGGCCGGCGACGTGGCGAATCAGCCCAATTCCTGGGCGGGCTGCCGTCTGCGCTTCGAGTCGTGGGCCAACGCCCAGAACCAGGCGATCGCCGTGGGCAAGGCGATCGCCGGCGGGAACGGGGCATATGACGAGATCCCGTGGTTCTGGTCCGACCAGTACAACCTGAATTTGCAGGTCCTCGGCACTCCGTCCAACGACCTGGAGGGCACCCTGCGCGGGTCTGCAGAGGAGGGCGCGTTCTCCATGTTCCAGATCTCGGATGGCCGACTGCGCAGCGTGATCTCGGTGAATGCACCGCGGGACATCAAGGTGGCCAAGCGTTGGCTCAAGCAGGGCGCGTGCCCGTCGGCAGATATGCTCGCCGACCGCTCGGTGCGCCTCGATAAGCTCTGACCTCCAGGCTGGCCGTCTTCTAAGCGAGGACTGAGCCGGGCACGACCACATGGCTTGGTGTCCCCTGTGGGCGCGCCGGGCCCTAGGAGACCATGGCCTGGCCTCCTGCGTGCAACACCGCGCTACCCGACGCGCACCTGGGCCTTGACCATCGTACTCAGGCTGTTCGTGAACTCATTGACGCTGGTGTTCTCGGCCCGGTACTTTCAGCGCTTGACGTACCAATCCTGCACGCCTGCTTTGCAGGTGGGCTGCCGGCAGGAAGGTATCCCACTGTCTCATCTCGCGCACCCGCCGGATCTATCGCGCAATGGCACTTTGGAAGTACATCTCCGTGGTTCTTGCCACCTTGCGTTGCTCTGTGCTAGGTTTGCGCGCACATGGGGCCGTGCTGGCCTCTCTCGCCTCAGGGGCCTGCCGAGTCCGTTATGCGCTGCGAGGACAAGGATTCTGGTGACATGCTGCACATCGACACCAGGATGCTCTGGAGCATCGTCAGACCCACCCATCAAGTGACTGGCGGCCGGCGAGACTCGGTCGAGGGTACAGGCCGGGAGACATTGTTTGTGGCGATCGTTGACCACGCGTGCATCAAACGCCTGCTGACTGACAGCAGTGCAGCTTTCCGGTGGAAGGTGTTTGCGGCTGCCTGCGAGGCTTTGGACGTGCGGCAAAAGCTCATCAGATCGCACCGGCCATAGACCAATGGCGAGGCCGAGCGGTCCATCCAGTCAGAGCTAAGTGAGTGGGACTATGGCCTGACGTACCAGAACTCTGCTGAGTGGCTCGTGCCCTGGCGAACTGGCAGCACCACTACAACTGCCACGGTCGCACAGCGGCATCGCCAACGTCGCTTCGGTGTCCCGGCTCAAATCTGCAAATAACCGCTTGGCGATTCACAGCCAGCCATCTTTTTGCGCCGTCATTGATTGAGTCCCGTAGTTCCGTGTAAAGGCGGAATGACTAATTGTTAGTTGACAAATAATTTTAGGGAAACCCCGGGGTGAAATTCATTGCCGAGACGAGCTTGCATTGTTAGAATTGTTAGGTGTCTAATAAAAACTTGCCGGCTGTGTATGTCGATGTCTGCTTTGACTATTCAGATGCCTATTGAGTCATCACCGCCGCTCTGGTCAGAGGCGCTATTGCTAGGACTCGCGGCAGTCGATGATGAGCACGAGCGGCTCGCTTGGCTAATCGAACGCATGCAGCGTGCCAGCGCTTCCGATATGGCGCAAACGCTTGAAGCAGTGCTTACGCATGCGACATCGCACTTTGAGGCTGAGAATGAGTTGATGCTCGCTACGCAATTTCCTCCACGCGACTGTCACATTCGTGAGCACGATGCCGTGCTTTCAACGCTTCGAGGTGTGCTCCGGCGTATGGATTGCACCGGCGAAGTCAGCGTTGCATATCGGTTGGCGGACGAGTTGGCTGCTTGGTTTCCAGCCCATGTTCAGCACCTCGACTCGGCCCTTTCTCATTGGCTTTGCAAGCTGCAGCACGGCGCTAAACCGATAGTGCTGCGCAAGGGGCGCCAATCTGAGACTGCCTTGGCGACTTAGTTCGATACCTTTAATCACTCCTGGAGAGAACACATCATGATGACCCACGAAGAAAACGAACTGCTTTGTCGCGTTGAAGGAGACGCACCGATGGGGCGTCTCATGCGTCGGCATTGGACGCCCATCTGCCTAGTGGAGGAGGTGGGCGAGCCTGACGGAACGCCAGTGAAAGCGCGTGCGTTCGGCGAGGATCTGGTGGTCTTTCGCGACAGTGAGGGCCGCGTCGGTGTCATGGACGAGTATTGCCCTCACCGCCGAGCCTCGTTGGTGTACGGTCGCAACGAGGAGGGAGGTCTGCGCTGCCTCTACCACGGCTGGAAGATGGATGTCGATGGCAACGTGCTGGAGATGGCGTCCGAGCCAGCAGCCAGCGGCATGGTTGACAAGGTTAAGCACACCGCGTATCCGACCCAAGAGTGGGCCGGTATGGTGTGGGCTTACATGGGACCGAAGGAAACCATGCCTGAATTCCTGCCGCCGGCATGGGCGCCGACGGCCGACACGCGGGTGAGCATCGCGAAGGTGCTACTGCCGTGCAACTGGGCGCAGATTCTCGAAGGCGCTATCGACTCAGCCCATAGCTCCAGTCTCCATTCCTCAGATATGGTGCCGGCTCGGGTCGATGGCGCGAAGGCTACCGACAAGACTTGGTTGCGTCCCTCGACCGACAAGGCTCCGCGCATGCAGGTGCAGCGTACCGGTTACGGTTTTCGCTATGCCGCGTTGCGCCGGCCGCTCTCGAATGCTGCGGAGAACGATTACGTGCGCTCCACGGTTTTCGTGGCCCCGGCTACTGCGCTGATCCCGCCAAACAACCTCTATAACGTGGCCAACATCAACGTGCCGATGGATGACACAAACACGGCGTTCTATTTCATCGCGTGGGGCCATCCGTCGCAAACGCCGGAGACTGAAACCTGGCGCAAGTTTTTGCGTCAGACGGTGGGGGTCGACCTGGATCAAAACTACCGTCCCTTGCGCAATGAAGCAAACAAATTCTGGCAGGACCGTAACGCTATGAAGGCCGGTAACTTCACTGGCATCACTGGTTTCCCTAACCAAGATGTCGCGATGTGGCTGACTATGGGGCCCATCGCCGACCGTACCCATGACCGCCTGGGCGCAAGCGATCTGGCTATCGTGGAATTTCGCAAGCAGATGCTCGACGCGGTGAAGGCCTTCGAGCAAGGGGCACCTGCCATCGGGACGGGGGTCGAAGCGGCGACGCCAACGGTCTGTTCCTTCCAAGCCATCGTCCCAAAGACGACCGACTGGCGCACATACGACGCTCACTATGTCTGGCTGGATGGCCAGGATCGCCCCGAGTTCGAACCCTCCTATTCCGTGAAGTCCTGATCCCATGAGTAAACTCCAACTTTCCGTCGCGATGGGCGACTACGACCGTACTCGAGCATTGTTCGATGGCCGTGTGCAAATAGATGGCGTCGACCCAGTGTATATGCTCCTCAATCCCGAGGAGATGTTCTTCCGAGCGATGCGTAGCATTGACTTCGACGTCACCGAGCTTTCTTTCTCCAGCTACTTGGTGAAACACTCGCGCGGTGAGTGTCCCTATATCGCGCTGCCGGTCTTTCTGTCGCGGGCTTTTCGGCACACATCAATCTACGTCCGCAAGGACCGTATTAGGGAGCCTTCTGACCTGAAGGGCAAGCGCATTGGTGTACCTGAGTATCAACTTACCGCTAATGTATGGGCACGAGCGGTCTTGCAAGACGATTTCGGAGTCAGTCCCTCCGATGTGACCTGGGTACGCGGAGGCATTGAGACGCCCGGTCGCCCTGAGAAAGTCAAACTGCAGCTTCCAGCTGATATCCGTATTGAACAGGCTCCCGAGGGGGCAACGATTTCGCAAATGCTCGATTCAGGAGAGATCGACGCTTTTATGGCCCCCCGTCCACCCAGTCGGGCAGCGCTGGCCAACCCAAATATTGGCTGGCTCTTCGACGATCCGACGGCGGTAGCCAAGGACTATTACCGTCGTACAGGCGTCTTTCCGATCATGCATGTGGCGGCAATTAAAAAAGATCTGGCGGCCAAGCACCCTTGGCTGGCAGCTGCGATTGTGAAGGCTTTCACCCAGTCCAAGGCTGTGGCTTTGGAGCTTCTTTCCGATACCTCGGCCACCAAGGTCACGCTTCCATTCGTTGAAGAGCAACTGCACGCTGCACGCGTGGCTATGGGTGAGGATTTCTGGTCCTATGGTGTGGCGCCGGCAAGTAGGACCCTGGAGACCTTCGTTCGTAGTCGCTACGAGCAAGGCCTGTCATCCAGACTGGTTCCAGTTAGTGAGCTGTTCCATCCCGCAACCTATGAGAGCTACAGCATCTAAATCCAAAAGAACATAAGTGGAGACAAGCCCCATGAGACGCAAAACCCTAATCAAGTTGCTTGGGATGGCCTTTCTGGCTCCCTTTGCATTTAGCTCCAACGCGTACGCTCAAAACTACCCGACCCGCGCTATCAAGTTGATAGTTCCCTATTCTGCGGGTGGTCTTCCTGACACAGTGGCTCGTATCCTCTCTCGCCCTTTGGGCGATGTTTTGGGGCAGCCGGTCTACGTCGATAATCGGCCCGGCGCCGGTGGCGCGGTGGCGGCATCAGCGATACTGCAGGCGCCGGCAGATGGTTACACGCTGCTGGTGACCGATGGACCAATGCTGTCGATTACGCCGCTGCTAACAAAGAAGATTAGCTACGACGCTGGTCGCGATTTTGTCCCGATTTCGCTCGTCGGCAAGGCTCCGCTGTTCCTTGCTGTCAATGCGAAGGTTAAGGCGAAGACGCTGGAGGAACTCATCGCGCTGGCGAAGGCCAAGCCGGGAGAGCTTAACTATGGCTCAGCAGGCACAGGCAGCATCCACCACCTCACGGCAGAGGCCATGAATGCTAGCTTAGGCCTCACGATGACACACGTCCCTTTTAAGGGAAGCGCCAACTCGGTGCCTGCGATGATCGGGGGGCAGGTTGACATGGTTTTCGCTTCGCCACCATCGCTCATGGGGTTTGTCAAATCAGGTCAAGCTCGGCTTCTGGCCACTAATTCCTCAGCGCGGTCCCTTCTAGTGCCGCAAATGCCAGCGCTGGCCGAAAAGATTCCTGGCTTTGACTTTGCCTTTACGGTTGCGGTTCTAGGAAAGAAGGATACACCTGAAGCAGTGGTTAGCCGCATAAATGCCGAGATTGACAAGATTGTGAAGATGCCCGAAGTCATTGAACAGCTTCGCACTGCCGGTGTTGACCCAGTAGGCGGCTCGGTGGAGCAATTGAGGCAGGCACTACGTGCCGAGAAGACGCAGGTGACAGACGCGGCTAAGCGGGCCCAACTCAAGGCCGAATAAGAGAGATTTCACAATGTCTTCTACGCATACTCACTCCGATACGCAGATGCCGTTGAGGGTGTCTCGCATCATCGACTTGGCGCTCGATATCCGCAGCTTTGAGTTGGTGCATGACGATGGCAGCGATCTACCCCCCTTCACTCCCGGCTCGCATGTAAAGGTGCAAGCCCCTAACGGCATGCTGCGAAAATATTCGCTCTGCAATGACCCGACAGAGCGAAAGCGCTATGTTATTGCCGTCAAGCGCGACCCCGAAGGGCAGGGCGGTTCACTTTCAATGCATGAGCAACTGCAGGAGGGCGACACGCTGCCTACATCGCTTCCTTCCAACGCATTTCCGCTGGTGGATAACGCCAAGCGCTACCTTTTTATCGCCGGGGGTATTGGCATCACGCCGATCCTTTCCATGATCCGTTCTTTCGGTGAGTTGCCGCCTGCGCCGTGGAAGCTAATCTATCTGACGCGCTTTCCCGAAAACACAGCCTTCCGTGAAGAGCTTGGAGCCCCCGAACTCAAGGGGCGAGTGCGGATCCACCACAGTCACGGGGACGCTGAGCGCGTCTTCGACCTGTGGCCCGAGCTTGAAAAGCCTAATTCCGCCCACGTATACTGTTGTGGCCCCCGCCCGCTGATGGAAGCTGTGCGCGACATGACTGGGCACTGGTCGCCGACCAACGTACATTTCGAGAGCTTTAACGAAGGCGGAGGAGTGCGGCCAGACGACAAGCCTTTCATGGTAAAATTGGCCAACTCCGGCGCGGCGTTTGAGGTACCAGTCGGCAAGTCGATTCTGTCTGTGCTTCGTGAGCATGGCTGTAATGCAGCGGCGTCTTGCGAGAGCGGTACTTGCGGCACCTGCCGCACGAATCTACTTAGTGGCGAGGCTGATCATCGAGACATGGTATTGCTGCCCGAGGAGATGGACAAGCAAATCATGATCTGCGTCTCTCGGGCTAAGTCAGACGAATTGGTGATCGACCTGTGAACGCCGGCCACCAACTTCGACTGGGTGTCGCCGGACTCGGGCGCGCCTTCACGCTTATGTTGCCGACACTCCAGCAGGACCCGCGGATAAAGCTGGTGGCTGCTTGCGATCCGCGCGAATCGGCGCGGGCTCAATTTGCGAGCGACTTCCGTGCTCCGGTGTACCCGGACATTGAAGGCCTGGCATCTAATCCGGATGTAGAGGCTATCTATATCGCCAGCCCACACCAATTTCATGCGCAGCAGGCACGCATTGCAGCACGTCACGGCAAGCATGTTCTTGTGGAAAAACCGATGGCGCTGTCCCTTGGCGACTGCGACGAGATGATCCAGCACTGCCGTGATGCAGGGGTACACCTGATCGTCGGTCATTGTCACAGCTTTGACACACCCTACCTGAGCGCTCGAGAGATCGTGCAGAGCGGGGAGCTGGGGCCCGTGCGTATGGTCCACGCGTTGAATTACACCGACTTTCTCTACCGACCGCGTCGTCCCGAGGAACTGCGCACTGAAGAGGGCGGTGGCGTGGTGTTCAGTCAGGCTGCTCACCAAGTCGACATTGTGCGCTTGCTGGTTGGCACTCGGGTCAGGAGGGTTCGAGCCATCACGGGTGACTGGGATCCTATGCGTCCTACCCAGGGTGCCTATTCGGCGCTGCTGTGGTTCGAGGGGGGCGCGTTCGCCAGCATCTCCTATAACGGCTACGGGCACTTCGACTCCGACGAGTGGTGCGACTGGATTGGCGAGATGGGCGGTGACAAGTCTCCTGAGGCATATGGCGCCGCCCGCCGCAAGCTGGCTACCGTGGGCTCAGCACAGGAGGAGGCGAACCTCAAGGCTGCTGCTACCTATGGAGGTCCTGGATATGTGGCTGCCGCAATGGATGCGCAGCCTATCTGGCACCAACATTTTGGCCCGATAGTGGTGTCGTGCGAGCGCGGAGACATACGCCCGTTACCGGACAGTGTCTGCGTGTACGCAGACCTCGCCAAGGAGCGGCGGTCGTTGCAGCGGCCGGTGGTGCCCCGTTTCGAGGTTATTGATGAGTTGTACCACGCTGTGGTGAACGAGATCAAGCCGCTGCATGATGGCGAATGGGCGCGCGCTACGCTTGAGGTATGTCTAGCGTTGCTCGACTCGGCCGGCTCGGGTAAAGACGTGGAACTGCCGCGCTGAAGTGCTTGCGTAAGAGAAAGGTGCGGACAGAGTGGTCGGAAGCTCCACCCTATGTGGCCTCTCCTCTGCGATGGCCACAGGCGAGCAAGACGTCAGTGTTATAAGAGTCTCCTTTGGTCTGACGACAGTACCTTGTGTCTGGCCTCATTTTGCAGTGGCCTTATGCGCATGCATGATTCCGGATGCAGTGCATGTAAGGTGCTTGGCTAAGGCTGGAACTCCAACAACTTTTCAAACTATAGACTTATTGCATAGCGTGGACAAAATGACGCCTTCTCAAGAGGACTTGAATCTGCTAATTGTCTTCGAAGCGCTCATGGAAACCCGCAGTGTGTCTAAGGCTGGCGAGCAATTGCACCTGAGTCAACCTTCTATGAGCCACGCGCTGTCGAAGATGCGTAAGGCTTTCGACGATCCAATGTTCGTGCGTGTTAAGAACGAGATGCAGCCTACGCTAAGGGCGCAGGAGGTCGCTGAGCCGATCCGGCAAGCCCTCGAACTCGCCCGCCAGCATATTTTTTCCAAGGTGGCGTTGGACTTGCGTACTTCCTCGCGCATATTCACGATCTGCATGACAGATGTCGGCGAAACTTGCTATTTGCCGCTGCTGATCAATGCTGTACGCAAGCAGGCTCCAGGTGTTCGCCTGAGAACGGTGTCCCCTATCGTGGAAAAGCTCAAGGTAGGTCTGGAATCAGGAGGTGTCGATCTTGCCGTTGGGTACTTTCCCGATATCACTAGTGGAGGTGTTTTTCAGCAGAGGTTGTTGCGCAATAGCGGATTTCTGTGCATCACGGGCGACAGGGAGCTCGCCGCGCGCGGCGAGCTGGATATCGCTTCGTTCCAAGCCGCGGAGCACATTGCGGTCAGAACAGAAGGCCGTAGCCAGGAGGTCATTGAGAAGGCTATGGCTGCAATGGGCGTGCAGCGGAATGTGGTGGCCACGGTTCCCCATTATCTTGGCCTGTTGACCATCATTCCGCAAACCGAGCTGACAGCCATTATTCCGATGGATCTGGCCAGTGCGTTTGACGGCAAGGAAGGTATAACGGCCATCCCGCTGCCGTTCGCGTCGCCGAGCGTGGAAATAATTCAGATATGGCACAGGCGCCACCATCAGGATCCGGCGCATCGTTGGCTGCGTACGCTAGTGAGGGATACTCTGCAAAGGCGGTGCTAGCCTAGGGCATATGTGTGCCGGTGCAATGCACAAGGCTTGCGCTTGGCGGGCACCTTGTACGTTCTTGTAAAACGCCCTCCTCAGAGATTTAAGATACAGAGTAGCCTGATCCTGCTGACTGCTGCATGTCATTTTGGGGCGGTTATCCTACAGTCGGCGGCTTACGGTACTGCCGCTCAGGTGTACTTTCAATTTTGCCTGTGGTGCCGTATTGCTGCGTGTTCTGTTTCTGCAGTGGTGGAGTTCGGAACTAAGGAATGCGGAGTGCTATATTTGCTAAGCTCGCTTGGCCTGGTTTCGTACCTTTTCATTCTTCTCCCCCTTGTTTGTGCCTGTCGGCTCGTGTAGACGTAGTCGCTCGTTGCCTGTGTTGCGGGGAATAAATCAGGCAAAGTGTCTGTTAGTATGCATTGAGGGATGAACATTGGCTAAGAAAGCAAGGACAGAATCAGCAGAGATGGCGAGCCGAATCCTGCAGCACTGGCATGAGGGCGTTCCTGACGATCGCTTGGCTCACTTGGTTAAAGACGCGACGCGCGCATTTCTTCGGTCACTGCAGAATCGTCTCGCGCGCTACGATGTTCAGCTCGGCCATTGGACTTTTCTGCGGATCCTCTGGGAAAGGGATGGACTCACCCAGGCGGAGCTGAGCGTTGAGGCAGGAGTGATGGCGCCCACGACGGCCATTGCACTGAAAGCCATGGAAGAGTTAGGATATGTCGTGCGAAGGCACCGGCCCGACAATCGTAAAAGCATGTACGTATTCCTTACGCCTGCAGGCAAGCGCCTCAAGGCAAAGCTTGTGCCTATGGCCGAGGAGGTTAACGCACTGGCGGTTAAGTCTCTGTCGGATGCGCATGTCGGGATCGTGCGGCGCTCGCTATTGAAGATTATTGAGAATCTTGCGAATGACGAGTGTATCCAAGATGACACGAGGAGAGCGGCTGTCCAAGGTTCCCCAAAGCCTTAACCCGTGGAGGCGCTAGCCCTCATGCCTAGGCGCTGACCCGCATAGAGCAAGACGCTTTTGAGAATCTTGGTAGATAGGCTAAATGCCATGTCCCATGCGGCAGTTGGCTAAGCTCGCTCTCTGCGGTAGATTCCATCTGTCGTGTAAAATTATTAGATGGCTAATAAATATGAGCCATGTAGATATGGCACGCTTTATGGAATCCCTTGCCATTGCAGGTCTGGATTGCGTGGGACCCCATGATCACAGGCTCTGACTCCACGTCCTCTCGACACCCTGACTTCCTTGATGCGAAGGCTAGTCTTGCCCTCCTGGGCGTTCGACCACAGACGCTCTACGCATATGTGAGCAGAGGGGCAATTCGTAGTGTGCCTCAGCCCGGGACCAAAGCGCACCTATACAGCCGAGCGGACGTTGAGCGGGTCATTGCGCGTGCGGCGGCCCGTGCAGGCCATGCTGCTGCGGCAGCTGGCGCGATGGACCATGGGCAGCCCATCATTAGCAGCGGAATAACAGAAATCACCGAGGCTGGCCCAGCATACCGAGGCTATCTGGCTAGTGACCTCGCGCGCCAGGGTGTTCCATTCGAGCGCGTTTGCGAGTTGCTATGGGGCGCTCCGCTCGACGTTGCCAGAATTGGCGCTTGGATAATCCCTCCGCGGGAGTTGGCTCGCGCTCGGGAAGCTGGCTTGCGGATTTTGCACGGCACCGACCCGCACACAGTGTATGGGGCGATCGCAATGCTGGCCCTTGAGCTGGGACGTACCCGCAAGCTGTCGGGCAGCGGCGGTCGTGTTGGTGGCGTGGTGCAAGAGCCGCATCTGCTGATCTCTGCCATTGCGCAAGCGCTAGGCTGTGTCAGCCCCGTACACGCGCTGACGCTGCCGGAGCGTTCGGAACTGATCGCGTCGACGCTCATTCGCTCCTTCGGATGCGAGGCCACGCTCGAGCGGAGCCGCGCGGTGAACGCGCTGCTGGTGCTCCTTGCAGACCATGAGCTGCCGCCAGGCACCCTGGCTGTTCGGGCCGCGGCATCGGGTGGGGCAAACCTGTTCGACTGTATTTCCGCGGGCATCTGCGCTAGCTCCGGGACCGAGATCGCCGGGCACTATGCGATCGTTGACCGCTTTCTGACGGCAAGACCGACGGCGGTTGCGTTGCGTGAAAAGGCCATTCGCCTTCACCAAAGCGGGCAGCAGATACCGGGGTTCACGCATCCTCTCTACAAGGGGGGCGACCCGCGCGCGAGGCACTTACTTGCCATCGCCGCCGACTTGGCTGACGACTCTTTCGACATGAGACAGGTGTTCGATTTCGTCGCTTGGGCGCAGGAAAACCTCGCAGACCATCCCAGGCATGAGTTCGCACTTGTCTGTCTGGTGCGCGGGCTTCGGCTGCCCGTGTGGTCGGCTGCGGTTCTCTTTTTAGTGGCGCGCATGGCTGGTTGGGCGGCGCACGTACAGGAGCAGCGCGGCGCGACTGGCCTGTGGCGTCCGCGCGCCCGTTATGTTCCTCAACCATGAGCGTGATAAGGCCCTGACGCACGTATTGCTGCCTCGCTCGCGTCGTCTTCTGTCGCTTAGATGTACGGTCCCAGGAAGTCATGGTGCATTCTTCAGCCTGGAACAGGAGAAAGCACTATGGCAATCCGCCTGCATGGTAGCGCCCGCACGACGCCGCGTATCCGCGCAGAACTCCAGCTAGCGACCGGCTCCCATCGGTTCTTGGCCAAGCTCTACGGCATCAACCCCAAGACCGTGGCCAAGTGGCGTGCACGCACCTCGGTTCTCGATGAGCCCATGGGGCCTCGGGACAGAGCAAGCCAGCATCTTTCCCAAGAGTAAGAACACTTGGCAATTGCATTGCGCAAGCAAGGGCATCTGTCGCTGGACGATCTCATGGGACAGCATCCAAGCTCAGCCGTAGCGCCTTGCATCGATGCCTGCAGCGTCACGGAATCAGTTGACAGCCCATAACGCAGGTGTCACAAAGGCACGGAAAGTTTGAAGAAGCGACGCTGGGCTTCGTGCCCATCGACAGCGCCGAAATGAAGGTCTCCCGCACCAAACAGCACACGTTCGTCGTCATAGACCGCGTCACAAATTCACGCATTCCGCGTTCTTTGACAGGGCCACGAAAGCCAATGCAGCAAAGTTCCTTCGACAGGTGCTTGGGGCCTTCCTGTACCGCATGCATTCCCTTCTGACGGAAAACGGCATGTCCTTTACGGGACAAGAATGCTTCAGAGGCGGTGTCACCGACACATGCATCGGTCACATCTTCGAGCGCATCTGCAAGTTCAATGGCGTCGCGAAAACGCATACCAAGCCGTATCACCCGTGGACGAACGGCATGGTCGAACGCATGAACCGGACCTTCAGGGAATCCACGATCAAGGCGTACGAGTACGAGGGACTGGAGCAACTACGGGAGCATGTCCAGACCTTCGTTCAAAGCTACAACTTCGGCAAGCACTTGAAGGCGCTCAGGTGGAAGACACCATTCCGGCCGATGTGCGAGGCATGGGAAAAGACCCAAGCCGCTTTAGACTTCATCCGCACCATCTCTCTGTGGGACTGAACGACAAGTCCTGTGAAATACTGGCACAAACTAGGCCTAGCCGCATAACACCAGTCCAAACTCTTATCCGAACCTCCTGGGGGCCAGTTTTGCGTGGAAATTAACAACCCAGGTGCTCGTGTGGATAGGATACTGGCATAGATCCTTGCTTACCCGGGTAACCCGATGGGTCAGTCATGTGGAGTGCGCTGTTTTCAAAAATCACCCGCTTGAGCAACAACCAGGTAGTAAGGCTGGCTAGTTAGCTATACATGTAGTCGAGTGCGAAGCGCATGCTGCAGTCAACGAGCTTCTTGCTGGGTCTAGCATTTTTCTAAGGCCTTGCACAGCCGTCTCGCCGACAGGATGTAGTGCGGGGCGCTGTTGCGACCGGTGCCAGCACAGTCAGGCCGCCCCATCTGGTTGTCCTAGACTGAGAAAAAAGGTATTCATCTTGGGCGACCGCTGGCTGTCGCCATGTAGCTGGAACCGGTACGCGCTCCGCCGTGGATCAGTACTATGGGTGGCTTGCCGGTCTTCGCAACTGGCCTCAATATCTCATAGTAGGCTGAAGGTTCGGTCACGAAGCTGATGCATACTCACACAGCGCCTTGGGGCTTGCACTGGCTTGGAAAGCGCTGTTACAGGCGACTGCAGCTAATATAGCGCCCATACTAATGCCAGTATGGAAGAACCTCCGATTGTCAGAGTACCAGGATTTGTTGAGATTTGATCCTTTATCTCCGCGGCTACGTGACAATCATCGCGGTGATGCGATATGTTTTGAGAGATGGACAATGGACTCGTATGAGTCCATTGTGTTTGGGGAAGGTTGGAGACCGAGGACGCAGTGGCTCCAACAATCGACTCTTCTTGGAAGCAGTGCTTTGGATTACACGAACAGGTAGCCCTTGGCGAGATTTGCCACCCGAGTTTGGTAAGTGGAGCACCGTCTTGAAGCGGTTTCGCGACTGGGTCAAAGCTGATGTTTTTCAAAAGCTGTTTGATGCAGTCAGCGATCAACCGCACATGGAATACGTGATGTTGGATGCAACGATGGTGCGAGTGCACCGGCATGGTAAGGGTGCAAAAGAGGGTCTGCGGGCTAGGCCATAGGTCGCAGTCGAGGTGGTTTGACCACCAAGATCTTGGCGCTGACAGATACCCTTGGGAACTTGATCCGATTTGTTTTGCGGCCAGGCCAACGACATGATCTTCAAGGTGTAGAGCAACTGCTTGAAGGCATAGATCTGCTGGCATTGCTGGCCGATAAAGCATTTGACGCAGACTGGCTGGAGCAACGCTTGCTGGCACAGGGCTTCCAAGTGGTGATTGCACATAAGTCCAATCGGCGAGAGCCCTTGCAGATTGATATAGAGGTCTACAAGTGGCGGCACCTGATCGAGAACTTCTTTTGCAAGCTCAAGGAGTTCAAACGTATTGCAATGCGCTGCGACAAGACAGACAGCAGCTTCGCTGCTGTCATCACGTTGGTATCGGCTGTGATCAATTCACGTTAAATCTCAACACGCCCTAGTCGAGCCTCACGTTGACGTTCTTGACCTGCGTGAACTCCAGTAGTTCCTCCTTGGATTCCTCCCTACCGACGCCGGACTGCTTGTAGCCGCCGAACGGCGCGCCAGGAATATGTGCTGAGCATTCGTTGACCCATACATATCCGGCCTGAATACGTTTGGCGGCGCGCAAGCCGGTGTTGAGGCTCGTGGTCCACACCGAGGCCGTAAGGCCTAGTTCGACGGCATTGACATCGGCGAACATTTGGTTCTCGTCTTCCCAAGAGAAGACCGAGAGCACAGGACCGAAGATTTCCTCGCGCGCGATCCGCATATCGGGGAGTACGCCTGTGAAGATGGTCGGTTCGATAAACAGACCGGCTTGCAGATGCGCTTCGCGTGCCGGGCAGCCGCCCGTCAAGAGCGTGGCTCCGTCCTCGATGCCTGCACGAATGTAGTGCAGGGCACGCTCGTACTGAGCGCGGCTCGCCATCGCTCCCATGGTCGTGTCCGAATGCGTGGCGATACCGGGCCGGTGCTTCTTCGCGAGTTCCGCCACTACACGCTGCATAAATGTGTCGTGGATAGATCGGTGTACGTATAGGCGACTGGTAGAGCCACAGGACTGCCCACACCATGTGAAGTTCATACCTCGCACGGCACCTTCCACGGCGCGGTCCAGTTCGGCGTCGGGATAGATGACCATTGCGTTCTTGCCGCCGAGCTCAAGCAAGGTGTGCTTCATCGTGTCCGCAGCAGACCTCAGTACAGCCTTGCCCGCGCCAACACTTCCAATTAATGCGACAGCGGCAACATCTGTATGTGCAGAGAGCGCGGCGCCCGTTTCGCGCCCGCCGGTGACGCAGTTCAGTACCCCGGGAGGAAACAGGTCCTCGAGAATTTCCAGCAATCGAATGGTCGAGAGAGGGGCTTGCTCTGGCGGTTTGAGAATGACGGTGTTGCCTGCTGCGAGAGGTGCCGCGATCTTCCCGGCAGCGAACATGAACGGATGGTTGAAGGGGAAGATGCGTGCCACAGGGCCGAGGGGCTCCCTGAGCGTGTAGTTCAGCGAGCCATTCGCGGTCGGAATGGTTTCGCCCTTGATCTCAAGCACTAGTCCCGAGAAATAGTCCAGTTGGGTGGCAGCGATCTCCGCATCCATCTGCATGGCGTGCACGGGATTACCACAGTTGGCGGCGTCTAGCAGCGCTAGCTCCCGTGAATGCAGTCGTACGCGGCGTGCGGCCTCGCGTAATAGCGCGCCACGCTGCAACGGAGGCGTTTCGGCCCATGTCGGGAACGCGGACTTGGCTGAGGCGACCGCCGCGTTCACTTCTGCCTGGGATGCGCAGGGGATATCGGCCAGAAGGTCACCGGTCGATGGGTTGAAGGTCGCAATTGTGTCGCTCCCACCTTCATGCCAACGTCCCGCCCAGAAATGACCGCTTGAACGCGGTAAAGTGCTCTGGATGTACGGGGTCAGGTCGCCGCTTTCCTGCAGGGAGATTGGTATCTTCGTCATGCTTGGCTTCCTTCATGATCTTCATGCGAACGGGTCATGCCGGAGGTCATTGCAGCGCTGTAGCCTGGAGTGACCCGTACGTCGACGACAACGGTTGAGCCAGCCCGAACCGCTGCTACGGCGCGAGCTAGTATCTCGTCAAGCATGGCCGGGTTGGTAGTCGGCCCAAAGCCTTGTAGCCCCAGTCCGCGCGCGAGTGCAGCTAGATCCGGATCCGGGTCTCCGATTCGCTGCCCGATCCAGCGATTTTGCACTGGTCGGTCACGGTCGCGTGCCACACGCTCCTGATGCAGTTCGTCGTTGAAAAAAGAACAGTTGTTGCATACAACAGTGAGCAGCGGAATGCCGGCATTGGCCGCTGTCCATAGTGCCGTCAGGCCCATCAAGTAATCGCCATCACCTGTCATCAGTACGGGGAGACGATCGGTATCGCGAAGTGCCAGTGCAGCACCTACGGCCATACCCGGTCCTGAGCCAATACCTGCACCGCCGTCCATGCCTAGGTAGTCCAGAGGATCGCGAAAGTGGCCCATCTCTCCACTCCATCCCAGTGGCACGCGAATCAGCGTCACGGGCTGCTCGCCTGCTGCGCGGCGCAGGGCATCCGCGACCATCGCAATACTGATTGTGCCGTCCTGCAGCGCCGGCAGCTTGGCGGCTACCGTCTTCGAGGGGCGAGTGGCGACCGAGCGGCGATTGCATGCGGCGGATAGGAGAGGAACGGCGACGTCCGGTTCAACTGGCATAAATACGTCGACCGGCGGGAGGCCTTGATGGTCCATGCTCCAGCCGCGATGGCTGTAGTGGTCGAGTGAGACCTGGATCACTTTGGCGCTCACAGACTCACCGCGCCATGCCTGTTGGAGTGTTCCATTCAAGTCGTACCAATCAAGACTAAGGACGACGTCCGCGGCGCGCAGCGTAGCTGCCGCCTCGGGTGAGAGAAAGACACCTGGCACGGCGGCGTGAAGTTCATGGTCCGTAGGAAAGGACGCACCAGCGCGCAGGTCAGTGAGGACCTCCGCATTTAGCTTCTCGGCCAGTTGGATGCGATGGCGCCAGCTTTCGCTCGAGCGAGATACGCGTCCCATGAGAATGACGGGCCGAGTTGCCGAGGAAAGTAGTTCTGCGGCTTTCTCCAGATCTTCCTTGCCCGGTACAGCGGGTGAGGCAACCTCGTATCGCGAGACGTTGGGTAATGGCGGGATCGCGTCGATTCTCGTCTCTTGTAAGGAAACATCAAAACAGACGTAGGTTGGACCGGACGGTGCAGTCAGTGCAATCTGTTTGGCTCGGAGCAGCGCTTCATAAGAGGCAACAACGGAAGCGGGCTGCGCATCCCATTTGGTGAAGTCGCGTACCAACGCACCTTGGTCCTGCGCGGTATGCATCCAGTCGATCCAAGGGCGGCGTTTTGCGGCATCGACTGGGCCCGTTGCGCCGAGAACCATCACCGGCACGCGGTCTACCCAGGCATTAAAGATCGCCATAGAAGCGTGCATCAGTCCGACATTACTGTGGACAATGGCAGCCAGGGGCTTTCCTGTTACCTTTGCATAGCCGTGGGCGATAGCAACGGCATGCTCCTCATGAAGCACAACCAGCATTTGGGGGTTGATATTGCCCAGGTGGTTGACCAAGCTGTCGTGCAGACCGCGAAAGCTTGATCCGGGGTTTAGTAGGACATAGGGGATATCAAGCGCGCGGATCATCTCTGCGATCGCATCGCTAGCCCACAGACTGTCGGTATCATTGCCAGGGAGTGGAATGTCTCGACGCAGCGGGACGGGTTGCATTGAATTCATTTGGTTGCTCCGTTTAATCGGCTTTGATGCCTGCGCCCTTAATGACGCTGGCCCAGCGCGCGGTATCTCTTTCGACAAGTTGGGTCATTTCTTGCGGTGTCGAGGATCGCGCTTCAATACCTTGCTCCGCTAGCTTTTCTTTAACGCCCGACTCCTCCAGAACTCTGGAGACATCGGCGTTGATACGCTTGATCACTGCGGAGGGGGTGCCTGTTGGAGCTGCCAGGCCTAGCCAGATTTCGCTGTCGTACTGGGGTAGGCCTACTTCTGCCATTGTTGGGACATTGGGTAGCAGGCTGGCGCGCCGGGTCCCACCTACGGCAAGCGCTCGAAGCTTACCGCTGCGAATGTGTGGCAGCAGCGAGTTGATGGCACCGAACTGAAGGTCAACCTGTCCAGCTAGCATGTCCGTGATGGCGGGGGCTGCGCCTTTGTAGGGAATGTGGGCTATATCAGTGCCTGTCATGGACTTGAAAAGCTCTGCCGAGAGATGCTGCGGACTGCCTGAGCCCGACGATGCATACGAAAGTTTCCCGGGGCTGATTTTTGCGAGAGCGACTAGCTCCTTCACAGTGGTAACCTTCAAATTTGAATTCACGACCAGCACTACGGGTACTGTGCCCAATTGCGTCACTTGGGCGAAATCGCGTGCAACAGCGTACGGAGTGTTCGGCAGCAGCATCGGGTTGATCGACATCGTGTTGTTGTTGGTTATTAGTAGCTTGTAGCCGTCAGCAGAGGCTTTGGCCACTTGGTCGGTGCCGATACTTCCTGCTGCGCCGGGCTTGTTGTCCACGATGACCGGCTGATGCCAAATTTGGCTAAGCCGCTGCCCGACTACTCGGGCGATAACGTCGTTGCTACCTGCTGGGGTGAAGGGGACGACAAGTGTGACCGGTTTTGCCGGATAGTTCTCTTGTGCAACGGCCGTATGGCCCAGGAAGGCGATGACCAAGGCTGAGGTCACACATAGCGACCGCCGGGTTAGGCTTGAGTTTTTCATGGTGTCTCCAATATCGGGCAACTAAACGTGCTCTCTGGGGATTCAAATGCTAGGAAGTCTGTTGACTGCCATCAAGCTTGAATGCTCCCTCAACCTATGGGCGGTGGCGAAGGGAGAAGGAGTCTTTCGTTAAATGGCTCCTCCAGCTACGTTGCTCTCGGCTGAGTAGTACCTTCGTGCTGTGTGCGATGAAAAGGTTCTACGACGTAATCTTCAATTCGATGTAGCACGTTCCGGTTCACAGCCAGGGTGGGCACAAATAAATTGCTTTGTGAAGCGCAGAAGGTGCACTGCCTCATGAAATCGATAAATCAATTACGGCGCGGTTACCGAGCGCGGCCTGTCTGCACACACTGTGCTTGCCGAACTGGTGATACCTAGTGCTCAGATGGCATTGATCACTTAATCAATCCGGGTTGTTTGGGATGGAATGGGGGACACTTCTCGAGCGTTGCTTGTTTGCCTGCGACGCCTCGCAGATAAAGCGTGGCACCTCAGCCACAGTCGGGAATTCTGAACCTAGGAAATTTACTTAGATGGCTATCTAAATTGTTAGATGGCTACCTATACTTCGCAAGCCAGAGGAGCCATGTTGAATTTGAGATTCATCTGAGGATGTGGACGCTGGAAGACTGTGCTTGGGACTGCCCATGAAGATTCAAGTGCATTGTGAGGAACAGGAGTTGGGGCAAAAGGCCCCAAAAAAAATGAAGGAGACATCAATGATCGGACTGACCAAACATGCTGTGGCATGCGCGGTGTTGCTCAACGTTTGCGGAGCAGCGAACGCACAAGGAAGTGTGACCATTTATGGGCGCATGGACTCTGGTGTGGATGCCCCTCGCTCGAACGGTTCCAGCATCAATCGCCTGTATTCGGGCGGCAGCGCTGGTAGTAACCTAGGCTTCCGAGGTGTAGAGAACTTGGGAGGAGGGCTCTCAGCCGTTTTTCGCCTAGAGCAAGGCCTTAACCTCGATGAAGGTACCTTGGCCCAAGGCGGACGTGCATTCGGGCGGGAAGCATCGGTTGGCCTCAGCGATACAAGGCTCGGTACTGTGCAGATGGGGCGCGTTCCTACGCCCTACTATTTGGTCCAGAGTAATGTGGACGCCTTCATCTGGGAGGGAGCGGGTGGGCTGCTGTCGCTCACCCGAAACATCAGCTCAACGACGCAGCGACAGGTATTGCCGATGGGGGTAGCGGCTCGCCAAGATAACGCCATCAATTATGTGTCTCCGCGCTGGGGGGGGCTTGAAATACGCGGGCAGTATTCCTTTGGTGAGAAGTCCGCGACGATCGGTCGCGGTTACGGCGTATCTGGTCGTTATCAGGCTGGTAGCTTCGACCTCAATGCTGGCTTCCAGTGGCAGGAGGGGGCGGACAACGCCGGCTCGGGTAAGGTCTCGGCAATGGTGCTGGGGGGATCCTATGATGCCCGCTTCGCTAGGTTTTTCCTCGGCACGACGGTTGAGAAGAACTCCTGTAGTACCTGCACTGGTGCCATCGCTCGACTGCCAGGAACTTCCACAAGCGAATTCAGGTTGACCAACGTCGGTGTGCGCGTGCCATTTGGGTTGTTCACCGCCATTGCCCAATTCACTCGAGTTAACGACCGCTCCGACTACACCGCTTCAACCGGCAATCGCAATGCTAATTGGATTGCCTTTGGTGGTGACTATGACTTGTCTAAGCGAACGCGTCTTTACTTCGGTGCCGCTCGGATTACCAACCAGAACGGATCGCAGTACGTGCTAGGCACTGGAACTGCACAAGCTCCAGCAACGTTAGTTGGCTCGACGAATGGAAGCTCACGCAATATCTACATGGGGGTACGGCACAACTTCTGAGGGCGGCTCGTAGAGCAACCTTGCATTCTTTCAATGCTTTGCGGCGTGTAACAGACGGTAGCGGTGGAATAGCTGTTCCAGAGGCTTTGTGTCGGAGAAATTCGGTACTTTTTAAGCACTTACCAATTGGACTGCCCCTAGGCAGAGAGAGAACCCTTTCTATCTTTTGAGCATAGGAGGTAGTCCATGAGTGCGCAGATGTTTACGCCGGAATTCAAGGAAGAAGCGGTCAAGCAAGTCGCTGAGAAGGGACTCTCGGTGGCTAAAGTCGCAGTCCGTTTAGGCGTGCCTACGCATACCTTGCATAAATGGGTCAGGCCCTTATCCCCAGCCACGAGCGAGCAGCAGTCCAAAGAGCTGCTCGAAGCCAAGAGCGAGATCCTGCGTTTGCGCAGTCAGATGCGACGCATCAAAGAAGAACGGGATATCTGAAAAAAGCCGTGCGGTACTTGGCCAGGGAGCCCGGGTGAAGTACCACTTCATCAACGAGCACCGCAGCCAACATGCCATTAGCTTGATGTGCAGATTGCTGCGAGTGCCTCGTGCAGGGGTCTATGCGTGGCTACACGATCTGGCCTCAATTCACGAACATGACGACAGACGCTTGCTCAAGCTGATCCGCCATTCACTTACGCCCGGCCACGGAGTCTACGGTGCTATCCGTGCGTTTGCGGATCTGCGCGAGGCCGTGGAGCGCTGCGGTAAGCATCTCGTTGCCCGCATCATGCGCAAGCAAAAGACCAAAGCGATATGGGGCTACAAGACTCCTGGCACATTCCAGGCCAGCCTTCCATCATTGCCTCCAACCACTTGCATTGGCAGTTCACCGAGGATGCCCCAGACAAAGCGTGCGTCACTGATATCACCGTGCATCTTGGGTCTGTGGTGGCTAGCTCCTGCTGGCGCAGTACGCACGTCTGGTGAAGCAAAGGAAACCCGGTGTTGCGACGACCGGTTGAATCCGCCCAGTACAGCAGCGATGACTTCAAGCGTTTCTGCCGAGCCCATGGCCTAGCGTCCAGCATGAGTCGCCGTGGCAACTGCTGGGACAACGCCGTCGTGGAGTCTTTCTTCAGCAGCCTGAAGAAGGAGCGCGTCCGCGAGCGTATTTACAAGACCCGGGACAAAACCTGGGCCGATGTATTCGACTATATCGAGGTGATCTACAACCGGTCATGCCGCCATAGCCATCTGGGTGGAATCAGCCCTGAGGCGTTTGAGCGCACCGGACTTGTGGCTGGGATTTGCCTACCTGAATAGAAGCAGTCCACCAAAGAGTGGCCGAGTATGTCTGCCTGCCTAGGGCAGTCCAAGATGATAGCGCTGAGGCGGTTACACAAAAAGTCACAGTCTGTCGTGAACTTCTAGAAGCGTTGGCCAATAACGCCAACAGGGTAGCACGCTAGGCCGAAAAGCTCGCAGTGGATGAGGTGATGTATTTAGCCTGAGCGATCCTGACGACCGGAACACAGCGGAACGTTTTCAGCACCATGTGCGAGCAGGCGTTGTCCTTGCAAGAAGGGGACAACGCCTTTGCGCGGTGCATTCCTGATGTGATCAGTGGGACGCTGTGATGACTTCACGTCGCACTGATTTTGCATTTCGATTCGTCTAGGGGTGGCAAGGTTGGGACGGTCTTCAACCTCAACATCAAATGGGTCTGTATGTCTCTAACTTAGTGTGAGACGTGCTGTGCGGCAGTGCGCTGCGTGTCATGGGAGTTAGTGCATGGAGCGGATGGCAGATTCCTTTTTTCGATACAGCGAATTGCCACTGCCACATTGCCGGGCGTGTGGCACCCGACCAGAATTGACTACTAAACAAATATCCGCAGTTCGTTGTTGCGGATATCGACAACCGTATAGGAGACTCTCCATGATGACCTCCCAGGCCGCAGCGGCCCTAGCCTTATCGTTAGTGTGGAGCTCTGTTCCGCTACAAGCGCAGGCACAAGCTTCGCGTGATTTTCCAAGTCGGCCTATCAGGATGGTTGTACCTTTCCCGGCTGGCGGTCCTACTGATTTGCTGGCCCGCGTCGTTGGGCAGCGTATGGGTGAATTGGTGCGCCAGCCGATCGTCGTTGACAACAAGCCAGGCGCAAATACCATCATCGGCGCTGACGTCGTTGCGAAGGCAGTGCCAGATGGATATACGCTGCTGATGGCTATCGACAATACGCTGGTGATGAATCAGTATCTCTACTCCAAGCTGCCCTACGATCCCATCAATGACTTCGAGCCAATAGGCAAAGTAGCCACCACGCCGTTGGTCGTTATGACCAATCAGGCAGGGCCTGATTCAATGCAAGTGCTGCTGTCACGAACCAAGGCTGACCCCACTGCAATTAGCTACGGTTTTGGAACTTTCACATCCCAGCTTTCTGGTGAACTCCTCAAGCGCGTGCTAGGAAAGGATGTGGTTTCTGCGTCCTACAAGGGCAGTGCTGGGACAACCCAAGGCCTACTTTCCAAGGACATCACCTTTACTATCGACGGAATCACGACGGCCATGCCCCATTTCGCGAAGGGCACGTTAAAGCCGTTGGCTCGTCTGAGCGCAAAACCCATCCCCTCGCTGCCGGCCGTGCCGTCTATGTCCGATGTGGGTATCAAGCTGCCCGATATCGATGTATGGATGGCGTTGCTGGCGCCAAAGGGAACTCCGGCCGCCGTGGTGGAAAAGCTTAACCAGGCGCTGATGCAGGCCCTTGCCTCGAAGGACGTACAGGAAAAGCTCCTGGGCGCTGGCCTGATGGCGGACGTCAGCTCGCCACAGGCGCTGCGAAGTTTTATGGCCTCGGAAGCGGCGCGCTGGCGTCCGGTCATCGCGGAAGCCGGCATCAGGATCGATTGAATCTCACCACGAAGGTATTTCACCATGAGCATCACCACCCCCCAGTCCCAAAGCTTCGCACCGATCGTCCATAGCGCCGCCGAATGGCGCGCGGAGATGGCTCGCCTTTCCAAGCCGGGCCAACCCAGCTTCTTTCATATCCGTGCCCAACTGCCGAAAGAGGGGCGGACTAATCAGGTGCTGGGCGCCTCGCGCTACATGAACGTGGTGCTTAAGACCTATGCCAGCGGGGGAGAGAACGAGATCCACGCCCATTCCAATGAAGACCATGTGTTCGTTGTCCTGCAGGGCGGCGCAGTGTTCCACGGGCCTAACGGCGAAACGCGTGAGGTCGGCAAGAACGACTGCGTTCTGCTGCCGGCCGGAGCTTTCTACTGGTTCCAGGCCAAAGAAGGCGAGGGTGCCCTAGTGATGCTGCGCATCGGCGCGCACATCGATCCCAGCAGCGACGTGCTCGCGCGCATCGACCTCGCAGGAAAGCCTTTCGACGGCTATTCGGAGAGGAACAAGGAGGTGCCGGTGGTGCTCCATGAGGACAAGGTCTTTGAGTGACCGCCCTCCTTCTAACAACGACTATGCAAGCGCCTGAGATGATTCCACTGTGCCAGCCTCCCTATCCTGTTGCTCGCAAGCCTCGGCTGATCTGCCCGCCGGGTACGGCGGACTGCCATGTGCATGTCTACGGTCCTGCCGAGCGCTATCCCGTCGCCCCAACGCGTGCTTTCGATGTGCCCGAGGCCCTGCCCAGCCAACTGCGGGCGCTGCACGACGTCCTGGGTGTCCAGCGCCTAGTCCTCGTGCAGCCCAGTGGCTACGGCACTGACAACCGGCGCCATCTGGATGCGATGGCCGATATGGGGCGGCCGACGCGCGCCATCGTCACGCTGCGTGCTGATGTGCCGGACGTCGAACTGGACCGTATGCATGAAGCTGGAGTGCGCGGCGTGCGCTACAACATTGGCCATGCTGGCGCAGTGCCAGTGTCCGAGATGCCCGTGCTTGCGGCACGCATAGCTCGCTTGGGCTGGCATGTCCAGCTACATGTCATGGATGACGAGGGGCGCGCCCCTCTTGCCGAGATGGAGTCGACGCTGCGCGAATTATCCACGGATGTCGTGATTGACCACATGGGCTCGCTCAGGCCAAGCGAGGGCCTGGGACAGCCCGGATTCCAGTCTTTGCTGAGGCTGGTCGATACAGGGCGTTGCTGGGTCAAACTTTCCTGCGGCTACCGCATGTCGGCCTTGCCGCCGCCCTACGAAGACATGCTGCCCTATGTGCAGGCGCTGCTGGCTGCCCGGCCAGACCGTCTGGTATGGGGCAGCGACTGGCCGCACGTTTCGTTCAAGGGCCGTATGCCCAATACAACGGACCTGCTGGACCAGATGCTGGCCTGGGTGCCCGAAGAGGCGCAGCGCCAGCGGATCTTGGTGCGCAACCCTGAGCTCCTCTACGGGTTCTGAGTAGTTCGGACTGTAGCCGCTGGTCTGAACTCTCATAAAACTACATGAGAGCCATATCCATGCTCTGACTTCGGGGGATGCAGATGAAATCTTGGATTACTGAGAATTAGTTCATGTATTCATACGAATCAGCGTGGTGGCGCTTTACATCAAGCTAGGCGAACGAGTCGCGGCAACCATCCCGCAGTTGGGCTATCCCACCAAGAATTCGCTCAAGGGCTGAAACCGCGAGTATGAGAAGGATTGGGACTTGAAGACCGCGGTTGTTCGGCCGCCGAAGTTTACCCGTTAGCAAAAAGGCTCGGGCGTTCGAGCACTATCTGACGCACGGGACTGCGTTGCATTCACCATCAAAGAGCCGGTTGCCCGGGACGGGCCTCTCTCCACGCTTGGGTTCAGTAGCTCAATCTCCGAACTAGGCCACGCGTGCTTGGTGCGTCTTTAAACGAGCAAAAGCACGCGGCGGTGCTTACGCAGTGCACGCGTCAAGGAAGCGCCCAAGCCATCGCTGACGACGTTGGCATGTGCCGAAAGACGCTGTACAACTGGCGCGATGAACTATTGGGGCCAGAGGCTCTCGCACCGATGAAACGCTTCAATGATTCTTCAACCGGTTCGGAGCTGCCCCAGCTGGAACAGCAACTCCAGACGCTACGCCGTGAAGTGAGACGATTGCAGTTGGAACAGGAGCTATTGAAGACGGCGAGTGAGCTCCTAAAAAAGAACCAGAGCATCGACCTTCATCTCCTGAGCAATCGTAAGAAGGCACTTCTGGTTGATGCCCTGCGCCATGCGTACTTGCTTGCTGAGTTGCTCGCCTCGCTAGTGCTGGCTCGCAGCTCGTACTTCTACCATCGAGCTCGGCTCAACGCAGGCGAGAAGTATGTCGCTGTGCGCCGAACGATCACCGACATCTTCGAACGCGACCATAGCTGCTATGTCTACCGTCGCATCCAGGCCTCACTGGTCAGGCAATGCGTGTGGATCTCGGAGAAGGTGGTTCGGCGCCTGTAGTTGATCGCCACGATCACCTTCGAGTCCTTCATACCCGCCAGATGCTGGATCGCACCCGAGATGCCACAGGCAATGTACAACTGAGGCGCCACGATCTTGCCCGTCTGGCCCACTTGCAGGTCGTTGGGCGCGTAGCCCGCATCGACAGCCGCACGGCTGACACCGATGACCGCAGCCAGCTTGTCGGCCAGGGGGGGTGATCACTTCGGTGAACTTCTCGGCCGAGCCCAGAGCACGGCCGTCGGAGACGATGATCTTTGCTGCCGTCAGTTCGGAACGGTCGCTCTTGGTCACTTCGCTGCCCACAAAGGAGCTCTTGCCGCTGTCGGCCACGGCAGCCGCCGTTTCCACCGCCGCAGAGCCGCCAGTGGCAGCCGCTGCGTTAAAGCCGGTGTTACGCACGGTGATGACCTTGACTGCATCGGCGGACTGTACGGTGGCAATGGCGTTGCCCGCGTAGATGGGGCGCTCAAAGGTGTCGGCAGAGTCGACCTTGGTAGGCTCCAAAAGAAATAGCCCGCTTATGATAGGCAATGGTTTTCCACTAAGAATTGAAATAATTCGACTTGCTAGGCTTTAGAGAATGTCTTGGGTGCTATCAAAATGAGATAGTTAAATCGCGTTTTAGTGAAGCGTTGCAAGCCATGAGAACTAAAGCTATTGCGGTTGGCGTCGCAGCAATTTGCGCTTCGTCATTTGCTTTGGAGTGCTTTGGGCAAAACTCCAATGTTGTCGCTGATGAAGTCAACAAAGCAGCCTCGGAGTCTTTGAAGACTTATCGACTACATGGTTTAGCCGGGTTGAAAGAGTCAGTGGCTGAATGCTGGCTACAGCCGCGTGATTTCTGCCTTTACTTGGACGTGGCAGCACAGCGCATTGCAGCGACTAGAGCCCGCAGAGATACTGCGCTTGACATGTATTTCTTCACATCAGCATCGCTGGAGCGTGCTCATGCATGGCTGTCGCCGAATGCTCGCGGCCCCGTGTCCAATATCCAGTACCTCTATGCCGTAGAGCAAATAATGGACAGCATCTTGAGCGCCCAGCAGGAAAAGGTGATCTACAGCGGTCAATAACTCTCGGCAGGAGCCTACTTCAATCGCTGCATGGCCTTTTCACCCAACCACTCGGCATGCTGAGGGAGAGGTGTTGCCAGCCAGCCGCAAATGATGAATTCGCGGTTAGCTTTGCGGGAGTTCTTCTCATTGAGTCACTTTCTTACTGTTGGCAGTGTCGCGAATGATCATGCTCTTGCGCATCGGGCCTCCATCAACAAAATAGCCCGCACTCATGCGATCTGTCAGATGAACTAGTTAGTCAAGAAGCGGTCCAAGATGAACTAGTTAGTCAAGAAGCGGTCCAACAAGAACTCACTCTGACTTTGGAGTGAGTAGCCTAGAGGCTTCACTTTCTTTGGGGGTGCCATGAAAGTGCTTATTGTGATTGCCGTCCTCGCCAGTGCGCTCACCGGCTGTGCAGTGATGCCGAAGCCTGAATTTGTCTCGATGGCTGATCAGCGATCTAGTTGTGCAATGGGATCCATGAACATGGGGGGCGACATTGGTCGATGGATGTATGGCCCTGATAGGCAGCCATGGACAGGTGGAGATGGTCCATTCTTTGTTCGCAGCAACATATAGCGCGGATTGATTCCTGTCCGAATCAAGCAGAACGAATGAGGCATGCATCGTCATGCAGGTGGTTTCTTGCTGACCTAATCCTTGTATGCAGTGCTTCGCCAAGGGGCGCGACTCATTTGCTTATGGCTCCTCTCTAACGCACTTCACGATACTCTCACTGACCCAAATAGCTTTCATCCCAGGACACTGCCAGGCACTAACGGCTGCCTTTTTGAAGGACGCAGCAGCTTTGTCGAGTCCCGTTCCTGATTCAGCTTTGCAGCCTGCCAAAACTAAGCAGGCCGCAAGGATCGCTAGGCAGCTCAGTATGAAGCCTCGAGCGAGGGCTAGGTTGCGCTTCCTGCATCGCCTCGACGGTAAGTGCTCAAGCTGGATTGGTGGCTTGGTCATAAGCCTTTGTCTCTTTTTAATTGGAGTGAACTCAATCGCATTCATTGCACACCTTGAGGCCTACCGCTCGCTAGTGGACGGCTGTAGTGCAGGTTCTCAGACAACGGGTTGAAAAATTGGGTTTGAATCAAGCTATTGCGCCGAATGCTTCAATGGCTATTGTCTATATTTTGGGTCGATGAAGAAGTAAGCACCTTCTTTGGTGAGGTCTTGTGGATGTCAAATTACGGGCTTTCCTTCAAACATTGCACAGTCTTGGCGTCCAGCCATTCGGCGTGCATGCCTGGGCAGGCGAATTCATCGCGCAGGCTCCGGGTAATACTTTGGGGTTCATCGGCTTGGGCATCAGGCGCGGCCAACCAGGCCGCGAGAAGTAGGGCGCCAACTATGACAAGCACAGAATCAACAATCGTCTTCAGCATGAGGATCTCCTTGTAGCTTCAAAGCTGAATGCTCAGAGGGGCCAGGCTTCTGGCGTGAGTGCGATCACCACGGCCGCGCCGACGAGGCAGAAGAGGCCGAAGACGGTGAGGCCCCATTGGGCGGCGAGCAGCAGCATTGTCGTCGGGGTATTAGTTCGTGATGAGTGCATGGAGTCTCCTGAGGGCAAAAAAAAGCCCGCGAGCAGTTGCTGCGGGCTTGAAGAAAAAGCCGGTGACCTTTCGGGTCTGCGTGGGGAATGGTTCAGAGATGGTGGGAAGAAATAAGCCCCATGCACGGCTGGAAACTAGAATGGGTCAACAGACTGGAGGTGCTTCATGACCCAGGAGGAATCTGGCGCATTCGCTGCGTTGTCCATGATCTTAACGGCAGTCGTCAAGGTGCTTCCACCAGAGACTGCGCATCAGGTGGCGAGAGAGCTGCGCGCTGCACAGCTGGATGCCAAGCATCAGGACGGGCCTGATAGAACGGACCCTGAATTCAGGCTTGGCCGCGATCACTTGGTGAATGCGTATCGCGAGCTTCTCAATAACGTGGCCGAGGGCAACGTCTACCTTGTCGGTGGTGTGAAGAAGTAAATCTGACTTGCCATCTGGCGTGACCACTGTCGCATCTAGCGGCACGAGACATTGCGCCAGGTGAATTTGCCGTCGTTGAAGAACTCAGTCCATACCGACATGATGGGCGCCTGGCGGTACGAGAACGTAATCTGGTTAGGAATCTTTGGCCCTAATGCAGCCAGCTGGCCGTTCTTGTCGAAGACTTTGACGATGTAAAGCGTGACGCCTCCGTCCTCATCGGTGTTCAGGACTACGCGGTAGTCCTTGGTGAAGAGATCCCAGTCAAAATGTTTCGTCACATATGTATGCATGCGTACATAGGCGCGGTTTGCGTGCTTGGCAGCAGGATTAACTTTCTTCATGAGGACACTCCCTACATCTCAGAGACTGGCCGCAGAACCTGCGAGCTGACGTTTCTTTGTGAGTCCGTCTTGTTGTAACTCGCAGATGTAAGCAGGTATGTAGGCGCTTACAGATTGAGCGATTGGATACCTTTGATTCAACTTGTGATATCTGTGGAACCTCAAACGGTGCACCCTCCCTTCGCGGTTGTCATCTTTCTTTGATGAGGTTGCCGAGCTAAATGGTGCGTGACTGCGTGTCTCAAAAAGAAAAGCCCGCGAGCAGGTGCTGCGGGCTTTGAATAGAGGGCCGATGACCTTTCGAGTCATGCCCAGGGAAAGATTGAGGGGGGGCCTAAGCTCGGCGTAATAGGTGGATTGAGTCGAATTCTGCATGACGCTTTTGAGGCAAACAAGACGAACTCGACTTACACCAAAGAGGGTAGAACCATCTGGCGTGACCACTGTCGTTCACGACGCGGAAGCCGCGCCGTGCTCCCAATAGCTGGTGGCTCAGGCGAATTCCTGCGATGTCATATCTGCTCGAGCAGTCACGCCGGATGGACCTGAACTCAGGATAAAAAAAGCCACCTTGTGGGTGGCGCAAGAGGCTCCACCTACGTCCTAATAGCTGGGCCCAACGCGAATGCTACTGGAATCGCGTCACTAGCTGCAGACTGTTGCTGCGTAATTCATTACGAGGTGTACGGACACGCAAATTCCCCTCACTGTTGTGGATCCTTTAGAGCCCAGCGGGTCGGCACATACATGAGCTTGCTGGCAGTTCATCGTGCAAGCGCATCAGTCTGGAGCAGTCCGCCTATAAGGCAGCATGCTAAAGAAATCGAAGACGTTTGGTTCAGCGGTGTGTTGGCTAGTCTTCGACGTTGCATATTTCGACGCACAGACGAACTTTGTGGCCGATGTTCGCACCACGTATGTCCCAAATAAAGTGAAGCACATCCTTTACACGTAGGAACTGTCCTGTCTGGGGCTCAGGGTGCCATCTGGCATTTCTAAATCCATTCCAACTCATCTTGTCTCCGATGGTGAAGGGTTGAAATGGTGTTGATGACTCAAGGTGGACGACCGGCTCGCTCTTAATTGAGTCCTGTGAAATTTCGAGGTGATAGGTAATGGGGCGTACCAGCATCTTTGCCTCAGCTTGGCTTGAAGTTTTCTCTACCTATGCTTGCATGAGTACTCCTAGTATGCAAATAGCAATTTCATTGATTCTTGCTTGGTGCACACATCGCAATCTGGCAAGTTACGCATAGCGCTGTGATTGGATTTGTCTCGCGCGCTGCGCAATTGACAGGATCATTACCACTCGTACAACCAAGACTGAGGCATCGCCCCTCCAACGCTGCGAAGGCTGGGTGGCACCATCATCATTTGCCCTTGACGGTTGCGAGGTGGCTATCTAACGCTAGTGTTGCCCTGCCGGCCATGTCTGCATCTGCACGAGAACACAGCACCTGAATGAGTTGGCGTAACTGACCAGCCGTCAGACCTACGTTCATGCTGATGCGCATGTGAGCTTGCAGCTGGGAATCTGTGCCCGGAAGAGCCGAGAGCATACCCACGGTCGCCAGTTCTCGACTCTGCCAATCCAGGTTGTCTCGCTCAAATATGTCACCGAACAGATGGGTGCGCAGGTATTCATTCGCCACGGGGGCGAAATCGAACAACGGCCCTTGCACCGCGCCGCCCGAGAGTTTGGTCTGATTGGCTGTGCCCACATCTAGCAGGGCGTCGCCCTTGGGAATTGTGCGGCTTGGTTCGCGGCCTGGGGCATCCTGGATGCCGCGTTGCTTTCGAACCTCCAGAACCTTCATCAGCTCGCCCAGTGCATTGAGGCTACGTGGAAAGCCTGCATAAGCGTAGAGCTGCACCAAGATTTCTCGGGTGTCGCTCACCGTCATGCCTGCATCCAGTCCCTGATGGAGAGAGGAGTTCAGCTTGGCCATGTCACCCGCTGCAGCGAACGCTGCAATCGGAACGATAGCTTGCTGGCGTGCAGTGAGCGTCTCTGAAACGCTAGAGGCGCTGGCTGTGTTTGGATTCATAGGTTGGCTCTCCTTGGCCTGCGCGACCTCAACGCCGATTGCCGCCACCCCAACGACCAACGTCAGTGCTGCTGTTTTCAGTTTGTCTTTTTGCGCTTTAATGGGCATGGTATTGCTCATCGGTGACCTTCTCCATCCAAGTGACGTTCTTACTATCCACCGTGCCAGTCACGGCCAAGTGAGTCATCGCGGTACTGGGCGCCGCGCCATGCCAGTGCTTGACGCCTGGCGGGCACCACACCACATCACCAGCACGGATGACCTGAACCGGTTTGCCCCATTCCTGGGTCAGTCCCACGCCCGAAATCACCACCAACTGCTGCCCTGCAGGGTGCGTATGCCAGGCCGAGCGTGCGCCAGGCTCGAAAGTGACAAGGCCACCAGAAGCATTGATGTTCTTGTCAGCAGGCCACACCGGGTCGATACGGGCACGGCCGGTGAAGAAATCGGCTGGCCCGGCTACAGAAGCTTGATCGCCAGAGCGTATGATCTTCTGAGCAGCTACAGATGCTTGCAACTGCGGTTCTACAGCGAAGGCCACGGGTGCAGCATGCGCGATGATCGCGTAAAGCAAGAGTCTCTTGAACTGATCTTTCATGTGATTTCCTCTTGATATTAGCGAGCCGTGTAACCGCCATCGACTGGCAATGCGACGCCGACGATAAAACTGGCGGCGCTACTACAAAGCCACAGCACCGCGTTGGCGATCTCCTGGGCTGTGCCCAGGCGGTTGATGGGGACGTCCTTCATCATTTCTTGCATGACTGCGGTTTCGCCTTGCAGCATCCCTGCCACCATGGGCGTCTCCACGATACCTGGACAGATGGCGTTGATACGAATGCCACGGGCGGCATATTCAAGGGCGGCACTCTTGGTCAGGCCAAGCACACCGTGCTTGGCCGCGTGGTAGGCGGCGCGACCTGGCACTCCCACAAGGCCACCTAGCGACGAGTTGTTGACAATTGCACCGCTGCCTTGCTTCCGCATCTGGATGAGCTGGTACTTCATGCACAACCACACACCACGCAGATTGATGCCATTGATGCGATCGAATACCTCACTCTCGACATCGGCAGTATCGACGGCTGGGCTTTGAATCCCCGCGTTGTTAAACGCCGCGTCAAGACGCCCGAAGGTGGATACCGTTTGCTCAACAAGCAATTTCACAAAGGTCTCATCGGACACATCACCCGCGATGCCGAGAACACGGTGGCCTGCAGCCTTCAGCTCTTCGATGGCGGCAGTCAGGGCATCGGCCCGTATGTCCGAAAGAACCACTGACGCGCCGGCCTCGGCGAATGCGCGCGCCGTAGCCAGCCCCATACCTGATGCGGCCCCCGTTATCAGTGCGACCTGACCTTTGCAGTTGTAGTTGACGTTGTGCATAGTGCTATTCCTGCTGACTTCAGGGCTTCGATGGGCCCACAAAATACTGTGCGTCGGTGACGTGCTCCAGCCACTCGACGTTTTTGCCATCGAGCGCTTCTTGGATGGCGATATGGGTCATGGCAGTGGTGGCAGAAGCTCCATGCCAGTGCTTGTGGCCCGGTGGACACCAGATCACATCACCTGCACGAATCTCAACGATGGACTCACCTTCGCACTGCGTCCAACCGCAGCCGGCGGTCACGATCAATGTTTGACCTAGCGGATGGGTGTGCCAGGCGGTGCGCGCCCCCGGCTCGAAGGTGACCGCCGCACACGAGACACGGGAAGGCGCCGGTGCGGCGTTCAGCGGGTCAATGCGGACCGTTCCGGTGAACCACTCGGCTGGACCTTTTACCGATGGCTGAGAGCCTGCGCGTTTGAGTTGCATGTCATTTCCTTTCGCTGTTGAAGGGCGGTTGCATAGGAGTGTCAGTCCTTGCGGACAATCTCGATAAGCGCCGTCAATGGCCCAGGGCCACGAAGCAAGCTCATGTCGCCCGTGATGTGGCCAAGCTTGACCAGGCCGTTGGCGTGGCCAAAGCCTTTGTAGAAGATGGCCAGGTTGCCCCAGGGGGCGTAGTAGGTGATATCGCCGATCGAAGGCGTCATACCCTTCGGTTCACCAGCAGTCGAAAGCTTGGCCGGCAGCGGTGCTATCTTCTCGGTGGCGGCATAGTCGTCCAGCGTTAGCGTCAGGGGAAGCAATGCCAGAAAATCACGTGCGGCCCCGCTATTGACCACGATCGCGGCAATAGGCTGTTCGTTGATGGTCAGTTGGATGTCCATGGCGGCTGCTCCTTCTTGGCGGGTATCTGTGCCGTCGGCCCGGCGACACCTTTGGCTTATTTCAGGTTGTCTGTGAAGAACGACGTCAGCTTGTCAAATGGGATGACGTCCAGGCGGTCGTAGAGGTCTGTGTGGGTGGCACCGGGGATGATCACCAGTTCCTTCGGTTCTGCAGCAGCTGCATAGGCCGTTTCGCTGAAGTAGCGCGAGTGAGCCTTTTCACCGTGGACGAGCAGTAGTGGACGCGGCGAGATTTCTGCGACGTAGGTGAGGATGGGCAGGTTCATGAACGACAGTGGCGTAGTGAGGGTCCACGATGCGTTCGAGTTAATGGCACGATGGTGGAAGCCGCGCTTCTTGTCCTTGTAGTAGGCTGCATACTCGACCACGAACTGCGACTCGCCGCCCTGTAGTTCGAGCGAGACCGGACCATAGGCTGGAGTTCCCTGTTCGGCGTCCGCCCAGCGTTGCTGGCTGAGTTGCTCCAGGGCTTTCGTGCGCTGCTCGGGCGTCGTGCTGTCAAAGTAGCCCTTAGACATGACGCGGGTCATGTCGTACATCGTGCTGGCGGCAACCGCCTTGATACGCTTGTCTACGGCGGCAGCGCCAAGAGCCATACCACCCCAGCCGCAGATACCCAGAATGCCAATTCGACCTCGGTCAACAACGGATTGCAGCCCCAGAAAATCAACGGCTGCGCTGAAGTCCTCAATGTTGATGTCAGGTGAGGCCACGTTGCGGGGCTCGCCGCCGCTCTCTCCAGTGAAGGAAGGATCGAATGCCAATGTGGCGAAGCCGCGCTCGGCCATCGTCTGCGCATACAGGCCAGATGACTGCTCTTTCACGGCGCCGAGCGGGCCGCTGACTGCGATAGCTGCGAGCTTGCCTTTGGTGCTCTTGGGCAGGTAAAGGTCTCCCACCAAAGTGAAGCCGTATCGGTTCTTAAAAGTCACCTTCTGGTGATCAACCTTGTCGCTCTTGGGGAAGGTCTTGTCCCATTCTTGCGTCAGTTGCATGTGATTTACCTCTTTGATGGTGTTGGGCGCTGCACTTGCTAGTCCAGGAATGCCTGCAAGCAAAACGGCAGACCCGGCGAGGGCTGCAGAGTGCATGAAGTTGCGACGGGCTACGGAGCGCTCGGCGGAACTCATTGAAGAAGGTTTGGCTACGGTTCCGTTGACCTGGATAGTCGATGACTGGTCCGTGTCGCTGACTGAATCGTTCATTTCGTGTTCCTTTGGCTAGGAGCGACCTCGACTTGGTTGCAAAGCAAGCCCAGGCCGTATCTCTCGCAAGTCCGTGCCTAAACTGTAAAGAACACAGTTATTTAGTACTAGACTGCATAATCCACATAAACATATGGCCAAATTCGATTAATGGACACTGAAAACCTCAATGACCTTTACGCCTTTCTGGCGGTGGCCCAGGAGCGCAGCTTTACCCGGGCTGCTGCACGTCTAGGCTTGTCTCAATCCACCCTAAGCCACACCGTCAGAGGACTAGAGATGAGGCTAGGTGTGCGACTGCTGACCCGCACAACCCGAAGCGTGGCTCCTACAGAGGCTGGGGAACAGTTGTTGCTGAGCGTGGGCCCAAAGCTGGAGGAAATCGCAGCCGACCTAGCAGCGGTACGTGAATACCGAGACAAGCCGACAGGAACCATTCGAATTACCGCGATTGATATCGTGGCGGATCGGCTCTTGTGGCCAAGGCTGTGTCCCTTGCTCAAGGACTATCCTGAACTTCGGATTGAGATCTCCACGGACTACAAGTTGGTGGACCTCGTGTCTGAAAGATTCGACGTTGGGGTTCGAATGGGGGACCAAGTGGCGCAGGATATGGTCGCTGTACGCATCGGGCCGGATACCCGTGCTGCTATTGCCGCATCACCTCAATACCTTGCTTCGCATGGAGTGCCACAGACTATCGATGACCTAGCTGGTCACCAAGGCATCACACTGCGGCTGAGCAGCGGCGCAATCTATGCCTGGGAACTAATCCAGGACGGAAGGGTTACACCAATCAAGGTGGACGGGCAAGTCACGTTCAGCGGCACGTACCAGATGATTCAGGCCGCAGTAGACGGGCTCGGACTGGTTTTTGCACCGGAGGATGTACTCAAGCCGCATGTTGATGCGGGTCGGCTGAACTTTGTGATGGAGGGTACTTGGCCGACCTGGCCAGGCTGGCATGTCTATTACCCGAGTAGACGGGAATCTTCTCGAGCGCTCAAACTGGTGATCGAAGCCTTGAGAGGGCCCGAGGCAGCAGCTTGACCTATTGACAATCGGACCAAGCCAGCACCAAGTACTGATATAAGAATCGCTGGTATCACAAGCGATTCATGCAGTATTTCAATAAGACCTTGCGGTGCTGGACGGCTAGTTCTATCGGCAGTCCGTCATTAATCTTCTGGTTAACCCTTGGTCACTCCCAAGGACTCACATCAGGAGAACAGAAACATGCAAGGCAAAGTCGTCATCATCACAGGTGCATCTTCAGGAATTGGCGCAGCGAGCGCAAAACTGTTGGCAGCGAAGGGGGCTAAGGTGGTCCTCGGCGCACGGCGCGAAGACAAGCTCCAGAAACTCACAGACGAGATCCGATCGTTAGGCGGCGAAGCGATTTACCAAGTGCTTGACGTCACCAAGCAAGCCGACAACGACGCCATCGTCAAACTGGCAAAAGACACCTTTGGCAAGATCGACGTCATCTTCCTCAATGCCGGTATCATGCCCAGTGCGCCGTTGTCGGCCATGAAAACCGATGATTGGCACGAAATGGTCGACATCAATATCAAAGGCGTCCTCAACGGCGTGGCAGCTGTGCTGCCGACGTTCACCGCACAGAAGTCAGGCCAGGTGATTGCGACCTCGTCTGTGGCAGGACTGAAGGCATATCCCGGTGCTGCGGTCTATGGTGGCACGAAGTGGTTTGTGCGTGAGTTCATGGAAGTCCTGCGCATCGAGTCGGCCATAGAGAAGAGCAACATTCGCACCGCCACTATCTATCCAGCAGCCATCAACACAGAGTTGTTGAACACGATCAGCGACCCGGTCACTTCGGCGGGGATGCACGCGCTGTACGAGGCGCATGGCATTTCACCTGATCGCATCGCCAGTGTCGTTGCCTTCGCCATTGAGCAACCGGCTGACACCAATGTCACCGAGTTCACCGTGGGCCCTACGACGCAGCCCTGGTAATTGGCTGTTTGCAGGCTGACGCTTGGACTTAAATAAAGGCGTTTTGCCATCTCTCGAGGCCGACGTTAGCGGGCTTCCGCTTTCAGCCTGAAGCGGAAATTTCACTTAGAGCCGCTTTTATATGGAAGCCTCCCGGATTGCAAGTAACCGTTGTGCGTGAAGAATCAGGAGGCAGGACTGCAGTCTTATATCCGGCCTGTTGTGCAGGCTGGTTGCCTGCTGGCCCTGATGGCATTCGCTAATGAGGCTCCCATCTAACACTCGAGCTGGATGCTCTTGGCTCTAATCGGAGTGTCCTCATCTCGGTCCGACCTGTCTG
This sequence comes from Comamonas testosteroni TK102, assembly GCF_000739375.1. Lineage (NCBI taxonomy): Bacteria > Pseudomonadati > Pseudomonadota > Betaproteobacteria > Burkholderiales > Comamonadaceae > Comamonas > Comamonas testosteroni. The sequence goes on along the minus strand of NZ_CP006704.1, from coordinate 4,636,180 downwards.
GCCCATCACACATTTGGGGTCGCTTGCTCTCCTTCAAAACGTCAAATTCGCAATGAATTCTTCGCGCTCTTCAGTGCGCCCCCTGCCAGGCTTGAGCACTCCACGCCTGCCCTTTGGCAAGCACAGCCCAGATGGTCCTGGCCAGCTTATTGGCAACTGCTGCAACCACTACGTTGTAGGGGCGGCGTTTGAGCAACGTCTGCAGCCACGGCCATGTGGACGCTTCGTGGCTTTTGAGCACAACAGATCTTGCCGCATGCATCAGCAGAGTTCGCAAATATGCGTCCCCACGTTTGCTGATGCCCATTTGCCGCACTCGACCACCGGTGCCGCTTTGGCGTGGCACCAATCCGACCCACGCTGAGAACTCTCTCGCGTCTTTAAACGCCTGGGCATTGCCCATGCTGGCAACAACTGCGGTTGCGGTGAGCAGGCCAATGCCAGGTATTTGAGCAATGCGCTGGCAAGCCGGGGACTCGCGCAGTTGCTGGGCGAGCCTGTGTTCGATCTGGTCGATATCCCGGCTCAGTTGATCAATGCGGCGCATCTGCTCGTTCAGGCTCTCCATCAACGTCGCTGGCAGGCGCTGAGCTGCATCAGCAAGCGCGTCTGGCAGTGCTTTGAGCAGCGCGCGATGACCTTCGGGTAGCACAAGGCCGAACTCATAGAGAATGCCTCGCAGTTCGTTGGTTTGCATGATGCGGCTCTTCATGAGCTGTGCTCGGATCCGATGCAACGACAACACGACCTGCTGCGCCTGGGTCTTCACTGGCACAAAGCGCATGCCCGGTTGGTGGCACGCTGTCCAGATCGCCTGAGCATCCGCGGCATCGGTCTTGTTGCGCTGAACGAACGGCCGGACCTTGCGCGGAGAGATCAGACGCACTTCGTGCCCCAATTGCGCCAAAGCGCGAGCCCACTCATGCGTGCCGCCGCAGGCCTCCATCACTACGAGCGATGGCGCGCGGGTGGCAAACCATTCGAGCAAGCGAGCCCGCTTGAGTTGTAGCCGTTCTATGCTGCCCGTGTCGTGCTCCACCCAATGCAACTGGAACACCTTCTTGGCGGTGTCAACCGCAATAACGGTATGGTCCATGACAGTCTCCTGTTCAGTAAGACTTCACACAGTGGCCCTGCTTGGCGCGGGGCACAAGCCTCTCAGGAGGGAGGCTTCCATACCATCTAACGCCACCTCTCTTTAAGATCAGCCAGAAGCATTTATGCTCCTGGCCCTCATGGCAAGACAACCCGTTAGCAAAGAACTGTAGCGACAGTTGTAGTCCCTGATCCCAGCCTTCACGCCTTCCGTCAAAGGTGGCGCACGTAAGCTTCACCGTGAGCGATGAAGCAGCGCTCAATGGCATTCTGTTCGTGCTGCAAACCGGCATCCCATGGGAAGACTTGCCTCAGTCCTTGGGTTACGGCAGTGGTATGACCTGCTGGCGGTGCTTGCGTGACTGGAATACCAATGGCGTCTGGCAGCGTTTGCACCAAGCCTTGCTGGTGCGTCTGCGCGAGCATGACCAGATTGATTGGAACCGAGCAAGCATAGCTGGCTCCACGGTGCCAAGCCCCCGGGTGACCAGGAAACAGGCCCTAACCCCACGGATCGAGGCAAGCTCGGCTGCAAACGGCACATCATCGTGGACGCCCGAGTTATTCCATTGGTGGGGCTGCTCAGTGGCGCCAATCGGTACGACCCCATGATGCTCGAAAGTGCATCGATGCACTCTCAGCAGTCAAGATGCGGAGTACGCCATATGCTGACCGCACCTGCGCAGCCATTGCATATCAAGCAGGACTGCTAGGCGGGGCATCGAAAACAGCAAACGCTTGGGTAAACCTCGGAGGGTAGAGGAGAGAAGCCATGCATGGTTTGGCGGCATTGGCAAGCTGCACATCCGCTTCGAACGTATGCTGAACATCCACCACGCACTGCACTGCTCATGCTGACCGCTGCCAACATTTGTTCGCGATTCGTCGAACGTTTGTGTTAGTCGGTCTTATTAACTGCAATCAATAGCTAGAAGCTGGAACGGTTACACGAAAAACAACGCACAGCTCTTTGTCGCGGTTGCTTCTCAACAAGTTTAACTGCAGCCAACATGCCATGGCATACCAGATGGCATACTGATGGTGGCTTAAAAAGAAAAAACCCTTGATAAATCAAGGGGTTAGCTTTTTGTTCTGGCGGAGGCTGTGAGATTCGAACTCACGGAAGGATCACTCCTTCGGCAGTTTTCAAGACTGCTGGTTTAAACCACTCACCCAAACCTCCGGATGGCAGGATTCTACACAAGGATTGCACGCTGTCCGGCATTGCGCGTATTTTGTCCTGTTCATGAAAACCATAGCGTGCCGCGCTTGCTGCATAGGGAGTGCCAGCCACTTTTCATCGCTTGACTTGGCGACGCTGGCAATGGTCACGGCCGGCGAACCAAGGGTCGTCGTGAAGGTTCGAGAGCAAAACAAAAACGCCCCGAAGGGCGTTCTTGTGGCTGCCTCGGGCGGGATGCCCGAGAGGTGCCGTTTGATCAGCTGCGCAGTGCGATGGCCTGAGCGGCTGCCAGAGCGGTCATGTTGACCACGCGGCGCACGGTGGAGGAGGGCGTCAGCACATGGGCGGAGGCCGAGCAGCCCATCAGGATGGGGCCGATGGTGGTGCCATGGCCGCCCGTGGTCTTGAGCACGTTGAACAGGATGTTCGCGGCGTCGAGGTTGGGGCAGATCAGCACGTTGGCCGCGCCGGTCAGCGAGGACTCCAGCAGGGAGTGGCTGCGCACGTTGGCGTCCAGTGCCGCGTCGCCGTGCATTTCGCCATCGCACTCGATGCCGGGGTTGGCGGCGGCGAACAGGTCGCGTGCAGCGCGCATCTTGCGGGCCGAGCCACGCGTGGACGAGCCGTAGTTGCTGTGCGAGAGGAAGGCCACCTTGGGGGGGCAGGCCGAAGCGGGCCACTTCGTCGGCAGCCATCTTGGCGATCTCGGCCAGCTCTTCGGCGCTGGGGGCGTCGTTGATGTAGGTATCGGCCACGAACAGCGTGCCGGACTCCAGCATGACGGCGTTCACGGTGGCGAACTCGTTGGCGCCCTTCTTCAGGCCCAGCACATCTTCCAGATGGGCCAGGTGGCTGTCGAAGCGACCGACCAGGCCGCACAGCATGGCGTCGGCATCACCCAGGTGCACCATCAGGGCGGCGATCAGGGTGTTGGAGCGGCGCACCGCAGCCTTGGCGGCTTCGGGAGTGACGCCGTTGCGGCCCATCAGCTTGTGATAGGTCTCCCAGTACTGACGGAAGCGGGGATCGTCTTCGGGATTGCAGATTTCCACATCCTTGCCCAGCTGGATGCGCAGGCCGGCCTTGGCAATGCGGGCTTCGATGACGGCAGGGCGACCGATCAGGATGGGCTTGGCCAGGCCATCGTCCACGGCAACCTGCACGGCACGCAGCACGCGCTCGTCTTCACCTTCGGCATAGGCCACGCGCTGCAGATTGGCCTTGGCGGCTGCAAACACGGGACGCATGAACATGCTGGTCTGGTAGACAAAGCGGGTCAGGCTTTCGCGGTAGGCGGCGATGTCCTCGATGGGGCGGGTGGCGACACCGGATTCGGCGGCGGCCTGGGCCACGGCGGGAGCGATGCGCAGGATCAGGCGTGTATCGAAGGGCGTGGGGATCAGGTAATCGGGGCCGAAGGTCAGCTCCTTGCCCTGGTAGGCGGCGGCGACTTCGTCGCTGACGTCCTGCTTGGCCAGGGCGGCGATTTCACGCACGCAGGCCAGCTTCATGGCTTCGGTGATCTTGGTGGCGCCGCAGTCCAGCGCGCCACGGAAGATGTAGGGGAAGCACAGGACGTTGTTGACCTGGTTGGGATAGTCGGAGCGGCCGGTGGCCACGATGCAATCCGGGCGGATGGCCTTGGCCAGTTCGGGGCGGATTTCGGGCTCCGGGTTGGCCAGGGCCAGGATGATGGGCTTGTCGGCCATGGTCTTGACCATGTCGGCAGTCAGCACGCCGGGAGCGGAGCAGCCCAGGAACACGTCGGCGCCGTCGACCACGTCGGCCAGGGTGCGGGCTTCGGTGTTCTGAGCGTAGCGCTGCTTGGAGGCGTCCAGACCGCCGGGGCGGCCTTCATAGATCACGCCCTTGGAGTCCACCATGTAGACATTGGAGCGCTTGATGCCCAGGCCCACCATCACGTCCACGCAGGCAATGGCAGCCGCGCCGGCGCCGGAGACGGCCACCTTGACGGCGCCGATGTCCTTGCCCACCAGTTCCAGGCCATTGAGCAAAGCGGCGCTGGAGATGATGGCCGTGCCGTGCTGGTCGTCATGGAACACCGGAATGTTCATGCGCTTGGACAGCTCCTGCTCGATGTAGAAGCACTCGGGAGCCTTGATGTCTTCCAGGTTGATGCCGCCCAGGGTGGGCTCCATCGAGGCAATGATGTCGATGAGCTTGTCGGGATCGCGCTCGGCCAGTTCGATGTCGAAGACGTCCACGCCGGCAAACTTCTTGAACAGGCAACCCTTGCCTTCCATCACGGGCTTGGAAGCCAGCGGGCCGATATCGCCCAGGCCCAGCACTGCGGTGCCGTTGGTGATCACGCCGACCAGGTTGCCGCGCGAGGTGTACTCGGCGGCGGTCGAGGGGTCTGCCTCGATGTCCAGGCAGGGATAGGCCACGCCCGGCGAGTAGGCCAGGGACAGGTCACGCTGGTTGGACAGGGGCTTGGTAGGGGTGACGGAAATCTTGCCTTTGACGGGGCTGCGGTGGTATTCGCGGGCCGCATCGCGCAGGGCTTGTTCGGCGGAGGACAGGTTTTGTGTCATACGAAATATTTATCAGCAAGTTGCTTCTCGGAGCTTACCGGATGGCAAGAAGCATTTTGAGTCAGGTCTGTTTTGCTTCAACTGTATCGACAACAAACCCCCTGGCGCACTGTGGGGCGGCAGGGGGCTTGGGCTGGCGGGTAAGCCGGCGTTCGCTTCGGACTGGCGTTTAGTGAGCGTCAGCCTCACGTGCTGCGTTGATGGCAGCGCTGTTGTCTTTGGCGGCTCCGTTAAAGAAAAGATTCAATGCCACGGCGGTAATCGAGGACAGCAGGATACCGGATTCAATCAGTGGATGGATGGAATGGGGCATCCACTGACGGAAATTAGGGGCAACCAGAGGAATCATGCCCACGCCGATAGACACTGCCACGATCATGGCGTTGTTCTTGTTGTTGCGGAAATCCACATTGGCCAGGATGCGGATGCCGGTGGAAGCCACCATGCCGAACATCACCAGACCTGCGCCGCCCAGAACCACGGTGGGCAGGGATTCGATCAGGGCCCCCATCTTGGGCAGCACGCCCAGGACGATGAGGATCACGCCACCGGCCACGCAGACCCAGCGGCTGAGCACGCCGGTCACGGCCACCAGACCCACGTTCTGCGAGAAGCTGGTGTAGGGGAAGGTGTTGAAGATGCCGCCGATCAGCGTGCCCAGACCGTCGGTACGCAGACCGCGGGTCAGCTCGTCCTGCGTGATGTCGCGCTTGGCCATGTCGCCCAGGGCCAGGAACATGCCGGTGGATTCGATCATCACCACGACCATCACCAGACTCATGGTGAGGATCAGGATGGGGTCGAAGACGGGCATGGCGATCTGGAAGGGCAGTACCAGGGTGAACCACTCGGCCTTGGTGACCTTCTCGAAGTTCATCAGCCCCATGGCCACGGAGATCACGCCACCGATCAGGATGCCCATCAGCACCGAGATATTGGCCAGGAAGCCCTTGGCAAAGCGTGCGATCAGCAGGATGGACAGCAGCACGATGCCCGAGACCGCAGCGCCCTGCAGATCGGCGTACTTGGGGTTGGGCATGGTGGGCAGCACCGAGAAGCCCTTGGGAATGGCGGGCAGCGAGGAGCCGGGGGCGCCGGTCATGGCCTGGGCCTCGGCCAGCCACTTCAGATGCTCGGGGTTGGGTACGGAAGGGGCGGTCGGGCCTACGGGGTTGCCGAAGATCCAGTTGATGCCTACACGCATCAGGCTGATGCCGATGACGGCGATGATGGTGCCCGTCACGACCGGAGGGAAGAAGCGCAGCATGCGGCTGATGAGCGGCGCAATGAGGATGGAGATCACCCCCGCGCCTATCACCGAGCCAAAGATCAGGCCTGCGCCGGCGTTGCCGCCGGTGCTCTGTGCCATGGACACCATGGGGGCCACGCTGGCAAAGGTCACGCCCATCATCACGGGCAGCTTGATGCCGAACCACTGGGTTGCGCCCATGGCCTGGATCAGGGTGACCAGGCCGCAGACGAACAGGTCGGCAGAAATCAGGTGCGCGACCTGCTCCGGAGGAAGGTTCAGGGCACGGCCCACGATCAGCGGCACGGCGACGGCACCGGCATACATGACCAGAACGTGCTGCAGACCTAAGGCGGTGAGCTTGCCAAATGGCAGAACCTCATCCACGGGATGCACTTGGGATGTCATAAAAACATGTCTCCTCACTCTATATTGGCTTCAGGTTGGCATGCGATTCGCGAACGGCATGCAATCCATACAAAAAGTGTATACAGCTCATAACGCGCAGCATCTAGCGGTAAACCCTGCTCAAATTTCGGTTTCTGAATGGGATGCCAATGGTTATGTTTTTCGTGCATAACCATCTAAGGTAACTACCAATTGCTATCAAATATGTAGCTTCTGACTCTTTGTTTTTCTAATTTTCTGAATAAAACATATTGAAACCTATTGATATCAAGCGGTAGGTGCTTTGTTTTTCATAGCGGATCTTGCGCGATATGCAATCGGCGCGGATCTGGCTCCGGTTATGCGCGCGCAGGTTTCGGGTCTTGAAACATCTAGTGAAAGAAAGCGGGCTGCCAAGCGAGGATCGCTCGCATGCATTAGCGTTGAGGAAGGTGCAAAAAAAGGCATTGAGCCCGGAATTGGTGCACCTCCGTGCAAAAGCGTGCATGGAGGCCCGCCAAGAGGCTCTGCGCTGTAACAGGAGCCAAAGCGGTGCAAGAACCATGCCGAAGTGGTGCGCACGCAAAAAAGGCGACCTTGAGGTCGCCTTGGGTGTGGAGTGCGCTGCGGGAATGCGTTGTAGCGGCTGCCGAGGCGGCCACGCTATTCAGCCTGCCCCCTCAATGCATGCCTGCCGCCATGGCCGGTGGCTGGCCGGAACTGGCCCGGTGTGGAGCCAGGCTGGCCATGAGCAGCGCTGCGGCCGCAGGCAGAGCGGCAGCCCAGGCCAGCGAAGTCAGGCTCAGGTCCTGCGCGATCACTGCTCCACCCAGCCAGGCACCCAGGGCATTGCCCAGATTGAAGGCCGCGATATTGAGGCTGGACGCCAGATTCATGCCGGCCTCGCCCGCAGATTGCAGCACGCCCATCTGCAGCGGCGCCACGGTGGCAAAGGCGGCAATGCCCAGCAGCAGCACAAAGGCAATCGCCAGCGGCGTGCTTGCAAACATCCAGCGGCCCGCGATCAGCACCAGCATCAAGGCGGCCAGCGACACCCACAGCGCGCGCTGCACGCCAAAGCGGTCGGCCAGCTTGCCGCCCGCATGGTTGCCCAGGGCCAGCCCCGCGCCGAACAGCAGCAGGGTGAAGGCGATCATGCGGTTGTCCATTCCCGTGATCTGGGTCAGCAGCGGCTCTATATAGGTATAGAGGGTGAAGACGCCAGCGAAGCCGATCACCGTCAACAACAGGCCGCGCCACATGGCGCGATTGCGCAGCACGGCCAGCTCCTGCGTCAGGCCCTGAGGGTTGGGCATGCTGAGTGCGCGTGGCACATGGCGCAGCAGGATCAGCAGCGCGATCACGCCGATGCCGCTGACGCTGGCAAATGCCATGCGCCAGCCCCAGTGCTGGCCGATCCAGGTGCCGAAGGGAACGCCCAGCAGCGTGGCCAGGGTCAGGCCGGAGAACATCAGTGCAATGGCCGAGGCTTTCTTCTCGGGTGCCACCAGTTGCGTGGCGACGACCGCACCTACGCCGAAGAACGTGCCGTGGGTCAGCGAGGTCAGCACGCGTGCTGCCAGCAGCCAGCCATAGCTGGGTGCCAGGGCGGCGGCGGCATTGCCGGCGATGAACAGCAGCATCAGGCTCAGCAGCAGCAGCTTGCGCGGCCAGCGGCGCGAGGCCAGCGTGAGCACAGGGGCGCCCACGGCGACGCCCACGGCATAGCCGGAGATCAGCGTGCCCGCCGTGGGGATGGAGATATGAAGATCCTGGCTGACCTGGGTCAGCAGGCCCATGATGATGAATTCCGTGGTGCCGATGCCGAAGGCACCGGCGGCCAGCGCAAGCAATGCTGCAGGCATGAAGAACCGTCCTTGTGAAAATACCGCGAAGGGCTGAACTGTGAACCTGCGGCAGAAGGCGCGCTAGCCCTTGATGCGGACAAGCATTTGTTCCTGTGCGGAATAAATCGCATCTCTATGATGTGATTCATGAAGAAATCGATTGCTATGCCGACCGCTCAGGAGCAGGGATCGGACCGCTTTGTGGAGCTGCAGACCTTTGTGCTGGTGGCCCAGCAGGGCAGCTTCTCGGCGGCGGCGCGCCTGCGCGAGGTCTCGCCCTCGGCGGTCAGCAAGATCGTGGCCCGGCTCGAGACCCGGCTGGGCGTGCAACTGCTGCGTCGCAGCACCCGGCGGCTGGAGTTGACGGCGGAGGGCGAGCAGTTGCTGGAGCAGGGCAGGCAGTTGCTGGCGGACTGGCTGGCGCTGGAGTCCTCGGTTACCCGGCAGGGCCAGCCCACCGGCGTGGTGCGCATCAATGCAAGCTCCTCCACCGGCAATCGCCTGCTGGTGCCACTGGTCGGCCCGCTGATGCGGACCTGGCCGGGCCTGCAGCTGGACCTCAGCTTTACCGATCATGTCGTGGACCTGATAGCGGCCCGTGCCGATATCGCCCTGCGCTGGGGAGAGCTGCCGTCTTCGGACATGGTGGCGCGCAAGCTGGGTCACACGCGCCAGGTGATCGTGGCCTCGCCCGACTATCTGCAGCGCTTTGGCAGGCCGGCCCATCCCGATGAGCTGTCAGGCCATGTGCGCATTGGCTGGAACTACCCGCGGGCCATTCCCCACTGGCCGTTTGTGGTGGCGGGCAAGGCGGTGACGGTGAGCATGGGGGAGGTGCTGCGCGTCAACGATGGCGAGGCCATGGCCAACCTGGCCAAGGCCGGGGCTGGTCTGGCGCGGCTGTCGCTCTATCACGCCTGGGAGGATCTGCACGCGGGCAGGCTGCAGGCGCTGCTCGAAGACTTCAATCCCGGAGATCTGCAGCCCATCCATGCCGTGTATGTCGGCAAGCCCGGCCAGCTCCCGGTGAGAACGCGGGCAGTGCTGGATTTTCTGGCCAGCCATGTGGACCTCAGCCATGCCGAGCAAATGCCTACCGACCTGCGGGTGTCGCGCACATAAAAAAAGAGCCCGGACGAATCCAGGCTCCTTGAAAAACCTCCATCCAGTCTGGAGAAGGCTAGGCGTTCAAACGGTAGTTGGTGCTCAGGCAGTCAGGTCCACCAGCGAACGGGCCACCACCTTGGTGGCACGGCGCAGGTCTTCCAGCACCAGGCGCTCGTCGGAGCGCTTGGCGTGCGATTCCAGCACGGTGCGGGGGCCGGCGCCGTAGATCACGCCGGGGATGCCGCGCTCGACGTACAGGCGCACGTCGGTGTACAGAGGCGTGCCCACTGCGGGAGGTTTTTCGCCGAAGACGGCTTCGCCGTGGGCCTGGATGGCGTCGACCAGAGGCTTGTTGCCGTCCAGCGGGGTCATGGCATTGGCCAGCAGCAGGCGCTTGATGTCCACGCGCACGGCGTCTTCACCGGTGTAGCCGCCCTGGGTGTTGAAGTCGGCGATGGCCTTGGCGATGACAGCACGGATGCTGGCTTCGACTTCCACGGGATTCTCTTCAGGAATCATGCGGCGGTCGATCTTGAGCATGACCTTGCCGGGCACCACATTGGTGTTGGTGCCACCGTCGATGCGGCCGATGTTCAGGTAGGGGTGCTTGATGCCGGGCACCTTGGAAGTGACTTGCTTGTACTTCACGTTCTCGGCGTACAGCGCCGTGAGCAGCACCGCAGTGGCTTGCAGCGCGTCCACGCCGGTGTGGGGCACGGCGGCATGAGCCATCTTGCCCTGCACGGTGATTTCCATCTGCAGGCAGCCGTTGTGAGCGGTCACAACTTCGTAGCTGAAGCCTGCTGCGATCATCAGGTCGGGCTTGGTCAGGCCTTTTTCCAGCAGCCAGCCGGGGCCCATGATGCCGCCGAACTCTTCGTCATAGGTGTAGTGCAGTTCCACAGCGCCCTTGCTGGGCTTGGCCACGGCTTCCAGAGCACGCACGGCAAAGGTGAAGGAGGCGAAGTCGCTCTTGCTCACGGCAGCGGCACGGCCATAGAGCTTGCCGTCCTCGATCTCGGCGCCGTAGGGGTCCTTGGTCCAGCCTTCGCCCGGAGGCACCACGTCGCCGTGGGCGTTCAGGGCGATGGTGCGGCCGCCGTCACCGTAGGGACGGCGCACGATCAGGTTGGTGATGGATTCCATGCCGTAGGCCTTGACGTCGGCTTCGGGCACGACGTGCTTTTCGGCGTCGAAGCCAAAGCCCTTGATCAGCTCGGCAGTACGTTCGGCATGGGGGGCATTGTTGCCGGGAGGTGTGTCCGTGGGCACTTGCACCATGGCCTGCAGAAACTTCACTTCTTCGTCGAAGTGCTCGTCAATCCATGCATCGATGGCGGCGTAGGTGGCTTGCTTGTCTTGATTCATATTGGTCATTGCTGTTCTTGAGCCAGTTGGTGGAGGAGGTGGGTGAAGGCATCCACGGACAGTTGCATGTCGTCGGAGGTGGAAGCTTCCAGCGGGTTGTGGCTGATGCCGGCGTTCATGCCGCGCACGAACAACATGGCCTGGGGCATGATTTCGTGCAGCTTCATGGCGTCGTGACCGGCGCCGCTGGGCATGCGGAACAGGGGCACGCCCAGTGCGTCGACAGCGTTTTCCCAGCGTTTCTGCCATTCGGGAGCGCTGGGTGCAGCCGCTGCCTTCATGGACAGATCGGTGGTGTAGCGCAGGCCGCGGCGTTCGGCGATCGCTGCCATCTCGGCCATGATGTCGTTGATCATGGCGTCGCGCTGCTCGTTGGTGGGGGCACGCAGGTCCAGCGAGAACTGGCAGCGGCCGGGAACCACGTTGACCGAGCCCGAGGGCACGTTCAGCTGGCCGATGGTGGCCACGCTGTCGCCATCCTGGCCGGCGCGCTTTTCGATGTACAGCGACAGCTCGGCCACGCCGGCTGCGGCGTCGCGGCGGCGGTCCATGGGCGTGGTGCCGGCGTGGCTGGCCATGCCGATGAATTCGCAGACATAGCGGGCGCTGCCGTTGATGGAGGTGACGATGCCCAGGGGAATGTCCAGCTCGTTGAGCACGGGGCCCTGCTCGATGTGCACTTCCACAAAGCCCAGGTACTTGGCGGGGTCGCGCTCCAGCTTGGGGATGTCGTCGATGCACAGGCCGGCATGCAGCATGGCTTCGCGCAGCGTGATACCGTCAGCGTCCTTCTGTTCCAGCCATTCCTGCTTGAAGTCGCCCACCAGGGCGCCCGAGCCCAGGAAGGTGGCCTTGTAGCGCTGGCCTTCCTCTTCCGAGAATCCCACCACTTCGATGTTGAAGGGCAGGCGCTTGCCTTGCTGGACCAGTTGCTTGACGCAGGCCATGGGCACGAAGATGCCCAGGCGGCCGTCGTACTTGCCGCCATTGCGCACGGTGTCGTAGTGGCTGCCGGTCAGCAGGGTCTTGGCGCCTTCGGTGGCTGCCCTGTAGCGGCCCACCACATTGCCCACGGCGTCGATCTCGACCTCGTCGAAGCCGATTTCGCGCATCCAGTGGCTGATGCGCTGGGCGCAGGCGCGGTGGGCGTCGGTCAGATAGGTCACCGTCAGCTGGCCTTTTTCGGCATAGCCAGGGTCGCTGTTGGTGGACAGGCGTTCCTGCCAGTCCCAGACTTCGTTGCCTTCGACGGGTTCGTAGCCGAACTTGTCGTTCAGGCGGATCTCGGCGATGCGGTGGATGTTGCGCAGTGCCTCGGCCTGTTCGTAGGCCGGATGGTTGAACATGCGACGCTCGAAGGTCGCAATGATCTCGGCCTTGCTCAGACCCAGACCGCGCGCGCCGCGCACGGCCAGGATGAAGGGGAAGCCGAAGCGCTTGCCGTATTCGGCGTTGAGCTTGCGGATGTGCTCCAGCTCTTCGGGCGTGCAGTTGGTCAGGCCCGCCTTCTTCTGCTCATTCGTCGATTCGGCGGTGAGCGTGTTGGTCTCCATCTGCTTGCCGGCCAGCTCCGGGTGGGCGCGGATCAGGTCGAGCTGAGCCTGCTCGCTGGACTCGGCCAGCACCTTGGCCATGGCGTGCTTGATATGCGCCATGGACTTGAAGGGACGCTGCTCCAGCGCCTTGGCGGCAATCCAGGGCGAGTGCTCGTACAGGCCATCGAGCAGGTCGGTGGCGGTGGCCGCATCGGCGGCATTCAGTTGTTCCAGGGTCAAAGCCATGTCGCAATCAATCCTTGCAAGGGAAACGCTCGGCCCAGTGACGAGCCAAATCAATACGGCGGCACACCCACACGTTGTCGTGCTTCTGGATGTGGTCGAGGAAGCGCTGCAGCGCTGTAATCCGGCCGGGACGGCCCAGCAGTCGGCAGTGCATGCCGATGCTCATCATCTTGGGGGCGTTGTCGCCGCTGGCATTGCCCTCGGCGTACAGGACATCGAATGTGTCCTTCATGTACTGGAAGAACGGATCGGCATGCGAGTAACCCTGGGGCAGCGCAAAGCGCATATCGTTCACGTCCAGCGTGTAGGGAACGATGAGCTGGTTGTGCGTCGTGCCGTCGCTCTTGGCGACCTTCATCCAGAAGGGCAGGTCGTCGCCGTAGTAATCGCTGTCGTAGCTGAAGCGGCCGGCATCGGCCACCAGACGGTGGCTATTGGGGCTGTCGCGGCCGGTGTACCAGCCCAGGCCGTGGTCGCCGTCCGCGCCGTACAGCTCTTCAAAGATGTCCACGCATTGCTGCATGTGGGCGCGCTCGATCTCCTCGGGCACGTTCTGGTAGTGAATCCACTTCAGGCCGTGGCAGGCCACCTCGTGACCGAGCTCGTCAAAGGCCTGGGCCAGCTCGCGATGCTTTTGCAGCGCCGTGGCCACGCCGAACACGGTCAGCGGCAGACCGCGCTTCTCGAACTCCTTGAGAATGCGCCACACGCCGGCGCGCGAGCCGTATTCATAGATGCCGTCCATGCTCATGTGACGGTCCGGGTAGCTGGCGGGATTGAACATCTCCGACAGAAACTGCTCGCTGCCGGGGTCGCCATGCAGGATATGGTTCTCACCGCCTTCTTCGTAGTTCAGCACGAACTGAACGGCCACGCGGGCTTTGCCGGGCCATTCGGGATGGGGCGTGTTGCGGCCGTAGCCAATCAGGTCGCGTGGGTAGGAGGCGGTGGAATCGTAAGTCATAGGGATACGGATGAAAGTGCCATCGACAAGTCGTTCGTTGGCAAATCGCGGTCGAAGGTCAGGCCTGCTTCCACGTGGTCCAGGTGCAGCTGCATCAGCTGCACCGCATGTTCGGCATCGCCCGCGGCCAGCGCGGTCACGATGTCGGCATGTTCTTCGTGCGAATGCTCGGCCGCCGATGCAGACTGGTACATCAGGGTGATCAATGCGCAGCGGGAAATCAGCTCGCCCAGCAGCTGTGCCAGCACCTCGTTGCCCATGAGCTCGGCCATGCGCACGTGGAAGTCGCCCAGCAGCTCGGTGCGCTGGCCCACGTCATTGGCTTCCATGGCCTTCTTCTCGGCAGCCACATGCTGCTTGAGGGCGCGAATCTTGGCGGCGCTGCTTTGCTTGACAAAGCTGCGGACCATCTCGGCCTCGAGCATGCGGCGCACGGCAAACACCTGGCGCGCCTCGTCCACCGAAGGCGTGGCCACAAAGGCGCCGCGGGCGGGCTCGAGCCGGATGAGACGGTTCTGCGAAAGCTGGAACAGGGCCTGGCGCACCAGGGTGCGGGAAACTCCAAAGTGGTCGGCCAACTTTTGCTCGGCCAGCTTGGTGCCGGGCATCAGGCGATGCTCGACGATGGCCTTGGTCAGGCTTTCGACAATGAAACTGGTGGTGGAAGTTTCCATAAATCCATCATAGCGGTTGAAGACAAGTTTTGTATACAGTTTCTGTTCACCAAACATGGTGTTTGTATCGATGTTCAGGCGCAGAAAGCTGTGCGCAAGCGCGCAAACCCAATGGGAGCAAGGGCTTGCAACATTGGTATTGCAAAGATCAGCAGTGTTGTGACTGGGGGCCCTCTGTAAGGGAAAAAAGCCCGAATGCACAATGCGCAGCTATGCAAGCACAGAATACATCCTCGCGCGCGCAGGCCGCGGCAACGCCTGTTCCCCAGCAAGACCCGGCTGGCTTTCTGCGTCATCTGTATGACGTGGCGGTGCGCAATGCCCTGCCCATTGAGGGTCTGGCGCGCCATCTGCCCAAGCCGCCCAAGGGGCGCACGCTGGTGCTGGGCGCAGGCAAGGCCGGCGGCTCCATGGCGCAGGCGCTGGAAGCTCTGTGGCCGCAGGATGCCCCGCTGTCGGGTCTGGTGGTGACGCGCTACGCACACATTCCCCCACGCCCCGAAGGGCTGGCCCAGCGCCTGGAGGTGGTGGAAGCCGCCCACCCGGTGCCGGACGCGGCGGGTCTGGCTGCGGCCGAGCGCATTCTGGCGCTGACCGAGGGGCTGACGGCCGACGATCTGGTGATCTGCCTCATCTCCGGCGGTGGATCTTCCCTGCTGACGCTTCCCGCCGAAGGCATCGACCTGGCTGAGAAGCAGCGCATCAACAAGGCGCTGCTGGAGAGCGGCGCGGCGATTGGCGAGATGAACTGCGTGCGCAAGCACCTCTCGCGCATCAAGGGCGGCCGTCTGGCAGCCGCCTGCCATCCCGCCAAAGTGGTGACGCTGACCATCAGCGATGTGCCCGGCGACGATCCTTCGGTGATCGCCAGCGGACCGACGGTGCCGGACGCGTCGACCTGTGCCGATGCACTGGCCATCCTGGACCGCTACCAGATCGGCATTCCCGAGTCCGTGCGCGCTGCGCTGCAAGCCGGCGAGCTGGAGACGCCCAAGCCCGGTGATGCCCGCTTCGAAGGCCATGAGGTGCATCTGATCGCCACGCCCCAGCAGTCGCTGAAGGCCGCGGCGGCGGCTGCCCGCGCGGCCGGCATTGCCGTGCATGTGCTGTCCGACGAGATGGAGGGAGAGTCGCGCGAGGTGGGCAAGGTCCATGCAGCGCTGGCGCGTGCCGTGGCCAGGCATGACCAGCCTTTTGCCAAACCCTGCGTGATTCTCTCGGGTGGCGAAACCACGGTGACCATCCGCCCGCGTCAACCCGGTGCGGCCAAGGGGCGCGGCGGGCGTGCCGGCGAGTTCTGCCTGGGTCTGGCCCAGGCCCTGCAGGGTCAGGAAAAGGTCTGGGCGCTGGCTGCGGATACCGACGGCATCGACGGTGTCGAGGACAATGCGGGAGCCCGTGTCTTGCCCTGCACGCTCAAGCGCGCGGCAGAGCTGGATCTGCGCATCAGCGATCACCTGGATCGCAACGATGCCTATGGCTATTTCTCGGCACTGGGCGATCTGGTGATCACCGGTCCGACGCATACCAATGTCAACGACTTCCGTGCCATCCTGGTGCTCTGATCCGCTGTATCGATAGCAGCTTGCGCCTGATCATCAAGGATTTCAGGCTGTATTGATACTGAAGTTATTGACCAGAGGGTGGTAGGTGCTTTGTTTTTAATAGCGATATGCAGGGATTGATTCTTTTACAGAATCAATATGCAATCACCCGCCCCGCGGCAGATCCTCCCACCAGGCATCGTCGAACTTGCCCTGAAGGAAGGCGATGAAGGACTGCACTTTCTGCGGCACCAGACGCGGCGAGGGGTAGACGGCGTGGATCTCCTGCTCGGGCAGGCGGCAGGTCTTGAGCACTTCCACCACGCGACCGTCCTTGAGCGAGTCCTGGGCCACGTAGCGCGGCAGGGCCGCAATGCCCATGTGCGAGCGGGCCGCCGCCAGCAGGGCCGAGAGATTGTTGGAGCGCAGCCGCCCGGTGACGGGAATCGACACCGGCTCGCCGCTGGCATTGCGCAGGCGCCAGATGTCGTTGCCCTGCACGCTGCTGTAGATCAGCGTGGAATGCTCCTTGAGGTCCGAGGGGCGGCGCGGCGTGCCGTGCTTGCGCAAATAGGTGTTGGAGGCCACCAGCATCCAGGGGTTGACGCCCAGCATGCGCGCGCCCAGCGAGGAGTCGGCCAGCTTGCCCAGGCGCAGCGCCACGTCGATGCCGTTGGCCACCAGATCGGTGTAGCGGTCCTCGAAGCTCAGATCGACCTGTACCTGCGGGTTGTGCTTCATGAAATCCATGGCCAGCGGAATGAGTACCCGGCGTCCGAAGGCCACCGAGCTGCCGATGCGCAGCTGACCCTGGACCTGGGTCTGGCGCACCTTGACCACGTTCTCCGCCTCGGCCACGTCGCTGACGATGATCTTGCACTTTTCGTAGTAAAGCGCGCCGGCTTCGGTCAGGCTCACGCCGCGCGTATTGCGGTTGAGCAGACGCACCTTGAGGCGAGCCTCCATGGCCGCGACCTGCTTGGTCACGGTGGGCTGGGTGGTGGCGAATTCCTGGGCGACCTTGGTGAAACTGCCGGTCTCCACCACGCGCACAAACATGTGCATCGCGTCGAGTCTGTCCATGGGTTCATCTCCTATTTATTCTTGGGTGGAATAAATTTTATGGTCTGAGGGCGGCTTCCAGCAAGCAAAGGTCTTGACTAAAGTTCAACCAAGTTTTTAGGAGACCCTCATGGCCAAAATGAAAGCAATCGACGCCGCAGTCCTGGTGCTCGAAAAAGAAGGTGTAACCGTGACGTTTGGTGTGCCCGGCGCGGCCATCAACCCGCTGTACGCTGCAATGAAGAACCACGGCGGAATCGGTCACATTCTGGCCCGTCACGTGGAAGGCGCCAGCCACATGGCTGAAGGCTACACCCGTGCCGTCGCTGGCAACATCGGCGTGTGCATCGGCACCAGCGGCCCTGCCGGCACCGACATGATCACCGGTCTGTACTCGGCCAGCGCCGACTCCATTCCAATCCTGTGCATTACCGGTCAGGCGCCTCGCTCGCGTCTGCACAAGGAAGACTTCCAGGCCGTGGACATCGCCTCCATCGCCAAGCCCGTGACCAAGTGGGCCACTACCGTGCTGGAACCTGCCCAGGTGCCACGTGCCTTCCAGCAGGCTTTCCACCTGATGCGCTCCGGTCGTCCCGGCCCCGTGCTGATCGATCTGCCCATCGACGTGCAACTGGCCGAGATCGAGTTCGACATCGACACCTACGAGCCCCTGCCTGCCTACAAGCCAGCTGCCTCGCGCAAGCAGGCCGAGAAGGCCATCGAGATGCTCAACGAATCCGAGCGTCCCTTGCTGGTCTCCGGCGGCGGTGTGATCAACGCCGATGCCTCCGATCTGATGGTCGAGCTGGCCGAGATCCTGAACGTGCCCGTGATCCCCACCTTGATGGGCTGGGGCACCATCCCCGACGATCACCCCCTGATGGTCGGCATGTGCGGTCTGCAGACCAGCCACCGCTACGGCAATGCCAACATGCTGGCATCGGACTTCGTGTTCGGCATCGGCAACCGCTGGGCCAACCGTCACACCGGCTCGGTCGAGGTCTACACCAAGGGCCGCAAGTTCATCCACGTGGACATCGAGCCCACGCAGATCGGCCGCGTGTTCGCGCCTGACTACGGCATCGTCTCCGATGCCAAGGCGGCTCTGGAGCAATTCGTTGCCGTCGCCAAGGAGTGGAAGGCAGCCGGCAAGCTCAAGTGCCGCAAGGCCTGGGTGGCCGAGTGCCAGGGTCGCAAGAACAGCGTCGAGTATCTGCGCAAGACCAACTTCGACAACGTGCCGATGAAGCCCCAGCGCGTCTACCAGTGCATGAACAACACGCTGGACCGCGACACCACCTATGTGTCCACCATCGGTCTGTCGCAGATCGCCGGTGCCCAGTTCCTGCACGTGTACAAGCCCCGCAACTGGATCAACTGCGGCCAGGCCGGTCCTCTGGGCTGGACCACTCCCGCCGCTCTGGGCGTGCGCGTGGCCGATCCCCAGCGCAAGATCGTGGCGCTGTCCGGCGACTACGACTTCCAGTTCATGATCGAAGAGCTGGCCGTGGGCGCGCAGTTCAAGCTGCCCTATGTTCACGTGCTGGTGAACAACAGCTATCTGGGTCTGATCCGTCAGGCACAGCGCGCTTTCTCGATCGACTATTGCGTGCAATTGGCGTTCGACAATATCAACATGGATGAGGGTGATGCGACCCGCGGCTACGGTGTTGACCATGTTAAGGTCGTTGAAGGCCTGGGTTGCAAGGCGATTCGCGTTCATCGCGCCGAAGACTTTGCCCCCGCCATGCAGCAGGCCGAAGCCTGGATGGCCGAGCACAAGACCCCTGTGGTGATCGAGTGCATCCTGGAGCGTGTGACCAACATCTCCATGGGCGCCGAAATCGACAACGTGGTCGAGTTCGAAGACCTGGCGACCGAAAAGGCCGACGCGCCCAGCGCACTGGCTCTGCTGGACTGATAGGAAAACTCCCCCTGAGCGGCTGTGCCGCTCCCCCCTGCCTTTGCAGGAGGGGGACGACGCTTTCGCTGCGGGGCGGCGCGGCCGGCTCAGGCCCTTGCTTGGCGTCCGCCAGCCCCACCATTAACGATTACCGGAGACTTTTATCATGCCCCGTTTTGCAGCCAACCTGAGCATGTTGTTCACCGAGGTGCCTTTCCTCGAGCGTTTTGAGCGTGCCGCAAACGCAGGCTTTGAAGCCGTGGAGTTTCTCTTCCCCTACGCTCATACCGTGGAAGAGATCAAGGAGCGCCTGGACGCCACCGGCCTGAAGATTGTTCTGCACAACCTGCCCGCTGGCGACTGGGATGCGGGCGAGCGCGGCATTGCCTGCGACCCCAAGCGCGTGGACGAGTTCCGCGCCGGCGTGGTCAAGGCCGTGACCTATGCCCACGCCCTGGGTGTGCCCCAGCTCAACTGCCTGGCCGGCAAGGTTCCTGCCGGTGTCGACGCTGCCGTGGTGCGCCGCACTTTCGTGGAAAACCTGCGCTTTGCTGCCGCCGCCCTGAGCGCTGCCAACATCCGCCTGCTCATCGAGCCCATCAACCCCTTCGACATCCCCGGCTTCTACCTGAACCGCACCGAGGATGCCCTGTCCATCCTGGACGAAGTGGGTGCGCCCAACGCCTTTGTGCAGTACGACATCTACCACGCCCAGCGCGTGGAAGGCGAGCTGGCTGCCACCATGCAAAAGCAGCTGGGCCGCATCGGTCACATCCAGCTGGCCGACAACCCCGGTCGCAACGAACCCGGCACCGGCGAGATCAACTACCCCTTCCTGTTCGCACACCTGGATCGCATCGGCTACGACGGCTGGATCGGCTGCGAATACAAGCCCGCCAACGGCACCGAGTCCGGCCTGGGCTGGCTGCAGAAGATCGGCGACTGGAGCAAGGTCGCCGTGGCTGCCTGAATGGATGACAAGGCCTGTGGCGCCTGCTCGCAAAGCGCCACCAGCCCCCGAATTTGAGTATCAAGAAAACTGAGGAGTACAACCATGAACGCATCGTCTCTCAAGCTGGGCTTTATCGGTCTGGGCATCATGGGCGCGCCCATGTGCGGCCACCTGATTGCGGCCGGCCACCAGCTGTTCGTCAACACCGTGGGCAAGGTGCCTGCCAACATCGCCGAAACCAGCGCCACCCAGTGCACCACCGCTCGCGGCGTGGCCGAGCGTGCCGACATCATTTTCATCATGGTGCCCGACACTCCCGACGTGGAGAAGGTGCTGTTCGGTGAAGACGGCGTGGCAGCCGGTCTGAAGGGCAGCGCCGGCAAGATCGTGGTCGACATGTCCTCCATCTCGCCCGTGGCCACCAAGGACTTCGCCAAGCGCATCGAAGCCGCCGGCGCCCAGTACCTGGACGCTCCCGTCTCCGGCGGTGAAGTCGGTGCCAAGAACGGCACCCTGTCCATCATGGTCGGCGGCCCCGATGCGGCTTTCGAGCGCGTCAAGCCCCTGTTCGACAAGATGGGCAAGAACATCACCCTGGTGGGCGGCAACGGCGACGGCCAGACGGCCAAGGTGGCCAACCAGATCATCGTGGCGCTGAACATCGAAGCCGTGGCCGAAGCCCTGCTGTTCGCATCGCGCGCCGGTGCCGATCCAGCTCGCGTGCGTGAAGCCCTGCTGGGCGGCTTTGCCTCTTCCAAGATCCTGGAAGTGCATGCCGAACGCATGATCAAGCGCACCTTCGATCCTGGCTTCCGCATCGCCTTGCACCAGAAGGACCTGAACCTGGCCCTGTCCAGCGCACGTCAGCTGGGCGTGTCTCTGCCCAACACGGCACAGGCACAGGAACTGTTCAACAGCTGCGTGGCCCACGGCGGTGCAGCCTGGGATCATTCGGGCATGGTGCGTGCCCTGGAAATCCAGGCCAACTTCGAAATCGGTCAGAAGGCTGAATAAAGAGAGGTGGGGAGGGCGGCCACTGGCCACGCGTACGGCCAGCAGCCGCCTCAAGTGAAAGCCGCGCTCGGGGGAGCGCGGCTTTTTTGTTCGGCGTCAGAACCCCATGGTTTTTCCATCAGGATTGCGCGGGTCCGAGGCACCGCGCAGCAGGCCGTCACGGACCTCGATGGTCTGCGAGCGGCCCATGGATGCCTTCAGTGCCACCTTGTGGCCCCACTGCCTGAGCAGGGCCAGCGTATCTGGGCTGAAGCCTTTTTCAACGCGCAGCTCGTCAGGCGTCCACTGGTGATGAAAGCGCGGCGTGGACGCCGCCTCGGCCGGGTTCATGCCGAAGTCGATGTGATTGACGACCTGCTGCAGCACCGTGGTGATGATGCGCGCTCCGCCCGGACTGCCGGTGACGAGGACCGGCTTGCCGTCCTTGAGCACCAGGGTCGGCGTCATCGACGACAGCGGCCGCTTGCCGGCCTGCACGGCATTCGCATCGCCGCCCACCAGACCATAGGCATTGGCCACACCGGGCTTGGCCGAGAAATCGTCCATCTCGTTGTTGAGCAGAATGCCCGTGCCCCTGGCGACGATGCCGCTGCCGAAATTGGTGTTCAGCGTATAGGTCACGGCCACGGCATTGCCGGCCTTGTCCACCACGGAGTAATGGGTGGTCTGGTCGCTTTCATAGGCCTGGGGCCGGCCGGGCCGGATGTCCTGGCTGGGTCTGGCCTGCTGGGGCTTGATGCCCGCAGCCAGCTCGCCGGCATAGTTCTTGGAGATCAGTCCCTTGAGCGGAATCTTCACGAAGTCCGGGTCGCCCAGGTATTCCGAGCGGTCGGCATAGGCGAGCTTCATGGCCTCGGTCATGTAGTGCATGCTTTGCGCACTGTTGGCGCCCCATTGATTCATGGGCCAGCGCTCCATCATGTTCAGAATCTGAATCAGATGCGCGCCGCCCGAGGAGGGCGGAGGCATGGTCACGATCTGGTAGCCACGGTAGCTGCCGCGCACGGGTTCGCGCTCGGCCACCTTGTAATCGCGCAGGTCCTGCAGAGTGATGGCATTGGCATGCGGCGCCATTTCAGCAGCGATCTTCTGCGCGATCGCTCCCTGATAGAAAGCCTTGGCGCCTTGCTGGCTGATCAGGCGCAGGGACTGCGCCAGATCCTTTTGCACCAGCCGCTCGCCGGTTTGCAGCGGCGCGCCGTTCTTCCAGAAAACGGCCTGGGTGGCCGGCCAGCGGCCCATCTGCTTTTTTTCCTGCTCCAGGGTCTTGGCCAGGGTTACGCTGACGGGATAGCCCTTGTCCGCCAGCGCAATCGCCGGCGCCATGACCCTGGCCAGCGGCATGCTGCCCCAGCGCGAGAGCGCGTGCGTCATGCCCGCCACGGTGCCGGGCACGCCCACGGCGTAGTGGGTGTGGAGCGATTTCCCGTCTATGACCTTGCCATCGGCATCCAGGTACATGGTGCGTGACGCGCCCCTTGGGGCCACTTCGCGGAAGTCCAGCGCAATGTCCTTGCCGCTCCGCGTATCGTGCACCATCATGAAGCCGCCGCCGCCGATATTGCCGGCATTGGGCAGGGCCACGGCCAGGGCAAAGCCCACGGCCACGGCGGCATCGACGGCATTGCCGCCCGCTTTGAGAATATCCACGCCGATCTGCGTGGCCAGTTCCTGCTCCGAGGCCACCATGCCGTTCTTGGCGATGACGGGGTGAAAGACATCCAGCTCGAAGTCGTAGGCGGCAGCGGCAGCCTGGGCGGCGGCAGTCTGGGTGACGGCTGGCGCTGCGGCCTGGGCCTTGGCATCGTTGCCGCTGGCCTGAGCCGTGCCGTCCTTGCGCGCGGGCTCCGGCGCTGCGGTGCTGCTGCAGGCGCTCAGGCCGGTCAGAGCGATGAGCAGGCTGGCTGCCAGGGCGGTGGTGCGCAATTGCATGCGTTGTCTCCTGTTCGCTTGATGAGTCGGACCAGTGTATAGAGGCTGGAAAGGAAGCCAACCGGGCAGACCTGGCTATGTGCCTGAAAGTCAAGGCAGAAAAGCCTTTGATGGAGTACAGAAACTGTATACACTTTGGAAATCAAAGCGCAGCGCTCGCACGCGGGCAGACTTTGTGATGGCATAGATGTTTTAGGACTTACGCAAACAAGAATGCAACAACGGCCTGCCTTCTGAGGCAGACGTCCTGCCTGAACTCGTTTTTTGCGCAAGTCGTGTGTTTGATACAACCAAGGGCAGTGGCAAACTGCCTGTGAGGAGATTTCCATGGGCCTGAGCACCCACGTTCTCGACACCATGAATGGCTGCCCCGCCGCAGGCATGGCCGTCGAGCTGTTTTCCACCGAAGGCGACAAGGCCACGTTGATCAAGAGCCTGGTGCTCAATCACGACGGCCGTACCGATGCGCCGCTGTTCGACAACAACACGCTCAAGGTCGGCACTTATCGCCTGACCTTTGACGTTGCGGCCTACTTCAAGGCCCGTGGCGTGCAGCTGCCGGAACCCAGCTTTCTGAACAAAGTGAGCCTGGACTTCGGCGTGGCCAATGTGGAGCAGCACTACCATGTGCCTCTGCTGGTCAGTCCCTGGAGCTACTCCACCTATCGCGGCTCCTGAGCGGGACGTAAGTCTCTCGAAGCGGGAGACATATCAAAAACAAGAGCGGCTTGCGCACGTCATTTAAAGGTTTCAGCATGAAAAGGCATTGAAACCAATAGATGACAGGCGCAAGCTGCTCCTGTTTTTAATGACTTATTTGCCTTTGGAATAGGCCATGGCCACCACCAGGGCGCTTACGAAGTAAAAGGCCTGCAACTCCAGCGCCCAGCCGCCGGTGTTGTTGAGCATCAGAATCTGCCGGGTGTGCATCAGCGCAAATGCCACCACCATATTCACCGCAATCACCAGGGCGGCCGGCACCACCCACAGGCCCACCAGCAGCAGCAAGGGGGCGACCACTTCGCCCAGATAGACCGCATAGGCCAGAAAGCCCGGAGCGCCCAGGCTCTCGATCTTGGCCTCGATGCTGCCGATGCCATAGCGAATCTTGGCCCAGCCGTGCAGCAGCATGAGCAAGGCCAGCGTGACACGCAGCACAACCAGCGCTGCCTTGGGGTGGTGAAAATAATTCCAGAACTTCATGAACTTCCTGTCGTCCGAGCTATGGCTACATCAACAATGCTAGCGCCTATTTCAGTGTTCTCGCTTGATCGCGCTTAGATCAGGCCCGTTCTTGGCGCATGTCCTTGTTGTAGGTATTTTTCGACACCTGCGCTTGTCTTCTGTAGGCCAATGGCGCAAGCTGTAACTGCTGGGTTTTATCGGCAAGGCTGCCGACTAGCATCGAGCCAACCCTGCATCTGACAGCTTTGCATCGGGGGGATGTGCAAAAGCGAACCAATGTCGGACCGCAGGACCTTCTGCCTCTGAAATGTGTCTACACATTCATCCCATGAAAGGATATAGGTATGCGTCAAATTTCTCTGCGTTCTGTTGCGATGGCTGCCGCACTGGCTGCCGGTGCCATGACCATGACGGCCTGCACCACGACCAAGCCTGAAACCGCAGCGGCGCCCCGTGCTGATGCCACGACGATCAATACGCGTGCCAATGCAGCACTGGAGCGTCTGTACCAGACCGCACCAGGATCCAAGGAAATGGTGCAACGCGCCAAGGGTGTGCTGATCTTCCCGTCGGTGATTGGCGGCAGCTTTGTGGTGGGGGTCGAGCATGGCCGTGGCGTGCTGCGCGTGGGCGGTCAGAACCGTGGCTTCTACAGCACCACAGCGGCTTCCATCGGCTGGCAGGCCGGCGGCCAGTCCAAGGCTGTGATCTATGTGTTCAACACACAGGAAGCGCTGGACAAGTTCCTGCATAGCGATGGCTGGTCTGTGGGCGCCGATGCCACCGTGGCCGCTGGCCGGATTGGCGCCAACGGCAGCGTGGACACCACGACTGCCCAGGCTCCCGTCACCAGCTATGTGCTGACCAACGCGGGCCTGGAGGCCGGGGTATCGCTGCAGGGCACCAAGATCACCAAGGTGGTCGAATAAGCCTTGCCGGCTTGCAGCCACAAAAAAACCGGCTACGGCCGGTTTTTTGTTGTCCGCAGCCGAAGGCATGCGTTGCATGCGCGCCGGGCCCGGGAGTTGTGCGGCCAGCGCGCTGGCCGTGCCCCGCAGCCTGCCGGCTCACTGCGCAAACGCGATTTCGATGCAGGTTCCCCTGCCTCGCGGATGGTCGAGAATCCTCAGCACCGCACCATGCCTTGCAGCGATTTCCTTGACGATGGGCAGCCCCAGACCGCAGCCATCGCCGCTACCGTCCTGGCCGCGATAGAAGCGCTCCAGCACCAGCGGCCTTTCCTGGGCGGGAATGCCCGGTCCGTCGTCGTCCACGGCCAGCAGGACGGGAGATGACTGCAGGCTCAGGGTCACCCTGCCGCCTGATTGGCCATAGCGGATGGCGTTGTCCACCAGATTGCCGATCAGCTCGCGCAGCAGCACTGCCGAGCCCTGCACCCAGACGCCGGCGTCCGGGCCGTCGTAGCCCAGGTCGATATGGCGGGCAATGGCCGCATCGGCCCAGCGTTCGAGCTCCTCACGCGCCAGCTCGGCCAGATCCACCGGCGTCATCGGCATGGATTGCTCCGATCGCGCCAGCGTCAGCAACTGGTGGGTGAGGTGGCGCGCGCGCCTCACGGCGGTGAGGATATGCGTGAACGCTTCGGCCCGCCGGGCTTCGTCGGGCTCGCGCACCGCCCGCTCCGTCTGTACCTGCAAGGTCGTGAGCGGCGTGCGCAATTGATGGGCGGCGTTGGCGATGAAGCGCTGCTGCACATCCTGCGAGTTCGCCACTCTTGCAATCAACTGATCTAGGGCGTTCAGCAGGGGCTCGAGCTCCGTCGGCACTCCCTCTGCCTTGTCCAGTGGTGCCAGCTTCTCGGGTTCGTAGCGATCCAGATTGCGCGTGAGCCTATCAATGACCTTGAGGCCGGAATCCACGGCAAGCCACACCACGACACCTGCCAGCATCAGCACCAGCGCCAGCAGTGGCACGGCGTAACGCAGGATTTCCTCGATGATGGAATCGTGCTTGCGCCGGGTCTGTGCCACCTGGATGAGGAACTCGTCGTTGGGATATTGCAGGCGCACCGCCACGATGCGAACCTGGCGCGGGCCGATTCTGCCGTCGTAGAAATAAGGCGTGTTCAGTGCCAGGCCGCCAGGCGGCAGCGGGAAGTCGGCGTTGTGCAGCATGACGCCATGCTTGAGCGAGCGCACTTCTTCCGAGATTTCATCGATGCTGTCGAACTCGAACATCTCCTTGGCCGCCTTTGGCAGGTCGAGTATGGAGCGCTCGCCGTCATGCGTGATCTGCTGGGCCAGCGTCATGGCGGCGTCGTAGAGCCAGCGGTCGTAGACGACGGAGGCGATATGCCTGGCCAGCCAGATGGTGCCCAGTGCGCCAAAGATCAGGGTCAGGGACAAGGGCCCGAACAGGCGCACCAGCAGGCGTCGGCGCAGGCTGAAGCGGGTCGACTTATTCATGGGTCTGAGGGCGGGGCTGCTGTTCCAGGCGGTAGCCCAATCCGCGCAGCATGCGAATGCCTACACCGGCGCCGGCGTCCTCCAGCTTGCGCCGCAGGCGGCTCACGAAGACCTCGATGGAGGAGGGATTGATGTCGCTGGCCCAGGTGTAGAGCGACTCGATGATCTGCTGCTTGCTGATGATGCGGCCCTGGCGCCTGAGCAGCAGCTCCAGCACCGCCATCTCGCGCGCCGTGAGCATCAGTTCATGGTCGTGCACGGTGGCGATGCGTGCCGCCGGGTCCAGCATCAGGTCTCCAAACCCCAGCGTGAGGCTGGCGCCGCTGGACGATCCGCGCCGCAGCAGCGCGCGAATGCGCGCTTCCAGCTCGCCCAGCGCAAAGGGTTTGGGAAGATAGTCGTCGCCGCCCGCGTCCAGGCCGGAGATGCGATCTTGCAGATCGTATCTGGCCGTGAGGATGATCACGGGCGCCGCGACCCCCTGTCTGCGCAGACGGCGCAGCACGCTGAGGCCGTCCTCATCCGGCAGTCCAAGGTCGAGGATCAGCAATTCATAGGCCGTGGTTTTGCAGGCCTCTGTGGCAGCGTGGCCGGTGTGCACCGCGTCCACCGCGTAATTGGATTGCGCAAGGCTGTGCACCAGGCCATTGGCCAGTTCCAGGTCGTCCTCGATCAAAAGCAGGCGCATGGCAAGTCATCCGGAAAGGTTCAAGAAAGCTTGGGGAAGGGCTGGATCAAGCTTCGATTGCTAGAGTCAAAAAGTCTTCCGCGATTGTCACATCGGAGAGCGAAAACAACCAATGCGGATGGTGATCGAGCATGGCGCCTCGATGGGAGCACGGCCCGTGGATTCCATGGCGTTGCTGCTTTGCGCAGACGCCTGCGCCGCGCTTGATCGGCGGTGTTTTGCTTCGAAGTCACGCCGGCTCACGGGCTGCAGAACACCGTCTGTCCTGACATGGTCGGCCCTGTTGGGGGACTCTCCCGGCAGCTGCCGATCATAAGTGGGATGCAGAGTTGGCAATGGTGCCGGCCCTGTCGTAAGAAATTTTTTGTCCCAGGCCTGCGGCACTGGGAAGGAGCACTTGCAGAGTGAGCCCCATAGTATTCAGAACGAGCAGCGACCTGGCTCCCACGGGGCGGCGACTCCTCGCCTTGCCTGTCTGGGCGGTGCTGCTGACAGGCTGCGCGGTCGGCCCCGATTTCCAGCGGCCGCCACCGCCCGCCAATGCGGCGTTCACCCGCGATGCATTCCCGGCCGCCACCGTCGCTGCGCCCGGAAGCACCGGGCAGGCGCAGCAGTTTCTGGCAGGAGTCGATGTGCCGGATCGCTGGTGGACGCACTTCCAGTCGCCCGAGCTCGATGCCCTGGTGCAGGAGGCGCTCAAGGCCAACCCGACCGTGGCGGCGGCGCAGGCCGCGCTGCGCCAGGCTCAGGCCATGGTGAAGGCGCAGCGCGGTGCATACCTGCCCAGGGTGCAGGCCGGATACACGCCGAGTCGCCAGAAGGATGCCGGCGAGTCGCCCTTCACCTTGCACACGGCGCAGGTGTCGGTCGGCTTCACGCCCGATGTTTTTGGCGGCAACCGGCGCGCGGTCGAAGCACTGCGTGCCTCGGCCGAAGCGCAGCGCTTTCAGCTCGAAGCCACCTATCTGACGCTGGCTGCGAATGTGGTGACGACGGCTGTCGAGCAGGCGTCGGTGCGCGATCAGATCGCCGCCACGCGGGCCATTGTGATCGCCAATACAAGAGCGCTGGAGATTCTGCGGCGCCAGCTGGCAGTGGGTCAGGTGGCCGGGCTGGATGTCGCCCTGGTGGAAGCCGCCTTGGCGCAGAGCGAGCAGCAACTGCCAGAGCTCGAGAAGCAGCTGGAGCAATCGCGCAACGCCCTGGCTGCGTTGATCGGCCGCTTGCCGGCCGAGGCGCCCGAGCACCAGTTCAGCATCGATTCGCTGAAGCTGCCTCAAGAGCTGCCGCTGAGTCTGCCTTCCCAACTGGTGGAGCAGCGTCCCGATGTGCGCGTGGCGGCGGCCGAGCTGCAGGCAGCCAGTGCGCAGATCGGTGTCGCCACGGCCAATATGCTGCCGCAGTTCTCGCTCACGGCTGCACGCGGCGGAGCGGCCGGCGCGTTCGGCCAGATGTTTGCGACAGGCAATCCGTTCTGGAGCATCGTTGCCGAGATGAGCCAGACGCTGTTTGCGGGCGGCACGCTGATGTATGAGCGCAAGGCTGCACAAGCAGCCTTCGACCAGTCTGCGGCGCTCTACAAGGAGGCGGTGATCGCCGCATTCCAGGATGTGTCCAACACGCTGTATGCCTTGAAGTCGGACGCCGAAGCGCTGAATGCGGCCGTGCGCACCGAGCGTGCCACGCAGCGTGCGCTGATGCTGGTGCAAAAGCAGCTCGCCGCCGGCGAGGTGGACGCGCTGGCCCTGACGGCAAGCCAGCAGGCTTACCAGGAAGCGGTGATCGCGCGTGTACAGGCCCAGGCAGCTCGGCTGGTCGATACCGCTGCGCTCTTCCAGGCGCTGGGCGGCGGCTGGTGGAACCAGGCCAGGGCCGACACGGTGGCATCCAAGGATTAGCACCGGCACAACGACAGGACGCGGCACGACAGCCAAGCCTCCCGGCCTCTCTTTGCCGGATGGCTGCCGTGCGGCGGATGAGAACCGATATTTCTGGAACTAGCGACTGATATGGACAAGCATCACCACAACCCTGTTTTGCGCTTATCTCCCAAAGCCACCGTTCTGGTCATCCTGGCATCCTGCGTGGTGCTGGGCGGCGGGGTGCTGCTGTGGCAGGGGGGAGGCAAGCGCATGCCTGCCGCGGCGGCCGCGACGCAGGCCTCTGCAGCCAAGACGCGTCAGCATCTGTTCCATCCCAGCGAAAAGCAGCGTGCAGCCTTCACCGTGCAGCAGGTGCAGAGCCGACCGTTCCATGCCGAGGTGGTGACTGAAGGCAAGATCGCCCTGGACGAAAACCGCCTCACCCGCATTTATTCGCCATTTGGTGGACGCGTGACCGAGCTGCTGGTCAATTCCGGGGACAAGGTGCAGCGCGGGCAGAAGCTGCTATCGGTGGAAGCCTCGGACTCCATCGAGACGCAAAAAGACTTTATCGCCGCCCTGGGCGACCACCGCAAGGCCAAGTCCCAGTTCGAGCTGAGCGCTGCGGTGGAAGCCCGGCTCAATGCCCTGCACAAGGACGAAGCCGCCTCGAAAAAGGACTGGGATGAGGCGCGCGCAGCCCTGCTGGCGGCGCAAAGCGACCTGCGTTCGGCCGAGATTGCGCTGCAGGCCGTGCGCAGCCGTCTGAAGCTGCTGGGCAAGACACCGGCCGAGATCCAGAAGTTCGAGAACAGCGGTGTTATCTCATCGGATGCCCCGGTGTACTCCCCCATCGCCGGCGTGGTGCTGCAGCGCAATGTGGGCCCGGGCCAGTTCGTGGACGGCGGCTCGGGCGATGGCGAGGCGCCGCTGCTGATCGGCGACATCTCCAAGATCTGGTTGCTGGCCTTTGTGCGCGAAAGCGATGCTGCAGCCGTTCGCCTGCAGCAGCCCGTGGACTTCACGGTGCTGACGCTGCCCGGGCAGACCTTCAATGCCAAGGTCAGCTATGTGGGCTCCGCGCTGGACGGAGACAGCCGCCGCCTGCTCGTGCGCGCCGTGGTGGACAACCGCGACGGCCTGCTCAAGCCCGAAATGTTCGCGCAGGTGCGCATCCTGACCGGAGAAACCGCGCCCAGCCTGGCCGTGCCGCGCGAGGCCGTGATCCACGAGGGCGATGCCACCCGTGTCTGGATCATGAACGCCGACGGCAGCGCCGAGCTGCGCAGCTTCAAGGCCGGTCTGGTCAATGGAGACTGGATGCAGGTGCTCGATGGGCTTCAGCCCGACAACCAGGTCATCACCGCGGGCAGCCTGTTCATCGACCGCGCAGCCGCCCTGGCTTCTGCAAGAGACAACAAGTAAGCCATGATCCACGCACTCATCAAATCGGTCCTGCAGTTGCGGGGTCTGGTCATCGCCATGTTCCTGGTGTTGCTGGGAGTGGGCGTGATTGCCTTCACCAATCTCAACATCGAGGCCTACCCGGACCCTGTGCCGCCTGCCGTGCAGGTCATTACGCAGAACGAAGGCCAGTCGGCCGAGGATATCGAACGCTACATCACCATTCCGGTCGAGACCGGGCTGACCACGGCCCAGCATTTGAGCGCCATCCGCTCGATCTCGCTGTTCGGCCTGTCCGACGTGCGTCTGCAGTTCACCTATGACCTGACCTACGAGGAAGCACTGCAGAAAGTGCTGAACCTGCTGGCCCAGCTGCCGCCGCTGCAAAACGGCGTGCAGCCCGAAATCTCGCCCTGGAGCCCGATTGGCGAGGTGTACCGCTATCAGCTCGTGGGCCCTCCCGGCTACAGCGTGCTCGATCTGCGCACGCTGCAGGACTGGGTGGTCGAGCGGCGTTTTCGCGCCGTGCCCGGCGTGCTGGACGTGTCGAGCTGGGGCGGCAAGACCAAGGTTTTCGAAGTCCAGGTCGACACCAGCAAGCTGGCGGCCTTCGGCCTGACGATGCCGGAGCTGGTGGAAAAACTCAATGACAGCAATGTCAACGTGGGAGGCCAGACCGTCAACGTGGGCCAGCAGTCGGCCGTGGTGCGCGGCGTGGGCCTGATCCAGCATATCGACGACATCCGCAACACGCTGCTCACGCAGTCGAACGGCAATCCGGTGCGGGTGAGCGACATCGGCGAGGTCAAGGTCAGCCAGCTTCCGCGTCTCGGTATTGCAGGGCGTGACGACAACGACGACATCGTGCAAGGCACGGTGCTGATGCGCCGCGGCGAGAAAAGCACGCCGGTCATGGCTCGCGTGAAAGCCGAGGTGGAACGCATCAATGCGTCCGACCTGCTGCCGCCAGGCGTGCGCATCGAGCGCATCTACGACCGCAGCGAGCTGATCGCAATCACCACCAAGACGGTGCTGTTCAACATCCTGTTCGGTGTGCTGCTGGTGTTCGGCGTGCAGTGGTTGTTCCTGGGCGATCTGCGCAGTGCCGTGGTGGTCGCGTCGGCCATTCCGTTCGCCTTCTTCTTTGCCATCGCAATCATGGTGCTCAGAGGCGAGTCGGCCAATCTGCTGTCGCTGGGGGCGATCGACTTCGGGTTGATCATCGATGCCACGGTGATCATCGTGGAGAACATCTTCCGGCATCTATCGGGCCATGCGAACAATGGCGAGCATGGAGACTCGCAGGCACCGCTGGCGCCCGTGCCCGCCGGCTTTACCGGCAAGCTGGCTGCTATCTACCGCGCCTCGACCGAGGTAAGCAAGCCCATCATGTTCGCAGCCATCATCATCCTGGCCGGCTTCCTGCCCTTGTTCACGCTCAGCGGCGTGGAAGGCCATATCTTCGGGCCCATGGCGCAAACCTATGCCTATGCACTGGCCGGCGGCCTGATCGCCACCTTCACGGTGGCTCCGGCGCTGAGCGCATTGCTGCTGTCGGAGAACGCCGAGCACCGCGAAACCTGGTTTGTGCGCAAGCTGCGCTGCATCTACCTTCCGGCGCTGCGCGCTGCCATGGCGAACAAGTTCACCACGGTGGCCGGGGCTGCCGTGCTGGTGCTGGCCTCGCTGATCGGTATCCGTGGGCTGGGTCTGGAATTTCTGCCGACGCTGGAGGAGGGCAATCTGTGGGTGCGCGCCACCATGCCGTCTTCGATTTCGCTGGAGGCCGGCAATGACACGGTGAACCGTATCCGCCGCATGATCTCGGCGCTTCCCGAGGTCGACACCGTGGTCTCGCAACAAGGCCGCACCGATGACGGCACGGACTCCAACGGCTTCTTCAACGCCGAGTTCAATGTGCCCTTGCTGGCCCGGGCGCACTGGCGTCCCGGCATGGACAAGCCGCGCCTGATCCGCGAACTGGGGGCGCAGCTGGAGGAGGAGTTCCCCGGCGTGGAGTTCAATTTCTCCCAGTACCTGCAGGACAACGTGGCCGAGTCGATATCGGGCGTGAAGGGCGAGAACACGGTCAAGGTGTTCGGCTACGACCTGGATCAGCTCAAGGCGACTTCGGAGCAGATCAAGGAGGTGATGAGCGAGGTTCCGGGGATCACTGACCTGAGTGTGTATACGCTGCTCGGCCAGCCCACGCTCAATATCCAGGTGGACCGGCTGGCAGCGGGCCGCCATGGCCTGAGCACCGGGGACGTCAATACCGCAATCGAGGCGGCCATAGGCGGCACTGAAGCGGGCAATCTGTTCGAGCGAGGCAGCGACCGCTTCTTCCCGATCCGGGTGCGACTGGCGGCCGAGTACCGCAACGACATCGAGGCCATCAAGCGCCTGACCGTGGGCGCCAAGGACGAAGAGTCCGGCCGTGTGCATCAGATCCCTCTGAGCGAGATCGCCAAGGTGGAACTGGTCTCGGGTCCGGCTTTCATCTACCGCGAAGGCCAGCAGCGCTACATTCCCATCAAGTTCAGCGTGCGCGACCGCGACCTGGGCGGTGCCATCCACGAGGCGCAGGAGCGCATCGCCAAGCTGAAGCTGCCACCGGGCTATCGGCTGGAATGGGCCGGCCAGTTCGGCAATCTGCAGGACGCCATCGATCGTCTGACCGTGATCGTGCCGGTGACGCTGGTCCTGATTGCGCTGCTGCTGTATGCCACTTTCGCCTCGTTCACGGACACGATGCTGGGCCTGAGCGTGATACCCATGGCCATGGTGGGCGGTGTGTTTGCGCTGTTCGTCACGGGCACGCCCTTCAGTGTCTCGGCGGCGATTGGCTTCATCGCGCTCTTTGGTATCGCGGTGATGGAAGGCATCATCCTGCTGTCGTACTTCAACCAGCTGATGGCGCGCGGGCGGGAGCGCTCGGCTGCGGTGCTCGAGGCCTGCGAGGTGCGCTTCCGTCCCGTGATGATGACCTGCCTGGCGGCCGCCGTGGGGCTGCTTCCGGCAGCCTTCTCGACGGCCATCGGTTCACAGGTACAGCGCCCGCTGGCACTGGTGGTGGTCGGTGGCATCAGCATGGCGCCGCTGCTGGTGCTGATCGTCTTCCCGGTACTTATCTCGCTGTTCTCGCGCCGGGACCGCAGCGCTGCGATGGCCGGGTGATTCTTGGCGTCCTGAACCAGGAGAGCAGCCGGCGCAGCGCCGGCACTTCGGCCCGCTGTTTGAGCGGGCCGCTTGATATGTGGGGTTACTCGCCCAGCTGACCTTCGGTCAAGGTGTCGAGCTGGAAACGTCCCGACTTGTCCCACAGCCAGGTGTCGGTATAGGTCACGCTGCGACCCGGCGCAGGAAAGGGCGCGGCGGAGCGCACGGCCCGCTCGATTTCGGCCACCACTTCGGGAGCGTGACTGGGCTTGCGCATCCAGTGCAGGTTTTTCACACGGCCCTGGCCGTCGAGCTGGACCTGCAACACGCCGATTGCATACAGCATGGGCGGCAGCATGCCCTTGTAGATGCGGCCCGAGTTGCGCTCGTACAGATGCTGGGCGGCCTGCTTGCGATAGCTTGGGCTGGCCTTGTCGGCAGGCGTCGTGCCTATGGATGGGCTTTGAGGCGCGATCTGGCAGGCGGTCAGCACTGCGGCAACGGCAGCCATCATCCCGGCCCGCAGCCAGTTCATGGGGCGGCGGACTGGTTTGGCGCGGGAGGGGTCGTGGGTTTCGGACATGACGCCAAGCGTAGCCGTAAATGGGTGGGGGCCGCAGCCTTGGGGCTGAATTCTGATGCCTCCCCGTGAAAAATCTGCAACCACTCGTCAGACAGGGCCCGGATATGCATCCGATTAAGGTGCTCATACGCTTGCTTGTCTATTGCGGACCGGAAAATGCATGAATATCGGTCATCAAAGCAATCGGCGTTCAGTCATGTGGAGCGAAACACAGCAAGGAATCTTGAACCGTCTGGCGCAGCAGCCGCTGTGCCGGGTGCAGGTGCAGGCCACCCGTGGCTCCGTGCCCCGTGAGGAGGGGGCCTGGATGGCTGTGTTTGCCGATGAGGTGATGGGGACGATAGGCGGGGGCCATCTGGAATGGCAGGCCATTGCTCTGGCGCGCCAGTTGCTGGTGCAGTGGGACGAGGATTGCGCCGCCTCGCGCGAGCATGTCCAGCGCTATGCGCTTGGCCCCAGCCTGGGCCAATGCTGTGGCGGTGCTCTGGAGCTGCACTTCGAATGGTTTGAGGCCCGCGATGCCCAGCGTCTGCGGGCCTTGATGCCAGAGCCCTCGCAATGCGTGGCCTTGTTCGGTGCGGGCCATGTGGGGCATGCGCTGGTGCGCATTCTGCGCAGCCTGCCGTATCGGGTGATCTGGGTGGACAGCCGCGATGCAGTCTTTCCCGTGCAGGAGCAGATTGGCGTGCAGTGCGAGCATTCCGATCCGGTCCAGGCCGCAGTGGCGCAGCTGCCGCCGCAGTCGCAGGTGCTGAGCATGAGCTTCAGCCATGCTGAGGACCTGGAAGTGGTGGCCCAATGCCTGTTGCGCCAGCGCGAGCGAGGAGACCTGCCTTTTGTGGGGCTGATCGGCAGCAAGACCAAGTGGGCCAGCTTCAGCAGCCGCTTGCGCAGCCGGGGCTTCAGCGACGAGGAGCTGGCTCACATCACCTGCCCGATCGGCGTGCCGGGCATTACCGGCAAGGAGCCCGAGGTGATTGCGGTCGCGGTGGCGGCACAGCTGCTGCAGCGCCTGCCTGCGAGCTGATGGTGCGGGGTGTGCCCTGATTTGGTGCATTGGGCATGCAGGTAGCCGGTTGCATGCCCTAAAAAGCAGGCCCGATACTTGCTCATGACTCTCGTACTAGGGAAATCTCTAGGGTGGTTTATCCCGAATTCGAGAGTTGTAGCAGCAAAAATTGCATACACTTTCGGTCGACAGAATGGTCGCAGCGGTGCCCCGTGTGTAACGTCCGGGAGCGCGGCCTTTTCTTCTGCTCAGAGCGCCCGCAGTGGTGAGCAGGTTGTTCGGCAGCCCCACGCTGCCAAGGTTCAGAGCTATGGAAAGCTACATTCTCGACTGGGCCGGCCTGCTGTTGCGGTGGCTCCACGTCATTACCGCGATCGCCTGGGTCGGTTCCTCCTTCTACTTTGTGTTCCTGGACAGCAGCTTGACGCCGCCCGTGGATGATGACCTGAAAAAGCAGGGCGTCAACGGCGAACTCTGGGCTGTGCACGGTGGCGGTTTCTACCACCCCGTGAAGTTCAATGTGTCTCCTCCCAAGATGCCGGATCACCTGCACTGGTTCTACTGGGAAAGCTACACCACGTGGCTGTCCGGTTTTGCCCTGCTGACGGTCTCCTACCTCTGGAACGCCAACATCTATCTGGTCACTCCCGGCGACCCCAATGCCATGAGCACCGGCGCTGCAGTGGCTTCGGCTCTGGGCTTCCTGGTGGTCTTCTGGCTGCTGTATGACTTCATCTGCCGCACCTTCGGTCAGAAGAAGAATGGCGATGCCACGGTCGGCGCCATGGTTCTGGTGCTGGTGTGTATCGCAGCCTATCTGGCCTGCCACATCTTCCCCGGCCAGGCTGCCTTCCTGCTGATGGGCGCGATGATCGCGACCTCCATGAGCGCCAACGTGTTCTTCTGGATCATTCCTGGCCAGCGCAAGGTGGTGGCATCCCTGAAGGCTGGCGAGCCCGTGGACCCGCGTCACGGCCAACGTGCCAAGCAGCGCAGCGTGCACAACACGTATTTCACGCTGCCGGTGCTGTTCGCCATGCTGTCCAACCACTACGGCTGGCTGTATAGCCACAAGATGAACTGGCTGGTGCTGATCGGCATGATGTTTGCCGGCGCTGCCATTCGCCAGTTCTTCGTGATGCGCCACGGTTACAAGCTGGGCCGCAACAACCACCCCTGGCCTTACGCTGCTGTGGGCGTGGCTGCTCTGCTGGCCGTTTTCGTCTGGCTCAAGCCCGTGCCCGCTCCCGTTGCTGCAGCGCCTGCCGCTCCTGCTCCGGCCGCGACTGCTGCTCCCGCAGCGCCCGCTGCCACTGCCGAGCCAGCAGCTCCCGCCGCCGAAGGCGCAGCCACGGCACCTGCAGCCGCAGCACCAGCTGCCGCTGGTGGCGAAGGCTTCGCCAAGGTCAATGCCATCTTCCAGCAGCACTGCGTGGTCTGCCACGGCACGGCCATCCAGCAAAAGGCTGTCCGTCTGGACTCGCCCGACGCTGTGAAGTCGCACGCTCAGCAAATCTACCAACAGGTGGTGCAGCTGAAGAAAATGCCTTTCGGCAACCCTGGCGCACTGTCCGAGGACGAGCGCAATCTGATCAAGACCTGGTACGAGTCCGGCGCCGCCGTGAACTGAGTATGGGCTTGTGAAGCGCAAAAGCCGCAGTTTTCACTGCGGCTTTTTTGTTGCTTACCATGCCTTGTTGACGTGGCTCAACATGAATCGGCGAAAAGACCGGCACAGTGCAGCCTATGTTCACCATGCCCTCCATGTCGCAAATCGCTTCCACGTTTGGGCAGCCCGAGAGCTTTGCTCCAGGCTACTGGCTCAGGCAACGTCGTAAATCCCTCGATTCGGTGCTGTACCTGGAAAGCGGCAGCGTGATGCTGGGTGTGGGACAGGATTCAGCCATGCGCCATCACCTCGGACAGGTGGAAGGGCCGGCTTGGCTGGACGCGGCTTTTGCACTGCAGGATCGCCCTTCCTGCCTCGATATGCAGGCACAGACCGCAGGGCGCATCTACATCATTCCTCTGGCGCGCTTTCTCGGTGCTGTGGCGGAGCTGGCCCCGGCCGTGCAATACCTGCTCAGGGATATGGCCAAGGCCTATTGCTCGCAGACCGATCTGGCGGTCAGTCGTCTGTCGCAGGATGCAGAAGCCCGCTGTGCCCAGTGGTTGCTGAGCCATGCCAGTCCGGCTGGAAACGGCATTGGCTTGCGTGTCACCCTCAAGGCGCGCAAACGCATGATTGCCGCCCAGCTGGGGATTGCACCGGAAACCTTCTCGCGCGTGCTCAGGCAGTTGCGGGAGCATGGTCTGATTGCCGGGCGGGGCAATGTCATTGAATTGCCCAGGCCGGGCGCTCTGGAAGTGCTGGCGCTGGGGTAAATACCGGGCCGGGCCCCTGGGCCCCGCAACGTCTGGCAATGCGCTGACTGGAGTCGCTCGGCGTAGCATTTATCGACAACCTCCGGGGTTTCCTCTCGTTGGGTTGCAGACATCGGCTCTCTATATTGAGGCCCATGTCAGATGCTGTCCTCTCACTGCCATCAGAGCCGCCCTGGGTTGCGCCGCCGCAGCCAGAGGAGGCTGCTGCCGTAGCAGATGCTGGCCGGGTACGCAGAGGGCCCGGGCCCATGCTGCGCAGCATGGTGCTGGTTGCCATGATCGCTGTGCTGCTGGCCGGCACCGGCGCTGCGGGTTGGGTGGCCTACTCCCTGCGCCGGGCCGTCACGGATGGAGCCTTGCCGGCGCAGACCAAGGCATTGGAGTACGCGGCGCGTTCGCTGGCCTTCAGGGTCGAACAGCAGCAAAAGCCCTTGCATGCTCTGTCCGCTGTGCTGGCGGGGCATATGCACGACTCCCAGGAGTCTCTGGAGGCCTTGCTCAGGCAGCCCGCATCCATGGCGCAGCAGTACGAGCAGATCCAGCTTGCCAATGGCAAGGGGCAGTTGCTGGTCAATCTGCGCCAGGAGCAGGCGCTTTCCGCAGAGCAGCTCGACGAGCCGCTGCGCGAAGTGCTCAAGCGCTCGCTGGCAGAGGGCAAGCCCATTACTCAGGCCTGGGTGCGTCCCGGTGATGCAGGGCTGCAGCTGGAGTTTCAGAACGTGGTGCCGGTGCGCGATCTGCAAGGCAGGCTGCAGGGGGTTCTTGGCGGCAGCTACCGGGCACCCTTGTCGGTTTTGTTTTCGCTGGAATCCACTTCTGCCGAAGCGGGTGGTCAGTTGCTGCTGATTGATCGCGATCTGCGTCCGCTGGCTTTCAGCAGCAAGGGACAGTGGCAATTGCCGGTCGCTGCGGGCGATGCCGTGCTGCCGGGCGGAATCGATCGGGCCTGGCTCAAGATGGCGCAGGCCGGTGCGGTCAGCGAGCAGAGAAACAACCAGCTCTGGAGCGCCATGCCTTTGCCCTGGGCGCAATGGACTTTGCTGAAGGTCAGCGATGTCCAGGAATGGGTGCCCGGAGTCTCGGCCAGGATGATGGGCTGGCTGGCCACGGCCTTGCTGGCATTGGCCGGACTGCTGGGTGTGGTGCTTTGCCTGATCGCCTATCCGTTGACGGCCTTGTTTCGCTCGGCAGAGCGGGCTTCCCGACGCGGCTTGATGCTGGAGATGGATTCGGCCACCCGGGGCGCCAACTGGTGGCATGGCCTGTCCGATCATGACTGGGGAGAGGCCCAGACTCTGCGCTCTGCCTTGCAGGCCCTGGGTGGCGGATACGAGGCGCATGGCGAGCAGGAGCGTGAACTGCAGATGCAGCTGCAGACCTTGATGGACTATGCCCCTGTGGGGCTGATCGTGACGCATGGCTCCACGGTGCAGCGTGTGGGCATGCAGGCCGCCAGGGTATTGGGCTATCAGCCTCGGGAAATGCAGGGCCTGGCCGTGCGTGACTTGTGTGCCAGCGAGGCCGACTATGAGGATTTGATGGGGCGGGTCCGGCGTGCACTGGATACCTACGGACAGTTTGATGGCGAAGTCTGCCTGATGCGCAAAGATTCAAGGCCGATATGGGTGCGAATTCACGGCCAGAGCATGCTGCGCATGCACCGGGCCTGGGAACAGTCGGGAAAGGCGCTGGATGGCCAATATCTGGTCTGGGAGCTCGAGGATGTGACCACTCAGCGCCAGTTGCGCGAGCAATCGAGCTGGAAAGCCATGCACGATCCCTTGACGCGCCTGCCCAACCGCACGGCTTTCGCCTTGCGGCTCAAGGAATGGCTGCAGGAATATACGAGCCGCGACTATCTGGAAAGCATGGGGCGAGCGAATGCGATCTCGCGCTCCCAGAGCGAACCCATGGTGCATGGCATCGTGCTGTATGTGGATCTGGACCACTTTTCCCAGGTCAATCGTCAGGGAGGGCGCGAGGTGGGCGACGAGGTGCTCGGTCATATCGCCCGGTTGATCGAGTCCACGGTGCGCCCCCATGGCTGGGTCGCCAGGGTGGGGGGCGATGAATTTGCGATTCTCATGGCCGGAATCAGCCGGGAAGAAGGAATGCGCCATGCGCAACTGCTGTGCATGGCCATCCAGGACTGGGAGGGCTCCTACCAGGGTCAGCGCTATATGTTGAGTGCCAGCATCGGCATGTTGCTGCTGGATGCCAGCTACCACACTGCGGCCAGCGCCTTCAAGGGGGCCGACATGGCCTGCTATGCCGCCAAGCGCAAAGGGCGCAACCGCGTGGAAGTGATGACGGCGGCGGTCTGAGCCGGATTGAGCATGCCGAATTCAAGGCAGATATGACGGCTTAGAGGGCAATCCCTTGGCTGCTCAAAGGGGCTGACTGAGTTACGCTCTGCGGCTGCTTTGTATACAAAATGGATGAGGCTGGCCGTGCCAAGTGCCCGGATGGCCGTGACCTATGCGCGACCAGACCTTGTTCGACAAGATAGATTTGCACCTGATCAGGGTGCTGCACACGGTGCTGACGGAGCGCAGCGTCTCCAGGGCGGCCCTGCGGCTGGGCATGCACCAGCCGGCGGTGTCGGCCGCCTTGCGGCGTCTGCGCGAACTGGCGGGCGATCCTCTGCTGGTGCGGTCAGGGGCACAGATGCAGCCTACCGATGTGGGTCTGCGCATGGTCCAGCCTTCGGCAGACATTCTGCGTGCCGCCGAAGGACTGTTCAGCGATGCGCGGCATTTTGACCCGCGTACCTCGACGCGTACTTTCCGCATTGCGGCCAGTGACTATCTGGATCCCCAGTTCCTGCCGCGGCTGATGTCGGCCATGAAAGCGCAGGCCCCGCATTGTCCGGTGGACTTTCTGCCGCTGAGCGCCGAGGCGCATTACGAGGGGCAACTGGCCGATGGCGAGATCGATGTGGTCATCGGCAACTGGCCGCAGCCTCCGGAAGGTCTGCACATGGCCAAGCTGTTCGAGGACGAGGTGGTCTGCCTGGTCAGTCCCAAGCATCCGGCAGTGCGCAGGGGCTGGGATATACAGCAATGGCTGGAGGCCGAGCACATTGCGCCTACACCGGCCTATCCCGGTGCCCTGGGCGTGATAGACGAACAGTTGGCGGGCATGGGCCTGAGTCGCCAGGTGGTGGCACGCTGCGCGCATTTCAGTCTGATACCCGACATGGTGGCATCAAGCTTGCTTGTCATGACCTCGGGCAGATTGTTCTGCGAGCGTTTCAGTGAACGTCTGTCCCTGGCCATATTGCCTTGCCCTGTGGAATTCCCCCCGTTGGTCTATTACCAGCTCTGGCATGCGCGTTCACATGCTGGTGCCGCCACACGCTGGCTGCGAGAGGTGGTTCGCAATGTTGCACTAACGCTGCGAAATCAATAGCTTGTATCGTATTCCTGTTCAGCGCATAGAGCCTGTTTGAGTCAATTTGTTATTTGAATTGAGAGACAATCCAGCGATGAATCCCCCCCCGACACATTCCCCCTCTGCGAGTGCGCCTGCGCGTTTGCAGTTGGAGGGTATTACCAAGCGGTACCCGGCTGTGGTTGCGAATAGCAAGGTATCGCTGAAAGTTAAGCCCGGCGAGATCCACGCCATCCTGGGCGAAAACGGCGCTGGCAAGTCCACGCTGATGAAGATCATCTATGGTGCGGTCAAGCCTGACGAGGGCGCCATCCTGGTCGACGGCAAGCTGGTGCAGATCCGCAATCCGCAGGAAGCCCGGGCACTGGGTATTGCCATGGTGTTCCAGCATTTCAGTCTGTTCGACACGCTGACCGTGGCGGAGAACGTCTGGCTGGGCCTGGACAAGAGCATTGCACTGGCCAAGGTGATCGAGAACATTCAGGCCACGGCTCGCGATTACGGGCTGGAGGTGGATCCGCATCGCCCCGTGCACACGCTTTCCGTCGGCGAAATGCAGCGTGTGGAAATCATCCGTGCCCTGCTGACCAATCCCCGGGTGCTGATTCTGGACGAGCCCACCTCGGTGCTCACGCCCCAGGCGGTGGAGATGCTGTTTGTGGTGCTGCGCCGCCTGGCTGCGCAAGGCTGCTCCATCCTCTATATCAGCCACAAGTTGCATGAAATCCGCTCGCTGTGCACGGCCTGTACGGTGCTGCGCGGCGGCGTGGTGACGGGGGAGTGCAATCCGGCCAACGAGACCAATGCTTCGCTGTCGCGCATGATGATCGGCTCGGAGCCGCCGGAGCTGGAGCACCGCACGGCGAATACCGGCGATACCGTGCTGCGCGTGCAGGGGCTGTCGCTCAGGAGCCAGGACCCTTTCGGTGTCGATCTGCAGAGCATTGCGCTGCAGGTGCGTGCGGGCGAAGTCGTCGGTATTGCAGGCGTCTCCGGCAACGGCCAGAAGGAGCTGATGTATGCGCTGTCCGGCGAGGACACACGCTCCGAGGCAGAGGCCGTGCAGTTGCTGGGCAAGGGCGTCGGACGCATGGGGCCGGGTCGGCGCCGTGGCATGGGCCTGCATTTCGTGCCGGAAGAGCGTCTGGGGCGCGGAGCCGTGCCCAGCATGGGCCTGGCCCACAACCTGTTGCTGACGCGCAAGACCGCAGTGGGCAAGGGCGGCTGGATCCGCATGGCGGCGCTGCAGGCGCAGGCGCGGGACATCATCGGCCGCTTCAACGTCAAGGCTGGCGGTCCGAACTCGGCCGCGCAGTCGCTTTCGGGCGGCAATCTGCAGAAGTTCATCGTGGGTCGTGAAATTGATGCCAAGCCGCGTCTGCTCATCATCTCTCAGCCCACCTGGGGGGTGGATGTGGGGGCTGCGGCGCAGATCCGGGGCGAGATTCTCAAGCTGCGCGACCAGGGTTGCGCCGTGCTGGTGGTCAGTGAGGAGTTGGACGAGTTGTTTGAGATTTGTGACCGCCTGCATGTGGTGGCCAAGGGCCGCCTGAGTCCTTCGGTGGATAGAGCGGCTGCCACGGTGCAGCAGATTGGCGAATGGATGAGCGGCCTGTGGGGTGCGGCGGCGGTGCAGGGAGGTGCCCATGCTTAAGCTGGAACAACGCCCCCAGGCATCCAGATTCTGGACTTATGGCTCGCCGATTCTGGCATTGCTGATCACCGTGCTGGTCGGGGTCTGCCTGTTCGCACTGCTGGGCAAGGATCCGGTCAAGGGCTTGCAGGCCTTTTTCTGGGAACCCATCAGATCGGGCTATGCCCTGGGCGAGCTGGCCGTGAAGGCCACGCCTTTGCTGCTGATCGCGCTGGGGCTGGCCGTGTGCTTTCGCTCCAATGTCTGGAATATCGGTGCAGAAGGCCAGTTCGTCATCGGTGCGGTGGCTGCGGGCGGCATTGCCTTGCTGGCCGACAAGACCACAGGACCCTGGATCGTGCCGGCCATCCTGATCGCCGGCATGCTGGGCGGCATGGTCTGGGCGGGCATCGTCGCCTTGCTGCGCGACCGCTTCAACGCCAACGAAATTCTGGTCAGCCTGATGCTGGTTTATGTGGCCACGCTGGTGCTGGGCTATCTGGTCTACGGTCCCTGGAAGGATCCCATGGGCTACAACTTCCCGCAGACCAAGAGCTTCGAACGCGTCACGCAGATTCCTCGGCTGGTGCAGGGCATGCGCATGAATATCGGCGTCATCATCTCGCTGCTGGGTGCCGGTCTGCTGTGGGCATTCCTGTTTCGCACGCGCGCCGGCTTCGCGCTGCAGGTCGGTGGCCTGGCGCCGTCGGCGGCACGCTATGCCGGTTTTTCCTCGCGCAAGGCGCTGTGGACGGCGTTGCTGATTTCCGGCGCTACAGCCGGTCTGGCGGGGGCGCTGGAAGTCGCAGGCCCCCTGGGTCAGCTCACGCCCTATGTGCCCGCTGGCTACGGCTTTGCGGCCATCATCGTGGCCTTTGTGGGGCGCCTGCATCCTGTGGGCATGATTTTCTCGGCCATTCTCATGAGCATGTTTTATATCGGTGGCGAGCTGGCGCAGTCGCGTCTGGGCCTGCCCAAGGCGCTGACCGGCGTCTTCCAGGGACTGCTGCTGTTCGCGCTGCTGGCTTGCGACACGTTGGTGGCCTATCGCATCCGCTGGGTGGCGAAAAAGGTCGGCGGCGCCATTTCTGCAGTGAAGGGAGCCTGATCCATGGAATCCTATGCACTGCTGCTGGGCTCCACCCTCAGCGCCGGCACTGTTCTGGCGCTGGCGGCCCTGGGCCTGCTGATCAATGAAAAATCGGGCATCGTCAATCTCGGCGCCGAAGGCATGATGCTTTGCGCCGCCATTGCCGGTTTTGCCGCTACCGTGCACACCGGCAATACTTGGATGGGCTTTGGCGCGGGCATGATCGCCGGGGCCTTGCTGGCCGCCATCTTTGGCGGGCTGG
Organism: Comamonas testosteroni TK102; assembly: GCF_000739375.1. NCBI lineage: Bacteria > Pseudomonadati > Pseudomonadota > Betaproteobacteria > Burkholderiales > Comamonadaceae > Comamonas > Comamonas testosteroni. The sequence continues at coordinate 4,592,484 of NZ_CP006704.1, read as the reverse complement.
TGATCTGGTTCAACACCAACCAGTACGCAACCGGTCTTGCGCTGTCGCTGTTCGGCGCAGGCTTCTCGGCGTTTGTGGGCCTGGGCTATGTACAGGCCAAGCTGCCCGAGCTGCCCAAGTACTCGATTCCTGGCCTGGCAGATCTGCCGGTCGTGGGCCCGGCCTTGTTCACACTGCACCCGCTCGTATACGGTGCCATCGTGCTGGCCACCCTGATGGTCTGGTTTCTGTACCGCACGCGTGCGGGCCTGGTGTTGCGCTCGGTCGGCGAGTCGCCATCCTCGGCCCATGCCCTGGGCTACCCCGTGCGACGCATCCGTCTGATGGCCGTGATGTTTGGCGGAGCCATGTGCGGTCTGGCGGGCGCCTTCATCTCCGTGGTCTACACGCCGCTGTGGGTGGAGAACATGGTGTCGGGCCGAGGCTGGATCGCTCTGGCGCTGACGACATTTGCGACCTGGCGGCCGGCCCGCGTCCTGCTGGGTGCCTATCTGTTTGGCGGAGTGACCATGCTGCAGTTCCACCTGCAGGCCACGGGGGTTCAGGTGCCCAGCCAGATTCTGTCCATGCTGCCTTATCTGGCCACCATCGTGGTGCTGGTGCTGATCTCGCGTAATCCGACCTGGATTCGGGCCAATATGCCGGCCTCCCTGGGAAAACCCTTCTACCCTGGAGCGTGATGCCCAAATGTGGTGCAATCCGCTTTTCAAAAATAACGAGAGGACAACTCCAATGACGACTCTGGGCAAACGCGCTCTGATCAAGATGATCGGCCTGTCGGCTGTTTCCATGGCGGTGCTGACCGCTTGCGGCAAGAAGGAAGAGGCTCCTGCAGCGCCTGCCGCCGCACCTGCGGCAGCACCTGCTGCCGACAAGCTCAAGATCGGCTTCATGTATGTGAGCCCCATCGGCGACGGCGGCTGGACCTATCAGCACGAGCTGGGCCGCAAGGCCATTCAGGAAAAGTTCGGCGACAAGATCGAGACTTCCATGGTCGAGAGCGTTCCCGAGTCTGCCGACGCCGAGCGTGTGATGCGTGACATGATCGGCCAGGGCAACAAGCTGGTCTTTGCCACCAGCTTCGGCTATCAGGACTTTGTGCAAAAGGTCGCCGCTGACGCCAAGGATGTGAAGTTCGAACACGCCACCGGCTACAAGACGGCCGACAACGCGGCGGTTTACGACACCAAGACCTTTGAAGGCGCTTATCTGGCCGGTATCGTGGCGGGCGCCATGACCAAGACCAAGACCGTGGGCGTGGTGGCTTCGGTGCCCATTCCCGAAGTGGTGCGCAATATCAACAGCTTTGTGCTGGGCGCCCAGAGCATCGATCCCTCGATCAAGGCCAAGGTGGTCTGGGTGAACGAGTGGTTCGCTCCTCCCAAGGAATCCGAAGCCGCCAACAGCCTGATCAACGGTGGCGTGGACGTGATGTACCAGAACACCAACTCCCCCGCCGTGCTGAAGACGGCCGAAGAGCGCGGTGCCCGTGCCTTCGGCAAGGACGGCGACATGAGCGGCTTCGCACCCAAGGCCCATCTGGGCTCTGCCGTGATCGACTGGACTCCCTACTACAGCAAGGTGGTGGAAGACACGCTGGCCGGCAAGTGGCAGACCGGCAACTTCTGGTGGGGCGTGAAGGAAGGCGCCATCGATCTGAAGAAGATCGCCGACGACGTGCCCCAGGAAATCAAGGACAAGGTGGAGAAGGCCCGCGCCGGCCTGAAGGACGGCTCCTTCGCCGTCTGGACAGGTCCCATCAAGGACAACACCGGCAAGGAGTTGCTGGAAGCCGGCAAGGTGGCGGACGACGCCTGGCTGCGCAGCATCAACTTCTATGTGAACGGTATCGAGGGCAAGGTGCCCGGCGCCAAATAAGCATTGACTGCGGGACGTCCGACCGACGTCCGATCAAAGGCCCCTCGGGGCCTTTCTTTTTGCGCTGTCGTTTTCAGGATACCGGGCTGCAATTTGGCTCGGTTTATGCATATATTGCCCAAGGTGTAACCGGCATCCCAGGTACTGCGCTGTTGCCGGTTTCAAACCTCACTCTTTGTTCCAAGGAAACTTTAATGACTGATTTGCACAAGCGTTCATTGATCAAGGTCGCTGCACTGACGGCTGTGGCCTCGGCCGCTCTCGTGGGCTGCGGCAAGAAGGAAGAAGCACCGGCGCCAGCTGCTGCCCCCGCTGCCGCACCTGCCGCCGCTGCTCCGGAACCTCTGAAGATTGCTTTTGCTTATGTCGGCCCGGTGGGCGACGGTGGCTGGTCCTTTGCCCATGACCAGGCCCGCAAGGCCCTGGAAAAAGAGTTCGGTGACAAGATCAAGACCAGCTACGTGGAGAGCGTGCCCGAAGGTGCCGATGCCGAGCGCGTGCTGCGCGACATGGCGTCGCAGGGCAACAAGCTGGTGTTCGGTACCACCTTCGGCTATATGGACGTGATCCAGAAGCTGGCCCCCGAGTTCGCCGACGTGAAGTGGGAACACGCCACCGGCTACAAGACCGCCGCCAATGTCAGCACCTATGACAGCCGCACTTACGAAGGCGCCTATCTGGCCGGCATCATTGCTGGCGGCATGACCAGGTCCAACACCCTGGGCGTGGTGGGTTCGGTGCCGATTCCCGAAGTCATCCGCAATATCAACAGCTTCACGCTGGGTGCCCAGTCCGTGAATCCCAAGATCAAGACCAAGGTGGTCTGGGTCAACGAATGGTTCAGCCCTCCCAAGGAAACCGAAGCTGCAACCAGCCTGATCAACGGCGGCGCCGACATCCTGTTCCAGAACACCGATTCGCCAGCAGTGCTGAAGACGGCCGAGGAAAAAGGCAAGCGTGCCTTCGGCTGGGATTCGGACATGACGGCCTACGGCCCCAAGGCTCACCTGGGCTCGTCCATCATCAACTGGGCGCCTTACTACATCGACTCCACGCGCAGCGCACTGGACGGCAAGTGGAGCAGCCGCCAGACCTGGTGGGGCGTCAAGGAAGGCGTGATCGACATTGTTTCTCTGGCCGACGACATTCCCGCCGAGATCAAGGCAAAGGTTGAGGACGTGAAAAAGGGACTGAAGGAAGGTACATTCACCATCTGGAAGGGCCCAATCACCGGCCAGGACGGCAAGGAGCTGATCGCTGCCGACAAGGTTGCCGACGACGGCTTCCTCAAAGGCATCAATTTCTACGTCAAGGGCGTGGAAGGCAAAGTGCCCGGCGGCGACGCCAAGTAAGCACTGCCGATCAGGCATCGCGCCGCCTTGTCGCTCCGATTGCGGCTTGCGGCGCATGTCTTCAAGGCAGACCCCTGGTTTGCCGCGTAGTGTTGGCTGTTAACAGTCGTCCAGAAACGACTTGCAGCGACAGGGCCGCCGCAGAGCGGCCCTTTGTATTTCGATAATGACGAGTATCCCCATGACTGAACGTACCCTCTGGCATCCTGTTGCCCAATCCTCCGATGTGGTGAGCGCGCCGTTTTCCGTGCTGCTGCTGGAACAGCCGCTGGTGCTGTGGCGCAATGCGGAGGGACTGGTTCAATCCTTTGTGGACCGCTGCCCCCATCGTGGTGCACGCCTGTCCATGGGGCGTGTGGAAAACGGGCATCTGGAATGCCCTTATCACGGCTGGCAATTCTCATCGGGAGGCCAATGCGTGAAAGTGCCCGCCGTGCCCGATTTCACGCCCCCTGCATCGCAGCGCGTGCAGGCCTTCGAGGTGCAGGAAGCCTATGGCCTGATCTGGGTGCGACTTGAGCCTTCCGACAGTCAGCTGCCCGTGTTCGCTGCCGAAACGGACCAGCATCTGCGCAAGGTGAACTGCGGGTCCTACGATGTGGCTGCCAGTGCACCGCGCATCATCGAGAACTTTCTCGACATGTCCCACTTCGGCTTTGTGCACGAAGGCTGGCTGGGCAGCCGCGACGCCACGGCCATTGCCGCCTACAAGGTGGAGAGCACCGCCACCGGCGTGCTGGCGACGGGTTGCAAGGCCGTGCAACCCCAGTCCAATCTGCATTCCACCCAGGCGGCCGAGGTGGAATACACCTACGAGGTGACCGCTGCTTACACCGCCGTGCTGACCAAGATTCCCGAAGAGGGCAGCTCCAAGCAGGGCTGGCGCGAGCAGATCGGTCTGTTCATCTGCCCCGTCACTCCCGAAACCAGCCGTGTCTGGTTCCGGCTTGCGGTCGCGGACTTTGAATCGACCGACGAGCAGTTGCAGACCTTCCAGCACACCATCTTTGTGCAGGACCAGCCTGTGCTGGAGTCGCAGCTGCCCAAGGCCCTGCCGCTGGATCCGCGCGCGGAAATGCACTCGGCGGCCGACCGCATGTCGTCGGCCTATCGCCGCTTCCTGAAGGCCCAGGCGATAGGCTTCGGAACCTGCTGAGACCGGCCTGAGAGGCTTTGCCGCATTGGCGTCCATGCGGGTGAGCGAGGGGCTCGTGGCGGCAAGACCGAAGTCGCAGACCTGTCGGGCTGGCCATATGGCCTGAGCTGTGCCTGTTTGATAGGCTAGACATTGAATGGCGCGCAGCGCCAAGGAGAATAAAGATGAACACCGTGCCTGCCGTAGATGTTGCCCGTCTGCCTGAGCTGCTGCGCGCCATGCCCAAGGCCGAGCTGCATATGCATATCGAGGGCTCGCTGGAGCCCGAACTGATTTTTGCGCTGGCGCAGCGCAACCAGATACCTCTGGCCTATGACAGCGTGGAGGCGCTGCGCGCGGCCTATGCATTCACCGACCTGCAGAGCTTTCTGGACATCTATTACGCGGGTGCCAGCGTGCTGCTGCATGAGCAGGATTTCTACGACATGGCGCGTGCCTATCTGGATCGTGCCGTGGCCGACAATGTGGTGCACACGGAAATATTCTTCGACCCGCAGACCCATACCGAGCGGGGCGTTGCGATGGAGACCGTCATCAACGGTCTTTATCGAGCCTGCCGCGACGCTCAGATCGAGCAGGGCATTTCCTCCTCGCTGATCCTGAGCTTTCTGCGCCATCTGAGCGAGGAAAGCGCCCTGCAGACGCTGGAGGCCGCGCTTCCGCTGCGTGATCGCTTTATCGGCGTCGGGCTGGACAGCAGCGAGCTGGGCAATCCGCCCGAGAAGTTCGCCCGCGTGTTTGAACGCTGCAAGCAACTGGGCTTGCGTCTGGTGGCCCATGCGGGAGAGGAGGGGCCGCCCGCCTATATCTGGGGCGCATTGGATGTGCTGAACGTGGAGCGCATCGACCATGGAGTGCAGTCAGAGCAGGATGCGCTGCTGATGCAGAGGCTGGTCAAGGAGCAGATACCGCTGACGGTCTGCCCGTTGTCGAATCTCAAGCTCTGCGTGATCAAGGACCTGGCCGATCACAATCTGCCGCGCCTTCTGGCGGCCGGGCTCAAGGTCATGATCAACTCGGACGACCCTGCCTATTTCGGCGGCTATGTCAACGAAAACTACACCCAGCTATTTGCCGCCACGGGCATGGGCGCGCCCGAGGCCTATCAGCTGGCGCGCAACAGCCTGGAAGCGAGCTTTGCCAGCGAGGCGCAGAAGCAAGAATGGATTGCAGGCCTTGACGAAGTGTTTCGGCAGTATGCCGCAGCTTGACGAAGTGACTGCTGAGCGGCGCAGCAGCCGTCTTCACAAGCGCCGATAGCCTGGGTTCCGACGATTGAAAGCCCGGTTGAAGTGATTCAACCGGGCTTTCTTTGCGTGGAGCGGCGCAGCGCCAGGGCTGGCATAGGTCCGGTGGCCATGCGCCGCGTGGTGTCGCCGCGCAGATGCTCGAACAGCAGATCGACCGCCTGCTGGGCGATAGCCTCCAGATGCAGGTCCAGTGCCGTCAGTGGCGGCTCGCAGCTGCGCGCACGCAGTCCGTCGTAACGCGTGGCCAGCATCAGGTCTTCGGGAATGCGCAGGCCTGCCTGCTGGGCGTAGCGGGCAGCGCCCACGGCAAAGGCATCGACCATGACCAGCAGTGCATCGAGCTCGGGGTGTTCGCCCAGCAACTGCTGTGCCGCAGCATGGCCTCCGTCCTCGCCCTCGGCTTCGTCCATGCGCAACACCACAGGCTGCATGCCATGGCCTGCAGCCATGGCTGCATAGGCCTGCTCGGCCTGGCTGTAGGAGGTGCGCTCCGAGGCGCCGACCACCAGCCCGATCTGCCTGGCTCCGGCCGCCAGCATATGCGTGAGCAGCATCTGTGTGGCCGGACCCGACAGCAGATCGACATAGGGCACGTTGACATTGTCGCCACCCGGGCGGCCGATGGACACCACCGGCAGGCCCTGCTGCAGCAGCTCTGCCAGCTGGGGGTCGCCGGCCTGCGGCTCTATGACCAGTGCGCCGTCGATATCGAGCAGGTTCAGCGAAGTCTGGCCGGGTCGGTGCGGCGGAACCAGCGCCATGACCAGGCCGCGTTCAAGCGCCGACGAGGCAGCGACAGCTGCCACTTCCATGAAGAACCCCAGCCGCGAGGGGCCGCCCGAGACCGTGAATGGCATGGATGACATCAGCGCAATCATGCTGGCGCCGCCTGTGCGCAGGCGCTGCGCATGACGATTGGGCCGGTAGCCGAGGCTGCGCGCAGCTTCCTCCACCTTCAGGCGTGTGGCCGGGTCGACCTGACCGCGGCCATTGAGCGCGTGCGAGACCGTGGTGCGTGAAACACCGGCCTGACGGGCCACGTCGGAGATGGTGATGCGTTGGCTGGGCGTGTCGGCCATGGAATTCCTCAAGAGTGCGGGCGGTCATTGCGAGGCCCGCGGCAGGCATTGCAGAAGTTTTTGTATACTTTACTTTGCCCAAATCGATTTGGTTAATTTGACTTTGCATCAATTGTTCATAAAGAAGATTGAAGCAATCCAGATACCAAATCGATTTTCTTTTTGAAAACGATATCGCCATACCGACCGGCCGCAGTGCCGGCCGATGCGCAGATATCCGAGCGTTGCCCTGGTTGTCGGGCAGCGCTGCGAGTCAATTGCGACCGGGGTGCTGGCCTGCCGCCGCTTCGGTTTGCTCACTGGAGAATGAATGTGCCCAAATCGGATTTGAGCCGGCGCAGCTTTTTGAAGGCCGCAGCCGCCCTGGGAGTGCTTGCCGCAGTGCGCCCGCTGGAGCAGGCGCTGGCGCAGATGGTCGAGCCGGCAAGCGCTCAGGACGCTGCCTGGATGGACGGCGGCCGGCTGCGCTACCGCCGCGACGGCATGGCCAAGGTCACGGGCCAGAAGCTGTTTGCCATCGACCTGCGCGCGCGCGACATGGCGGGCTGGCCCGACAAGCAGTCCTATGCGCTTTTGATCATGGTTCCGCGTGCCGACCGCATCTACGAAGGTCTGGATCTGTCCGTGCTGGGCAAGGACTTTGCCCCCGATGTGCTGGTGGACGCCGAGCGCGCCGAGGCCGATGGCGTGCACATGCCCGAGCCGGGTTTTTACGGCAGCTACTTCTTGCCCAAGGGCCAGGTCTCGCCCATGCTGGGCCAGCCCGTGGCCATGGGGATCTGGCATGACTACGAGCGCTACCGCGAAGCCGTGCGCCTGCTGCGTTTCAATGACGGAATCTTCCAGTGGGGCGCAGCCGCCACACCACCCAAGCGCAAGCCCTATGTGGCCGCGCGCTATGTGCGCATGGGAGCCGAAAAGCACGACGAGCCCGATCTGTACGCGCCTCTGTACAACGGTATCGTGCGCCCGCAGCTGACCGGCCCCGAGGTGCAATGGCCTGGCGCGGACGATCCCAAGCATGGCAAGGCCATGCAGTATTCGGCCCAGATCCAGCAGTTGCTCAAGCAGCCGCCCGAGGGCACCCAGGTCTTTTCCCGCGACTACCACAGCCAGTCCATGGAGCCCGCCGCTCTGGAGCCCGAAAACGGTCTGGCCTGGTATGAAGAGAGCAGGGGCGTGATGCATATGGTGGGCGCCACCCAGGCGCCCTACGCCACGGCGGGCCATGTGGTCGGCATGGTCAAGGCCAGCCGCTTTGCGCTCAAGGAAATGGATTATCTGAGCGCCTACACCGTGGGCTATGGGCAGAAGGAGCATCACTCCTTTCCTTTCTATGTGGGCCTGGCGGCGCTGTATGCGCAAGGCCGTCCGGTGCGCCTGGCGCTGGACCGCTGGCAGCATTTCCAGTTCGCACTCAAGCGCCACCCCTTCGACCTCAAGACCACGATTGCCGTGGATGCCCAGGGGCAGTTCCAGGCCTTCTCGGTGGACATGCGCGGCGATGGCGGCGGCACCATGAACTTCAGCCCTTCGGTGGGCACGCTTGGTGTCGCTTCTTCGCAGTCGGTGTACTACTTTCCCAAGAGCGATCTGTCGGTGGCCGTCTTCCCCAGCAGCGAGATCACGGCGGGGTCGGTGCGCGGCTACGGCACGCTGCAGTCCATGGCTCCGACCGAAATGCTGGTCGATGAAATTGCCGAGCAGATCGGCATGGATGCCATCGCGCTGCGCCAGAAGAACATGCTGCGTACAGGTTTGCGCAACACCCAGGGCGCCGTGCCTGCGGGTCAGTTGCGCATCGGCGAGATTCTCGCCCTGGCCGCCAAGGATCCGGTGTGGGTGAACCGTGCCCAACGCAAGGCCGAGTACGAGGCCGCCCATCCCGGCATGCGCTACGGCGTGGGTTTTGCCTCGGTGCAAAAAAGCTTTGGTACCGCCGGCGAAGCCGCGCTGGCATTGATCGAGCTATCGCCCGAAGGCAAGCTCAAGATGAAGCACATCACGGCAGAAATCGGCACCGGCACCACCACGGCGCAGATGCTGGCGGCAGAGCCCTTTCTCGGCCGCCCTGTGGACGAGGTGGAGTTTGCGGCGCAGAAATGGCCCGAGATGCCCGTGCACACGCAGGAGCAACCCAACTCCACGCCCCAGGCCGATGAGGATCGCCAGTCGCAGGACCCGTACTGGGTGCCCAGCTTCACCTCGCCGCAATCAGCCTCCAACTCGGCCTACTACTTCACCCACACCACGCGCCAGGCCGCCAAGCTGTTGCTGGCCCATGGTCTGTGGCCTGCGGCACTGTCCATCTGGGGCAACCCGTTTGGCGGGCCGCTGCAGGGCATGCCGGTCTCGCTCGATGAAGCCGAGTGGAAGGACGGCAAGCTGGTGGCCGGAGCCATGGAGCCCTTGACGCTGGAGCGCCTGGCCGCACGCGCCCATGAGCTGGGTCTGATCACCGGTGTCTGCGTCCACACCTTCAATCGCCGCTCCTGGGCCAGTGCCGAGTTCGAGCTGGGCGGCAAGCGCTTTGCCGCCGAGATCGATGCGCTGTCCGTTCGCTTTGGCAATGGTGCCGATGCGGCGCATAAGGCCGCGATGGACAGTGCCGGCTATGCCTTCCAGCCGCGCGTCAAGGTCAGCTATCCGCCGGTGCACCGTCTGGCGGCGGGCGCGGTGTACTACGCGCCTTGCGCCACGCTGGTGGAGCTGGCCGTATCCACGGGCACCGGCAAGGTGAGCTTGCTGGGGCACAAGACCTGGCTGGAATGCGGCTCGCAGATCGTACCCGAGCTGGTCTCTGGCCAGTTGCAGGGCGGCGTGGCCATGGGTATCGGCCACGCTCTGTACGAAGAGCTGCCCCTGGGGCCGAGCGGCCCCGGCAACGGCAGCTGGAACTTCAACCGCTACCACCTGCCGCGCGCCAGCGAGCTGGCGGTGTGGACGGCCGAGGGTCATGTGCTGCCTCCGGTCTCGCGCACCGACCCGCCCAAGGGCATGGCCGAAGTGGTGATGATCCCCGTCGTTGCTGCCTGCGCCAACGCCGTGGCCCACGCCACCGGCAAGCGCTTCTATCAACTGCCGCTGAGCGCGGAACGAATCAAGAAGGCATTGTGATGCAGCAACGTATCCAGTTTTCCGCCACCATCAACGGTCAAAAGACCGGCCCGCATGAGCTGCCCAAGGATCTGATGATGATCGAGTTCCTGCAGGAATATGCGGGCTTGAACGGTACGCGCCTTGGCTGCGGCCAGGGTGTGTGCCGCGCCTGCACCATCATCGTGGACGAGCCCGGCAAGGGCCCGCATGCCGTGCCGGCCTGCGTGACTGGCGTCGCCTGGCTCAATGGCAAAAGCCTGCGCACCATCGAAGGCGCCGCCCGCACCGATGACACCGGCCGGATCATGGCTTCTGCCGTGCAAAAGGCGTTTCTCGAGCATTTCTCGTTCCAGTGCGGCTATTGCACACCGGGTTTCGTGAACTCGGCCACCGTGCTGATGGAGCAGCTGCAGGCCAGGCCCGTGGATGCCGACGCCTTGGAAGAAGCCGTGGAAGCCGCGCTGGACAAGCATATCTGTCGCTGCACCGGCTATGTGCGCTACTACCACGCCGTGCGCGACCTGATTCTGGCCACGCCGGGCCTGACCACGGGCCAGCGCACGCGGGAGGTCAGCCGTCATGGATAAGGCTCAACGCAGCAAATTCACCAGGATCGCCGCAGGCATTGCCGCCGCAGCTGTGGTGGTGCTGGGCGGTATGTATATCGCGGGCAGTGCAAGCGGCAGCGTGCCGCCTGCCACGGTGGACTTTGCCAACATCAGCGCCGAGCAGAAGCAGAAGCTGTTCGACCGCGGCCTGCAGGTGTTTCGCGCTGCCGACTGCGCGGCCTGCCACAGCTCGCCCACCACGGGGGCCGAGCTGGCCGGAGGCATGGCCATGGTCACGCCCATGGGCACCTTGTACGGCACGAATATCTCGCCCTCCAGGGAGCACGGCATAGGCAAGTGGTCGGCCGACGATCTCTACCGCGCCGTGGCGCGCGGCATGGCACCGGGGCGCAAGAACCTCTATCCAGCCATGCCCTACGCCAGCTATCACGACATCACGCGCGCCGATGTCGATGCGCTCTGGGTCTGGCTGCAGGCCCAGAGCGCCGTGGAAGTAGCCAACCGCTCGCCGGAGATGAACTTTCCGTTCAGCATCCGTCCCGGTCTGGCGCTATGGAATGCGCTGGAGCGCCCTGCGGGCGAGCCCGCCCCCGAGGCTGTCAATACGCTCGATCGCGGCGCCTATCTGGTCAACACCCTGGGTCACTGCGGCGAATGCCATACGCCGCGCACCAGCAGCTTTGCCATGGACCTCAAGCAGTCGCTGGCGGGCAATGTGATCGAAGGCGCCTACGCCCCCGACCTGCGCCCCAAGTCCATGGCCGCGCGTGGCTGGAGCGAGCGGGACCTGCTGCAGTTTCTGCGCACCGGCCTCTCGCCCCAGGGCGTGATGACCATGGGCATGTTCCCCGTGCTCCAGCATTCGAGTGCGCATATGGAGGAGGCCGACCTCAAGGCCATGGCCGCCTATCTGATGCAGGGTGAAAAGCCTGAGTCCAGGCCGCCGGTTGCCGAAGCGCCTCAGACCCTGACCTCGGCCAATGGCGAGCGCGTCTACCTCGGTCTGTGCGCAGGCTGCCATGGCGTCGATGGCCAGGGCCAGCCGCATTCCTCGCTGCGCCTCGACACCAACACCACGGCCATGTTTCCCACGCCGCTGAACCTGGTGCGCGTGATCCGCGAAGGCCTGCCCGAGCGTGATCTGGCCCATGGCGAGCGCATGCAGGCCATGCCCGGCTTTGCCGATCAGCTCAGCCATGAAGACATGGCCGATCTGGTGAACTATATGCGCCTGCGTTGGGGCCGCCAGAAGGGGGATGTGACGCCGTCCCAGGTGGCGGATGCCATCAGGAGCGCCGAATCCCACTAAAGCAGGGATTTCAAGTAAAAAGAGCTGCCAGCGATTGGCCATCAAGCGCTGGCAGCTCTCTTTTTTTAATGGTGATTCGACTTACGCCAATTCGGCCTTGATTTTCTCGGCCAGCTCGCCCAGCACGGCAAAGCCCGGTTCCTCGCGCTGCCAGACCACGGACAGGCCATCGCCCTCGAAGCGCGGCAGCACATGCAGATGAAAGTGAAACACCGTCTGCCCCGCCGGCGCACCATTGGCCTGGAAGATATTGATGCCGTCGGGATCGAAAGCCCTGTTCACCGCGGCCGCCACGCGCTGGGCCGTCTGCATCACTGCGCCGGCTTCCTCGGGCGTCAGCTCCAGCAGATTGACGGCATGGCGCTTGCTGGCCACCAGCACATGGCCTCGCGTGGCCTGGCCGATGTCCATGAAGGCGATGGTCAGCTCGTCCTCATAGACCTTGGCCGATGGAATCTCCCCTTTGACGAGCTTGCAGAAAATGCACTCGCCAGGGGGCGAGTGGTCTACAAACATGGGCATGACGCTCTCCTTTTTTATGGTTCAAGCGTCCTATCTTAGAGGCTGACCGGTTTCAGCCCCGCGTCGCGCGCAGGCAGTCGCGGGTGATCTCGGCCATGGATGTCGCGCCCAGCATGGCCATATTGCGATCCACCTCGTCACGCAGCAAGGTGATGGCATGGTCCACGCCCTGTGCACCGCCAACTGCGGCTGCGTACATGAAGGGGCGGCCCAGAAACACCATACGCGCGCCCAGGGCCATGGCCTTGAGCACATCGCTGCCGCGGCGAATGCCGCTGTCCATCATCACGGCCGTGCGGTGGCCCACGCGGTCCACCACATAGGGCAGCATCTGCAGCGGGGCGACCACGCCGTCGAGCTGACGGCCGCCGTGGTTGGAGACCACGATGCCTTGCGCGCCGATATCGGCGGCCATCACGGCATCATCTTCGTTGAGGATGCCCTTGATGATGAGGTTGCCCTGCCAGCGCTGGCGGATGCGCTCGATGTGCTTCCAGTTCAGGTGGTCGCGGCCCGTGGTATCGCGGATGGCGGTGCCCGACAGCAGAGGCGCGCCGCGCGTGGCAAACGAATTCTCGAAGTGCGGCATGCCGTGGTTGATCAGGGTGCGCAGCATGGTGCCCACCATCCAGCGCGGACGGGTGATGCCGTCATAGGCCAGGCGCAGCGAGGGACGCAGCGGCATGGAGAAGCCCGTGCGCACATTGTTCTCGCGGTTGGCCCAGACGGGGATGTCCACGGTGATGACCAGGGTGCCGAAGCCGGCGGCCTCGATGCGCTCGATCAGGCCGTCGATGCGCGTGGTGTCGCCGGGCAGATAGGCCTGGAACCAGGTCGATGGCGCGGCCTTGGCCACTTCTTCCATGGGGATCAGGGAGGTGCCGCTCATGATGGCGGGAATGCGGTTGGCAGCCGCCGTCTGCGCCAGCACCAGATCGCCGCGATAGGCCGAGATGGCGCTGATGCCCACGGGGGCCACGCCGAAGGGCGAGTCCCAGGTCTGGCCGAACAGCTCCACTTTCTGATGGCGTTGTGACACATCCACCATGACCCTGGAGCTGAAGCCGTATTGCTGGAAGCTGTCACGGTTGGCCTGCAGCGAGACACAGTCTTCGGCCGCGCCGGAGACATAGCCGTAAAGCGGGCGGGGCAGGTGCTTGCGCGCTGCGGCCTCGAAGTCCTGCAGCGACAGGATGTTCTGCAGATGACGGGGAAGCCCTGCGCGTTGGCCGTAGGCGGCTTGCGCTTTGGGGGCGGAGGCTGCGTTTGCAGCAGGGGCTTGTGACGATGCCATGGTAGGGCGCTTCGGGAGCGAAATTCAGGGGTTTAACTGGCTGCGCCCCCGCACACTTGCGGTGCACGGGGGCGTGACAGAAACATCAGGTGTTCAAGGTTTACTGAGCGAATGTACCGCGCTGACGCATCAGCTCGCGGTGCAGTTGCTCGTTACGCTCGAACGGTGCGCGGCCGTGCACATAGAAGTAGTTGTTCAGAACCACCAGGTCGCCGGCGGGCAGACTGACGGTGCGGGTGCCGGACGAATTTTCCATCGATTCCGACAGATTCTGCAGGTATTCGGCTTCGGCGTCGTTGGCGGGCTGCACGAACTGGTCGATGAAGGAGATGGACAGGCCGAACTCGCCGTGGAAGAACACGGGGCGCTCGACGCGCTCGCTCACGTTCTTGGAGCCGGGGGCTTTGTACAGCAGGGGCCTGGCGCCCAGCGGGTCCTGCACGAAGCGGTCCAGCTCGCTCCAGTCGTCCAGGTGCAGAAAGCGCGACTCGCCGCCCACGGCGTTTCGCTCGTCAAACTTCATCATCAGCAGCCAGTCGGTGGCCTCGGTCACGAAGGTGCCGTCGGTGTGCATGGTGAACAGACGGTAAGCCTGGCGCAGATAGGAGTCGCTGGCGTCGGTGTGCTTGACCAGGAAGCGTGCGTAGTACTTGTTGGACATGGAGTCGTGGTTGGCCGGGCCCAGGATATGGCCGATGGCGGTGCCGAACTTCACATAGTCGTCGCTATCCTGGCTCACGCCTTCCAGACCCAGCACAAAGCCGCCATGCCTGCGGTCCTTGATGATGTTCACCAGGGTCTCGCCAAAGTCGTCACCCATGTGGGCCTTCAGGCGGCGCGCCAGATGAAAGCGCATGAAAGGCACGTACTCGAGGTTCTGCACGTCGATATCGCGCACATCGGCCAGGAAGGCGTTCAGTGCGTCGGCGTTCAGGGTCAGCTTCAGCAGGCGGGGATGCTCGGGGTGAGTGCTGATCTCGTAGGCGGCAGGTTGAATCAGTTGCTGGGGGGTCGTAGCGTTCATGGTGGGCGGGTACTTCAATCAGGAATGGTGTGATTGAACACTTCTTGTTTGATACGATCTATGGGGTTAAATGCATTTTTTGATAAGAAATTCAGATTAAATCCATGCTCAGCTACCGCCAACTCGAGCACTTCGTCACCGTGGCCCAGGAGCTGCATTTCTCGCGTGCCGCCGACAAGCTGGGCGTGGCCCAATCTGCGGTCAGCGTGCAGGTGCAGCAGCTGGAGCAGCAGCTGGGCGTGCGCCTGCTGCAGCGCAACAAGCGCAAGCCCATCACGCTGACCGATGCGGGCGAGCTGCTTTATGACGAAGCCGTGGCCGTGCTGCGCCATATGGAGCGGGCCCAGCAGATCGGGCAGCTGGCGGCCCAGGGCATGAGCGGCCATGTCAAGCTGGGCTATATCTCCTCGTCCGTGACCTCGGGTGTGCTGGCGCGCATGCTCACGCAGTTCCGCCCCGGCCATGAGCAGGTGCACATGCAGGTGCTGGCCATGGAGACGCCGCGCCAGCTGCAGGCGCTGCAGCAGGGCGAGATCGATGCCGGTCTGCTGCGGCCGCGCCGTCGCTACCCCGAGGGGGTCAAGGCGGTCATCGTGCACAGCGAGCCCTTCATGGTGGCGCTGGCCGAGAACCACCCTCTGGCACGCCATGAGTCCATCAGCGTGGCCGATCTGCGCGGCCAGACCTTTATTGCGCCGCAGTTCATCAACGAAAGCGAAGGCTTTGCCGAGGTGTTGGCGCGGCTGGCCGAGACGGCCGGTTTTTCGGCTCGCGAGGCCTATCGCGTCAACGACTTCGTCACGGCAACCAGCCTGGCGGCCGCGGGCTATGGCATTGTGGTGCTGCCCGAGTCGAACCGCCTGCTCAATCAGCCGGGCGTGGCCTTCAGGCCGCTGCGTGACTTCAAGGAAAACGTGCACATGGCGCTGGCCTACCGCGAGCGCGAGAACTCGCCCGCGGTGCGCGCCTTTCTGGCCGTGGCCAGAAGCTGCGCCGCCTAGTGGCGCGGCTGCGGGAAGGGGGTGTTGCGGCGCTGGTTTCTGGCCTGTCGAACTAGCAAAAATGCTAGCTTCTATCGCTTTCTGATACTTGATTTCAGATATAAATGGTATTGAATTCAATTACTGGAAAGCGAAACAAGCTTTGTTATTGATAGCGAAAGCCCTGGCCTGCGCGCAGCCGTATAGCCTCTATAAGCGCTGCCGTGTTCCGCAGGCGAGAGCGGGCGCGTAAGCTCTGGTCCATGAAAATCTATCGTAGTGCCCTGCTGCGCTTCGCCGATGACGGCCAAGCGGTTTATGACTCCGACGCCTTGCTGGCGATTGCTCCCGATGCCGCGGGCGTGCAGCGTGTGGTGGCTGCGGGCAGCTGGCAGGCGCTGGCCGACCAGTATCTCGAGCGCGAAGGCGTGCAAGTCATTCACCTGCCCGGCAGGCTGCTGGCACCGGGCTTTGTCGACCTGCATATCCACTACCCGCAGACCGATGTGATCGGCGCGCCGGCCCCTGGGCTGCTGCCCTGGCTGGAGAACTACACCTTCCCGCACGAGTCGCGTTTTCACGATCGCGAATATGCCGATGGCGTGGCCGATTTCTTCATGAACGAGCTGCTGCGCAACGGTGTGACCACGGCGCTGGCCTTTGCAACCTCGCATCCGACCTCGGTGGATGCCATCATGACGGCAGCGCAAAAGCGCAGCATGCGCATGATTGCCGGCAAGGTGCTGCAGGACCGCAACAGCCCCGATGGCGTGCGCGACGAGACCGAGCAAGGCCTGATCGACACCGAAACGCTGATCCAGCGCTGGCATGGCGTGGACCGCCTGGGCTATGCGATCACGCCGCGCTTTGCACCGACCAGCACCGAAGCGCAGCTGCGCGGTGCGGGCGAGCTGGCAGCCAGGTATGGCGATGTCTGGATTCAGTCCCATGTGGCCGAGAACCTGGACGAGATTGCCTGGGTCAAGGAGCTGTTCCCCGCCGCGCGCAGCTATCTGGCCGTCTATGACGACTTCGGCCTGATGCGCGAGCGCGCCGTCTATGCGCACAGCATCTGGCTCGACGAAACCGACCGCCAGCTCATGCACGACACGCGCTCGGCAGCGGCCATCAGCCCGACCAGCAACCAGTTTCTGGCCAGCGGCTATTTCGACTACCTCAAGGCCGACCAGGCCGGCATGCTCTACGGCCTGGCCAGCGACGTGGGTGGCGGCATGAGCTTCTCGCCGTTTCGCACCATGCAGGCCGCCTATGTGGTGGGGCGCGAGGGCCATGCCAAGCAGGGCCAGAGCCTGTCGCCCCAGAACCTGTGGTGGCAGCACACGGCAGGCGCTGCGCGCGCGCTGGGTCTGCAGGGCGTGATCGGCAATCTGCAGCCCGGCTGCGAGGCCGATCTGGTCGTCATCAACCCCGGCTGCACGCCGCTGCTGGCGCGCAAGACGGCCCAGGCGCGCAATCTGGACGAGCTGCTGTTTGCCATGATCATCCTCGGAGATGACCGCCTGATTGAGCAAACCATTGTTTCTCAAGCAAAATAGCGGTCTTGCGCTTGATTTGTGAGCGCACAACGCTATGAAAAATCAAGCGATACAGGACTTCTAATGAGCATCAAGAGCGACAAATGGATCCGTCAGATGGCGGAGCAGCACGGCATGATCGAGCCTTTCGAGCCTGGCCAGGTGCGCCAGGTCGACGGCAAGAAGATCATCAGCTACGGCACTTCAAGCTATGGCTACGACATCCGTTGCGCCCGCGAATTCAAGGTCTTCACGAATATCCACAGCACGGTGGTGGACCCCAAGAATTTTGACGAGAAGAGCTTTGTCGACTTCGAGGGTGACTATTGCATCATCCCGCCCAACAGCTTTGCTCTGGCCCGCACGGTGGAGTACTTCCGCATCCCGCGCGACGTGCTGACCGTCTGCCTGGGCAAGAGCACTTATGCGCGCTGCGGCATCATCGTCAACGTGACGCCCTTCGAGCCCGAGTGGGAAGGCTATGTGACGCTGGAGTTCTCCAACACCACGCCTTTGCCGGCCAAGATCTATGCGGGCGAAGGCTGCGCCCAGGTGCTGTTCTTCCAGGGCGACGAGCAATGCGAAGTCAGCTACAAGGACCGCAACGGCAAGTACCAGGGCCAGCATGGCGTGACCCTGCCCAAGGCCTGAAGCCTGTTGCTTCGCCAAAAAAGCCCGCTGCGGATACAGCGGGCTTTTTGCTTTCCAGGGAGGCTGCAGGGCGGGGTCAGGCGGCTGCCGCCTCGAGCGCCGGCCAGTCCAGATTGCAGTGCGCGCCCACGCTGGCATGGCGCTGCAGCGCTGCGTCCACCATCAGGCTGCACAGGGCCAGCTGGTTGCGAAGTGCTGGGTCGGCGCCGCGCCATTGAGCGCGCCACAGCACCAGTTGCTTGGCCGCCGCAATCAGGCTGTGGTTGCTGCGCACGATGCCGACGTTGTGCAGCATGAGCTGCTGCAGCGCCTGGCGCATCTCCTGCTGGCTTTCAGCGCTCAGGCTCTTGCCGGACTTGCGCGGCCTGTCATGAATCGCCGCCGGCCTGTGCAGTGGCTGCTCGGCCATGCGCAGGGCGGCAGACCTGGCCATGACCACGCATTCCAGCAGCGAGTTGCTGGCCAGTCGATTGGCGCCATGCAGGCCGGTGCGGGCCACCTCGCCAATCGCCCACAGCCCGGCCACGGCGGTGCGGCCGTCCACATGGGCCTGCACGCCGCCGCAGGCATAGTGGGCGCAGGGCGCGACAGGAATGGGCTGGGTGGCGATGTCTATGCCGTGCTGCGCGCACAGTGCCATGACGCCCGGAAAATGCCGGGTCAGCCAGTCGCGGCTGCGGTGCGTGATGTCCAGCAGCACATGGGGCAACTGGTGGGCACGCATTTCGCCATCGATGGCACGGGCCACGATATCGCGCGGCGCCAGCTCGGCGCGCGGGTCGTGGCGCAGCATGAAGCGCTCGCCAGGCTGGCCGTGCCGGTCCGGCAGGCACAGCAGGGCGCCTTCGCCGCGCAGCGCTTCCGAGACCAGGCCCACGGACCGGCCGCCCACCTGCAAGGCCGTGGGGTGGAACTGCATGAACTCCAGGTCGCGCACGACACAGCCCGCACGCCAGGCCATGGCGATGCCGTCGCCGGTCGCCGTGGCCGGGTTGGTGGTGCTGGGGTAGATCTGGCCCATGCCGCCCGTGGCCAGCACCGTATGGCTGGCCAGCATGTTCTGCTGCTGGCCATCGGCATTGCGCACGCTGGCGCCCACGCAGCGCTGCTGAGCGTCCTGCAGCAGTTCCATGGCGCTGCAATGCTGCAGCAAGGTGATGTGCTTCAGGCGCTGGCAGGCCTGCAGCAAGGTCTGGTGCACGGCATGCCCGGTGCGGTCGGCCGCATGCACGATGCGCCGTGCGCTGTGACCGCCTTCGCGCGTCAGGTGCAGGCGGCCTTCGGCATCGGTGCTGAAGGGCACGCCCAGGGCTTGCAGCCAGGCGATGGCCTGGGGGCCCTGCTCCAGGATGCGGCGCACGGCAGCTTCGTCACAGAGACCGGCTCCGGCGATCAGCGTGTCCTGCACATGGGACTGCAGGCTGTCGGCGGGGTCCAGCACGGCGGCAATGCCGCCTTGCGCCCAGGCACTGGCGCATTCGTCGGCACGGCTTTTGCTGAGCACGGTGATGCGCAGCCTGCTGGGCAGGCTGAGCGCCAGCGTCAGGCCGGCCAGTCCGCAGCCGATGATGAGCACATCGCTGCCGGTCGGGGATTGGGGCATGGTGCTTGTCCTCGCTCAGGCCGGACCGAAGTTCTGGAACAGGGCCGCGTCGCGTTCCAGTTCGCCGCTGGCGCGTACCGGCTGGCGCTGTGCCGCCGCGAAGTCCAGCATGCGCTGAATGGGCTTGCGGGCGGCCCGGCCCAGCGCCGCATCCAGCTCGATGGCACCGCTGCCCTGCTGCAGCGTCCTCTCCACGCCGGGCAGGCTGTTCATGGCCATCCAGGGGCAGAAGGCGCAGCTTTTGCAGCTGCCGCCCGTGCCCGCCGTCGGGGCTGCGAGAAAGCGCTTGCCCGGATAGCGCTGGCGCATATCGTGAAGAATGCCCTGATCGGTGGCGACGATGAAGCTGTCGGTGGGCAGCTTGCCCACGGCGGCAATCAGCTGGGTGGTGGAGCCCACCACATCGGCCAGCGCCGTGACGGCGGCAGGCGATTCGGGGTGAACCAGAATCGCGGCCCCGGGGTGGGCGTTGGCCAGGGCTTGCAGCTCGTCGGCCTTGAATTCGTCATGGACCACGCAACTGCCCTGCCACAGCAGCATGTCGGCGCCGGTCTGCTGCTGGATATGGCTGCCCAGGTGGCGGTCGGGCGCCCAGAGGATTTTCTCGCCGCGGGCATGCAGGGCGGCCACGATGTCCTGTCCTACCGACGAGGTGACCACCCAGTCGGCCCGGGCTTTCACGGCGGCGCTGGTATTGGCATAGACGACCACGGTGCGATCGGGATGGGCGTCGCAGAACCGGCTGAATTCGTCGGCCGGGCAGCCCAGATCCAGCGAGCAGGTGGCATCGCCGTCGGGCATGAGCACGGTTTTTTCGGGGCTCAGGATCTTGGCGGTCTCGCCCATGAAGCGCACTCCGGCCACGATCAGGGTCCTGGCCGGGTGGTTGGCGCCAAAGCGCGCCATCTCCAGCGAGTCGCCCACACAGCCTCCGGTATCGCGTGCCAGATCCTGCAGTGCGCCGTCCACGTAGTAGTGGGCGACCATGACGGCATTGCGTTCCCTGAGCAAGGCCTTGATGCGCTGTGCCGTCTCGCGCTGCTGCTGGCGGTCCTGCGGCGGCAGCACCCTGGCCCAGGCCTGGCCTGTGCTGCACTGGGTGCTGCTGCCCGGTGCGGGCTGGTCGAATTCCACGGTTTTGATCGTCATCGTCTCCATCCTGAGTTGTGCTGTTAAATATTTATACTCAATCTGAGTATTATTAAAACCGCTTTTTTGATGTTTGTCACCTGAGAGACAAATCAGAAGGTCGGCCGCTGCCTTTGGCGGGGGGAGGGGGATCAGCGGGGAATCACGAAAAATCGCTCTGGCGCTTATTCATCAATGGATTGATGCTTCTGATAAATGAGCGTGTGGAAGCTGCTTAAACGAGGAGGCTCAGCTGATGCTGGCGCCGTGCCAGGCGTGTGGCGGCCAGATCCCAGCCGCCCCAGCCACAGGATTTGAAGAGCACAGGGGTCGTGGGGCGCGACCAGTTGTGCTGCACCACGGTGGCCAGTGTGGGCAGGGTGCTGACGTCAATGCGGGCCTGCAGCAGGTCGCCGGCCTCGTGCAACGCATCTTCGGTGTCGACGACGATCTGGCCTTCACGCAGAAAGCGCTGGCACAGCGCCGGAGCCAGTTCCACCATTTTGGGAGTGAAGGCACCCACGGCGCAGACAAAGGCATCGGGCCGCGCGGCCTCGTGCAGCACCACGGCCTGTGCGGGCGTGCAGGTCACGATCAGCGGGCAGTGCCGGGCAGCTTCCTCCAGGTCATCGGCGATGCGTGCCTGCAGACCCAGGTCGCGGGCCTGGTCTGCAAGCCGCTGCGCACTATGGGCGCTGCGCGAGTGAATCCAGACTTCCTGCGTGCCCAGGCCCTGGGCAAAGGCCTGCAGATGGGCGCTGCCCTGCACGCCGGCGCCGACGATGAGCAGTGCGCCTTCAGGCCTGGGGGCCAGACGGCGTGCTGCCAGCAGCGAGACGGCGGCGGTGCGTCTGGCCGTGACGGTGGGACCGTCCAGAATCAGCTGGCGCTCTCCGGTGGCCGCGTCAAAGACCACGATATCGCCCTGAATGGTGGGTCTGCCCGCCTGGGCATTGCCGGGCGTGAAGCTGATGAGCTTGGTCATGGCCACCTGGCCATCGGTGGCCGGCATGCAGAACAGACAGTTGTCCGCAGCCGTGGGCATGACGATGCGTGGCGGAACAGTGACACCGCCACTGTTTTGCAGCTGGAGCAAAAGTGCTTCGATTTCATCGGCCAGGGCGGTCCATGGCAGCAGTGCGGCAGTAGCGTTGGCATCGAGAGACGCTGTAGATGGCTGGGTCAGGGCATTCATGGGCAGTTGTATGAGGGCAGCGGACAGGGCTTCGAGCTTACAGAATTGCAAGCCCGGCCCGGTGTTGGCCGACAGCAGGTCGCTGCATAGACGCCGGGAGCAAGGGCTGGCAGCGCGCACAATAGCCACTGTCTTATTCATCGATTCTGTGCACTCATGTTTGGCTTTTCTTCCCGCTCCGGGCAACGCAAGGACCCTACCTGGACACAAGCGCCTTCCAGCCGCGGTCCTGTCGAGCCTGTCTGGCGGGATGGCGGCTCGGCCGCGTCCTATGAGCCTACCCAGCAGCAGGCGGCAACGCCGCGCAAATCCTCTTCCGCCAGGCTCTGGGCATCGGCCGTCCTGGCCGTTGTCGGCCTGCTGGCAGTGGCTTTCCTGTTTCTGAGCATGGTCGATGTGGTGGAGGAGCAGGTCGCCCGCAACCAGCCCCAGTCCACACCGGGAACGCCGGGCGTGAACCTGATACCCGTGCCTGCCGGCCGCTGAAAACCTGGCCAAACGTCAACAATGCTGCACTGCAGCTTGACCGGTGCGGCAAAAGCACAGCTTGATACCTTCGGTCGCAGCCCCAGCCCTTAATATCGCCACCCGGCGCAGGCCGCGTGCAACACAGCAAAGGAGAACGCACCATGAGATGGGAAGGTAACCGCGAGTCGGACAATGTCGAAGACCGCCGTGGAGACGGTGGCGGCGGTGGTTTCCCCATTGGTGGCCGCAGCATAGGCATCGGCACGGTGGTGCTGGCGCTGATTGGCTGGGGCGTGTTCGGCATCAATCCGCTGACCACCATCGGCGTGCTCTCTGGCGGCGGATCGCCCCAGGTGCAGCAGGCTCCCGCCCATCGTCCCGCAGCAGATGACCAGGGCGGCAGGTTCGTCTCCACGGTGCTGGCCTCGACCGAGGATGTCTGGGCCCAGATTTTCCGTGAAGGCGGTGCCCAGTATCAGAACCCCAAGCTGGTGCTGTTCACCGGCGTGACGCCCACGGCCTGCGGCACGGGGCAGTCGGCCATGGGGCCGTTCTACTGCCCGGGTGACCGCAAGGTCTATCTGGACATGGACTTCTTCAGCACCATGAGCCGTCAGCTGGGCGCGCCCGGCGAGTTCGCGCGTGCCTATGTGGTGGCCCACGAGGTGGGACACCATGTGCAGAACCTGCTCGGCATCTCGGGCAAGGTGGATGCCATGCGCGGTCGTGTCAGCGAGCGCGAGCAGAACGCCATGTCCGTACGCCTGGAGCTGCAGGCCGACTGTCTGGCCGGCATCTGGGCCAACAAGTCGCAGCAGGCCAAGAGCTGGCTGGAGCAGGGCGATATCGAGTCGGCCGTGAATGCCGCCCAGCAAATCGGCGACGACAAGCTGCAGCGTGAAGCCACGGGCACGGTGCGTCCCGACAGCTTTACCCATGGCTCCAGCGCCCAGCGTGTGCGCTGGTTCACCCAGGGCTACAAGACCGGCAGCGTCAAGGCCTGCGACACCTTTTCGGCCCAGTCGCTTTGAGTCACCAGCTGCCTGGCGACAGGCGTGTGCTTTGTCACACGCCTTTGTTTTTGGAGCGGCAGAATGTGAAAATCCGGGTTATCCCGATAGATTGCACGGGATATTGGCAAGGCTTTTTTTGCCCGCAAACAGAGGGGGCGAAGGCTTTGCGTCTGCAGAAAATCACAAAGCCAACGCGAAAAACCCACTCGGTGCGACAATAGCGCTCTCAATGACAAGCTCTTTCTCCAATCTTCACTTGGCTGAGCCCCTGGCACGCGCAGTGGCCGACATGGGCTATGAGTCCATGACTCCGATTCAGGCGCAGGCCATTCCGGTGGTATTGACCGGCAAGGACGTCATGGGCGCAGCCCAGACCGGCACTGGCAAGACGGCGGCTTTCTCCCTGCCCCTGCTGCAGCGCCTGATGCGCCATGAAAACGCTTCAGCATCGCCTGCCCGCCATCCGGTGCGTGCCCTGGTGCTGCTGCCCACGCGTGAACTGGCCGATCAGGTGGCACAACAGATTGCCCTGTACGCCAAGCACACCAAGCTGCGCAGCACCGTGGTCTTCGGTGGCATGGACATGAAACCCCAGACCCTCGAGCTGAAAAAAGGCGTCGAGGTGCTGGTGGCCACGCCAGGTCGTCTGCTGGACCACATCGAAGCCAAGAATGTGGTGCTCAACCAGGTGGAATATGTAGTGCTGGACGAGGCCGACCGCATGCTGGATATCGGCTTTCTGCCGGATCTGCAGCGCATCCTCTCCTATCTGCCCAAAAGCCGCACCACGCTGCTGTTCTCGGCCACGTTCTCGCCGGAGATCAAGCGGCTGGCCGGCAGCTATCTGCAGGATCCGGTGACCATCGAGGTGGCCCGACCCAATGAGACGGCCTCCACCGTGGAGCAGCGCTTCTACAAGGTCTCGGATGACGACAAGCGTTACGCGATTCGTTCCGTGCTCAAGGAGCGCGACATTCGCCAGGCCTTCATCTTCTCCAATAGCAAGCTGGGCTGTGCGCGCCTGACGCGTGCCCTGGAGCGTGACGGTCTGCGCGCCGGCGCACTGCATGGAGACAAGAGCCAGGACGAACGCCTGAAGGCACTGGAAGCCTTCAAGGCCGGCGAGGTGGATCTGCTGGTCTGTACCGATGTGGCCGCGCGCGGTCTGGACATCAAGGATGTGCCCGCCGTGTTCAACTACGACGTGCCTTTCAACGCCGAAGACTATGTGCACCGCATCGGCCGTACCGGTCGCGCCGGCGCATCGGGTCTGGCCGTGACGCTGGTGACCGACCATGACAGCCGCAATGTGGCCGACATCGAAAAGCTGATCAAGAAGAAGATCGACGTCGAACCCGCGCCCATGCTGGACTTGCGCCCCCCACGGCGCAGCCGCGGCGATGAGGAATATCGCCCACGTCGCGAACGCGAGTTCGATGCAGCGCCCCGTGGCGGCTATGCACACCGTCCTTCGCGCATGGCCCCGCGTCCTGCCAATGCGGACCCATTCTTCGAGAGGCCCTATGAGGCCAGCAGCGCCGGCGAGACTGCATCCTGGGACAGCACGCATGTTGCCCCGGTCAAGAGCGCGAGCATCAAGCCCAAGCGCAAGGTCGCAGCCTTGTTCAGAGCGCCTGTCGTGGCTTCCTGAGCACTGGGTGATTGCCCCAGGAAAACGCCTGCCGGATGCAGGCGTTTTTCTTTGCTCTATCCCTTGGCGCCGGGTGCCTGGGCCTGCGGACACTGCAGCTGTATCAGCTCTCGTTCGTCCATGCGCTCGCCGATTTTCATCATGCTGAGGCAGCCGCCCCAGACGCAGCCGGTATCCATGGCCATCAGATCGGGCCGGTTGACATGGCCCAGCGTGGACCAGTGGCCGAAAGCCATGGGCGTACCGGCGGTGAGCCGGCCCGGCACATCGAACCAGGGCATCAGGCCTTCAGGTGCCTGATCGGCGGACTCCGCGCTCTCGAAGTCCATGACGCCGTCGGCACTGCAAAAGCGCAGACGGGTAAAGGCGTTGACGACGCAGCGCAGCCGGTCGTCGCCTTGCAGCTCGGCGGACCAGCGATCGGGCTGGTTGCCATACATATTCTGCAGAAAGCGCGCGTGTCCGGCGGATTGCAGCACGGTCTCGACTTCGGCGCTCAAGGCCATGACGTCCTGCACGCTCCATGGGGGCAGCACGCCGGCATGCACCATGAGCCATTGCTCGCCCGAGGCATTGACATGCAGGCGAGCCAGGGGCTGCTGGCGCAGCCAGTGCAGCAGGGCATCGCAATCGGGTGCGCTCAGAACCTGGGCCAATGTGTCGCGCCTGCTTTGCCGGCGCAGACCCTGGGCTGCGGCCAGCAGATGGAGGTCGTGATTGCCGAGCAGCGGTCGCATGGCATCGCCGGCCTGCATGCAGCGGCGTAATACTTCGGCGGATTTGGGGCCGCGATTGACAAGGTCGCCGAGCACATAAAGTGTGTCCCGACTTGCGGAGAAATCCACGGTCTGCAACAAGCGCTCGAAAGCGTCGTCGCAGCCCTGAATGTCCCCGATACAGTAAAGTGCCATGGTCTTCTTTCTGATGGACAGTCATGGATTTTCTGCTGATTGCATTGCTGGCGCTGTCCAACGGGGTGTTTTCAATGTCGGAATCGGCATGGGACTCCAGTCGCAAGGCCAGATTGCCGGCTTTGGCGCAGGCGGGACAAGGGCGCGCAGGGTGCGCTGGAACTGCTCGATAACCCCACGCAATTTCTGTCGTCCGTGCAAGTGGGGATTACTTCCATCGGGCTGCCCAACGGAATTTGGGCAAGGCTGCTTTCAGCGAAGGGCTGGCAGTTTGGCGGGTATCGCTGGGAATATCGGAAAGGGTTTCCGCCATTTCGGCAACGTCTATCGTCGTAACTGCTATTACATTTATAACGATTATCTTCGACGAACTGCTTGCCGCGCGTATAGGGCAGCTCCATCCCAAGCCGGTTTCGGTATTGGCGATGCGACCTATGGCCTGGGTTGCCTCTGTGGCAAAGCCCTTTGTGCGTTTGTTGGCATTTTCTACGCATGTCATTTTGACTTTGCTCAGTATTGGTGAATCTGCCAGCACGACGGTGACCGAGCAGGAAATCGGGCCAGTATGGAAGAGGGGCGCCAAGCGGGTTGGATTGAGGCACATGAGCACCAGATGGTGCGCAATGTTTTGCATTTAGACGATGGATATCTCACATCTTTAATGGTCCGCCGCGCCGATATGCATTGATTGGGTGGCGGAATGACGATATCTGAGGCTTGCATGCCTGCGCCGAAGGCAGGGCGATGGGCGGGCATTCCTGGTATCCGGTAGATCGTGGTTCGCTGGATGAGGTGCTGGGCATCTCACTCTGTCCAGGCTACTGTCGCTGGGCGAGAGATCAGGCAACTTGCCGAGAGAGCATGTGCTGGCTTCTGCATTCTTGCCTGAAGCCCTGACCGGGATGGAGCTCTGCTCGGTCAGCTGCGCGCCAAAACAGGACGCATGGTGTTTGCGGTTGATGAATATGGCATGGTTCAGGGCATCATGACGCCGCGTGATTTGCGGGAGGCGATTACTGGAGAGCCTCGCTCAGTGGAGGACGCCAGGGCCTGGGCAACCCGAAGAGAGGACGGGTCCAGGCTGATCTGATGCCTGTCGCCGAATTGAAGGCCAGGCTGGCAATTCGGGTATTGCCCGATGAAGACAATAGCATCCATAACACGCTGGCCGGTTTATTCCTCGCTGAAAGCGGTCATTTGCCCGTTCCGCGCGAGAAGGTCTGGTGCAGGCGAGGGATATTGGAAGTCGTTGATATGGATGGGCAAGGCAGCGACAAGATATTGGCGGTTCCTCGGAGTGAATAGCTATTTATTAACACATGGTTGCATTTTATAAATATTTTGAATTGTGGTTTTTGCTTACTCGGAAAAAGATGAATTTGAAATTCCCGCATTTATAATGAATCCACTTTAATCAACCGAGAAGCGCAAATCATGAGCACTTACAAGGAACTCCTGAAGCAGAGAGAAGAGCTGGAACAGCAAATCAATGAAGCCCGTTCGCGTGAACTGGCCGAAGCCGTGAGCAAGGTTCGTGGCCTGATTGCTGAGTACGGCTTGACTGCTGAAGATGTTTTCCCTCCCGCTCGCGCGCGCTCTTCCGCCAATGCTGGCGCCAAGGTGGCTCCCAAGTATCGTGATCCTGCAACGGGTCAGACTTGGACCGGCCGCGGCAAGCCGCCAAAGTGGATTGCAGACCAGGACCGTGAAAAGTTCGCTATTTGATCTGCTTGCGCACGTTGAAAGAGCCCGCCTTGGCGGGCTTTTTTCATGGGGCAAAGTTTGCGGCAGCGCAAATCGGAGTTCTCGTCGATGCAGCTGACTAGGCGGCACAATAAGAGTCCATGAACAAGCAGGTGTTGATTGCAGGTGGCGGTATTGGTGGTCTGGCCGCTGCCATAGGGGCGGTACGTGCCGACTGGGGGGTACGTTTGTTCGAGCGTGCCGCGCAGTTTTCGGAAGTGGGGGCCGGCATTCAGCTTGGGCCCAATGTGGTGCGCCGTCTTCAGGCCTGGGGGCTGCAGCGATCCTTGCAGCAGGTCGTGGCGTCCCCCCAGGCCTTGCGTGCCTGCAGCGCCGTGACAGGGCAGGAGCTGGGCCGTTTGCCACTGGGCGTGGATATGGTGCAGCGCTACGGGGCCAGCTATCTCACCATTCATCGCGCCGACCTGCACGGGATCCTGCTGGAGACCCTGCAGGGTCTGGCCGAGGTTCACCTCAACCTCAACCAGGCCGTAAGCAGCTACAGCGAGCAGGACGGCGTGGTCACCATCCGCACCAGCTCGGGAAAGCTCATCGAGGGCGATGCCCTGATCGGAGCCGATGGCGTGCGCAGTGCCATGCGGGCCCAGATGCTGGGCGACGGACCTCCGCGAGTGACAGGGCATCTGGCCTATCGTGCCATGGTGCACCAGGCCAATCTGCCCAAGCGCTTGCGCACCAGCGAGGTCACGGCATGGCTGGGGCCGCAGCTGCACGCGATTCAGTACCCCGTGCGCCGGGGCGAGCTGCAGAATCTGGTGATCATCGTCCAGGGCCCGGCGCCTGAGGATCTCGATCAATGGGACCATTCCGCCAATCTGCCCGACCTGCTGCAGCAGCTTCAGGGCACTTGTGGCTATCTGCAGGATCTGGTGCAGCATGTGCCGGGTGGAGGTGGCGAATGGCGCTTGTGGCCGGTGGCCGACCGCCAGCCGCTGTCGTCACAGGCCCAGATGGCGCAGGGTCTGGTGGCCTTGCTCGGCGACGCCGCCCATCCCATGCGTCCCTATCTGGCCCAGGGCGCAGGCATGGCCATCGAGGATGCTGCCGAACTGCAAAGCGCTCTGTCCATGCATGATCTGGACGTCAGCCTGCGGCTGCGGCGCTATGCGCTGAATCGCTGGCAGCGCAATGCCAGGGTGCAGGAGCGCTCGCTGCGCAATGGCCGCATCTTCCATGCGACAGGGCCGCTGCGCTGGGGACGCGATCTGTCGCTGCGCGCTCTGGGGGGGCGCATCATGGATGTGCCCTGGCTCTACGAGAACGCGCTCTAGCGCGGGCGCAGCTCCCGCCGTGCTCTAGTGATCGGCCTTGAGCAGCAGTGGCGAGGGCTTGATGACCCGGTAGGCCAGCACGCCGCCACCAAGCATGGCGGCAATCATCAGCATCACGGCCTGGTAGATGTCGGCATTCTGGCGCTCCGCAACCCCTGCGACCAGACCCGACAGCCACTGCATGAGTGCGGCTCCGAGAAACATGGCCATGGTGAAGATGGACAGGGCGCGTCCCGTCGTGGCCGGCGGGTAGGAGGAGCGCACATCGGCATAGATGAGCGTGCCGTAGCCCGACAGCACGCTCATGGCCATCAGCAGAACCACGCTGCCCACGGACTGGTGGACCAGGGCCAGGGCCACAAAAATGCCGGCCATCAGCAGCGCAAAGCGTGCGATGCGCTGGCGGCGTCTGGCAGGTCCCGGATCGAGCCGGCCGAACATGGAAGGCACGAACAGCGAAATGACGGAGCAGGCCAGGGCCACGTTGCCGGTGGTGACCAGGGAGAACTGGTAGCGGTCCATCAGCATGGGGCTGAGCCAGAGTCCGCGCACCGTGAGAAACGAGGCATAGCTGACCATGCCCAGCAGCACGATACCCCAGGTGTGAGGCAGCAGCAGCAGGCTGCCAAAACCCTGCAGCGCCTGCATGAAACCGGGCTTGGGCAGTGCGTCGCCGGGCAGTTCGGGCTCGTGCACCTTGAAGAAGATCAGCAGCCAGGACAACACACTCAGCACCGCCAGCAGCACAAAGCCGGCACGCCAGCCCAGATGCTGCACCAGCCAGGCCATGGGCGTGCCGGTGAACAGCAGGCCCAGTCCGCCCAGACCCAGGCCTATGCCCGAGAGATAGGCAAATTTATCGGCTGGAAAGTGGCGTGCGATGAACATGGTGCTGGCCAGAAAGGCGGGCGAGCAGCCCACGCCGATCAGCAACTGGCCCAGCATCAGCCAGGAATAGCTGGGTGCCAGTGCGGACAGCGCGGCGCCCGCAATCGACAGCGGAAAGGCCAGCAACACGGTACGGCGCAGGCCGTAGATATCCATGCCTATGCCCATGAGCAGCTGCGCCACGCCGAAGGACAGCGCAAACAGCCCGGCAAACGAGCCTAGTGACTGCGCGGAGAGGCCAAAGTCCGTGCGCAGACCGTCGGCGATGATGGAGGTGACCGTGCGAAAGGCCTGGCTCAGTGCAAAGCCCGTGAGCAGGCAGACCAGCATGGCCCAGGCGGAGGAGTCGGGCTTCGGGCTGGGGTTCGGCGCAGCCGGGGCGGCGCTGTGATCGGAAGGCATGGGCAGTTAGTTGTGATGTTAGGTTTTGCACGGAGCCTAAATAATTCAGGCTGCCCGCGCTGTCACGAAAGAGCAGCAGGGGCAGCCTGAGTGGCGATGGCCGGGCCCGCTTACAGCTCGGTGCGCAGGCTCCAGATCTCGGGAAACAGTACCACGTCCAGCATCTTCTTGAGGTAGCTCACGCCGCCGGTGCCGCCCGTGCCGCGCTTGAAGCCGATGACGCGCTCCACCGTGGTCAGGTGGCGGAAGCGCCAGAGACGGAAGGCGTCTTCGATATCGGCCAGCTTTTCGCCCAGCTGGTACAGATCCCAGTGCTTGTGCGGATCGCGGTAGACGGTGATCCATGCCTGCTTGACGCCCTCGCTGGCTTCATAGGGCTGGGTCCAGTCGCGCTGCAGGCGGTCGGCAGGCACGGCGATGCCTTCGCGCGCCAGCAGCTGCAGGGCTACGTCGTACAGCGATGGCGATTCGTAGGCGGCCTGTACCTGGGCCAGCAGGTCCGAGCGATGCGCGTGGGGCTGGAGCATGGCCGCGTTCTTGTTGCCCAGCGCGAACTCGATGCAGCGGTACTGGTAGCTCTGGAAGCCGCTGGAGTTGGCCAGATAGGGGCGCATGGCCGAGTATTCGGGCGGCGTCATGGTGGACAGCACGGTCCAGGCGCTGACCAGCTGCTCCATGATGCGCGAGACGCGCGCCAGCATCTTGAAGGCATCGGGCTTGGTCGTGCCCGAGGCATTGGCAATGGCGGCGGTGGCCGCGCGCACCTCGTGCAGCATCAGCTTCATCCACAGCTCGCTGGTCTGGTGCTGCACGATGAACAGCATCTCGTCATGGGCCGGCGACAGCGGGTGCTGGGCCGTGAGAATCTGGTCCAGATGCAGATAGTCGCCATAGCTCATGTCGCGGCTGAAGTCGAGCTGGGCTTTCTCGTCGCGGACGATGGCGGCGCCGCCATGCAGAGGGCAGCCGGAGGATTCGTTCGTCATGGTGAAATCATGTTTGTTGGATCGGTGCGCGCAGCGTAACCGAATCCGGGCCCGCAAAGCCTGCAAGAACGTGGATGCAAGCTGCCAAAGCTTTGCGTAAATTCAGGCCAGTCACAGACCCGTGACGGAAAACGCACTCAGCCGAGATTCAAGCCATGTCCAGTCCTCTGCCCTCTACAGCCGCCGCCAACCCGCCAATCGATGAGCGCATGGTCCTGTGCTGCCGCTGGCTGGAGAGCGAAGAGCCCATGCCCGCGCTGGATGAGCTGGCCCAGCGGCTGGGGCTCAGCCCCTGGCAGCTGCACCGCAGCTTCAAGCGTGCCACGGGGCTCACGCCCAAGGCCTATGCCAAGGCCCATCGCGGCAGGCATGTGCGCGATGCGCTGGCGCAGGAGGCCAGCGAGTCGGTTACCGATGCGGCCTATCTGAGCGGCTATGAAGCCAGCAGCAGCTTCTACAAGGACGCACCGGCCATGCTGGGCATGGCGCCGCAGTCCTATCGCAGGCGCGGCCAGGACCAGCGCATCCGCTTTGCCCTGGCCGAATGCTCGCTGGGCAGCCTGCTGGTGGCCAGCACCGACAAGGGCGTGTGCTGCGTGCTGCTGGGCGATGACCCGCATGCGCTGGTCGACGATCTGCAGCGGCGTTTTGCGGCGGCGCAGCTGATCGGTGCCGATGCCCGGTATGAACAGACCGTGGCCCAGGTGGTGGCGCTGATGGAGCAGCCCCGGCTGGGGCTGGCCCTGCCGCTGGATATTCAGGGCACGGCGTTTCAGCAGCGCGTCTGGCAGGCGCTGCAGCGCATTCCGGCCGGGCAGACCGTCAGCTACAGCGAACTGGCCCGGCATCTGGGCCAGCCAAGTGCCACGCGGGCCGTGGCCAGCGCGGTGGCGGCCAATCCGATTGCCGTGGCCGTGCCCTGTCACCGTGTGCTGCGCAACGACGGCAGCATTTCGGGCTATCGCTGGGGCGTGGAGCGCAAGCGTGCGCTGTTGCTGCGCGAGGCCCAGCAGGCCCAACCCAAGCTCTCTTAAAGAGAGCTGCTATCGCATGCTACTCAACGTTTTTAGATGGATATCTATCTGAAATCATTGATTGATGGGCGATACAAGCTATGAATTTCATGAATGAAGCACTGGCGCGCTCCGGCGCAGCCCGCTGTGATAGAAAACCGCATGCTGCTTGAAGTCTCCATTGCCCTGCCCGCGCGTTACCGCTTTGACGAATTCGTGCATTTCCATGATCGCGACGAGCAGCAACTGGCCGAGCGGGTCGATGCCGGCGCGCGCAGCCTGCACAAGGCCATCATGTGGAAGCACAGCCCCGCCTTGCTGCAGCTGCAATGGCAGAGCGGACGGGTGCAGGCCAGCTTGCATGCAGCGCACGCAGAGCCGGCCGAGGCAGACCGGGCAGCGCTGCAGGCCATGGTGAAACGCATGCTGGGGCTGATTTACGCGCCCGGCCAGCTGGAACTGGCGCATGGCGACCACCCTGAGCTGGGGGCGCTGCTGTCGCGCCAGGCCGGCCTGCATGTGCCCGGCTCGCCCACGCCCTTCGAGGCGCTGACCTGGGCCATCACCGGTCAGCAGATCACGGTGGCCGTAGCCGTTTCGCTGCGGCGCAAGCTGATCGCGCTGGCGGGCGAGCCGCTGGCGCAAGACGGGGGCATGCCGGCGCTGCATGCCTATCCCGATGCTCAGCGCGTGGCGGCCTTGGGGCTGGACGTGCTGCGCGGCGCGGGCTTTTCCCAGGCCAAGGCCCAGACCCTGCTGGCCGTGGCCCAGGCCGTTGCCGAGGATAGCCTGCCGCTGGACGACTGGGCCGCCCGCAGCGCCGCTGGCCAGTGGCAGGAGCAGGATGTGGCCGCTGCCTCGGCGCAATTGCTGGCGGTCAAGGGCATCGGGCCGTGGACGGTGAACTACACCTTGCTGCGCGGCTATGGCTGGCCCGACGGTAGCCTGCATGGGGATGTGGCAGTGCGCCGGGCCATAGGCCTGCTTAACGGCAGCGACAAGCCCGATGCGCGTGCCGCCAGCGACTGGCTGGAACAGTTCAAGCCCTGGCGCGCGCTGGTGGCAGCGCACCTCTGGGCCTCGCTGGCCGACAGCGCCTATTGAGAGGCGACAGGCGGCAGCGCTTCAGAGCGGCGGCGACAGCACCAGCAGCAGCAAGCGTGCGGGTTGGCCCGAGGCGTTGGCCAGCCGGTGCTCGCTGTCCACCACCAGCGTGGCCGTGTCGCCCGCGTGCAGCAGCACCTGCTCCTGGGCGGTAAAGACTTCGATGCTGCCTTCCAGCACGTGAAAGACCTCGCGCGTGCCTGCGCGATGGGCCGCGAAATGGCTGGAGACCGCATGCGGCGGAAAGCGGTAATGCACGAGGTTCACACCCGCGCTGGGGCTGGCCAGGGCCAGGCGCTCCACGCCGCTGGCCTCGTCGACAAAGCGCAGATTCTCGCCGGCGCGCGTGATCTGCGCGCTGGGTGCGCTTTGCACCAGCTCGCCAAGCTCGCAGCCCAGACCTTGTGCAATTGCCATGGCATTGCGCAGGCTGGTGGCCAGCAGGCCGCGTTCCACGCGCGACAGCGCGCCCGGTGAGACACCGCTGGCCTGGGCCAGCTGATCCAGTGTGATGCCCAGCTGGGCGCGGCGCGCGCGGACGGCGGCGCCGAAAAGCGCATCCTGCTCCGATGCCTGCGATGCAGTGGTGGAGTTCAAGCCTGGCTCCTTTTCATGGCGTCTGTTCTTGTATTGAAAATTTTCCTATGAGAAAATAATTTTGCGTATAGGAAATTATTTTTCGAGGATGAATGCAATGTACATGTTTATCAGTGCCTTGCCCGTGGCCACCGTCATCGCCGTCCTGCTGGCGGGCTGGCGCTCGCTGCATGCCGCAGCGCTGGGCGTGGCGGTGGCGCTACTGGTGATTGCTGCAGCCTTTGCGCAGCCCGCTTCGACATGGCTGGCCGCGGGCATGCACTGGGCGCCGGTGTTGCTGGAGGTGCTGCTGATCGTGGGGGGCGGGCTGCTGCTGTCCGAGGTGCTGCGCGCGTCGGGAGCGCAGAAGGTCCTGGCCGACTGGCTGCTGGCCAGGGCCGGCACCGGTACGGGCGCCGTGCTGCTGGTGGTGCATGGCATCACGCCGTTTGCCGAGTCGGTCACCGGCTTTGGCGTGGGTGTGACCATCGGCATACCGCTGCTCGCGCACTTCGGCTTGCCGCCGCGCAAGGTGGTGCTCATCGGCCTGCTGGGCCTTTGCGCGGTGCCCTGGGGCTCCATGGGGCCGGGGACGCTGGTGGCGGCCACCATGGCAGGTCTGCCGTTCAAGGAGCTGGGTCAGGCTTCGGCCCTGGTCAGCGTGATTCCGTTTGTCATCACCGGCATGGCGGCGGCGGCTCTGGCGAGTGCGCCGGACCGTCGCTGGCCGGCTTTGCTGCAGGGCCTGCTGTCGGGTCTGTTGCTGACGGCGACCGTGGCTCTGATGAATACCCTGGCCGGCACGGCGCCCGCGGGGGCACTCGGTGCCTTGCTGGTGGTGGGCTGGCATCTGCTGCGCCTGCGCGTGTCGCAAGCGGACGCGGACAAGCCGCCCCTGAGCGCACCGGGGCGGCGTGCGCTGGCCGCCTATGCGCTGCTGCTGGGTGGCGTGCTGGCGGCCGCAGCGCTGATGCGCACCCTGGATCTGCCCGCTGCCTGGCATGGGCTGGCTTCGCCGGGACTGTGGCTGCTGGTGGCTGCGGTTTTTTTCACGCGAGGCCGGCCGGCGCGCCCATCGCTGGCAAAGGTCTGGCGCGCCTGGCAGCAGGTGGCACCGGTCACGGCGCTGTTCATTGTGCTGGGCGTGCTGATGGCGGTTTCGGGCATGGCCGCGCAACTGGCGCAGGTGCTGGCCCGCAGCGGGCCGCTGTATTTGCTGGCCGCACCCTTTGTGGGAGCGCTGGGCGGCTTCGTGACCGGCTCCAATACCGGGGCCAATGCCATGTTTGCGGCCACGCAGGCCGAGATCGCCCGCGCGCTGGGCGCGCCGCTGCTGCCATTCATGGCGGTGCACAACGTCAGTGCCTCGCTGCTGCTCATGGCTTCGCCCGGCAAGGTAGAGATGGCCGTGCAACTGCTGGAGCAGGGGGCTGACCAGCGGCGCTGGGTGCAGCAAAGCGTGCTGATGCTGGACCTGGCCGCCGTGGCGCTGATGGGCGTACTCAATTGGAGCTGGGCACGGGCCTGACCGGATGCCGGCCGGCCCGTGCCCGGGCTGCAGGCCTCAGGTCACCGCATGCACGGTATTGAACTCGGGCCGCTGCCATTCGCCCGATTCCAGCACCTGGCGCAGATGCTCGACGGCGTTCCAGACATCGGCAAAGCCCACATACAGCGGCGTGAAGCCGAAGCGCAGAATGTCCCTGTGCTTGCCCGTGCCGCCGTCGCCCTTGCGGAAGTCGCCGATCACGCCGCGTGCGATCAGCGCCTGGACAATGGCGTAGGCACCGCTGTTCTGGCCGTCCAGGCCCAGGCCTTCTTCCCGGGTCAGGCAGACCTGGGAGCCGCGTGCTGCATGCTCGCGCGGTGTCGCCAGACCCAGGCCGTGGCCCTGGCAGCGCTCTTCCACGAGCTGGATGAACAGGTCGGTCAGCGCCAGCGATTTCTGGCGCAGCGCGGCCATGCCGCCGAAAGCCTCGGCCTCGGTGTAGATGTCGATGCCGCATTGCAGCACGCTCATGCTGATCATGGGCTGGGTGCCGCAGAGATAGCGCTGGATGCCCTGGGCGGGGTGATAGTCGGGCACGAACTTGAAAGGCTCGGCGTGGCCGAACCATCCCGACAGCGGCTGCCAGAAGCGGTTGATCAGGCGCGGATGCGCCCAGACAAAGGCCGGTGCGCCGGGGCCGCCGTTGAGGTATTTGTAGCTGCAGCCCACGGCAAAGTCGGCATCGGCGCCCTTGAGGTCCACGGGCACGGCACCTGCGCTATGGCACAGATCCCAGACGCAGAGAATGCCTTTGGCATGGGCGGCGGCCGTGACGGCTGCCATATCGTGCATGGCACCGGTGCGGTAGTTGACATGGGTGAGCAGGGAGATCGCCACATCGGTCTGCAGCGCGTCGGCGATTTCCTCGGGTTCGAGCAGCACCAGCTCCAGGCCGTATTCCTGACACACGGACTGGGCGATATAGAGGTCGGTGGGGAAGTTGCTGCGCTCGCTGATCAGCTTCTTGCGGCCGGGCGCATCTTCGCGGGCGATGCGCGCGGCAGCGCTCAGCACCTTGTAGAGATTGATGGACGTGGTGTCGGTGAACACCAGTTCGCCCTGGCCCACGCCCAGCCAGGCAGCGAACTGGTTGCCAAGGCGCTCGGGCAGCGTGATCCAGCCGGCCTTGTTCCAGGAGGTGATGAGGTCCTGGCCCCATTCCTGCGTCACCACTTCGGCCGCGCGCGCGGCGGCGGCCTTGGGCTGGGCACCCAGGGAATTGCCGTCCAGGTAGATCATGCCCTGGGGCAGGGCAAAGCGTTCGCGCAGCGCGCGCAGCGGGTCCTGGGCGTCCAGAGCCTGGCAGTCCTGCAAAGTGGTCATTGTCTTCCTTCTCTCATTTTGATAGCTTCTGACGCTGATTGTGTCTGCGCTGAAGCGGGTTTTGATTCAAATCTGGCTGGACCGGGAACCGCTTATTGTGTCCGAGACCGGGGCGGCCCAGCCGCCTCGCAGCGCGGACATCGGTTTCTTCGCGCCCAGCGCTTCAGGGCAGGCTGCGCAGGATGGCACGCACCGGCGAGGCATCGGCTTCGGTGAGCTTGAGCGGCAACGCGATCAGCTCATAGTCGCCTTCGCTCACTTCATCGAGCACCAGGTTCTCGAGCACGCGCAGGCCACGCTGGCGGATCACCATATGGCTGTCCAGGCTCTTGCTGCTGGCGGGGTCGATGCTGGCAGTGTCTATGCCGATCAGCTTGACGCCCAGGTCGGCCAGCTTTTGCACGGTCTCGGGGGCATAGGCGGCCAACTCGGCGTCCCAGCCGGTGGGCGCTTTCCTGTAGGTGCGCACCAGAACGCGCCCGGGCAGGCCGGCATCGATGGCGTGCGCTATGTGACGCCATTCGATCAGCGGCCCGCAGTCTATGGCGTGGATCACGCGGCAGGGGCCGAGAAAGGCATCCAGATCGAGGGCACCGATGGCCGCGCCCTGCGGATCGTAGTGCAGCGGCGCATCGGCATGCGCGCCCACATGGGGTGAAAGATGAATGGCGCTGACATTGACCGGGCAGCCCGGGCCAATGCTGGCCACCCATTCCTGGCTATAGGGCGTGTCGCCCGGAAACACCGGTGCGGCAGGATGGATGGCAGGAGAAATATCCCAGATCTGGCGTGTCATGGTGTGTATGAATGGGTTCGGTCGCTCTTGATCGATAACAGGCCCGAGTGCGGGACAGCCAGCAAGGGCCGTCCCGCAGCAAAGGCTGTCGTCCCCCTTGGGGGAAGGCGCGCTAGCGCCTCAGGGGGTAACCTTCTTCCTTCTATACCAAAGAGCATAGACCAGCACCAGCACGATCAGAAACGGCACGCCCACCAGCACGGTGGTGTGGAACTCCTTGGTAAACAGCGTGGTGACGATCACGCCCGCCATCAGCAGCGCCCCGACCAGCGTCAGCACGGGAAAGCCCCACATGCGGAACTCCAGCTTCTGGCCAGGATGCTCGCGCAGCCAGCGCGGGCGGAAGAACAGATGGGTCACGAACACCATGAACCAGGCAAACATGGCGCCGAACATGGCGATCGACATCATCAGCTCCAGCGACTGCTCGGGCTTGAGCACGTTGAGCACCATGGCCACGGCCATGCCCAGGCAGGAGACGGCAATCGCGCCCAGCGGTACGCCGCTTTTGCTGAGCTTGCTCAGTCCCTTGGGGGCATAGCCGCCGCGCGAGAGGCTGAACATCATGCGTGAGGTGACGTAGAGCTGGCTGTTCATGGCCGACAGCGAGGCCAGCAGCACCACGAAGTTGAGGGCCGCGGCTGCGCCTGGAATCTGCAAAATCTCCATCACCTTGACGAACGGGCTCTTGTCCGTGCCCGCATGGCTCCAGGGCACGATGGCCAGCATCAGTGCCAGCGACAGCAGATAGAACAGCACCAGGCGCAGCACCGTGGTGCGGAAGGCACGGGTCACGGCCTGCTTGGGGTTCTGGGCTTCGCCGGCAGCAATGGCAATGGACTCCAGGCTCAGATAGCTGAAGATGGCCACGATCACGCCCACCCAGGTGCCCCACCAGCCGTTGGGGAAGAAGCCGCCGTCGACAAAGTAGTTGTCGAAACCCACGCCCTCGGGCCGGGTGCCGAAGACCACATAGGCGCCGATCAGGATAAAGGCCACGATGGCAATCACCTTGACCATGGAAAACCAGTATTCGACCTGACCGAAGGCCTTGACGCTGGTGGCGTTGACGGCGGCCAGCAGGACCGAGAACAGTGCTACCCAGATCCACGGGTCCACGGCCGGGAACCAGTAAGCCATGTACTTGCCCACGGCCGTGACCTCCATGCCCACGGCCAGCACCACGGCCCCCCAGTAGGCATAGCGCACCACAAAGCCGGCCAGCGGACTGATGTAGTGCTCGGCATAGGCGCCGAAGGAGCCAGAGGTGGGGTGGGCCACGGTCATCTCGGCCAGGCATCCCATGAGCAGCAGGCCGATGAAGGCGCCGATGGCGTAGCTGATGAGCACGCTGGGGCCGGCAAAGCCGATGGCAAAGGCGCTGCCCATGAAGAGGCCGGTACCGATGGCGCCGCCGATGGCGATCATGGTCATCTGGGCGGAGTTCAGGTGCTGCTGCAAGCCTGTCTCGCGTTGCTGAATACTGTCAAAGTTGGCCATTGCTGACTTGCGCATGCGAAAAATCGAAGCGGCAAGTATCCCGCGAATGACCGGCTGCAGCGGCGTGGCGGCGAATGTCCTTGGCGCAGGCCCAGCCGGCTCAGCGCGGCATCCCGGCGTAGTTGCCGGGCGTCAGCGCATGATGGGCCTTGAAGGCGCGCTGCATATGGGCCTGGTCGGCAAAGCCCATGGCATGGGCGGCCTCGGACAGCGCGGTGCCGGAGGCCAGCAGGCGGCGCGCTCCGTTGAGGCGCAGATTGAGCCGGTAGCTGCCGGGAGTCATGCCCGTGGCGGCCTTGAAGCGGCGGATGAAGCGCGTGGCGCTCATGCCGCATTCCTGGGCCAGGGACTGCACGGTGATCCCGGCATCGGGCTCTGCATGCAGGCGCCTCAAAGCGGCCTGGAGTTCGGCACTATTGGCGTGCAAAGGCGCTGCAGCAGGTTCAGCACAGCGGGCCATCAACCGCTCCAGTCCCAGGGCCAGTCGCCGCGCCGCGGTCGGTCCGTTGACGGGACGGCACAGGCTGTCCACCAGGCGGGCAATGTTCGCGTCGGCAAGCGCCCGCTGCGCAAAGCGCATCGCGGTGACGCCCAGCCGCGCGTGCAGCCAGTCAGCATCGACGAACAGCATGCGGTAGGCCCAGGGGGCGCCGGGCTCGGGATTGCAGGCATGCCAGGCACCGGGCTCTAGCAGTACTACCCCTCCGGCTTCGATGGGCTGCGGTCCATGCGCATGGTGGAAGACGGTGCAGCCCGCATCGACGATGCCTATCGAATACTCGGCATGCATGTGCAGCCGGAAACAATGCGGCGAAGGCGCGCTGTCTCGCAGCTCGGCCCAGGGGGCGGCTGGGTGGCGGTGAAAGCGGTGTGGCGAGGTAGTCATGGCTGTGTCGGTGAGCGCTGCCGGCCATCATGCCAGCATGGCCGCCACGCTGGCCACCAGCAGCAGGGCCAGCAGCCGGTAAAACCGCCGCTGGCGGCGCGGTGTGTGCAGCCAGCCCGACAGCCACTGGCCCAGCAGCGCCCAGCAGCCCACACCGATCAGGCAGGCCAGCAGTGACATGGTACAGAACTGCCACTGTGCCATGGCCCTATTGGCCTGAGGCAGCACGAACAGGCCGATACCGGCCAGCGCCACCAGCCAGGCCTTGGGGTTGAGGGTCTGGACGGCCACACCCTGCAGCAGAAGCTGGAGCATGCGGGCCGAATCGTTGTGCTTCTGCGCTTCGGTGACAGGAGTCTCCACAGGCGCATGGGCCAGCCGCCAGGCCAGCCATAGCAGATAGGCGGCGCACAGCCACTCGGCCGCAGTGGACAGGTGCGGCAGGGCTTGCATCAGCCAATGGGCACCCTGGCCCATGGCCCAGACTACCGCGGCATAGCTTCCGCTGGCGCCCAGCACATAGCAGGCACAGGCCAGGCGGGACCTTGCTGCGCCGTGGCGAAGGGCCAGCACGTTGACGGGGCCGGGGGTGATGGCACCGACGAGGGTGAAGATGCCCATGGCGAGCAGTGAGGAGGACATGAGGATGCGCGCGGACGCGGAACTGCACAAGGGCTGCAGTGTCGCGCGGCGCACCAGCCCTGTATTGAACGCAATTGCGCTCGGCGGGCTGGCATGCCAGTGCTCGTCAGGGCAGCATGGCGTAGGCCACTATTTCGATCTTCATGCCCGGCACGACGAGAGCGGCCACGCCCATGCTGGAGCGGTTGGGGTAGGGGGCATCGAAGAACTCGCGATACACGGCGTCGATCACAGGCATGTCGCCTACCTCGGTCATGTAGATGAGCACCTGCGTCACGTCGGCAAGCGTGCCATTGGCCGCGTGCACGGCCCGGCGCAGGTTGGCAAATGTCAGGCGCGCCTGCTCCGCTATGGTGCCGGTGTCTATGCTTCCGTCCTCGCGCACGGGACCATGGGCCGTGAACAGCATGCTGCCGCTGGCCTTGACGGCCCAGGAGAAGGGCTGCTTGAGTGGCGGCAGGCCTATATCGATCACTTGCTTCATGGCGGACCTCAGTCCAGCACGTGGGCGATGGCGTCGGCCACATGCTGCACATTGGCCCGAGACAGACCCGACATGCACATCCGGCCCGAGCGGATCAGGTAGACGCCGTGCTCCTCACGCAGGCGGTTGACCTGGGGTTCGGTGATGCCGGTGTAGCTGAACATGCCGCGCTGGCTCAGCAGAAAGCCGAAGTCACGGCGCTCGCCGAAGCGCTCGTGCAGCGCTTGCTGCAGCTGGGCGCGCATGTCCTTGATGCGGCCGCGCATCTGTGCCAGCTCCTCGACCCACAACTGGCTGAGCTCGGCAGACTGCAGCACCTGCTGTACCAGGCGCGCGCCCTGGGTGGGCGGCGAGGAATAGTTGCGGCGCACCGTGGCCTTGAGCTGGCCCAGCACATTGGCAGCCGTGGCCGCGTCGTTGCAGACCACGCTCAGGCCGCCCACGCGTTCGCCGTACAACGAGAAGTTCTTTGAGAACGAATTGGCCACAAAGACCTGGGCACCGGCAGCAGCCAGAGCGCGCACGGACCAGGCGTCGTCATCGATGCCGTCGCCGAAGCCCTGGTAGGCCATGTCTACAAAGGGGATCAGGCCGCGCCCGACGATCACGGGAATCAGCTGCTGCCACTGCTCGCGTGACAGGTCCACGCCCGTGGGGTTGTGACAGCTCGCATGCAGCAGCACCACGCTGCCCGAGGGAATGCCGCGCAGCGTATCCAGCATGGCATCGAAACGCAGGCCGCCCGTGGCCGGGTCGTAGTAGGGGTAGCTGCGCGTGTGCAGGCCTGCACCTTCGAAGATGGCCAGGTGGTTCTCCCAGGTCGGGTCGCTGAACCAGATCTCGGCATCGGGGAAATAGTGCTTGATGAAATCGGCGCCGACCTTGAGCGCGCCGGAGCCACCCAAGGTCTGCAGTGTGGCGATGCGCCTGGCGTGCACGGCCTCGTGGTCGGCACCGAACACCAGGTTCTGCACCCGTTGGCGATACTCGCAAATGCCTTCGATGGGCAGATAGCCGCAGGGGGGGGGTGTGCCCTGCCAGGGCCTGGGCGGCCTGGCGCACGCAGTTGAGCACGGGCAGGCGGCCCTGCTCGTCGAAGTACAGGCCGATGCTCAGGCTGACCTTGTCGGCGCGTGCATCCTGCTG
This sequence comes from Comamonas testosteroni TK102, assembly GCF_000739375.1. Lineage (NCBI taxonomy): Bacteria > Pseudomonadati > Pseudomonadota > Betaproteobacteria > Burkholderiales > Comamonadaceae > Comamonas > Comamonas testosteroni. Next base: position 4,550,487 of record NZ_CP006704.1, on the reverse strand, counting down.
GAAGGCTTCCATCAGCGAGAGTATGGGGTCGCCGGGGTAGGGGGGGACATGGGCGAAAACGGAGGCGGAGGCAGTCGTCATGGTGTTGTTTGCTTGCTGATGAAATCGGATAGAACGGGCGGCTGCGGCCTAGACAATGGTCTGGGCGGCATTGGCCGCTGTGGTGGGCTTGCGATACCACAGCCCATAGACGGCAGCCAGCAGCAGCAAGAAAGGCACGCCGGTCAGCAGCGTGAGGCGGAATATGTCTGTGAACAGCGTGGACACCAGCGCGGCCAGCATGAGTGCGGCACCGAGCAGCGTCAGCGCCGGGAAGCCCCACATGCGGAAGGCCAGCGGCGCAGCGCCTTGGCGTGCGCGGCGGGTGCGGAAGAACAGATGGGTCACGAAGATCATGAACCAGGTGAACATGGCTCCGAACATGGACACGGCCATCATCAGCATGAAGGACTGCTCGGGGTTCACGATATTGAACAGCGTGGCCACGGCAATGCCCAGGCAGGACAGCAGCAGCGCTGGCAGGGGCACGCCGCGCGAGTTGACGCGTCCCAGCACGGCGGGCGCATGGCCGGCGCGCGAGAGGCTGAACATCATGCGTGTGGTGATGTAGAGCTGGCTGTTCATGGCCGACAGTGCGGCGACGAGCACCACGAAGTTGATCACGCTGGCCGCGCCAGGGATACCGATGATCTCCATCACCTTCACGAAGGGGCTGCCTTCCTTGCCAGCCGTGGCCCAGGGCACGATGGCCAGCATCAGCGCGATGGTGGCCAGGTAGAAAACCACCAGGCGCACCATGGTGGAGCGAAAGGCGCTGGTGACGGCGCGCTGCGGATCCTTGGCTTCGCCTGCGGCGACGGCGATCATCTCGATGCTCAGGTAGCTAAAGATGGCGATGATCACGCCCACCCAGGTTCCCCAGGCACCGTTGGGGAAGAAGCCGCCGTTGTTGACGTAGTTGCCAAAACCCACGCCGGCGGGCCGAGTGCCGAAGACGACCCAGGCGCCGATCAGTATGAAGGCCACGATGGCCACGATCTTTACCAGGGAGAAACTGTACTCCACGGCACCGAAGGCCTTGACGCTCATCATGTTCACGCCTATCAGCAGGGCCGAGAACAGAACCACCCAGGTCCAGCGCGGCACTTCGGGGAACCAGTAGCCCATGTACAGGCCTATGGCCGTCACCTCGGTGCCCACGGCCAGCACCACGGCGGCCCAGTAGGCATAGCGCACGAGAAAGCCGGCGATGGGCGCGATGTAGTGCTCTGCATAGGCGCCGAACGAGCCCGAGGTCGGGTGGGCCACGGTCATCTCGGCCAGGCAGCCCATGAGCAACAGCGAGATCACGGCGCCGACGGCATAGCTGATGAGCACGCTAGGCCCGGCAAAGCCAATGGCGAAGCCGCTGCCCAGGAACAGGCCGGTGCCGACGGCACCGCCGATGGCGATCATGGTCATCTGTCCTGCGGACAGTTGTTGCTTGAGTCCAGACTCTCGCTGGACGATTTCCTCAAAGGCCGGCATGGGTGTCTCCGTGGTGGTTTTGGCTTTGGAGAGCCATGCTATTTGCCGACCTGTGGGATGATTTAATGGTTATCCATAAACGTCTATTAAATTGGATAATTAATTTAATAATTTGAGATGGATGAGTATTTTTATGCAAGGTGAGCTCGACAAGACCGACCGTCTGCTGGTCCAAGCGCTGCAGGACAACGCACGGCTGACTTCCGGCGAGCTGGCGCAGCGAGTCAATCTGTCGCAGTCGCCTTCATGGCGGCGCATCAAGCATCTCGAGGACGAGGGTGTGATCACCGGCTATCACGCTGCGCTGGACCGGCGGGCCGTGGGCTTTGGCGTGCTGGCCTTTGTGATGGTGGCGATCGATCACCAGAACGAAGAGTCGTCGCTGAACTTCGAGAAGGCCGTGTGCGCGATTCCCGAGGTGGTGATGTTCCACGGCATCTCGGGTCCCGAGGACTTTTTGCTGGTCATCGTGGCCCGCGATCTCGATGCTTATTCGGACCTGCTGCAGCGCAAGCTGCACCGCCTGCCGGGCGTGCGCCAGGTGCACACGCATTTCTCGCTGCAGGAGTTCAAGGGGCGGATAGGAGGCCTGCCGGTGCCGCTGTGAAAGACGTTTCGGGCCTCGGAGCACGTAAGGCTTCGCGCAGCCTAGAATATGGGACTATTCCGATGTTTGGGTTGCCATTGGCTGCGCTACGCTCGAGAGCTGACACCATTTTTCGTCGTTCCCTGATTCTCAGATGTCTCTAGCCGCCCCCCCCGGTTCTTCCAGCGTGTGGCCCGCCGTGCGCATGGTGGCCCGTGCCGATATTGGACAGCAGCGCCTCAATAACGAGGACGCCGTTGGCATCCACCCCCAGCTCCAGCCATGGCCTGCTGCCGTGTTGGCCGATGGCATGGGCGGCTATAACGCGGGAGAGGTGGCCAGTACCATGGCGGTGGACCTGATTGCGGCGGCAGTGCAGCACTGCTCCGACAGTGAGGATTCGCCGGACCTGGTTGCCCAGGAGCTGACCGACGCCCTGCACATGGCCAATACGGCCATCTATGCCGCCGCGCAGTCCACGCCCGGTTGCAGCGGCATGGGCACCACGGTGGTGGCTGCCCTGGTGCTGGCGAGCGAGGTGCTGATCGCCCATCTGGGCGACTCCAGGGCCTATGCCTGGCGGGGCGGCCGGCTGCAGCGCCTGACGCGGGATCACTCCCTGGTTCAGCAGGATATCGATGCCGGCCTGATCAGCGAGGCCGATGCCAGGACCTCGCGCTACGGCCATCTGGTGACAAGAGCGCTGGGTGTCATGCCCCAGGTGGAGCCCGAGCTCAGTCACTGGCTGCTGCAGCAGGGGGATCGCATTTTGCTGTGCTCGGACGGCCTGACCGATATGCTCAGCGACGCCAGCCTTGAATCCCTGTTCGATGAAAACCTGCCGCTGGCTCAATTGCAGGAGGCCTTGATCGAGGCGGCCAATGCCGCAGGCGGCAAGGACAATATCGGCGTGGTGCTGATCGAGCAGGACGCCTGATCCCCGGATCTGGCGGCCTATGGCTGGCCAGGCTCCTAGATCAGGCCGCTTTCCAGCACCGGCAGCTGATGGCGCTGGCGCACGCGGTTGCAGGCATCCGAGCCCGCGGCGAACTCGCGGCAAGGCGAGGGGCGCCATTCATAGATGCCGCAGTACGCCTTCTCTCCCACCTTGCCCACCAGGGCGGCACAGCGCGGCCTGGCCCAGTCCGTGCCGCGCATGCGGCAGGTGTAGTCGGTGACCTCCTCGACCAGCCCGGCGGGGACGCTGCCCCCATGCTCCTGGGACTCGTGTACGGAAAAATCGACACGAAAGGACGCACAGCAGGCGCCGCAGCTAAGGCAGGGATGAGTCATGGGAGGGGCGGAATTTTTCCGATGGGACGGCGATTTTCGCAGCTGTGCAAATCCTTGGGTTGTGCAGGGCTGCCGATTTGTCAACCGCGCTGCGCAATACCCTCCCAATAATCCATGCTGCTGGTGTCAATTCGCCACCGTTGTGCACCAATCGCCTACAGTCAATGGAAAATGAGAATCAAAATCAATTAATAATGCGCTATGAGTTCTTTGCAGTCCCCCTCGGCGAGGTCTGAGGCAGTGTCAGTTACTTCGTCCATGAATGCTTTTTCTGTTCAAGCGTCTGAATCCGGCGTGCCATCTTCCAGCGCTGCAGCCACGGCCGCCGCAACCGGGCCCGTCATGGGCCTGGATCAGCTGGTGGTGAATCAGCCAGCCCGGGTGGTGGATCTGGCTTCCTCCGAAGGCGAGGATGAAAGCCTGTTGCTCAGACTCATGGAAATCGGTTTTCTGCCTGGCGAGTCCGTGCGCGTCGTCGCCACCGGCTTTCCCGGCCCCGACCCGCTGGCCGTGCGCATAGGTCAGGCGACGTTTGCGCTGCGCCGCCACGAGGCGGCCCAGGTGCTGGTGCAGCTGGAGGCCGCAGCATGAACGCGCGCGAATCCCAGATCACCATGATGAGCCCTCAAGCTGCGGAGCAGGCGCCCCTGCGCGCAGCGCTGCTGGGCAACCCGAATTGCGGCAAGACGGCGCTGTTCAATCTGCTGACCGGCGCCCGCCAGAAGGTGGCGAACTACGCAGGCGTGACCGTGGAGCGCAAGGAAGGCTGGCTGAGCACGCCCGGCAAGCGCCGCGTGCGCGTGCTGGACCTGCCCGGCACCTACAGCCTGGATGCGCACAGCGAGGACGAGCGCATCACGCGCGACATCGTCAAGGGCCAGCACCCGCGCGAAGCGCCGCCCGAGCTGCTGGTCTGCGTGACCGATGCCACCCATCTGCGCCTGAACCTGCGGCTGGTGCTGGAAGCACGCGCCCTGGGCCTGCCCATGGTGGTGGTGCTCAATATGAGCGATATGGCGCGTCGCCAGGGCCTGGTCATCGACAAGGCCAAGCTCAGCGAGCTGCTGGGCGTGCCCGTGGTGGAGAGCGTGGGCGTGCATCTGTCCGGCGCCAGGGATTTGCTGACCTGGCTGGACAGCGATCAGGCCAGGCAGCTCAAGGCTCCGACGCTCGAAGGCCAGTTCAAGCCCGTGACGGGTAGCAACTCGCGCGCCCAGCTGTTGGCCCTGCACCAGCAGGTGGCCGAGATCATGCGCCAGACCGTGCAGGAGCCTGCGGCTCCCACGCAGCGTGACGATCGCATCGACTCCGTGGTGCTGCACCCGCTGTGGGGCACGCTGCTGCTGGTGGTGACGCTGTTCCTGATGTTCCAGGCCGTGTTCAGCTGGGCCGAGCCCCTGATGGACGGCATCGAAGGCCTGGTCAGCGACTTCGGCCAATGGGTGCATGGCGTGATGCCCGATGGCGTGCTGCGCAGCCTGCTGGTCGACGGCGTGATCGCCGGCACCGGCTCGGTGGTGGTCTTTCTGCCGCAGATCCTGATTCTGTTCTTCTTCATCCTGGTGCTGGAAGACTCGGGCTATCTGCCGCGCGCCGCCTTTTTGCTGGACCGCATCATGGGCAGCGTGGGCCTGTCCGGACGCTCCTTCATTCCGCTGCTGTCCAGCTTTGCCTGTGCCGTGCCCGGCATCATGGCCACGCGTTCGATTTCGAGCTGGCGCGACCGTTTGCTGACCATCATGATCGCGCCGCTGATGACCTGCTCGGCACGCCTGCCCGTGTACACGCTGCTGATCGGTGCCTTCATCCCCGCGCAGACCGTGGCCGGCTTCTTCAATCTGCAGGGCCTGGTGCTGTTTGCCCTCTATGTCGGCGGCATCGTCAGTGCCATGGCCGTGGCCTGGGTGGGCAAGCTGGCCACCAGGGTCAAGACCCGCACGCCGCTGCTGATGGAGCTGCCTTCCTACCGCATCCCCAGCCTGCGCAGCCTAGTGCTGGGCCTGTACGAGCGGGCCATGATCTTCCTGCGCCGCGTCGGCGGCATCATCCTGACCGTCAGCATCGTGCTGTGGTTCCTCTCCAGTTACCCCGGCGCTCCCGAGGGCGTGACCGAAGGCGCGATTCGCTACAGCTTTGCGGGCCAGATCGGCCGTGCCCTGGAAGTGGTGCTGGCGCCCATCGGCTTCAACTGGCAGATCGCCATTGCGCTGGTGCCCGGCATGGCCGCTCGCGAGGTGGCGGTGGGGGCGCTCGGTACGGTGTATGCGCTGTCGGCCGTGGGCGATGACGCCATGGCCCAGCAGCTGAGCCCGCTGATCGCCAGCAGCTGGTCGATGGCGACCGCGCTGTCCCTGCTGGTCTGGTTCGTGTTTGCGCCCCAGTGCATCTCCACGCTGGCCATGGTCAAGCGCGAAACCAATGGCTGGCGCTATCCGCTGCTGATGGCCGGCTATCTGTTTGCTCTGGCCTATCTGGCCAGCTTCGTGACCTATCGCATCGCCGTGGCCCTGGGCTGGGGCTGAGAAAGGATTGTCTATGTGGCAGGAACTGATAGTCGGCGCCATCGTGCTGGTGGCCGCCGTATCGCTGGCCTGGCGTTTCATGCCGGCCGGTCTGCGCCGCAAGCTGACGCGGGTTCATCCTTCGCTGGCGCCGGCGGCCAAGAGCGGCAGCTGCGGCGGTTGCAGCGCCTGTGGCGGCGACAGCTGCTCGGACACCCGAAAGGCCTGAACACAGGCGGAGCCTGATCAAATCAGCTAAAAATATAGCTGCCTGCGCTTGCTATCTCTGCAATTCAGATGCTTTTGTATCTGAATTCCTTGATTGGCAAGCGCAGGCAGCTTTTTATTTGATAGCAGTAGTGCTTGCGGGCTTGCAGAAAGCTCAGGCCGCCTCCAGCCAGGGCTGGACTTCTTCCTCGCTCAGCGCCGGCAGGCCGAACTTCTCGCGTGTGTCGTGGCAGCCGTAGGAGGCAAACGGAAAGTCGCGGCAGGGGCGCGAGCGCTGTTCGTAGATGCCGCAGCCTATGCAGCCTGCGCCGACTTCGGGCAGCTCGCGCAGCGCCATGCAGCGCACCGGGTGGCGTTCCGTGCCGTTCATGCGCGCGCGGTTGCCCTTGCCGGGCACTTCATGGGCCAGTTCATCGGGGACGGTGCCGCCCATGGACTGCAGCTCGTAAATGGAAAACTCCACACGGTAGTTCTGGCAGCAGGCGCCACAGTTCAGGCAGGGGTGGACGGATTCGGACATCGTGTTTCTTCAAGGATTCAGGCATCGGGGTCACGCCGTCCTCCTCGGGCAAGGACGGCTGTTGGAGGTCGAGGGAAGAAGCCGGCGCGCAGGGCTGCCTGCGGCTTCCGGTGCCGGGCCACTAGGTATGGCCTTGAAGAAACTTCAGATAGAAGGTGTGGATGCGCACATGAAGCGCCCGCACGCGCGCGGCAAAGGATTTGCGCGGGCCGAAGACGGATGGCACGCGCGTGTGGCGTGCCATGTGGGGTTGGCGCAGCGCCAGCAGGCCGCCGCGCTGGCCGTAGCGCGCATCGCCCTGCGTGGGGCGCAGCGGAAACAGAAACACCGCCAGCTGGCGCAGGGCCCGCTGGCGGTGTGGCGATGTGATGTGGCTCAGGTGCATGGAGGTGAAGGTATGCAGATGAGCCCGGACGTGCCGAATCAGCCTGGCTGGCGGCCCAGCAGCAGGTACTCCATGAGTGCCTTTTGCACATGCATGCGATTTTCGGCCTCGTCCCAGACCACGGATTGCGGTCCGTCGATGACTTCGGCCTCCACTTCCTCGCCGCGGTGGGCAGGCAGGCAGTGCATGAACAGGGCGTCGGCCTTGGCCGAGGCCATCATCTCGGCATCCACGCACCAGTCGGCAAAAGCCTTCTTGCGCGCCTCGTTCTCGGCCTCGTAGCCCATGCTGGTCCAGACATCGGTGGTGACCAGATCGGCACCCTTGCAGGCTTCGAGAGGATCCTTGAACACCTTGTAGCAGCCGGGGTTGACGGGCTTGCCGTTGAAGGCCAGCTGTTCGTCCACCTCGTAGCCGCCGGGCGTGCTGACGTGGACCGTGAAGCCCAGCAGGTCGGCCGCCTGCAGCCAGGTGTTGGCCATGTTGTTGCCGTCGCCCACCCAGGCAACCACCTTGCCCTTGATCGAGCCGCGGTGCTCGATGAAGGTGAAGATGTCGGCCAGGATCTGGCAGGGGTGGAACTCGTTGGTCAGGCCGTTGATGACGGGCACGCGCGAGTACTCGGCAAAGCGCGCTATCTTGTCCTGACCGAAGGTGCGGATCATGACCAGGTCGGTCATGCGGCTGATGACGCGAGCGCTGTCCTCGATGGGCTCGGAGCGGCCCAGCTGGCTGTCGCCTGTGGTCAGATGGACCACCGAGCCGCCGAGCTGGTACATGCCGGCTTCGAAGCTGACGCGGGTGCGCGTGCTGGCCTTCTCGAAGATCATGGCCATGGTGCGGTCGGTCAGCGTGTGGTGCTTTTCGTAACCCTTGAACTTCTTCTTGATCAGGGCTGCGCGTTCCAGCAGGTAGTCGTATTCGTCGGCGGTGAAGTCGCTAAATTGCAGGTAATGCTTCATGCAGTATTCCTTGAGGATCAGGCGGCCAGGATGGCTTGAACCAGGGGCTTGAGCCTGGCGACGATTTCGTCGGCTTCGGCCTTGCTCAGGATCAGCGGCGGCACCAGGCGAATCACGGTGTCGGCGGTCACGCTCAGCAGCAGGCCGGCTTCTGCGGCCTGGCCAATCAGCTCGCCGCAGGGCTTGGCCAGCTCCACGCCGATCATCAGACCCTGGCCGCGCACTTCGACAAAGCCTTCGAGGCTGCCCAGTTCAGACTGCAGTTTAGCCTTCAGGTAGTCGCCCACCTCGGTGGTATGGGACAGCAGGCCGTCCTCTTCCATGATGCGGATGGTTTCCACGCCGGCACGCATGGACAGCGGGTTGCCGCCAAAGGTGGAGCCGTGGTTGCCGGGCTTGAGCACTTCGGCAGCCGCCTTGTGCGCCACCACGGCGCCCACGGGCACGCCCGAGCCCAGGCCCTTGGCCAGGGTCATCACATCGGGGGTGATGCCGGCCCACTGGTGGGCAAACCACTTGCCGGTGCGGCCCATGCCGGCCTGCACCTCGTCCATGATCAGCAGCCAGCCCTTGGCATCGCACAGCTCGCGCACCTTCTTGAGGTAGTCGGCGCGCATGGGGTGCAGGCCGCCTTCGCCCTGGATGGGCTCCATCATCACCGCGACGATATGGGGATTGCCTTCGGTGGCCGCAGTCAGTGCCTCGAAGTCATTGGGGGGCACGCGAGTGAAACCGTCGAGCAGAGCACCGAAGCCGTCGCGCACCTTGGGGTTGGCGGTGGCACTCATGGTGGCAATGGAGCGGCCGTGGAAAGCATGGTCGTAGACCACGATCTCTGGCTTGGCGATGCCCTTGTCCACGCCGTACTTGCGGGCGATCTTGATGGCCGCCTCGTTGGCTTCCAGGCCGGTGTTGCAGAAGAACACATTGGTCATCCCCGAGCGCTCGGTCAGCAGCTTGGCCAGGGTTTCCTGGCCGGGCACATGGTAGTAGTTGCTGGTGTGGATCAGCTTGGCCAGTTGATCCTGCAGCGCGGGCACCAGCTTGGGGTGGTTGTGCCCCAGGGTGTTGACGGCGATGCCGCCCAGCGCGTCCAGGTATTCCTTGCCGTTCACGTCCCAAACGCGGCAGCCCTGGCCGCGCTCCAGCGCGATGGGTACGCGGCCGTAAGTGGGCATAACGTGGGGCGAAGCTGCCTCGATGAAAGCGGTCATTGCAAGAGTCTCCTGAGAAGGAAGGTCAACGGCGCACAGCGGCACCTGAAAAATGAGAGCTTTGATTCTAGAGTGCCCGGATAGCCCCAACATTGCGGATTGCGCATCGCTGCCATGCAATCAACCTACGCCATTGTGGGGTTGACAGCATGGCTCTTATACAAGAGTTAGAATAGTCGTTTAGGCATGTTGGCGGGGATCCCGCCTGGTTGCCGGATCTTTTTGGCGAATATTTGATGGTTACCCCTTCCAGCAAAGAACTGTTCATCATGGGTATGACCCATGCCGGAAAAACCTTTCGACCCAGCGACTGGGCCGAGCGCTTGGCCGGTGTCATGAGTCAGTTTCGTCCTGGTGGTGCCTGCGCCGGAAGCCATCTGAGCTACTCTCCCTGGTGCGTGCCCACGGTGATGAACGGCACCAAATGCGTGGTCATCAACCGGGATCTGCGCGACTACGAACCCATGGCCTGGGACTTCTGTCTGAATTTCGCCAAGGACAACGATCTGCAAGTGGCCGAGGCCTGCCTGCTGCCTGACAAGCTGCCAGCTGGCAAGAAGTGATTTTTCAGGTGCCCAGAGGCGCCGCGCAAACGACAAAGGCTTCCACGGGAAGCTTTTTTTGTATCTGTGTGCTGCGGACGGGCTAGTTCTGCGCTGTCGTGCTGTCCAGCAGCCGTGACTGGCGCCACGGGCCCCAGCGGTAGTAGGCGATGGACAGCAGCATGGATGCCAGCGCGCTGAGCGGAAAGCTCCACCACAGCGCATCCTGCCCCCACAGAGGCTGCAACCCCCAGGCCAGAGGCAGGCGAAGGCCCCACAGCGCCAGGGCCTGGATGACCAGAGGAGCCAGCACCGCCCCCGTGGAACGCACCACGCCGGCCAGCACGCTGCTCACGCCGAGCAGCACGAACGAGCCCAGCACGATGCGGTTGAGGTGGCGCGCGGGCTCAAGGGCCGTGCTGCCCTCGGGCAGAAACAGGGCGAGCACGGACTGGTCGCAGGCCAGCAGCAGGGCCACGCAGGCGCCGGTCAGCAGCAGGTGGCAGGCCACGCCGGCACGCGCCGTGCGTGCCACACGTGGCCAGTGACCGGCGCCCACGTTCTGGGCGGCGATGGTGGTGCAGGCCGAGGCCACTGCAATAGCCGGCATCTGCACATAGGCCCATAGCTGCAGGGCCGCGCCGTAGGCGGCAGAAACCTGGGTGCCATGGGTGTTGATCAGGGCCAGCATCAGCACCAGGGAGAGCGAGACCACCAGCATCTGCAGGCCCATGGGCAGGCCCTTGATGACCAGGCAGCGCAGCAGCTCAGGCACGGGCCGCCAATGGCGGCGCTGGCGCCAGCCTATCCATAGCGGCAGCCGCTGCCAGCGCAGCCAGGCCAGCAGGCCCGCCAGGCCCAGGCTGTTGGCCACCAGGGTGGCCAGTGCCGAGCCTGCCATGCCCAGGCCGGGCAGGGGGCCGGCACCGAAGATGAACAAGGGGTTGAGCAGGGCATCGCCCAGGGCCACGCCCAGCAGGGCCACGAAAGGCGTGCGACTGTCGCCCGTGCCGCGCAGCACGGCGGCCACGAAGATCAGCAGCAGCATGGGCGGCAGCGCGAGAAAGAGCACGCGCAGATAGTCCACGGCCAGCGCGGCGGTGGCGGGATCGGCCCCCACGGCGTCCAGCATGGGGACTGCCAGCGGCCAGCCCAGGGCGGCCATCAGCAGGGACATGCCCAGAAACAGGCTGGCACTGGTGCCCGTGATGCGGCGGGCCAGGGTCCAGCGGCCCGCGCCCACGGCCTGAGCCACCAGCAGATTGGCGGCCTGGCTGATGCCGAAGACCAGAGCGATCAGTGCGAACAGCAGATTGTTGGCATGCAGGGCAGCAGACAGTGCGCTCTCACCCAGGTGGCGTCCGATCCAGAAGGCATTGACCGAGGTATTGAGCGACTGCATCACATGGCCGCCCCACAGAGGCAGGGAAAAACGCAGCAGGGCGCGGCCTATCGGTGCGTGGGTCAGGGGCTGGTGCATGGGGTAAAGGAAATTGCAGAGCACCAGGCGGCGGACTCTGCAAGAAAAAACCCCGCGCGGCACAGGCCGGCGGGGCGGGCACCGGCAGGCCGGTGCGGGGAGTGCCGGGCCTAGAGCGCCTGCATTTCCTTGTTCAGCTGGGTGGGGTTCTGGGGAGCTGCGGTAGGCGCGGGAGCCGCTTCGGCCTTCTTGCCCAGATCGGCAGGGACATCCACATAGGGCAGCTTCAGGGCCGAGCTGGTCATGCGGCGGATCTCGTTGGTATAGGCGGCATCCTCGTTGATCTTGCGGCCGTAGGAGGGCACGATCTGCTGGATGTGGGCCTTCCACTCGGTGCTGGCCATCTGCTCGGGGAAGGACTTCTTGAGCAGGTTCAGCATGATGTGGGGAGCGGTCGAGGCACCGGGCGAGGCACCCAGCAGGGCGGCGATGCTGCCGTCTTCCGAGCCCACGATTTCGGTGCCGAACTGCAGCACGGCGCCTTTTTCAGGGTCGCGCTTGATGATCTGCACACGCTGGCCGGCGGTGACCAGCTTCCAGTCCTCGCGTTTGGCTTCGGGGAAGTACTGGGCCAGCACGGCCTGACGGTCTGCGTCGGTCAGCTCGGCCTGCTGCATCAGGTACTGGACCAGGTCCAGGTTGTGGATGCCCACGCGCAGCATGCCCATCAGATTGTCATGGGTGACCGAGGAGAACAGGTCCCACCAGGAGCCGTTCTTGAGGAACTTGGTGGTGGCCAGTGCAAAGGGGCCGAACAGCATCACGGGCTTGCCGTCGAGCTGGCGGGCGTCCAGGTGGGGCACGGACATGGGAGGTGAGCCGGTGGAGGCGATGCCGTAGGCCTTGACGTCGTGGCGCTTGGCCAGCTCGGGGTTCTCGATGGCCAGGAACTGGCCGCCCACGGGGAAGCCGGCGTAGTTCTTGGATTCGGGGATGCCCGAGGCCTGCAGCAGCTTGAGTGCGGCACCGCCGGCACCGACGAAGACGAACTTGGCCTTGACGGTCTTTTCCTGGCCGCCCTTGGCCAGATCGGCCACGGTCACGTTCCAGGTCTTGTCGGCGTTCTGGCGCAGGGCCGTGACTTCGCTTTGCAGGTGCAGCTGGAAGTTGGGGCCCTTCTGGAGCGAGGCCATCAGCTGCTCGGTCCAGGCGCCATGGTTCACGTCGGTGCCCAGGGGCATATAGGTGGCGGCGATCTTCTGGGCCGGATCACGGCCTTCGATCATCAGCGGGGCCCACTTCTTGATCTGTGCCTGGTCTTCGGAGTACTCCATGCCGTAGAACAGGGGGTTCTGGACCAGGGCCTGCTGGCGCTTCTTGAGGAAGGCGATGTTGTCATCACCCCAGACGAAGCTCATATGGGGCGTGGCGTTCACGAAAGTCTCGGGCGACTGCAGATGGCCGCGGCCGACCTGGTGGGCCCAGAACTGGCGCGTCACCTCGAACTGCTCGGCAATGCCCACGGCACGCTTGGTTTCCACGCTGCCATCGGGCAGCTGGGGCGTGTAGTTGAGTTCGGCAAAGCCCGAGTGGCCGGTACCGGCGTTGTTCCAGCCGTTGGAGCTTTCCAGGGCCACGCCGTCCAGGCGCTCGAAGACCTCGATCTTCCAGTCGGGCTGCAGCTCCTGCAGGTAGGTGGCCAGCGTCGTGCTCATCACACCGGCGCCCACCATCACCACATCAACGGGCTGCTCGTTCTCGGCCTTGGGGACGGAGCGAGGAAATATTGGCCAAAACAAAAACAATAGCGCGGCCAGGACCAGGGCCGCGACGGCTCCCAGTCCTGCTTTGATCGACTTTTTCATGACTTTTTCTAGACTTGAGTATCAAAAAAGCCTGCGGGCAGGCTGCAGGCTTTTTGCGAAGATACGGGGCAAGTCCTATAAAAGACATGAGACTCCCCGACTTGGGGATTGTCCTAGGGAAGTCAAAATCTGACGCTAATCAATTCGTATTAGGACGCTTTGTGCTAGAGGGAGAGGCGGTTTGCGCATGCGCTGATAAGTCAGTCATCTGTCGAGCACGGACAACAAAAAAACCGCCCTAAGGCGGTTTTGATGTTTTTGCTGACAGCGCACCCGTTACAAACGGCAGATGACCGAAGTCATCCGTGCTTGAGGGAGGCTGGTGTTAAGCAGCCAGAGCCAGGGTCTTGACCTTGGCGGACAGGCGGCTCTTGTCGCGAGCTGCCTTGTTCTTGTGGAAGATGCCCTTGTCGGCGATCGCGTCGATCACGGACTGAGCCTTGGCAAACAGTTCAGCTGCCTTGGTCTTGTCGCCGGCCACAACAGCCTTCTCGACATTCTTGACAGCAGTACGGTACTTGGAACGCAGCGAAGTGTTCGCAGCGTTCAGCTTGACGTTCTGGCGCGCGCGCTTGCGGCCAGAAGCCAGGCGGGGGTTCTTTTTGGCTTTAGTTGCCATGATTTATTTCCTTGTGTGTCTGAGGATGATGTCAGCAAAACCCTGGATTGTATCACCCCCTGTGCGACTTTGCCGCCTCCCCCTTTAAGGGGGACGACATCCTTGCTGCGGGGTGGCGGGGCCGCCAAGGACCTTGCTCGATGTCTCTGTGTTGGGCCTTGTCTGGTTTGAGATCGCTGGATTGCTACAGAGTGAAAAGCGCCGCAAATCAGCCTGCAGCGCTTGGCATGAACGCATACACTTCGCTGCGTGTCACTGTTCAAAGCCGCCTCCACCGTATCTCTTCTGACGCTGGCCTCCCGTATTTCGGGGCTGGTGCGCGATCTGCTCATGGCCTCCATGTTCGGCGCCAATGCGCTGACCGATGCCTTCAATGTCGCTTTCAGAATTCCCAATCTCTTTCGTCGTCTGTTCGCCGAGGGCGCTTTCAGTCAGGCCTTTGTGCCGGTGCTGGCCGCGAGCAAGACCCGGGATGGCGAGGAGGCCACGCGCCACCTGATCAGTCATGTTGCAACCCTGCTGTTCTGGGCGCTGCTGGTGGTCTGCGTGCTGGGTGTGATCGGCGCTCCGCTGCTGGTCTGGTTGCTGGCCAGTGGCATGCGCCAGTCGCCCGACGGCTATCACGCCGCTGTGGTGATGACGCGCTGGATGTTCCCCTATATCGGCTTCATGTCGCTGGTGGCGTTGTCGGCAGGCATTCTCAATACTTGGAAGAAGTTCGCGGTATCGGCCGCCACGCCCGTGCTGCTCAATCTCAGCATGATCGTGGCGGCTCTGCTGGGAGCACCCTGGTTCGAAAAGCAGGGCATAGAGCCCATCTACGCCATGGCCGGCGGCGTGATGCTGGGCGGGGTGCTGCAGCTGGCGGTGCAGATTCCGGCGCTGCGCTCCATGGGGCTGATGCCCCGGATCGGCTTTTCGCCTGCAGCCATTCGCGCAGCCTGGGACGAGGCAGGCGTGCGCCGTATCCTGGCGCTGATGGGGCCGGCGCTGCTGGGGGTTGGCGTGGCCCAGGTTTCATTGATGATCAACACCCAGATCGCTTCCTATATGGCGCCCGGCAGCGTGACCTGGCTGTTCTATGCCGACCGTCTGATGGAGTTTCCCACGTCCCTGCTGGGCGTGGCCCTGGGCGTGGTGCTGACGCCGCAGCTGGCGTCCGCCAGGGCGGCCGGTGACGGCGAGCGCTACTCCAATATGCTGGACTGGGGGCTGCGACTGGTGGTGCTGCTGGCCGTGCCCTGCGCCGTGGGCCTGCTGACCTTCGCCACGCCGCTGGTAGCCACGCTGTTCCATCGTGGCGCCCTGCATGACAGCGATGTGGGACAGATCGCCCTGGCCCTGATGGGCTACGGCGCTGGCCTGCTGGGCCTGGTGGCCATCAAGGTGCTGGCGCCAGGCTATTACGCCAGCCAGGACATCCGCACACCCGTGAAGATCGCGATCGTGGTGCTGGTCATTACGCAGTTGCTCAATCTGGTGCTGGTGCCCTGGCTCAAGCACACGGGGCTGGCCCTGTCCATCGGCCTAGCTGCGCTGGTCAATGCGACCTGGCTGCTCATCGGCTTGCTGCGTCGCGGCACCTACAAGCCCGGACCGGGGTGGCTGAAGTTCATCCTGCAGGTGATCGCTGCCAGTGCCTTGCTGGCGGTGCTGCTGCTCTGGGGCAGTCAACATTTCGACTGGGTGGGCCTGCGTAGCAATGGCTTGCTGCGTGCTGGGCTGCTGGCCGCCATGATGGCCGGGGCCGCCGTGCTCTACTTCGGCGCGCTGAGGTTGTCAGGCCTGAATCTGCGTCAGTTGCTGCGCCGCTAGAGTTCGCGCTGCTATTGGAAAAGTGAGCGGCCAGTGCAGTTTTTACAGGCGTATCAAGGGCATTCCGCTTGCGTGGCCTGCCAAGGCGGCTTACAAACCGGTTTATGAGCTGGACGATTGACGAGTACCCCACGGCCCTGCAGTATTTTGCGTCCCTGGTGCAGAGCGACGATAACTTTGCCCTGATGGAAGCGGCCATCAGCATTGCCCAGGATGCCGAGCCTGATCTTGACCTGCAGGCCGTGCAGGCCGATCTGGACAGGCTGCAGGTGCGTCTGGTGCAGCGTCTGGCTGGTGAGGAAGACGGCCTGCACAAGCTCGCTGTGCTCAACAAGTTCTTCTATGGCGAGCTGGGCTTTGCCGGCAACCTCAACAACTACTACGACCCCGCCAACAGTTATATCCACCATGTGCTGCAGACGCGGCGCGGCATTCCCATCAGCGTGGCGCTGATCTGGCTGGAACTGGCTGCCAGCATCGGTCTGACGGTGGAAGGCATAGGCTTTCCGGGGCATTTCCTGGTCAAGGCCATGCTGCCGCAGGGCCAGGTGGTGCAGGACCCGCTGACGGGCGATTCCTATTCCGCAAGTGCGCTGGCGGAGCGCCTGCAGCCGTTTCTCGATCAGGCAGGCATAACGCCCGACGATGCGCCGCCGCTGGGTCTGTACCTGCAGGCAGCCCATCCGCGTGATGTCATGGCGCGCATGCTGCGCAATCTGCAGGAGATTCATCAGGTCCAGAAGGACTGGCCCATGCTGGTGGCCGTGCTCAATCGCCTGATTTTGCTGCAGCCCGGTCGCGAAGAGCTGTACCGGGACCGAGGCATGGCCTATGCCCAATGGGGGGTAGTTGAAAGAGCGCTATCGGATCTGGAGCGTTATGCGCCCGCTGCGCAGGGGCAGGAGGCCGATTACATCGTCAAGACCATCGCCCGGCTGCGCCGCGCGGGCTGAAAGCTGCCAGCCTACACCAGCTGTGCGGCTTCCAGCTCTTTCTTGAGATAGGCGTAGAACAGCGGTGCCGCCACCAGACCGGCGGGGCCGAAGACGGACTCGGCCACGAACATCACGGCCAGCAGCTCCCATACGCCCATGTGCGTGCGCGTTCCCACGACCTTGGCGTTGATCACGTATTCGGCCTTGTGGATCAGGATCAGGAAGCCCAGGCAGGCGGCGGCGGCCACGGGCGACACCGACAGGCCGACCAGCGTCAGTACGGCGTTGCACAGCAGGTTGCCGACGATGGGGATCAGGCCGGCGATGAAAGTCAGCGTGATCAGCGCGGGGGTATAGGGCAGCTGCAGCTTCCAGATCGGCAATATGGCCAGCAGGAAGATGGAGGTCAGCAAGGTGTTGAAGGCGGCGATCCAGAACTGGGCGGCCACGATCTGCTTGAAGGCCAGGGCAAAGTGTCCGATGCGCTGCTGCAGGGCCAGCACCAGCGGCGGGTGGCGCGTGGCGATGGGGCGTACTGCGGCCAGAGCGCCGATGATCAGGCCCACATAGGCGTAGAGCAGGCCGGTAAGCCAGGCTCGGCCTGCAGTGGCCAGCACGCCGGCCTTGGCGGCCAGATAGCCGGCCAGCTTGCTTTGAATCTCCTGGGCGCCGTCAGGCAGTTGATCGGCAATGTCCGAGGGCAGTTTCTCTCGCAGCTCCAGCACCGTGGCCGCCAGGTAGTCCAGCAGTTCCTTGTACTGGGCGGGGGCCTCGGTGATGTAGGTGCGGGTTTGGGAGAGGGCGCCGCTGAGCAGGGCCAGGGGCGCCAGAATCACGACGGTGGTCGCCGCCACCTGGGCCCAGTGCGGCAGCTGATTGCGGGCAAAGGCGCGAGGACTGAGCCGGGACAGCAGGCGAGACAGGGCGCGGGTCAGCATGAAACCCACGCATACGCACAGCAGTCCGGGAAGAATCCCCTGATGCATGACGAGCAGCAGCGCTGCCCCCATCAATATGTAACTGGCCAGTATGACCTTGGGTGAAGCACCCGGTTGCGTAGTGATGGGGGCGGGCAAATGCTGCGTCATTCAGGTCGGGATAGAGGGGCTGTGATGAAGACCTGCTTAGCGCACTTCAACGGGCTTGCCGGAGCCGATTTCCGTGATGGCGCCGATGTTGTAGACCTTCTCGCCCAGCTCGGCCAGTGTGGCTGCCGTGGCTTCTGCGTCTTCAGCGGCCACCACAACCACCATGCCGATACCGTTGTTGAACGTGCGGTTCATCTCGATGTCGTCAATACCGGCGGTCTTTTGCAGCCAGGCGAACAGCTCGGTCTGAGGCCAGCTGCCAGCCTTGAGATGGGCTGCGGTGCCTTCGGGCAGCACGCGGGGAATGTTTTCCAGCAGGCCGCCGCCGGTGATGTGGGCCAGGGCCTTGATGGGGTGCTTGTCCAGTGCGGCCAGCACGTTCTTCACATACAGGCGCGTGGGCTCCATGATGGCGGCCTTGAAGGGCTTGCCGTCCAGGGTCTCGGGCAGGCTGCCCTGGGCTTCGGCGCGCTCGATGCACTTGCGCACCAGAGAGAAGCCATTGGAGTGCACGCCGTGCGAGGCCAGGCCCAGCACCACGTCGCCGGGCTTGACGTTCTGACCGCTGAGGATCTTGGACTTCTCGACCGCGCCGACGGCAAAGCCGGCCAGATCGTATTCGCCATCGGGGTACATGCCGGGCATCTCGGCGGTTTCACCACCGATCAGCGCGCAGCCGGACAGCTCGCAGCCCTTGGCAATGCCGCCCACCACGGCGGCGGCCGTGTCCACATGCAGCTTGCCGCAGGCGAAGTAGTCGAGGAAGAACAGGGGCTCGGCACCTTGCACCAGCACATCGTTCACGCTCATGGCCACCAGGTCGATGCCCACGGTGTCGTGCATATTCCACTCGAAGGCCAGCTTGAGCTTGGTGCCCACGCCGTCGGTGCCGGACACCAGCACGGGTTCCTTGTAGCGCTTGGGCACCTCGAACAGGGCGCCGAAGCCGCCGATGCCGGCCATCACGCCTTCGCGCATGGTTTTCTTGGCCAGGGGCTTGATGCGTTCGACCAGGGCGTCGCCTGCGTCGATGTCAACACCGGCGTCTTTGTAGGAAATGGGAGTAGAGGAGGGTGCGGAAGAGCTCATCGATGGATCCGGTGCGGGGGCGCCCTGCTGGGCGGAAACCCCGGGATTCTACGGCGCTTGCCCGTGCAGCGGGGGCGGCCGGACATGCGTCAAAGGGTTTTGCTGCAGCATTCATGGTCTGACTGCAACAACGGCAGTAGGCAAAATCAGCCCGAACCCGCCCGGGGCTGCGAGTGCAGACTAAAATTAGTGCTTTTGTTACCGAGTGATCACGCTAGGGCATATTGCAGGGCCTGATCTAAATGCGCGTCCGGGCCTTTGTATCTTTCACCATTGATGCCGATGAATCTCCTGCCAGATTTCGCCGCATGGGCTGTTGAATGCCCAGGAAAGGGGGCGCTGCGCGTATGTCGCAGATGAAGCAGCTGGCTCTGGATATCAGCATGGCGCCCGGCCCGACGCTTGCGCGTTTCTTCGTCGGCCCGAATGCTGCGCTGATCGATCATCTGCGTCACTGGGTGGGCGATGGTCAGCTGCAGCAGTCGCGTACGCCTGTGCCCACCTATCTCTGGGGAGAGGCCGGGTCCGGCAAGAGTCATTTGCTCAAGGCGGTGCGAGAAGCTTTGCGCGAGCAAGGCGCGATGGTGGGCTGGATGGATGCATCCACGCCGTTCCCGCCCGAGTTCGACGAGCGCTGGGCCGCCGTGCTCATGGACGATGTGGATATCTACACACCGTTCCAGCAGGCGCGTGCCTTCAACTGGTTTGTGAATGCCACCAGTCCCGCCACCGGCCTGCCGCGCTGGGTGCTGGCTGCGGGTCAGCTGCCAGTCGCCGATCTCAAGATGCGTGAGGACTTGCGCACCCGTCTTGGCTGGGGGCATGTCTATCAGCTGCATCTGCTCGACGAGTCGGCACGGCGTGCCGTGCTGCGTCAGGAAGCCGATGCCCGTGGCGTGTTTTTGAGCGACGAAGTGATGGATTACATGCTCAGACGCTTTTCTCGCGATCTGGGCTCGCTGATGCAGCTGCTGGACATGCTGGACGGTTTTGCCTTGCGCAACAAGCGCGCCATCACCATCCCGCTGCTCAAGACCATGCTGGAAACCGAGTGAGGCCTCCGGTCACGCTCCCCGCTTTGGCCATGCCACAGCATTTTTTGTTGGATTTGAATGTCGACTTCTGAATTGGCTATCAAGCCCAGGCTGGCCCTGTTTGACCTGGACCATACGCTGCTGCCGCTGGACTCCGACCATGGCTGGGGCGAGTTCTCCATCGCCATCGGCTGGTGCGACCGCGAGGAGTTCGGGCGCCAGAACGATGCCTTTTTTGACGACTATCTGGCCGGCCGTCTCAACATCCCCGACTATGTGCGCTTTGCCACGGCTGCTGTGGTTCAGCGCGGCGCGGCTGCGGCCATGGCTGCGCACCAGCGTTTCATGGATGAAGTGATTCGTCCCGCCATGAAGCCTGCCGCCCTGGCATTGGTGCAGCAGCACCTGGATGCGGGCGATACCGTGGTCATCACCTCGGCCACCAACGAGTTTGTGACGCGTCCCATCGCCCAGGCTTTCGGCGTGCATCATCTGCTGGCGACCGAGCTGGTGCGTGATGACAGCGGCTGGTTCACCGGCGAGATCGCCGGCACTCCCAATATGCGCGAGGGCAAGGTCGTGCGCATGACCGAATGGCTGACCCAGCGCGGCCTGCGCTGGGAGGACGTCGAGGCGACCTTCTACAGCGACTCCATGAACGATGTGCCGCTGCTTGAAAAAGTGGATCACCCGGTGGCCACCAACCCCGATGCGCGCTTGCGTGCCCTGGCCGAGGAACGCGGCTGGCGCATCGTGGACCTATTTAGCGAAGCACCATGATCAAGACCATTATTGACAAGCTGCTGGGCAAGGCGCCCGCAGCTCCCCGCTCGCGCAAGCCCAAGTTCGGCAAGCGTGAGGAAGTGCCGGTTCAGGTTCATGGCATAGACCCGAACCTGGTGGACCGTCGCGCCATCGACGTGGTGCAGACTCTCAAGCGCTCTGGCCACGAGGCCTATATCGTCGGCGGCGCCGTGCGCGACCTGCTGCTGGGCCTGCGCCCCAAGGACTTCGACGTGGCCACCGATGCCACGCCCGAACAGGTCAAGAATCTGTTTCGCCGTGCCTTCATCATCGGCAAGCGCTTTCGGATCGTGCACGTGGTCTATGGCCGTGGCCGTGAAAACGAAGTCATCGAGGTGTCCACCTTCCGGGCCTTTCTGGACAACAGTGCGGCCGAGCAGGTCAGCGGCAATGAACGTACCAGCAAGAATCAGCTCGCAGGGCTGAAACATGCCGTGGATGCCAGCGGCCGCGTTCTGCGCGACAACGTCTGGGGCCCGCAGGACCAGGACGCCACGCGCCGCGACTTCACCATCAACGCCATGTACTACGACCCCGAGACACAGATCGTGGTCGACTATCACGGCGGCATTGCGGATGCCAAGAAGAAGGTGCTGCGCATGATCGGCGATCCGGCCACGCGCTACCGCGAAGACCCGGTGCGCATCATTCGTGCCGTGCGCTTTGCCGCCAAGCTCAGCAGCAAGGGCTTCAAGCTCGAAGCCAAGACCGCCAAGCCTCTGGTCGAGTGCGAGCCGCTGCTGCAGGAAGTGCCGCAAAGCCGATTGTTCGACGAAATGCTCAAGCTGCTGCAGACCGGTCACGCGCTGGCCTCTGTGGCACAGCTCAAGGAATTGGGTCTGTCTCGCGGCATCTATCCGCTGCTGGACGTGGTCATGGAGCGCGCCGACCATCCCTTCGTGCAAGCCGCACTGATGGATACCGACCGCCGCGTGGCCGAAGGCAAGCCCGTGGCGCCCAGCTTCTTGCTGGCCTGCGTGCTGTGGCAGGACGTCAAGCAGGGCTGGGAAAAGCGTCTGGCCAAGAGCTATCACCCTTTCCCTGCACTGCAGGAGTCGATCGACGAGGTGTTCGATCAGCGTATCGGCGATGTCTCGGGCCGGGGCAAGCTGGCCGCCGATATGCGCGAGATCTGGGTCATGCAGCCACGCTTTGACAAGCGCACCGGAGCCACCCCGCTCTCCATGGTGGCGCAGCCGCGCTTCCGGGCCGGTTTTGACTTCATGCGCCTGCGTGCCGATATCGGCGAGGTCGAGGAAAGCCTGGCCAGCTGGTGGCAGGAATTCCAGCAGGCCGACGATGCCCAGCGCGATGACCTGATTGCCCAGGCCCGCGACGAGCAGCGCGCCCGCCAGCGTGCCCAGCAGCAAACGACTCCCAAGGTGCATCGCGTGGCGAAGAAAAAAGCCGAAGGCGACCAGGACAGCCCGCTGGATCAGGTCGCCGCGGAAGGCGATGCAGCAGCTCCCAAAAAGCGTCGCCGCCGTCGCCGCAAACCATCCGCTGGCGCTGCTCCTGCAGCCGGTGGCGATGAATAGACCGCCGGTCCTGGCGGCCGACACGGTTGCCGTCGGTCTCGGGGCCAATCTGGGCGATGCGCGCCAGACCCTGTCCCGGGCCGTGGCGGCGATGGCCGGGCTGGCCCGGACCGAGCTGCTGGCCGTGTCCTCGCTCTACAGCAGCAAACCCATTGATTCTTCCGGGCCTGACTATCTGAATGCGGTGGCGCTGCTGCGCACCGAGCAGGAGCCGCTGAATCTGCTGCACTCGCTGCAGGCGATCGAGCTGCAGGCCGGACGCGAACGCCCCTACCGCAATGCACCGCGCACGCTGGATCTGGATATCGAGCTATGGGGCGACAGGCAGTCGCAGGCTCCCGAGCTGATTCTTCCCCACCCGCGCATGTGGCAGCGCGCCTTTGTGCTGGTGCCACTGGCCGAAATTGCGCCCGGCTGCGTGAGCGCCGAACAACTGCAGGCAGTGGCAGATCAGGACATAGAACGCAGCCTGGTTCAGGGCTGGTGGATAGAACTGTCAGCGTAGTTCAGATTTGATAGCTTCTTGCGCTTGCCTGGCAAGCGATTGAGGCTGAAACTGACTGAAAAAAGCCCCGGGGCCGTCAGGCTGCCGGGGCTTTTTTATCAGTGCCAGGGTCCGTCAGTCGACCTTGGCGCCGGAGGCCTTGACGATGGGCTGGTACTTGGCTCGCTCGGCGGCCATGAACTTGTCGAATTCTGCAGGCGTGGAGCCCACGGGTTCGGCCATCAGGGCGTTGAAGCGGGTCTTGGTTTCCGGTGCGTGCAGGGCATCATTGAAGGCCTTGCTCAGCTTGTCCAGCACCGGCTTGGGGGTGCCGGCCGGGGCCACCAGTCCCCACCAGGTGTCGATGGCAAAACCGGGGTAGGTCTTGGACAGCGCGGGCACGCCGGGCAGCAGCGGCGAGGCGTTGAGCGAAGTCACCGCCAGGGCCACCAGCTTGCCGCTCTTGATATTGGGAGCGGCTGCAGCCAGGTTGTCGATATTGAAGTCCACCTCGCCAGACAGCAGGGCCAGCTGGGCGGGGTTGGCGCCACGGTAGGGTACGTGCAGTGCGAAGATGCCGGCCTTTTGCTTGAGCATCTCGCCGGCCAGATGGCCTGCGGAGCCATTGCCGCCGCTGCCGTAGTTGAGCTTGCCGGGATGGCCCTTGGCGTAGGTGATCAGATCGGCCACGCTATGGATCTTGAGCTGCTCGGCCTTGGCGGCATTCATCACCAGCACATTGGGCACGCGCACCATCTGGGTGATGCCGGCAAAGTCCTTGCCCGCGTCATAGGGCATCTTGGTATAGAGCCATGGGTTGACGGCATGCGTGGCCGTGGCGGCCAGGCCTATGGTCAGGCCGTCGGGCTGGGCCTTGGCAATGGCGTCGGCGCCGATATTGCCACCGGCACCGGCCTTGTTGTCGATGATGACGACGCCCAGAGAATCGCGCACCCGCTCTGCCAGAGCGCGGGAGGTGATGTCCAGCGGACCACCGGGCGCATAGGGCACGATCAGACGGATGGGTTCTTGGGCCTGGGAGAGAGGAGAGGCCAAGGCAGCAACGGCCGCCATGACCGAGAGAAGGCTGTTTCTACGGTTCATAGAGCTCTATTGTGCAAAAAATTGCAGCGGCTCCGGAACTGGCGGTTACTTGTGCAAGAAAATTGCGCGTAAACCCTGATGCGTCATGGAATGCATCGGGGCTTGCGAAAAACAGCGCTCTTACTTGTCCGCTTCGGAGGTGAAGGCGTCGGCGTAGAACTCTTCGGCAGGCAGGGCGCGTTCGCTGGTATAAGCGGCGCGAGCCGAATCCACGACGATGGGAGCTCCGCAGGCATAGACCTGGTAGCCGGACAGGTCGGCAAAGTCGTCCAGCACGGCCTGGTGGACAAAGCCGGTGCGGCCTGTCCAGGCATCCTCGGCCAGGGCGTCGGAGATCACGGGGACATACCTGAACTGGGGCATCGCGGCCGTGTGCTCGGCAATCCAGCTGGCGTCGTACAGATCGGAGGGGCGGCGGCCGCCCCAGTACAGCGCGACGGGGCGGTTGATCCCCTTGTGGCGCATATGCTCGATCAGGGCCTTGATGGGGGCAAAGCCCGTGCCCGAGGCCAGCAGGATGATGGGCTTGTCCGAGTCCTCGCGCAGGAAGAAGCTGCCGAACGGCCCCTCCACACGCAGGATTTCCTTTTCCTTCATGCCACCGAAGACATGGTCGGTGAACTTGCCGCCCTGCATGTGACGGATATGCAACTCGATGCCGGGCGCCGTTTCCTGCACATGAGGCGCGGTGGCCATGGAATAGGCACGGCGGGCGCCGTCACGCAGTATGAACTCCACATACTGGCCGGCGTGGTACTTGAACTTCTCGCTGGCCGGCAACTGCAGGCGCACCTGCATCACGTCATGCGACTTCTTCTCGAGCGCAGCCACGCGTACGGGCATCTTCTTGATGGGAAAGGAACTGGCATCCGTGACCTGGCGCGACTCCAGCACCACATCGCTGTGGGGTATGGCGCAGCAGGTCAGCACATAGCCGCTGGCTTCCTCCTCGGCGCTCAAAGCCTTGTCCGAGTGCGTGCCGTGGCTGACGTCACCGCTGAGCTTCTTGCACTTGCAGGAGCCGCAGGCACCGTCCTTGCAGCCGTAGGGCAGGCCGACGCCGGTACGAATCGCCGCAGCCAGAATGGTTTCAGCGCCCTGAGTGGCAAAAGCACGTCCACTGGGCTGGACGGTAATTTCAAACGAAGCGTGGGCAATCTCGGTCATGACGTTTTGGTTATCCTTGAAGGCGTATCCGGCAGCCTTTTTTGTCGGCGCTGCTGCTGTCGCAGCAACGCCAGCGGCTCCTTAGAACTTGTACGCACCAGGTCCCGATTTTGCCCTCAAACCAAAGCCCATTGGGCGCGCTGCCAGCGCGCTTTCGTCGTGAACGTCTATTGATCGTCGGCCACGGCGATGTGGGTCGGCGCGTGTCCCGATTGCTGCGCACTTCGGGCCGCGGCAGGCAGGCAGTCCAGGTGCTGGCCTTGAGCCGCAATCCGGAGCGGGCCGGTTTGCTGCATGCCCAGGCCGTGAGGCCTTTGTGGGGGGATCTGGATGATCCGGCCAGCCTGCGCAGACTGGCAGGTATCGCGACGCGTGTGCTGCACCTGGCGCCGCCTCCGGCACCGGCTGCCGGGGATGAACGCTGGTGGCTGGACACCCGCACCACGGCGCTGCTGCGGGCACTGCGCCTGCGCAGCCTGCCGCGCAGCCTGGTCTATGCATCGACCTCGGGCGTTTATGGCGATTGCCATGGGCAGTGGGTGAGCGAAACCCGATCCGTTGCGCCGACGACTGCCAGAGCTCAGCGCCGCGTGAATGCCGAACTCGCGGTGCGCTTTGCAGGGCGCTCGGGTCTGCGGACCAGCCTGCTGCGCATTCCCGGCATCTATGCCCCAGATCGGGAGGGCGGTACGCCCCGCACCCGACTGCAGCGTGGCACCGCCGTGCTGCAGCCCGAAGACGATGTCTATACCAACCATATTCATGCCGATGACCTGGCGCGTGCCTGCCTGCTTGCGCTGTGGCGTGGCAAGGCGCAGCGCATCTATCACGCCAGCGACGACACGCAGTTGAAGATGGGGGATTACTTCGATCTGGCGGCCGATCTCTACGGCTTGGCCAGGCCGCCGCGCATCTCACGCGAGCAGGCGCAGACCGAACTGCCCGCAAGTCTGCTGAGCTTCATGAGCGAGTCGCGGCGGCTGTCGAATCGGCGGCTCAAGCGCGAATTGCGGCTCAGGCTGCGCTATCCCACGGTGACTGAGGGCCTGCAAAGCTAGGCAGGGGGCCAAGAGCACGATCGTCCAAAATTGGCGCGGTCAGGTATTGGGCAGCAAGCCAGCGCCGCCGCGCAGCGAAGCTGTCGCTCCCTGGGGGAAGGCGCACAGCGCCTCAGGGGGACTACGGTATCGGATGAACGCCGCCGCGGTTGTCATAGCAGCGGAAGACATTGCAGTTGACGATCTTGGCGGGTGGCTGCGATGGCGTGGGACGTGCCGGCGGGTAGCGGTTGGGATAGCCATAGCCCCACTGCGGGCGGTTGATGGCATTGGGCTGCAGCGCCCGGCTTTGCTGCAGCTGCTGGTAGGCGGCTGCGCCCAGGCAGCTCATCTCCATCTGGGCCTGGGCCGCCTGGCTGCGCTCTCCCCAGGTGGCCGGATCGGGGCTGGCTTCGGCCAGAATGGCGTTGTAGCGCTCGCGGGCCTGGCGGCAGGCGGCTGTGTTTTCCAGATTGGCACCGGCCCGGGCCTGGGCTCTCTCGGCGGCTTCGCGCTCCTTGCGCTCCTGCTCTTCGCGCTGACGGCGCTGGGCATCGTCGCGCGCCATCTGGGCCTTGCTGCGCTCCCGCGCCTGGCTGGCATTGGCGCGTTCGGACGCAATTTCCTCGGCGCTTTGCGCCGCCTGAATCTGCGTGCTCATTTCGCCCGGGATGCAGCGGCCGTTGGTATAGGTCACCTCGCCGGTCTTGGCATCGACACAGCGCATGACCTGAGCCTGGGCCGTGCCTGCGATCAGCGCCCAGCCCAGCAGCAAGCCCAGCGGCAGCTTGCGCATGATGACGGTGGGAGATAGGGGCTCTGACATGACCGCTCCTTCAAAGGCGTTTGAGTGCCTGCAAATTATGAAGTGGCGGCAGGAAAAGCAGAAGCGGTGCCGTGCCGCAGCATCCGGTCAGCGCCAGTCGCCGCGAGGAGGAAAGCCTTGCTGCTGGCCTTCGCGCGGGCGTTGCTGCTGGCGCTGATCGCGCTCACGTTCGCGGTCTTGCTGTTGGCGGTCGCGGGCCTGTTGCTGGCGATCGCGTTCGGCCTGCATGCGGTCACGCTCGCGCTGCTGCGATTGCTGTTGCTGCTCGCGCTCCTGCTGGCGGCGCATCTGGTCCTGATCGCGGCGATTCTGGGATTGCTGACGATCCCAGTCGCGGCGCTGCTGGTCCCGGTCGCGCTGTTGCTGAGCGCGGTCGCGTTCCATCTGACGCTGCCATTGCTCGCGATCGCGCATGTTCTGGGCGCGATCGCGTTCCAGCTCGCGCTGGCGCTCCCATTGACGGCGTTCACGTTCGCGCCATGCCCAGTCATTGCGGTCCTGGCCCTGGTACACCGGGTAGGCGGGATAGGCCGGATAAGCAGGCTGGGTGCTGTAGACGGTGGTGGAGCCATAGCTGCCACCGTAGCCGCCCCCATAGCCGGAGTCGTACTCGCCCGGAACCGCGCACGCCGTGCACAGCACCGCCAAAGCCCCCATGCTGGCCCAGCGTGTGGAGGTGGACATCATTGCCTGCAGGGATGACTTCATGGCGGGTCGGTTGGAGGTGTGGGTGGAACAAGGCTTTGTGCTCTCAACGTCCGGCGGCTGTTCCGGGTTGACTTCATGATGTCACGTGCTCATCAAATGAGAGCATGTTTCGCTTTGTGGACGGTTGATGATGGCAGTTTTGTCTTGATTTTTCAGATTGGCGCCATAGTGACCCTTTTGTCAAAAGCGCAGCCAAAGCCTCGCTAGAATGACTTCGTCTTGCGGTGAATTCAGGTTCACTGCAAAGCAGCGTTCTCAGGGCGGGGTGCAATTCCCCACCGGCGGTATCTGCGGCAATGCCTTGCATTGACTGCAGCAGCCCGCGAGCGCCTGCAGTCTCGCCAGAGCCTGCAGGGTCAGCAGATCTGGTGAGATGCCAGAGCCGACGGTCATAGTCCGGATGAAAGAGATCGCGCAGCATTGGTCCGTGGTGCAGCTGTCGCTGCCGCATGGGCAGGTGTTCTTGCGCACGCCCTGATTCATTGGAATTTTCTGGAAATACCACCATGAATCAGACCCCCATCTCCATGAACTTTGCCACTCACGCGACTTCCGACGGTACGCCCTGGAAGGCTGTGGCCGGCCGCAGCCGCATTGCCATCATCAGTGCCAGCTGGCACACCGAAGTGGTCTACCAGGCACGCGATGCCGCCCAGGCCGAGCTCCAGGCACAAGGCGTGCAGGCAGGCAACATCACGCATTTCAGCGTGCCCGGTGCCTTTGAAATCCCGCTGCTGGCCAAGAAGCTGGCACAAAGCGGTCGTTTCGATGCAGTGATCGCCACGGCACTGATCGTCAACGGCGGTATCTATCGCCATGAATTCGTGACCACGGCCGTGATCGACGGGCTGATGCGCGTGCAGATGGACTCCGAAGTGCCCGTGTTCTCCGCCGTGCTGACGCCGCGCGACTTCCACGAACATGGCGATCATGTGGAGTTCTTCCGCCAGCACTTCGTGAAGAAGGGCGTGGAAGTGGCCCATGCCTGTCTGAGCACGCTGGACCAGCATGCCAAGGTGGATGCGTTCCTGCAGGCCAAGGCAGCCTGAGCGGCAGTTGTTGATAAAGGAACGCCCCAGTCTGGGGCGTTCTTCTTGGGTCCTGCTGCCATTTCGCGAGCATGGGTTGGCGGCGGCTTTTTCCAGCACAGCCCGGCGCACTTGCCGATCCCTGAAAACACTGATTGTTGTGCCGGTGTAGCACTCCCTGCACCTATGTGATTGCCTCATTGCCAATTGCCTGCCGCGGGGCATAAGGTTGCGTCTTGTCTCAACCGAGTGGAGTGCGCAATGAAGAATTTTGGCAAGTTGTGTATCGCGACAGTCGTAGCAGGTATGGCAGGCGGGGTGATGGCCCAGGAGCAGATCATCAAGATCGGCCACATCGGCCCGACCTCCGGCCCTCAGGCTCACTTCGGCAAGGACGATGAAAACGGCGTGCGCATGGCCATCGAGGACCTGAACGCCAAGGGCATGGAAATCGGCGGCAAGAAGGTCAAGTTCGTGCTGGTGGCCGAAGACGATGTGGCCGACCCCAAGCAGGGCACGGCCGCTTCGCAGAAGCTCTGCGATGACAAGGTCGCCGGTGCCGTGGCCTTTGTGAACTCCGGCGTGGCGATTCCTTCGTCCAAGGTCTTCCAGGACTGCGGCATTCCCATGATCACGGGCGCGGCGACCAACCCCGACCTGACTAAGCCCGGCTGGAACACCACCTATCGCGTGATTGCCAACGACAACGCCCTGGGTGCTGCACTGGCCACCTATGCGGCCAAGAACCTCAAGCTCAAGAACGTTGCCGTGATCGACGACCGCACGGCCTATGGTCAGGGTCTGGCCAATGTGTTCAAGAAGGATGCCGAAAAGCAGGGCATCAAGATCGTTGCCAACGAGTTCACCAACGACAAGGCCACGGACTTCATGGCCATTCTGACCTCCATCAAGGCCAAGAAGCCCGATGCCATCTTCTACGGCGGCATGTACGGTCAGGCCGGCCCCATGTTGCGCCAGATGGCCCAGCTGGGCATGAATGACGTCAAGATGTTCGGCGGCGACGGCATTTGCGTGACCGAGCTGGCCAAGGTGGCTGCAGGTGCCAAGCCGCTGGAGAACGTGGTCTGCGCCGATGGCGGCGCCTCCATTGCCAAGATGCCTGGCGGCACGGAGTGGAAGAAGCGCTATGACGCCAAGTATCCGGGCCAGTTCCAGGTCTACAGCCCCTATTTCTATGACGGCACCATGCTGCTGGCCGACGCCATGAAGCGTGCCAACTCCTGGGACCCCAAAGTCTATATCCCCTTCCTGCAGAAGTCCGACTTCTCGGGTGTGACCTCCAAGATCCAGTTCGAGAAGAACGGCGAAATGAAGAACCCCAGCTATACGCTGAGCCGCTATGTGAACGGCAACAAGACGCCTATTGATCTGAAATGATGGTTTGAGTGCGCAGGGCCATGTGGTGTGGCCTGTTTTGCAAAGCCTGCAGATGCCTCGCATTTGCAGGCTTTTTTGCTTTCAGCGCCTGGGCGGCAGGCCTGGATGGGTGCCAGGTCCTCGCAGGCTTGAGGATTGCGCTAGTTCTGCATACCCTGGAGCTGACCGAAATACTCGCGCAGCACCTCGATGGCCTCGCGCACCTTGGCGGGCAGGGTGTCGCGGCTGGCGGTGACGGCCCAGATGTCCAGCATGCCCATATTCCAGTCGGGCAGCAGGCGCACCAGGCTGCCAGACTCCAGACTGGCTGCCACGTCATGGGCCGAGAGCAGGGCAAGGCCCAGACCCGCTTCGCAAAATTGCTGCACCGCGCTGCGGTGGTTGCTGACCATGAGCGGGCGCACCTGCAGCCGGAACTCCTGGTTCGTGCCCTGCTGTCGCCATAGAAAGTCGGCCTGGGCATCGTCGCTGCGGCTCATCTCCAGCCAGGGCAGCTGCGCCAGCTCGCCCGGGTGTCGAGGAGTGCTGCCATGCGCCTTGATCCAATGCGGCGAGGCGCAGAGCACG
The DNA here is from genome assembly GCF_000739375.1 of Comamonas testosteroni TK102. Taxonomy (NCBI): domain Bacteria; kingdom Pseudomonadati; phylum Pseudomonadota; class Betaproteobacteria; order Burkholderiales; family Comamonadaceae; genus Comamonas; species Comamonas testosteroni. The sequence continues at coordinate 4,520,203 of NZ_CP006704.1, read as the reverse complement.
GTGGCGCTGCGCCCCAGATGGCGGGCCACCCAGCTGGAGTCCTGCAGATTGCCGAAGCGCAGCGCCAGATCCACGCGCGCCTGGATCAGGTCTATGGGGGCGTCATCCATCAGCAGGCGCAGCCGCAGCTCAGGATGCATGGCCAGCCACTTGCCGAGCGCCGGTGCCGCATGCTGGGTAAAGCCGGCTGGGGCGGCCAGACGCAGCTCGCCGCTGGGGCGTTGATGCTCGGCGGCCAGTTCGGCGCGTGCCCGGCTGGCAGCTTCGCACATGGCGGCACACTGGATGTAGAAGCGCTGGCCGGCATCAGTCAGCGTCAGCTGGCGCGTGGAGCGGTGCAGTAGTGTCAGACCGGCTTCCTGCTCCAGCTGACGGATGTGCTGGCTGACCGCCGAGGGCGTCATGGCGAGCTGGCGGGCGGCGGCGCTCATGCTGCCGCGCTCCACCACGGCGGCAAAAATGGCCATGCGTCTGAAATCTTCCATGAGGCTATTTTGAAGTGCGGCTTCAAGGTCATGGTGGCTGAAGGGGGTTTTTTTCGCGATTAATGCCGATTAATCTTTAGCCCTGTTGAAGATACAAGGAGTTTTTTCATGAAAGTTGCATTGATTGGCGCCACGGGTTTTGTCGGTGCCGGATTGCTGGATGAGCTGCTGCGTCGCGGTCATGATGTCGTGGCCCTGGTACGCAAGCCCGAGGCCGCTGCCGCACGCGAGCATGTGCAGTTCGTCAAGGCCGATGTGCTCAACGCTGACGAGGTGCAGCGAGCCGTGACCGGCTGCGACGCGGTGGTCAGCGCCTATAACGCAGGCTGGAACAATCCCGATATCTATGCCGATTTCATGCAGGGCTCGCGTGCCATCGTGCAAGGTGTCAAGGCTGCGGGCATCAAGCGCTATCTGGTCGTGGGCGGCGCCGGCAGCCTGTATGTGAATGGCCAGCAGCTGGTGGATTCGCCCGACTTCCCGGCGTTCATCAAGCCCGGCGCCTCGGCGGCGCGCGACATGTTTGCCGAGTTGCAAAGGGAAGTCGCTCTGGACTGGACCATGCTGAGTCCGGCCGTGGGCTTTCATGGCGGCTCCGATGCGCAATCCAGGGGCCGCACTGCCGAGTACCGCACGGGCAAGGACGAACCGTTGATGCAGGCTGACGGTCAGCCCGGCGATATTTCGGTGCAAGACCTGGCCGTGGCGCTGATCGATGCACTGGAGCAGGGCCTCCATGTGCGTGAGCGCTTCACGGTGGCCTATTGATTCTGCCGTAGATCCTGCTGCTGCTTGGGCCTGCGCTTTACCTGGGGCGCAGGCGTCTAGAGCCACTTGAGCTGCCGCGGATGGCGGTGCGTGTCTGCACAAGGTCAGCGCGAGCGCTATCCGGCAGTTGTTTCTATAGTGGTGCTTTCAGCGACGGAAACGCCCATGAGTTCACAGTCGTCACTGCGCACTGCGGTCAAGGCCATGGCCGTGTTCGAGGCCACCAAAGGCGTGGCGGCGCTGTTGGGGCTGTGGGGCGTGCTGAGTCTGCTGCACCACGATATCCATCGCCTGGTGCTGGAGTTGATCGGCCATGCGGGCCTGTCGCCTCAGCAACGCTATCCGGCCCTGCTGCTGCAGGCCGCGGATGCCCTCAACGTCACGCCGGTCAGTACGCTGGTGCTGCTCGGCTGTCTCTATGCGGCCGTGCGCTTCATCGAGGCCTGGGGGCTGTGGCAGGACAAGGCCTGGGGGGAGTGGTTCGGCGTACTGGCCAGCACCGTGTACCTGCCGTTTGAGCTGCTCCATCTGCTGCATCGCAGCAGTTGGCAGGCGATGCTGGTGCTGGCCTTCAATATTGCACTGGTTCTGGTGCTGCTGACCAGGCTCATTCAGAAGCGCAGGCAGGCCCTCGTCCCTGCAATGGCTGCGGAATAAGCGGACTGTGCGCCCTGTTTGACGCATGGGCGCGCACAATTCGGTCTTTATGCTGCGTTGCAGCAAGCTGCAAATTCATGACAGAGCCCTTAGCCTCTCCGATCTCCACCTCGATATCTCCTGCCCGATCCCCCGCCCAGGCCTGGCTCAGCGTCATTGCGCTGGCGCTGGGCGCTTTTGTCTTCAACACCAGCGAGTTCGTGCCCGTCGGTTTGCTCAGCAGCATTGGCGCCAGCTTCGAGATGCAGGTGGAGCAGGTGGGGCTGATGCTCACCATCTATGCCTGGGTGGTCGCGCTGGCCTCGCTGCCCTTCATGCTGCTCACGCGCAAGGTGGAGCGGCGCAAGCTGCTGATGGGCGTGTTCGCGGTGTTTGTGCTCAGCCATCTGCTCTCGGGCGTGGCCTGGAGCTATGCGTCTTTGGTCATCAGCCGCATCGGCATTGCGCTGTCGCATGCGGTGTTCTGGTCCATCACGGCCTCGCTGGCCGTGCGCGTGGCGCCGCCGGGCAAGAAGGCCATGGCGCTGAGCCTGCTGGCCACGGGCACCTCCGTGGCCATGGTGCTGGGCATTCCGCTGGGTCGCATCGTGGGTGAATGGCTGGGCTGGCGCATGACGTTTCTGGCCATCGGTGGGGTGGCGGCGGCGGTGATGCTGGTGCTGGGCAAGCTCTTGCCTCTGCTGCCCAGCGAGAACGCGGGCTCCCTGTCCAGTGTGCCCATGCTGTTCAGGCGCCCGGCCCTGGTAGGTATCTATGTGCTGCTGGTGGTGGTGATTACCGGTCAGTTCACGGCCTACAGCTATATCGAGCCCTTTGTGCAGGACATTGCCGGCCACTCCGGCGATGTGACCACGGCCGTGCTGCTGCTGTATGGCGGCATGGGCATTGTGGGCAGCGTGCTGTTCGGCTGGTTCGGTATGCGCTTTCCGCGGGGCTTTCTGCTGTCGTCCATCGGCGTGCTGGCGCTGAGCCTGCTGCTGCTGGTCATGAGCAGCACGCATGTCTGGAGCCTGTATCTGCAAAGCTCGGTCTGGGGCATTGCCATGATCTGCTTTGCGCTGTCCATGCAGTCCAAGGTACTGAATCTGGCGCCGGATGCCACCGATGTGGCCATGTCCATGTTCTCGGGCATTTTCAATATCGGCATTGGCGGCGGCGCGCTGCTGGGCAGCATCGTCAGCCAGCATTGGGGCATGACACATATCGGTCTGGTGGGTGGCCTGCTGATTGCGCTGGGCGGCGCGCTCTGGCTGTTCATGATGCTGAAGCTGGCCGACAGCTTTCGTTTGAAGTCCTAGTTTTGTATACAAAACTGGCCTGACTCTTGCATGGGTGGTTTGTCTCAAATTTTTTTAGAGAGGAAACCACCCATGAAAGCGTTTGCCGCTACCTTCACCACCATCGCCCTGGCTGCGGCCAGCCTGTCGGCCCAGGCCCAGAGCTCCGTGCAGCTCACCGGCACCATCGACAGCTATGCCGGCTCCATGAAGCTGGCAGGCCAGCAGCGCGTGGCCTCGGTCGGCTCCGGCGGTCTGACCACTTCCTGGTGGGGTGTGAAGGGCGTGGAGGATCTGGGCGGCGGCCTCAAGGCCGACTTCAATATCACGAGCTTTTTCCGTGCCGATACCGGTACCCCCGGCCGCTTTGATGCCGACCCCTTTTTCTCGCGTGATGCCAATGTGGGTCTGGCTGGCAGCTTTGGCCGCGTGAGCCTGGGCCGTGGCCTGGCGCCTAACTTCCTGCCCACGGTGCTGACCAATCCGTTTGGCGACTCCTTCACGGTCTCGCCGCTGGTGCTGCATGCGAATATGACGACGGCAGCCTGGGGAACGGACAGCCTGACCACGGCCTCCAACACCGGCTGGAGCAACCAGATCCTGTATTCCACGCCCAGTTTCGGCGGCCTCAGGGCCAATGTGCATTACCAGTTCGGCGAGCAGACCAGCAGCGGCAACAAGGGCAAGAAGAATGTGGGCCTGAACCTGATGTACTCGGGCGGACCGCTGAGCCTGACCGCGTTCTACGAGCGTGCGCAGATCAACAACCCGGTATCGCTGGCGGTGATGCCGACCAAGAGCAACTGGATGGTGGGCGGCAGCTATGACTTCAGCGTGGCCAAGCTCTATGCGACGTACGGCCAGGCCAAGATCAATGCCCAGGATCGCGAGAACACCACCTACTCGCTGGGTCTGGACATCCCCGTCAGCGGCACGCCTGGAACCTTCAAGGCTGCGGCTGCACGCACCAAGTCGGAAGTGGGCAACGTCAGCGGCACACGCACCACCGTCAGCCTCGGCTACGACCATTTCCTGTCCAAGCGCACCGATGTCTATGCGGTGGCCATGTATGACCGCGTGAGCATGGACATTCCCAACAAGTCCGGCACCAGCGCCCTGGTGGGTATCCGCCACCGTTTCTGAGAACAGGTCTTGCATTGCACCAGTTTCATGCATGAGCACCTGGCTTGTGCATGAGGCGGGGCCAAGAAAAAGTCCTCGCCGGTATGTGCCGGCGAGGACTTTTTTTCATGTGCCGAAGACGCTTACTCGTCCATCTTCAGGTTCTGCTTTTGCACCACGTTCTTGTAGACGGCCAGCTCTTCGGCCATCTGCTTGGCAAAGGCTTCGGGGGTGTCGGCCATGATGATGGAGCCGCTTTCCTCGATGCGCTTCTTCACGTTGGGGTCCTGCACGGCCTTGCGCACGGCCGCGTTGATCTTGGCCACGACGTCCTTGGGCAGGTTCTTGGGGCCGACGATGCCGTAGTACGCCATGCGGTTGACCTGGGGCAGGCCGACTTCCTTGAAGGTCGGCACATCAGGCAGGGCTGCAATGCGCTGCGGAGCGGCGACGACCAGGGCCGTGAGACGCTTTTCCTTCACAAAGGGCAGAGTGGAGGGCAGGTTGTCGAAAATCAGCGGCACCTGACCGGCCACGGTGTCGTTGAGCGCAGGGCCCGAGCCACGGTAGGGCACGTGGGTCATCTCGGTCTTGGTTTCCAGCTTGAACATTTCCATCATCAGGTGGGTGATGGAGCCCAGGCCGGGCGATGCGTATGAGTACTTGGCGGGATGGTTCTTGATCTCGGCCAGGAAGCTCTTGTAGTCCTTGCCGGCGAACTTTGGGTTGGCCGCAATGATGTTGGGCGTGGCGGCAATGTTCACGATGGGCGTGAAGTCGGTGGCCACGTTGTAGGGAATCTTGGGGTTGATGGCCGGATTGGTCGCCGTGGTGGAGACGGTGGCAATGCCGAGGTTGTAGCCATCGGGGGCCGCGCGCGCGGTTTCGGAGGCGCCGATGCTGCCGCCGCCGCCGCCCTTGTTTTCCACCACCACGGACTGGCCCAGTTCACGGCTCAGAGGCTCGGCAATGATGCGGGCAATCAGGTCGGTCGTGCCGCCGGCGGCAAAGGGCACCAGCAGTCTGATGGGCTTGTTGGGGTAGTTGCTCTGCGCCTGGGCTGCGCCGCAAACGGCGAGGGCGGCCACGACGGTGGCGGTGAACTTGAACATGTTTGTCTCCTTGGTGTGATGTGTGAAAGGCAGGCACCGATCTATGCCGTGCTCTGCCCAGGTGAAAAGGGTGTCAGATCGCGCCGCGCTCCCGCAACAACGTCAGATCGGCAGGGCTCAGCCCCAACTCCAGCAGCACCTCGTCAGTGTGCTGACCCAGTGCGGGCGGTGCGTTGCGGTAGGTCACGGGCGTGGCGGACAGCCGCATGGGGCTGGCCACGGTGGCCATGGCAGAGATGCCGTGGCCCGCGCTCGACGGCAATGTCTTGTGTATGCCTCGGGCCTTGACCTGCGGGTCGTCAAAAGCCTGGGCGATGGTGTTGATGGGCCCGCAGGGCACGGCCTTGTCCTCCAGCAGCGCAATCCAGTCGGCGGTGCTGCGCTGGCGCATCTGCGGCTTCATCAGCTCAAGCAGCGCCGCGCGGTTGCGCACGCGGGCGGTATTGGTGGCAAAGCGCGCATCCTGCGCCCAGGCTTCCTCGCCGATCGCTGCGCAAAAGCGCGCGAACTGGCCGTCATTGCCGATGGCCAGCAGCACATTGCCGTCCAGCGTCGGGAAGTCCTGATACGGCGCCAGGCTGGGATGGGTGTTGCCGGCGCGGCCCGGCGCCTGGCCGGTGGCCAGAAAGCCGGCGGCCTGGTTGGCCAGCACGGCCATGCCCACATCCAGCAGCGCCATATCGATGTACTGACCCTGGCCACTGCCATTTCTCGCGTTGTCGCGGGCGTTGAGCGCGGCCAGGATGGCATTGCTGGCATACAGCCCCGTGAACACATCGATCACGGCCACGCCCACCTTCAAGGGGCCGCCGCCGGGCTCGCCATCGGCATGGCCGGTGATGCTCATCAGGCCGCACATGGCCTGCACCATGAGGTCATAGCCCGCGCGTTCGGCATAGGGGCCGTCCTGGCCGAAGCCCGTGATGGAGCAGTACACCAGGCGCGGGTTCAGCACCTTGAGACTCTCATAGTCCAGACCGTATTGCGCGAGTCCTCCGGTCTTGAAGTTCTCCACCACCACATCGGCCTCTTGCGCCATGCGCTGCAGCAGCGCCCGGCCCTCGGGGTGCGCCATGTCCACGGTGATGCTGCGCTTGTTGCGGTTGCAGGCCGTGAAGTAGCTGGCCTCGCGCGTATCGTTGCCCGCGTCGTCCCTGAGGAACGGAGGCCCCCAGTGGCGTGTGTCGTCGCCGGCGAGAGGGCGCTCTACCTTGATCACATCGGCCCCCAGATCGGCCAGCATCTGCGTGGCCCATGGACCCGCCAGCACGCGCGACAGATCAAGCACCTTGAGGCCTGCCAGCGCGCCGGTGGGAGTGGTTGTCGATGCATTCATGTCGGAGAAGTCCAGAAACCGGGTGAAAAACTATGAAAACAGTAGCTTCTTGCGCTTTATTGGTATGGATTTTGATAGAAAAACTATCAAAAACCCATGCAAATAAAGCGGTAGAAGCTAACAAATAGATAGCGAAAGGGCTTTTATTGCTGGAGGCCGGCACCGCCTCTTTCGCAAGGGGAACGAGCAAGGGCCGTCCCGCAGCGAGGTTCCCGTCCCCCTCCGGCGCGAAGCGCCAGAGAGGGGGACGGCGGCATAGCCGCTCAGGGGGAGTTAATTAGCAAACGCCGCAATACCGGTCTGGGCACGACCCAGGATCAGCGCATGCACATCGTGCGTGCCTTCGTAGGTGTTCACCACCTCGAGGTTCACCAGATGGCGGGCCACGCCGAACTCGTCGCTGATGCCGTTGCCGCCCAGCATGTCACGCGCCATACGGGCGATGTCCAGCGACTTGCCGCAGTTGTTGCGCTTGATCAGCGAGGTGATCTCGATCACGTTCTGGTGCTCGTCCTTCATGCGGCCCACGCGAAGCGCGGCTTGCAGTCCCAGCGTGATTTCGGTCTGCATATCGGCCAGCTTTTTCTGGATCAGCTGGTTGGCGGCCAGGGGGCGGCCGAACTGTTTGCGGTCCAGCGTGTACTGGCGGGCGGTGTGCCAGCAGTCTTCTGCCGCACCCAGGGCGCCCCAGGCAATGCCGAAGCGGGCGCTGTTCAGGCAGGTGAACGGGCCCTTGAGGCCGCGCACATCGGGGAAGGCGTTCTCTTCGGGGCAGAACACGTCGTCCATCACGATTTCACCGGTAATGGAGGCGCGCAGACCCACCTTGCCGTGGATGGCCGGGGCGGACAGGCCCTTCATGCCCGTTTCCAGCACAAAGCCGCGGATCTGGCCCACCGTGCCGTCCTCGCTCACTTCCTTGGCCCAGACCACGAACACGTCGGCCACGGGGCTGTTGGTGATCCACATCTTGTTGCCCTTGAGGCGATAGCCGCCGTCGACCTTGTAGGCGCGCGTGGCCATGGAGCCGGGGTCGGAGCCGTGGTCGGGCTCGGTCAGGCCGAAGCAGCCGATGAATTCGCCCGAGGCCAGCTTGGGCAGATATTTCATCTTCTGCGCTTCGGTGCCGAACTCGTTGATGGGCACCATCACCAGGGACGATTGCACGGAGGCCATGGAGCGGTAGCCGGAGTCCACGCGCTCGATCTCGCGCGCCACCAGACCGTAGCTCACATAGTTCAGGCCTGCACCGCCGTACTGCGTGGGGATGGTAGGGCCCAGAAGGCCCAGCTCGCCCATCTCGCGGAAGATGCTGATGTCCACCGATTCATTGCGGAACATGGCTTGCACGCGGGGCTTGAGCTTGTCCTGGCAGTAATCGCGTGCGGCGTCGCGGATCATGCGCTCGTCTTCGGTCAGTTGCTGGTCGAGCTGGAAGCAGTCGTCCCACTGGTAGCCATTGGCCATGTTCGTCTCCTGAATGCAAGGTGTCGGGCTGCAGGCGCTTTCTCGCCTGAGTGCTTGCACACATCTTAGGTGGCCGAAATGGAGGCTGGCAAACGATGAATAATCATCTATGGATGAGAAAAATGCATGTATAAGTCGAATAGATCTGATTTTGACTTTGATCTGCTTTTTATGAATGCGTCCAAGGAATACGTAATATGCGCAGAGTGCTTCCCTCCACCCAGGCCCTGGCCTGCTTCGAATCGGCTGCCCGCCATATCAGCTATACCAAGGCCGCACAGGAGCTGTCGCTGACGCAAAGCGCGGTCTCGCGCCAGATCATTGCGCTGGAGGAGTTTCTGGGGCTGGCCCTGTTCAGGCGCACGCGCCATGGCGTGCTGCTCACCGATGCGGGCCGGCATTACGCCACCCAGGTCGGGCGCTGGCTGCAGGGGCTGGAGCGTGACACCCTGGATCTGATGAGCCACCAGGGCGAGGGCGGCCCCATCAATCTGGCGGCCGTGCCTACTTTTGCCACCCGCTGGCTGCTGCCACGCCTGCCGCAGCTGGCCCAGCAGCATCCCGATATCACCGTCCACATTGATGTGCAGACCCGGCCTTTTCTGTTTGCCGACACCGTGTTCGATGCAGCTCTTTATGCGGGCACGCCCGGGCAGGTGGAACGCTGGCCTGGCGTGCAGGCGCAGTGGCTGATGGACGAAGAAGTCGTGCCCGTGTGCAGCCCGCAATTGCTGGCCACGGCCCAGCAGCGCGATCCGGGCCGTGCCTGGCTGCCGGTGGGCCCCGAGGTGATTGCGCGCCTGCCGCTGCTGCAGCAAAGCACGCGTCCGCAGGGCTGGCGCCAGTGGTTCGACGCGATGCATGTCGATGCGCCGCGGGCACTCGACGGCATGCGGCTTGAGCTGTTCTCCATGCTGGCCGTGGCCGCCAGCCAGGGGCTGGGCGTGGCGTTGATCCCGCCCATGCTGATCGAGCAGGAGATTGCACGTGGCGATCTCATCGTCGCCTGCCCGCAGCCGCTGCGCGGCAACCGCGCCTACTATCTGGTCACGCCCGAGCTGGCGGCCGAGGCGCAAGCCTCGCCGGCGCTGCGGGTGTTCAGTCAGTGGCTGCAGCACAAGGCGCAGGAAGCCGCTGGCCGCAAGCCAGAGCGCCAGCCTTGAAATACAGCTTTGACCGGATATCTGCCGGGATTTGGGCTGCCAAAGCATGTATCTCAGCAAGAATGATTGCTTGCCCAGTCAGCAAAGCGCTGGCTGCTATGAATTCTTGCAGTGGAGAGTCGAATCATGTCTTTCAGCCAAAGCCTGTGGAGTGCCAACCAGGCGCTGTTTCAAAGCACCCTGGAGCTGCCCTTCAACCAGGAGCTGGCGGCCGGCACTCTGGGTCGGGAGCGCTTTTGCCACTACATGATTCAGGATGCGCATTACCTCGTCGCCTATGGCCGCGCGCTGGCCGTGGCGGCGGCCAAATCCGATAACGCCGAAGGCGTGGTGCAGTTTGCCAATGCCGCCAATGAGGCCGTGGTGGTGGAGCGCGCCCTGCATGGCGGCTTCATGCGCGATTTCGGCATCACGCCCGAGCAGTTTGCGGCCACGCCGCTGACGCCGGCCTGCCATCACTACACCAGCTATCTGCTGGCCACGGCCTGGAGCGCCACTTACCCGGTGGCCGTGGCCGCGCTGCTGCCCTGTTTCTGGATTTACGCCGAGGTGGGGCGCGACATTCATGCGCGCTCGGCCAAAGACAATCCATATCAGGCCTGGGTGGATACCTATGCCAGCGAGGAGTTCCACGCGGCAGTGCGCGGCGTCTGCGCCACGGTGGATCGCCTGGCCGAGGAGGCCACCGAGACCACGCGTGCGGCCATGCATGCAGCCTACAAGGATGCGGCCCGGCTGGAATGGCTGTTCTGGGACAGTGCCTATCGCCTCGCCGATTGGCAAGGGCCGCTGCGCTGAGAGCCTGGTGATGCCGATGGCGTGTTGATTAAAAAATAATCAGCGCTCGGATTATCCAGTTCCGATAAGGACTTAACTCGCTTATTCAGGGCGTTGCCGGGGGTTGTCCACAAGCTTGTAGCGATTTGTTGGGGAGAACTGCTCTGCAGCCCAATTCAGACCTGCCTGAGCTGCTATGAAATGCAGAGTTTGAGGGTTCTGGGTCCCGCAGGGTGTGGTTTGCCTAAAAAATGGGCGGGTTCCTGAAAATCATTTGAAAACAATGGCTTGATCTGCTTATCCCGCTCACTGCCGAGTCTTGTCCACAAGCTTGTAGTGCCTGGGTGGGGAGAACTTGCCCCCTGTGTGGACGGCAGCGCCGGATCTTCAGAAGCGCTGGCGTCGGCCTGCCTCGACCAGATGGTCGATCAGCGCCCGCACCTTGAGTGGCAGGTGACGCGAAGGCATATACAGTGCATAGGCAGTGCGCGGCGCGTAATTGCCCGTCAGCTGCCAGTCGGGCAGAACCTGTATCAGCGCACCGCTGTGCAGCACGGCCTGGGCGGCAAAGTCTGCCACCAGGCCTATGCCCTGGTGCTGCAACGCCAGATTGATGATGCCCGTGCTGCTGTCCATGGACAAAGGTGCGTGAACGGCGACTTCGGTCACGGCAGGCGCCGGGCTGCGATCCTGGCCGTGCAGCCATTGCAGCCGGCTCTGAAAGTCGCCATAGCCCAGCGTGATGCATGCCACGCCATGCTGGCGGCCCAACTCCAGCGGATGGCCGGGCGGCTTGGGCAGACCCTGGAGGTAGGCTGGCGAGGCCACGGCGATATAGCGCACCTGGCGCAACTCGCGCGCCACCATATGGGGTGGCAGCTGTTCCGGGCGGGTCAGGCGAATGGCCAGATCCAGACCTTGCTGGGCCAGATCCTGCATCTGGTCGCTGAGACTGACGGCGATCTCCAGCTCCGGCCATTGGCGGCGCAGCGCTGGCAGCTGGGCACTGAGCCAGATTTCACCAAAAATGGTCGGCGCCGTCAGCCGCACCGTGCCGCGCGGCACGCCGCTGTAATGGCCGGCAATGGCGTGGATATCGCTGGCCGTCTGCGCCAACTGGCTGCAGGCAGCATAGACCTCGGCACCCAGCTCGGTCAGGGACAGGGAGCGGGTCGTGCGGTGCAGCAACTGCACGCCCCAATGGGCTTCCAGCCGCCCCACACTGCGACTGACCGCCGAGGTGGTCAGATCCAGTTGCCGCGAAGCGGCGGCAAAGCTGCGCAGCTCCACCACCTTGGCGAAAACCAGCATTTCAGGGAGCAGGCCGGGTTCTGTGCTCATGGGTCGACTTGATTGTTGATTGACAGGCAATAGTAAGTGGAATGAGGATGTATTGATGCGTGGATGTGATTGACGGACGATGCCGTCATGACTTCCCAGATTTCCTCCTCTTTGCAAACGCTGGCTTCGAAGCCGGCTTTGGCCGCTGCGCCACCGTCTGGTGGTGCCTGGCGCATGGTGCTGGCCATGGCGCTGTCCGGCACCATCGGTCTGCTGGTGGTGGAAAGCGATCTGCCCGTGCTGTGGGTAGTGTGGCTGCGCTGTTTGCTTGGTGGCCTGGGGCTGGCGGCCTGGGTTGGCTGGTCGGGACAGTGGTCGCAGCTTAGCTGGCGCGAGTGCGGCTGGCTGTTGCTTGGCGCGGCAGCGCTCATCGTCAATTGGCTGTGCCTGTTCCGTGCCTATGAATACAGCGGCATTGCCATCGCCACGGTGGTCTATCACGTGCAGCCCTTTTTGCTGTTGCTGCTGGCAGCCCTGCTTCAGCGTGAGCCGCTGCCGCTCAATCGCCTGCCCTGGCTGGTTTTGGCCTTGATTGGCGTGGGTCTGAGCAGCGGCTTGCTGGGACTGGCTGGCCAGGGCGCATCGCAAGGGCAATTGCTGGGTATTGGGCTGGCGCTGCTGGCGGCCGGTCTTTATGCCTTGGCCACTTTGGCCACTCAGCGGCTCAAGCGGATCGCGCCGGCACAGATTGCCATGCTGCAGATGCTGGCGGGAGCGCTGAGCTTGCTGCCCTGGGTGTGGGAACTGCGCGACCAGGCGCTCCTCGGCCCCAGGGCCTGGAGTGCGGTGCTGGTGCTGGGTTTGGTGCATACGGCCTGGATGTACACATTGATGTACACGGCATTTCAGAGACTGCAGGCGCAGGCGATCGCCGGTCTGTCCTTCATCTACCCCGTCATGGCCTTGCTGGTGGACCTGCTCTGGTTTGGCGCCAGGCCGCAGCCGGTGCAGTGGCTGGGCATGGCCATGATTCTGGGTGCGCTTGCAGCCTACCGGCGCAGCGAGCGAAAAACCTAGTGAAAATGGCTTTCAGCGCTTATGTATAAAGCGCTGGTAGCTATTGTTTTTAAATCCAGGGGGTAATGGCCAGCACCAGTGGCATCAGCACGGCCGTGGCCACGCCGTTCAGCCCCATGGCCAGGGCGGAGAACGCACCGGCCGTGGGATTGAGCTGAATGGCGCGTGCCGTGCCAATGGCATGGGCCGTGAGCCCGATCGCAAAGCCCTGGACCGCCGGGTCCCTGAGACGCAGGACGCGGCACAGCAGCGGTGCCATCATGGTGCCGCTGATGCCGGTGATGGCCACGGCCACGGCGGCCAGCGAGGGTGTTCCGCCAAAACGCTCGGCCATGGGCAGGGCGATGGGAATGGTGGCCGACTTGGGGGCCACGGCGATCAGCGTGGCTTGAGAGCCGCCGAAAGCCCAGGCAATACCCAGGGCTGAAAGCAGCGCGACCAGACAGCCCACCAGCAGTGCCACGCTGATGGGCAGCCACAGTTGGCTGATGCGTTCGCGCTGGGCGTACAGCGGGATGGCCAGCGCCACGGTGGCCGGCCCTATCATCAGGCCCAGCAGGGAGACGCCGCTGCGATAGGTCGCATAAGGCGTGCCCGTGATCATCAGAATGGCGACGATGACGACCACGCCCGTGAACACCGGTATCAGCAGGGGGCGGTTGCCGCTTTTTCGGTAGATGGCCATGGCCGCCATATAGACCAGCATGGTCAGCACCAGCCAGGGCAGGGGCGAGCCTTCGGCCAGGCTCAGCCAGGCGGTGTGCAGGCGCTCAAGCAGTGAGGAGCTCATACGTTGGCCTCCTGCTCTGCGGCGGACTCGTCATCCGGCTTGCGAGTGCGCTGGCGCTGCAGGCAGAAGCGGAAGGTGAGTGCGGTCGCGGTGAATGTGATGGCAGCGCCGGCAATGCAGGCCAGCACAAACGGCAGCCATTCGCGGCGCAGATGGTCGAATTCCAGCATCACGCCCGCAATGACGGGGATGAAAAGCAGCATCATGTTCTGTAACAGCACCTGAGCCGTGTCTTCCAGTGTCTTGGGTAGGCGTTTGTAAAACAGCAGGCCCAGCAGCAAAAGCAGGGTACCGATCAGCGCGCCCGGCAGAGGCAAGCCCGTGACGCGGGCCAGGAACTCCCCCAGTAGCTGAAAGGCGAAAAGTACGGCAAGCGCATACAGCATAAAGGTGGTCAGCTCCTGAATAATGAGTTGGCAGCCTGTTGTCAGGCTGCCAACTCTGTAAGGGTGGGGTATGGGTTGGGTGAATAAAGGTAAAGCAGGCGGGTAACTATTGCGTGTCGCGGATGACAGGTTTATCTTGGATCTCAGGCACTTCGGAACCGAAGCGGCCAGTCATCGCACGAGCTTAGGAGAAGTCACCATGCAAACCGCAGTCTATCGCGCACCTGTGTATGAACCTACGGTCGATGAATTGGAAACACTCAAGAAGCTGGAGCTGGGCGAGGATGTCTCCCTGTGGTCTGCGGCCAAGGAGTATCTCTCCAGGCGCCTGCTGGAGCGGGGGCTGGTGGAGCAGGATGCAGAGAAGCATTGGCATATCACCGAGTCGGGGCGTTTGGTGATCCGGCGCCAGCTCTGAAAAGCCCAAGGGTTAACCCCGAGGTTGCAGTTGCCTGATTTGAAGGCAACCTACCTTTCGGGCTGCAAGCACAAGGGCTTGTGAGCCTTTGTCACCAGGATTTCACTGGATGTCCACAATCTTGTCCACATGAACTGTGGAAAAAATCGCTGTCATGAACAGCGATTTTTTTATGATCTGAATCAAGCCAGGCTTGCGAGGATTGACAGCAACAGGTCTCGTTGACAGTCCAGCTTTGCTGGTGCTCAAAACAGATCTTTGAGAGGGAAAAGATCCTGGAGACAGGTATGCGCAGCCCGCTCGTAGCGAATCGGCATCTGTAGGGAACAAGGATGCGATCCCGACCAGACATGAGATCCGAAAGCAGGTGGATGCACCAGATTGGGCAAAGTTATGCACAGCGGCTGTGCAACTTCGAAAAAATGAGCGAACAAGATCGGCCCAGCCTTGTCAGACGGGGAAAGACAGGTATCTGTGGCGTATTGGATGCTCCGGTTTCTCACACGGAGAAAGGAGGCTGCGCCAGCGAAGCTAGCTCTGGGCCGGAGATGCCCGGAATCAGGGACATGCCTCGAAAGCATGGGATTCCTGGGCCCTGGCGCTTGTCCATGGGGAGGCGGATTGTAGCCCATATTGGGGCGCTGCAATTGCTCCGGTCGTTCTTCTGGCAAAAAAACACCTGGTGCCGAATGAGCTCGGGCGTGCTGCCTCGCCTGGCTTGCATTGCCTGAAGGTATGCGGGTTGCGGCTCTCAGTACACGGTGAGCGCGTATTTGCGCGATGCAAAACAACCAGGGACGGTGAGTCCGCCCTGGTTGCTTGACTGACGGTCAGCATAATGGAGGTGCTGTTGCGCTGTGATGGGCTTTGAGCGGCCTACTCGCTTGTAGGCACGAAAAACAGGTACTCACCTGGCCCCATCTGCGGGGTGATCACATAGCCCTCGCACTGCCTGTCCCTGCATTTCACAGGGATGGCGCGGGGCCAGATGGTTGCGGCAGTCGGGTAACCGGGCAGGTACTGGGGCACATGCCAGACGCCATAGTCACCCACTGGCTCGGCTCGCTGCGCTCCCGTCGCGCCTTGCTCGCCACTTCCGAAGATCTGGCGCTGAATGCTCAACGGTTCATTGACCGCCCTGGAATCGGGCGCTGCAAGAGACGAAGCGCCACATAGTGCCATCGCTAAAAGAGCTAGAGTCTTTCCCATAGCGGCCTCCTGGATTAGGAATCACGCCTACTAATTGTCATACAGCTGCGCTGTACGTGGATCATCCATCACGGAGGTGACAACCGAGGGGCGAGTGACTTCAGGTGCCAAGCCTGACTGAGCCTCTGCAGGCGGCGCAGCAGGATTGGTGCTGCCCTGTGCCGAGGCATCCGGTCCGTAGTTGTTTCGGCGCTCGTCTGCAGTCATGGACTGCGGGCATTTCGAGCCCGTGATCTCCAGGGCCACGCGCGCTGCGGGGTCCATGCAGTCCATCGCCAGCGAGGCGGCCTTCATGCCCTTGTTCCAGAGTTCGCGGCTCATTTTCAGGCGCTTGCAATGCTCGTCCGTCCAGGTCGTGCCGAAGCTCACGCCAAAGCCGGGTCCGTTGGCACTGCCGCTGCTGCTGCCCATGCAGGTGTCGTTGCTGGTCGTGAGGTTGGGGCCGTTCACGCTGGGAACGTTCTTCATGGTGTAGGTGCCCGTGTACTCCACGATGTTCTTGGAAGTCCCGGACACCGTGTTGTTCAGATTCTGGGTTGTCGTTCCGTTCGTTGTAATGTTCTGGTCGGAAGTCGAGGTGGACCTGCTATCCATTGTGGACACCGACCGACTCTCCGCAGGAGCCGCAACCGGATTGACAATGGTGACCGATTGATTCTGCTGTGCCCCCACGGATGAGGCGCTGGAGGAGCTTTGCGCGCTGCTGTCGGCACTTTGCGCATAGCTGCACAAAGGAACGCAAAGACTTAACAGAGCTATTGAGAGTTTCATGCTTGGCTCCTACGTTGCCCGAGCCCGGCCAGGCAGCCAGGCCCGGGACAAACACGACTATCTTGGGACTTCTGCTTTAGTTGGCATTGGCGGTAGAGCCTGCACCAGCAGTACCGGAAGTGCCGCCACCGTTGGAGAGGTAGCCGGCATTACCCCATGCCCCGGCGTTCTGGTGGACGGTACCCACAGAGCCAGCGTTCGATGTCGTATTGGTCAGCGCGCCCCAGGGTGAGGAAACGGCTCCCGATGTGGCGTTGTAGCCAGAGGTGGTGCCCGCGTTGTTGTTGATATAAGCCAGGCCACCGCCAGGGCCGGCGCCAGTTGCAGCGACATTCGCGGTCTGCGAAGAAGCTCCACCGAAGGCTGTGCCGCTCACCGGGCCGGCGCTGTAGCCAGCTGCAGCGCCCGAGCCTGCATTGGCATTGGTTGCAGCCACACCGCCTGCAACACCGTTGCCGGTGGTTGCGGAAAGGCTCTTGACGTTGCCGAAGGTCGTTGCGCTACCACCGACAGCTGCCCCACCGATGCCAAAACTGCCTGCGCCGATAGCGCCGCCGGCAGCGTTCGCATTCGAGGTTGCGCCGGAGGTGGCGCTATTCATGCTCAGCGCACTTCCGTTGCCCGAGCTGGCTGCGCCCGACAGCGTTGCAGACGATGCACTTGACGTCGTGTTAGTTGCAGCAATGCTGGAGCTGCTCACGGCAGCAGATGCAACACCAGCCAACGCAATAACCGCCATGGCAATCAGAGACTTTTTCATGATCGTTCCTTTGAATAGCGAGTTCTCAGACAACTGAGAGTGTGTGAGCGAAAGACCAGTGCTCGGTATTAAGCAAAGGCCAGTGTTAACCGCCATCATGTTTTGGAGTTTTAAGTTACTTTCCAAAACACGCTTTCGGTTGGAAGCAGTTTCAGAAAACGATGTGCAAACGGTAATACCCTTTTTTAAGGTATTTTTCAAGGAAGATTTTCATTTGAAAGAAATGAATAATTCCATGTGACGATTGAAATCTCTGCTATTAAAAATATAGTATTTGGCGGAAAATTCTTACAGTGTTAAAAAAAGTAATCTTTATTTCATTTTTATATTATCTCTTGTGTTTCAAAATCAAAGGGTTTCTATCTAATTTCTATCGACGGCTTGGAATTAATACCCACTTATGAAGTTAAGAATTGTAAGAAATTAAACTTAATTTTTCTTTATGGGATTTCAATGGATTTTTGCGGGATGAGATTTTATTTTTCTGGAAGTTTTTTAACTTTCCTTTACACCAGATAGGGTGTCACATGTACCTCTCTGACTCATCCAAGGGGCCACGCTTTGATGCAGGCGGCACCGAAGTCACGTCCTCTATCCTGGGGCATATGTGGCCATCTGACATGAAGGGTCAGAAGAGCCAGCCCGTGCGGGTTTTTCTGGTCGACGAGGACAGCCACATCCGGAATGTGATCTCGCAGGAGCTCATGCGTGATCCTCGGACCATCCTGGTAGGGCAAGCTTCCAGCTACCGGGAGGCACGCAAGAGCATCTTTGCGCAGGAGTTCGATGTGCTCCTCATTGATCTCTCTCTCAGCGAAGGACAGGGGGCTGATTTACTGGATTGGGTTCAATTGAGAATGCCCGGTGTGCTGAGTATTGCAATATCTTCCAGTGAAAAAGATGATGTCGCCATGGACGCTTTCAAAAAAGGTGTCTTGGGATATTTGCTGAAAAACTCATGGTTTGGGAGTTATTCGCAGGCCGTGCTGGAAGTGGCCAATGGCGGGGCATCCATATCTCCGATTGTTGCGAAGAAAATACTGCCTAAGATATTTCAAACCTCCATTCCTGAAGAAAATCCTCTTGAATATAAGAACTACGAGCCATTGACTGAAAGAGAAAAAGAGGTTTTGCGATTGATAGCTCAAGGAAAAAGAACACACGAGATTGGGTCCTACTTGAAAATAAGCACTTTGACGGTATCGACGCATGTGAAAAATATTTACCGAAAAATGCAGGTCAGAACCCGGGCGCAGGCTGTCAGATATGCGGTATTGAAAGGTATCATTTAGATATTTTTGAACGCAGGGACTTTGAAATTAATGAAATCGAATTTTTCTTACAGGAATAATTGGAAGAGAAATCGGTCTTTGAATATTGAGCTTGATATTTTTGATAGTGCAATGCCGGGGCGCCAACTGTCAGTCGCTTTGTCTGAAGGTTTTTCAATCTTTTCGCCCGGTGCAGGCCACACAATCAATGTCCGCATTGCCGTGATTCAGCAGTTCTCCCGCTTCATCAGGTTCCTTGGTACGACTGGCTGGGAAGCAGCATCTATCGTGCACAGACTGGGCGGGGGGCCTTCCTGGCTCTTCGCTGCCGATGACTTCGGCGTCGCGTCATCTTCTGAACTGGCAGAAATCATGCGCAGGCTCGCGGATCGGATGTCGTGCAGCAGATAGGCGCAGAGCCTGTCGCACACACAGAGCAAGACAGGCGCCGTGTGGTTCCAATCGAGATGCTGGGCATTGACCAGTCCCGGCTGCTGCCTTGGCTTGCGCTCGTTAACTTGCTGGCGGTGCTGGCGCGAGGTTTGGCGAATTGGCCTCGAATTGCGCCATGAGCTTGCAGTCTTTTTCACGAACGGCCAATCAATCAACCGCGATCGTCGCAGGGAAAAAGGAGCCAAGCCGGTAAAAATAAAAAGCCGCTAAGTCCTTGAGACTTATCGGCTTTTAGTATGTGGTGCCCCGGGGCCGGAATCGAACCGGCACACCTTGCGGCGGGGGATTTTGAGTCCCGCGAAGAATTGAGGATTCATGCGGCCTGCGGGCCGATGTGTTCCGGATTTTTTGGCGCACTTCTTTATAGGCAGAGAAGGCAAAACCGTAACACTTTTAGCCTACTGGTTTCAGCCTCCGGACGCCGCCGTAATGGCGTTCTGTCAGGCGCTCGTCGCTGTGCTGCAGCAGTTTGGATGCCTCTTCCAGGCTGCCCGCTTTCTGGGCGGCGCGCTTGCGCATGTCCCTCAGGTAGAGCTGCTTGATTGCCTCGGCCAGCTCAGCCTCGCCACGCTCGCTGGCCTTCTCTGCGGCCACGCCTCGGGCCTTGTCCCAGCCATAGCGAAGCGCCTGGGGTGACACTGGCTGACCATCTGCCGTGGAGAGCAGCATCAGGTGATCAGCCGAAAGGGCTTTGCGTCTGCGCACCAGGTCGGGCAGCACTGCCGACAGGTTCAAGTCCCACTCGGCCTCTTTGCCGGTCTTGCTGGCCTCCAGTGTGAGCAGGTTTCCGCGAGGCATCAGAACCGTGATGCAGTCAGTGAGGCGCATGCCCGTGCCGGATCCGAGGTCCATGCAGTCCTTGATGTGCTGGGCTGCCTCGGCGTAGATCGCCGCAAACACATCGTCCCGAACCTTGATCTTTCGCGCCTTTTCCTTGTTCTTCCACTTGCTGCGCTCCATGCCGGCCGCTGGCCATGGCAGCGAGGTGAGGCCTTCGCCGCGCGCCCAGTTCCAGATGACCGAGAGCAGGGCCATCTCCCGATTGCCCTGGGTCTTTGCCGTGCGCTTTGTCAGGTAGCCCTTGATCACCGGCAGGCTCACCTGGTCCCAGGTGGCCTCGGCAAAGACTGGGCGCCTCATCCTGAGGTTCTTTCTTGGCATATCCTTTTTGGGTCTCTTCGCTTTTGTACGTCGGCAGCACCTTTGATTCCCAGCGGGAGAAAGCCTTCTCCAGCGTGCCGGTGATGCGCGCGCTGTGGGGGGCGTTCTCAGTGACTTCTTTCCATTGGACGATTGCTTTATCGAAGTCGGTAGCAAGGGGAATTTCCCCGTTTCCTTCTGTCGATGCGTCATAGAAGTAATACACCACGACCTTGCCGCTTTTACGGCGGCGCGTCTTGGTGCGCAGTCGTGGATAGGCTCCAGTCATCTGACAGCTCCTAAGCTAATCCCGCGCGAAGGCGTGAAAACCACTCCAGTCAGCCACGCCCTGGCATGAGCGCGAGAGACAAGAATACGGTTCAGTGAGGGCGCGAATTACATCGCGCGCAACGGGTGGGCATACAGCGTTGCCGAGCATGTGGATGGCTTGGTGCGTCTGCGGGGGGCAACTAGTAGTCTTTCGGGAACCCCATTGCCGCGCAGCTTTCGGGGACCGTCAGCATGCGCATGCGGCTGCCGTCAATCAGAGCCCAGCGCGCCTTTGTTGTGACCGTGCCGATTGGGCGGTGCAGGCTACGACCGGTGGTCCCAGGGCCGTTGCCGTAGTAGCGTGCCGGAAAGCGGTCACCGTGGGCGGCGCGGCCGGCAGCAACGCGTGCCAGGGTTGCGCAAGAGCGGCGAGGCTTGTTGATCGGGCTCCAGCTCCCCGAGTCAAAGTCCAGGAAGGCGCTGGCCGGTATGTGCATGCGCTTCGGCAGGTCCAGCACCAGCGGTGCGCGGCTTTTGGTGGCAATGATGAACATGCGCACGCGGTGCTGTGGCACACCGTGATCCGCTGCATCCACGATGCGTGGTGACAGCGAGTAGCCCAGTTTCTGCATTGCCAGCTCCCAAGCCGGAAACAGCATCCACTGCAGGAACTCGGGCACGTTCTCGATCACGATGCCTTGTGGCCTGAGGCATTCGGCGGCGCTGACAACCGCCCAGGCGGTGCTGCGGCTTGCATCGTGTTGCGGGTCCCTTTGCCTTTCCGCGTGCCTTGCTGTGCCCCTGGCAGCAGGGCGCAGCCAGCATTATTTCGGCGGCGGGGACTTCGCTGTAGTCGGCCTGGTGCAAATCCTGGCAGAGGTGGTCTGCGGCTGGATGGTTTACCGCGTGGTACTTCACTGCAAGCTGCCAGTGGTTGGCCGCCCAGACTACTTCCACGCCAGCCATGGCCGCACCGGTGCTGAATCCGCCGGCGCCGGCGAAAAGGTCAATTGCTCGCATAGGGCTCCAGAAAGCAAAAAGCCGGCTCAGTGGCGGGCTGTGATTGGTGGATAGGTGGTGACTGGTCGCCCGGGCCAGCGTCGGCTGGAGCGAAAGTGAGTTGCGAGCCGTTTATAGACTGGGCATCCCCGCAGTCAGCAGGACGATCTGGGGTATAGCAATAGCTCCATCAGGTCTGCCTTGGCGGCCACGGTCACCAGTCCAGCTGCCGCGAGTGCGCGCACAAAGCCGAACCCGTGCTGGCGAGCGTTCTCCAGTTGTGTGGCCGATTCCGGCTTTCTGTCATAGGCTGTGCGAACCCTGTCAACGATGATTGTCCAATCAGCGTGAAGGTTGTTTGGCAGCAGTTCGTAGCGATATGTCTGCGCGGGTTGTGAAGCATTGCTCGCCATGTCCGCTCCTCCGTGACTCTGTCTACAGCTTACGCTTGCTCCTTCCTGGCACGATGTCATTCCGAATGGGCAATGCCCGAGGTGCTGCGTTGCTGCTCGTGAGTTTCTCTAACCGCAGTAGGATTGACCTCGCTTTTTGGAGGATGGCTTATGGAGCGCACAATTCAGGGTTTGCAGGTGTTTTCATCGGCATCGAAGAGCGGACTCGATTCGATGTATGCGGCCAGGGTAGGGGTATGTGCTCACGGTGGAGAGACGCACTACTTTCAGGTGGGGGCGGCTGAGACGGAGTTGCACGCTGAGCAGCTCGCTGCGGAATACATATTGCTGATTAAAGAGCTGCCAAGCGATTGGTTAGATCAGTGTCTTGAGTCGCCAAATCCCGAGTAAGGCAGCTGTTGGCCTTAAAGCCAACGGCAGCGGGCTGGGGTGTTGTTTGCTCGAGCTGGATCTCAAGCGCTTGCTGAACAGCGGGCGGTGCAGTCACGCGCTGCTGGCAGGCTGAGTTGAGCCAAAGCACTTCTGTTTTGACCGCTGTTCCTCGACCAGCAGATATGCGGCTGCCGGTGGTGTGGACTTGCCAGCCACCCAGTTCGCTCTCGTAGAGGTCGGAGGGATAGTTGCTCAGAACGACCATACCCTGCAGGTTCTTCTGCACGTCCAGCAGCTCCATGTGCTGTTCGTCTGTCATTTCGTGTCGATAGCAGCCCTGTACGACATTGCGCAGTGAGCGTGTGCCGAACACATAAGGCGGATCTACGAAGTGCAGCGTATCGGGCGTGTCGTGCTGTTGCATGACCTCGATCGCAGGCCTGTTCTCGATCAGGGCGCCTTGCAGGCGCTCGATGACGGCAGATAGCTGGCCAGGATAGCGGCTCCAGAGGTGGCCGTGTCTATGCGCAAGCCCGTGACTCCCTTGGTTGCGCCAGCTGGCCCGAAGCCCATGCCAGCACCTACCGCTGTGCGCCTTGCTCGCTCGACAGGCTGAGCGCAGTCCTCATAGGACAGGTCGAACTCAGCTCACGCATACGGTGTGAGGTGCAGCGACTGGATCAGCTGTTCGGCCTGGTCTGGATCGCGCAGCACGCGGAAGAAGTTCGCAATGTCCTCGTCCAGGTCGTTATAGACCTCGGCGTAAGCGCTGGCTTTTGGAGAAGCCCGCCAGCCGCTCCACCGAATGGCTCGACATAGACCCGATGGTCTGGAAAAAACTGCATCACCCAGGGCGCCTGCCTGAACTTGGCGCCGTGGTAGCGAAGGGCAGGAGATAGCACGGACATAGGGCTCCAGCAAGCAAAAAGCCCGCTCTGTGGCGGGCTAGAAGTTGTGTAAGGGTGGTAGAGGCGCTTTATGCAGATGCTTTTGCACTAGGGGCAAAGTGGTTGGCAACGGATCTTTTGGCATCGGTAGGTCCGTTGCAGTACCTTACGGGAAAGGTTTGCTGGCAGGTTTGACCTGCTCCTTCTCAACGAGTCAGCTCTTCTGGGCTGGCCAGCCGGATTCGCAAGGCAGTGGGTTCACTGCAAGGAGGCCGTGATGGAAACGATAGAACAGATGGCTGACAGACACATCCGTGAATCCGAAGCTAGCTTGGACCATATCGACCTGCTTATGAAGCGTGCACAGAAAGCGAGCGCAAACGCGTCTGATCAGGCGCAGATAGAGCGATTGATAGAGCAGGCGACTGAGCAGCGGGAGAAGCTGGATCTGCATCTTGCGGCTCTTAAAGAGGCCAGGCAGCAGTCCGATCTAGCAAGGCTTGTGGAAGAGGGAAAGAGCTTCAGGGACAGGCTTGAAAGAATAAGGATGGGCATTGAGCGCTTGCTCTTGTCACTAATTTAGGCTTCTCAGCCCCGCTCCAGTAAAGAAGCCCGCTCGATGGCGGGCCTCTCTAGATTGGTGGAGATATTTGCTATTTTATTTATCGTAAATTTCCATGAGATGAGAATAGAAAGAAGGCTTTTTCAGAAAGCCCCATACCTGTAAGCAAAGTAGCCTGCAGCAACCATGCCAAAGATTGCAAGCGTCAGCATGATTCCTGCAATAGTGTTTCCTGGTTGAAAGCCGGCCAGCTTGTTGGCTTCAGTTTTTTGGGATGCGCTCGTTTCCGGCTCTTCTGCTTTTGGCCACGGGAAAAACATGCACTTCAGGTTTGCCCAGAGGCCGTGAACTTTGCGTTGAGAAAGTTCATGCATAAAAGCTCCTTATGTCATTCGATCTGGATATACATCCCAACCATGCTCTGCCTCCAGCTGCATAGCATTGGAGGGTTGCGCTGACCTTGCGTCCGGATTGTCGATGTCCACATCGCTATTTTTCATAGGCACATTCGGCGACCGCACATGATCATCGTGAGATATCGAGTGACTGATGATTTCTGGTTGCAGCGCCTGCGGCGCTGGAGCAATTGCTAGATCTTCACGTTGCATTGAATCTCCGGTCCTGTCAGTTGAGCAATCCTCAAGGATTCGCCTTGCTTTAGTGGAAAAGAAAGCAGTTCCGAAAGGGGACTAGGCTTGAGCAAGCACCAGAGGCAGAAGCTCACTTAGATGGTCAATTGACTGCGCCACGTCTTGCCCATCTTTGATCTGGCTCGATTTCGGACATGCTTGAAATCTGGAGATTTCAAGCCGTCCAATCGATTTGAGAGCTGTAGGTTTCGGATCTATGCAGGCAGGTTATTTGACCAATCGCCTTGTTCCTACGGTACGCGCATTTCATGGAAAAAACCGTTTTAGCGCAAACACTTACATGGGAATTTTGACGATTGATACGTTTGCATCTATGGCATGTAGAGCTGGTAATAGGCAGGACTACCCGTACGCTGAAGCGACTAGCTTCTTGATTTCTTGGCGCTGTACCTCAAGCCAGCCGGTCTTAATGGCTATCTCCTTGCATTGCTGGGCAGCAGCTTGAAGGGTCCAGGGCTTGCTTCGCAGTGCGGTGCGCTTGGCTGTGCGCAGCCACGCAGTTTCATCAAAGGGCTCTGGCGGCCTGCCGCCAGCCTTCTGTGCCATCTGGCAGAGCCGCTCGTGCGCCTGCTTTGCCTCGTCCAGCATTCCGGGCTTGATGCCCGAGACGCGCCAGCCCTTGTGCACGGACACCGAATCCGCCTTGGCTGCCAGGCGGCGCTGGCGCTCGAGCTCCATTCCTCGAGCTCGGATGGCGGCCATGCGGGAATCGGTGATGGGGTCGCCGTTGTGATTCACGAAAGTCAGACTCTTGGGGTCCTCCAAAGAAAAAAGCCCGCGGTATGGCGGGCAGGGGATTGAAGAGTGAATGGCTAGAACGGGCTTTCGCCTGGAGATGTGTCGGCTGGTGCGGCCTTCGGGCCGGTCGTGCTGGCGCTGTTGGCCAGCGAGGCGGGCAGATCGCCCATGCCGGTGCGACCTTCGCCGCCCAGGGCTTCGATCAGGTCGGGAAGCAGGCGGGAGAGCTCGCCGGTGGCAATGGCTACATCGGTATCAAAGCCGCTGTCGTCCTTGCTGTTGCCGTCCATGACCGCATCCAGCAGCGTGATGTTCTTGATCTGCAGGCCTTCGGTCAGCACAAAGCTCACCCGGTCGTCCCAGGTCATGGCCAGCTTGTCCTTGAGTTCGCGGCGCTCTTTCTTGCCTGGCTTGCGGCCCTCGGTCTTTTCGATGTGCTCGGCCTTCTCGTTAACCTTGCGATTGAGCACGCTGGCCGGCAGCACCTTGGCCTCGGTCATGAAGCGCATCACCCGCTGCTCGACCAGCGGGCCGTGCTGCTCGCCGCGCGGCGGCACCCGGCCCACGGAGCGCTCCTGTGTGGCGCCGCACTCCTAGAAAATTGTCTTTTGCAGCGCATCCTCCAGCACCTGCAGATCGCTTTGCCAGCTCTCAGCAATGCAGTAAATGATCATGCTCTTGAACATCAGGACTCATGAAATAGAAAAAGCCCGCTGATTGGCGGGCTCTGATGTGGAGAGATTGGAGGCCGTTAGTGGCCGCAAGGAAGTGGTTGACCCTGCTCTTCTTTGAAGTCTTCAGGAAGAGGCGCGCCGCAGCTTCCGCAACGCTTGTCGGTGGTGTGATTTGTCATGCTTGTGATACTCATAAAAAAGCCCGCGCAATGGCGGGCAAAGGCAATTCTGCGGAAGCACTCTAAATCTTGCTGCGGCCTCGGTAGTCGAGGTCGGTGGCGGAGTAGTTTTCTCGTGTGCGCCAATTCATTTGAACTGGGCCGGTATGCTCTGGTGGATAGGTGATGCGCTCTTTTTCCCTGCTGAGCTCCCATCGCTTGGCCTCCACGACATGGTGAACGGTTGATTTTTTCGTTTTGATCATTGCGAGGCTCTCTGTAGCTATCCGGACGTCAGCCCCACAGTACATGGTTAATCCGTAGTGGTCTACCACTATATTTTTTGAAGGTCTTGATGTAAGGAGCGTCAAGCAGGAAGTGCCGAAGATTTCCAACCAAAGGTCTTTCGGTTCACCTATACTGGTTTCACTCGCTGTTAAGGCCGTTCGCCCCAACAGCGCCTGTCTGACACCAATGCCGCCCCTTGGCCGCAGGTAGCCGCTCTTCTAGCAAAGCACGCGGTGGTCGCACCCCTCTAGGCGAACCCCACCAGATCCTGAACATCCTCGCGGATCTGCGTTGCCCCTGTACTTAGCAAGGGCCTTCCCTATCTCATTTGACGGTCTGCGTAATCGTGCGTGCGATCGTCCGCTTTCATGCTGCACAAAAACACTACAGAGCAGATTGGCCGCTACGTGGTCACACCTCTCACCCAGACTGACGCAAGCGGTCAATTCACTGCTGCTGTCTCTATTCGTCGTGGTACTTATGACCGAATCTTTCGGTTCATCCCGCATTTTTCCGATGAGTCGCTTGCCTCTAAATATGCTTTGGCAGAAGGCCGGAGCATGGTGCTTGGTCACCAGTTGAATTGAGCTGCATCAGTTTTCATCCCTCAGTAGAAGCTTTGGCTACTGACTAATCTTCACCAAAGCACTCTCGTGGTTCTCTTGGGAATCATCTTTCGCTCCGAAAAAACGCAGCGAAATTCACTTAGAAGGTACCCTATGCAAAGCAATCTCTACGTATCGAATCTTGGCTATGGCGTCGATCGTGAAACGCTGAAATCTCATTTCTCTAGCTGCGGTGATGTCCTGTCCTCCGAAGTCATAACTGACCGTAATACAGGCCAATCGCGCGGCTTCGGCTTTGTTGAAATGGGAACGGCTGCCCAGGCAAAAACAGCGATCGATTCCCTGAATGATCAGTCATTGGGTGGTCGAGTGATCTCTGTATCTCTAGCCAACACACGCAAGTAATTTTTTACTCGGCGTAAAAAAGCCCGCATCTGTAAAGGTGTGGGCTTTTGCATTTCCAAATTCTCGAGCTCAATGCTCTTCTCTGACGCACTTCACAATATTTTCGCTGACCCAAATAGCTTTCATTCCAGGACACTGCCAGCCAGGCGGATTGCCATAGTGCTTTCTCCTGTTACAGGCTGAAGAATGCACCATGACTTCCTGGGGCCGTACATCTTAGTCAATGGTGCAAATTGATGGACTGTGCGTCTATGGGTGTAGTTGTCAGGGCCTGTACAGGAACTTGGGCCAAGCGCACAAACCTAGCGAGGCCGACCGCTGACACTGAGTGATAGTGACTTTGATAGCCATCTTCGAAATGCTGGCAGAACGCCACCCCTCCGGAGTGCAGACTGCTAGACCAGTACCAAGCAAGATCAAAGGATTCAGATCCTCCGTCAAGGAAATCTGGTGCGATGGTTTGAGCTGGGAAGGAGTCAGAGTAGTGCTTTCCCTCGGGAAGACTATTGTGATTCACACCATCAAAATAGTTCGCATAGTTCCGATTTCGAGATGGCTTTAGCATGCGATAACCCAGCTCCAATACGTCACGTGCTGGTATCAGCCAATCGTTATAGCCATTGATGTTTGCTGCAAGTGCAGCTTTAGCGAGCGGGCTTCCTGCATCTGCTAAAGCGATAGTATTGCTGCTGCTGTCAGCGGGATCAAATGCATTCGCTTTTTCAACGTCAATTTTTTCTTTGATTTGGGTGGATTTTGGAGCCCAAACGATCGCATAAATGGTTGAGTTAATGTTTATTAATCCACCATAGAATCCACCCTCAAATGGTTTCCCATATTCAGTATCTATGGTAGATAAGAATTGAGGGATTCGCATGATTTATCTCGGTTGAATTAAATTCAGTTTTGCATGTTATTTTACTGCGAGCTATTTTGATTTTTATTATTAGGATACTCCATTGCTTGTATTTAAATAAAAATAATACGAAATATTACTTATATTTAATTTTTAGCGTGAAAAATACATTTTGAAGATGGTTGTTAAGCTTTTTAAGGACTGATTTTTTGAGTTTATATAATTTTAAGTTTGAATATTTTTTGGATTTCCCTCAAGTAGAAAATTTATGCCTGCTAATGTCTGTGGTAGTGTTCTAGATAATTGAATATATCATTTGACAATGAGCTATTGTGGTTCAAAATGTATTGAAAATATGGAAGGTCAAGGCACCATGCAAGACGTTCTATCGAATCACCGAGAAAATATCTCAATCCTCGCGGCCTGGGCCATGTATAGCCGAGGCTTGGAAGCAGAGTTCTCGCACGGCGTCCTCGAACAGTTGTCTCTCCTATCTGGTCACGCGAAAGAGTCTGGCCATGGAGTTCATCAGATGACTCAACTGCTGTGGTGTTCAATTGATAACGATGACTCACGCGACCTTGACCAAATATCATCAATCGAGCAACTAGAGCAGGGCAAGGTTCGGGTTTTCGTTGCCGTGTCTGATGTTGACAGCGTGGTCAAGAAAGGCTCTCCGATTGATGAACATGCGAGGCTAAATACAACTTCTGTCTATAGCTCTGCTCGAGTGTTTCCCATGCTGCCAGAGCAGCTATGTACAGATCTCACCTCTTTGAACCAAGATCAAGATCGCCTGGCTCTTATCACAGAGATGACCTTCAGTGGCGATGGTCTTCTGATTGAGTCGATCATATATCGGGCAGTTGTGCGGAACAAAGCAAAGCTTGCATACGACGCAGTGTCGGAATGGTTCGAGGGAGTCGCGGAGTTGCCAGAGTCTGCGCAGAAAGTTGCGGGGATGGACACCCAGTTGAGGATGCAAGATGAGCTCGCTCAGAAACTGCGATTGCTAAGGCGATCACAAGGATCGCTGGAGTTAGAAACTTTTCAGCCTCATGCTGTGTATGACGGCGACATTATCATCGACATTCGTCAACAGCCACACAATCGGGCTCGTCAATTGATTGAGGAGTTGATGATTGCGACTAACGGTTGCACGGCGCGCTTCTTGGCCGCGCAAGGCACCGCTTCATTGCGAAGGGTAGTCCGTTCACCAGAGCGTTGGCAGAGAATTGTCGAAGTCGCTGAAAGCTACGGCTGGAGCTTGCCAGATGAGCCTGATGGAGAGGCTTTGCAGGCATTTCTTGCAATGCAGCACCAGGCAGATCCCTTGAGATTTCCGGATTTATCGTTGGTGATCATAAAGTTGATGGGGCGAGGTGAATATGTGGTTGAGCGCCCGCGCGGGCAATCTATCGGCCATTTCGGATTAGCGGTGCAAGACTACATGCATTCAACAGCCCCTAATCGACGTTACCCAGATCTGATTACCTTGCGTCTGCTCAAATCTACACTTGCTGGGGAAAAGTCTCCCTATACCTACGATGAATTGGAGGCTCTTGCCACACATTGCACCACTCAAGAGGATGCGGCTCAAAAAGTAGAAAGGCAGGTGCGTAAGTCGGAGGCTGCTTTGCTATTGCATGATCGAAGAGGTGAAATATTTGCAGGGCTCATCATTGGCGTAGGGGAGCGCGGAACTTGGGTGCGTATTTTTACACCTCCCGCAGAAGGTCGCTTGAAGGGAGACCTCCCTACTCTTAATGTGGGTCAAAAAGTGAAGGTAAAGCTTGTTTCTACCTCCGTTGAGCGAGGATTTATTGATTTCACTATCGTTCATTGAGATTCAATGGAAAAATATTGGTCTTGGCAGAAGTGGAGAGTTTAGGAGGTGATCTTCTGCTGAAAAGGTTTTTCATATCCCCCTGGCATGCGGCAGGCATTTCCGGAGCTACTGCTTGAAGCGCATATTCCAATGGCAACCCAGAATGCGCGACGCAGATGGATGCTTGATCAGCGACAGGCGTTTTCCTTGATGTTCTGGGTGCCCGGGATTGCAATGATCAGACTTAATTTTCAACTGAAGTTGAACTACCAAGTTTTAGAGCACGATGCAGATTTTTTCTTCTACATACATGCTGCTAATACTTCTCATCAACAAGTGTCATCTGAGCATTTGACAGTAAGTGAGGCAAGTGCTGACTGGGAGATTCAACAATGTCAAGACGTCACGCAACGTTGTCTAAGGGTCAGTGCCAGGCCTGGCACACTGACTGTGCATTACGAGGCAATCGTAGAGATTTCTCACCATAAAGCCGAGCCAGGATACGTTTCAGAGGTGCCTGTTCGGCGGTTGCCGTTAGAGGTGATGCAATATGTCTATCCCAGCCGCTACTGCCAGTCGGACCGATTGTCGAAGTTTGCGGTCGATCGGTTTGGTCATCTGCCGCAAGGCTACACCAGAGCCCAAGCGATCTGTGATTGGGTGAGGCAAAACGTGACATTTCGGTCGAATACGTCTATTGGTACAACTTCAGCAGTCGACACGCTGATCGAGCGGGTAGGTGTGTGTCGTGATTTTGCTCATTTAATGATAGCGATTTGCCGAGCAATCAACTTACCTGCGCGATTTGTGACAGGTACTGACTATGGCGCTGATCCGGCTCTGGGGCCAAGCGATTTCCACGCCTATGTGGAAGTTTATCTGGGATATCGCTGGTTTATTTTTGACCCATCAGGAACGTCTATTCCCATGGGGCTGATGCGAATTGCAACGGGGCGGGATGCCGCAGATGTGGCTTTCGCAACCATATTTGGCAGCGTGATCAGTGAGCCTGCGCACATTCATGTTCAAGTTGAACATTCGGAGAAGAAGAATTGGGAGTGGCCCGTTTATACGTCGCTTGCTCTGTCAACGGAATAGTCCGATGTGATGCACAGGCATTGAGGTAGAAGTTGCTGCGGTACTTTGGAGTAGCGTGTGTGCCGCCAATCTCTAGTAAGAGACCGAGGCTTCTCTCAGGCTGACAGTCAGGGCGTTGCTATCTGATGTGTCCACTACAAGGCAAAGGAGGGTGGCTGCAAACATCGCTACGATTTAGACGCAGGCAAAAAAGTGGGTAGAAGCCGCTTCAGGTTGTGTATCCACTTTACGCAGGGAATGGCTTGTGTACTAGCCATTCTGGCGCCGGAGATGTGAAGCGAACGCTTGCATCAGTGGCTGGCAGAGGCAGTGAAGGAGGCCGAGCAGGTGCTGGTGTTGGTGTTGGTGCCATTCGGCATATTTGATGCAGCGTCAGCCTAGCGTTGGGCCCCTTGTGGCTGCCTGCAACTGACCAACGGCAGACGCTCGATGAGCGGGAGCAGTAGCCCGCAGATGTGCAGAGCACCAAGCAAAGAAAAAATAATAAAATTTGCGCTTCTTATGCAAAAGTATTATGATTGGTGCCAGCTGCAAACTTCAACTAGTCGTCTTGCAGCGCCTTCCGGAAGGCAAGAACGTCGTCCGGCAAGGAATTTTTTGCGAGGCATCTTGCACCGTTGGCTGTAGAGCAGCAGCCAATCGAGTTATCGAAAGCTCATGCGGGCCGCTTGGCCTGCTCTGATTGAACTAGATTCCACTGACTCCTATCGCCATGGGCAAGTACTTCGTTACGCCCACATCACACAAGACCAATTGCGGTCGCTTTCAAGCTTCCTTCGCACTTCAGCGCACAAGGCAGAACAGCAACTATTGCCGTGTTTTTCGCTTTGACAAAACATTTGCCTCGACCGAAGCAGCAAAGATCTTTGCTGTAACCCAAGGCTGGCTGCATACCTCCATGCAGCCATTGACGTGCTGAGCCGCTAACGAGCTCCCAACTTTTTCGGTTGCTGTGGATTCCCATTCCCACTGCCACATTCAAACGATGCGTCAATCCTTGATGCGTCACCACTAGAAAAGGCTCCCATGAGCACAAAAATTTACGTTGGCAACCTGCCATACTCCGTGACCGACTCCAGCCTGCGAAGCAACTTTGCAGAGTTCGGAACCGTAACCTCTGCCAAAGTCATGATGGATCGCGAGACTGGGCGCTCCAAGGGCTTTGCGTTCGTAGAAATGACGTCTGCGGACGAATGCCAGGCAGCTATTTCTGGTTTGCATGGCATGTCCGTCGATGGACGTTCGATCGTTGTCAATCTTGCGAAACCTCGTGAAGAAGGTCGTGGATTCGGTGGCAATCGCGAATTCCGTGCCAGCTCTCGTCCCAATGTTGGCTATGGCAACGATGGCTATGGCGGCGGCTACTGATCTAGTTGCGAACTCAAGAAAACGCCCTCAGTTCGAGGGCGTTTTTGTTCCAGTGAGTGGGCCGATTGCTACGGCTTGCAGACTGCTCGCGGGCCTTCTATAAGGTGCGGGTTTTGAGGAATGCAGCGTGTTAGGTCTAGCTTGTGGTTGCGCGGGCTGATGGCAAGGTCGCAACGTCCATGCTTGTGATGCTCATCCTTGGCATCAGCATGCAGGTCGTCAAGTTGAGCAGGAAGCCAAACAAAAAACAGTTCCAGGCGAACTAAGGCTTTCCAGGACGGTTCATCGGTTATGGTGGGTAACTTAAACCACTAAGGAATCGCCTGATGCCAAAACCCAACTACCAATTCGAAAAAAGGCAGCGGGAGCTCGAGAAAAAGAAAAAGAAGGCTGAGAAGGCTCAGCGCAAAGCTACTGAGTCCGAAACAGTTGCGCCGGTCCTGAACTCTGAGGCACTGGTTGAAAGCAAGTAGGTAAGGGATAGGCTTTGTGCCGGCGCGACTTTTGACAGTCTCAAAAGAGCCGCGCCGGCACTTCGATCAGCAGCTTACCAACGCATGATCAATGGTGCCTGGGTGTCTGCAGTCTTGAACTTTGGAAGCTGTAAAAAAATTGCCTGCAAGATGAGTCATCGTGCAGGCAATCTTTTTGCCAAAACCGGAACACATGCCGGAACATTTCCCGGAACGTCTTCAAAAGTTATAGCATTACATCCGTGGTGCCCGGGGCCGGAATCGAACCGGCACGCCTTGCGGCGGGGGATTTTGAGTCCCCTGCGTCTACCAATTTCACCACCCGGGCTTCGCTTAGCGCAGACGCGAATTATGGCACAGTATTGGACATGAAAACTTATTCGACCATCGAACATGCTATCGGTCACACGCCGCTGGTGGCATTGCAACGCATCGGCGCGGATGCCAACCGCGAACGTGCAAACGTAGTGCTGGGCAAGCTCGAAGGCAACAACCCGGCCGGCTCCGTCAAGGACCGGCCTGCGCTGTCCATGATCCAGCGTGCTGAAGAGCGCGGTGAAATCAAGCCGGGCGATGCACTGATTGAGGCAACGTCGGGTAACACCGGCATTGCCTTGGCCATGGCTGCTGCCATCAAGGGCTATCGCATGATTCTGATCATGCCCGAGGATCTGTCCATTGAACGCGCCCAGACCATGAAGGCCTACGGTGCCGAACTGATTCTGACGCCCAAGAGCGGCGGCATGGAATATGCGCGCGATCTGGCCGACCAGATGGTGGCGCAGGGCAAGGGGGTGTTGCTGGATCAGTTTGCCAACCCCGACAACCCGCGGGCCCACTACGAAACCACAGGTCCGGAACTGTGGGAGCAGACCGGTGGCGAGATCACCCACTTCGTGAGTGCCATGGGTACTACCGGAACCATTACCGGCGTGGCCAAGTTCCTCAAGGAAAAGAACCCGAACATCAAGATCATCGGCGCTCAGCCTTCCGAGGGCTCGCGCATTCCTGGCATCCGTAAATGGCCCGAGGAATATCTGCCCAAGATCTATGACGCTTCGCTGGTCGACGAGCTAGTCTATGTGTCCCAGGACGATGCCGAAGACATGGCCCGACGCATGGCGCGCGAAGAGGGCATCTTCGCAGGCATCTCGGCCGCCGGTGCATTGTGGGTGGCCCAGGAGATTGCCAAGCGCGAGCAGAACGCCACCATCGTGTTTGTGGTCTGCGACCGCGGTGATCGTTACCTCTCTACCGGCGTGTTCCCGGCATGAGCGATGTCTTTTGCGTGATAGCGCAAAAGTGAATCAAAGCTCCAAATGACAGGCAGCGCTTATCCATCAAGCGCTGACTGCTATCAATATCAAGAATAGGACTTGCGCAAACAAGAATGCAACGGCGGCCTGCCTTCTGAGGCAGACGCCTCGCCTGAATCCGTTTTGCGTAAGTCGTGAAGAATACGGAGAGCCTCATATGGCTTATGAAGTCCGCTTTTGTTCCAATTGCGCGACCGAGCTGCAATGGATTGTGGCCAGCGAGGACAGCGGCGAGGTACAGCGTCTGCGCTGCCCGAATTGCGGGTTCACGCACTGGGGCAATCCCACACCGGTGCTGGCTGCCGTGGTGGAAGGTGACGATGGTCGCGTGCTGCTGGCGCGAAATGCGCTTTGGCAGGAGGGCGTTTTCGGCCTGATCACAGGCTTTATGGAGGCCGGTGAATCGCCCGAAGCCGGAATCTGTCGCGAGGTGCTCGAAGAAACAGGGCTGCGCGTGAAAGCGCTGCGTCTGCTGTGCTGCTCGGAGTTTCTGCGCATGAATCAGGTGCTGATTGCCTACCATGTGCGCGTGGAGGGCAGGCCCGAAGACGTGAGGCTTTCTCCGGAGCTGCTGGAATATCGTTGGCAGACGGCTGAGGAGTCGCTGTGCTGGCCTGCGGGCACGGGCTACGCGCTGGCAGAGTGGATCAAGCAAAAAGGCTTTGAGCCGCGCTTTGGTGCTTTCCGTCCCGGTCAGAACCCCGAGCCTGATCCCGCCAAATGGCCTGTGCGACGCTGGGCCGATGACCCGCGCTTTACCGTGGCCCCTGCTCTGGTTTGAGCAAAGACCGCGCTGCTGCTGCCAGCGCCCGGTTTTTCTACAATCGGCGCTGACGAGGAATTCACCCCATGCACGTAGACCAAGAAGTTGACACCCGCGGCCTGAACTGTCCGCTGCCCATTCTCAAGGCCAAGAAAGCGCTGGCCGCCATGCAAAGCGGTCAGTTGCTCAAGGTCGTGGCCACGGATACCGGCTCCATCCGGGACTTCCAGGCCTTTGCCAAGCAGACCGGCAATGAACTGGTGGAGCAGCAGACGGTGGGTGATGAATTCATCCATATCCTGCGCCGACGTTGAAGACCGGTGCTTGACGTGACAAAGGCCTGCATTTGCAGGCCTTTGTCATCAGGGGCTTGGGGGAGAGGGCTTAGAGGCTCAGGTTCTTGAGGTACTCGCGAAAGCTGTCGCCCACATCGGGGTGCTGCAGCGCCAGCTCCACCGTGGCCTGCAGAAAGCCTTCCTTGCTGCCGCAGTCATAGCGTTTGCCGGCGTACTGGAAGGCGTAGACGGCCTCATGCTGCATCAGGCGCTCTATGGCATCGGTCAGCTGTATCTCTCCGCCCACGCCCTGGGGCTGGTTGCGGATCTGGTCGAAGATGGCCGGGGTCAGCACATAGCGGCCTGCCACGCCCATGCGCGACGGGGCTTTTTCCGGAGCGGGCTTTTCCACGATCTCGTCAATACGCATCAGCGGTCCGCCCGCAGGCTCGCCCTTGACGATGCCGTAGCGCTTGGTGTGCTCAAGCGGCACTTCCTGCACGGCCAACAGCGAGCGGCCCTGCTTCTGGAAGGCGGCCGTCATCTGCGCCATCACGCCGGGGCCGCCATTCTCTCCGGTCATCAGGTCGTCGGCCAGAATCACGGCAAAGGGCTCGTTGCCCACCAGAGGCTCTGCGCACAGCACGGCGTGGCCCAGACCCAGGGAGCGGGGCTGACGCACGAACAGGCAGTTCATATCGGCCGGGCTGACGCTGCGCACTAGGTCCAGCATGGCCTGCTTGCCGGCATTCTCAAGCTCGTTCTCGAGCTCGTAAGAGGTGTCGAAATGGTCTTCGATGGCCCGCTTGCTGCGGCCGGTGACAAACACCATGTCGCGGATGCCGGCCTCGTAAGCCTCTTCGACCGCGTACTGGATCAGTGGCTTGTCCACCACGGGCAGCATCTCCTTGGGGGAAGCTTTGGTGGCGGGCAGAAAACGGGTGCCCAGACCTGCAACGGGGAACACGGCTTTGCGGACGCGGGTTTGATTGCTCATGTGCTTGTCTTTTCTGGATGGAAAAAGGCGCAGTTGCCTGCGCCTTGTTTTATCAGGCAGTTTAGCGGTGTTTAACCGAGGCGAGCCAGTTGCTCGTTGATACGTGTCAGCGTGGCGCCAAAGTCGGCCAGACGCTTACGCTCCTGCTCCAGCACGGCGGCGGGCGCCTTGGCGCAGAAGGCTTCGTTGCCCAGCTTGCCATTGGCTTTCACGATTTCACCTTCCAGACGCTTGGCTTCCTTGCTCAGGCGGGCCTTCTCGGCTTCCACGTCGATCTCCACGAACAGAGCCAGGCGGATGTCACCCATTACGTTCACGGGCGAGGCTTGAGCCGCGGTAGCCCAGGCGGCTTCGTCATCAAACACCTTGACTTCGCTGAGCTTGGCCAGGTTCTTGAGCACGTCGGCATTGGCGCGCAGGAAGGCCGAATCATCGGCATTGCCGGCCACGGCCAGCAGTGGCAGGCGCTGGGCGGGAGACACACCCATCTCGCCGCGCAGGGCACGGCAAGCGTCCACCATCTGCTTGATGCGGCCCACGTAGGCAATCGATGCTTCGTCGATCTTCTCGGGCTGAGCTTCGGGATAGCGGGCCACGGCGATGGAGTCGCCCTTGAGGCCGGCCACGGGCGCAACCTGCTGCCACAGTTCTTCCGTCACAAACGGAATGACGGGGTGGGCCAGACGCAGAATCGCTTCCAGCGTACGGATCAGCGTGCGGCGGGTGGCGCGCTGCTGGGCTTCGTTGCCGGTCTGGATCTGCACCTTGGCGATTTCCAGATACCAGTCGCAGAACTCGTTCCAGACGAAGTCATAGATGGCGTTGGCCACGTTGTCGAGACGGAACTCGGCAAAGCCCTTGGCCACTTCAGCCTCGACCTTCTGCAGCTGCGAGGCGATCCAGCGGTCGGGCTGGCTGAAGTGCATATAGCCAGCGAATTCGCCGCCGGGCTGGCATTGTTCCTTGGTGTGAGGAGCCAGGCCGCAGTCATGGCCTTCGCAGTTCATCAGCACAAAGCGGCTGGCGTTCCAGAGCTTGTTGCAGAAGTTGCGATAGCCCTCGCAGCGCTTGCTGTCGAAGTTGATGCTGCGGCCCAGCGAGGCCAGGGCCGCAAAGGTGAAGCGCAGCGCATCGGCGCCGTAGGCGGGAATGCCTTCGGGGAATTCCTTTTGCGTGTTCTTGCGCACCTGGGGAGCTGTCTCGGGCTTGCGCAGGCCGGTGGTGCGCTTTTCCAGCAGCGGCTCCAGCGAGATGCCGTCGATCAGATCGACCGGGTCCAGCACATTGCCTTCGGACTTGCTCATCTTCTTGCCCTGTGCATCGCGCACCAGGCCGTGGATGTAGACATGCTTGAACGGCACGCGACCGGTGAAGTGCGTGCTCATCATGATCATGCGAGCGACCCAGAAGAAGATGATGTCGTAACCCGTCACCAGTACCGAGGAGGGCAGGTAGAGGTTGTAGTCATCGTCGGCGGCATCGCCCTGCTCGGGCCAGCCCATGGTGCTGAACGGCACCATGGCAGAGGAGTACCAGGTGTCCAGCACGTCGGCATCGCGGGTCAGCTTCTTGCCGGGGGCGATCCGGTCGGCCTGTGCCTGGGCTTCGGCTTCGTTCTTGGCAACGTAGATATTGCCTTCTTCGTCATACCAGGCGGGAATCTGGTGGCCCCACCAGAGCTGGCGCGAGATGCACCAGTCCTGGATGTTGTTCATCCACTGGTTGTAGGTATTGACCCAGTTCTCGGGCACGAACTGGACTTCGCCGGAAGCAACGGCGTCGATGGCCTTCTGGGCGATGGACTTGCCGCTCGGGTCCTGGTCGCTGACCTTGCTCATGGCAATGAACCATTGGTCGGTCAGCATGGGCTCGATCACCTGGCCGGTACGGTCGCAGATCGGCACCATCAGCTTGTGCTTCTTGATCTCGACCATCAGGCCCAGCTCTTCCAGGTCGGCGACGATGGCCTTGCGGGCCACGAAACGGTCCATGCCGCGGTATTTCTCGGGCGCCTCGTCGTTGATCTTGGCAGTCAGCGTCAGCACGCAGATCATGGGCAGCTTGTGGCGCTGGCCCACCTGATAGTCGTTCTGGTCGTGGGCCGGCGTGACCTTCACCACGCCGGTGCCGAACTCCCGGTCCACGTATTCGTCGGCAATGATGGGGATCTGGCGGCCCACCAGCGGCAGGGTCACGGTCTGGCCGATCAGGGCACGATAGCGCTCATCTTCGGGGTGGACCATCACGGCCACGTCGCCCAGCATGGTTTCGGGGCGGGTGGTGGCGACCACCAGATTGCCTTCACCGCTGGTCAGCGGGTAGGCAATGTGCCAGAGCGAGCCGTCCTTTTCCTGGTTCTCGACTTCCAGGTCGGAGACGGCCGACTGCAGCACTGGGTCCCAGTTCACCAGGCGCTTGCCGCGGTAGATCAGGCCTTGCTGGTACAGCTTCACAAAGGTCTCGGTCACCACCTTGGACAGCTTGTCGTCCATGGTGAAGTACTCACGGCTCCAGTCCACGGTGTCGCCCATGCGGCGCATCTGGGTGGTGATGGTGTTGCCGGATTGTTCCTTCCACTCCCAGACCTTCTTGGTGAACTCGTCGCGACCCAGGTCATAGCGGCTCACGCCCTGGGTCTGCAGCTGGCGCTCGACCACGATCTGGGTGGCAATGCCGGCGTGGTCGGTGCCGGGAATCCAGGCCGTGTTGTAGCCCTTCATGCGGTGGTAGCGCGTCAGCGAGTCCATGATGGTCTGGTTGAACGCGTGGCCCATGTGCAGCGTGCCGGTCACATTGGGAGGCGGAAGCTGGATGGAGAACGAGGGCTGGGTTGCATCGGGCTTGCCCGTGCCGCGCACGCCGGCGTGGCCGTAGCCGCGCTTTTCCCACTCGGGGCCCCAGTGGGCCTCGATGGTGGCGGGTTCGAAGGATTTGGACAGGCTCTCCAGGCCGGGTTGTGCAGGGGTGTCGCTCATAGTTTGCTTGTCAAGGAAAACGGCATCCCTGGGGATGCGGTCGATAGTTCGAGACGGATTGACCGATTCTAGCGATCTGGTACATGTGAGCGGCGCGGGTGGGTACTGGCTTTAGCTGGGTCGCGGAGACCGGGCGGGTAAACTGCATCCATAGCCCTGGCTTGCCACCCCGTGGCCCAGATGCACGAGGATGGCCTGAGCCGTCCCGGCGCAGAGAGCGGCCGACCCGGAGGTTTCCGCAGCCCGGCCGCACAACGAGAGGATTACCCATGAGCACATTTCCCCCCTGTCCCCAATGCCGTTCCGAATTCACCTACGAGGATGCAGGCCTGTTCGTCTGCCCCGAATGTGCCCATGAGTGGTCCGCCGAGGCCCAGGCAGCGGGCGAGCCGGAGTCCAGGGTCTACCGCGACAGCGTAGGCAATGTGCTGCAGGATGGCGATAGCGTCACCGTCATCAAGGATCTGAAGCTCAAAGGCTCGGCAGGTGTGGTCAAGGTGGGCACCAAGGTGAAGAACATCCGCCTGGTCGATGGGGATCACGATATCGACTGCAAGATCGATGGCTTTGGCGCCATGAGCCTGAAGACGGAGTTCGTGAAAAAGGCCTGAGTCGGCATCTGACCGGCCCAAAGCGCAAAAGGCATCCCTGGGGATGCCTTTTTTATTGCCGCGCTTCGATTTTCATCTGGACGGGCAGCCGTCAGGGGCGCCCGGAGCGCTGTTCTTAAACCGTGCCGGGAGGCACGAACTCCGGGCGGTCGTTGCTTTGCGGCTTGAGCGGAGCGCCGGACTTGCCTTCGGCGCGTTCCTTGCGCCACTGCTCCTTGCGTGCGGTCCACTCGTCCAGGCGTGCATGGGCGGTCTTGCTTTCCTTGAGCATCTGCAGTTCGTCGGCCAACTGGGCCGTCAGCTCCAGGCGGATGCCGTTGGGGTCGAAGAAATAGATGCTCTTGAAGATGTGGTGGTCTGTCACGCCCAATACCTCCACGCCGCAGGCCTGCAGACGGGCCTTGGTGTTTTCCAGTTCCTGCACGGAGTCCACACGGAAGGAGATGTGGTTGATCCAGATGGGCGTGTTGGGGGAGGGCAGGGCTGCTTCGTCGTCGCCAATGTCAAAGAAGGCGATGAAGGAGCCGTCCTTGAGGCGGAAGAAGAAATGGGTGTAGGGGCAGTACTCGCCTGTGGAGGGGACGTAGTCGCTCTGGATGATGTGATAGAGCGGCAGGCCCAGGATGTCCTCGTAGAAGTGACGGGTCTCTTCTGCATCCTTGGCCTTGTAGGCGTAGTGATGCAGCTGCTGCACGGCGGCAGGTGCGGGCAGCTGGCTCATGTCCGCACGCCGGGGCTGGGAGTAAACCGGAGTAGGGGCGGCTTGGCTCATGCGATGTCTCCTTCGATTGTGTGAGTGTTTTTATTCTACTATTCGTAATCGATTAACCTAAAGTAAATTTTTCATGGGGGAATTGGCATCTGCAGCGGGGTGCAGATGCAAAAAAGCCCGTACCGCTTGCACGGGCCGGGCCAAAGAGAGAGCCCGCAAAGGGCTTCACTCGAGAGTCTTTGCGGACGGATTACTGCTTCACGGCTTCGATCTGCAGGACCAGACGCACTTCCTTGGGGAAGCCGTAAGGGATGCCGTAGTTCACGCCCCACTGGGTGCGGTCGATGGTGGCCTCGAAGTCGCCGCCGCAGACTTCACGCTTTTGCAGCATGGGGCTTTCGTAGCAGGTGAACTTGTTGGCCTTGACGGTGATGGGGGCGGTCTTGCCCAGCAGCGTCAGCTGGCCGGTCACTTCCTTGAGCTTGTCGCCGTCAAACACAAACTTGTCGGAGACGAACTTGGCTTCGGGGAATTTTTCCACGTTGAAGATGTCGGCGCTTTGCAGGTGCTTGTTGAAGGCAGGCGTGCCGGAGTTCACCGAAGTCATGTCCAGGGTCACTTCCACCTTGCCGGTCTTGGCCGCCTTGTCGAACTGCACAGTGCCGCTTTTCTTGTCGAAGCGGGCACGGTTGGTAGAAGCACCAAAGTGATCGATCTCGAAAGTCGCGAACGTGTGCGTGGGGTCGATGGCGTAAGTGGCAGGTGCCGCCTGGGCTGCGGTGGCAAACAGGGACGCAGCGGCCAGGGCGAACAGAGTGGAACGCATTGTGAATACTCCTTCAGGGATTGGAACTATCAAAACATGAGCTGTCAGCGCTTGACTATCAAGGGCTGAGACCGAAAAACGCTTAAAGCTTGCCGACGCCGGTCAGAGCCAGCTTGAATTGCACATTGACCTCGTCGGCCACCATGGAGGTGTCCTTCCAGTCGCCGTCGCCGATCTTGAAGTTCAGGCGCTTGAGTGCCAGCGTGCCGGCGGCAGTGGTGGTGGCTCCGGACTGGGTCAGCGTTACGGGCAGGCTTACCTTCTGTGCATTGCCCTTGATGGTCAGCGTGCCGTCCACCTGGAACTTGCCGCCGCCCAGAGCCTTGACGGCGCTGGAGTCGAACGTGGCCTGAGGGAACTTGGCAACGTTGAACCAGTCTGCCTTGGGCAGTTCTGCATCGGTTTCCTTGGCACCCATGGTGGCGCTGCCGGTATCAACCGTGAAATGGATCTTGCTGCTCTCGGGCTTGGCGGCGTCGAAGGCGATCTGGGCGTCGAACTTCTTGAAGTGGCCCTTGAGCGGCACGCCCATCTGCTTGGCTTCAAAGTTGACGGCGCTTTGTGCGGGCACCAGGGCTTGAGCCGCCTGGGCGGCAGTGCCCATGAAGGCGGTAGCGATCAGTGCGGAGGAAAAAAGGATTTTCATCAAAAAACTCCTTGTGATGAACGTATAAAAAACTCAAAAGCCGGTCCGGCTTGAAGGAGCGGGACAGCAAGCAAGCGCCGCCGCGCAGCAAAGCTGTCGTCCCCCTGGGGGAAGCGGCGGGGGCCGCCCCGGCAGCGCCGCTCAGGGGGGACTACTGGCTTGGAATCATTCGTGACAGCAGTCCGTCGCGGTCAATGATCTGATGCTTGATGACGGCGGCGATATGCATCACCACCAGGGCTGCCAGTGCATAGGCCAGATAGCCATGCCAGGGTTTGAGCGCTTCGGCCAGTTCGGGGCTCTTGCTCACCAGGTCGGGCAGAGGCAGCTGACCGAAGAGCACGATGGGAAAGCCTGCTGCCGAGCTGTACATCCATCCCACCAGCGGGATGGCAAAAAACAGCGCATACATCAGGTGGTGCACGCCATGGTGGGCCATGCGCTGCCAGCCTGGCATGGTGCGGGTGACGGCTTCGGGCAGCTCC
The DNA here is from genome assembly GCF_000739375.1 of Comamonas testosteroni TK102. Lineage (NCBI taxonomy): Bacteria > Pseudomonadati > Pseudomonadota > Betaproteobacteria > Burkholderiales > Comamonadaceae > Comamonas > Comamonas testosteroni. The sequence continues at coordinate 4,478,272 of NZ_CP006704.1, read as the reverse complement.
GGCGGCCGGTGGGTGACGCGCCAGACCAGGCGCAGCACGGACAGGATCAGAATCGTCATGCCCGCCCATTTGTGCCAGTTGAAGTATTTGAGGCGTGTGGGCGAGAAAGGCAGGCCTGTCATATAGAGACCAAAGGCGAAGATGCCGATCAGCGCCAGGGCCAGAACCCAGTGCAGGGCGATGGCGGTACCGGTGTAGCGGGAGCTTGAGTTCATGGAAACTGCAATCAGAAAGTGCGGGTTGCGGGCGCTGGGGCCTGCTGGAATTGATATGCAGTGTATGAAGCGACGAATGCAAAAAGGTTCAGCAGGATTGAGGTCTCAATTCAAAAAAGCTGAATGACCAAAGCCCGGACCACAGGCTGCAGCAGGGCCGCGGATTTCTTCAGCACTGAGCGGAATATGGATATGCCGCTTTGCACGACAAGCACCAATGTCGGGAACTGGTGTTGATGGGGATCAATTTTCCGAGTAATTAACTTGTGATTTGAATACGCGGACTGGCTTTGCAGCAGCTGTTTCTATACTCCGCGCCTCTTAGTCTTTTCAAAGACCAAAGCGTGGCGGACGGCCAAGGCTGGCGATATGTGGGCAGTAATGCCGACAACAACTGCAGCCGTTATCACCTGCTTTTTGACTCTTGGACGTCTACAACGTCCTGGAATACATAGTCATCTAGCGATGTGCCCACGCCAGTCCTTGCTGTTGCTGTGCGCATTGCAGCAAGGAGTTGGAACCGTGTCCAAACTGGACTTGAATCGGCGCAGTTTTCTGAAGGCTGCCGCCGCCATGGGCGTGATTGCGAGTGTGCGCCCGGTCAAAGACGCGCTTGCGGAATTGATAACGCCTGCCGGCGGTCAGGAGACCCACTGGATCAATGGCAACACCCTCAACTACCGCCGCGACGGCCTGGCCAAGGTCACCGGGCAGAAGGTCTTTGCCATCGACCTGCGCGCCAGGGACATGCAGGGCTGGCCCGCGCAGCAGTCGCACGCGCTGACCATCCATATCCCGCGCGCCGACCGCATCTACGAAGGCCTGGATCTGTCGGTGCTGGGCAGCGACTACCAGCCCGATGTGCTGATCGACGCCGAGTCCATCGCTGCCGACGGCGTGGGAATGCCCGAGCCGGGCTTCTACGGCGAGTTCTTCGTCAAGAAGGGTCAGGTCTCGCCCATGCTGGGGCACCCGGTGGCCGTGGCCATCTGGCACGACTACGAGAAGTTCCGCGTGGCCAACCAGCGCCTGCGCTTCAATGACGCGATCTTCCGCTTCGGTGCCGAGGCTGCCCAGCCACCGCGCGCGCCTTATGTGGCCGCGCGCTATGTACGCGTGCAAGGCGAGGACGGCTATGGCGAGGACAGGTTCTCGCCCATGAAGAACACCGTCATCTGGCCGCAGCTCGATGAAAAAGGCGTGCACTGGCCCGACAGCAGCCACCCTGCCTTCGGGGCGCTGATGGGCGAGTCAGCCCGTATCCAGGCCGAGATGAAGCAGCCCAGGGACGGTTTGCGTGCGTTTGCACGCAAGTACTACAGCCAGTCCATCGAGCATGTGGCCATGGAAATGGAAAACGGCCTGGCCTGGTATGAGCAGGGCAGCGGTGCGCTGCACATGGTTGCCGCGAGCCAGGCGCCCTACGGCACGGCCGAGCATGTGATGCACATGCTCAAGGACAGCAAGCTGCCGTTGAACCAGCTCGACTACATCAGCTCCTACACCGTGGGCTACGGCCAGAAGGAGCACCATCCCTTCCCGTTCTATGTGGCACTGGCCTCGCTGTACGCACAGGGCCGCCCGGTGCGGCTGGCGCTGGATCGCTGGAAGCATTTCCAGTTCGCACTCAAGCGCCATCCCTTCGATGTGGAGACCGCGATCTCGGTGGACAAGGACGGCAAGTTCCACGCTCTGACCTGCCACATGGTGGGCGACGGCGGCGGTGTGACCAACTTCAGCCCCTCGGTGGGCACGGTGGCGGTGACGGCGGCGCAATCCATTTACTACTTCCCCGAGAGTGACCTGTCGACCGAGGTGTACCCCTCCATCGGCGTCACGGCCGGCTCCATGCGCGGCTACGGCACGGTGCAGTCCATGGCCTATACCGAGATGCTGGTCGACGAGATCGCCCAGGAGATCGGCCTGGATGCCATCGAGCTGCGCCGACGCAATGTGCTCAAGAGCAGCATGAAGAACAGCCAGGGGGCCTCGCCCTCGGGGCATCTGCGCATTGGCGAGATCCTCGACATGGCTGCCAAGGATGCGATGTGGACCGAACGCGCCAAGCGCAAGGCCGACTTCGAGGCTGCCAACCCCGGCCTGCGCTACGGAATAGGCTTCGGTGCGGTGCAAAAGGACTTCGGCACCGGAGCGGAAGCCTCGATCGCGCAGCTGGAGATCACGCCCGAGGGGCGCATCAAGATGCGCCACATCGCCACCGAGATCGGCACCGGCAGCACCACGGCGCAGTTGGTGGCGGTCGAGCCCTTCCTGGGCCGCCCGGCGGACGATGTGGACTTCGCGGTGAACCATTGGGACAACCTGCCGCTGCATACCAAGGACGAGCCCTACACCACGCCTCAGGCCAGGGAAGACGAGCTGGCGCGGGACCCGACCTGGACACCGCGCCTGGTCTCGCCGGTATCGGCCTCGAACTCGGCCTACTACTTCCGCCACGCCACGCAGCAGGCGGCGCAGCTGCTGCTCAAGCTCTGCCTGTGGCCTGCGGCCCAGTCGATCTGGTCCGGCAAGGAAGGTGGTGGTCAGCTGCTGCCGAGCACCGTCACCGAAGACATGCTGGAGTGGCGTGATCGCATGCTCGTGGCCGAGGGCCTGGAGCCGCTGAGCCTGGAGCGTCTGGCTGCCCGCGCACACGAGCTGGGCATGGTGACCGGCGTCTGTGTGCACGCCTTCAACCGCTGGGCCTGGGCCAAGGCCGACTTCACGGTAGAGGGCAGGAAGTTCCAGGCCATGATCGACGCCCTGTCCGTGCAGTACGGCAAGGGTGCCGGCGAGGCCAAGAAGGCTGCGATGAAATCCGGCGGCTATGCCTTCATCGCACGCGACAAGGTCTATTACCCGCCGGTGCAGCGCACCAATGCGGGCACGGTGTACTACGCGCCCTGCGCCACCATGGTGGAGTTGTCCGTATCCCCGGGCACGGGCAAGGTGAACATCCTCTCGCACAAGACCTGGCTGGAATGCGGCACGCAGATCGTGCCCGAGCTGGTCTCCGGCCAGATCCAGGGCGGCGTGGCCATGGGCATTGGCCATGCGCTGTACGAAGACCTGCCGCTCCATGAGACCGGCCCCGGCAACGGCCAGTGGAACCTGAACCGCTACCACGTGCCGCGCGCCAGCGAAGTGGCCGTATGGACGGCCGAGGGCGTGGTGCTGCCGCCGCTGTCGCGCACCGATCCGCCCAAGGGCATGGCCGAGGTGGTGATGATTCCGGTGGTCGCTGCCTGCGTCAACGCCATCGCCCATGCCACGGGCAAGCGCTTTCATGCCACCCCCGTGACCCCCGACAAAATCAAAGAGGCACTGTGATGCAGGACCGTATCCAATTCTCCGCCACCATCAATCGCAAACAGGTAGGCCCCGTCGACGTTCCCAAGGACTTGATGATGATCGAGTTCCTGCAGGAATACGCGGGCATGAACGGCACACGTCTGGGCTGCGGCCAGGGCGTGTGCCGCGCCTGCACCATCATCGTCGACGACCCGGAAAAAGGCTCGATCACCGTGCCTGCCTGCGTGACCGGCGTGACCTGGCTCAACGGCAAGACCATTCGTACCGTGGAGGGCATTGCCTCGGTGGACGACAAGGGCGTGGTCCATCCTTCGCCGGTGCAGAAGGCTTTTCTCGAGCACTACTCCTTTCAGTGCGGCTACTGCACGCCCGGCTTTGTGAACTCGGCCACCGTGCTGGTGGAAAAACTCCAGAAGCACCCCGTGCCCGCCGATGAGGTGGAAAAAGCCATCGAGGAGCAACTGGAGCCTCATATCTGCCGCTGCACCGGCTATGTGCGCTACTACAACGCCGTGCGCGACGTGATCCTGAAGACGCCGGGCCTGACCACAGGCAAGCGCAGCAAGGAGGTCGTGAACAATGGCTAAGACCTGGATCAAAAGCCTGGGCGCAGCCGCCGTTCTGGGCGTGCTCGTGGCCGGGAGCATGTACCTGTACGGCAGCGCAAGCGGTGACGTCCCGCCGGCCACGGTGGACTTTGCCAAGCTGGGTCCGCAGGAGTTCGATGCGCTGTACAAACGCGGCGAGCAGGTGTTTCGCGGTGGTGACTGCGCGGCCTGCCACAGCTCTCCGGCCACAGGGGCGGAGCTGGCGGGCGGTGTACCCATGGTCACTCCCATGGGTACGCTTTACGGTACCAATATCTCGCCTTCCAAGGAGCACGGCATAGGTGGCTGGACGGCCGACGATCTGTACCGGGCAGTGGCTGCCGGCATGGCGCCAGGGCGCAAGAACCTGTATCCGGCCATGCCTTATGCCAGCTACCACCAGATCACGCGTGCCGATGTCGATGCGCTCTGGGTATGGCTGATGAAGCAGCCTGCCGTGGAAGTCGCCAACAAGCCCAGCGAGATGAACTTCCCGTTCAACATCCGTCCTGCCGTGGCCATGTGGAATGCGCTCAATCGCCCCGCAGCCAAGGAGTTCGACATGTCGGTGGACGAACTGGTGCGCGGCAAGTATCTGGTGGATGTGCTGGGCCACTGTGCCGAATGCCACAGCCCGCGCACCAAGGCCACCTTCGCCATGGATGGCTCGCGCTATCTCGAGGGCAATACCATCGAGGGTTCGTACGCTCCGGCGCTGACCCCCGATGCCCTGAGCGAGCGCGGGTGGACCAAGGACGATCTGGTCAGATTCTTCCGCACCGGCCTGTCGCCTCAAGGGGTGATGACTTTCCGCATGTCATCGGTGCTCGAGCATTCCACCTCGCGCATGGCGGAGGCCGATGTGCGCGCCATGGCCGCCTATCTGACCCAGAACCGCGAGCTGCCCGGGCCCAAGGTCAAGGCTGCCGAGGGGCAGACCAGCGTCAAGGGCGAGAACCTGTACCTGGGCCTGTGCGCGGGCTGCCATGGTGCGCAGGGCCAGGGCCAGCCGCATTCGTCGGTGCCCATGAGCACCAACACCACGGCCATGTTCCCCACACCAATCAACCTGATTCGCGTGATCCGCGAGGGCGTGCACGAGCGTGATCTGGCTCATGGCGAGCGCATGCAGACCATGCCGGGCTATGCCGACAAGCTCAGCAACGAGGAGATGGCCGATCTGGTCAACTACATGCGTCAGACCTGGGGCGGCCGACCTGGCGACGTGACCGCCGCGCAGGTGGCTGAGCATGTGAAGACCATAGAGCACAGCAAGTAACTCCGGACTGGCTCGAGGCCACGGTCGCTCGCGATTTGTCGCGGCGGCTGTGGCCTTTTGCTTTGCGCTAAGGGGCTGCTGGGTCGTGGGCCGCATAGCGTCCGCGCGACGCCGTGTCCCTTGCGAGGCTGCGCCTATTCGTCCTGCGCCGGATTGTCCGGCAGCACCACCATGGCCTGGGCTGCGAGTTTCCAGGCGATGGCCGAGGCCTCCATATCGCCACGGTGCTCGGCCATCAGCGCCAGGCGCTGCCAGGCGCGGGTGCGCAGCTGGGGGTCTTGCAGCTGCGGTGCGGCGCGGGTCAGCAACTGCTGGGCCTTGCCCCACAGCTCGCGCTGTACGCAGGCCATGCCGGCCAGGTATTGCAGGCGCGGCTCGCGCGGGTTGGCATTGGCCGCAGTCTCCATGCGCGCCAGCCAGGCGCCATCCAGCTTGCCCAGGCTCGATTGCAGCACCTCCACCAGCTTGGGCAGATGCGTTTCCGTGCGCGGGCCGGGCTGGGTCAGCAGATGTTCCCAAACCGGCAGCAGCCAGGTGCGCGCCTGCTGGGCTTCGCCGCCCAGTTCGATCAGGCGCTCGGTGGCCGGAATGGCCACTTCGGGCATGGCGCGCTCGTCCTCATCCAGTGACAGCCAGAACTGCTGCAGCGCCGAGGTGTCGCGCGCATCGCGGATGCTGGCCAACAGCAGGCCGCGCACCACGCTGGCTGAGGCTGCGGGAGAGAACGCACGGTGCTTGGCCAGCAGACGGGCGGTGTCCAGCGCCACCTGCGTGTTGCCGGACAGGCGTGCGGCCTTGAGCTTGATGCGCAGGGCAATCGTGCGGCGGCCCGCACCCAGCGGCAGCTCGCCCAGACGCCGAATCGATTCGGCAGCATCGCGGTCGTCCAGTGCCCAGCGGGCGGCGCGCATCTGGGCGCCTTCGCGAATTTCCGAGTCCTGGGTGTTGCCGGGCACCGGCAGCACGTCCAGAGCCTGCTGCCAGTGCTGGTCGCGCAGGGCGGCATCCTGCAAGGCATGGGATGCATCGGCGGCGATCAGATGGGCGGTGGCGTTCAGGCGCTCGCCATAAGGCAGGCCTGCCTTGGCCTCGCGCAGCGATTGTTCGGTGGACAGGGCCGCGAGCGCTGACTTGCGGGCGCGCAGGAAGCGGCCGGCCTGCAGATGCGAGAGCGCTTCGAGCAGGCTCTGGTTCATGCCGCGCTCTTTTTGCTGCATGCGCCAGCGGCGTGCCTGGTGCGGCATTTGCAGCAGCACCGCCAGAGCGCGCAGCGCGGCATAGAGCAGCACGAACGCGAGAAATAGCAGAACCAGGGCCAGGTTCAGCGACATGTCCACCCGGTAGGGCGACCAGAACCAGGTGACCGAGCTTTGGTTATTGCCGGCAAACAAGGCCATGGCCACGGCCACGGCAAACAGACCCATCAACCACAAGGCGGCGCGCATCTCTGTGTCCTCCCCGATCAGCGGCCGGCTGCCGCCGTGGCCAGTGCATTCAGCGTGTCTTCAAGCTGTACGCGTCCGCCCGAATGCAGATTGGCCTGAATCTGCTGCAGCTGTGCCTGGGCGATCTGGGTACGCCGCGAGCGTGCGTCGAAGTATTTGTTGAGCAGGGCGCCTGCCGCGCTCAGGTCGGCGCGGGCCGACTCCCATTGGCGCGACAGCAGGGCCAGACGGGCATTGAGCAGTTGCAGCTTGAGGTTTTCGCGCAGGAAATAGCCCTGCTCGGGGGCCAGCAGGGCCACCTCGGGGTGATCGATGCGGCGCACGCGCACCAGATCGGCCGCACCGTCCCGGAAGGAGTCCCAGACCCGCTGACCCTGGCCTTGCCACCAGATCCACTGCGTGGGCGAGAGATCGGCGTCCTCGGGCGTGTCATGGGCGGTCGCCGTCTTGCGGGGCTGGGCATCGCGCGCGCGCGGACGACCCACATCGTTGATCAGGGCCAGGTCGTCTACCTGGCGGATCAGGTCTTCGATACGGCTGAGCACTCCCGTGGTGTCCGTCACGCTCATGCGCGAGAGCTTGTCCAGATCCAGGTCGATGGCGCGCACCACCGGGGCCAGGCGCGGCTGGGCCGTGCTTTCCACACGCTTTCTCGCCGATTTGAGGCTGGCGACCAGCGGCTGCAGGCTGCCCGAGAGCTCGGCCTGCTGCTGGGCCATGCGTACCGAGGAATCGATATCGGCCACCAGGTTTTCATCGCGCGAGCGCGATATGCTCTGCATCAGCTCTTCAAGCTGGTTGCGCTGCAGGCTGATTTCGGCCACACGGGCCTCCATCACGGAAACGCGTGCAGCACTGTCGCGGGCGAGATCCTGAGCGTCCTTGGCCAGGGTGCGTGCCTCCACCGACTGAGCGCCCGACTGCGCCGACTGACGCGCCAATTGCTCCTGCATATTGCCCACGCGCTGCCACAGCATGCCGCAGGCCACCAGGGCGGCGACGGCCACCGCGCCCAGCGTCAGCACCAGAGCCACGGGCGCGCCCCGCCCGGTCTGAACAGGGGCGGGATGGTCCTGGCTGGGTGGTGGGGATATGGGTTGCTTGTCGGAGGTGGGGATGGCATCGGAGCTCATAGAACCGATTCTATAGACGCCACCACATCGTCCAGACTTGGGCGACTGTGCAAAACCCGACCGAAACCTGCTGAAAGTGCTTTGCTGGCAATGCGTTCATGGGTGGTGAGCGCTAACCCCAGGTGCCATTTTTGTTCGGGCAGAAGCTGTTGCAGGTTGGCAACAGCTTCCGAGCTGCTGAACAGCCACAGGCTGCCGTCGCTGGCGGCCTGCCGCGCGACATCCAGCTGCTGCGCCGTCCAGCTGGGAAGCTGGCGCTCATACACGGCCAGCAGCTCCACCTCGGCGCCGGCTTCACGCAGCCGGGCTGCCAGCCAGTCACGGCCCGCACCCTGGGTGGATGGTGCAGGCTTGCCGGCATTGCCGGTGGCGGGGCTGGCGCCGCGCACGATCAGCACGCGGTCGCCTGCTCGAATCTGGTCATGGACGTTCTGCCACAGCGCTTCGGACTCGAACTGGGCGGCATCGGGGCTGGGGCCGTCGATCTGGCGGAAGCTCAGCCCGAGTTCCAGCAAGGCACGCTCCGTACCCGGGCCCGGAGTCCATGCTCTGGTATCAGGAGCTAGAAGCGATTTTCCAGTGCGCGTTTGAGGTGTGTTTGATGCAAGGAAATACTGCGCCGCATTGCCGCTGACAAACATCACGGCCCGGTAGTGCCCGGGCTTGAGCGCCAGCTGGCGTGCGCTCAGCAGAGCTTGATGGGCAGCCGGGTCCGTGCAGCCTGCGATGGCCAGCAGCGGCAAGACCTCGGCCTGCAGGCCGCGGGCACGAAACGCGTCGACCCAGGGTTTCGCATCATGCAAAGGGCGGGTGACCAGAACACGGCGCATGGGCAGGCGTGGCTCAGTCCTGCTTGGGCGCCGCAGGTACGGCACCCGCCGCTTGCAGCTGCGCGGCCAGTTGTTCGCCCAGGGCGTTGGCGCTGGCAAAGTCCGTCACGCTGGCGCTGGCCTGCACGCGCACCAGGCCCTTGTCGCCTTCCATGTCGCCCCAGGCCGCATCCATGTGCAGGATGTCGCTTTCAAAGCGGCCGTAGGCGGCCAGCGGCATGGAGCAACTGCCGCCCATGCAGCGGCTGACGGTGCGCTCGGCAGTCACGGTCAGCCAGGTGGGCATATGGGCCAGCGGGGCCAGGGCGTCGATGATGTCCTGGCGGTCTGCGCGCACCTCGATGCCCAATGCGCCTTGACCGGCAGCGGGAAGCATCTGGGCCGGATCGAACCTGGCGCGGATGCGATCGCTCATCTCCAGGCGCATCAGGCCGGCGGCGGCGAGCACGATGGCGTCGTACTGACCTTCGTCGAGCTTGCGCAGGCGGGTGTTGACATTGCCGCGCAAGGCCTCGATCTTGAGATCGGGGCGCAGCGCCTGCAGCAGGGCCTGGCGACGCAGGCTGGAGGTGCCGACCACGGCCCCCTGGGGCAGCTCGTCCAGCGATGCATAGCGGTTGGAGACAAAGGCGTCGCGCGGGTCTTCGCGCGTCATCACGCAGGCCAGCACAAAGCCCTCGGGCAGCTCCATGGGCACGTCCTTCAGGGAGTGCACGGCCAGATCGGCGCGGCCTTCCTCGAGAGCCACTTCCAGCTCCTTGACGAACAGGCCCTTGCCGCCCACCTTGGACAGGGCACGGTCCAGAATCTGATCGCCCTTGGTCGTCATCCCCAGCAGATCGACGCTGTGGCCGCGGCCGCGCAAGATCGCCTGCACATGCTCGGCCTGCCACATGGCCAGCTGGCTCTCGCGTGTGGCAATGACGATGGATGCGGGTGAGGATGCAGAAAATTTCATGACGGCGCGGTCTCGAACGGGTAACAGGGAATGCTAGCATGGCAAGTTGCCTTACACCGTGCCCAAGGAGAATAGTTCATGCCTTCCGCCCGCCCCAAGAGCGCCGCACATGCAGACAAACATGGCGAAAAGCCGGCACGCAAGACCGACAAGGATTTGCCGCTGATCGAGGACATACGGCTGCTGGGGCGCATTCTGGGCGATGTGATTCGCGAGCAGGAAGGTGGGCCGGCCTACGAGCTGGTCGAGCAGGTACGCCAGCTTTCGGTGGCCTTCCGGCGCGATGCCGACGAAGCGGCCGACAAGGCACTGAAGAAGCTGCTCAAGGGACTGTCCAGCGACCAGACGGTGAGCGTGATTCGCGCCTTCACCTATTTCTCGCACCTGGCCAATCTGGCCGAAGACCGCCACCACATCCGCCGCCGCGCCGTGCACGAGCGCGCCGGCAACACACAGGAAGGCAGCATCGAGGTGGCACTGGCACGCCTGCGCTGGGCGGGCATCTCGCCCGCCACGGTGGTCGACACGCTGGCCAGGAGCTTCATCTCGCCGGTGCTGACGGCCCACCCCACCGAGGTGCAGCGCCAGAGCATTCTGACGGCCGAGCGCCGCATTGCCCAATTGCTGGCCGAGCGCGACGATATCCTGATGCGCGCCCAGCTCTACAACAGTGCCAAGGATGCACTGACCCCGCGCGAGCTGACGCGGGTGGAGGCGCAGCTGCGTGCCTGCGTGGCCCAGCTCTGGCAGACCCGGCTGCTGCGCCATTCCAAGCTCACGGTGGCCGACGAGATCGAGAACGCCCTGTCCTATTACGAGGCCACGTTCCTGCAGGAGATCCCCAAGATCTACGAGCAGCTGGAGCAGGAGCTGGGCGAGAAGCTGCCCGAGCAGAGCTTTTTGCGCATGGGTCAATGGATTGGCGGCGATCGCGACGGCAACCCCTTTGTGACGGCAGAGAGTCTGGAGCTGGCCCTGTCGCGCCAGGCCGACGTGGCGCTGCGCCACTATCTGCGCGAGGTGCACTATCTGGGCGGCGAGCTGTCGCTGTCGGCCAATCTGGTCGATATCACGCCCGAGATGCAGACGCTGGCTGATGCCTCGCCTGACCACAATGTGCACCGCAGCGACGAGCCTTATCGCCGGGCGCTGACGGGCATCTATGCGCGTCTGGCCGCGACGCTCAAGCAACTGACGGGCGGCGAGGCGGCACGTCATGCCGTGGCGCCCCAGAATGCCTATGCATCGGCCGATGCGTTTCTGGCCGATCTGCAGATCATCGACGACTCGCTGTCGCGCTATCACGGCGATGCGCTGGCGCCGCAGCGCCTGCGCCCGCTGATGCGCGCGGTGCGGGTCTTCGGCTTCTATCTGTCCACGGTGGATCTGCGCCAAAGCTCGGACAAGCATGAGGAAGTGGTGCGCGAGCTGCTCTCGGTCGCCAAGGTCGAGCTTGATTACAGCCTTCTCGAAGAAGACGCCAAATGCGCGCTGCTGGTGCGCCTGCTCGAAGACGCACGCCCCCTGCGCGTCATGGGCGGCGACTACGGCGACCACACGCGCAGCGAGCTGGCCATCTTCGAGACCGCCAAGCGCCTGCGCGAGCGCCTGGGCGGCGAGGCGATTCGCCATTGCATCATCAGCCACACCGAGACCGTCAGCGATCTGCTCGAGGTGTTGCTGCTGCAAAAGGAAGTGGGCCTGCTGCGCGGCACCCTGCAGGACGGTGCGCAATGCGACCTGATCGTGGTGCCGCTGTTCGAGACCATCGAGGACCTGCGCAATGCCGCGCCCATCATGCGCCGCTACTACCAGTTGCCCGGCATTGCCGAACTGGTGCGGAAAAGCGGCGGCGAGCAGGACATCATGCTGGGCTACAGCGACAGCAACAAGGACGGCGGCATCTTCACCAGCAACTGGGAGCTGTACCGGGCCGAGATTGCGCTGGTCGATCTGTTTGACGATCTGGCCGATCACTACGGCATCCGGCTGCGCATGTTCCACGGCCGCGGTGGCACTGTGGGGCGTGGCGGCGGCCCCAGCTACCAGGCCATTCTGGCGCAGCCGCCAGGCACGGTGCGTGGTCAGATCCGTTTGACCGAGCAGGGCGAGGTCATCGCCTCCAAATATGCCAATCCCGAGATCGGGCGCCGCAATCTGGAGACCCTGGTGGCCGCCACATTGGAGGCCACGCTGCTGCAGCCGACCAAGCCGGCGACCAAGGCCTTCCTGGAGGCTGCGGCGTTTCTGTCCGAAACCAGCATGGCGGCCTACCGCGCGCTGGTCTACGAGACTCCGGGCTTTACCAATTACTTCTTCAGCAGCACGCCGATTCGCGAGATCGCCGAACTCAATATCGGCTCGCGCCCCGCATCGCGCAAGGCGACCCAGGCCATCGAAGACCTGCGCGCCATTCCCTGGGGCTTCAGCTGGGGCCAGTGCCGCCTGACGCTGCCGGGCTGGTACGGTTTCGGCTCGGCGATCCAGGCCTTCATCCACCGTCCGGGCAAGGATGCCAAGGCCCAGCTGGCGCTGCTGCAGAAGATGTACCGCCAGTGGCCGTTCTTCCGCACCCTGCTGTCGAATATGGACATGGTGCTGGCCAAGAGCGACCTGAACCTGGCTTCGCGCTACAGCGAGCTGGTGACCGACACGCGCTTGCGCCGCCGCATCTTCGGTGCGATCGAGGCCGAGTGGCAGAGCACGGTGGAAGCGCTCAACCAGATCACGGGCGACAAGCAGCGCCTGGAGCACAACTCCGCACTGGCGCGTTCCATCCGCCACCGCTTCCCCTATATCGATCCTCTGAACCATCTGCAGGTGGAACTGGTGCGCCGCTGGCGTGCGGGACAGACCGACGACAGGGTCAAGAACGGCATCCATCTGTCCATCAATGGCATTGCCGCCGGAGTGCGCAACACGGGTTGAGGCCGCTGGTGGCTGCTCCTGAATATGGAGCTGTTGTCGCCAATGAATAAAGGGTTTGAAGCCGATAAATGCTTCAAACCCTTTTATGTATGGCGCTAATAGCTATGAAAGTTGAAGAGCCTTCAAGCAGGCATGCTCCAAAAGCGAGACATCAAGCAAGCGCCGCCGCGCAGCGAGGATGTCGTCCCCCTCAGGGGGAAGCCGCAAAGCGGCTCAGGGGGAGTCAACCCCTCAGTGAAGCATTAAGGACCCGGCGGCCTTGCTCTTGCCGGCGCGAGCGGGAGGATTGCACAGGCCGCACTGGTAGTGGCGCGCATTCTCGTAAGGCTCAGTCACGAACTGGCCCTTGCAGACCGAGCACTGGGTGCGCGTCAGCATCTGTGCATCGACAAACTTCACCAGGCGCCAGGCGCGGGTAAAGGACAGCAGCACCTCGAGTTCGGCGGCCTGAATCTGTTCGGTATAGAGGCGATAGGCCTTGGTCAGCTGCTCGGCCGAGTCCAGCTCCACGCCCTTGGACAGGTATTCGTAGATGTTGAGGAACAGCGAGCTGTGGATGTTTTCCTGCCAGGTCAGAAACCAGTCCGTGGAAAACGGCAGCTGGCCCTTGGAGGGAGACTTGCCCGAGATTTCCTTGTACAGCCGGATCAGGCGTTCATAAGACAGCGTGGTCTCGGACTCCAGCACCTGCATGCGGGCGCCCATCTCGATGAGCATGGCGGCGCGCTCGATTTGCTTGGATTCGTTCAGAACGCTTTTGGTGGCAGTCTTGGCGGCGGGCATCTATCTCTCCTTAAAACCAGGTAGTCGCTAGCGGGTGCTCAGAGCACTTCGGAGACACGGCTGGCCATCAGGATGTTGGCGTGCAGCGTATTGGTGGCGGCGTTGCCGATCTTGTTGCTGCTGTGGTTGGTCAGCAGGCTCCAGACCATTTCGTCATCGGCGCGGAAGCTGGCCAGCAAGGTGTTGCGCGATGCCAGCTTGAGCACCTGGGCCGAAGACAGCGAGCCCAGCAGCTCGCAGGACTCTTCGTTCAGACCCAGACGGAACACGGCTTCGGCCTTGTCCTGGCGGATCAGGGTCTGGGCCAGCATCAGGTAGGTGAGGTTGGCTTCGCGGATCTCGGCAAGCAGTTGTTCGTTGTTCATGGGTCCAGTCCTTTCAATCTCGACAGACCGTCACGGCACACACAAACAAGACGTTAAAAGTGTTTCGATCTGTTGAAATGAATTGTGTTTCAAGCCTTGATCGAACTGAAGTCGGGGAGCGTCGGTATCGCCGGTCTGGTTTCACAGGCAGGGCTGTAGGATTTCCCTTACTGCCTTGCCGTCCGTCGGGATGACTTGGGATGCCGGTTGGGAGCTGACGTTGCATCAGGCCGGATTCCGCTGGTGCATGTATTGTGAATCTGTCCGGAAGATGACAAACGAGGAAATAGGCGGCTTTTTGTTCGGTATCTGATCGCCTATGAAACGAGACGACCCGGATTCCCTGTGATAACGGCCTGCATCCGGGTTGCCAAGCCGCATCGACATGCGAGCGCGGACATGGGCGTCGGCCATGCCGCCATGACCCGGAGCACTGCGATGGAGCAGGCCTGGACTACATGGGTAGGGCGTTGATCACGGCCTGGCCTGCTCCCGGACCAGGGAGTGAACCCGGCAAGTGCAGGGAGACAAGCGTGTCCGCTGGAAGCCGGTGCCTGGCGCGGCACCGGCATGCGTCAGGCTCAGCCCCTCTCGGCCGGCCGCGAAGGCTGGCTGCACCACTCGCTCCAGCTGCCGGCAAACAAGGCCGTGGGTGCAAAGCCGGCAATCCGCATGGCCAGCACATTGGGGGTGGCGCTGACGCCGCTGCCGCACTGGTGCACCACGCTGGCGGGATCGCGTCCGGCCAGCAACTGGTCAAACTCTGCCTTGAGCAGCGCTGCGGGCTTGAAGCGTCCGTCGGCGGCGATATTGCTGCTGAACGGGCGATTCAGCGCGCCCGGAATATGGCCAGCCACCGGGTCCAGGGGCTCCACCTCGCCGCGGTAGCGAGCCGGGGCGCGGGCATCGATGAGGGTCTGGGTGGCCTGACCCAGATCGGCCTCGACCTGATCTACGGTCTTGAGCGTCTCCAGCGGCTGGCCCAGTTCAAAGTTGGACTGGAAATGGCCGGACTCTTCCCCGCTGCGCACCGCCTGGCCGGCCGCCTGCCAGGCCTGCAGCCCGCCATCGAGCACCGCCACGGCATCGTGGCCGGCCCAGCGCAGCATCCACCACAGGCGGCCGCAGTAATTGGCGGCGTTGCGGTCATAGACCACGGCCTGCATATCGTTGGCAAAGCCTATGGAGGACAGCCAGGCGGAAAAGCGCTCGCGCGAGGGCAGCGGGTGGCGACCGCCCGAGGCCGATTGCACGCTGGTGGCGACCTGTCCATCCTCGCCGGGCGTGCCATGCGGTGCGCTGAGATTTTTGTCCAGGTCGGCGAAGACGGCGCCCGAGATATGGGCCTGCAGATACTGCTCTCGGCCGGCAGGCGGGTTCATGAGGTCAAAGCTGCAGTCAAACACCATCAAGGGCTTGCCGCTGGCCTTGAGCCGGGCCAGCTGTTCGACGGAAATCAGGGTGTTGTAATGCTCGGGCGTCGAGTGGTTCATGGCTTGCTGTTCCAAAGATTGACTGTTGCAGACGGCACTGCGTGCAGCCTTGCGCGATGCAAACCATTATGCGATCGGGTCAGCGCACCGGACTCAAGCGGCCTTCATTGTTTGGATATGGCCGGCCGCGAGGATCTGGCCTGGTCGCTGCCGCGGGCAGGGGGCATGGCGCAGATGCGCGGCACCCCCGGCATGGTTAGCCTCTGGAGCGCAAGGTGGTGGCAGCGGCGCCGCTGGCGACGATGAGCACGATGCCTCCCCAGCCGATCAGGGGAATGCTCTCGCCGAACAGCACCAGGCTGAGCAGGGCGGCAAACACAATGCCCGAGTACTGCAGATTGGCGACGACCAGGGTGTTGCTCTTGCTGCCGGCCGAGGCATAGGCCTTGGTCATGCAGACCTGGGCCACGGCGGCCAGTACGCCCACGGGCACCAGCCACAGAGCGCTCCAGCCGGGGAAGGGCGAGATGCCGGTGAACAGCATGGTGATGCCGCCGGCAATGGCCGAACCGACCGAGAAATAGAACACCACGCGGGTCTCAGGCTCGCCCAGGCGCGACAGGGTGGTCACCTGCATATAAGCCATGGCCGCAAACATGCCGCCAAACAGGCCGCCGAGCGCGGCGACCCATTCGCTGGCCGGTGCGCTGGTCGGGCGCAGCACCAGCAGCACGCCGACAAAGCCCGCCACCACGGTGGACACGAGGCCCCAGGGGAAGGGGGGAATGGCGCGGCGGGTTTCGGGTTCGGCCGCATAGGACTTGCGCAGCGTATGGCGCATCCACAGGCCCTGGGCAATGAGAAACACCGCCATCCAGATGCTGCTCATGGAGTTGAGCGTGGTGGCCGTGGCCAGCGGCAGATGGCCGATGGCGTAGAACCAGGCTCCCATGGAGATCACGCCGACGAAGCTGCGCCAGGCATGCTCGCGCGAGTACTGGGTGGTCAGCGTCACGCCGCTGCGCCTGGCCAGCCAGACCAGCAGCGCCATGCTGACCAGGCCGCGGTAGAACACGATCTCTGCCGCATTGAAGTCCTGGGAGGCAAACTTCACACACACACTCATGACCGCAAAGATCAACGCGGCCAACACCATCCACAGGGCTTGCATATCTCACTCAATTCAGCATAAAAATAGCTGCTGTGCTTATGGGGTAAGCGATAGCAGCTATCAGTCTTGAGGTTCACCTCATTCAGCGTTGGGGAGCGCTGTCACCCATGATGCGGCGATACCACTCATGGAAATGTTGCATGCCGTCTTCCATGGGGCTTTGATAGGGGCCGACCTCGTTGTCGCCGCGTTCATACAGGGCTTTGCGGCCGCCGTCCATGCGCTCGGCGATCTCGTCGTCCTCGATGCAGGTTTCCATGTAGGCGGCCTTCTGAGCCTGCACGAACTCGGGCTCGAAGGCGGCGATTTCCTCGGGGTAGAAGAACTCCACCACGTTCAGCGTCCTGTCCACTGCCAGCGGGTGCAGGGTCGAGACGGTCAGCACATGCGGATACCACTCCACCATGATGTGGGGGTAGTAGGTCAGCCAGATGGCACCGCGATCGGGCAATTCTCCGTTGCGGTAGGCCAGCAGCACCTCGTGCCACTTCTTGTAGATGTCCGAGCCCGGGTTGCCGAAACTCGGGGCCACGCCCACGGTCTGCACCGAGTACTCGCTGGCGAATTCCCACTTCAGATCGTCGCAGGTGACGAAGTTGCCCAGACCGGGGTGGAACGGGCCGACGTGGTAGTCCTCCAGATAGACCTCGATAAAGGTCTTCCAGTTGTAGTTGCACTCGTGCATCTCGACATGATCGAGCACAAAGCCGTCGAACTGCAGCTGCTCGCGCAGCTTCATGCCGGCCAGATCGGCCTCGATGTCGCGGCCATTGTCCTCGAACAGCAGTCCGTTCCACTCGCGCAGCGGGTAGTTGTTGAGGTTCAGGCAGGGGTCGTGGCTGAAATGGGGTGCGCCCAGCAGCTCGCCGCTGGTGCTGTAGGTCCAGCGGTGCAGCGGGCAGACGATATTGCCGCCGGCATGGCCCTTGCCTTCGGACAGCAGATTGCCGCGCCCCTTGAGCATCACGGCCTGGCGGTGGCGGCAGACGTTGGAGATCAGCTCGATCTCGCCTTTGGCATTGCGTACCAGCGCCCGCCCCTCTTTTTCCTGAGGCAGGGCGTAGTAGTCGCCTATCTCGGGAACGGCCAGCTGGTGGCCCACATAGCGCGGGCCGCGCTTGAAAATCGTTTCCAACTCGCGCTGGAACAGCGCTTCGTCGAAATAACTTGAAACTGGTAGTTGGCTTGCGGCCTGCTGCAGTTGAAGACTTAAATCAGTCATGGATGACTTGACCTAAAGACTCCCCACAGGGAGGGTGCACTTGCGCACACGGTAAAAAACGAAACCGGCCTTGTCTGGACACGGGCCTCAGGCAATGGGCGGTGGCGCATGGCCTGCCGACGCGTTTGCCCGACCAGGATGACCAGGCACGGGGCCGGCTTGACGGGAATGGGATTATAGGCTGTGGGGTTATTTCCGTTTTTCTGGTACGTGTATTGACGTTATTTCGTCCAGGTGCCGTCGGCGCCTGTCAGCAAGTTGCCAGCCGCCTGCAAACCCTTGCCACTCGGCAAAAAGGCGGGCGTGGCAGGCCCGGGTCGGTCGGGAATCTACAGCCAAAACATATCGCGCCAGCCGGCTTTGCGGGCATTGCACGCCAATGGTGCAGGGACGCCTAAAATCGTCGCTTCCGTCCAACATTGACCACACCATCCATGCCCAAGGCCGCTGCCGCCAAAAAATCTGAACAGCCTGTCAGCTATGAAGCTGCTTTGCAGGAGCTGGAGCAACTGATTGCACAGATCGAATCCGGTCAGCTGCCGCTGGAGCAGATGCTCAGCGGCTACCAGCGCGCTGCGGAGCTGCTGGTTTTTTGCCGTAGCCAGCTCGATGCCGTGCAGGAGCAGGTCAAGGTATTGGACGAAGGCAAGCTGTCTGCCTGGACCCAGGACTGATCCCGGTGTCCGCGCGTTTTGCCTTGAAGATGCAGCCCATGAATGAATCAATGATTGCCGAACCATCGACGCCTTTGAACGAGGGCAAGACTGCCCTGGATTTTTCCGTCTGGATGCAGGAGCGACTGGTGCGCACCGAAGAAGCGCTGTCGCGCTGGGTGGGCATCAATGCGCCTGCGGGTCTGGGTGAGGCCATGCGTTACGCTGTGCTCGACGGAGGCAAGCGCTTGCGACCGTTGCTGGTCTGGGCGGCCGCCGAGGCGGTGGGCGGTCAGGCCGCGGCCACGCTGCGTGCCGGTTGTGCCGTGGAGCTGATTCATGCCTACTCCCTGGTGCACGACGACATGCCCTGCATGGACAACGACACCATGCGTCGTGGCAAGCCCACCGTGCATGTGCAGTTTGGCGAAGCCTCGGCCCTGCTGGCCGGCGATGCTCTGCAGGCCCTGGCCTTCGAGCTGCTGCTGCCTGAAGACGATGGCATTCCCTGCTCCATGCAGGCCAGGCTGTGCCGCCTGCTGGGCGCGGCGGCGGGCAGCCACGGCATGGCTGGCGGTCAGGCCATCGATCTGGCCAGCGTGGGCAAGCAACTGAGCGAGACGCAGCTGCGCGAGATGCACCGTCTCAAGACCGGTGCGCTGCTGCTGGGCAGCGTGCTCATGGGGGCCGCCTGCAATGCACAGACCGACGCCAGGGCACTGGCCGCGCTGACCGACTACGGCCAGGCACTGGGCGTGGCCTTCCAGGTGGTGGACGATATTCTGGACGTAGTGGCCGACTCTGCAACGCTGGGCAAGACGGCGGGCAAGGATGCGGCCAATGACAAGCCCACTTTTGTATCGCTGCTGGGGCTGGAAGCTGCAAGAGCCCATGCCGAGGAGTTGCGCCTGCAGGCTCACGCCGCGTTGACGCGCAGCGGTCTGGCCGACACCCAGGCCCTGGCCGCACTTGCTGATATGGTCGTGCAGCGCACCCATTGAGATTGAATGGAAAAGCTCTGTAACCGAATATTGGCTGGCGCTAGCAGCTATTGAAAAATATAGAACATGTCCACGAATACTTCTTCCCTGCTGCACAACATCAACGATCCCGCAGACATGCGCGGCCTCTCGCGTGCCCAGCTCAAGACGCTGGCCGCAGAGCTGCGCACCTATGTGATCGACAGCGTCTCAAGGATCGGCGGGCACCTCAGCTCCAACCTGGGGACGGTGGAGTTGACCGTGGCGCTGCACTCGGTGTTCAACACGCCCTATGACCGCATCGTCTGGGACGTGGGCCACCAGACCTATCCGCACAAGATTCTGACCGGTCGCCGCGATCACATGGCCACCCTGCGCCAGTTCGGCGGCCTGTCCGGCTTTCCTCAGCGTGCCGAGAGCGAGTACGACACTTTTGGCACGGCACACTCGTCCACCAGCATCTCTGCCGCGCTGGGCATGGCACTGGCCGCCAAGCAAAAAGGCGAGGATCGCCGTGCAATCGCCGTGATCGGCGACGGTGCGATGACGGCCGGCATGGCTTTCGAGGCACTGAACAACGGCGGCGTGCATGACGCCAATCTGCTGGTCATCCTCAACGACAACGATATGAGCATCAGCCCGCCCGTGGGCGCGCTCAATCGCTATCTGGCACAGCTGATGAGCGGGCAGTTCTATGCCAAGGCCCGCGATGTGGGCAAGAGCGTTCTCAAGCAGGTGCCGCCCTTGCTGGAGCTGGCCAAGCGCCTGGAACAGCAGGCCAAGGGCATGGTCGTGCCTGCCACCATGTTCGAGCAGTTCGGCTTCAACTACATCGGTCCCATCGACGGTCATGACCTCGACTCGCTGATCCCCACGCTGGAGAACATCAAGGGTCTCAAGGGCCCGCAGTTCCTGCATGTGGTTACCAAGAAGGGCCAGGGCTACAAGCTGGCCGAGGCCGATCCCGTGGCCTATCACGGGCCCGGGAAATTCGATCCGGCCGTCGGTCTGGTCAAGTCCGCCACGCCTGCCAAGCAGACCTTCACCCAGGTGTTCGGCCACTGGCTCTGCGATATGGCTGCCAAGGACCAGCGTCTGGTCGGCATCACGCCTGCCATGCGCGAGGGCTCGGGCATGGTGGAGTTCCACAAGCGCTTTCCAGGTCGCTACTACGACGTGGGCATTGCCGAGCAGCATGCCGTGACCTTTGCCGGCGGCATGGCCTGCGAAGGCGTCAAGCCCGTGGTGGCCATCTATTCCACGTTCCTGCAGCGTGCCTATGACCAGCTGATCCACGACGTCGCGCTGCAGAACCTGCCCGTGGTGTTCGCCCTGGACCGCGCAGGTCTGGTGGGTGCCGACGGGGCCACGCATGCCGGCGCCTATGACATTGCGTTTGTGCGCTGCATTCCCAATATGAGCATGGCCTGTCCGGCCGACGAGCGCGAAACGCGCCAGTTGCTGACCACGGCCTATGAGCAGGATCACCCCGTCTGCGTGCGCTATCCGCGCGGTGCCGGTGTGGGCATGACGCCGCTGGAGAGTCTGGAAGGTCTGCCCTTTGGCAAGGGCGAGATGCGCCGCGAATCGAGCTCCAAGAAGGTGGCGATTCTGGCTTTCGGCACCTTGCTCTACCCCGCGCTGCAAGCTGCCGAAGCGCTCGACGCCAGCGTGGCCAATATGCGCTGGGCAAAGCCGCTTGACGAAGCACTGCTGCTCAAGATCGCCGCCGAGCATGAGCTCATCGTCACGCTGGAAGAGGGTTGCGTCATGGGCGGCGCCGGCAGTGCCGTGATGGAATGTCTGGCTGCCAACGGTCTGAGCAGGAGCGTGCTGCAGCTGGGCCTGCCCGACGCGTTCATCGAGCATGGCGATCCCGCCAAGCTGCTGGCGCTGCAGGGGCTGGATGCCGCAGGCATCGAAGCCTCCATCCGCAAGCGTCTGGCTGCGGGCTGACGCGATACGGACATGGTTTGCGCAAGTCCGATGGATTGACACCGGGCCCTTCCATGAAGGGCCTTTTTCTTTGCGTGCCGTCAAGAAAACTGACGGCAACCGTGAATCGCCACACGGACGGCGTCTGCGTTCCTAGAATGCCTGTGGCTGCCGGCCTGTGATCAGGCTGCTGCAGCCAGCCTGGCAATCGACAACTACTAGCGGAGAAATATTCATGGATCGTCGCTCACTCGTCAAACATGTGGGCATGGCTGGTGTGCTGGCTGCTGGCGTGGCTCCGGCGGTGCGCAGCCAGGAGGTGCTGCGCTGGCGCCTGGTGACGAGTTTTCCCAAAGTCCTTGACGCCATTTCTGGTGGGGCCGAGAAGTTTGCCCAGTCGCTGCGTCTCATGTCGGGTGGTCAGATCGAAGTCAGCGTGCACTCTGCGGGCGAGCTGATGCCCGCGTTTGGCGTGATGGAGGGAGTGCAGAACGGCGTGGTCGAAATGGCCTTGACGGCACCGTACTACTTCACCGACAAGGACTACTGCTTTGCTCTCGGGTGCGCCGTGCCCTTCGGTCTGACGGCGCGGCAGATGGACGCCTGGATGGAATACGGCGGCGGGCGCAAGCTCATGGATGATTTCTACGCCCAGTACAACATCAAGAGCCTGAGCGCCGGCAACACCGGCACGCAGATGGGCGGCTGGTACCGCAAGGAAATCAGGACCGTGCAGGACCTGCACGGGCTGCGCATGCGCGCCGGCGGCGGCTTGCTCGGCGATGCGCTGCAAAAGCTGGGCGTGCAGGCCGTCAACATGCCTATTGCGGATGCGCAGCAGGCGCTGGAAAAGAATCGCCTCGATGCGGTGGAGTTCGTCGGCCCCTATGACGACCAGAAGCTGGGCTTCGGCAAGATCGCTCCCTACTACTACTATCCGGGCTGGTGGGAAGGTGGCGCCGAGCTGGCCTATTTCATCAATACCAAGTCCTTTGCAGCCCTGACGCCCGAACTGCGGGCCATGGTGGAAGCCGCGGCGGCGCAGGCCGCCAAGGATCTGACGGCCAAATACCTGGCCTACAACCCTGCGGCACTCAAGAAGCTGCTCAGCGAACGCGTGCAGCTGCGCGCCTTTCCACGCGAGCTGATGGATGCGGGCTTCAAGGCCGTGATGGCCACCATGGCCGAGCATGAGGCCAAGTCGGCGCAGTTCAAGAAGATTCACCGCAGCATGCGCGGATTCCAGCATGACCAGCTGCTCTGGGATCGTTTCTCCGAATTCCGCTATGCCAGCTATATGAGCGCGGTACGGCTGTAGGCAGCGCAAGCAGGCCGCCGAGGCCGAATTCGATGCACCTAACTAGGTAGAACTTCTTAAGCTGACGGTCACTTTTTATCGCATGCTGAACGATTGACTCGTGTACATTTTGTGCCTGTTGCATAAGTCAAGCTGGCATAGATCAGTGGTCTGTGTCAGCCAATCTGTTCCTCAAGGAGACTAAAGTGGATCGTCGTTCCATTCTGAAAAATGCCGGTATCGCTGGCGTGCTGGCTGCGGGCGCCGCACCTGCTGTTCACGCCCAGGCCGCCGTGCGCTGGCGCCTGGCCTCGAGCTTTCCCAAGTCGCTGGACACCATCTTCGGCAGCGCTGAAAAGCTGTCGCAAGTGGTCAAGGCCATGTCGGGCGGCAAGTTCGAGATCTCGGTGCACCCCGCTGGCGAGCTGATGCCTGCTTTCGGTGTGGTGGATGCACTGCAGGGCGACACCATCGATATGGCACAGACTGCTGCCTACTACTTCACGGGCAAGGATCCCATCTTCGCCTTCAGCTGCGCCGTGCCCTTCGGCCTGACCACGCTGCAGATGAACGGCTGGAAAGACCATGGCAATGGCCGCAAGCTGCTGGATGCCTTCTTTGCCAAGTACAACTTCAAGACTGCATCCGCAGGCAACACCACGACCCAGATGGGTGGCTGGTACCGCAAGGAAATCAAGACCGTGGAAGACCTCAAGGGTCTGAAGATGCGTCTGGGTGGCGGCGTGTTCGGCGAAGCCATGGCCAAGCTGGGCGTGGTGGCACAGAACATGCCTGCTGGCGATGTCTATCAAGCCCTGGAAAAGGGTACGCTGGATGCCGTGGAATTCGTCGGTCCCTACGACGATGAGAAGCTGGGCTTCAACAAGGTTGCTCCCTACTACTACTACCCCGGCTGGTGGGAAGGTTCTGCCGACCTGGAGTTCTTCATCAACCTGAAGAAGTACAACGCACTGTCGCCCGAGAACAAGGCGATCCTGGACGCTGCAACCCGCGTGGCTGCTGCCGACATGACCAGCAAGTACCAGGTGCTCAACCCTCAGGCCATCAAGCGCCTGGTGGCCAACAAGACCCAGCTGAAGATGTTCCCCAAACCGCTGATGGATGCCGGTTTCAAGGCTTCCATGGAAGTGTTTGCCGAGCACGAAGCCAAGTCGCCCGAATTCAAGAAGATTCACCAGGACATGCGCGCTTTCCAGCGCGACCAGATCCTGTGGAACCGCTTCTCCGAGTTCCCCTTCAATCAGTACATGGCGACTGCCAAGATCTGATCCTGATCAGAGTCACCAGCGCCATGCGCTGGGTGTTGAAAAACCGCAGCTTGCTGCGGTTTTTTCATGCCATCGAGATCATGCTGGGAGTCCACCTGCACCGCCTCGGTGGTGTCTTTCGATACGCGGATGACATCGGCGCGGCAGGGCCGTTCCCATATTCCTTCGGTTGCCAGCATTCCATCGCTGCTGCGACAGGCCGGCTCCACACAAGACTCCTGGGCATTGGCGGCCTGAGACAGCAGATCTGGACAGCAGATCTGCATAGGGGGGACGGACGGCAGTCAGCAGTTCGGTGACGGTCAGGATGGCTTCCTGAAGGGAAGCGGATCCATCACCCATCAATCTTCAAGCCATGAAAAAGCCCCGGCTCTGGCGAGCCGGGGCTGTGTCGGTAGCGGCCGTCGATTTACTTGGCGGCAGGTGCCGAACTCAGTGAATCCTGCAAGGCCTTGGCAGGGTCATCCGAGCCGTAGCCGCTGGCATCGGGCGCTGCCGGAGCCGGCTGGCTGCCTTCTGCAGGGGCCGAACCTTCTTCGCCGCCTTCAGGCGCTCCAAACGGGTTGTCCGCACCATAGCCGCCGCCGGCATCGTTGAGCTGGTTGAGCATTTCGTCGCCCACCTTGTTCATGTCCACGACCACGGGTTTGTCGAGCGCGCCGGTCACGATGCCGGGGAAGGCGATCAGCACGCCCACCATCACCAACTGGATCAGCACAAAGGGCACGGCACCCTTGTAGATCTGCATGGTGGTGACGGGCTCAATCACCTTGTGGGTGACCTTGTCCACGTACTGCTTGTCCGGTGCGACGGAGCGCAGGAAGAACAGTGCAAAGCCGAAGGGCGGATGCATGAACGAGGTCTGCATGTTCACGGCCAGCAGTACGCCGAACCAGATCAGGTCGATGCCCATCTTCTCGGCCACGGGGCCCAACAGCGGCACCACGATGAACGAGAGTTCAAAGTAGTCCAGGAAGAAGGCCAGGAAGAAGATCATGATGTTGACCACGATCAGGAAGCCCACCTGGCCGCCGGGCAGGCTGGTCAGCAGATGTTCCACCCACTTGGGGCCGTCTGCAGCCTGGAAGACCAGACTGAAGGTGGTGGCGCCGATCATGATGAACATCACAAAGCTGGCCAGCTTGGTGGTCGAGGCCAGGGCCTGCTTGAGCAGGTCCATGTTCAGGCGACGGCGGGCAAAACCCATGATCAGTGCCGCCATGGCGCCCATGGCACCGCCTTCGGTAGGTGTTGCAATGCCCAGGAAGATGGTGCCCAGCACCAGGAAGATCAGCAGCAGGGGGGGGATCAGCACAAAGGTCACGCGCTCGGCCAGCTTGGACAGCAGGCCCAGCTTGAGGACCCGGTTGAGCGAGGCGATCACGAAGGCGATGAAGGTGCCGCCGCACATGGCGGTGACGATCTTCTCGTCGGTGGCGACTTCGGTGATTTCCTTGCCCTGCCACCAGGTGTGCAGGTCGGCCATATGGCTGGCCAGGAAGATGGCCACGATGGTGGACAGGCCCATCACCACGACCAGCGAGGTATAGCCGGAGTTGCCGTTGGCTTCGCGGTAGATGCGTGCCTCCAGGGGCAAGGCAGGCACCATCTTGGGCTTGAAGATGGCCAGAATCACCACCCACAGCACATACAGGCCCATGAGCATGAAGCCGGGGATGAAGGCGCCCTTGTACATATCGCCCACGCTCTTGCCCAGTTGGTCGGCCATCAGAATCAGCACCAGCGAGGGCGGGATGATCTGGGCCAGCGTGCCCGAGGCCGCGATAACGCCCGATGCCAGGCGGCGGTCATAGCCGTAGCGCAGCATGATGGGCAGAGAGATCAGGCCCATGGAGATCACCGAAGCGGCAACCACACCGGTGGTGGCCGCCAGCAGGGCGCCCACAAAGATCACGGCCAGCGCCAGACCCCCGCGGATGGGGCCGAACACCTGACCGACAGTGTCAAGCAGGTCCTCCGCCATGCCGGAGCGTTCGAGAATCAGGCCCATCAAGGTGAAGAAGGGTACGGCCAGCAGGGTGTCGTTGGCCATGATGCCGATCAGGCGCTGGGGCAGCCATGCCATCACGGAGGAGGGGAAGACGCCCAGTTCTATGCCCAGAAAGCCGAAGGCCAGGCCCGCAGCGCCCAGGCTGAAGGCGACTGGAAAGCCCAGCAGCAAAAAGCAGATCAGCCCCGCAAACATGATGGGGGCGTAGTTGGTAGCGATGAATTCCATTGATTGTCTCCCGCTACCGTTATGCCTTGGCCTGGGCGGCCAGCGCCTCAGCCTGCTTGCGATCGGCTTCGGCACGCAGGGCCTCGGCCAGCTCTTCCTCGGCGCTCTTGTCGCTGAGCTTGCCCATGGGGTCGGGGCCGTCACCGGTCAGGAAGGCAATGCGCTTGATCAGCTCGGAGATGCCCTGCAGCAGCAGCAAGGTGATGCCCACAGGAATCGCTGTCCACACAGGCCAGCGGATCAGTCCGCCGGGGTTGCCCGACACCTCGCCGGACTGGTACATCTGAATCACCACCGGCATGCTCAGCCACAGAATGGTCAGGCATAGAGGCGTGAGAAAGAAGGCAAAGCCGATGATGTCGATCCAGACCTGGGCCTTTTTGGACAGACGGCTGTTGATCACATCGATGCGCACATGCTCGCGGTGCAGCAGGGTGTAGCCCGCCGCAATCAGAAAGGACCATGCGAACAGATACCACTGGACTTCCAGAAAGGCATTGGAGCTGGTGTCGAAGGCCTTGCGAACAATGGCGTTGGCGGCGCTGATGAAGGTGGCGGCAAATATCAGCCAGATTGAATATTTGCCGACAAAGGCGTTGAGCCTGTCGATAGCCCTGGACAGGGCAAGTAAAGCCTGCATGGTGTCTCCAAAAAGTAGGCCGTGTATGCGTCGCGCTGTTGGGGCTGGTAAGCCTTAGGGCGATCTGAGTTTTTGAACCGAACTGGAGATTCTACGGACGCAGGTATGGTGTTTTTTACAAATACGCAGGCAAATGTGGCGCCCGAGCGTCAGTTGTGTCTGCTATGCGGACGATAGCTGGAAGCGCATGACTGGTAACGCTTAGGTGATTGTTTTATTGAGGTATTTTTGGTTATTAATGGGCTTTGATGCTAGTGTGCGCCTGCTGTCGTGGAGGGGGCTGTGTGCTGAAACTAGGGCAAATCCGGAGAGAGTAAAACTGCCCTGAATCCGGTTCAAGACCTCTTATTTGCTGGCGAGTCGACGGTAGAGTGTGGCCCGGCTCAATCCCAGGTTGCGGGCTGCCACGCTTACATTTCCGTGCGCCTCCTGCATGGCCTGCTGAATCAGCAGCAACTCGCTGGTGCGCAGCGGCGTGGCCATGGCATTGGCAGGCAATCCCCGGCTGGCTGCGCCGGAGCCCGTCATGACGGGAGCGCGCAGCAAGGGGCCGGCCTGTGCCAGCGCCAGCAGGCGCAGACCGGACCACAGCGGCAGTTGCATTGGCGCCTCGGGCCTCTGGCGCGCATGCTCGATCAGATGGCTCCAGGGCAGGGCCAGCAGCTCATGGCTCTGAATGAGCGAGTCCTCCCCGGGGGCTTGCAGAGGACGTGGCACCAGTTGCCTGGCCACGGTATTGCTGCCCAGCAATCGGCCTTCGGCATCAAACACCATCAGGCCTTCGCCCTCCTGGCCCAGCGGCCCGCCGGGCCAGTTCACGCGCAGCAGCAGGGTGTGAGGCAGGGCCCGCAGCAATCGATCTTCGATGGCGCGTGCGCAGCGCAGCGCCAGCAGCAGCAGCTCGGGGCGCTCGGGGACATCAATGCCGGTGATGTCCAGCATGCCCAGGCATTCGCCCTGAGGGCCGAATACCGGTGCGCCTGCGCAGCTGTAGTCGCGCAGATCGTCGAAAAAATGCTCCTGCCTGTGCAGCCATACCGGGCTGAGTTCGGCCAGTGTCGCGCCTATGGCCGAGGTGCCCACGCCGCGCTCGGACAGATCCACACCGACACGGCCCACGGCCAGCGCGCGCAGATCGCTGTGGTCCACGGGGCCTTGAACTTCCAGGGCCAGTCCCTGGGCATCGGTCAGCAGACAGAAGTAGCGCATGGCGCCCACGGCCGCGACCAGTTGCGTCATGACCGGACGTGCGGCCTGCAGCAGCAGCTGGTGCTTGTCCTGGGCGTGGCGCAGCGCGTGAGGTCCGACGGCCTCGAACTCCACTGTTTGAGCGGGATGACGGCCCTGCGCCACGCAGCGCTGCCAAGAGCGCCAGAGCCAGGGGGCAAGACCAGACGGTACCAGCGCATGGGATGAGTCCATCGCCAGCAACTGCTGCCTGGCCTGGGCAAGCAGGGAATGGCGTGCACCTGGATGGGCTGCGGCTTGCGTGGATGTGGCGAGGCTGGCGGGCGACATGAGGACTCCGGACAGTGTTTCATTTTGAGAATATCTGCGCGTGTTTCGCCTGGCCTGGGGGTCAACCCTAGCGCCTTGCATGGTGGTAACTGCCCACCATAGAGAGTGTGGTTGTGCTTTGTTACCCAATTCTTCGGATATAGGCAGGAGGCATCACGATGAATGTTCAGTTCACGGTCAATGGCCGCACGGCCAGCATTGACGTCCCCCCCAATACCTTGCTGGTGCAGGCGCTGCGTGAACAGCTGCGCCTGACGGGTACCCATGTGGGCTGCGATACCAGCCAGTGCGGAGCCTGCACGGTGCTGGTCAATGGCAAGGCCATCAAGTCCTGCACCATGCTGGCCGTGCAGGCCCAGGGTGCCGAGGTCCAGACCATAGAGGGCATGGCTGCTGCCGATGGAACCATGCACCCCATGCAGGCGGCCTTCAAGCAGTGTCATGGCCTGCAGTGCGGCTTCTGCACGCCCGGCATGGTGATGAGTGCGGTGGATCTCTGCCGCCAGAAGCCCGGCGCCACCGATGCCGAGATCCGCGAACTGCTCGAAGGCAATATCTGCCGCTGCACGGGCTACCAGAACATCGTCGCCGCCGTCAAAGCGGGTCGCGACGGCATGAGCGCCACCTGAGCGGCGCATCACAACTAGAAGAGGAGACACACCATGGGTGCATCTGACTTTTCCAAGCTGCCGCATATCGGCGAAGCCGTCCTGCGCCGCGAGGATGATCGCTTTCTGACCGGCGCTGGCCAGTACACGGACGACATCACGCTGGGCGCACAGGCCTATGCGGTGTTTGTGCGCTCGCCCCATGCCCATGCGAGGCTGCGCAGCGTCAACGTGGATGCCGCCAAGGCGGCACCAGGCGTGGTCGAGGTGCTCACGGGTGCCGATGTGGCGGCCGCCGGCATCAACGGCCTGCCCTGCGGCTGGCTGATCACCAGCACCAATGGCGAGCCCATGAAGGAGCCGCCGCACCCGATACTGGCCCTCGATACCGTGCGCTATGTGGGCGACCAGGTGGCCATGGTGGTCGCCGAGACCCTGCAGCAGGCGCGTGATGCGGCCGAGCTGGTGGAGGTCGATTACGCGGTGCTGCCAGCAGTCGTGAACGTGGCCGACGCGGCGGGCGGCAAAAAGCCCGGTGCCGTGGTCCACGATATCGCTCCCGACAACCGTTGCTACCAGTGGGCGATTGGCGACAAGGCGGCAGTGGATGCGGTGTTTGCCGGCGCCGCCCATGTGACCCGTCTGGACCTGGTCAACAACCGCCTGATACCCAATGCCATGGAGCCGCGCGTGGCCATAGGCAGCTACAACCGCGCCATGGACGAGTACACGCTGTACGTGGCCAACCAGAACCCGCACGTGGAGCGGCTGCTGATGACGGCCTTCGTCATGGGCCTGCCAGAGAGCAAGGTGCGCGTGATTGCGCCCGATGTGGGCGGCGGCTTTGGCTCCAAGATATTTCTGTATGCCGAGGATGTCTGCCTGACCTGGGCTGCCAAGAAGCTCAACCGCAATATCAAGTGGACGGCCGATCGCAGCGAGTCCTTTCTGACCGATGCGCATGGCCGCGACCATGTCAGCCATGCCGAGATGGCCATGGATGCCGATGGTAAGTTCCTCGCCATGCGTGTGCACACCGACGCGAATCTGGGCGCCTACCTGTCCACTTTCGCCAGCGCGGTGCCCACCATCCTTTATGCCACCTTGCTGGCGGGCCAGTACACCACGCCGCAAATCCATATCGAGGTCGATGCCTGGTTCACCAACACTTCCCCCGTGGATGCCTACCGGGGCGCTGGCCGTCCCGAGGCCACGTACCTGCTCGAGCGCCTGGTCAGCCGCTGTGCCTGGGAAATGAATCTGTCCCAGGCCGAGATCAGGCGTCGCAACTTCATCACCAGCTTTCCCTATCAGACGCCCGTGGCGCTGCAGTACGACATCGGCGACTACCAGGCTTGCATGGATCAGGCCGAGCAACTGGCCGATGTGGCGGGCTTTGCGGCGCGGCGCGCCGCCAGCGAGGCCAGAGGCCTCAAGCGCGGCCTGGGCTACAGCAGCTACATCGAAGCCTGCGGTCTGGCGCCCAGCAATATTGCCGGGGCGCTGGGCGCACGTGCCGGTCTGTTCGAGTGCGGCGAGGTGCGCGTCCACCCCACGGGCAGCGTGACGGTGTTCACGGGCTCGCACAGTCATGGCCAGGGGCATGAGACGACTTTTGCCCAGGTGGTGGCGGCGCGGCTGGGCATTGCCGTCGAGCATGTCGAGATCGTCCATGGCGATACGGGTCGCGTGCCCTTTGGCATGGGAACCTATGGCTCGCGCTCCATCAGCGTGGGTGGCGCTGCCATCATGAAGGCGCTGGACAAGATCGAGGCCAAGGCCAAGAAGATCGCCGCCCACCTGATGGAGGCCAGCGATGCCGACATCGATTTCGCGGGAGGCGAGTTCACGGTGCGCGGCACCGACAGAAAGCTGCCGTTTGCCCAGATTGCGCTGACGGCCTATGTGCCGCACAACTATCCACTGGACAAGCTGGAGCCGGGGCTGGACGAGACTGCTTTCTACGACCCCACCAACTTCACCTTCCCGGCCGGCACCTATATCTGCGAGGTCGAGGTGGACCCTGCCACGGGCGTGGTGCGCGTCGACCGCTTCAGTGCCGTGGACGATTTCGGCACCATCATCAACCCCATGATCGTGGAGGGTCAGGTTCATGGCGGACTGGCCCAGGGGATAGGTCAGGCGCTGCTGGAGAACTGCGTCTACGACCGTGACTCGGGTCAGTTGCTGACCGGCAGCTTCATGGACTACGCCATGCCCCGCGCCGACGATCTGCCCGACTTCAAGCTGGGCACGGTCTGCACGCCCTGCACTCACAACCCGCTGGGCACCAAGGGCTGCGGCGAGGCCGGGGCCATAGGCTCGCCGCCCGCCGTCATCAATGCCGTGCTCGATGCCCTGCATTCCCTGGGCGTCAAGGACCTGGACATGCCTGCCAGCCCACATCGGGTGTGGGAGGCCATCGATGCTGCACGCCCCTGAGGCACCCGACTGAGAGGAAGAGAGGACAACACATATGTATGCCTTCAGCTACTCCACCCCCCGGACGCTGGATGAGGTGAGCGCTGCCAGCGGTCAGTTTCTGGCCGGCGGCCAGAGCCTGATTCCTTCCATGAAGCTGCGCCTGGCCCAGCCCGGCGCGATTGTGGATCTCAACCAGGTCGATGGCCTGGCGGGAATCCGCGTCGGCGGCGATCAGGTCGAGATCGGCGCCATGACGCGTCATGCCGATGTCGCCGCCTGCCGCGAGGTCCAGGCAGCCATTCCTGCGCTGGCCGAGTTGGCCGGCGGTATTGGCGACCGCCAGGTTCGAGCGCGCGGCACGATGGGCGGCTCGCTGGCCAATAACGACCCTGCGGCCTGCTATCCCAGTGCGGTGCTGGGTCTGGGTGCTGTCGTGGTCACCAGTCGGCGCGAGATTGCGGCAGACGACTTCTTCCAGGGCATGTACACCACGGCACTGGAAGAGGGGGAACTGATCAAGGCGGTGCGCTTTCCCGTGCCCAGAAAGGCTGCCTATATCAAGTTCAAGCAGCCCGCGTCGCGCTTTGCCCTGGTGGGCGTGTTTGTGGCGCAGACGGCGCAGGGCGTGCGCGTGGCCGTGACCGGTGCGGGACTATCGGTCTTCCGCCACGCAGGCCTGGAAGCGGCGCTCAACCAGAGTCTCACGGCGGCTGCGGCGGCTGCGGTGCCTATTGACGACAGCGAGCTCAACAGCGATCTGCACGCGAGTGCGCGCTACCGGGCGCAGCTGA
The DNA here is from genome assembly GCF_000739375.1 of Comamonas testosteroni TK102. NCBI lineage: Bacteria > Pseudomonadati > Pseudomonadota > Betaproteobacteria > Burkholderiales > Comamonadaceae > Comamonas > Comamonas testosteroni. Next base: position 4,446,237 of record NZ_CP006704.1, on the reverse strand, counting down.
TCAGCGTCCTGACGCAGCGGGCGGTGGATCAACTGCTCTCTCCCTGAGCGGCTCTGTCTGAGTGGCTGCTCCTGCCTGGGCGGAGGGCAGCCTCGCCACGGGTGGGGCGAGTGGGCGGTCGGCCGGGGCGTTTGCTTGCCGTCTCCTTGCGGCAGTGTGACTGTCATAGGATGTGATTTTTGAATGAAAAGTGGCTTAATCCCTTATCAGTAAAGCGCAAGCAGCTATGAATACTGAAGTGAAAAGCGCTCTGCAGTCGGTGGATGGGCTGCTCGCCGCCTTGCAGGAGGTAGGCTATTTTGCGGACCGGCGTCTGGCCACGGCCGTGTTTCTGGCGCTCAGGCTTCAGCGGCCCCTGCTGCTGGAGGGCGAGCCGGGCGTTGGCAAGACCTCGCTGGCGCAGGCGCTGTCCCAGGTGCTGGCGCGGCAGCTGATCAGGCTGCAGTGCTATGACGGCCTGGAGCAGCGGGAAGCGCTGTATGAATGGAATTACGCCGCGCAGCTGTTGCACCTGCGCGCGGCCGAGCTGCGTGGCGCGGCGGAACTGGAAGCTGTCGAGCAGGAGGTCTATCAGCCTCGCTATCTGGTACGCCGCCCTTTGCTGCAGGCCCTGCAGGCACCTGCGCCTGGCGCGGTGCTGCTGATTGACGAGGTGGACCGGGCCGACGAGCCTTTCGAGGCATTTTTGCTCGAGTATCTGGGCGAGTACCAGGTCAGCATTCCCGAGCTCGGCGTCGTCCGTGCCCAGGTGCCGCCCGTGACCATTCTTACCAGCAATCGCACGCGCGATCTGCATGATGCGGTCAAGCGCCGCTGTCTGTACCACTGGCTGGACTACCCCGAACGCGAGCGCGAGCTGGCCATTGTCCAGTCCAAGGTGCCCGAAGCCGGGGCGGCGTTGACCGAACAGATCGCCCGTTTTGTGGACCGGCTGCGCAGCCGCCCGTTTGCCGATGCCTTCGAGCGCACGCCCGGCATTGCCGAAAGCGTGGAGTGGGCCAAGGCACTGGTGGCGCTAGACACGCTGGTCATAGACCCCGAGCTGGTGCACGAGACGGCGGGCATTCTGTTCAAGCAGCGCGAAGATGTGGCGGCGCTCACTCCAGAGCGTCTGCAGCAATTGCTGGAGCCCGATGCCACAGCCTGAGCTGCAAGCGCAGTCGCCAGAGCGGCCCGCAAGCGCGAGCTGGTGGGGGGACGCGCGCAGCGGCAAACTGCCCATCAATCTGCTGGGGTTTGGTCGCGCGCTGCGCCGTGCAGGGCTGGCGGTGGATGCCGAGCGCCTGGCACTGGCCCAGCAAGGCCTGATGCTGGTGGGGATGAACCGCGAGGACGTGGCCGCCGCGCTGGAGGCCGTGCTGGTTTCACGCGAACAGGACCTGGCGGTCTTTCGCGAGCTGTTCGCGGCCTACTTTCGCAATCCCGAGGTGGCCCGGCAGCTTCTGAGCCAGTTGCTGCCGGGCTCGCCGGAGGCGGCCAGGCCGCGTCACAGGCCGCGTGTGCAGGAGGCCTTGTCGGCGATTCGTGCCGCACAGCAAAAGCCCGCGAGCGAGGAACTGGCGATGGATGCCGCCATGTCGGCCAGCGACCGGCACAGGCTGCAGCATGCGGATTTCAACCAGCTCAGTGCCAGCGAGTACCGCCTGGTGCAGCAACTGGCGCGCGATATCCGCTTGCCGCTGCCCAGCTATCGCAGTCGCAGAAGCGAGCTGCGCGCCTCGGGGCTGCGTGTGCACTGGCCCGCCAGTCTGAAAGCTGCGGCAGCCACGGGCGGCGAGCTGGCAAGTCTCAAATGGCGCAGGCGCAAGCGGCTGCCCATGCCCTGGCTGGCGCTAGTCGATGTGTCGGGCTCCATGGAGCGTTATGTGCGTCTGTTGCTGGCATTTCTGCACCAGGCCACCAGCCCTCGGCGCTATCCGCAGCTGCGTCGCCATGTCTACAGCATGGGAACCAGCCTGCAGGAGCTGAACCGGGCTTTTGCCCACAGCGACCCCGATGCCATGCTGGCCCAGCTCAATCGCGACATCGACGATTTCGGCGGCGGCACCTGCCTGGGGGAATGCCTGGCACAGCTGCACCGGCAGCAGGCGCGCCATCTGGTGGGCAGGCGCACTCTGGTGCTGCTGGTCAGCGACGGGCTGGATACCGGCGACAGTGCGCTGCTGGAGCGGGAGTTGCAGTGGCTGGCACGGCACAGCGCGCGCATTGTCTGGCTCAACCCCTTGTTGCGCTTTGACGGGTATGCCCCGCTGGCCAAAGGCGCGCAGGTGCTGCATCGTCACAGCCATGCCATGCTGGCCGTGCACAACCTGCAGTCATTGCAGCAACTGGCTGCCCACCTGGCGAAGCTGCTGCAGCTGCCGCACCGAGATTGAAAAGGAGAACACCATGGAAATGCATGCCAGCCGCCCTCTTGCCGTGAGCCAGCAGCAGGCCTGGGAGGCGCTCAACGATCCGCAAACCTTGCAGCAATGCCTGGCCGGCTGCGAGAAGTTCGAGGATGCGGGCGATGGCTCCTATGCCGTGATCATGTCCGTGAAGATCGGTCCGGTATCGGCCAAGTTCAACGGCCGGGTCACGCTGTCGGATGTGCAGCCGCCCAAGAGCTACACGATTGCCTTTGAAGGACAGGGCGGTGTGGCCGGCTTCGGCAAGGGCCAGGCCAAGGTGGATCTGACTCCCACCGATGAACGCCACTGCGAGCTGCACTACGAGGTGCAGGCCCAGGTCGGCGGCAAGATTGCCCAACTGGGCCAGCGCCTGATCGACGGCGCTGCCAAGAGCATGGCCGAGGATTTCTTTGCGCGCTTCGAAGCCGTGATGCAGCAGCGCCACGCTAGCGAGCCGCCCGAAGACGAAGGCAGTGCAGAGGAGCCGGATACACGCTCCTGGGAGCACGACGCGGCCTCCACCAGCTACGCTCCGCTGGACGCCACACCCTCGGCGCCGCCGCGCGAATCGTCTGGCATCCCCGTCTGGGCCTGGGGCCTGGGGGCTGTCATCGTTCTGGGCGCGCTCTGGCTGCTGACTCGCTGACCAGCGCATCAATAAAAAAGCCCCTGGGCCTGAGGCCAGGGGCTTGGTGCAGGTGGCTTAGCCTTATTGAGGCTGGGCGTGGAAAGCCTTGTTGGCGATCTTCCAGCCCTGCTCGGTCTTGAGCAGCACAAAGTAGTCGGTGAAGGTCACGGCACCATGGTAGAGCGTGACCTTGGCCATGGCGGCCGTGCCCACGATGTCCAGGGAGTCGATGACGCGGCGACGCGTGGCTTCGTCGGCGGCGGGCGTGTTCTTGAAGCGCTGGCAGTAGAAGTCCAGGTCCCAGGAGGTCAGCGGGCCTTCGCGCACGGACTCCAGACGGGCCGTGGGCATGAAGGCTGCGCGCATATGCTCGGCCTTGTCTTCGGCATGGCCGCGCATGTACAGCTCCAGCGGCACGCGCACGGCGGCTTCTTCGGGGTGATTGGTCAGGCGTTCGGTGGTCATATGGGTTTCTCCTTGGAGCCGGATTCCTTGCGCCGCAAGGCGGACGCAGCAAGGGGCGGTGTCAGCCGCCAAGCATGAGGCCTGAAAACACCGACATTGAGGCTATGAAAGTCAGCACTGTTTTAGTCTGCCAAGAGGGAACTTCACGAGGTAAACCCGAGGTAAAGCCGGGGTAAATGCTGGCAAAGCCGGCGCTGCCTGACCCGGGATTTGCTTGCAACTGGATACCATTGGCGCCAATTCAGGCTCGAAATTCCTGCGCTCAACCATGTCCAGCTCATCCCATCTGCACCCCAATCGTCAATCCTTACAGCAGGGCAAGGCCCGGCCCGCCTTGCTTGCCACTGTGGTGCTCGCTGTGGCGGCCGCTGGTGGCGGCTATTGGTGGTATACGCAAAAACAGGGTGCGAGTGGCGATACGTCTGCGTCTGCAGCTCCTAAACAGGGAGCGGGTGGGCCTGGCGCACGCGCCGGGCGCAACGGTCGCGCAGGGCCGGGCGGCCCCGGCGGCATGAGCCAGGCTCAGCCTGTGAGCGTCGGAGTGGTGGAGCAGCGTGACATGCGTGTGCTCGTCAGCGCCATTGGCACCATGAATGCACGTGCCACGGCTGTGGTGCGTGCCAAGGTTTCGGGCGAGCTGCTCAAGCTGCACTTCAAGGAAGGTGACGAGGTCAAGGCCGGTCAGTTGCTGGCAGAGATCGACCCGCGCAGTTTTGCAGCCGCGCTGGCGCAGGTGCAGGGCTCTCTGGCGCGCGATCAGGCCCAGCTCAAGAATGCGCAGCTGGATCTGCAGCGCTACAAGGAGCTGCAGGCCCAGGACTCGATAGCCCGCCAGCAGGTCGATACCCAGGCCGCGCTGGTGCGCCAGCTGCAGGGCACGGTGGCGGCCGATCAGGGTCAGGTCGATGCGGCCAAGCTGCAGCTGAGCTATACCAAGATCACGGCTCCCATCTCGGGCCGCCTCGGCCTGCGCCAGGCCGACCTCGGCAACGTGGTCAATCCTTCCGATACCAACGGGCTGGTGACGATCACCCAGATTCGCCCCATCGATGCCGTCTTCTCCATCCCCGAAGCCCATGTGGGGACGCTGGCCCAGCAACTGCGCGAGGGCAAGGTCATGCCCGTCGAACTCTGGGACCGCGAGCAAAAGCAGATACTGGCCAAGGGCCAGCTCAATGCGCTGGACAACACCATCGACACGACCACGGGCACGGTCAAGGCCAAGGCCTCGTTCGACAACGCGGAGCGCAAGCTGTTCGCGAATCAGTTCGTCAACGTCAAGCTGCAGCTGCGCCAGATCGATCAGGCGCTGGTCGTGCCCGCGAATGCGGTGCAGAACAACTTTGTCTATCTGGTCAAACCCGACAACACGGTCACCCAGCGCAAGATCACGGTGGGGGTGACGGACGGTGACTATGTCAGCGTGCGCGGCGAACTGGAGCCCGGCGACAAGGTGGTGACCGACGGCATCGACCGTCTGCGCGAAGGCGCCCAGGTAACGGTGGTGGACTCGGAAAAAGTCAAGAAGGTCGACCAGGCCGTGCAGGATGCTGCCAGCCAGCCGCGCGGCATGATGCGCAACCTCAGTCCCGAGCAGCGTGAAAAAGTCTCCAAGATGACGCCCGAGGAACGCAAGGAGTTCTTCCAGAAGCTGCGCGCCGAGCGCGGCGGCAATGGCAGTAATGGCGGCAATGCGGGCCCAGGCCCAGGTCCTCGTGGCGCGGACGCCCGTGGCGATCAGCCGCGTGAGGCACAAGGCAGTCCCGCCAAGGCCGATGCGAAGCCGGATGCCAAGCCTGCCGCTGCGAGCGAGGCCAGACCTCAGGCCGGCACCGAGCGTGGTGACGGCGGCGAGGGCCGAGCCGAAAGAGCCGAGGGCCGGGGTGACCGTCCCCAGCTGAGTCCCGAGCAGCGCGCCAAGCTGGAGGCCCTGTCGCCGGAAGAGCGCCGTGCCTTCTTCCAGAAGCTGCGCGCCGAGCGCGAAGCCAATGGTCAGACCGGTACGGCGGCCGGCGGCACGAGTCGCTGAGCATAGTCAGAGCCTGCGGCCATCATGAATCTCTCGCGCCTCTTCATTCTCAGGCCCATCGCCACCAGCTTGCTGATGGTGGCGGTGCTGATCTCGGGCATTCTTGCCTACCGTCTGCTGCCCATCTCGGCCCTGCCCGAGGTGGACTATCCCACCATACAGGTCACCACGCTCTACCCCGGGGCCAGCCCCGATGTGATGACCTCCAATGTCACGGCACCGCTGGAGCGCCAGTTCGGTCAGATGCCGGGCCTGGACCAGATGTCCTCGACCAGTTCGGGTGGCGCATCGGTCATCAGCCTGCGCTTTGCGCTCGATATGTCCATGGACGTGGCCGAGCAGCAGGTGCAGGCCGCGATCAACGCGGGCACCAATCTGCTGCCCAGCGATCTGCCCATGCCCCCGCTCTACAGCAAGGTCAACCCGGCCGATGCGCCGGTGCTGACGCTGGCCATCAGCTCGCCTTCGCTGCCCGTCATCAGGATCAACGACCTGGTGGAGAACCGTCTTGCGCCCAAGCTCTCCCAGGTCAAGGGCGTGGGTCTGGTGGCCATTGCCGGTGCGCGCCGCCCGGCCGTGCGCATTCAGGCCAATCCGGCTGCGCTGGCCAGCTTCGGCATGACGCTGGATGATGTGCGCACCGCCATCTCTGCGGCCAACGTCAAGACCGCCAAGGGCAGCTTTGACGGCCCCAACCGCGCATCGACCATCGATGCCAACGACCAGATGCAGTCGGCGGCCGAGTACCGCAACCTCATCATCGCCTTCAAGAACGGCAATCCCGTGCGCCTGTCCGATGTGGCGCAGACCGTGGACGACGCCGAGAACACGCGTCTGGCCGCCTGGTCGGGTACACCGGAGACCGGCTCCAAGTCGGCCGTGATTCTCAATATCCGTCGCCAGCCCGGCGCGAATGTGATCGAAACGGTCGATGCCATCAAGAACCTGCTGCCCCAGCTCAAGGAGACGCTGCCTGCCTCCGTCGACGTGCAGGTGCTGACCGATCGCACCGTGACCATTCGCGCCTCGGTCAAGGACATGCAGTTCGAGCTGGCCCTGGCCATCGCCCTGGTGGTGATGGTGATCTTCCTGTTTCTGCGCAGTGCATCGGCCACGCTGATTCCCAGCGTGGCGGTGCCGCTGTCGCTGATAGGCACCTTCGGCGTCATGTATCTGGCGGGTTTTTCCATCAACAATCTCACGCTGATGGCCCTGACCATCGCCACGGGCTTTGTGGTGGACGATGCCATCGTGATGATCGAGAACATTGCCCGCTATGTGGAAAAGGGCGAGGCGCCCATGCAGGCCGCGCTCAAGGGCGCCAGGCAGATCGGCTTCACCATCATCTCGCTGACCATCTCCCTGGTCGCGGTGCTGATTCCGCTGCTGTTCATGGGGGATGTGGTGGGGCGTCTGTTCCACGAATTCGCCATCACCATGACGGTGGCGATTCTGATCTCGGCCGTGGTTTCGCTCACGCTGACCCCCATGCTGTGCGCGCGCCTGCTGCGCCACCGGCCCGAGGGCGAGAAGAACCAGGCGCAGTCCAAGGGCTTGGGCGCTGCGGTCGCGCGCTTTTTCGACAAGGTGATTGCCGGGTACGGCCGCATGCTGACCTGGGTGCTGGATCACAGCAAGCTGACCTGGCTGGTGTTCATCGCCACGCTGGTGGTCACGGTGCTGCTGTACTTCGTCGTGCCCAAGGGCTTCTTCCCGGAGCAGGATACGGGCACGATTGCCGCGACCACCGAGGCCGACCAGTCCATCTCCTTTGCCGCCATGGCCGAGCGCCAGCAGGCGCTGGCCGAGCATTTGCTCAAGGACCCGGCCGTGGCTTCCATCTCCTCGTTTATCGGCGTCGATGGAACCAATACCACGCTGAATACCGGCCGCATTCAGATCGACCTCAAGCCCCATGCCCAGCGTGACCGCCTGCCGGTGGTGCTCAATCGCCTGGCCGACGATTCCCAGGCCGTGCCCGGCATCCGCCTCTATGCCCAGCCCGTGCAGGACCTGACGATAGAAGACCGCCAGGCCCGCACCCAGTACCAGTTGCTGCTTTCCTCGCCGGACATGAACCAGCTCACGGCCAGTACCCGAATTCTGGTGGAGCGTCTGCAGCAACTGCCCCAGTTGCTGGATGTGAGCAGCGATCTGCAGAACCAGGGCCGTCAGGCCTATGTGCAGATCGACCGTGCCCAGGCCAGCCGTCTGGGCGTGACGGTCTCGTCGGTGGACTCGGCCCTCTACAACGCTTTCGGCCAGCGCCTGATCTCCACCATCTTCACGCAATCCAACCAGTACCGGGTGGTGCTGGAGGTGGCGCCGCAGTTCAAGATCGGGCCCGAGGCCTTGCAGAACATCTATGCCGCATCCAGCAACGGAGCGCCGGTGCCGCTGTCCTCGATTGCCACGGTGAGCGAGCGCCCGATGGCACTGGCCGTCAACCATGTGGGGCAGCTGCCTGCGGCCACCATTTCGTTCAACACCGCATCCGGTGTGTCGCTGGGCCATGCGGTGGAGGCGGCCCAGGCCATCATCGGGCAGCTGCGCGACGAAGGGCAGATCCCGCTGTCGGTGGACTCGCAGTTCCAGGGCGCGGCGCTGGCTTTCCAGGCCTCGCTGTCCAATACCCTGCTGCTGGTGCTGGCCGCCATCATCACCATGTACATCGTGCTGGGCGTGCTCTACGAGAGCACGATTCACCCGATCACGATTCTCTCCACCCTGCCGTCGGCGGGCGTGGGGGCGCTGCTGGCCTTGCTGGTGGCGGGGCTGGATCTGGACATCATCGCCATCATCGGCATCATCTTGCTGATCGGCATCGTCAAGAAGAACGCCATCATGATGATCGACTTCGCGCTGGACGCCCAGCGCGAGGAAGGCATGAATGCGCGCGACGCGATCTACCAGGCCTGTCTGCTGCGCTTCCGCCCGATTCTCATGACCACGCTGGCGGCCCTGCTGAGCGCGCTGCCCATGATGCTGGGAACGGGCGTGGGCAGCGAGCTGCGCCAGCCGCTGGGCGTGACTCTGGTGGGCGGGCTGCTGCTGAGCCAGCTGCTGACCCTGTTCACCACGCCGGTGATCTATCTGACCTTTGAGGGCTGGGCCGAGGGCTGGCGCACCAGGCGCGGCCTGCCGGCCGTCAAGCATGTGCCGCATTCGGAAGCCGAAGTCATGGGCGAGGCAGGCGATGGCGACCGGGACGGGGCGCGTCCATGAGCATCTCCACGCCCTTCATCTTCCGACCCATTGCGACCATGCTGCTGACCATCGGCATGGCCCTGGTGGGCGGCGTGGCCTATTTTCTGCTGCCTGTGGCGCCGCTGCCGCAGGTGGACTATCCGACGATTTCGGTGACCGCCAGCCTGCCCGGCGCGGCGCCGGACACCATGGCGGCCACCGTGGCCACGCCGCTGGAGCGTGCCCTGGGCGCGATTGCCGGTGTCAACGAGATGACGTCCAGCTCCAGCATGGGCAGCACGCGCATCACGCTGCAGTTCGATCTGACGCGCACGGTGGACAGCGCCGCCCATGACGTGCAGGCCGCCATCAATGCTGCGCGCACGCTGCTGCCCTCGGGCATGCCGGGCAACCCGACCTATCGCAAGGTCAATCCGGCAGACGCGCCCATCATGATTCTGGCGCTGACTTCGGATTCGCTCACGCGTGGCCAGATGTATGACGCGGCCTCCACGGTGCTGGCCCAGAAGCTGGCCCAGGTGGAAGGCGTGGGCCAGGCATCGATCAACGGCGGCGCGCTGCCGGCCGTGCGCGTGGAGCTGGATCCGGTGCGTCTGGCGGCCAATGGCGTATCGCTGGATGCCGTGCGTACAGCCATCACCGCCACCAATGCCAATCGCCCCCTGGGCGCCGTGGAGCGTGAAGACCATTACTGGCAGGTGGCGACCAACGACCAGGCCCGCACCGCCGCCGAGTACGCGCCCCTGGTGCTGCGCTGGAACAACGGCAATGCGGTGCGCCTTTCCGATGTGGCCGACGTCACCGACTCCGTGCAGGATGTTCGCAACTACGGCGTCATGAACGGCAAGCCCGCCGTGCTGCTGCAGGTGTTCAAGCAGCCCGACGCCAATATCCTGCAGTCCGTGGACAAGGTGCGCGCCATGCTGCCCCAGCTCAGGGCATCGATCAATCCGGCCATCGATGTCACGGTGATCTCGGATCGCACGCCCACGCTGCGCGCCTCGGTCAAGGAGGTGCAGAACGCGCTGCTGATCTCGATAGCGCTGGTCATCATGGTGGTGTTCGTCTTTCTGCGCCGGCTGCGCGCCACGCTGATTCCGGCCGTGGCCGTGCCAGCGTCGCTGATGGGCACCTTCGGCATCATGTACCTGTGCGGCTACACGCTGGACAATCTCTCGCTGATGGCGCTGACGGTGGCCGCAGGCTTTGTGGTGGACGATGCCATCGTGGTGCTGGAGAACGTGATGCGCCACATGGAGCGCGGCAAGTCCGCGATGCAGGCGGCCATCGAAGGCGCGCGCGAAATCGGCTTCACCGTGGTCTCCATGAGTCTGTCGCTGATTGCGGTGTTCGTGCCCATTCTGTTCATGGCCGGCGTCGTGGGGCGCTTCTTTCGTGAATTTGCCGTGGTCATGTCGGCGGCGATTCTGGTCTCCATGATCATCTCGCTGACCACCACGCCCATGATGTGTGCGGCCCTGCTGCGCACGCCTGCCGACGAGGAGCGCCGCCGCGTCGAGCGTGCCCGGCGCCCGTTCACGCGCCGCTGGGATGCCTTCTGGCTGCGCGTCTCGCTGGCCATGGATCGCTTCGAGGCGCGTGTGACGGCGCTGTACCGTCACACCCTGGCCTGGGGGCTGCGCCACCAGCCCGTGGTGCTGCTCAGTCTGGTGGCGGTCATCGGCCTCAACATCCATCTCTACCAGACCATAGACAAGGGCTTCATGCCCAGTGAGGACACGGGCCGCGTCATGGGTTTCATCCGTGCCGACCAGTCCACGTCCTTCCAGGCCATGGAGCGCCGCATCAAGCGTTTTCTCGATGTGGTGCAGCAGGACCCGGCGGTGGAGTATGTGACCGGCTTTACCGGCGGCGGCCAGGCCAATTCGGCCAATATGTTCATGTCGCTCAAGCCCATGGCCGAGCGCAAGGTGTCGAGTGACGAGGTCATCAACCGCCTGCGTGAAAAGCTCAAGGACGAACCCGGTGCGCGCCTGTTCATGATGACCCAGAGCGATGTGCGCATTGGCGGGCGCCAGAGCATGTCCTCCTATCAGTACACGCTGCAGGCCGACGATACGGCCGAGCTGCGCCTGTGGGAGCCGCGCATCCGTCAGGTGCTGTCCACGCTGCCGGAGCTGACCGATGTCAACAGCGATGTGCAGGACAACGGCATGCAGACCAAGCTGGTCATAGACCGCGACCAGGCCACGCGCCTGGGCCTGACGGTGGCGCAGATCGACAACACGCTCAACGATGCCTTCGGCCAGCGCCAGGTGGGCGTGATCTACAACCCGCTCAACCAGTACCGTGTGGTGATGACGGCCTCGTCCCAGTATCTGCAGAGCCCGGAGACGCTGCGCGGCTTCTTCTTCGTCAACAGCGCGGGCCAGCAGATTCCGCTGACGGCCTTTGCCAGGATCACCACCTCGACCACGCCGTTGTCCGTGCAGCACCAGAGCGGTACGCCGGCCAGCACCGTGAGCTACAACCTGGCGCCCAATGTCTCGCTGTCGCAGGCCAATGACGCGATCCGCAATGCCATGCTGGAGCTGGGCGTTCCGGTGTCCATTCGCGGCAGCTTCAGCGGCTCGGCCGGGGCCTTCCAGCAGGCGCTGGCGGGTCAGCCCCTGCTGATTCTCGCGGCCATCATCACCATCTATCTGGTGCTGGGCATCCTCTACGAGAACCTGGTCCACCCGCTGACGATTCTGTCCACCTTGCCCTCGGCCGGCGTGGGGGCGCTGCTGGCGCTGATGTGGTTCAAGACCGAGTTCTCGCTGATCGCCTTCATCGGCGTGATCCTGCTGATCGGGCTGGTCAAGAAGAACGCCATCATGATGATCGACTTCGCGCTGGAGCGCGAGAAAGGCGGTCATGCCACGGCAGCCCAGGCCATCTATCGGGCCTGCCATCTGCGCCTGCGCCCCATACTGATGACCACCATGGCGGCCCTGTTCGGCGCGCTGCCCCTGGCCCTGGGCCGGGGCGACGGTGCCGAGCTGCGCCAGCCCCTGGGCATTGCGATCGTGGGCGGCCTGCTGCTGAGCCAGTTGCTCACGCTCTACACCACGCCCGTGGTCTATGTGCTGCTGGACCGTGTGCGCCGCAGCGTGTTGCGCCTCTGGGCGCGCCGTCCGGCCAGAAGGCGCGGTGGCCAGGCCTCTGACATGGCTGAGGCGAAGTGAGATGAATATGCCAGCACATTTTTTGAATCAAATCGGCGTCAATCCCAATCAGGGTAAGCGTAAGCAGCTCACTTTTATGAAGAATTCCCCCCGGGCGCTGCCCCGCTGGATGCCGCGTCTGCTGCCGCTTGCTGCGGCGCTGGCGCTGGCGGCCTGTTCCACCCAGCCCGCCTATCAGCCGCCACGGCTGGATGTGCCGGCCCGGTTCAAGGAGGCCACGCCAGAGGCCGCGCAGTTCGGCGTCTGGCAACCCGCGCAGAGCTCGGCGGCCAGCCCGTCCGCCGCAGTGCCCGACCAGTGGTGGACGGTGTATGGCGACAGCACGCTGGATCAGCTGCAGCAAGCAGCAGCCGCAGGCAACCCCAGCGTGGAGCAGGCCGTGGCCCGTCTGCGCTCGGCCCAGGCGGCCGTCGCCAGCAGCCGCGCCGCGCAATGGCCCACGCTCAGCACCACGGGCAGCGGCTCGCGTGCCTTGACCGGCGGCGGCACCTACAGCAATACCAACGGCGAGAACGTGGCGCGCAGCGGCAGCATCAACAACAACTTCTCGCTGGGCCTGAGCGCCAGCTGGGAGCTGGATCTCTGGGGCAAGCTCTCGGGCGCGGTGGATGCCAGCCGGGCTTCGGCCCAGGCCAGTGCCGACGATCTGGCTGCGGCCCGTCTGTCGGCCCAGGCATCGGTGGCCCAGACCTATTTCTCGCTGCGTGCCGCCGAGGCGCAGATGAAGTATCTGCAGGAGAGCCTGGAGGCCTACGGGCAAAGCCTGAAACTCACGCAGAACCGCTACCAGGCGGGCGTGGTGTCTTCGGCCGATGTGGCCCAGGCCCAGTCCCAGTACAAGAGCACCCAGGCCAGCCTGCTCGACGCCCAGATCACCCGTGCGCAGTACGAGCATGCACTGGCGGCCTTGCTGGGCAAGGCTCCGGCCAACTTCAGCCTGCCGGTCACCGGCCACCTGCCGACGCCGCCGGCAGTGCCCGAGATGCTGACCTCCACCTTGCTGGAGAGGCGCCCCGACATTGCTGCTGCCGAGCGCCGCGTGGCCTTGGCCAATGCGCAGATCGGCGTGGCGCGCGCGGCCTATTTCCCTTCGCTGACCCTGTCGGCATCGGCCGGCTATCGCAACTCCGTGCTCTCCGATCTGCTCAATGCACCGAATCTTTTCTGGTCGCTGGGCCCGGCGCTGGCCATGAGTCTGTTTGACGGTGGAGCGCGTTCGGCGGCCGTGGAGTCGGCCCGTGCCACACTGGACCTGAATGCCGCCGCCTACAAGCAGACCGTGCTGACGGCGCTGCAGGAGGTGGAGGACAATCTGGTCGCTGCCGTCAATCTGGCGCAGGAGGAGCAGGTGCAGACCGAGGCCCTGGCCGCAGCGCAGAAGTCGCTCACCGTGGCCAACAACCAGTACCAGGCCGGTATCGTGGCCTATCTGAACGTGATCTCGGCCCAGACGACGGTGCTCAGTGCCCAGAACAACCTCAACAGCGTCAGAAACCGCAGGCTGACGGCCGTGAACACCTTGCTCAAGAATGTGGCAGGGCGCTGGGAGCCGCTGGACGCGGGGCTGCGCAAAGAGTGAGCACGCCGTGCAGGCTTGTGGTCTGGGTTACAACCGTGGCTCTGTTGTTGTGAAGATCAAACCATGAGCATTGCTGTTTTCTACCTGCGCAATTCCGAGCCCGAGGGCCAGACACCGGTTTGGCAGCCGCAATGCCGGCCCTTCTCCGATGCGCAGATGAGCGAGGCGCTGGCCCTGTGCCAGCAGCTGCGCAAGGACGAGCGCCATGCCCATGTGGTGATTTCGTCGGAGTTGCGCGATATGGTCGGGCCCGTGGGCGTGTCTGCGGTCGAGGACGGCAAGACGCCCGACGGAGTGGACTATCAGTGGAGCAAGGCAGGGCGTGCCGGGGCCAGTCGCAGGAATGCGGCCGAGCCGCCCAGGCAGCGCCAGGATATGGACTGCTGAGCCCGGTCGGCTGGACCGGACGCGCATGGCCTCGAGTATCGCGCGCCCGCGCACAGCTTCTGTGTACGCCTGTCCCTCCGTGATTTTGGGGACAGGCCGGACCGCTTCGTGATAAAACTTGGGCTATTCCCGGCCATGCTTGGCCGCCATCTCTGCGGCAGGGCTTGGCATGCCGGCTATCGTTTCAACGGGAGTCCGAGATGTTGAAGAAAGCTTTGCTCTTAGGGACTGTCGCTGCCGTTGCGGGGTGCAGCAACAACGGCGCACCTAGCGAAACCCAGGTCAAGCAAGCGCTCTATGACTACTACGCGACCGCGAGTGGCAGGGCCGATCTGAATCAGGCGCTGGATAAAGAGGTCAGCGTGAAAAACTGCCGACAGGATGGTCCGGGCTATCGCTGCACCATTCAGAACCAGAGTCTGGGAAGCACCATCGACATGCTGTTCGTCTTTGACAAAGGGCACAGCAAGTGGAAGCTCCAGCGCGAGGCTTCCTGATCCGCTTGGACTGCTTGTGACGCTTGCAGGATGCTTGTTCAGGGGGTGAACGTCGCTCGGGCTGGGGCGTCACGGTGCTGACAGCCGGGTAATCGGCAGGCGGTGGCCAGGCGCCCCTGGTCCGTGCGTTTTCCCGCTCAGCGCGCTTGAGGCTTCGTAATCAGGCTGCCTGTACCTTGGCCAGATATCCGGCCAGCAACTGCATGCTGCCGCTCCAGCCCATCTTCATGCTGGCATGCGAGCTGTCGAACAGCGCTTCTTCGACCGGGCTGGCATCGAGAGCTCGCCATTCCAGATGCAGGCGCGTGCCGCCGGCTTCCTCGATGAGCGTGGTGGTCGACAAGGTGTAAAGCGGCCATTGCGGCGCCATCGGATGGCGCGTGACGCCGCCATCCGCATCGCTGAACTGCACCACGACGACGATGCGCTCGGGCGCTTTCAGCTCCCTGAAGCTCCATTTGCCCCACATGACGGGCGCCTGGGGAATGGCCTCGGCGCGCATGCCGTAATGAAAGCTGCCGCCTTCGCGTGCATCCACATCGCATTGCGTCATGATCATGCCGGGCGGGCGCATCCACTGGCTCAGGTGCTCGCCTTGCGTGAAGGCCGCGTAGACCAGCTCGCGCGGTGCCTTGAAGAATTGCTCGATGACAAACGGGGCAGAGAGTCGCTCGGTCATGGACATGCCTTTGCAGATCGCTTGGAGTCATCCATTGTGCACAGCGCGCATCCGACTTCAAGCTTCAGGCGCTGCAGACTCAGGCTTGGATGTCAGGCTTCGAGATCAAAGGCCTGGCGCAGTGCATCGCCGAACTGCGCGGAGCCCGAAAGACAGAGGTTGACCGTGGTGCGGCCCGTGGCCGAGGCCTGCAGCTCCAGCTTGCCTGAAGCCCTGTCGAAGCGGGCGCTCAGGGGCTCGCCGTCATCGTCCTGTGCCTGCAGGTCATAGTCCCAGTCATTGCCGTCTTCCAGGGGCCCCTGGCGGCCCGCAAACTTCTGGCTGGCCCAGCGCAGCAGGGCTTCGATTTCGCCGGCCAAAGCCGGCACGCGCTCGGCCTTGACGCTGGCCATGGCGTCCCAGGTGCCCGTGCCTTCTTCATCTTCGCTGTAATCGAATTCCAGATAATCCAGAGCCATGGCATATTGCGCGCTGTTGAGGGGGACGCCATTGTGCCTGTGCCTTGCTTCGCGCATGGCTGTAGGTTCTTTGGTCAAAATCAGCCGTAGACATATATATACAAGGCGTTGTCAGCTATGAATTCTGAACTCGATGATGGCTGCGAGTCGCTGTGCATGGTTCAGGCTCTGCAGGTGAGTTTCGGCTACCCGGGCCGGGTGGTTGCCCATGAGGCCTCGCATTGCTGGCATGCCGGACTGTGTCTGCTGCAAGGCGACGAGGGCACGGGCAAGACCAGCTGGCTCAAGGCATTGGCAGGGCAATTGCCGCTGCGCATGGGCTTGTTGCACTATCCGTTCGCCGACAACGGCCGCCTGGCTGCAAGCTCCTGCTTCTGGCAGGACCCACGTCAGCCGCTCAACGATGTCTACAACCAGATGCCGGCCGAGAGCTGGGTGGCTTTGAAGCGCACGCTGTATCCGCATTGGTCGCAGCAGCAGTTCGAGCAGCATGTGCAGGGCTTCGGGCTGGAGCCGCATTTGCACAAGCCGCTGCTGGCCCTTTCATCGGGCACGCAGCGCAAGCTGTGGATGGCTGCGGGCTGGGCCAGCGCCGCCGAGCTGGTACTGATCGACGAGCCGCTGGCGGCGCTGGACAAGCCGTCCGAGCGCTATGTGCAGCATGCGCTGGCGGCCATGGCCGCCGAGCTCAAGAATCCGGCACGGCCCCGCAGTGTCATCGTGGCGCATTGGGATGCCATGCAGGGTGTGGACTGGGAGGATGTGATGTTGCTGGCTACATCGCCTTGAACCGCGTTGCGTACAGACGGCTGACGGCCAGTTTTTCAGGGCGGTCACGCAGCAGCAGGCTCAGGCGCCCGGATTCGTCACGCTGGGCGCTGGCAATGGCTTGCGCCCGTACCACGGTGCCGCGATGGATTTGCCAGAACTCGCGCGCGTCGAGCTGCGGCAGCAGATCCTTCAGCGGGGTACGGATCAGATACTCCTGACAGGCCGTCAGCACGCGCAGATATTTGTCGGCGGCTTCGAGGTAGATGATGTCCTGCACCCTCACCATATGGATCTGGTTGCCGACGCTGGCCTGAATGATCTGCAGCGCGGCGGGGACCTGCACCAGCAGTTGCTGCTGCAGCCCGAGCAGCTGTTCGAGCTGACGGTGATTCTGCATGGCAAGGTCCGTGCCCTGTACCGGCTGGCGCTGCTGCCACCACTGCTGCAGGCGCTGCACGGTCTGGCCGAGGCGCGCCGCCTGCACCGGCTTGAGCACATAGTCCATGGCGCAGGCCTCGAAGGCCGCCAGGGCGTACTGGTCGTAGGCGGTGACAAAGACAATCGCCGGCAGCGCTTGCTCTTCGGGCCAGGCATCGGCGATATCGGCGGCGGCTTCCAGCCCCGTCTGGCCGGGCATGCGAATGTCCAGGAACAGCAGATCGGGCAGCCGGGTCAGCGCCTGCTGCACGGCGCTGATGCCGTCGGCCACCCTGGCCTCTATATGCAGCTGGGGCCAGAGCTGGCCCAGCAATTGCTGCAATGCCAGGGCCAGCAGCGGTTCGTCTTCGGCAATCAGGGCGCGCGGCGGGCTGGTGTTCATGGCTGGGGCTTCAGGGGTAATACGATGCAGGCCCTGGTTCCGCCTGCGCTGTCTGCTGTCAGGTCGAAGCGGGCAGCGCTGCCGTAGCGGCTGGCCAGGCGTTCGCGAATCTGCTGCAGGCCAAAGCCTGAGCCCGAAGGCGGCTGGCCAGGCAGCACAGGCAGACCCAGGCCATTGTCATGCACGCTGAGCAGGAGATGGCTGTTATCCAGCATTTCTGCCTGAACGGCAATATGGCCGCCGGCCAGCTGGGGCTCCAGTCCATGGCGAATGCTGTTCTCCACCAGCGGCTGCAGCAGCAGGGGCGGCACAGGCAGTCCGGCCAGATCGGCGGGCAGCGTCAGGGAGTAGGTGAGTCTGTCGCCCATGCGGATCTGCATCAGGGCCAGGTAGTCGGTCAGCAAGGCAAACTCGCTGGCAAGACTGTGGGTGCCGTTGCGTGAACCGGCAAGCGTGGCACGCAGGTAGGCAATCAGATGGTCGAGCATCTGCTCGGCACGTGGTGCATCGCTTGCAATCAGCACACGCAGATTGGCCAAGGTGTTGAACAGCATATGCGGCTCCAGCTGGGCCTGCAGCAGGCTGAGCCTGGCTTCGGCGGCCTGGCGCTGGGCCTGCTCTGCCTGCATTTGCAGATGGCGCGATTTGCCCACCACATAAAAGCCCCAGGACATGGCAATGCTGGTCGCCATGGTGATGGCAAACGGTAGCCATAGCGAGGGCCTGCCTGTGGCAGGCAGTTCGGGATGGAACTGCTGAACATAGAGGCTACCCAGAGGATTGCCCAGAACCAGACCTGCTGCAATTCCCAGCGGCACCACGGCCATGCCCCGCATACCGCGCGGCCAGGGGATCTGGTCGGACTCGCGCCAGCGCAGCCTGAGCAGATCGATGCTCAGCCAGCTGATCAGGCCTATGGCCAGCGAGTAGGCGAGATTGATATCCCACAGGCCCTGGCCCAGAGCGGTCAGGGCCGCGGCGATCAGCAGGCAGGCCGCCACGGTGATGCCGGCGTGACGAAGCAGGTGGGCAGGCGCAAACATGGACATGACGGGCATGGTAGGTGATGGGAGGCTTGGCATCTATCGCTTTTCGCTGCGTTTCAGTGTTTTCAGCTCGTGCTCCAGCAACTGCTGAAAGAGCGGACTGCCAGGCGCCAGCAGCCAGACCACGGCGCCATGTATCAGCAGGCCCAGACCCCAGCCCAGCGCCGGGTAGACGGCCCAGTGTCGTCCCTGGCTCAGTGCCAGGGTCATCAGTCCCAGATTCACTGCGGCATAGACCGCAGCATGGATATACCAGCCCAGCTTCATGCCGGCGCGGCGGCGTGCCTGGCGGTGCAGGGCGTCTTCAGAGATCGGGTTCATGTCTTTTCCTGGTAGTGCTTGGGATGAGTGCGGGGATCAGGCCAGTCCTTGCCACAGCAGATTGCCGAGCAGCCGGCCTGGAAGCAGCGTGAACAGCCCTGCGACCACGCAGCTGCCGAAGTACAGCTTGCGCATGACGCTGCGGTGCTGGCCGATGCGTTGATGGGCCAGATGCCACAAGGACAGCGCCAGGCCACCCAGCGTCACGGGGATCAGCAGATGGATGGGCGTGAAGCCTGCCCAGTTGGGCAGCTTGAAGTCGCGTAGGAACAACGCGGAGATGGCGGTGGCCAGCATGAGCAGCACAAAGCTACGGCCTGCAATTCTGTGCACCCAGGGCAGCGGGCCGGCCTGGCGCCTGGCCCAGAGTGCAATGGCTCCGGTCAAGGTGGCTGCGATGGCGCAACCCATGTGAAAGGCAATCAGAGGTGTGAGTGTCATGGCTGGCTCCTGGTGCTTGCATATGACTGTGCAAGCCGGGCCTGCTGACGACCAGCGCTTTGCGACGAAGTGACAGAAGCCGGGAGCCAGCTGCAACTCCGTGGGTGTGACGGGTGTGGCTGCCTGGTTTGTGCGCACACACATACCATGCGACGGTTTCAGGATTGGCTGTTTGCCGTGGATCCCGTTGAGATTTCAGGGTGTTTGGCATCTGGATGGAATTGATTACTAAAATTAACGATTCTGAAAATCATTCTCAATAATTTAAAAAATGTTCCTGCTCCGACCGATTTCCCTGGCTGCCCTCGCACTGTGCAGCCAGCAGACCGTTTTTGCCCAGACTTCCAGCACTGAATCAGAAGCTGCCCTGCAGACCGTGACCGTGGAGGCCAGCGCCGATGCTTCGGCCCAGGGTCTGGCCAAGCCTTTTGCGGGCGGGCAGGTTGCGCGCGGCGCGCGTGTCGGCGTGCTGGGAAACCAGGACATGATGGAGACTCCGTTTTCCGCCACCAGCTATACCAGCGATCTGATTCAGGATCAGCAGGCCAAAAGTGTGGGCGACGTGCTGCTCAACGATGCGGGCGTGCGCTCGGCGCGCGGCTTCGGCAATTTCCAGCAGGCCTACTTTGTGCGCGGCTTTGTGCTGTATTCCGATGATGTGGCCTATAACGGCCTGTACGGTCTGGTGCCGCGCCAATACATGGCGTCGGAGTTTGTGGAGCGCGTGGAAGTGTTTCGCGGAGCGAATGCCTTTCTCAGCGGCGCGGGTGCCGGTAGCGTCAGCGGCGGCGGTCTGGGCGGCCTGATCAATGTGGTGCCCAAGCGCGCCGGCAACGAGCCGCTCAATCGGGTCACCCTGGGTGGCGCCAGCGGCGGGCAGGCTTATGCCGCAGCCGATGTGGCCCGCCGCTTCGGCCCCGATGATGCAGCCGGTGTGCGCCTGAATCTTGCGCGTCGCAGCGGCGGCACCGGCGTGAGCGGTGAGAAGGTCCACACCACTGTCGGTTCGTTGGGCCTGGACTGGCGCAGCAGCCGTGCACGTTTGTCGGCCGATCTGGGCTGGCAGGAGCACAAGCTGACGGCGCCGCGTCCCTCGCTGACGCCTTCGGGCAATCTGCCCATTCCGGCTGCTCCTGACAGCAAGACCAACTACGCCCAGCCCTGGACCTACTCCAACAGCCGCGACCTGTTCGGCACCGTGCGCGGGGAATACGACTTCAACGACCAATGGACCGGCTGGGCCGCTGTAGGCATGCGCCGGGGCAGCGAGGACAACGCGCTGTCGGGCCTGACGCTGTCCAGCGCGGCTGGCGATGCCGTGGTCAACCGCTTCGACAACACGCGCAAGAACCGCGTCAAGACCGGCGAGCTGGGTGTGCGCGGCAAGTTTGAAACCGGCGCGGTCAAGCATTCGGTGGTGGCTTCGCTGTCGGCCTTCGATTCCAGCGAACGCAATGCCTGGGGTTACAACTATGCAACCGGCCAGAGCAACAACATCTACAACCCGGTGGCCCTGCCTGCGCCTGCCTATAACGGACTGGGCGGCATACTGGGCAGCCCGCGCGAGACCGAGCGTATCAAGACCAGCAGCCTGGCGCTGGCCGATACCCTGGGCTTCATGGACGAGCGCCTGCTGCTGACGGTGGGCATGCGCTACCAGACCATCAAGGTCGACGGCTTCGATGCCACGACGGGCGCGAGCTCGGGCAGCTATGACAAGAGCCGCGTGACGCCGGTGGCGGGCCTGGTGTTCAAGCTGACCCCCGAGGTGTCGGCTTATGCCAACTACATCGAAGGGCTGGCCAAGGGTGGCAGCGCGCCCATGACCAACGGTGGTCAGGTCGTCACCAACGCAGGCCAGGTGTTCTCTCCCTATGTCTCCCGTCAGAAGGAGGCGGGCCTGAAATACGACGGCGGCAATATCGGTGCCAGCGCCTCCTTCTTCACCACCAGCATGCCCAGCGCCTATGTGGAGAACAATGTCTACGGCGTGTTCGGCAAGCAGCGCAACCGCGGTCTGGAGTTCAATGTGTTCGGCGAGCCCGTCAAGGGCCTGCGCCTGCTCGGTGGCCTGACCCTGCTGGACGCCAAATACGTGACCACGGCGAGTGGCGCCAATGATGGCAAGCGCGTGGTAGGCGTGCCCCGCAGTCAGGCCAATATCGGCGCTGACTGGGATGTGCCGGGCGTGCGCGGCCTGGCACTGAATGCACGGCTGATGTATACCGGCGCACAGTACGCCAATGCAGGCAACACCCAGCGCGTGCCGGCCTGGACCCGCTTTGACCTGGGCGCCCGCTACCTGATGGACGTCGGCGGCAAGCTGGTGACACTGAATGCACGCGTGGACAACGTGGCCAACCGCAACTACTGGGCCTCGGTCGGCGGTTATGCGACCAACGGCTATCTGGTTCAGGGCGCACCGCGTACCTTCTCGCTGACCGCCAGCGTGGACTTCTGATGCGCGCTTTGTGGACCGTGGTTCATCGCTGGGTAGGCCTGTTTCTCGCGGCTTTCCTGGTCATGACCGGTCTCACGGGGGCGGTGCTCTCGTGGGATCATGAAATCGACGACTGGCTCAACGCCGACATGCTACACACGGCGGGACGCGGTCCGCTGCAGACGCCGCTACAACTGGCCCAGGCCGTGCAGGCCGCCGATGCGCGCGTCGAGATCTCCTATATGAGCCTGGGCCTGCGCGAAGGCGAGGCGGCTTCCTTTCTGGTGCGCCCGCTGGTGGACCAGGCCACGGGCAAGCCCCATGTGCTCGGCTACAACACGGTGTTCGTGGACCCGGTGACGGGTGCCATCACCGGCCACCGTGACTCCAAGAGCCTGGCCCTGAGCTGGCGCAATCTCATGCCCTGGCTGCGCCATCTGCATGAAAGCCTGCTCAGTCCCACGTTTGCGGGCAGCAACCGCTGGGGCTACTGGTTCATGGGTGGTCTCGCGCTGCTGTGGCTGGCCGACAGCTTCTGGGCGCTGGTGCTGACCCTGCCGGTGAAGAAGAAGGCGGCTGCGGCCGGGGCGCAGGACGCGCCCGCCAAGGCTGGCGGCAAGTCCTGGTGGGCGCGCTGGATGCCGTCCTGGCGCATACGCTGGGGCGCCGGTGCCTACAAGCTCAATTTCGATCTGCACCGCGCCGGCGGGCTGTGGATCTGGAGCGTGATCGTCATCGTGGCCTTTACCTCGTTCTCGATCAACCTCTACCGCGAGGTGTTCTACCCGGTGATGAGCAAGGTCTCCACCACCACGCCCGGCCCTTACGAGACGCTCAAGCCTGCGCCTTTCGGCAGCTTCATCGAGCCGAAGATCGGCTTTGCCACGGCCATCGAAATCGCGCGCAAGGAGGCGGTGCAGCTGGGCATCAAGACCGAGGCCGGAGGCATCTGGTATGGCGGGGATTTCCCGTTCTACAACGTGTCCTTCTTCGATCCCGACGACGAGACCGGGGCCATGGGCATGGGGCTGTCCAATGTCTATGTGAGCTCGGAAAGCGGCGAGGTGCTGGGCAGCTATCGTCCCTGGCACGGCACGGGAGCCGATGTGTTCGTGCAGCTGCAGCTGCCGCTGCACAGCGGCCGCATCCTGGGCACCTTCGGGCGTGTGCTGATATCGGTGGTCGGCGTGATGGTGGCCATGCTGTCCATCACCGGCGTCGTCATCTGGTGGAAAAAACGCCGCGCCCGGCGAACGGCCCTGGCAACTGCCTCCGCCTGAAACCACAAAGCCACCTCGCGGTGGCTTTGTGCATTGCGCGCGGCGCGGAAGCGGCAAAGCCGCTCAGGCCCTTCAGTCCTTCTTCAGGCACTCGCTCATGAAGGCCTTGCGCTCGTCGCCTTTTTTGCCGGTGGCGTCGGCATTGCAGCTCTTCATGCGTTCCTGCTGACGCTTCTTGCCGTCGGACAGGCAGGACTTCATGAACTCCTTGCGTTCATCGCCCTTCTTGCCAGTGGCTTCGGTATTGCAGGTGCCCATGAGCTGCTGCTGGGCGGTTTTGGGTTTGTCGCTGGCAGCCATGCTCATGCTGCAGGCCAGGGACACGATAGCCAGGACCACAAATTTTTTCATGATGGTGTGATTTTTGAAAAAACGCCGACAACCGGCGCGCAGCTATTGCAGCACAAGCGCGTGACTTTGCCCAGAAGCGTCGACCGTGTCTTGTAAAAGTTTGCGATTGTCTGTCGATCGGCGGCCGGAAAAGGTCTTGTGAGCGCGAACGGGAAAATGGCGAGCGGATAATGAGCGCCTTTGCTTCAACCCTGCATCCAAAGGACGATTCGCGTGGATACTTTATTGCTGGTCAAGGCCGCCATCATGGGCATTGTGGAAGGGCTGACCGAGTTCTTGCCGATTTCCTCAACCGGCCACCTGATCCTGGCGGGGTCGCTGATGGGCTTCGTTGGCGGCAAGGCCAAGGTGTTTGAGATTGCGATCCAGACCGGGGCCATCTTTGCCGTGATGCTGGTGTACTGGCAGAAGATCCGGGACACACTGGTGGAGCTGCCCAGCAGCCGCCAGGCGCAGAAGTTCGCGCTCAACGTCTTCATCGGTTTCCTGCCTGCCGTGGTGCTGGCGCTGTTGTTCGGCAAATACGTGCAGGAGCATTTGTTCACGCCCGTCATTGTGGCGACCACCTTCATACTCGGCGGTTTCGTGATTCTCTGGGCCGAGAACCGGCCGGCCGCTGCCACCCGTGTGCAGTCGGTGGACGATATGACGGCTCTCGATGCGCTCAAGGTCGGCCTGGTGCAGTGCTTTGCCCTGGTGCCCGGCACCAGCCGCAGCGGCTCCACCATCATCGGCGGCATGCTCATGGGCCTGTCGCGCAAGGCGGCCACCGACTTCTCGTTCTTCCTGGCCATGCCCACGCTGATCGGCGCGGGCGTCTACAGCCTCTACAAGGAGCGCGCGCTGCTGTCCATGGCGGATGTGCCGCTGTTTGCCGTGGGCCTGATCTTCTCGTTCATCAGCGCCTGGCTGTGCGTGCGCTGGCTGCTGCGCTTTATCTCCACCAACAGCTTTGTGCCCTTTGCCTGGTACCGCATCGTTTTCGGCGTCATCGTGTTGGTGACGGCCTATACCGGCATCGTGGACTGGCACCATTGAACGACTGGGCGCTGTTCGCAAAAAAGCCGCTTGCGTGATTGCAAGCGGCTTTTTTCATAGCTGCCAGCGCTTGTTTCTATTGAATTTCAGATGGTTTTGATGCTGAAATTCAGATACGGCAGGCGGTACAAGCTATCTATTTATGGATGCTGCCAGCGGATTTCTGCAGAATGGTCTGCTCCATATTGAGCAGCGAAGCCTCGATGGCGGCGGCGGTGGCCTCGGGCCGCTCCATGGGGAACAGATGGCCGCCGTCGAGCATGGTGATGCGCCCGCGGGTGATGCGCTGCGTCATCTCCATGCCCACCTGGCGCATCTCCACCGACGAGCGACCGCCGATGAAGGCCACCGGGCAGCGCACGGGGTGACGCCTGAGCTGGTTGTTGAGATTGCTGGGCAGGGTGTTGTAGATGGCGGTTTCCACCTCGCGCCTGAACAGCAGGCTGCGCTTGCCCTGGTCGTCCTCCAGGCCGTGCTGCACATAGTCCTGCAGCACCTGCGGGTGCCACTGGGCAAAGGCCTTCTTGCCACGGAAATACTCCAGCGCCTCCTCGTTGCTGGCCCAGGTGGTGCGCCGGCGCTGGCTGATCTTGCCCGGGGAGACCGAGGCCACGATCTGCGTCTGCTTGGCCAGGCCCACGGCGTTCGCCTTCCAGCCGCCCAGCAGGGGCGAGTCGATCAGCAGCACGCCGCGCGCCAGATCGGGGCGCTTGGAGGCCGCCTGAAAACTCAGAATGCCGCCCAGCGAGTGGCCCACGAGATAGACCGGCCGGCCGTGCCGCTCGACCTGCTGCTCGATGTATTCGATCAGCTCGTCCACCAGATGCGGCCAGTGGTTGGTGACGGGGCGCTGCGGGTCATGGCCGAAGCGCTGCACGCCCCCTGCCTCGATGCCGCGCTGGCGCAGCAGCGAAAACAGCAGGCGATAGGTGCCTATGGGAAAGCTGTTGGCATGCGCGAAGACCACGGGCAGGGTGTTCGTCGTACTGGCAGTGGCAGTGTGCTGGGACATGGCGCGGGACAGGCTGGACAGTAAAAACGCCCCATGGGGGCGTTGGATGTGTCGATCAGTTTAGCGCCTGGACAGCGCCGCCTGTCTTTGCATGCGCGCCTGCTCCTCTGCCGTCTGCAGGCGCTGGTATTCATCGGCCATGCTCAGGCCCGCCTGAGCCGGCACCACGGGCTGGCGCAGTGCGGCGGGCGGATTATTGCCTGCACCCAGCCCATGGGCCGAGCGCGAGGCGACGGGCGCGCCGACCTTGACCAGCGGATGTGCGCGCGGGCTGTGGATGCGAATCGGCGTATCGGTCTGGCCGCCGTCCCAGGCCGGGTCGTCGATGCTGTCGAAGACATGGCGCAGGCGCTCGCCCCAGCTGTCGTGCAGCATGCGCAGATAGGGATTGTCGGCGTCCAGGCAGACAATGCGGTCCGTGGCGAAGCGGTTGTTCTCGTAGACGATCAGATCCAGCGGCAGGCCCACCGAGAGGTTGGACTTGAGCGTGCTGTCCATGGACACCAGCGCGCACTTTGCGGCCTCGTCCAGCGGGGTTTCGGAGGTGATGACGCGATCCAGCACGGGCTTGCCGTACTTGGATTCGCCGATCTGGAAGTAGGGCGTCTCGCCCGTGGCCTCGATGAAGTTGCCCGCCGAATAGACCTGGAACAGGCGCATGCGCTCGCCCTGGATCTGGCCGCCGAAAATCATGGAGACATTGAAGTCCACCCCGGCGCGCTGCAGGGCCGTGGCCTCGCGCTCATGCACATGGCGCACGGCCGCGCCCAGCACGCGCGCGGCATCGAACATGCTGCGCACATTCCAGATGGTCAGCATCTCGTCCGTGGTCGTGTCGTGCAGCTGAAAGCTCTCCAGCAGCTCTCGCACCGACTGGGTGATGGACAGATTGCCGGCCGATTGCAGCACCATGAAGCGCTCGCCCGGTTGCTCGTACAGCATGACCTTGCGGAAGGTGCTGATCTGGTCGAGTCCTGCATTGGTGCGGGAGTCGGACAGAAACACCAGGCCGGCGTTGAGCTTGAGGGCGACGCAGTATGTCATGGGTGATAGAGACAATAATGAAAAACGTATGAATGTCAGGCGCAGCAAGCGCTGAGTGCTTCTAAATAGATAGCTGCAAACGCAGGCTGCCACGTGATTTTAGAAGGGTTTTAATAACGCCGGTGGCGGCCCTGTAACTGTTGCCGGTGCCCCATCCAAGCCCGTGTGCAGGGCCGGGCTGAGGAAGTCCCTGAGATGCAGAGCCTGTATGCGTGAGAAGATGCCGCCCCTTGATAGAACACTTGCTTACAGCTGGTTAGAAGAGGGTCTCCCATGCACGCATTTCGCAACCTGTCGATACGGACCAAGCTCATGTCCAGCATGCTGGCCTGCCTGCTGCTGTTCGTGGCGATTTCCACGACGCTGGGCTTTGTGCTGACAGGCGCCAGCCTGCGCGAGCGTGTGGTGGGACAGGAGCTGCCGGCCGTGGTGGGGGAGATCCGTAACGACATCCTGCGCCAGATCGGCACGCCGCTGGCCATGGCCAGATCCCTGGCCGGCAACAGCTATGTGCTGGACTGGGAAGCTGCGGGCGAACCCGAGGACGGCAATGCCGCGTGGGCCAGATATGCCCAGGCGGTCAAGCAGCAGGCCGGGGCCTCCTCGGTGTTCTGGGTGTCGGGCAGCACGGGCCAGTACTTTGGCGAGCAGGGGGTGACGCGCAGGCTGGCGCCCAAGGGCCAGGGCGACCAGTGGTTCTACGAGCTGCTGGCCGGCGACAAGTCGCAGGTGCTGGAGATCGACAAGGACGTCAGCTCCAACGCCTATATGCTGTTCATCAATGTCCGCTTCGATGCGGGCCAGGGCAGGCAGGGCATTGCGGGCCTGGGCCTGTCGGTGGACGGGCTGGCCCAGGCCGTGCGCGCCTACCAGGTGGGTGAGTCCGGCTCGGTCTCCCTGGTGCGCGGCAACGGCAGCATTCTCGTGCACCGCGACCCGGCGCTGGTGGACGGCAAGCACTGGCTCAAGGACCGGCCCGGCTTCAGTGCCGGGCTCAGCGCTGCGCTGCTGAACCGCGAGCGCTTTGCCCATGCCATGTACGAGACGCCCTCGGGCCGGCAGCTGATTGCCTCTTCCTACGTGCCTGAGCTGGACCTGTATGTGATTGCCGAGCTGCCCGAGGCCCAGGTGCTGGGCGGCGTGCGCCGCACCATCGCGCTGACCTCGGCCGTGGCTGGCCTCGTGGGCGGCGGCATAGGCCTGCTGGTGATCTGGCTGGTGAGCCGGGCGATTGCGGCACCTGTGGGACGCGCGGCGCGGATGCTGGAGGAGATTGCCGATGGCCATGGCGACCTGAGCCGTCGCATGCCGGTGGAGAGCAATGACGAGGTGGGGGCGCTGGCCTCGGCCTTCAACCGCTTTGTCTCGTCGCTTGAGCGCATGGTGGGGGCCGTGCGCCAGGCCGCCGATTCGATTTCCGTGGCCAGCTCAGAGGTGGCCCAGGGCAACCAGGATCTGAGCCAGCGCACCGAGCAGGCGGCCAGTGCCCTGCAGCAGACGGCGGCATCGCTGTCGGTGCTGACGGATAGCGTGCAGGCCAATACCGAGGCCACGCGCAGTGCGGGCGAGCTGGCGCAGTCGGCGCGCGGCGTGGCCGAGCGCGGCGGTGCAGCGTTCGAGCAGGTGGTGGTGACCATGGAAGGCATCAACCACGCGTCGCGCAAGATTGCCGACATCATCGGTGTGATCGACTCGATTGCCTTCCAGACCAATATCCTGGCGCTGAATGCGGCGGTGGAGGCCGCGCGTGCCGGTGAGCAGGGCCGGGGCTTCGCCGTGGTGGCGGCCGAGGTGCGCAGCCTGGCCCAGCGCTCGGCCGAGGCCGCCAAGGAGGTGCGCCAGCTCATCACCGACTCCGTGACCCAGGTGGGCAGCGGATCGCAGCAGGTGGAGCATGCGGGCGCCACCATGCAGGAACTGCTGGACGCCGTGGCCAGGGTGACGCGGATCATCGAGGAGATCAGCGATGCTTCGCAGACCCAGGGGCGCGGCATTGCCGAGATCAACCAGTCCGTGGCCGGGCTGGACGATGCCACGCAGCAGAACTCCGCCCTGGTCGAGCAGTCGGCCGCTGCGGCAGTCAGCCTGCGCGAGCAGGCCGCACGCCTGATGGGCGAGGTGTCTGCCTTCAAGCTGGGTGACAGGCCCCAGGGTCGCCCGTCTGTGCAGGAGCGGCAGCCGCAGCTGCTGGAGGCCTGAACGCAAGCCGGGCCTGAAGAGATCGGGCCCGGGCTTGAGTCCGCAAGGCTTAGGACATGTTCTTAGGCGGCGCTGGTGCTCAGTTTCTTGAGCTGGTAGAGCACCTCCAGCGCTTCGCGCGGGCTCAGTGCATCGGGGTTGACGTCGGCCATGGCCTGATCCAGCGGGCTGAGGGCGGCGCTGGCGTCCACCAGCTCCGGTGCATCGAACAGATTGACCTGCAGCTCGTTCTCGCCGGCCTGGGATTCGAGGGCTTCCAGTGCATGGCGCGCATGGTTGAGAACGCCTGCGGGCATGCCGGCCAGCTTGGCCACCTGGATACCGTAGCTGCGGCTGGCGGGGCCGGCCTGGATCTCGTGCAGAAACACGATGTCGCTGCCCGACTCTGCAGCGCTGACATGCACGTTGACGGCGGCCTTGGCCTTGGCGGGCAGCTCGGTCAGCTCGAAGTAGTGCGTGGCAAACAGCGTGAACGCCTTGGTCTTGTCATGCAGCTGGCTGGCAATGCCGCTGGCCAGGGCCAGTCCGTCGAAGGTGCTGGTGCCGCGGCCGATCTCGTCCATCAGCACCAGGGAGTGGGGCGTGGCCGAATGCAGAATCTGCGCGGCCTCGGTCATCTCCATCATGAAGGTGGACTGGGCATTGGCCAGATCGTCGGCGGCGCCGATACGCGTGTGGATGGCATCGATGGGCCCCAGGCGGCAAGCGCCGGCCGGCACATAGCTGCCCATGCTGGCCAGCAGCACGATCAAGGCCACCTGGCGCATATAGGTCGATTTACCGCCCATGTTCGGGCCGGTGATGATCTGCATGCGCGTGTTGAGGTTCATGCGCGTGTGGTTGGCAATGAAGCTGCCGCTGGAGGTCTCGGCCATGCGTGCTTCCACCACGGGGTGGCGACCGGCCTCGATCTCTATGCATGGCTGGCTGACGAACTGCGGCTCGGCCCAGTTCAGCGTCAGAGAGCGCTCGGCCAGCGTGCACAGAACGTCCAGTGCGGCAATTGCCTGGGCCACGCGCGTGAGCTGGGGGACATGGGGCTGAAGCTGGTCGAGCAGCTGCTCGAACAGGAACTTCTCGCGCTGCAGCGCTCGCTCCTGGGCCGACAAGGCCTTGTCCTCGAAGGCCTTGAGTTCGGGCGTGATGTAGCGCTCGGCGTTCTTGAGCGTCTGGCGGCGGCGAAAACGCTCGGGTACCGCGTCCTTGTAGCTGTTGGTGACCTCGATATAGAAGCCATGCACCTTGTTGAACTGCACGCGCAGATTGGGAATGCCGGTGAGCAGCTTTTCCTTGGCCTCCAGCTCCAGCAGAAACTCGTCGCAGTTGTTCTGGATGGCGCGCAGCTCATCGAGTTCGGCATCAAAGCCCGTGGCAATCACGCCGCCGTCGCGCACCAGAGCCGCCGGTTCTTCGAGAATTGCGCGGGCCAGCAGCTCGGCACAGCCTTCGGGCGGAATCAGGTCGTTGAAGATCTGCGTCAGATAGGCGGATGGCGCTTGTCCGGATTGCGCCAGCAGCTTCGCTTTTTCCAGTGTTTTGGACAGGCCTACCAGCTCGCGCGGGCGCACCTGGCGCAGGGCGATGCGGGCGGTAATGCGCTCCACATCGCTCACGCCCTTGAGCTCGGCACGCAAGGCTTGCCAGGGTGCCATGCCCGCTCCCGTGCCGCGCAGCACGCCTATGGCTTCCAGGCGCTGCATGGCGGATTGGCGATTACGCTCGGGCTCCAGCAGCCAGGTCTTGAGCAGACGGCTGCCCATGCCGGTCATGCAACTGTCCAGCAGGGAGAACAGCGTGGGCGAATCTTCGCCGCGCAGCGTCTTGACCAGCTCCAGATTGCGGCGCGTGGCCAGCGGCAGCGCAATCAGCTCGTCGTCGCGCTGCACCTGGATGGCGTGGATGTGGGTCAGGTTGCGGCCCTGGGTATGTTCTGCATAGGACAGCAGTGCGGCACTGGCGCCATGGGCCAGCGGCAGGCCTTCTGCCTCCCAGGCCTTGAGGCTGGCCGCGCCCAGCAGCTCCAGCAGCTTGCGCTCGCCCAGACCAGAGTCGAACTGCCAGTCGGGGCGAGGAGACAGAGGGCAGCTGATGGCGCTGCTGTGCTTGACGGCAAACAATGCCTGCTCGAAGCGCTCGGTGACGCCTGCGCTGTAGATCACCTCGCTGGGCGCAATGCGCGACAGCCAGGCACCCAGTTCATCGGCCGCGCATTCGGCCATATGGATGCGGCCCTGGGTCACGGCCATCCAGGCCAGACCGCAGCGCTGGCGACCGGCGGTGTGCACGGCGACCAGGATGGCTTCGCTCTTGTCGGACAGCAGTTCGCTGTCCGTCAGCGTGCCGGGCGTGACCACACGCACCACCTTGCGCTCGACCGGGCCCTTGCCTGCGCCAATCTCTCCGACCTGCTCACAGATCGCCACCGACTCGCCCATCTTGATCAGGCGGCCCAGATAGTTCTCGAGAGCGTGAAACGGCACGCCAGCCATGGGAATGGGCTGGCCGGCTGTCTGACCGCGCGAGGTCAGCGTGATGTCCAGCAGGCGCGTGACCTTCTCGGCATCGCCAAAGAACAGCTCGTAAAAGTCACCCATGCGATAGAAAACGAGGGTGTCGGGATACTGCGCTTTTATTGGGAGATATTGCTGGAACATCGGCGTATGTGCCGACAGGTCAGTCATATCGGGAAAATTGGCCAGCGACGGGGTTTCTGTGCTTTTCTGGGTCATCGCTTCAGCGGTATGCAATACATGGGGCGCCACACCGGTGCTGGGCGGGCGCCGAATGCTCCATTATCCGTGATGCCCAATAGCAGGGGGCATGGCTGTTTTTTGGCTATTTGGCAGAGGCCGTCTGAACGCTTTGCTCGGATTGAGGGTCAGAGCCCTGATCGTCGTCATGAATGGGGCGGTAGCCCGGCCCGAAGGACACATCACCCAGCCGCCAGCCGGCGCGGCAGCTGACCGCGCCCCAGAAGCGCTTCAGGGTGTACCACTGCATGGCGATCACGCCGCGCTCGTTGTCGGCATCCACTTCCGGGTCGCTCACGCCCGTGGGGCGCAGCTGTTCATCGTGATAGAGGGCGGTGCCGAACAGCTGATCCCACCAGGGAAGGACCTGGCCGAAGTTGCAGTTGTGGCGCTCGGGGCGCGTTGCATCGCGCAGCATATGGTGGTTGCGGTGAAAGCGCGGGCCAACCAGCAGGCGCTCGCCCGCCCGGCCCAGCCAGCCCAGGCGCAGCGCCACATTGGCGTGGGAAAAGTTCTGCACCAGCTCGCTGAGCAGGCCCAGCATGGCGAATTCCGATGGCTCCACGCCCATGGCCAGGCCCACGCTGGCCAGCACAAAGCTTTGCAGCATGCCGTCCAGATAGTTGCTGCGATCATTGCTCCAGCAGCTCATCTGGCGCTGGCTGTGGTGCATGCTGTGCATGGCCCACCACCAGGGAATGACGTGCTGGGCGCGGTGCATCCAGTAATACGTGAGGTCGTAGACCACGTAGTACACGGCAAACAATACATAGGGGTGCTCTTCAAACCAGGGAACCCAGGCCTTGAGGCCGCTGGCTTCCGAGGTGGACGGGCCGCCGCCCAGCATATGGGCGACCGGCATGAGGATCAGAAAGCTGAACAGCGGAAACAGGCCCAGCAGCATGAGCAGGGTGTAGTTGCGATCCACGGTGGTGTGGCGGCGGTCGGCCCAGTGCTCGGCGGGAAGCAGGCTCTCCAGCGGCCGCATCACACAGCCGATCAGAAACAGCTGCAGCAGCGCGATCAGAATGCCGGCGGCAATCTCGCGCGGATCGCCCGCTGCCTCGGCAATATGGAGTGCGTTGACCACGGGAGTCACCGCATGCACGGATACCCAGTCAATGGCCAGCGTCCAGTGCTGGCTGAAGAAATCCATCATATTGTTCTGCCCATTTGTCGTCGGGCAGATTCTGGACCGGGAGTTTGTGGATTCTGTGGAGAGGCGCAGACTCCGCCGCCTGTCCCTTGCGTGTGGTCAAGAGGCATTGATTGGGCTGGAGCGGAGCGGCCGCAATAAAAAAAGGGCCTGATCCACCGGACCAGGCCCTTTCCGCAGTCGTGGGGCGACCGCCTTTTTTATTCAGCGTTCTTCTGGCCTTCTTCGGCAGCAGCCTCGGCGCCTTCTTCGGCGGGGGCTTCGAATTCACCGCTCTTGACGGCCTGGCGCACGGCTGCCTTTTCGCCGGCGCTGGCGAACTTGCTGTACTTGCCGAGCACGGGGATCAGCGAGCCGTAGATGCGGGGGTTGGCCGCCAGGATTTCGCGTTGCTCCAGGAAGTCGGCTTCGCCTGTGAAGTTGCCCACCAGGCCACCGGCCTCGCTGACCAGCAGGGAGCCGGCAGCCACGTCCCAGATGGACAGGCCGGACTCAAAGAAACCGTCGGCAAAGCCGGCTGCCACATAGGCCAGATCCAGGGCGGCCGAACCGGGGCGACGCACGCCGGCGGTGCGCTGCATGACGTCGCCCAGCATCAGCATGTATTGCTTGAAGTTGTCGCCACGGCGGAAGGGGAAGCCAGTGGAGATCAGGCAGTCGCGCAGCTGGGTGCGCTTGGAGACGCGGATGCGGCGTTCGTTCAGATAGGCGCCGCGGCCCTTGGTCGCCGTGAACAGGTCGTTGCGGCTGGGGTCATAGATCACGGCGTGCTCGATCTTGCCCTTGTAGGCCAGGGCGATGCTCACGCAGTAAACGGGGAAGCCGTGGATGAAGTTGGTGGTGCCGTCCAGGGGATCGATGATCCAGACATGGTCTGAGTTCTTGGCACCGTGCTCGCTGCCCGATTCTTCGGCCAGGATGGAATGCTGGGGGTAGGCGTTGAGCAGCGTCTCAATGATGATGCGCTCGGCAGCCTGGTCTACCTCGGTCACAAAGTCGTTCACCTGCTTTTGCGCAACGCGCACCGATTCCACATCCAGTGCGGCACGGTTGATGAGGGCGCCAGCGGCGCGAGCAGCCTTGATGGCCACGTTGAGCATGGGGTGCAGGGAGTTCGACATAAATTGTGAGTGCGTTGGCGATGCAGCCGGAGCAAAACTGGGCTGAACTACGCGGGTAAGAACGTAAAAGCCGCGACCGGCGATGCGGGGCGGCGACAATGGGCGCAATTCTACCCAGCCTGCGCTTTTTTTGCTTGTTCGTCCCGGCGACCCGAGGGTCTTCTCTGCGGCACTTGCGGATACGAGAGAGAACGGGCCGCGTAGGCTGCTGTCTTATCAAGGCCACAAGTGGGGCCTTTTGCATTGTTCTGCGTTGATGAAAACCCGATTCGTACTGATTGAAACCAGCCATGCCGGCAATGTGGGCGCGGCTGCCCGAGCGCTCAAGACCATGGGCTTCGACGACCTGGTGCTGGTGCGCCCGCGCTACAAGAACGTGTTGCGCAAGGAAGAGACCATCCAGCGTGCCAGCGGCGCACTGGACGTGTTGGACAGGGCCCGCGTGGTCGATACCCTGGATGAAGCCCTGGAGGGCATCAGCCATATGTGCGCCACGGCGATGACGCCGCGTGACTTCGGCCCGCCCACACGCACGCCGCGCGAGCATTTCGAGTTGCTCCTGAAAGGAGAGCTGGATACGCGCGCCATACCTGCTGAGGACGCTGGTCTGACCGATAACCAGCCCACGCCCGGTGCGGTCTGCAACCAGAAGGGCGTGGCCTTTCTGTTCGGCTGCGAGCGCTTTGGCATGAGCAACGACGATGTCTACCGCTGCGACGTGGCGCTGTCGATTCCGTCCAATCCGCAGTTCGGCTCGCTCAATCTGGGCTCGGCGATTCAGGTCGTCGCCTATGACTGGCGCACGGCGCTTGGCGGCTTTCCCGTGGTGGAGCACACGCCCGAGGTGCATCGCGCCGACATGGCCCAGGTGCAGGGCATGCTGGGCCATTGGGAGCAGGCCCTGGCCCATATCGGCTTTCTGGACCCGGCAGCGCCCAAGAAGCTCATGCCCCGGCTTAACCAGCTTTTCAACCGCGCGCAGCTGACCCAGGAAGAAATCCATATTCTTCGCGGTGTTGCCAAAGCCATGCTGCAGAGCCAGCCACCAACCCGCTAGACTTCACAAGCTAAACACTTCCTCACGTTGTTATTTGATGCTTGCTCGCCTGCGCTCCGACATCCAGTGCATTCTTGACCGCGACCCTGCGGCCCGCAGCACCTGGGAGGTCATCACCTGTTATCCGGGGCTGCACGCCATCTGGCTGCAGCGCCCTGCACACTGGTGCTGGACGCATGGCTTCAAATGGCTGGGCCGCTTCATCTCGCACATGGGACGCTGGTTCACCGGCATTGAAATCCACCCTGGTGCCGTCATCGGTCGCGAGGTCTTCATCGATCACGGCATGGGTGTCGTGATCGGCGAAACCGCCGTGGTGGGCGATGGCTGCACCATCTATCACGGTGTGACCCTGGGCGGTACCTCGCTGTACAAGGGGGCCAAGCGCCACCCGACCCTGGGCAAGAACGTGGTGGTCAGTGCCGGCGCCAAGGTGCTGGGCGGCTTCGAGGTGGGCGATGGGGCCAAGATCGGCAGCAATGCCGTGGTCATCAAGCCCGTACCCGCAGGTGCCACGGCCGTCGGCATTCCGGCGCGCATCATTCCCAGCAAGACCGGGCAGAGCGCCGATGTGACCGAGCATGAGCTGGCTCCCAAGGTCGAGGCCAAGGCGCAAGCGGCTGTTGTGCTCGACGAGGATTGCGGCAAGAGCGGCTTTACCGCCTATGGCGTGACGGCCGAAGTCGACCCCGTGGCCCAGGCCATGCGTTCGTTGTCCGAAGGCGCAGCCGGTCACGAAAAGCAGATCGCGCTGCTATGGGCCGCCATCGAGAAGCTCTCGATCCAGGGTCATGTCAAGGACTGTGTGCCCCGCGAGTCCGAGCGCCCCGAGGCCTTTCAGAAGGACAAGATCGATCAGATTTTAGGGAAGTAGGCCTCAAACGCGTATCTGTAAAGCGATTGATGCTTCTTTTTTTTGATAGTGAAAGCCAGCGCCTGTCGCTGGCTTTTTTCATGGTGCTTGCCCGTAGTCGATTTGAGGGGCGCAAGCCCTGCCCATCCGCTCAAGACTGCTTGTCAACTCAAACCCAAGGCGAGCAATGATGAATGTGGAACAGGCCCTGCGACAGCGTCATTCGGTACGTGCCTTTTTGTCCAGAGCGGTGGGAGCGGCCCAGGTCAGGGAGTTGCTGGTGCAGGCCGGGCTGGCGGCTTCCGGCGGCAATCTCCAGCCCTGGCGCGTGATGGCACTGACGGGCACAAGTCTGCAGGCATTGCGCCAGGCCATGTCCGAGGCGACCCCTGACTCCGATGCGGCCCTGGTCTATCCGGCTCAGCTCTGGGAGCCCTATCGCAGCCGCCGCTTCGACAATGGCGAGGACCTCTATCGCTCATTGGGCATGGGGCGCGAGGACAGGATTGGGCGGCTGCGGCAGCTGGCCAGCAACGCCCAGATGTTTGGTGCGCCGGTCGGCGTATTCGTGGCTGTTGAGAAACGCATGCTGCATGCGCAGTGGGTGGATCTGGGGATTTATCTGCAATCTCTGATGCTGCTGGCCGCCGACAAGGGCCTGGCCACCTGTGCCCAGGGCTTCTGGCGCAGTTACAGCACTTTTGTGAGCCGGAACCTGGCACTGCCGCCGGGCTACCAGATTGCCTTTGGCTTGGCACTGGGTTATGAAGACAGCGCCGCGCCCGTCAACCAGTGGCGCTCCACCAGGGCTGCGCCCGAGGACTGGTGCGAGCTGCGCGGGTTCGAATAAGCCTTGTCTCGATGCCGGTGCAGGCGGGCGCTTGATGCTTCTGCCTATGTGGCAGGAAGGCCGGGCCGCCGATGAAGCGCAAGCCATGAGGCCGGGCTCCATGCAGGCAGCCCGGCTGCTTGCTCAATGGCGGCGACTCACTTCCACAGCGCGCACTTGCTCTCTTCCTTGGTGGTGAAGACCTGGTCGCCGGGCAGGGTCTTGAGCACCTTGAAGTAATCCCAGGCCTTCTTCGATTCGGCCGGCGCCTTGACCTGCAGCAGATACATATCGTGGGCATAGCGGCCATCGGGGCGAATCACGCCCTTGGCATAGAAGTCCGACAGTGGCGTGGCCTTGAAGCCGGCCATGATCTTGTCGGCATCCGTCGTGCCCAGCTTCTCGGCCAGCTTCAGATACTGCATGGCGGCCGAGTAGTTGGCGGCCTGCAGTGAAGTGGGCATCTTCTTGAACTTGGCAAAGAAACGATCCGAGAACTTGCGGCTTTCGGGGTTCAGGTCCCAATACCAGCTGTCGGTGAACATCAGGCCTTCCGTGGCCTTGAGGCCCAGACTGTGGATGTCGGAGCTGAACAGCAGCAGGCCGGCCAGCTTCATGGTCTTGGTCAGGCCAAACTCGCGAGCCGACTTGATGGCATTGATGGTGTCGCCGCCGGCATTGGCCAGGCCCAGGATCTGGGCCTTGGAGTTCTGGGCCTGCAGCAGAAAGGAGGAGAAGTCAGCCGTGTTCAGCGGGTGCTTTACATTGCCCAGCACCTTGCCGCCGGAGGCATTGATGACGCGCGTGGTGTCGGCTTCCAGGGCCTGGCCAAAGGCATAGTCCGCCGTCAGAAAGAACCAGTTCTTGCCGCCCAGTTCCACCACGGCCTTGCCCGTGCCCTTGGCCAGTGCCACGGTGTCATAGGCATAGTGCACAAAATAGGGGCTGCACTGCTCGTTGGTCAGTGCCGAGGTGCCGGCACCGTTGATGATGTAGACCTTTTTCTTTTCATCGGCCACCTTGCCCATGGCCAGACCGGCGCTGGAAGTAGTGCCCCCGATCAGCATGCTCATGCCCTGGGTGTCGAACCACTCGCGCGCCTTGCTGGCCGCGATATCGGCCTTGTTCTGGTGGTCGGCCGTCAGCACCTCGACGGGCTTGCCCAGCAGCTTGCCGCCGAAGTCGTCCACGGCCATCTGCACGGCCAGAGCACCGCCCTTGCCGTCCACATCGGAGTAGAGGCCCGACATATCGGTGATGAAGCCGATGCGAATCTTGTCCTGCGCCTGAGCGCCTGCAGCGGCCAGCAGGCAGCCCAATGCCAGCGTCAATGTTCTGGGGGAGAAAGCGGTAGCGGAGCAAACAGAGCGAGGCTTCATCAGAGTCATCTCCTGAGATGGTGAGTACCCGGTCACTGCGACGGGCAGCCAGCATGGTCGCAGCTGACGCAGGCCGCGCCATCAGGGCAAGCACCGGGGCGGCTCGCGCAAGGTATCCGGCGCGACTCGGGAAAATGCCGCAAGCTTCTACACTGCAGTGCAGCAATTTTGGAAAGAACAAGAGATGGATATTCGTCAAGCCTTGCAGCAGCGCCGCTCGGTCCGCGCTTTTCTGCCCCGGAACGTGGCCGCAGCCACGGTGCGGGACTTGCTGGAGACTGCGGCGCAGGCCGCGTCCGGCGGCAATATGCAGCCCTGGCGTGTGACCGCCGTGGGCGGGCAGGCGCTCGAGGATCTATGTGCCAGGGCCAGAGAGACAGAGGCGGTTGCGCGTCCCGGCCTGTCCTATCCGCCCGGACTGTGGGAGCCCTATCGCAGCCGCCGTTTTGAAAATGGCGAGGATCTGTACCGCTCACTCAATATCGGCCGCGAGGACAAGGCCGCGCGCCTGGCCCAGCTGGCCAAGAACGGCCAGATGTTCGGTGCTCCCGTGGGCATTTTTGTGGCCGTGGAAGAGCGCATGGGCTATGCGCAATGGGTGGATCTGGGCATTTACCTGCAGTCCTTCATGCTGCTGGCCGTGGAGCATGGCCTGGCCACCTGCGCCCAGGGCTTTTGGCGAATGTACAACGATATGCTGATCGAGCAACTGGCCTTGCCAGAGGGCTACCAGATTGCCTTCGGCATCGCCCTGGGCTACGAGGACATCAGCGCTCCCATCAACCAGTGGCGCGCAAGCCGTGCGGCCAGCCATGAATGGCTGGCGCTGAAAGGGCTGGACGAGGCCGCGGATTAGGCACCCCAAGGTCAGCATAGTTAAACCGTGTCCATGTCGCGGCATTTGCGGCAAAACCAGCCTATACTGCGTGCAGCTCCGGGGTGTGCGAAAGCGCTGAGATGCCAGTCACTGTGAAAACAGTGCAGGCGAACCCGACGAACTTGATCCGGTTCATACCGGCGGAAGAAGAGCGGGACCCTGACGCAGGGCCTATGGACAGGACAGCCGGCACCAGTGCCAGCCCTGAAAACCATGGGCACAGCAAACCCCAGGCGCCTCGCGCACTGGGGTTTTGTCTTTTCTGGGCAGCCGGTGCGTGAAGAACCAGGCCGAAATTGCAGAATTTCGGCGGCACAGACCGGACACCCCATAGCGGGCAGGGCCAGTGCCGGGCAAGATCAGAGCAGGGCCGCACTCCACGGAGCGTTTGATGCATTTCAACCGCTTTGAGGAGACTGCGATGAACGCCCCTGATTCCATCTTTACGCCTGCTGCAGGCCATGCCCCCGATGCTGCCCGTTTTGCCGAGTTGCTGGCCCAGTCGCGCCAGCCATTTCCGGCATCGACCAAGAGCTATCTGAGCGGCGCATTGCACCCCCAGCTGCGTGTGCCGGTGCGCGACATTGCACTCACCAATGGAGAGCAGGTCAGCGTCTACGACACCTCGGGCCCCTACACCGACCCCGCCGTGCAGATCGACGTGCGCCAGGGCCTGCCCAGTGTGCGTGCTGCCTGGATCGAAGCGCGCGGCGATAGCGAGTACTACGTGGGTCGCCTGCGTGTGGCGCTGGACGACGGCGGCAAGCGCGGCGAGGAAGATGCGCGCGTTGACCAGCTGCGTGCCGAGGCGGCCGCGCTACAGCGTCAGCCGCGTCGAGCCAAATCCGGCCAGAACGTGACCCAGATGCACTATGCCAAGCGCGGCATCATCACGCCCGAGATGGAGTATGTGGCCCTGCGCGAGAACGGCCGCCGCGAATGGATGGCGCAGTACCAGCAGGACGCGGCGCGCGAGTTGCGTCTGGCCGGCAACAGCCTGGGCGCCAGCATTCCCAAGATCATCACGCCCGAATTCGTGCGCGACGAGGTGGCGCGCGGCCGCGCCATCATTCCGGCCAATATCAACCACCCTGAAATCGAGCCCATGGCAATCGGCCGCAATTTCAAGGTCAAGATCAACGCCAACATCGGTAACTCGGCCGTGACGTCCAGCATCGAGGAAGAGGTGGAAAAGCTGGTCTGGGCCATTCGCTGGGGCGCGGACAATGTGATGGATCTGTCCACCGGCAGGAACATCCACACCACGCGCGACTGGATCGTGCGCAACTCGCCCGTGCCCATCGGCACCGTGCCTATCTACCAGGCGCTGGAGAAGGTGGGCGGCATTGCCGAAGACCTGACCTGGGAGATCTTCCGCGACACCCTGGTCGAGCAGGCCGAGCAGGGCGTGGACTACTTCACCATCCACGCCGGCGTGCGCCTTGCCTATATCCACCTCACGGCCCAGCGCCGCACCGGCATTGTCTCGCGCGGTGGCTCCATCATGGCCAAGTGGTGCATGGCCCATCATCGCGAGAGCTTCCTCTACGAGCACTTCGAAGACATCTGCGACATCATGAAGCAGTACGACGTGAGCTTCTCGCTGGGCGACGGCCTGCGCCCCGGCTGCGCCAGCGATGCCAATGATGATGCCCAGTTTGCCGAACTGGCCACGCTGGGCGAGCTGACGCAGATCGCCTGGAAGCACGATGTGCAGACCATGATCGAAGGCCCCGGCCATGTGCCCATGCACATGATCCAGCAGAACATGACCGAGCAGCTCAAGCACTGCCACGAGGCACCGTTCTACACCCTGGGCCCGCTGACCATCGACATCGCTCCCGGCTATGACCATATTGCTTCGGCCATCGGCGCGGCCATGATCGGCTGGTTCGGCACGGCCATGCTCTGCTATGTCACGCCCAAGGAGCATCTGGGGTTGCCTGACCGCGACGACGTCAAGCAGGGCATCATCGCGTACAAGATCGCGGCCCATGCCGCCGACGTCGCCAAGGGCCACCCGGGTGCGCGCTCGCGCGACGATGCACTTTCACAGGCGCGTTTCGACTTCCGCTGGCAGGACCAGTTCAACCTGGGACTGGATCCCGATACGGCGCAGGCCTACCACGACGAGACCCTGCCCAAGGACAGTGCCAAGGTGGCCCATTTCTGCTCCATGTGCGGACCCAAGTTCTGCTCCATGAAGATCACCCAGGAAGTGCGCGACTTCGCCAAGCAGCAGGGCATGAGCGCCGAGCACAGCATTGCCGCGGGCATGAAGGCCAAGGCCCAGGAGTTCAACAAGGCGGGTGGGGATTTCTATATTCCCATCGCATCGGACACCACGGCGCGTTGATCTGAGCTGGCAGCAGGGCTGCAGCGCCTGGTCATCAAGCGCTGGCAGCCATCCAATGAAAAGCGCAGTCCCTGGCTGCGCTTTTTTTGTGAGTGAGGCTTGCCTGAGCCTGAAGGTCAGATCACGTATTCGGGGCGACCGGCTGCAACCCAGGCTTGATATCGGGCATCGATCTTCGGTGCAATCCGGTGGAACTGCTCCCAGTCGTCGCTCACGCCATACATGGTCTGTCCGTCGACACCGAACTCCTCGAAATAATCATCCACAAACCTGCTGTCGTGGTCCTCGCCTCGGTAATAGGCCACGGCAAAGGCATTGCCTTCTTCGTTCAGCTCCTGGTCCGTGAACTTCTCGTCGAGCACGCGCAGCAGGAATTGGGCACCGCTCAGCTTCTCGCTCTTCAGCAGCTCGATCTCCTCTTCGGCTTCTTCGATCAACTCCTGGCTGGCGTAGTCGTTGCGGATCAGCCAGGCCAGAAACATGCCGATATGCGTGGCGCCCGCGGCCTGCGGAAGATCGGCCGGAAAATCCCCGCCGTAGTGCCAGGACGCGTCGTCGTACTTCATCGTCTCTCCTTGTATGTGGGCTGCAAGGCAATCCCCTGCATCCGGGACATTGCCTTGCGCGCTGGGCGGGATCTTATCGGCTGCAGCTTGGTGCACAGGCCGGGTCCGGGCACTGCGGCACGGCATTCTTCTCGATCAGATGCATATGGAAGACATGTATTCTGTCTCTGGACCATGCGCCATGAATATGCTGCCAGGAGGGCGGATCCGCACGCGGCAGCTTGCGCTCCAGGTAGTAGATGGCCTGGTCGTCGCCGGAGAATCCGGAGTTCAGAATCCGCCAGCGCAAAGGATTGGCGCCACGCAGAGGCTTGCCGTCGCAATAGATTTGCTCGCCGTCGCTGGCATAGAGATCATTGTCCGGCATCACCTGCAGATGGCGGCTGCGGATACAGTTTTTCATTCTTCTGCCCCAGTACCACGCTGCCTGGGCATCGGATCCATAGCCGCCGCCCAGGTCGCGAAAAGTCAGAGGGTCGCTACCCGCAAGCGGCTTGAGCGAGGTTTCGTACTCGAAATAGATGCTGCTGCGGTCCAGCCAATACATGCCCAGCTGGCGAAAGCTGTTCCGGTCGATATTCGGCAGCCGGCTCCAGGCGTGGAAGATGCTGCAGGCATCTCTGGCAATGAATTGCTGATTTACAGAAATCTCGAAGCTCGCCGCGTCGGCGGTCGCCAGCCTGCGTCCCTGATGCCAGACTTTGGCCGCCCGCAAGGCCCAGAGCTCGCTGCCGTAAGTGCCAATCACTTTCTGCCCGGGCAGATCGGCCAGTTTTTTCCAGCTCATTGTTGCGGCCTGTGCTTATTCATGGAGAGATCCTGCGACCCTGTGGATTCGGGTGAGCAGGCGCCGCCGGATCAAACCGCTGACCGGTCGGATCAACCACCAGTAGGGGGTGAAGCTGCGCAGGGCGCTGCCATCGGTGCAATGCACCCGGGTTTGCGTCACCAGCTTCGTCTGGCCTTCGGGCGTCGGCTCCGTGCTGAAGTTGAGCACCAGCTTGGCCAGGTTGGCCTCGGTGTAGCGGGCAAACTGCGCTTCAGGTTCCTGCAGTCGGACCAGGCCGTAGTCGCACTGCCAGAACCGTCCCAGGAGACCGAAGGCCAGCTCTCGATCCGCGTCGCGACCCAGGGGCATGAAGTCGTCGAGGCCGAAAGCCGGGCGCTGGCTCAGTCCGCTTTCTGCCCCCAGCCTGCCAAGCATACGATCGGGCAGCTCGCGCAGCCGGATAAAGCCCTTGGCCCATGGGTCTTGCGTGGTGCCGGGGAGCATGACCGCATCCAGCAATATTTTGGGTGGCAGGTCCGAGATGAGGGTATGGCGCTCCTGGAACTGGAAGGTGGGAAGGTATTGATCGATCAGTTGCATCTTGGCTCAGGCGAATTTATCGAGTCCGGCGCGCAATCCTCTTCCGGTCGCGGAAGCGCAGATTGACAGGCGACGGGCACCAGTCTGCGCCAACTGGCTATCGAAATGAAAAAGGCAAGCACTTGGGCCTGCCTTTTTTGCTGGGCGATGCCGCAGGGTCTGCGGCGTTTGGCTTAGAAAGGGTAGCTGGGAACGCCCCCCGTCAGATCCACCCAGCGGCCCAGCTCCAGCTGGTTGCCCTTGCCGGGCACCATGGCGTAGAACTCGGGAGCGAGCAGGGGCATGCCATGAGCGGCGATCGAACTCAGAGCGACCGGACTCAGAGGAATGCCGTAATGGGCAAAGACCTGGCGCATGTCGCGGCCGATGATGCGGCTGGACAGCACATACAGCAGCTCATGGTTGCTGATGTCCCGGCTGGCATAGTCTTTCATGCCCAGTGCGTTCTTGTTGGCGCTCCAGTAGGCATTGTCATAGATCAGGCGCTCGCCGCGACCCAGCAGGCCCAGGAAGTCGATCACATCCGCAGGCTGAGGCTGGGCCTGGCCCAGGCGTTCCCGGGTGTAGATGAAGGCCAGCTGGAAGTGCACGGCACGCATGGCGTTGTCGGACTTGTTGGCCTTGGTCCAGAAGCGCTGGAACATATCGGCTTGCAGAGCATCGCCGGTCTTGCCCGTGGCGCGTGCCGCCTGGATGTCCAGGTAGAGCTTCTTATGGTCGATGCGCTCGCCGCTGTTGTTCTCGGCACCGTTGGTGATGGCGTACTGGCGCAGGGCACTGGCATTGGCCAGGATGTTGTTGTCGCATTCCACAGGGCAGCCGCCGCCGTCGGTGGTCAGCAGTGTCATATGGCGCATCACGGTGTTGTGGCCCAGCTCATGCCACCAGCCCCATCCGGGGGCAAGGCCGGCGGCGCCGTCCGAAGGATTGCCCGAGCACAGAAAGCCGCAGGCCGCCAGCCAGCCGACAAAATGCTGCACGCCGGGGGCGCGCTGGATGCTGCCGCGGCAATCCCAGCCCAGCGTGGCGCAGACGTTGTTCACATTGGCGCTGGCACTCATATTGTTGTAGCCGTTGGCCAGGTGGTTGCTGTCGAAGATCATGCCCTTGAGGCGCTCCACGACATAGGTGCGCGGATGGTGGCTGCCGATGGCGCTTCGGGCGTAGCCAATGGTCTGCTGTACCTCGCCCCCCACCATCTTGGAGGTCTGCCAGCCAAAGTCGCCGCGTTGCAGTGCCTGCACGGCCTCGTCGATCTCCTGTGCGCCGGGATTGCGCGTGAAGTCGAAATGCGCGTATTTGACGCTGCCGCGCACGCGCAGCTTGACCACGCTGCCGGCCTTGGCTCCCGAGTAGTTGAGAAACAGCGGACCGCCCCAGGCCGTGCTGTAGCTCAGCGTCTGGCCCGGGCTCAGGCGGGCCTGGTGCCCATCCGGAAAGCGTGGTCGGGTGTAGTTTTCCTGCGCCAGAGGATTGCCGCGCGTGCGGATATTGCCCACCCGCAGCGCCAGTGCCGCATCCGCGGCATCCACGATCTGCACCTGCACGG
Source organism: Comamonas testosteroni TK102 (assembly GCF_000739375.1). Lineage (NCBI taxonomy): Bacteria > Pseudomonadati > Pseudomonadota > Betaproteobacteria > Burkholderiales > Comamonadaceae > Comamonas > Comamonas testosteroni. The sequence goes on along the minus strand of NZ_CP006704.1, from coordinate 4,402,105 downwards.
TCTTGCCCGGCACGGCGCCGCGGCCGATGGCCGTGCGGCCATCGGTCTGGGCAATGGTGACCTCGATGGTTTCCCAGCTGTCGCTGGTGGCCAGGCTGGCCGAGGCCTTTGGCATCCAGTCGGCAAAATTCAGCGGCGTGCTTTCATGCTCGCGCACGGCATAGCTCAGCGTGTCGGCCGCCATGGTGCGGAAAAAGGTGCTGGCATCGGAGCGCCGCACCTGCGCATAGTCCACCTGCTGGCGTGCCAGATCGGCCCAGAGCACCAGGCGGCGATGCGCCGCCATATAGGGCTTGAGATAGTAGTTGTCGGCAAACAGGTTGATGCCCTGGCCTTCCTGGCCGAGCAGATCGTTGCGGATGCCGTCGAGAGCGCCGATCAGGCTGGTGTCTGCGGAGAAGTCGGCACTGCTGCCGTTTTTCAGCGCTGCGAGCGCGGACTCATGCGCCCCCAGTCTGTCGGCCGCCTGGCGCTGCTGGGCAGCGGTCCTGCCGCCGATCTGGTAGCCGTCGGCGGGCGCCCAGTAATTGCCGGCGTAGCCGCCCAGCTCCATGCCCATGGCCTGAAGCACCTGTCGGCCGCCGGCCGAGTCCCCCCAGTTGCTGTGCAGATAGATCACGCCCTTGCCGGCCTGCAGGTAGCGGCTGACCTGGTTGCTCAGCGATGCCGAGAACGGCGTGTCCTGGCCGAAGACAAAGACATCGATGCTTTCCCAGCAGTTGTTGGCGGGGTCGGTGATGGCGCAGCTCACCATCTCGGCCTTGCTACTCAGGCGGGCGACCAGATTCGTGACCGAGGCCTGGCTGTAATTCTGCGCGGCCATGCGCAGCGTGGCCGGCAGCGGACCTTGCGCCTTGCCGGTGGCAAGCCAGGTGAAGCTGCGCTTGAACAGGGGCAACTGCGCCTGATTGGCGCCCGAGGCCGTGGCGAGCTGTCCCATCAGGTCTTTGCCATAGGCCAGGGCGCGGCCATTCTGGGACGTTGCCATGCTGGCCAGCACATTGCCGTTGTTGGCCACCAGCAGCGGGCTGGCGCTGGTCGACAGCAAGGGGCTGACGCGCTGGCTGTTGTTGCCGAAGTCCAGGGCCGCGGCAGTGCTGTCATCCAGCAACTGGGCGAGCAGTCTTTGCTGCTGCAGCCGGGTTTGCTGGATCAACTGCGTGGCCGATTGCAGCAGCTCCGTCTGGTCTTCGGCCTGCAGCAGGCGGCTGTTGCCGGCAAGCAAGGCCTGTTCTATGCGGCTGCTGGTCGGCGGCTCGGTGACCGGCGGCAGCACCGCAGGCGGATCCACTTCCGGAGGTGCGACCTCGGGAGGCGTGACGCCGGGAGTGCCGGGCTGCACAGGGGTTTCGGTGCCAGGAGGCGTGGAGGGGGAGGAGTCGCCAGAGCCACCGCCGCCGCAGGCGGTCAGGGCAAGGCTTGCCAGGAGAGTCAGAGTCCAGCGTGGAAACATGAGTTTGGAAGTCAGGGCGCCGTAACTCGCAGTCATGCTGCGCTGCTACGGGTCAAAGAAACTACCTGTTTTTAGGTAGTGAAACAGGCGTAAAGCCGATAAGGCGCGGCGCAGTGTAGCCTTGTCCGCGAGCTCTATTGACCATGGCCCAACGAGACTGTCCAACCCGAAACATGGCGTGGTAACCAGTTATTGACTCAGCACAAATGCCAATAGCGCAATAGGCTGCATCCAGGTGTTTTGTTAATAACCGATAAGTCCTGGGTGATGCAGGATGTTTTTTGTTGAAAATTGAATGAAAAGCATGACTGAAAAAGGATTGATGCTTTTAAGTTGATAGCAAAATAATTCGATGAACATTTCAATGTTTTATTTTGTAATTTATGTTTTAAATATGTGACTTATTCATTGATTTGGTATTTTTGGCGCATTGATTTCAGCGGCGGAGTTTTCAGGCGGCGCAGCCCTGGCTTGCTATTCGCACTGCACAAGGCAGTAAAAAACATGGGAGCCTGAGCTCCCATGTTTTTTCGGTCCATGCCAATCCGCTTTATCGCCAGTACTGGCATTTGCTTTCGGCCTTGGTGGTCCAGATCTGCTCGGCCGGCAGCTTCTTGATGATCTTGTAATAGTCCCAGGTGCCCTTGGACTCTGCCGGCGACTTGACCTGCATCAGGTACATATCGTGCACATAGCGGCCATCTTCGCGGATATAGCCCTGTCCGAAGAAGTCGTCGATCTTGGTGCTCTTCAAGGTGGCCATGACCTTGTCGGCATCCAGCGTGCCGGCTTTTTCCACGGCCTTGAGGTAGTTCATGGTGGCCGAGTAGTCGGCGGCCTGGATCTCGCTGGGGCGACGCTGGGTCTTGGCCATGAAGGCGTCGGCAAACTTGCGCGAGCCGTCGTTCATGTCCCAGTACCAGGGGGCGGTGAACTGCATGCCTTCGGTGTTCTTCAGGCCCAGGCTGTGGATGTCGCTGAAGAAGACGAGCAGGCCGGCCAGCTTCATGTTCTTGGTGACGCCGAACTCCTTGGCCGCCTTGATGGAGTTGATGGTGTCTCCGCCCGCATTGGCAAGGCCCAGAATCTGCGCCTTGCTGTTCTGGGCCTGCAGCATGAAGCTGGAGAAGTCGCTGGCGTTGAGTGGTGTCTTGACCGAGCCCAGCACCTTGCCGCCGCGCGCCTCGATGATCTTGCTGGTGTCGGCTTCCAGGGCGTGGCCGAAGGCATAGTCGGCCGTCACAAAGAACCAGCTCTTGCCGCCCGTGTCCACCACGGCGCCGCCCGTGCCCTTGGCCAGGGCCACGGTATCGAAGGCGTAGTGCACGGTATAGGGGCTGCACTGTTCATTGGTCAGGGCCGAGCTGCCCGCGCCATTGTCGATAAAGACGCGCTTTTTCTCCTGCGCGACCTTGGCCATGGCCAGGGCGGTGGCGGAGTTGGTGCCGCCGAACACCAGGCTGATGCCCTGGGTGTCTATCCATTCGCGGGCCTTGCTGGCCGCGATATCGGCCTTGTTCTGGTGGTCGGCCGTGAGCAGCTCGATGGGCTTGCCCAGCACCTTGCCGCCAAAGTCGTCAATTGCCATCTGTATGGCAACGGCACCGTTCTTGCCTTCCACATCGGCATAAAGGCTGGACATGTCGGTGATGAAACCGATCTTGACTTTTTCCTGTGCCATGGCGGGAGCCGCGAAGGCCGCCGTCAGGGCGAGAGCCAGCAGGGAAGCAGTGGGCGCAGACTGGGACAAGCGATGCATGGAGTCTCCTGAAAATTATGAGAAATGTGGAGAGAGCGTGCAGCGTCCGGTCGGCGGGTGGCCGCCGTCGCTGCATCGCAGCAAACATGCTAGGGGCGGCCCATGCGTCTGGCATCGGGGCAAGCACTTGCGGGAAATCCCAAGGGATATACCTATATTGATAGCTTATATCGCTTACCTTTAATAGATTTCAGATGGTTTTATTGCTGAAATCAATGAATGAAAGGCGTAACACGCTTTTATTATGATAGCGATTGCAGCGAGATACCGGCGGCACGGATGCCGCGCCGGCGCCATGAAAAAAGCAGCCCGTAGGCTGCTTTGGTAGATGTTTTGGCAGGGATTGCACCCGGCGCTTCAGGCTATGCCGTGCGGGGCGCGCGAATCGCGGTCTTGGGGCGGAAGGCCTTGCAGATCTCGTCATGGGTCTCGAGATAGGGGCCGCCGATCAGGTCGATGCAATAGGGCACGGCGGCAAAAATGCCGTTGACCTTGGATTTTCCGTCGGCGTCCTTGAGTCCTTCCAGCGTCTCGGCAATTGCCTTGGGCTGGCCCGGCAGATTGATGATCAGGCTGCTGCCGCGTATCACCGCCACCTGGCGCGAGAGGATGGCGGTGGGCACAAAGGCCAGGCTGATCTGGCGCATCTGCTCGCCAAAGCCCGGCATTTCCTTGTGGGCCACGGCCAGGGTGGCCTCGGGCGTCACATCGCGCAGCGCGGGGCCGGTGCCGCCGGTGGTCAGCACCAGGCTGCAGCCCGCATCTACCAGCTCGATCAGGGCCGCGCTGATGCCGGCCTGCTCGTCGGGAATCAGGCGCGCTTCGAACGCTAAGGGATTCTTCAGCGCCCTGGACAGCCAGTCCTGCAGCGCGGGCAGGCCCTTGTCTTCATAGACGCCGCTGCTGGCGCGGTCGCTGATGGAGACAATGCCGATCTTCACGGCATCGTGAAGATATACGGGCGCATCACTCATCGCCGTCGTCCTCGGCAGCCGCATCGGCCTTGCCGGCGCTGGCCAGCTGCTCGCGCACCAGCTGGAACAGGTCGCGGTAGGCGCGGCCCTTGCTGACTTCCTTGGGCTCGGCATCGGGGCCGGCAGCAGCGGCCGCTGCGGCGGCTTGTTCCCTGGCTTTCTCGATGTCCTTGCGCGACTGGCGGATCAGCGAGCGCAGTTGTTGCACGTCGGAGCCGGGGAAATGTTCCAGCCAGATGGACAGGGCCGCTTCCTCGACGATGAGGCGGTCGCGCCATTGCTCGGCCACCTGCAGCGACATTTTTTCGCTGGCCGAGCCATTGCGCTGCTCGTCCAGTGCCTGCTTGACCGCGGCGACCTGTTCAGGCGTCAGCTTGCGCATGAGCTTGCCCACATACTGGAGCTGGCGGCGCTTGCCTTCGAAGTTGGTGATGCGCTTGGCCTCGGCCAGCGCGTCGATCAGCTGGTCGGACAGCTGCAGGCGCTTGAAGAGGTCGCTGCGCAGCGTCATGAGCTCCTTGCCCAGATCCTGCAGCGCATCACTTTCGCGCTTGAGGTCGGTCTTGGTGGAGTCGTAAGTGCCTTTGAGTTCGGCCTTCAGTTCAAGGTCCAGCTCGCTGCCTTCGGCAACGAACTTTCCGCGAACAAAATAGCCTTTGGTGGGTTTGCGTGACATGGTAAGGGGGCAATATCGGTGGCAGCGCAGAGGGCGCCGCAGTGGCGGCTATCATATCCGCCGCTATGAAAAAACCTCGCTCCAGCAATACAAGCACTTCCAGTGCACAGGCCCAATCCGCACCGCAAGCCGGTTTCAGCTTCAGCCAAGCCTTTTTTGAAGGCCTGGTGGACCAGGCCCTGAGCCACGCCAAGAAGCTGGGTGCGACGGACGCAGGCTCCGAGGCTTCCGAAGGCTGCGGCCTGTCGGTCAGTGTGCGCAAGGGCCAGCTGGAGACCGTGGAGCGCAACCGCGACAAGTCGCTGGGCGTGACCGTCTATCTGGGCCAGCGCCGGGGCAATGCCAGCACCTCGGACTTCTCCGAGGCCGCCATCAAGCAGACCGTGCAGGCCGCCTACGACATCGCGCGCTTCACGGCCGAAGACCCGTTTGCCCGCCTGCCCGACAGTGCCGATATCGCGTTGCCCGGCACGCACCGTGATCTGGAGCTGTTCCACCCCTGGGACATTACCAGCGAGCAGGCCGCCGAGATGGCGCTGCGCTGCGAGGAGGCCGCCTTCAAGACCCACCGCCGTGTGAGCAACAGCGAGGGTGCGGGCGTCTCGGCCCAGCAAAGCCATTTCTTCACGGCCCATACCAACGGTTTTCGCGGCGGCTACGCCAGCTCGCGCCACAGCATGTCGGTGGCGCCCATCGCCAAGCTGCCCGGCAAGAACGGCGAGATGCAGCGCGACTACTGGTACAGCTCCATGCGCAATGCGGCCGATCTGGCCTCGCCCGAGGCCGTGGGCCGCTATGCCGCAGAGCGCACGCTGAGCCGTCTGGGCAGCCGCAAGATTCCGACCATCGAATGCCCGGTGCTGTTCGAGTCGCCCCTGGCCGCCGGCCTGCTGGGCAGCTTCGTGCAGGCCGTCAGCGGCAGCGCGCTGTATCGCAAAAGCACGTTCTTGCTGGACTCCATGGGCAAGCCCATCTTCCCCAAACACATCGATATCGAGGAAGACCCCTTCGTCCTGGGTGGCAAGGGCAGCTCGCCCTTCGACGAGGAAGGCGTGCGCGTGCAGGCCCGCAAGGTGGTGGATGCCGGCCGTGTGGAAGGCTATTTCCTGTCCAGCTACTCGGCGCGCAAGCTGGGCATGAAGACCACGGGCAATGCCGGCGGTTCGCACAATCTGGTCATGACTTCGCGCCGCACCAAGGCGGGCGACGATCTGGACGCCATGCTCAAGAAGCTGGGCACGGGTCTGTTCGTGGTCGAGCTGATGGGCCAGGGCGTGAACTATGTGACCGGCGACTATTCGCGCGGTGCCAGCGGTTTCTGGGTGGAGAACGGCGAGATAGCCTTCCCCGTGGACGAAATCACGATTGCTGGCAACATGAAGGACATGTTCAAGGGCATCGAGGCCATCGGAGCCGATGCCTATAACTACGGTGCCAAGACCGTGGGCTCCATTCTTGTCAATCGCATGAAGGTGGCGGGCAGCTGATCGCCGTAGAGCACCGACGCTCCATGAAAAAAGCAGCCGGTGGCTGCTTTTTTTGTGTCTGCATCAGCTCTCGGTGGCTGCCTGAACAATGCAGTGCGAGAGCTTCTCGAAATGCTTGTGCGCATCGGCGCTGAGCTCGATCTGCTTGCGTCTGGCATCTTCGGTATCGGCCAGCAAAATCCAGCCTTTTTGACGCATGGACTTCAGGCGGGTGTGAATCGTGGCTGGAGAGCCCAGTTCACGCTGGGCCATCAGGTCCCGGACGCAAAGACGCTCCTGGCGCGTGCCGGCATTGGCAATCTGCTCCAGCAGGCGCTCTTCCAGCGGGTCCAGTGCAGGCAGCATCGGCAGGTTGCGGATGGTCGCTGCCAGGTGCAGAAAGCGTAAATAGATATCGGCAGACAGGGACTTTGACATGAGAAGGCAAAAACAGACGACGTGCCGCTAATGAAGAGCGAGTAAACGGCACTCATAATACTGCGCAGACAGTGAACAGGGTCGGCAGCAGCGCATGAAGAACATTTGGACGCAATTTTCGGTGGCGGTAATCACGGCTTTGCTGTTCTTGGCGATGCTGGCCTTGAATCAGTGGATTTTCTCCGAACTGGAGTTTGTCAGAGGCGTCAACTGGATTTACCTGCCTGCAGGTGCGCGTTTACTTTGTACCCTGCTTTTTGCGGAAGCGGGCGTGGTCGGGCTTTTTCTCGTGTCATGGCTGGTCTGCAACTTTTACTTCTTCCCCGATGACGGCTTGCGTGCTTTTGCGGGCGGCATCATGGCCACGCTTGCCCCTTATGGCACCTATTGCGCGGCCCGCAAATGGATGGGGCTCGGCCGCACCCTCAGCCATCTCACGCCGCAGCGCCTGCTGTGGCTCAGTGTGATCTACGGGCTGAGCAATGCCTTGCTGCACCAGGCCTGGTCCGTCGTCAGAGGGGATGGCTTCCAGCTGGACCAGCTTCTGGTGATGATTGTGGGCGACTTCAGCGGGACCCTGATCGTGCTGTATGCCTTCAAGGCCTTGCTCATGCTGCCGATCAAGATGGATCGCTATCTGCTCAAGTAACGCCATTGCCTGCGGCTGGCGGCGGGACGCTTGTCCGATTTGCCCTCTTCGTCGGCAGCTGGACGGATGGCAAGTCATACTAGGGGCTTGATCGGGAAAATCCAACAACAGTCGTCAGTGTCATGAGTTCTGCATCCTCGCCCACCTCCGGCATGAGCCGTCCGGACTGGCTCAGCGCCATCATCGTCATCGTGGTCTGGGGTCTTAATTTCGTGGTCATGAAGTGGGGGCTGGCCAAGCTCTCGCCGCTGCTGCTGTGCGCGCTGCGCTTTGCCGCCGCATCGTTGCCGTTTCTGCTGTTCGTGCGCCCGCCCAAGAATCTTTCCTGGGGCTTGCTGGCCGCCTACGGGCTGGTTCAGGGGGTAGGGCAGTTCGGCCTGCTGTTTACCGGCATGAAGCTGGGCATGCCTGCCGGCATGGCATCCGTGGTGCTTCAAACCCAGGCCTTCATCACCATGCTGCTGGCGGCTGCGTTCCTGCAGGAAAAGCCGCAGCGCTGGCAATGGCTGGGCTTGCTCATCGCTCTCGCAGGGCTGCTGCTGATCGGCGCCGCCCATGGTGAGGGGGCATCGGATATGACCCTGGTCGGCTTTGTGTTGACCGTGGGCGCCGCGGCCATGTGGGCCGGCTCGAATCTGCTGACGCGCGTGGCGGCCCGGCAAGGCTCTTATGAGCCTGTGTCCTTCATCGTCTGGACCAGCGTCTTCCCCATGCTGCCGCTGCTGGCGCTGTCGGTCTGGGTGGATGGCACGGATTCTGTTGCTGCGCAGCTGGGCTCCATAGGCTGGAGCGAGCTGGGGGTGATCGCCTATCTGGCCTTTCTGTCCACCTTGCTGGGCTATGGCCTGTGGACCCGGCTGCTGCAGCGCTACGCCGCCAGCACCGTGGCCCCCTTGTCCCTGCTGGTGCCGGTGATCGGTTTGCTCTCGGCCATGCTGCTGCTGGGAGAGTCGCCCAACGGCCTGCAATGGCTGGGTACGCTGGGCGTTCTGCTGGGCATGGTGGTCAACCAGTTTGGCGGCAGATGGCGGCGTTGAGTTGCAGGTCAGGAACTGTTGTCGATCCCGGTTTTTTTGATCACTCGGCTTGAATCACGAATATTGAATCTCGTATTCGTCATTATTATTGCTGGCATTCATATAAAAGCATGACTTTCCATCCCGGATTCGAGCCGGCCCAGGATGTGAACATGCAAAGGAATAATGATGCGTGAGGGAGATATTGGCGCGATGCCTCCAGAGCTGCAGCTGGCCCGGTTGCAGGCTCTGGATCGGGTCATGGCCATGGCCGAGTTCGGCCTGGATGGGGTGCTGTGCCGCGCCAATGACAACTATCTGCAGCTCATGGGCCTGACGCGTGAGCAGTGTCTGGGTCGTGCGCACCGCAGCTTTTGCTCTGCCCAACTGGCAGGTAGTGCCAGATATCGGGAAATCTGGGCCCATCTGTGCGCGGGCAATGCTTATTCCGGCGTGGTGGAGCGATTGCGCAGCGATGGCAGCAGTTGCTGGCTGGAGGCGACCTATTCACCGGTGATGGATGCCCAGGGGCGGGTGGCGCATATCCTGAAGATCGCCACCGACGTCACCCAGCGGCGTGCCCTGGAGCAGGCGCAGCAGGAGCATCTGCGTCGCCTGTCCCTGGTGGCCGATGCCTCCGATACGGCAGTCGTCATCAGCGACGGAAACTCGCGCATCGTGCATGTCAACGGCGGCTTCACGCGCATGTTCGGCTGGCGCACCGAGGAGGTGGCGGGACGCACGCCGATTGCCCTGCTGGCACCTCAGGTGTCCGAGACTTTCGTGGATCGTTACCGTTCGGATTTGCGCGCCGGCCAGCCCGTAGGGCGCGAGGAAATCGTGGTCGGCAAGCACGGCCAGCGCTACTGGGCCAAAGTCATCAGCAACCCCATCCTCGACGCGGGCGGTTGCTGGCAGTACACGGTGTCCATGCTGACCGACATCACCCGCTCCAAGATGCACGAGGCCCTGCAGCACCGCGTGCTGGAAGCCATGGCGCGCGAGCGGCCACTGGTGGAGGTGCTGGAGATGGTGTGCCTGGAAGTCGAGAGAATCGCGCCCGAGGTGACGGCATCGATTCTCGAAGTCGATGCCCAGGGTCTGCTTCATCCTCTGGCCGGGCCAAGCCTGCCCCAGTCTTATTCGGCGCTGCTCGACGGACTGGCCGTAGGCCCGAAAGTGGGCTCCTGCGGAACCGCGGCATGGCTCAATGCGCCGGTGCAGGTGGACGATATCGGGCAGGATCCGCTGTGGGCTGATTTCAGGCACCTGATCCTGCCGCTGGGGTTCAAGGCCTGCTGGTCCACGCCTATCTGCAACAGCGAGGGCAAGCCGATAGGCACTTTCGCGTTCTATTACCGGGAGCCGCTGACGGGCGGCGCCTCGGCGTTTCACCAGCAGCTCGTGGATGCCTGCATCCACCTTTGTGCCCTGGCCCTGGAGCGCGAACTGTCGCGCGCACGCATCCGCCAGCTGGCTTTCTACGACGGCCTGACCGGATTGCCCAACCGCAGCCTGCTGCAGGCCAAGGCCGATCAGGCGATTGCCTCGGCCGCGACCCACGATGCGCAACTGGCCGTGCTGTTCATCGATCTGGACCGCTTCAAGCAGGTCAATGACTCTCTGGGCCATCCTGTGGGGGATGAACTGCTGCGCAGTGTCGCGGCGCGACTGCAGCGCGTGCTGCGCAGCTCCGATATTGCCGGGCGCCTGTCGGGCGACGAATTCGTGGCCGTGCTGCCGCACTGCGATGCGGAATATGTGGCCAATACCATCGAACGCCTGCAGGAGCTGCTGGCCGAGCCCCTGAACATTGCCGATACCTCGCTGGCCATTTCCGCCAGCATCGGCATAGCCATGTTCCCCTCGGATGGCCGGGATATGGAGACCCTGGTGCACAGGGCCGACATGGCCATGTACCAGGCCAAGAGCAAGGGGCGGGGCCGTTTCTGCTTCTTCAGCAGCGAAATGAACCGTCTGGCGCAGGAGCGACTGGCCTTGGAGACTGCACTGCGCAAGGCGCTCAAAAGCGGTGGCCTGCGCCTGCACTATCAGCCCCAGATCGAGATGGCCACCGGCCGTCTGTATGGCGTGGAGGCCCTGGCGCGCTGGAGCCATGCGGAGCTGGGCGAGATTTCGCCTGCCCGCTTTATCCCGCTGGCCGAAGAATGCGGGCTGATTGCCGACCTGGGAAGCTGGGCGCTGGAGGAGGCCTGCCGCCAGCTGTCGCAGTGGCGTGCCAAGGGGCTGGAAGTCCCTGCGGTGTCGGTCAATCTGTCGCCATCGAGTTTTCACAACCTGGACCTGCCGCGGATGATCGCCGACACGCTGGACCGCAACGACCTGGTGCCGCAGGATCTGACCCTGGAGCTGACGGAAAGCATTCTGCTGGACACCAATCCCAGCACCATGAAGACCATCAACGAGGTGCATGCACATGGCGTGCGTCTGTCCATGGACGATTTCGGCACCGGCTATTCCAGCCTCAGCTATCTGCGCCGACTGCCGGTCAGCGAACTCAAGCTCGATCGCAGCTTTGTGGCCGATCTTGAGCACGACGAAGCGGCCCGGGCACTGAGCAGTGCCATCCTGGGCATCGGCAAGAGCCTGCACCTGACCGTGGTGGCCGAAGGCGTGGAGACGCCGACGCAGAGCGTGATGCTGTGCGAGCAGGGCTATCCGGTGGCACAGGGCTTTCTGTTCGCCAGGCCGCTGGCGCCGCAGGAGTTCGAGCATTGGCTGGCTGCCAACGCAGCCTCCCCGGTGCAGACGGCCTACGGTGCCATGGCCGCATGAACTTGCCGCTGCTGGCAGGTGCATGAGGCGCGTCAGCTGGGATGTGGGGCTTGGCAGTCTCACATCTGGCTGACTTGATGATTGACGACAACGCAGCCTGCAGGCCGGTGCGGGCCCGGCCGAGGCTGCTGCGCCGGTTACCTGGCTTTAGTAGGCCGCACCAGGCCGAGCCGGAGCGGCGACGGTTGCGCCGGCAAACTGGCTGCGCAGCCTGCGCGCGGCGTTCACGAACATCAGCAGGTCCACGCCCACGGCCACAAAGCTGCAGCCCAGATCCAGGTAACGCTGTGCCAGCGCGGGGTCAGAGGTCAGCGTACCTGCCGCCTTGCCGCTGGCAATGATGGTCCGCATCGCCGCCTCGATGGCAGCCTGCACTTCAGGGTGGCCGGGGTTGCCGCGGTGGCCCATGGAGGCGGCCAGGTCGGCCGGGCCTATGAAGACGCCATGCACGCCATCCACGGCGCAGATGGCTTCGAGATTCTGCAGGGCTGTGGTGGTCTCGGCCTGCACCAGCAGGCAGACCTCGTCGTCGGCCACATTCAGATAGTCGGTGCGGCTGCTCCATTGAGAGGCGCGTCCCACGGCACTGCCGACGCCGCGCACGCCCAGGGGCGGGTATTGCGTGGCGGCCACGATGGCCCGGGCCTGGTCTGCCGTGTCCACCATGGGCACGAGCAGCGTCTTGACGCCGATGTCCAGCATCTGCTTGATCAGGGCCGTGCTGCCTTCCACCACGCGCACCACGGGCTGGGCCGGGTGCGGGGCTGCTGCCTGCAGGGCGCCCAGGGTGCTGCGCAGATCGTTGGGCGCATGCTCGCCGTCGATCAGCAGCCAGTCATAGCCCGTGGTGGCGGCGGCTTCGGCCAGATAGGGGTCGGCCATGGACAGCCATAGTCCGATCTGGGGCTGGCGGGCGCAGAGGGCGGTCTTGAACGGGTTGTATGCAGGCATGCTTTTCTCGGTTTGACTATTCATGGCGTGGCATGGGGCCACGGCGATGCAGGAGGCACTGGTTCACAGCAGGTGGCCGGCGGGCAGTGGCCTGCCTGCCAGGTGGTCGACGATATTGGCGGCGGTCAGCGTCGCCACGCGCAGCGCCGCCTGGCGCGTCACGCCGGCCACATGCGGCGTCAGCAGCACCTGCGGCAACCGGGCCAGCGGATGGCCCTGGGGCAGCGGCTCGATGTCGAAGGTGTCGAGTCCGGCGCCACCCAGATGGCCGCTTTCCAGTGCCGCCAGCAGTGCGGCCTCGTCGACCACGGGGCCGCGTGCCGTGTTGATCAGCAGGCTGCCCGGGCGCAGCAGCGCCAGTTCGTTCGCGCCTATCAGGCCGCGTGTCTGCTCGGTCAGCGGGCAGTGCAGGCTCAGTATGTCCACGCGGGGCAGCAGCCGGCGCAGGTCGGGTTCGCAGTCAAAGTCGTCTGCCTGGCCTGCGGGGCGCAGCACCAGCACCTTGGCGCCCAGGGCCGCAGCCAGCTGCGCGGTGGCGCGGCCGATGGCGCCATAGCCGACGATGCCCACCGTGGAGCCGCGGAAGTCGCGGCCCTGCCAGTTGCTGCCGGCCCAACCGCCGGCGCGCACCTGCTGGTCCAGCTGGGGCAACTGGCGCACCAGCGCCAGCATCAGCGCCAGTGCATGCTCGGCAACAGCAGGGGCATTGGCGGCCTGTGCCACGGCCACGGCCACGCCTTGGGTACGCGCAGCTTCCATGTCCACGCTGTCCACGCCGGCTCCGTTCTTGGCCACGATGCGCAAGGCGGGGGCCGCCCGCAGCACGGCGGCGCTCACAGGCTTGGAGCCGCGCAGCACCAGGGCCTGGGCGCCGGTCTGCGCCAGCTGCTGGGCCAGGCTTTGCGCAGTGATGGGCTCGGCCATGAAATGGATCTGTCCGCCGGCTTGCTGCACCACGGCCTGGGCTTCGGGCGCCCAGTGCTCGGCGGTGACGAGAACATTGAATGAAGTGGAGGTTGTGGTCATGCTTGTTCGTTCACCCAGTCCGGCTGCACGCGCACATGGCGGATATGCTGGCGGAACACGGTATAGGCCAGATGCAGCGCGCCGTCGGCGCCCTGGCGGATGGAGGGGTAGGAATATTCGCGGTTGCGGCCGCGCTCGGAATCATTGCTCATGCACCAGCCGTCGCCCACCTCGAGGTTGCGCTGCCAGGGCCAGCTCAGACCGTCGTCGGCCGACAGGGCCAGCGTCATGGGCGCACGCGGAGCACCCCAGAACGCGCGGCGCTCGCCGGCTGCAGCCTTGGCCGGCGTTGCCGAGCTGTCGCCCAGCTCGTCATACAGCGACTCGCGCCGCTGCGTGGCATCGGCGGCGCTGCTGGCGTTGAAGATCATGGCCAGACGCCCGTCGGCCAGGCGCAGGGCCTGGATGGATGAGTTGTTGTTCGGCAGCTCCGTGGCCTCGGGCTCCTGCCAGCTCAGGCCGCCGTCGTCGCTGCGGCTGCGGTAGACATGGTCGGCCCAGCGGCTGCGAAAGAACGCCAGCAGGCCGCCGTCCGAAGCCTGCACGATGTTCATGTGAACGCAGCCCAGGCTGCCGGGCACGGCAATGCGCTGCCAGCTGCGTCCCTGATCTGCCGAGCGCAGCACGCCGCTGTCGTCGAGGCTGCCGTCCCAGGCCTGGCCCGGCTGGGCGCGGCAGTGGAAGACCGGCAGCAGCCAGCTGCCGTCCGTATGTACATGGATGGGTTGGCGCACGAAGGTGCCGGCTGGGGCATCGGCCAGCGTCTCGGTGGGCTCCCAGCTCAGGCCCTGGTCGCGAGACAGGCGCCGGCGCACCACCGAGGTGTTCTGATGCCCCGAGTGCTGGGCCGTGTGCAGCAGCCACAGTTCGCCGCCCGGTGCGGGAAACAGCACGGGGTTCTGTTCCGAGCGTTCGGCATCGTGGGAGAGCTGGGTGGGCTCGGACCACTGCGCGGCACCGGGGGCAAGGCGCGACATGAAGACCGAGATGTCGGAGCGGCCTTCCATGGAGCCGCCGAACCACACGCAGCCCAGGGTGCCGTCGTCCAGCACCATCAGATTGGCGGCATGGGCCTGCACACAGGGCGAAGGCAGGTCCGCCACCAGGCGGTCCGGGTCCTCGGCATGTGGGCGCAGCAATCCATCAAGCATTGGTTTTCCTTGGTTTGTCATGACAGTGTGCTGTCTTCAATGTTCCTGTTTGCGGTGCGGGCCGATGGATGGGGCCTGGCAATAGCCAGTGCCGCCCATGCAGCCCGTGCCGCCCCGCAGCGAGTAGACGTGGGAGTCTCACCTGCTGCGGGGAAGCGGCATAGCCGCTCGGGCATGTCAATCGGCCTTGATCTTCGCTGTCTTGATGAGACCGCCCACGCGCTGGTATTCACGGGGCACGAAGGCACGCAGCTCTGTGGCATCGCCGCTGCCCGGGGTCACGCCCAGATCGCGCAGCTTGGAGACCACCTCTGGCTGCTTCAGGGCCTTGGCCAGTGCACCGGAGAGCTTGGCGCTGACATCGGCGCTGGTCTTGGACGGAGCAAACAGTGCGTACCAGGCCGAGAACTCGAACTGCGGGTAGCCGGCTTCGGCGAAGGTCGGCACATTGGGCAGCTCGGGCAGACGGGTGGTGGAGCCCACGGCCAGGGCGCGCACCTTGCCGCCGCGCAGCAGGGGCATGGAGTTGGTCGCGGTATCGAAGATGACCGGAATGCGCCCGCCGATCAGATCCACGATGTGGGCATTGCCGCCCTTGTAGGGCACGTGGGTCATGGGGACCTTGGCAATGGACACGAACAGTTCGCCGGCCAGGTGCAGCGGCGAGCCGTTGCCCGAGGAGCCGTACATCACGGCCTGCGGGTCCTTGCGGGCCGCTTCCACCACATCCTTGAGCGATTTGTAGGGCGAGTCGTTGGCGGTGATGGCGATGATGGGGGCGCTGCCGATCATGCCGATGGGCTCGAAGTCCTTGACGGGGTCGTACTCGGTCTTGATCAGATGCGGGCTGGCGGCGTGCGTGGCCAGGCCGCCGACAAGCAGCGTGTAGCCGTCGGCCGGCGCGCGCGCCACGATGCCCGCGCCCAGCAAGGCCCCGGCACCAGGCCGGTTGTCCACCACGCTGGCGGTTCCCAGTACCTCCCCCATCTTCTGGCCGACCAGCCGCCCCAGCATGTCATTGGCGCCGCCCGCAGGATAGGGCACCACAAAGGTGATGGGCTTGCTCGGGAAGTTTCCCTGGGCCTGTGCCAGCGGCATGGCACCGGCCAGGGCCAGTGCTGCCAGCGCGCCCAGTACGGGCCTGCGGGTGATGTATCGGGATTTGCTCATGGTTTGTCTCCTGTTGTGAATGGTTCTAGCGACCGTGTTGCGTCAATCCAGTTGTCCCTGGCAGACGTATTTGATATGCAGGTAATCGTCGAGCCCGTGAGTGGAGCCTTCGCGGCCGTAGCCCGACTCCTTGACGCCGCCAAAGGGGGCGGCCTCTGCGGCCAGCGCGCCTTCGTTGACGCCCACGATGCCCGATTCCAGGGCATCGGCGACACGCCAGATGCGGCGCATGTCCTGGCTGTAGAAATAGGCGGCCAGACCGAACGGCGTGTCGTTGGCGGCGGCGATGACCTCGGCCTCGTCGTCAAACACGGTCAGCGGAGCCACGGGCCCGAAGGTTTCTTCGCAGGCGCAGGCCATGGAGGCAGTGGCGCCCGAGAGCACGGTGGGGGCGAAGTAGGTGGGGCCCAGATCCGTCAGGCGCTTGCCGCCGGTGAGTACCTTGGCGCCCTTGGCCACCGCGTCCTCCACATGGCGGGCGATCTTCTCGACGGCGCGGTCGTTGATCATGGGGCCGATCTGCGAGGCCGGGTCACTGGCCGGGCCCACGTGCAAGGCTGCCACGCGGGCGCTGAGCTGCTGGGCAAAGGCCTCGTACACCGAGCGGTGCACAAAGACGCGATTGGGGCAGACGCAGGTCTGGCCGCCGTTGCGGAACTTGGCGGCCATGAAGCCGTCCACGGCGGCTGCCACATCGGCATCCTCGAAAACGATGAAGGGCGCATTGCCGCCCAGCTCCAGCGAGAGCTTTTTCAGTGTGTCGGCGCTGCGGCGCGCCAGGTGCTTGCCCACGGGCGTGGAGCCGGTGAAGGTGATCTTGCGCACACGGCTGTCGTCCAGCCACTGGTCCACCACCCCGGGCGTGCGCTCGCGCGAGGCCGTGACGATGTTGAGCACCCCGGCCGGCACTCCGGCTTCGTGCGCCAGCAGCACCAGGGCCAGTGAAGTCAGCGGCGTGTCCTCGGCCGGCTTGCAGACCACGGTGCAGCCCGCAGCCAGTGCCGGCGCGATCTTGCGCGCGATCATGGCGGCCGGGAAGTTCCAGGGCGTGATGGCGGCGACCACGCCCACGGGCTCGCGCAGGGCGAGCATGCGCCGGCCCGGCACGGGCGCGGGAATGACTTCGCCGTTCATGCGCGTGGCGGCCTCGCCGAACCATTCGATGTAGCTGGCGGCATAGGCCACTTCGCCCTTGCCTTCGGCCAGCGGCTTGCCCTGCTCCAGCGAGATCAGCGTGCCCAGATCGTCCTGATGGGCCAGCACCAGGTCGTTCCAGCGCTTGATGATGGCGGCGCGTTGCTTGGCCGGCAGCTTGCGCCAGGCTGGCAGCGCCGCCTGGGCGGCATCCACGGCGGCGCGCGCGTCGACCGCACCGGAATCGGGTACGTCGGTAATGGTGCTGCCCGTGGCCGGATCGGTCACGGCAAAGCTGGCGCCGCTGGCAGCGGGTGTCCAGGCGCCGGCGATGAAGTTGGCGCTGCGCTGCAGTTCGGTGCGTTGCAGTCTGAGTGGCGTGGCGTTCATGGTGAAAATCGCAGAAAGTGAAGATCGGATAAGGGCGCAAAGCTCTGGAAGATGCGTTTTCCTCAGCTCACGATGCCCAGGTGCCAGGGCACGAATTCATGGTCACCCAGTCCCAGGACTTCGCTCTTGGTCTGTTCGCCGCTGGCATGGCGCAGGATCTGCTCGAAGATCTGCTGGCCCAGCTCGGGCACGGTCAGCTCTCCGTCGACGACCACGCCGCAGTTGATGTCCATGTCTTCCTGCAGGCGCTGGTACATCGGCGTGTTGCTGGCCAGCTTGATGGTGGGTGCGGGCTTGCTGCCGAACATGGAGCCGCGGCCCGTGGTGAAGCAGATCAGCTGGGCGCCGCTGGCGATCTGGCCAGTGGAGGCCACCGGGTCGTAGCCCGGCGAGTCCATGAAGACGAAGCCGTGTTCGGTGATGGGCTCGGCATATTCATAGACAGCGCGCAGCGGTGTGGTGCCGCCCTTCATGGCACTGCCCAGAGATTTTTCAAAGATGTTGGCCAGGCCGCCGGCCTGGTTGCCGTGGCCGACCACACCGTTGAACTGGGCGTTCTGGCCGGCTGCGTAGCGTTCCCACCAGGCCAGGCGGTCCAGCAGCTTCTGGCCGACTTCGGGACTGATGGCGCGGCGCGTGAGCATGAACTCCACGCCGTGGATCTCGGGGGTCTCGGACAGAATGGCCGTGCCGCCGTGGCGCACCAGAATGTCCATGGCTGCGCCCAGGCCGGGGTTGGCCGTGATGCCCGAAAAGCCGTCCGAGCCGCCGCATTCCAGGCCGATCTTGAGGTGGGCGGCGCTGACGGTGCTGCGCTGGGCCTGGTCGGCGATGGGCAGCATTTCCTCGATGGCGGCAATACCTGCCTCGATGGTGGCGCGCGTGCCACCCACTTCCTGCATCACCAGAGTGCGCAGCAACTGACCTTCCTTGAGGCCTTGCGAATCCACCAAGGCATCGACCTGGTTGCGCTCGCAGCCAAGACCCACGATGAGCACGCCCGCCAGGTTGGGGTGGCGCGCATAGCCGGCGAGGGTACGGCGCAGCACGTCGAAGTGCTCGCTGGGCGAGGACATGCCGCAGCCGCTGCTCTGGGCAAAGGCGGCCACGCCATCCACATTGGGAAAGGCTGCCAGCCGCTCGGGCGTGAAGTGGGCGGCGATGCGCTTGATCACGGTGGCCGAGCAGTTGACCGAGGACAGGATGCCGATGAAGTTGCGCGTGCCCACGCCGCCACCTGCTCGCACAAACCCCTGGAAAGTGGCGCGCTCTTCCTCGGGCACGTAGTCCACGGGCCGTACGTCGGCACCGAACGACGGGTCGCGGTAGTAGTCCACCAGCTTGAGGTTGTGGCTGTGCACATAGTCGCCAGGCTCCAGGTCGCGTGTGGCGACACCGATCACCGTGTCGTACTTCTTGACCTGCTCGCCCTCGGCGATGCGGCGTGCCGCGATCTTGTGTCCGGCCGGCACCTGGGCGCGCGTTCGCACTCCCAGCTCGGGAATGTCCTGGCCCAGGGCCAGGGCGGTCTTGGCCACCAGCACGTTGTCGTTGGGGTGCAGGTGCAGCAGGGAGGAAGAGGAGGAGAGCATCTTGGAGTCCGGGGATGGCGGGCCTGAGGCGGTGGGGACGCGGCGCGTCAGCGCATCAGGTCGCGCAGTTTGAGTTTGTCGATGAGCACGGTTTCCTTCTGGTAGACCGTGCTCACATACCTGGCGTAGTCGGGGCCATCCAGGTAGAGCAAGGGCGCGTCCAGCCTTTCGGCCACGGACTTGAACTCGGGGCTGGCCACGGCCTGGCGGAAGGCATCGCGCAGCTTGGCTTCGACGGCGGGCGGCAGGCCCTTGGGCGCGCCGATGCCGTTGGGCGCATCGACGACCACGTTGTAGCCCAGGTCCTTGAGCGTGGGCACGTCCTTGAAGCGCGGCGTGCGCTGCTCGCCCCAGGTGGCAAGAAGGCGCAGCTTGCCGGCTTCGACATGCGGGGCCCAGGAGCTGGAGTCGGCCAGCGCATCGACATGGCCGCCCAGCACGCCCTGCAGCGCCTCGGCGCCGCCCTTGTAGGGCACATGGCTGAGCTGGATGCCGGCTGCGGCCGCAAATTCCTCCATGCCCACATGGGTGGCGCCGCCCACGCCGGCGTGGGCGTAGGTGATGCTGCCGGGCTTGGCCTTGGCGGCGGCGACGAAGTCCTGCAGGGTCTTGAAGCGCGAGTTGGCCGGCACGGCGATGCCGAAGGTCTGGCCCGAGGTGCGCGCGATATAGGTGTAATCCTTGCGCGGATCGGCCTGCAGCGTGCCCAGCTGGGAAAAGCGCGTGACCGAGATCGGGATCTGGCCGATGGTGTAGCCGTCGGGCTTGGCCGAGGACAGAGCCTTGGAGCCGATCATGCCGGAGGCTCCGGCGCGGTTTTCCACGGCAATCGCCTGGCCCAGGATACGGCCGGCCACGGTGCACAGCGCGCGCATGGACTGGTCGGCCGTGCCGCCGGCAGGCCAGGGGCAGATGAAGGTGATGGGGCGCTCGGGCCAGGTCTGGGCCAGCAGGCGGGAGGAAGTTCCGAGCGTGGCTGCGCCGAGGGCGCCGAGCACAAAGCTGCGCCGGCTGCTGCGTGGGGGGATCATCGCGTGTCTCCTGTCGTTATTTGAACTGCTAGCCCCGATTGTTCAAAACTGCTCCATGACAATCCAATGAAAAGATAGACTCTCTTCATAACTAATAAGTAATGAAGCCCCATGAGCAAGATCGATCGTGTGCTGCGCTCCAACCTCAAGCTGCGCCATCTGCAGCTGCTGGTGGCACTGGACCAGTTTCGTCACCTGGGCCGCGCGGCCGAGTTTCTGGCCGTGACCCAGCCCGCCGTCTCCAAGACCCTGGCCGAGGTCGAACGCATGCTGGGCATGGCGCTGTTCGAGCGCTCCACGCGCGGCACCGAGCCCACGGCAGCCGGCGTCAGCATGGTGCGGTTTGCGCGCTCGGTGCTGGCCGGTTTCGAGCGGACGCGCGACGAGATGGCCGCCGAGGCCAGCGGCGCGCGCGGGCGCACCAGCGTGGGTGCCATGGTGGTGGCCACGCCGGTACTGCTGGCGAGTGCCGTGGAGCGGCTCAAGGCGCGTTCGGACCAGACCACGGTAATGGTGGAGGAGGGGGATCTGACGCGCCTGCTGCCCAAGCTGCGCCTGGGGGAGCTGGATCTGTTCGTGGGGCGGCTGGAGCCCGGCTATGCCGCGCCCGACCTGGAGACCGAGGCGCTGTACGACGATCCCATGGTGGCCGTGGTGCGGCCCGGTCATGCGCTGCTGGCGCCGGGCGCGGCCAGCTGGCAGGCCCTGGCGGACCAGCCCTGCGTGCTGCCGCCGCCCTGGGCCTCGCTGCGCGTGAAGCTGGAGCAGCAGTTCTATGCCCACGGCCTGCATCCGCCGGCCGACATCGTGGAGACCGCGTCCTTTCTCTCGCAGCTGACCTTTGTGCACCAGCGCGGCGCTGTGGCCTTCATGGCGCGTGGCGTGGCCCGCTGCCATGCGGCCCTGGGTACACTGGCCATGCTGGATCTGGCCGTGCCCATCGATCTGCCACCCGTGGGGCTGATCACCTTGCGCGGCCAGCCGCTGACGCCGACCACGGGCTTGCTGGTCGAATGCCTGCGCGAGGTGGCCAGGGGACAGGGCTGAGCCCGGCACCATCGGCAAGTCCGCAGGGCGGCGTTTCACCTGCCGTGCCGGGCCCTGCGCATGGGACCAAATTGATGAAGGAGAGCTGTCCATGAGCACCTCGCTACCCGCGTCCTCCACCGGGCCCGTCAGCGGTCCCGAGGCGTCGGCTCTGATCGATGCCAGGATTGCCAGCCTGGACGACTGGCGCGGCGCCATGCTGGCTCGCGTGCGCGCGCTGATCCACGAGGCTCTGCCCGCCGTGGTGGAAGAGCTGAAATGGCGCGGAACGCCTGTATGGTCGCAGGACGGCATTCTGTGCACGGGCGAGACCTACAAGGCCGTGGTCAAGCTGACCTTCGCGCATGGCGCGGCCCTGGCCGATCCGGCCGGCCTGTTCAATGCCAGTCTTGAAGGCACCACGCGCCGGGCCATAGACCTGCATGTCGGCGAAGCGCTCGACGGCGCAGCGTTCCAGGCGCTGGTGCAGGCCGCTGCGCAGCGCAATGCCCGGGCCCGGTCGGCCAGCAAATCGGCTTCACAAGCCAAAGCCAGACCGCGGTCTGAAGCCTAGGTCGCCGCAGCCGGTGGCCCTGGGCGTGCAGGCGTGCAAAAGCACCCCGGTGCAGGTTCAGCCTGCGCAGGGCGCTTCTCATCTTGAATCAGGCCGGCTGGGGCCAGCCCGGAGTCATCAGGCGTTGGCGATGGCCGCGGCGATGGCTTCGCCCACCTCGGTGGTGTTGGCCTTGCCGCCCAGATCGGGCGTCAGCGGACCGGCCTTGATCGTGTGCTCGATGGCGGCCACGATGGTGTCGTGGGCCTGGCGCCAGGCACCTTCGCTGCGGCCCAGGAAGTCCAGCATCAGCGCGCCCGACCAGACCATGGCAATGGGGTTGGCGATGTTCTTGCCGTAGATGTCGGGTGCCGAGCCGTGCACGGGCTCGAACAGCGAGGGGAAGGTGCGGTCGGGGTTGAGGTTGGCCGATGGTGCCAGGCCGATGGTGCCCGTGGTGGCAGGCCCCAGGTCGGACAGGATGTCGCCAAACAGATTGGTGGCGGCCACCACGTCGAAGCGGCCGGGCTGCAGCACGAAGCGGGCGGTCAGGATGTCGATGTGCTGCTTGTCCAGCGTGACTTCGGGGTAGTCCTTGGCCACATCGTCGGCGCGCTTGTCCCACCAGGGCATGCTGATGGCGATGCCGTTGCTCTTGGTGGCCAGCGTCACGTGCTTCTTGGCGCGGCTCTGGGCCAGATCGAAGGCGTACTTGAGCAGACGGTCGGCGCCATGCTTGCTATAGACCGATTCCTGGATGCAGATCTCGCGGTCCGTGCCTTCAAACATGATGCCGCCCAGGGCGGTGTACTCGCCCTCGGTGTTCTCGCGCACCACGTAGTAGTCGATGTCACCGGGCTTGCGGCCGGCCAGGGGGCAGGGCACGCCTTCGAACAGGCGCACCGGGCGCAGGTTGATGTACTGGTCGAATTCGCGGCGGAACTTGAGCAGCGAGCCCCACAGCGAGATATGGTCGGGCACGGTGGCGGGCCAGCCCACGGCGCCGAAGAAGATGGCATCCATGTCCGAGAGCTGGGCCTTCCAGTCGTCGGGCATCATCTGGCCGTGTTCGGCGTAGTAGTCGCAGTGGGCCCAGTCGAAATGGTGGAACTCCAGCGGCAGGTCGAAGCGCCTGGCTGCGGCTTCCAGCGCGCGCAGGCCTTCGGGCATGACTTCCTTGCCGATGCCGTCGCCGGCGATGACTGCAATCTTTTTGGGAGTGGACATGGTGCTCTCTCATGAATGTGTTGGGTGGCGAGGCAGCGGCTCAGCCTGTGCCTGGCGGTATTCTGCACCCTGCATAACTGAATACAATTGACTGATCGTGGCCTGATTGTTTACAGATCGTGCAGAAAATGCCCTCGCCCGAAGACCTGCGTGTCTTCACCACCGTGGTGCGCAAAGCCAGCTTTGCCGAGGCTGCGGCCGCGCACAATGCTTCGCCGGCCTTTGTCAGCAAGCGCATCCGCCTGCTGGAGCAGGAGCTGGGCGTGAAGCTGCTGCATCGCACCACACGGCGGGTCGCTGTCACGGAGCAGGGCGAGCGCGTCTACCACTGGGCGCAGCGCATTCTGGACGAGGTCGAGCATCTGCTGCAGGAGGTGGATGTGACGCGTCGCCAGCCGCGCGGCCTGCTGCGGGTGTCCACCAGCTTCGGCTTTGGCCGCCATGTGGTGGCGCCTGCGCTGTCGCAGCTGATTGCGCAATATCCGGCGCTGCAACTGCGCCTGGAGGTGTTTGACCGCATCGTCGATGTCGCGGCCGAAGGCTTCGATCTCGATGTGCGCGTGGGCGACGAGATCGCGCCGCATCTGATTGCCCGCCATCTGGCCGACAACCATCGCGTGCTGTGCGCGGCCCCGGCCTATGTGCAGCGGCGTGGCAGTCCGCGCACGCTCGACGAGCTGGCTGCGCATGACTGCCTGGTCATCAAGGAGCGTGACCATCCCTTCGGTGTCTGGAAACTGCGCTCGGGCAGTCAGGAGCGCAGCGTGAAAGTGACCGGGCCGCTGTCCACCAATCATGGCGAGATGGCCGTGCAATGGGCGCGCGACGGCCATGGCATCGTGCTGCGCTCGCTCTGGGATGTGGCGGCCGATCTGCAGGCCGGGCACCTGCTGCAGCTGCTGCCCGAGTGGCAGCAGCAGGCGAATATCTGGGCGGTCTATCCGACGCGGCTGGAGCGCTCGGCCAAGGTGCGGGTCTGCGTCGAGTTCCTGCAGGAGTTCTTCAGCAAACAGGCGCCCACGGGATTCAGGAGTGCTATGAAAAAAGAAGCTGCTATCGATTGATATACATAAATTTCAGAGTCTTTTGAATCTGAAAAATATGCACAGCAAGCGCAAGCAGCTTCTGTTTTTGAGCCTGATACCGCATGGCGGCTCAGGCCGGTTGCCAATTATTGGGTCAGCGCGGCCTTCACGGCAGCGGACACCAGGCCCATATCGGCCTTGCCGGCCAGCTGGGTCTTGACGGCGCCCATCACCTTGCCCATGTCGCCGGGGCCGGAGGCGCCCAGTTCGGCCACGATGGCCTGCACGGCCGCGGTGATCTCGGCTTCGCCCATGCGTTCGGGCAGATAGACCTTGAGCACTTCCATTTCGGCCTTTTCCACATCGGCCAGATCGCTGCGATTGGCGGCTTCGAAGGCGGCGATGGAGTCCTTGCGCTGCTTGATCAGCTTGTCGACGATGGCGATGACGGCCGCGTCGTCGAGCTCGATGCGCTCGTCCACTTCCTTTTGCTTCATCGCGGCCTGCAGCAGGCGGATGGTGCCCAGGCGTGCACTGTCCTTGGCACGCATGGCGGTCTTCATGTCTTCGATAATCTGGGCTTTCAGGCTCATGGCTTTCTCCTTGGGGTGGGCGAATGGCAGTCCGCGATGTGAATGGCGCCGACTGTCCATGCGCTGGGAGGTCACTGCGCAGCCGGGCAGGCTTGGCAGTGGCCAGAAAACAAAAAACCCGCGCCTGGCGTCCCGAGCGCGGGTTTGCGGCTGTTTTAAGGCCGACTGGTCCTAATCAACGATTAGTACAGCTTCTTAGGCAGTTGCATGCTGCGAACGCGCTTGTAGTGACGCTTCACGGCAGCAGCCTTCTTGCGCTTGCGCTCGGCTGTGGGCTTTTCGTAGAACTCGCGAGCACGCAGATCGGTCAGCAGACCCAGCTTTTCGATGGTGCGCTTGAAGCGGCGCAGGGCAACTTCATAGGGCTCGTTTTCTTTGACGCGGATGGTAGTCATTTAATTTCCAGATATATCTGTGCTGACAGAGGGTTCTCGGGAAGATCGGGCCTGAGAGCCGTGTACAGCGGTTTCCCCGCCACTTTTTAACTAGTATGGCCGACGGGGTAATGCCAGCAAAGTCGAGCATTATAGACCAAGACTTGGGCTGCGTCTGCATAGCGCAGCCAAGCAATCTTGCGCTGGCCGGGATGACAGGGCTTTGCCGCAGCAGGCTGGCGTTGCCAATGCCCCGATCCAGGCGCCGCCATTGTGCGCTTGTGACTGTCTTTATGCCTTTGCTGCGCGCAAGGTGCAGGCCCTAGCCGGGCTGCCCAAGCCCACGCCGGTGTCGCTGGGATCTGGGGTTTGTGTGGAGCATCTTGTGCACGGAAATTGCATACAGTTTAAGAGCTCTGTTTCTTGATTCAAGTCAGGAGGCGAGTGACCTGGTGCCTGTGCGCATCGCTGTCTTTTCCGTGTCCAAGGAGCTTTCATCTTGTCCAGCGCTTCTCATTCCTCATCGGTTTCGCGTCGTCAATGGATGGCTTCGGCCATCGCCGTCCCCGGCCTGCTGGCGCTGACGGCCTGTGCCGGCAAGGCCCAGGCTCCGGGCGCTGCTGCGGCCGGCAATTCTCTGGTGGTGGGCGGTCTGTTTGCGGGCTCACGCAGCGACAAGGGCTTTATGGAGGCCGGATGGCGCGGCCTGGAAAAAGCGCGCCAGGAGCTGGGCGTGCAGACCCGTTTTCTCGACGGCATGGCGCCCAGGAAGGAGTTGCTGGAGCCGGCTCTCGCGCAACTCGCGGGCCAGGGCGCACAACTGGTGATTGCCCATGGCGGGCAGAACAATCAGGCCGCAGCCGACGTTGCGGCGCGCTTTCCCAGGACCCAGTTCGTCGTGACCCAGGGCGCGGTGCAGGGGCGCAATCTTTGCAGCTATGACGTGCTGCAGGAAGAGTCGGCCTATCTGGCCGGAGTGCTGGCGGCGCTGACCACCAGGACCGGTGTGGTCGGTCATATGTCGGGCATTCGGGTGCTCCCAGGACTCAAGGGACGTGCCGCCTATGCGGCCGGCGTGCGCGATACCGATCCCAAGGTCAAGCTGCTGACGAACTTCTCTGGCGATCAGGACGACAACGCCTTGTCGCACCGCATTGCCAGGGCCCAGATGGCAGCCGGTGCCGATGTGATCTTCACCATGCTCAACTCCGGCCGCGATGGCGTGACCCAGGCCTGCCGTGAGGCGGGCACGCGCCAGATCGGCAATGTGATCGACTGGACTACGGTGGATCCGCAGGTGTTCGTCGCTTCCGCCTGGGCCGATGTGGGCATTGGCGCGTTCTTGGCCGTCAAGGACATGCAGGAGCGCGGTGCACCCGGCCCGGGTATTCGCAAGATCGGTCTGAGCGATCCGGCTGCCGTACGCCTGACCATGGGAGAGGCAGTGGCGCCCGCTGTGCGCGAGCGCGTGGCCAGGGCGTCCGCAGCCATCTCCTCGGGGCAGCTCAAGGTTGCCGAGCACTACGAAGGCCCGGAGTTTACGGTCTGAGCGCATGGTGGGCCGCCGCTCCGATTTCAGTTGCTCAAGCCTGTAGCGACTGCTTTTCCGCCATGGCCTGGGCGCAGGCAGCGGCACTGGCCCAGGCCCACTGGAAGTTGTAGCCGCCCAGCCAGCCGGTGATGTCCACCACCTCCCCGATAAAGTACAGGCCCGGGCGGCTCTTGCACTCCATGGTTTGCTGGGACAGCACCTTGGTGTCCACGCCGCCCAGCGTGACCTCGGCTTTTTTGTAGCCTTCGGTGCCCGTGGGGGTGATTTCCCAGCGCGACAGCTGTTCCGCCAGTCTGGCCAGGGCCTTGTCGCCGGCCTCGTTGATGGGGCGCTGCAGCTCGGGCATGCGGCTGACCCAGGCATCGGCCAGACGCGCGGGCAGGTGGGCGGCCAGCTCGTTGGCTACCAGCTTGCGCGAGTGAAGCTTGGCCTGGGCAAGCACCTCGGCCAGATCCACGCCAGGAAGCAGATTGATCTGCAGCGGGGTGCCGGGCTTCCAGTAGCTGGAGATCTGCAGCACCGCAGGACCGGAGAGGCCGCGATGGGTGAACAGCAAATCCTCGTGGAAGCTCATGCGCTCCTTTTTGCTGCCGGTGCTGATTTCCACGGGCAGGGCCAGACCGGCCAGGCCTGCGTAGGGCTGCCAGCCTTCGCCATCGAAGGTCATGGGTACCAGGCCGGGCGTGCGCTCGATCAGCGGCAGATCGAACTGCTGGGCCAGCCGGTAGCCGAAGTCGGTGGCGCCTATCTTGGGAATGCTCAGGCCGCCGGTGGCAATGACCAGATTGGCAGCCTGTACCAGGCCACGATCGGTTTCAATCTGATAGCTGCAATCGCTTTCTGTGTCTGGGTTTTCCGGTGAAAGCACTGCTTTCTTGACCTGGCAAGGCTGCCAGCGCTGCACGCCGCCCGCTGTGCACTCGGCCAGCAGCATGGCGATGATGTCCTCGGCCGAATGGTCGGCAAACAGCTGGCCCTTGTGCTTTTCGTGGTGGGCAATGCCGTGTCTGTCCATCAACGTGATGAAGTCGGCGGGTGTGAAGCGCGACAGGGCCGAGCGGCAGAACTGGGGGTTCTGTCCCACAAAATGCTTGTGCGGCGCACGCACGTCCAGATCGCGGTTGGTGAAGTTGCAGCGTCCGCCGCCCGAGATGCGGATCTTCTCGGCCACCTTGGGCGCATGATCGATCAGCAGCACCTTCAGGCCCTGCTGGCCGGCCTGGGCCGCGCAGAACAGGCCGGCGGCACCGGCGCCGATGATGATGGCGTCAAAAATCTGGAAGGGGACCTGTGGGGTGGAGGACACGGCGGGCAGGGCGCTGAAGCACGAACAACAAAGCCGGTCATTGTCCCAGATGGCCGGTCACTGGAGTTGGATGGGCTGACAAAGTCCCGAAATGCGCGGGTCGTGATGCCTGTGCAGTCGCCAGCCCGTTGTCCTGTTGGGATATGCGGCAAGCCTCTGCATGTGCCATGGATCACTTCTAGAATCGCGCCCCATGAATACACCATCCCACCAGCTGAGCATGACCGTGCTCATGTCGCCCGACATGGCCAACTTCTCCGGCAATGTGCACGGCGGCGCCATTTTGAAACTGCTGGATCAGGTTGCCTATGCCTGCGCCAGCCGCTATGCGGGCCGCTATGTCGTGACGCTGAGCGTGGATCAGGTGATGTTTCTGCAGCCCATCCATGTGGGCGAGCTGGTGACTTTTCTGGCCAGCGTGAACCACACCGGCAAGTCGTCCATGGAAATCGGCATCAAGGTGATTGCCGAGGAGATTCGCAGCCAGGTGGTGCGCCACGTGAACAGCTGCTTCTTCACCATGGTGGCCGTGGACGATGACAAGAAGCCTGCCCCCGTGCCACCGCTGCAGCTCGAAACCGACGAGGAAAAGCGCCGCTGGGACGCCGCCATCGTTCGCAAGGAGCTGCGCAAGGAGCTGGCCGAGCGCTTCGCCGAGACTCGTACTCCCTGAGTCGGGGCGGCGCTTGCCGCCCGCCCGGGCTGCAGGACAGCCCGGGGGCGGTCCTGGCTCAGGCCGCCGCTGATTGCGGCAAGTCCTGGGGCTGGTTCTGCCAGGCGGCAATACCCTGGACCACATCGCCGACGACGATGATGCTGGGGCTGCCCAGCTGATGGTCGGCAATGCACTGCGGCAAATCCTTCAGAAAGGTCAGCGCATGGCGCTGCTGCGGCAGGCTGGCATGCTGGATCACGGCCACGGGCGTGCTGCCGGGCAGACCGCTGAGCAGCTCGCTGCTGATGCGCTCGACGCTGCTCACTCCCATATAGATCACCAGCGTCAGCTTGGCCGCATGGGCCGTGGCGGCGATCTGGCGCCAGTCGGGGCCGCTGTCGCCGGGCTTGGCATGGCCGGTCATGAAAAGCACGCCATGCGCGCGGTCGCGGTGGGTCAGCGGGGCGCCCAGGCTGGTCAGGCCCGCAAGGCCGGAGGTGATGCCGTTGATGACATCCACCTCGATGCCGGCCTGACGCAGATGTTCGACCTCTTCGCCGCCACGGCCAAAGATGAAGGGGTCGCCGCCCTTGAGGCGCACCACGCGTTCGCCGTCCTGCACGGCCGCAATCATGAGCTTTTCGATAAAGGCCTGGGGGGTGCTCTTGCAGCCGCCGCGCTTGCCCACATAGACCACGCGGGCAGTGGGCGAGGCGTGGCTCATCACACCGTCGCTGACCAGATCGTCGACAAACAGCACGCTGGCTGCGGCAATGGCCTTGGCGGCCTTGATGGTCAGCAGCTCGGGGTCGCCGGGGCCTGCACCCACCAGGGTGCACGAGCCGCGCTGATTGGGGTTGTGGGAAATGGCAGTCATTGTGGGGTCTCAGTCGGGCTGCGGTTATAGGCTTGCAGTGCGGCGCGGCTGGCGGCAGCGCCGGCATCGGTGACCTGCATGGCCTGGTGCAGGGCTTGTATCTGTTCCAATTGTTGCGCGATCGGCGCCGGCGCAGGCTGCTGGCCGTTCAGGATGTCCAGCGTCAGCCGGGCTGTCTGCTCGGCATTCAGATCTTGTTCCGGGGCACTGATCTCGGTGCCGGATGCGAGCTGGCTGCTGTGCAGGGAAGAACGCTCAAAGCAGATTTCTCCGGCAATCACACCCGTACTCACGGGTTCGCGGTGGGGGGCGGCCACGGCCTCGCCTTCCGTGCCGCGCACCAGCAGCGCACTGGTCGCGCGCATGGCCAGCGTCTGGAGCATGGGCTGGGCATAGGCCGGGTGGGTGTAGCTGGCCAGCACCAGCCCGGACTGCGCGGTGCTGTTGCCATGGATGGGGTCCAGCAGTTTGACGATGCTGTGCGAGGGGTTGCGCAGGCCCATCTGGCGGCGAATCTGCAGCAGCCGATCCAGCGGTGCCAGCAGGTGACGGGTCTGCATCCAGACCTTGTCGCCAGGCTCCAGGGCGACGGGGCGCTCGATGGCCGTCCAGCCCAGTTGCCGCCATACCTCGGCCGTGCCCAGGCGCTTGTCCTCGGTATGGCTGCCGTGCACGAGCACGGGCAGTCCTTTTTGCGCTAGCAGACCTGCCAGCAGCGGGGTGAGGTTGGCCAGCTTGCGCGAGCCGTTATAGCTGGGGATGACGACTACGGGCAGGGCTTTGTGAGCCTGCGGCCACACAGGCAGACGTTGCTGGGTGGCGTCGAGAAAGCCTGCCAGCTCTTCGGCGCTTTCGCCCTTGAATCGCATGGCAATGCAAAAGCCGCCCAGCTCCAGATCGCTGACCTTGCCGTCCAGCACCTGCCCCATCAGATCGCAGGCCTGGGCCCGCGAAAGAGAGCGCGCGCCCTTGGTGCCGCGACCGATTTCCTTGATGTAGTGGCTGATGCTCATGATTAACGTAATTGTCGCTATAAAAACCATGAGTTGTCAGACGATTTGGTTATATAAATCAAACCGGCCGTGGTCGGAAAACCGTCGCTCCCTGTTGCGCCAGCTGTGCAGCCAGGGCCTGTAGCTGGGATTGCGCGAGCTGGGCGACAAGGTCCAGCATGGGGTTGCGCCTGAGCGCTTCGGCAGATGCCAGAACGGCGAGCCGACTGGCCTGGCGCGAAGCCCGAAGCGGCCGGAACACGATCTGCTCGCGGTGGAACATCGCGAAGGATGCCGGCACGATGGCCACGCCAAGACCGCAGGCCACGAGCGCCAGCACATTCACCAGCTGACCGGCTTCGTGGCGTATCAGCGGAGTGAAGCCGGCCTCGGCGCACAGCGCGACCGTGCGGTCGAAGTAGTCGGTGTCCTGATAGCGGGTGAAGCCCACAAAGGGCTGATGCACGGCGGCTTGAAGATCCAGCATTCCTCTGCCTCCGGCCAGCGGGTGCGAGGCCGGAACTGCCAGGCAATAGGGGTCGTCAATGCTGGCCAGCTCAAGCTCGTCGGCTTCCCTGTGCCCGGGGCGGGCAAAGCCGAGTTCCAGCTCGCCCTGGCGCAAGGCCCGCTGTTGCTGGGAGGAAATCATTTCGCGGGCTTCGATCTGCACGTCACAGCCGGCCTGTGCCACAGCCAGCAGCAAGCCGGGCAGCAGGGACTGCAGGGCCGAGGGAACCAGCCCCAGGCGCAGCACGGTCTGGCTGCTGCGCTCTCGTTCGCGCGCTCGCAAGGGGGCTTGCTCGGCGCGCGCCAATATGACGCGTGCATCTTCCAGCAGCGATTCGCCCGCAGCGGTGAGCTGCATGCCGCGCGGCAGGCGGGTGAAGAGCTGCGTGCCGACCTCGTCCTCAAGTTGCTTGAGTTGCTGTGACAGCGGCGGCTGGGCGATGAATAGCTTGCGGGCTGCCCTGCTGACGTTGCCCTGCTCGGCAACCGCCACGAAGTAGCGCAGATGTCTCAGTTCCATGCCTGAATCAATCCATATTTAAAAAGTATGATTTTTATATTAAATCAGTGTTGGACATATGAGTGAAGGGCGGCAACACTGCCGATCCTGTTCGTTTTGAGATGCATGTCCACGCATGCATTGCCTGTCTCATGCAAGCCTTGCAAAAAACCGAGTCCGCCAAGGGACTGAAGCTCAACGAGGTCGACATGCCGTCGCCTGCCGCAGGCGAGGTGCTGCTGCGGGTTCATTCCACTGGTGTCTGTGGCACGGATCTGCATATCGATGCCTGGACGGCGAGCTATCACTTTTTGCAGGCCGCGCTGCCGGTGACCGTGGGTCACGAGTTCAGCGGCGAGATTGTGGCCAGAGGCGAGGGGGCCGAGCATCTGCCCCTGGGCCAGCTGGTGGCCGTGCGGCCTTCGGTCACCTGCGGCAGATGCCCCAGTTGCAGTGCCGGCGACTTCGATGCCTGCACTACCCGCCGCGGCATCGGTGTCATGCGCCATGGCGGCTTTGCCGAGTATGTGGCCGTGCCCCTGCGCAATTGCGTGGCGATTCCACACGGCGTGGACCCCGAGGTTGCCGCATTGGCCGAGCCGCTGTCGGTGAGCTTCGAAGCCGTGCGCACGGGCAATGTCCAGCCCGGCGATCGCGTGCTGATCCTGGGACCTGGCAATATCGGTCAGGGCATTGCGCTGTTTGCGCGTGCCGCAGGGGCGGCCCAGGTGGTGGTTGCCGGCCATGGCGATGCCGCGCGGCTGGAGGTCCTGCGCTCCATGGGGTTCGAGGATTTGCTGGACTTCGAGGGGCAGGACATCGACGAAGCCCTTGCCGCGTATACGCAGGAAGCTTTCTTTGACGTGGTGATCGAAGCCACCGGGGCGGCGGCCGTGCTGGCGCCGGCCCTGCGCGCACTCAAGACCCATGGTGTGCTTGTGATTGCAGGCATTCATTCAGCCCCCGTGCCGCTGGATCTGACGGCCCTGGTGCGGCGTCATCAGCAGCTGCGCGGCTCCTATCGCACGCCGGAACGCTGCTGGCTGGAGGTCGTTGAATTCATGCAGACCCATCAGGATAAGCTGCGCCTCATGATCACCCACCGCGTGCCGCTTGCGCAGGCCGGGCGGGGTTTTGACCTGGCGCGCGCGCGGCTGGCGAGCAAGGTGCTGATTCAACCCGGCGCGGGTTCTGCATCATGAGCTGCGCCTTCCTGGCCCTGTGGAACGACATTGACCGGCCCGAGGCTCGCGCAGAATACGAGGCTTGGCATGCCCTCGAGCATGTTCCCGAGCGCGTGGGTTTGCCGGGCTTTGTCTACGGCCATCGCTATGTCGGCGCCTGCGGATACTTCACGCTCTACGGTCTGGAGTCTCTGGCGGCCCTGGACTCGGCCGAGTATGCGGATGTGATCGCCAACCCCACGCCCTGGTCGGCACGCATGAGGCCGCGCCTGAGTGCTTTCATGCGCAGGCCCTGCATATTGCAGGTCCAGGCTGGAGCATCCAGCGGTGCGGCGCTGACGACGCTCAAGGCCGTCACCGCCGATGTACAGGCCTGGGCCGCGCAGGCAGCCCGCTGGGCGGAGCAGGCGGTGCAGCAAGGGCGTCTGCTGCGGGTCATGGCGGGTGTGGTGCCTGTGGAGCGTTCCTTGCACTACCCCGTTGGCGGGGAGTGCATTGCCGAGCAGGCCCAGGGGGAATTCACGGTGGTCATGCTGGCCGAGCATCTGGACGGAACGGCATGCACCCAGGGGGCCCAATGGTGGGCCGACCAAATGCAGGCACATCACCTCGAAACGCCTGCACAGCAGGCTTTTAGCCTGCAAACCCGGGTGTACCGTTCGCAGCTGGCCCTGCCCGCCAGTGGACGCCTGCCACCCTTGATGGAACTGATGGCTGGATACGCCGATTGTTGATCCGAGACTGAGATTCTGGAGACATAAAGATGACAAGAAAATCGATGCCCGTGCGCCGGGCTGCCCTGCTGCTGTGCGCCGCTGCGTGCCTGCCCTTGGCGGCTCAGGCCCAGGGCAAGACTGACTGGCCCACCCGCCCCATACGTCTGATCGTCGGCTATGCCAGCGGCTCTTCGCCCGATGTGCAGGCCCGCCTGCTGGCCGAGCCCCTGACCAAGGCTCTGGGGCAGCCTGTGGTGGTGGAGAACAAGGGTGGGGCCAGCGGCAATATCGGCGCTGATGCCGTGGCCAAGGCCGGCGACGGCCACACCATAGGCGTGATCGGCAATGGCCCGCTGACCAGTTCCAAGTTTCTCTACAGCAAGCTGCCCTACGATCCGATCAAGGATCTCGCACCGCTGGCCATGATCGGATCGGCCCCTCTGGTACTGGTGGCTCCCAAGTCCATGGCCGCGAATGCAGGGGCTTATTTCAAGGCGCTCAAGACCGGGACCCAGGGCAACTACGGCTCGGTGGGCACGGGGTCCGGTGGCCATCTGGGCGTGGAGCTGATCAAGGAAGCCATGGGCCTGAATCTGCAGCATGTGCCCTATAACGGTGGCCCGGCGGTGGTCAACGCCTTGATGGGCGATCAGGTGCAGATGGCCTTGCTGCCGGCCTCCACCGTCATGCCGCTGGTCCAGTCTGGCAAGCTGGCCGCCCTGGCCGTGAGTTCCAGCAAGCGCAGTCCGCTGGCGCCCGGCGTCCCGGCCATGCCGGAGATTGGTGCCGGCAATGTGGACATCGAAGTCTGGAATGCGGTCATGGCACCGGCTTCCATGCCCGCCGAGCATCGCGCCAAGCTGGCCGCGGCCCTGGAAAAGATTCTTCATGCTCCCGATATCCGCAGCAAGCTGCTGGCTCAGGGCTGGCGTATCGACGACACCAGCGCCGCCTCGCTGGCCAGGCGCATCGAAAACGATGCACGCATCTACGGCAGCCTGATCACGCAAAAGAACATCCGCCTCGAATGAGCGCGGCCGGCGCCATCTGAGGCGCCGGACTCCCACACGGCATCCCCGCAGCTGCGGTGGATGCCGCTGTCAGCGGCTCGACAGCGGCAGGAATCTGCTGCGAGGCCCATCCATTATTAAAAAGAGAGACTTCATGACATCCTTGCAATCGGGAGGCTTGGCCGTGGCCGCTGCCTTCATCTCCGCATGCTCGCTGGCTCAGGCCCAGACCGCTGGGCCCGCCACATCCCAGGTCACTCTGTACGGCGTGGTGGACATGGCCGCCGAGTCGGTGTCCACCGGCGCGGGCCGCACCCTGCGTGCGGAAAGCGGTGTCCTGGCGGGCTCGCGCTGGGGCGTTCGCGGAACCGAGGATCTGGGCGGCGGCCTGCGTGCACTGTACGTGATGGAGGCCGGACTGAATGCCGATACCGGCGAGCGCGGTCAGGGCGGGCTCGCCTTTGGCCGGCAGGTCTTTGTCGGCATGGGCGGCGACTGGGGTCAGCTGACGGTGGGCCGCCACTACACCACGTTTCATACCTCGCTGGCTTCCTATGCCCTGACGGGCCTGATCTGGGGCAATGCCGCCAACTATTTCCGTGACGGCACGGTGCTGCGCGCTGACAACTCGCTGCGCTTTCAGTCGGCTTCCATGGCGGGGCTGGTGGTGCGGGGCATGTACTCGTTCGGGGAGAACGCCGGCACCAATGTGGGGCGCCAGTTCGGCGGCTCGCTGGACTACACGCGTGGCCCCTGGAGCCTGGGGGCCTCGCTGTGGGAGCGTCGCACCACGGCCCAGAACACCGACCGCTATCGCTTGCTGGGCGGCTCCTATGACTTCAAGGTGGCTCGGGCGGCCTTGCTGCTTTCCACCCGGGAGGATGATCTGCCGGATGCCGCCAGCAAGCGCGGGCGCTTCTTTGAAGTCAGCATGACCATACCGGTCAGCACGGCAGGGCAGGTGCTGCTGTCCTATGGGCAGTTCCAGGGGCGTGCGCGCGCGAACAGCGATGCCCGTGCCCTGAGCGTGCGCTACGACCATGCGCTGTCCAAGCGCACCAAGCTGTATGCGGGCATCTCCGCAATCCGCAACGAGGCCGACGCAGCATTCACCATCAACAGTGCCAGCAATGCCGGGCCTTCGGTTCCCAAGGGCAGCAAGCCGCGCTCGCTGCTGGTCGGCATCTCGCACTCCTTCTGAGCCGAGTCGTCACCAGGCGCTGGCCGCCTCAATGGTCTATAGCCCGGGAGGGGCTTGCGTAGTGAATGAACATTGATCACATTTCGGGACAAAGGGCGCGCGTACCATGTGCGCTGTTTTTGAGGAGTGTTGAAATGACCGCTAACGCATCTTTGACCGACGAGCTCATGGGCCAGCTGCAGGGCGCTCCCATGCAGGGCATGGCCCAGCAGCTGGGCATCGACTCCGTGCAGGCCGAGCAGGCCGTGGGTGTGGCGCTGCCCATGCTGTTTGGTGCGCTGGGCCAGAACACGGCCGAGCCTCAGGGAGCTGCCGATCTGTTCGGTGCGCTGCAGCGCGATCACAGCAGTGCCAATGGCGCGATGGATATGGGCGGTCTGCTGGGCGGGCTTGGTGGCCTGCTCGGCGGAGCGGGCGGTGGCGCCGGTGCGGCTGGCGGCCTGGGTGGGCTGGGCAGCATTCTGGGTTCGGTGCTGGGAGGCGGCTCCGGTGCCGGCAACTCGCAGCTGGATGCGGGCGCCATTCTGGGCAATATCTTTGGCGGTCAGCAGCAGCAGGCCGAGTCCCGGCTGGGTCAGGCCACGGGTCTGGGGGGCAATGCAGGCCAGTTGCTGGCCCTGCTGGCTCCGCTGGTGATGTCTTTCCTGGCCAATCGGGTCCAGTCGCAGGGCATGGGGGCTGGCGACCTGGGCAATGCTCTGGATCAGGAGCGTGGCCAGATCCAGTCGCAAGGCGGCATGGCGGGCGGTATCCTCGGCAGCCTGCTCGATCAGAATGGCGACGGCAAGCTGGATGCCGGAGATTTGTTCAAGCTGGGCGCGGGTCTGCTGGGCGGCCGGCGCTGAGCCGCGATTGGGTGACAGTATCAAGGCAGCTTTGGCTGCCTTTTTTGTTTTTGTATACGGGCATAGCCTGATTGCCGCAATGCAGCAGGATTCTCACACTGGTCATGTCGTCATGCGTTTTGCATGACGGGCCGATCCAGAAAGGAGAACCAGATGACGACCGTCGCCGAAATTCTGCGCGCCAAGGGCAACAGTACTATCTACAGCGTTTCTCCCTCCGACACCATGCTGGCTGCGCTGCAGCTCATGGCGGAAAAAAGCATTGGCGCGCTGCTGGTGCTCGAAGGTGGCGATATCGCCGGTATCGTGACCGAGCGCGACTACGCTCGCAAGATCGCGCTGCAGGGTCGAAGCTCGGCCAGCACACGCGTGGACGAGGTCATGACGCGCAAGGTGCATTGCGTGCTGCCGCGCCAGACCAGCGAGGAGTGCATGTCGCTGATGACCAGCAATCGCATGCGCCATCTGCCCGTGATCAACGAGACCCGCGAACTGCAGGGGCTGATTTCGATTGGCGACATCGTCAAGGAAATCATCTCGGCCCAGCAGTTCACGATCCATCAGCTGGAGCACTATATTTCCGGGACACCCAATGTGAATCAGCCCTAGGCTGCTGTGAATTGAATATGGGACTTACGCA
Source organism: Comamonas testosteroni TK102 (assembly GCF_000739375.1). Classification (NCBI taxonomy): domain Bacteria; kingdom Pseudomonadati; phylum Pseudomonadota; class Betaproteobacteria; order Burkholderiales; family Comamonadaceae; genus Comamonas; species Comamonas testosteroni. The sequence continues at coordinate 4,365,651 of NZ_CP006704.1, read as the reverse complement.
AACAAGAATGTAACAACGGCCTGCCTTCTGAAGCAGTCGCTCGGTCTGAACCCGTTTTGCGTAAGTCGTGGAATAGTGAAGGCGGACAGGGCTAATGTCCGCCTTTCCTGCATCTGGAGGGCGCAAGTTCTACACTTGCGGCCATGAGTTTGCTGATCCTGGGAATCGAATCCTCTTGTGATGAAACCGGTGTGGCCCTGGTGCGCACGCCGGACGGCCAAGGTGTGCCCACCTTGCTGAGTCATGCGCTGCACAGCCAGATTGAAATGCATCGCGCCTATGGCGGCGTGGTGCCCGAGCTGGCCAGCCGTGACCATATTCGCCGCGTGTTGCCGCTGACCGAGAAGGTGCTGGTCGAATCCGGGGAGCAACTCGACAATGTCGATGTGATTGCCTTTACACGCGGCCCAGGCCTTGCCGGGGCTCTGCTGGTCGGCTCCGGTGCGGCTTGTGCCATGGCGGCAGCGCTGGACAAGCCCGTGCTGGGCGTGCACCACCTCGAAGGCCATCTGCTCTCGCCCTTTCTCAGTGCCGACCCGCCGGAGTTCCCGTTCGTGGCCTTGCTGGTCTCGGGTGGCCACACCCAGCTCATGCGTGTGGACGGCGTGGGCGAATATGAAATCCTGGGTGAAACCATCGACGATGCGGCGGGCGAGGCTTTCGACAAATCGGCCAAGCTCATGGGCTTGCCCTATCCGGGCGGTCCTGTGCTCTCCAAGCTGGCGGAGGGCGGCGATCCCCAAGCCTTCAAGCTGCCTCGTCCCCTGCTGCATTCGGGCGATCTGGACTTCTCGTTTGCCGGCCTCAAGACGGCCGTATTGACCCAGGCCAAGAAGTTGGGTGACGAGCTGGAAGCGCGCAAGGCCGATCTGGCCGCCAGCACGCAGGCCGCGATTGTGGATGTGCTGGTCAGGAAAACCATGGCTGCACTCAAGCAGACCGGCATGAAGCGGGTGGTGGTGGCGGGAGGTGTGGGAGCCAACAAGCAGTTGCGCGAACAGCTCAATGAGGCCTGCGCCAAGCACAAGATCCGCGTGCATTACCCCGAGCTGCATTTGTGCACCGACAACGGCGCCATGATTGCCATGGCTGCCGCCATGCGCATACAGGCGGGACGCGAGCAGGCACAGCATGAATATGCGTTCGATGTGAAGCCGCGCTGGCCGCTGGATTCGCTCAAGTGAGTCCGTACCGCAAAAAAGCAGCCCAGGTGGCTGCTTTTTTCATGGCTGCCTGCGCTTATCCGGCAAGCTTCACGGCCAGTTTTGCTACGTTCTGGCCCTGGTAGCGGGCAATGCTCAGCTCGTCGGGATGAGGCTGGCGCGAACCGTCGGCGCCCGCAATGGTGGAGGCCCCATAGGGCGAATTGCCGCCCTTGACCGCGCTCAGATTGATCTGCTCGGGCAGCGGATAGCCCAGCGGCACGATGATCATGCCGTGATGGGCCAGCGTCGCCCAGGTGGTCGTGGCCGTCATTTCCTGGCCGCCGCCGGTGCCGGTCGAAGTGAAGACACTGCCGATCTTGTTGATCAAGGCCCCCTTGACCCAGAGACCGCCAGTCTGGTCGAGAAAGCTGCGCATCTGGCCCGGCATATTGCCAAAGCGCGTGGGCACGCCAAACAGGATGGCATCGTAGTTGGCCAGCTCGGCGGGGCTGGCGACCTCTGCGGCCTGATTGGCCTTGCCGCCTGCGTTCTTGAAGACATCCTCGGGCATGGTTTCGGGCACGCGCTTGATGGTGACCTCGGCACCGCTGACGCTGCGTGCGCCTTCGGCCACGGCCTGAGCCATGGTTTCGATATGACCGTACATGGAATAGTAGAGAACCAGCACTTTTGCCATGGGTGAATTCCTCAAACGGGTTGGAAAGCGGTGCGGCAGTGATGCACCCGACTGAACCCACAGTGTAGGAATCGAAGATGGCAGCGCGACATGTGCCAGCAGCCGGCGCCTGTAGGCCAAGGCGCCGAATCGGCTCACCTGTCGGAATCGGCCATGCCATTGACATGAAAAAAGCCCGCAACGCTTTGGCATTGCGGGCTTGTGCCCTCCGGTCGGCCCCGCTAAGAGGAGATGGAAGAAAGGATGAGGCAGACCGGTAGGCGAAAAGCAGCGCTTATTCGATGCTCAGCGTCACGGCCTTGCTCTGGGGCTCGAGCTTGGCCAGGGTCAGCGTGAGCACTCCATGCTCGAGCTTGGCCTTGCTGTTGGCTGCATCGATTTCATGGCCCAGATCCCAGCTGTATCTGACCTGGCGGGCTGCGCCTTCCACGCTCTCGAGCTTGGCGACAGTCCCTTCCAGCGAGAGTTTGAGCTGCTCGCGTGCCAGGCCAGGCACATCCAGGGTCAGTGTGGTGAATTTTTCATCGCGGCTGACCTGAACCTGGCGTTGTACAGGGCTTGCAGAGCCCAGGGTTTCCTGCAGAAAACGTTGCAGGGCCAAGTCGGCGGCGCGAGGGGATACAAAGGTATTACGGCTCATCACAGGGGCGAAGAACATGGTGTTTAACTCCTTTAAACTGCGCGGCTTGCGTTGTTGCCGCTTGACTCATAGGTAGGTGGTGGCAAGCGCATTTCAAGAGGTTTTTTTGATGAATAAATTGCGCCGTGATGCCTTGAAATACCTGCAGTTGCCACTACTATGCGCGCCGTTCGGCATTGCTGGCGCTGCGGTGGCGGCAGCCAGGGCCGGGCTTGCGCAGCCCGTCAAGCTGGCATTGGTGGAGAGCCTTTCGGGTCCGTTTGCGAACACGGGCGAGGCCGTGTTCCGCAACCTGCTGTGGGCGACCGAGCGGGTGAACGCGCGTGGTGGTGTGCGCCTGGCCGACGGTCTGCATGAGCTCGTGATAGAGCGCTATGACAGCAAAGGCCAGAATGAAGAGGCGCTGTCGGCGTTGCGCTCAGCCATAGACAATGGTGCGCGCATCATCATGCAGGGCAATTCATCGGCCACGGCGGCAGCGCTTCTCGACGCCATCGACAAGCACAACAGCCGCGACCCTTCGCGCCGCGTGCTGTACCTGAACTACTCGGCGGTGGATCCGGCACTGACCAACGAGCGCTGCAGCTTCTGGCATTTCCGTTTTGATGCCCATGCCGATATGCGCATGGCCGCGTTGATGGAGGTCATCAAGGACGATAAGGCCGTGGACAGCGCCTATCTGATCGGACAGGACTACAGCTTTGGCCAGGCCGTGCTGCGCGAGGCCAGGCGCCAGCTTGCCGCGCAGCGCCCCGATGTGCGCATCGTGGGCGACGAGCTGCACCCTGTGGGGCGCGTCAAGGACTTTGCGCCTTATGCGGTCAAGATCAAGCAAAGCGGCGCCCAGGCCGTGATCACCGGCAACTGGGGCAACGATTTGATGCTGCTGGTCAAGGCAGCGCGCGAGGCAGGCTACGAAGGGCGTTTCTACACCTTCTACGGCAATGCCCTGGGCGCCCCGGCGGCCTTGGGTGATGCCGGTGTGGGCAAGGTGCTGGCCGTGGCCGACTGGCTGCCGAATGTGCCCACGGCAGAGAGCCGGGCCTTCTACCAGTCCTTCCGCCAGCGCTTTCCCAGGCCTCAGGACGACTATGTGCATATGCGCATGCAGCTCATGATCGAGGCTCTGGCACAGAGCCTCGAAAAAGCCGGCAGCACGGACACCGTCGCCGTGGCCCACGCCATGGAGCATGCCAGGGTGCAGATGGCGGGACGCTCGGGCAGCATGCGGGCGACAGACCACCAGTTTCAGCAATCGCTGGTGGTGGGCATGATGGAAAAAAGAGGCAGTGCTGGCGTGGACTTCGATGTAGAAGGCTCGGGCTACGGCTTCAAGGTCGTGCGAGAGATTGCGGCGGCCAGGGCCGAGATGCCCGGCCAGTGCCAGATGAAGCGCTTTTGAGTGGCTGGATAACTATCGAATCAATAGCTGCCAGCGCTTATTGGGAAAGCGCTGGCGCCCGAATTAATCTAGTTGCGTTTAGCAGAGGCGGTCTGGCTGGCCAGATAGGCTTCATGTACCTCACGTCCCAGCTCTATCACCGACAGCGCATAGAACGCTGACCAGTTATAGCGCGTGATGACGTAGAAATTCTCGGTACCCGCGATGTACTCCGTGGGGCCGGAGCTGCCGTTCTTCAGCTCTATGAGCGCCAGTGGACGCTCATAGCTGTCGGCGCCGAGCACCCGCACTTCGCGTTCTGCCATCTGCGCGGCCGTGAACGTGGGGTTGATATCGGGCGCCAGCAGGGTTGCCAGATTCTCTCCCTGGGCGCGCATGTCCACGGTAAACGCCGTCGGCAGGCCCGGCTTCCAGCCGTGGCCGACGAAGTAGTTGGCGACCGAGCCAATGGCGTCGGTGGCGCTGTTGAACAGGTCAATGCGACCGTCACCGTCAAAGTCGACTGCGTATTTGTCCCAGCTGGTGGGCATGAACTGACCCAGGCCCATGGCGCCGGCATAGCTGCCGCGCAGGGCAAACGGGTCGCTGCCCGTGCGGCTGGCCGTGACCAGCACCTGCTCGAGCTCGCCACGGAAGTAGTCGCTGCGGGCCTGTGCCCGGGGGTGGGCCTGCGGAAAATCCAGTGCCAGCGTCGCCAGTGCATCCATCACGCGAAAGTTGCCCATGTTGCGGCCGTAAATGGTTTCCACGCCGATGATGCCGACGATGATCTCTGCGGGCACACCGAACTGCTGCTCGGCACGCGCGAGTGCCTGGCGGTTGGCCTGCCAGAATTGCACGCCGGCGCGTATGCGCACAGGGTCGATGAAGCGGCTGCGGTACACCGTCCAGTTCTTCACAAAGGTCTTGCCAGCCGGGGTCACCAGGCGTGTGACCACGGGCATATTGCGTGCCTCGCTCAGTTGTGCGCGCACCCAGTCGACAGGCAGATCGCGGCGGGCAGCGATTTCGTCGGCCAGTTGCATGGCATCGCTCCGACCGGCATAGGCCACGGCCGTAGCGGCTGCAGCCGTGACTGCTGCTGCCGGTGCCGCCTTGCGGACGGCCTTTTTGGCCGGTGCGGCGATGGCGCCGGCGGTCAGCAGGCACAGGGCCAGAGTGCTCAATGTTCTAGTCCTGAAACGATTGCTCTGATTAGGGTGAATGCTCATGTTTTTAATTCTTGATGGTTTTGGGGCCAGCGCTGCTTCAGGATGGACTGCCAGCGCCGGCGCAAGATCTTCAGTTCGTTGGCTTCGGTGCTGGAGGATGGTGCATAGCGTAGCCTCTCCATGTCCAGCAGCCAGTCGGATAAGGCCGCAGCCATGGAGGCGGATGCTGATTCCTCGGCCCAGCGCTCCTGCACGCGGCGCGAGAGGCTGCGTGCAGAATCGCTGGCGCTACTTGCTATGCCGGCGCGCTTCAGCCGCAGCCTGGCAGTGTGCATGAGCTGAGCCCAGCCATCGCGCTGCGGTCGTGTGGCGCGGGCCCAGATCAGCCACAGCAGCGCCAGAGCGCTCAAGCTGCCCGCCAGCAGGCGCAGCAGATCCGTCCAGCTCGGCGACTCGAAGCCCAGGCTCTGCAACAGATTGAGCTGACGGCTTTGGGTGTAGTTGATCACCCACTGGTTCCAGCGGTTGTTGACGGCCTCCCAGACGGCACGCAGCTTCTCCAGCGTGCCGGTATCGACGAAGTTGCCAACGGCGCTGGCAAAGGCGCCGGGGGGGGGCACTCAGGCGCTGGAACTGGCCGACCCGGCTGGGTGCAACAGCGCCCGTCGGGTCCACACGGACCCAGCCCCGGCCGGCAATCCAGACTTCGGTCCAGGCATGGGCATCGCTGTTGCGCACGGTCCAGTAGTTGTCCACGCTGTTGCGGTCGCCGCCCTGGTAGCCGGTCACGATGCGGGCGGGGACTCCCATGCCGCGCATGAGCACGGCAAAGGCTGAGGCGATGTGCTCACAAAAGCCTTGCTTGCTGTCGAACCAGAAGTCATCGGCGGTGTGGACGCTGTCCACCACGCCGGGATCCAGTGTGTAGGTGTAGCCGCCGGTTTTCAGGCGCTGCATGGCGGCAGCGATCAGCCTGTCCGTATCCGCATCGGTGCCCGGTTGAGCGCGCAATTCGGCCCGCAATTGTTCGCCCAAAGCCCGTGTGCGCGGGTTGCTGCCGGCTGGCAGTTGCAGATAGCGCCTGAGCTCGGGCGTGAGCTGCAGTGGTCCATGGCTGAAGTCGAGATAGCTTTGGGCATCGACACGCAGCACATCGGTAATCGGGCGCCAGCTCAGCCACTGGAGGCTGGAGCTCATGCGCAGCCTGCCTACCGAGGCGCCCGGCGGAATCTGGGGTTCGGCCCTGGCGGCGTCCAGCAGCGTCAGCCAGCGGCGCTTGCTGGGCTCGATCAGCATCTGATAGCGAACGGGCTCTCCGCTCACGCGCAGCTGAGGCATCGCCATGGCGTCAAGCACAGGGTCGGCCTGCCAGTTGCGACCATCGAACTGGCTGAGCACGGGGCCGCGAAAGTACAGGGTGTTGGCGGGCGGCTCCTGGCCTCCGGGAGTATCGAATCGGATGCGCAGGGCTACGCTATCGTCCAGAGCCAGCGCGGCGACTTCGCCCACGCGCATGTTTTCGGACAGGCCCGAGCGACCGGCCATATCGTCGGACGGTACGCCCCATAGCGGCGCCATGCGCGGAAAGAACAGAAACAGCGCCACCATCACGGGCGCGCCCCAGAGTGCAAGCCCGCTCGCGGTGCGCAGTGCCTGCATCAATGGCGGCTTGCCCGCCGTCATATGGGCATTGACCAGGGCCGTGAGCAGGCCCATCAGTCCCAGGACCATGGCCACGGCGGTGGGCAGGGACTGGGAATAGAAAAAATTGCTGAGCAACACGAAGAAGCCCAGAAAGAACACCACCATGGCATCGCGCCGGGCGCGCAGTTCCAGTGTCTTGAGCGCCAGCAGCATGACGATCAGGGTCACACCGGCATCGCGGCCCACAATGGTCTTGTGCGTAGCCCAGGTGGCTGCAATGGCAACAGCCAGTGTGCCCGCCAGCACCCAGCGGCCGGGTAGGGGGGCACCCGTCAGTGCCAGGCGCGCGCGCCATAGCAACAGGGCTGCGGCAAAGGTGCAGGTCCACCAGGCAGTGTGCTGGATCTGCGGCAGCATGATCCAGGCGATGACGGCGAGCAGAAACAGGGTGTCTCGTGCATCGCGCGGCAGGGCCGTCAGGCGCTGTCGCCAGCTGCCCTGTATGGGCCTTCCGAAGGTTGCGGTGTTGTTCATCGCCGGGCTCCCCCGGGATGAGGATTCGTCTTGCGGACGGGCAGTGACCACTCGCTGCGGAGAACGTGTGTGCTGTGTTTTTTCATGGGCAGGCGGCCAATGCTTCGAGGCAGCGCGTGGTGTGCTGTGCACCGCTGGCCGGTGCGATCTCCTGGCCGCCCGGCAGGCGCAGGCCCCAGGTGCGGCCTTGCTGCTGAGCCATCAGCACCCAGGCGGCAAGGCGGGACAGACGCGCCTCATGGTCGGCCAGGCCGGTATGGCGTACATCAAGCCAGAGCCGGTGATGGTGGGCCATGGGCCGGTCGCGGCTGACCAACTGGTGACCGCCTGTTGCAAAGGACTGAGCCGCTTTCTTCCACACCACCAGCTTGAGCGGGTCGCCATTCTGATAGCTGCGCACGCCATCGAATTCGTCACCGCTGCGCACCTGGGCACTGCTTTGGCCGCCGGCTCCGGGACTGGCGGCTGGCAGCGGCGGGGCATGGGTTTCAGGTGCGGGATAGACCCAGACTTCGGTGTGGGGCCGCCATAGAGCCCAGACGCGAAATGCGCCCAGCGGGTAGCGAGTGAGTATGGAGACGGCGGGCAGCTCCTGCCGGCCGCGGCGCGTGGGCATGAAGCTCAGCTGCACGGCGGTGCTGCCCTGCTCGGGGATATCGACCCAGGTCCAGGCATCAGAGTGATCAGCGCTTTGCCGGGCCTGGTGCAAGGCGAGGCCTATGCCCCAGCGGCGCGAGCGGCGGGCATTGTGCAGACTGATATGCATAGGGCAGGGCGCATGGGCAAAACAGCCGCCCGATGCATTGCCTTGCGAACCTGCGCCGCCGAGGCTCAGTTGCAGACCGCGCAGATTGCCATGGCCCACAACCATGCTGGCGGCGGCGCTGCCTGCTAGCAGAAACGTGAGCAGATAGCCCAGATTGAGCTGGTAGTTGATGGCTGCGATCAGTAGCACGATCAGCGTGGCCAGCATGGCCCAGCCCGCGCGTGAGGGAAGGATGTAGACATTGCCCTGGGTCAGCGTGAGTTGGTCGCTGCGCGGCAGACGCGCAAACATCCACTCGCGCACCCTGGCACGGGGAGAGAACCGCCGGAGGGTATTGGATGCTTCTGGCTGTTTGCCCTTTGATGCCGGGCGCTTCATGCTATGAAATTCATGGCGAAGTCCATCGGCATCAAGACAGCGCAACGGCCTGCATCATGGCGCGCACCTGCTCCACGGCACCACGGCCGGCATGGCCCACGGGAACCAGACGGTGGGCAATCACCTGGGGCAGTATGGCTTGTACATCGTCGGGCGCCACATAGTCGCGGCCCTCCATCAGCGCGATGGTCTTGGCCGCACGCAGCAGCGCGATGCCTGCGCGTGGCGACAGGCCCTGGGCAAACCACTGGCCGTTGCGTGTGGCAGCAATCAGGTCCTGTACATAGTCGAGCAGGGCGTCGCTGGCATGCACGGCCAGTGCCGCGGCCTGCAACTGCTGCAGCTCCTGCTCGGAGATGACGGGCAGCAGCGCATCGGCAGCGGCGCGGCGGCCATTGCCCGCGAGCAGCTTGCGCTCGGCATCGCGCGAGGGATAGCCAAGGTTGATGCGCATGAGAAATCGGTCCAGCTGGCTTTCGGGCAGCGCAAAGGTGCCCAGTTGTTCCAGCGGGTTCTGGGTGGCAATCACAAAGAAGGGGGCGGGCAGGCTGTGGGTCTTGCCCTCGGTGGTGACCTGGCGCTCCTCCATGGCTTCCAGCAGTGCGCTCTGGGTCTTGGGGCTGGCCCGGTTGATTTCATCGGCCAGCAACACCTGGGCAAACACCGGCCCGGGGTGGAACACAAAAGCCTCCTGGCCACGGTCGTAGATGGAGACGCCCGTGAGGTCGCTGGGCATGAGGTCGGCAGTGAACTGCACACGCGAGAACTGCAGCCCGAAACTGCGTGCCAGCGCATGGGCCAGGGTGGTCTTGCCTACACCGGGAACGTCTTCGATCAGCAAGTGACCGCCTGCCAGCAAACAGGCGACACCGTCTCTGACCTGATCCGGTTTGCCCTCCATCACCGTGTTAAGCTGACTCAAAAGCGCATTAATTGTGTTCTGTGCATGCATGGCAGAAACATATCCTAAATAAGCGATAGCGGAGACATGACTGTGGGCAAGACAGGTTATTTCACCCACCGGGATTGCTGGTTGCACGAGATGGGGCCGGGCCACCCAGAATGCCCGGCGCGGCTGGATGCGATAGAAGACAGGCTGCTGGTCAGTGGCGTGGGCGACGCGCTGGAGCGCTGCAATGTGCCGCTGGCCTCATTGGCCGAGATTGAGCTGGCGCATGACCCCATGCATATTGCTGCCCTGCAGGGTCTGACAGACAGACTGGAGCAGGAGCTGGCCGCCGGCGGGCCTGAGTACAGGCAGCTCGACACCGATACCTCCATCAACCGCCACACCTTCAAGGCCGCATTGCGCGCTGCGGGCGCCACGCTTGCTGCTACCGATGCAGTGCTGGCCGGTGAACTGGAAAACGCTTTTTGCAGCGTGCGTCCGCCCGGACACCATGCCACGCGCAACCAGGCCATGGGCTTTTGCTTTTTCAACAATGTGGCCGTGGGCGTCAAGTATGCGCTGGAGCGTCACCATCTCAAGCGCGTGGCCGTGATCGACTTTGATGTGCATCACGGCAATGGCACGGAAGACATCCTGGCCGGAGATCCGCGCGTGTTGATGTGCGGCATTTTCCAGCACCCGTTCTATCCGTTCAGCGGCGACAAGGATCCGGCATCGAACATGCTGAATGTGCCTGTGGCCGCGTACACCAAGGGCATGGACATTCGCGAGATCATCGAGATGATGTGGATTCCGCGCCTCGAAGCATTCAAGCCCGAGATGATCTTCATCAGTGCCGGCTTTGATGCACACCGCGAAGACGATATGGGGCAGCTTGGCATGACGGAAAACGACTTTGCCTGGATCACCACGCGCATCAAGGACATTGCACGGCGCTTTTCCAGGGGCCGCATTGTTTCCTGCCTCGAAGGCGGTTATGTGATGGATCCGCTGGCGCGCAGTGTGGAGGCGCATCTGCGCGTATTGGCCGATATCTAGTCCGAAAGCAGGGAGACAGCGATGAGCGATTCCTTAGTGCAGCTGAGCCAGGACGAGCGCGGCGTGGCGCGCATCACGCTGAGCGATCCGCAGCGCTTCAATGCCTTGAGCAGTGAAATGCTTGCGGCCCTGCAGTCGGCGCTGGATGCCGTGGCCAGGGACGAGCAGGTGCGTGTGGTGGTGCTGGCGGCCGAGGGGCGGGCCTTTTGCGCAGGGCACAACCTCAAGGATATGGCCAAGAACACGGAACTGGCTTACTACCAGCAACTGTTTGCCCAGTGCAGCCGCATGATGCTGTCGATTCAGAAGCTGCCGGTGCCCGTCATTGCAAGAGTGCAGGGTATTGCAACGGCTGCAGGCTGCCAGCTGGTGGCGCAATGTGATCTGGCCGTGGCCAGCAGCGATGCTCGCTTCGCCACCAGCGGTATTCAGTACGGCCTGTTCTGCTCCACGCCCAGTGTGCCGCTGGTGCGCAACATGCCCATCAAACAGTCCATGGAGATGCTGCTGACGGGCGAGTTCATCGATGCGCAGACGGCTCTGCACTTCGGTCTGCTCAATCGTGTGGCCGAGCCTGAGCGGCTCGATGCCGCCGTGGAGGAGCTGGTGGCGGCGATTGTGAGCAAGCCTCGTACGGCCATCAGGATGGGCAAGGAGCTGGTCTATCGTCAGCGGGAGATGGGACTGGAGTCGGCCTATCAGCTGGCGGGCCAGACCATGGCCACGAATATGCTGGATGCCGACGCACAGGAAGGTGCCCAGGCTTTTCTCGAGAAGCGCAAGCCTGGCTGGTCTTGAAACCTCGGCCATCGCCTGCCGGGCTGGCTGATCCGGGCGGATGCTGCAGCCACGCATCGCGGTCTTGTGCTTCAGGCCCGTCCATTTGAACGACGAGGCTGCTTTCAGGCGGTGTTACCGTGAGACTTGTCTGAATGCAGGCATGGCGTTGATGGGCTCAATTCCTAGGTATTACCCTGATTGGGCTCATCTGATACCCATGATTTCGCATGGCTTGTGCATAAAATAGAACGGTCGTTCTTTTTATGCCAGTCCGCTTGCGAAGGTTGCTGCGCAGTTCTCCAGGCAGATTGTCTGGAAAATTGTGCAGAGAGTGTTGCAGTGCCGCATAAAATGAATCCAGTTTACGTAAACGTCAATGCAGTAATCATTAAGGAGCCGCAGCAATGAAGGTATTGGTCCCTGTCAAGCGCGTGGTGGACTACAACGTCAAGGTCCGCGTGAAGTCGGACGGCACGGGTGTGGACATCGCCAACGTCAAGATGAGCATGAACCCCTTTGACGAAATCGCCGTCGAAGAAGCCGTGCGCCTGAAGGAAAAAGGCGTGGTCACCGAAGTCATCGCCGTCTCCTGCGGCGTGGCCCAGTGCCAGGAAACCCTGCGCACGGCCATGGCCATCGGTGCCGATCGCGGCATCCTGGTCGAGACCGATGTCGAGCTGCAGCCCCTGGCCGTGGCCAAGCTGCTCAAGGCCCTGGTGGACAAGGAGCAACCCGGTCTGGTCATCTGCGGCAAGCAGGCCATCGACGACGATGCCAACCAGACCGGCCAGATGCTGGCGGCCCTGGCCGATCTGCCCCAGGCCACCTTCGCCTCCAAGGTTGAAGTCGCCGGCGACAAAGTCAACGTGACCCGCGAAGTCGACGGTGGCCTGGAAACCGTGGCTCTGGCCACGCCCGCCGTCATCACCACCGACCTGCGCCTGAACGAGCCCCGCTACGTCACCTTGCCCAACATCATGAAGGCCAAGAAAAAGCAGCTGGACACCTTCAAGCCCGAAGACCTGGGCGTGGACGTGACGCCTCGCCTGAAGACCGTGAAGGTCTCCGAGCCTGCCAAGCGTGGCGCTGGCGTCAAGGTGGCCGATGTGGCCGCTCTGGTCGACAAGCTGAAAAACGAAGCGAAGGTCATCTAAGGCCCCCTGAGCCGCTTCGCGTCATCCCCCGCAGGGGGACGACACCCTCGGTGCGGGGCGGCCCTTCCTCGGTGTCCCGCGCCTGAGTCGTGCCAGATGGGCCGGCTGCGGGTGATGCAGGCACCATGAAAAATTCTAGAGAAAGACGACTGAAATGACCTCTCTCGTTATTGCAGAACACGACAACGCTTCGATCAAGACTGCGACCCTGAACACCGTGACGGCTGCCAAGGCCTGCGGCGGTGATGTACATGTGCTGGTGGCCGGCGAAGGCGCTGCCGCTGCGGCCGCTGCGGCCGCCCAGATCACCGGTGTCTCCAAGGTCATCCATGCCGACGGCGCCAGCCTCAAGGACGGCCTGGCCGAGAACGTGGCGGCCCAGGTGCTGAGCATTGCCAGCAACTACAGCCACATCCTGTTCCCCTCGACCGCCTCGGGCAAGAACGTGGCGCCCCGCGTGGCCGCCAAGCTGGACGTGGCCCAGCTCAGCGACATCACCAAGGTCGACTCCGCCGACACCTTCGAGCGCCCCATCTACGCGGGCAACGCCATTGCCACCGTGCAGTCCGCCGATGCCGTCAAGGTCATCACCGTGCGTACCACGGGCTTTGACGCAGCAGCTGCCACAGGCGGCTCTGCGGCCGTGGAAACAGCCGCAGCCGTGGCCGACAGCGGCAAGAGCAGCTTTGTGGGCCGCGAAGTGACCAAGAGCGAGCGTCCCGAGCTGACGGCCGCCAAGATCATCGTCTCCGGCGGTCGCGCGCTGGGCTCGGCCGAGAAATTCCAGGAAGTCATGTCGCCGCTGGCCGACAAGCTGGGAGCTGCCATCGGCGCTTCGCGCGCTGCGGTGGATGCGGGCTATGCGCCCAACGACCTGCAGGTGGGCCAGACGGGCAAGATCGTGGCGCCGCAGCTGTACATTGCCTGCGGCATCTCGGGAGCGATCCAGCATCTGGCGGGCATGAAGGACTCCAAGGTGATCGTGGCGATCAACAAGGACCCCGAGGCACCGATCTTCTCGGTGGCCGATTACGGGCTGGAAGCCGATCTGTTCACCGCCGTGCCCGAATTGGTCAAGGCGCTGTAATTTGGCGCACATCAAAAGAGGGGCTTCAAGCCCCTCTTTTTCCATGAGAGTCTGGCTCGCACAGATCAGGACATCAACAATAATTCGGCAGCTGCATGGGCGTTTCAGACCCACTGCATTGATGGAGAGGGAGACTCTGATGAATCGCAAGCATTGGGTGTTGGCGCGAGCCGGTTTGGTCGCGTTGTGTGCGGGTGCCGCTTTGGCGGCGCAGGCCTGGACGGTGGGGCAGGTGGCTCCGATGTCGGGGGCTGAAGCCAGTCAGGGGCGCGCCTATGCGCAGGGCATGCGTCTGTACTTTGACCAGGTCAACAAGGCTGGTGGTGTGCAGGGCCAGCCTGTGGAGCTGGCTTCGCTGGATGATCTGGGTCATCCCGAAGAGACCGTAGCAAAGACCCGCAAGCTGCTGAGCGAGTCCAAGCCCGTGGTGCTGGCCGGCTATTTCGGCAATCGCAATCTTTCGGCCTTGCTGGAGAGCAAGTCACTGGATGGCTCGCAGATTCCGCTGGTGGGCTATCAGAGCACGGACACCCGTGTGCTGGCGTCGTCGCATATGTTCTCCACGCGGGCAGGATTGGTAGAGCAGGTTGCAAAGATTTCCACCCATCTGGCCACTGTCGGCATCACGCGCCTGGCCCTGGTGTTTGAGGAGCGTCCCGACGCCCAGGAACTGACGGCCCTGGTCACCAAGGCCGTGAATCCCAGTGGAGCCAAGCTGGTGACCTCGGCCATGCTCAAGAGCCGAAGCGGCTCGGACAAAGCCGTGCAGGAACTGCAGGCTTCCAAGGCTTCGCCCCAGGCCATTTTGCTGGTGGCTTCCAGCCCCGCCACTGCGGCCTTTGTCGAGGCTTATCGCATGGAGGGCGGTACGGCCCAGATCTATGCCACGGCCGAGGCGGATATCGAGCAGTTGGCCAAGCGCCTGCCTGTGGAGTACATGAGCGGTCTGTCGATCGCCCAGGTAGTGCCCAGTCCTTACAAGGTCTCGGGCAAGCTCAACAAGGAGTTCCGCGATGCGACGATTGCAGCCGGCAAGTCGCTGGACGTGCCGGTGAGCTTTGCCATGATGGAAGGCTATGTGAATGCCAAGGTCATCGTGGAGGCCATGCGTCGCAGCCAGCCGGTAACGCCTGAAAAGATGAGCGCCGCCCTGCGCGGACTGGAGTCTTTTGACCTGGGCGGCTACTGGGTGAACTTCAAGTCTGGGCAAGTGGGTTCCAAATATGTGGACCTGTCCATCGTCAACGCCGCAGGACGTGTGACGCAGTAAGAAACCAAGGCCTGACACGCATCGCGTTCAGGCCTTTTTTGCAGTCACTTCCATCACGATGATCCGCCGTGCAAAACAGATGCAGAAGCTGTTGCCCAGGGGACAGGAAGTGGCGCAATGGCAGGCGAAACTGGCCGCTGGCCAGTCGGACGAGGCCGCTGTCGGCACAGGAGTGCAAAAAGTGGATCGTTCATCGAACTGCTTCTGAAATAAGAGCTGTCAACGTATCTGGAACAGGCGCTACAGCCCTTTTACATACAAAACGAAGAAGGAGACAACATATGTCCAAGCTACCACCCGTTCTTAAAAAGCTGGCTTTGCCTGTCATCGGCTCGCCGCTTTTCATCATCAGCAATCCCAAGCTTGTCATCGAGCAGTGCAAGGCCGGCATCGTCGGCTCCATGCCTTCGCTCAACGCCCGTCCAGCCGAGCAGCTGGAGGACTGGCTGGCCGAGATCACCGAGACTTTGGCAGCCTGGGACAAGGCTCATCCCGATCGTCCTTCGGCACCATTCGCCATCAACCAGATCGTGCACAAGAGCAATGACCGTCTTGAGCACGACATGCAGGTCTGTGCCAAGTACAAAGTGCCCATCATCATCACCAGCCTGGGTGCACGTGAGGATGTGAACCAGGCCGTGCATAGCTGGGGTGGCGTGGTGCTGCACGACATCATCAACAACAAGTTTGCGCGCAAGGCCATTGAAAAAGGTGCCGATGGCCTGATTGCCGTGGCAGCCGGCGCAGGCGGCCATGCAGGTGTGAAGAGTCCGTTTGCCCTGGTGCAGGAAATTCGTCAATGGTTTGACGGCCCGCTGGCCTTGTCCGGCTCGATTGCCACGGGGGGAGCGGTTCTCGCGGCCCAGGCGATGGGTGCGGACTTTGCCTATATCGGCTCGGCCTTCATCGCCACCGACGAGGCGCGTGCCGTGGAAGCCTACAAGCAGGCGATTGTCGAGGGCAACTCCGATGATGTGGTCTACAGCAATCTCTTCACCGGCGTGCATGGAAACTATCTGGCACCCTCGATTCGTGCGGCCGGTCTGGATCCGGAGAACCTGCCCGAGTCCGACCCCAGCAAAATGAATTTTGGCGGAGGTGCGCAAAAAGCCTGGAAGGACATCTGGGGTTGTGGCCAGGGCATCGGCGCCGTCGACAAGGTTCAGCCCACGGCCGAGCTGGTCGCCCGCCTCAAGCATGAATATGCCGAAGCCAAGGCCAGCTTGCTGGCAGCCTGAAACAGGTTTGCGACTCTCCTGTGCCAACGGCGTCTTCGGACGCCGTTTTTCATGGGCGACTTGCTCGTTTGATGTTGCTCAAGCACGACTAAAACAAGGGTCAACCCTTAATAAATTGTCGCGAAGTTGATGGACATCAATGTAGGCCTGGTCCTGCAATTGGCTTTTGCATATCAAGTCATGATGATTGTCAAAAGAAGAGTAGTATTCCGTTAATTTCAGTAAATACTGAAAATTAAGAAATGCAGCAAACACCTTCTTCCTCAGCCGACAATCAGACCGATGCGACGCGTACCGCACTGGCGAGCGTCATCCGCCGCCCCAGTGCGGGCGCGGTATGGCAGGTGTTTGCCGGGCTGATCTGGCTGCCGCAGGCTGCCTTGCTGGCCTGGGCTGTGCAGCTCATGGCCAACGGGCAGGGCGTGGCGGCCGTCTGGCCCATGGCGGCGGGTGTGCTCATGCTGGGGCTGTTGCGTGCCTGGGCAGAGGGTCATGGCGGCTTGCTGGCCAACCGTGCCGCGCGCATGCAACTGAGCAGCCTGCGCGCTCTGGTGCTGCAGTCGCTGGCCCAGGCATCCCCGCTGGACAAGAGTCGCCCTGCCTCGGGTCAGGCTGCCAGCGCCATGGTCGAGCAGGCCGAAGCCATTGTTCCCTGGCTGGCGCGTTATCAGAGTGCGATGTGGCGTGTGCGTCTGCTGCCTTTGGTGATTCTGGCAACCGTGGCCTGGCAGTCTTGGGTGGTGGCCCTGATTCTGATGGTGGCCGCGCCGCTGATTCCGCTCTTCATGGCGATAGTGGGCTGGCGTGCCAAGGCGGCCAGTGAAGAGCAGATGCTGCAACTGGGCCATATGAACGCTTTCTTGCTGGACCGTCTGCGCGGTCTGAGCACGCTGCGCGCTCTGCATGCCGTGGATCTGACAGGCCAGCGACTGCGTGACCATGCCGAAGGTCTGCGCGCTCGCACCATGCGCGTGCTGCGAATTGCCTTTCTGTCTTCTGCGGTGCTGGAGCTTTTCTCTGCACTGGGCGTGGCCATGGTGGCCGTCTATATAGGCTTTCACCTGCTCGGCACGCTGAACTTTGGCGCCTGGGGCGACAAGCTCGGTCTGGGTCAGGCCATGTTCGTGTTGCTGCTGGCGCCGGCTTTCTTCGAGCCTTTGCGCGATCTCTCGGCCGTCTGGCATGACAGAGCGGCTGGCGAGGCAGCGCTGCAGACCTTGCAGAGCATGCAGACCCAGTCCGTGCGGATTGTTGGGGCGCAGCATGCCGCCGAAGCACCTTCGGCCAATGAACGGCTATCGCCTGGGCGGCCTGTGTCCGTAAGCGTTTGCGGGCTCGAGGTTCAGGCACCGGGCAGTGACTCCAGCCTCGCGCCGCTGTCCTTGCACATACAGGCTGGCGAACATGTGGCGCTGTGGAGTCCCAGTGGCAGTGGCAAGTCCGTGCTGCTTGCGCAGATTGCCGGCCTTTTGCCGGTACAGCAAGGCCGCATCGAACTCGATCGGCAAGCGCTCGATGCCAGCAGCGCAACGCAGCTGCGTCGGCGCATGGCCTGGCTGGGTCAGCTACCGCATGTCTTTGCCGGTTCGGTCGCACGCAATATCGCGCTGGGGCGCAGCTCGGTAGGGCCCGAGCAGATTGCCCAAGCCACGCGGCAGGCGGCACTCGACGAGACCCTGGCGCATCGCCCCGGCGCTAGCCTGGGCGAGGGTGGTGCAGGACTTTCCGGAGGCGAGGTGGTGAGGCTGGCCCTGGCGCGCATGGCTGCGCAGACGGAGGCCGGATTGCTGCTGGTCGATGAACCTACTGCCCATCTGGATCCCGAAACAGCGGCCCAGATCACGCAGTCCCTGCGCCATCTGGCCAAGGGGCGCACCATGTTGGTCGCCACCCACGACGCGCAACTGGCCGCGGCCATGGATCGCGTGATCGAACTGCCGCTGCTGCGACGGGCGCAGGAGCTGCAGTCATGAAGACGCGAGCCATTTCAATGCGCGAGATGCTCAAGCTGCTGGGCCGGATGGCGCCGCGCAAGCTCTGGCTGGGCGGCGCCGCGCTGGCAGCGCTCACGGTGCTGATGGGCATGGCCTTGCTGGGCCTGTCCGGCTGGTTCATCACGGCCACGGCGCTGGCCGGTCTGGTGCCGGCCACCGCTTTGGTGTTCGATGTGTTCATGCCGTCGGCGGGCATTCGCCTGCTGGCCGTGGGCCGCACCGGCGCCCGCTATGCAGAGCGTCTGGTGACCCACGACGCCACGCTGGCCGTGCTGGCCGCTCTGCGCCAGAGACTGTTTCTGAGCTGGGCTCGCCCACAGGCCGCCCGTCTGCTGCTGCAGCGCCCGGTCAGGCTGTTGCAGCGCCTGACCTCCGACGTGGACGCCCTGGACAATCTCTATCTACGCCTGCTGGTGCCGGCCGTAGCGGCGCTGGGCGCGGCCTTGCTGGCAGCTCTGGCCTACGGATTCATGCGCTGGTGGCTGGGCCTGTTGACGCTGGCGTGGCTGCTGCTGACTGGCTGGGGCATTGCCCTGTGGCATGGTTTGCGCAGCCGCAAGGCCGCCGTACGCCGTGCCATGGCACTGGAGGCCATGCGTGCCCAGACCGTGGATCTGGTTGCCGGCCAGACCGAGCTGCTGATGGCTGGTCAGTTGCCTGCCCAGCTGCAACAGGTGCTGCACAGCGATGCGCGCTGTGCTGGGGCCGATGAGCGGCTTTATCAATCCGAGGCGGCTGCAGCCAAGGCTTATGGTGTGGTGTCTGCCATGACCTTGAGCGCATCCGTGATGCTGATGGCCTGGCTGATGGAGCAGGGCCGTATCAACGCTGCGGTTGCTGCGCTGGGTATTTTGCTGGCACTATCTGCCCTTGAGCCGTTTGCCGCCCTGCGCAGAGGGGCTGAGCAGGCCGGGCGTACCTGGCTGGCGCTGCGCAGGCTGGCTCCCGCGCTGATGGTGGAGGCCGAAGCGGCAGAGAGCCTGCCGCAGCCCATGCAGACGATGGCCGTCAGCCTGCAGTCTGTCCGGCTTCGTCAATTGGGCCCTGTCGATCTGAACGTACGCCAGGGCGAGCACGTGGCACTGATTGGCAGCAGTGGTGCAGGCAAGACCAGTTTGCTGCATTTGATGGCGGGTGAGCAGCAGCCGGACGAGGGCGTGGTTCAGGCCCGCAGTTGCAGCTGGATGACACAGAGAACCGAGCTTTTCCAGGACAGTCTGCGCAACAACCTGAGGCTTGCCGATGCTAAGGCCGGCGACGAGCAATTGTGGGCCGCCCTGCAGGCTGCGGGCCTCAGAAGCGACGTCATGGCCTTGCCGCAGGGGCTGGACACCATGCTGGGTGAGGGCGGCCTGGGCCTGTCCGGAGGCCAGTCGCGCCGGCTGGCACTGGCCAGGCTGCTGCTGAGCCCCGACCGTTGCTGGCTGCTCGACGAGGTGTGCGAGGGACTGGATGCCGTCACTGCTGCCGACGTTTTGCAGCGCCTGGCACAGGCTGCCGAGTGCGGCGCGCGAACGCTGATTTTTGCTACGCATTGGCAGCGCGAGGCGCGCCTTGCTGATCGCATCGTGTATCTGCAGGCCGGACAGGTGAGAGCGCAGGCCCTGCGCGGCACACCCGAGTTCGATCAGCTGATGGCGAGGCTGAGACCCGATGCCTTGGGGGCTGTTGCACCGCAGGACATATGTTTTTCCGATTGATTTTTGAAGTACCGAGAGAAAGGACCTGACCATGGACCTCGATATCGTCGATTTATCGCGACTGCAGTTTGCGATAACGGCGCTCTACCACTTTCTGTTTGTGCCGCTGACACTGGGCCTGTCCATACTCATCGCCATCATGGAGACGGTGTATGTGATGACCGGCCGTGCCATCTGGCGCGACATGACCAAGTTCTGGGGCGTGCTGTTCGGCATCAACTTCGCCATGGGTGTGGCCACCGGCGTGGTGATGGAGTTTCAGTTCGGCATGAACTGGAGCTACTACAGCCACTATGTGGGCGACATCTTTGGTGCGCCGCTGGCGATCGAGGGTTTGATGGCCTTCTTCCTGGAAGCGACCTTTGTCGGCCTGTTCTTCTTTGGCTGGGATCGTCTCTCCAAGGTCAAGCACCTGATCGTCACCTGCCTGATGGCCATAGGCACCAACTTCTCGGCGCTGTGGATTCTGGTGGCCAATGGCTGGATGCAGAACCCCGTGGGGGCGAGCTTCAACCCTCAGACCATGCGCATGGAAGTGAATGACTTCTTTGCCGTGCTCACCAATCCCGTGGCGCAGGCCAAGTTCGTGCACACGGTGTCGGCGGGCTACGTCATGGCCTCGCTGTTCGTGCTGGGCATTTCGGCCTGGTATTTGCTCAAGGGCCGTCACATCCATCTGGCCAAGCGCTCGATGACGGTGGCCGCATCCTTTGGTCTGGCCGCTTCGCTGTCGGTGGTGGTGCTGGGCGACGAGTCCGGCTATCTGTCCTCAGAACACCAGAAGATGAAGCTGGCGTCGATTGAAGCCATGTGGGAGACCGAGCCCGCACCGGCTTCCTTCACGGCCTTTGGCTTCCCAGACAGCGAGGCACGCGAGACCCACTTTGCCGTGCACATCCCATGGGTCATGGGCCTGATCGGCACGCGTTCGCTGGATACCCCGATTCCCGGCATCAACGAATTGGTCAAGAGCGCCGAGGGCAATATCCGCAACGGTATCGACGCCTACGACGCGTTGCAGACCATTCGCAAGGCCAAGACCGATGCCGAGATTCCTGCCGAGGCACGCCTGCGGTTTGAGAACAATGGCGCCAATCTGGGCTACGCCCTGCTGCTGATGCGCTACGTGGATGATCCCCGCAAGGCCACCGAAGCGCAGATCCACCAGGCGGCAATGGATACCGTGCCGCCGGTAGGGCCGCTGTTCTGGACCTTCCGCATCATGGTGGCCCTGGGCATGTTCTTCATCGTGCTGACCGGCACCTTCTTCTGGCTGGCTGCCCGCCACAAGCTTGATGCCTACCCCTGGCTGCTCAAGGTCGCCGTGTTCTCGATTCCGCTGCCCTGGATTGCCGCTGAATGCGGCTGGGTGGTTGCCGAGCTGGGTCGTCAGCCCTGGATCATCGAAGGTGTGCTGCCCACAGCCATGGCGGTTTCCAATCTGGGTGCGAAGACGCTGTTGCTGACCATTGCCGGCTTCGTGCTGATCTATACCGTACTGCTGGTGATCGAGCTCAAGCTGATGGTCAAGGCCATCAAGAAGGGCCCCGAGCATGAGAGCGAACCTCACCTCAGCCTCTACGAACCCATGATCAAGAAGCTGGCACGCGGCCAAAGCTGAGAGGAGCAACCAAATGATCTTGCATGAACTGATTTCATATGACGTGCTGCGCCTCATCTGGTGGCTGCTGCTCGGCGTGCTGCTGGTGGGCTTTGCCGTCACCGACGGCTTTGACCTCGGCGCCATGGGCCTGTTGCGGGCCACGGCCAAGACCGATGTCGAGCGCCGCACGGCCATCAACTCCGTCGGCCCCGTATGGGAAGGCAATCAGGTGTGGCTGATTCTGGGCGGTGGCGCCATCTTTGCGGCCTGGCCCCAGCTTTACGCCGTGTCCTTCTCGGGCTTTTACCTGGCCATGTTTGCCGTGCTGGTGCCGTTGATCCTGCGTCCCGTGGCATTCAAGTTTCGCAGCAAACATGAAGATGCTTCCTGGCGCAACCGCTGGGACTGGGTACTGTGCATTACGGGTCTGGTGCCTGCACTGCTGTTCGGCGTGGCCGTGGGCAATGTGATTCTCGGCGTGCCATTTCGTCTGGGCGACGATATGCGCATTTACTACGACGGCAGCTTCTTCGGCCTGCTGACGCCTTTTGCCCTGCTCTGCGGTCTGGTCTCGCTGTCCATGCTGCTCATGCATGGTGCGGCCTGGCTGATGTTCAAGACCGATGGCGAAGTCGCGAGCCGCGCGGCCCGCTATGGCAGCCTGTTTGCCGTGCTGACCACCTTGCTGTTTGCGGCCGCCGGCCTCTGGCTGGCTACGGGCATCAACGGCTATGTGATTACCAGCGAGATCAACCCCGTCGGTCCCTCCAACCCCTTGAACAAGACCGCAGCCGTGGCTGCCGGTGCATGGATGGCCAACTTCAAGTCCTATCCCTGGCTCTGGCTGGTGCCCGGTATCGGCTTGCTCATGCCGCTGATCGTGGCCATCGGCCTGCGCAGCCGTCGCGAATGGCTGGCGCTGCTGGCCAGCGGCCTGGCGATCGCGGGCATCATCCTGACCGTGGGCGCAGCCATGTTCCCCATGATCCTGCCCTCCAGCATCGATCCACGCTTCAGCCTGACGGTCTGGGACTCCTCCTCCAGCCATGTGGTGCTGTTCATCATGCTGGTCTGCGTGCTGATCTTCCTGCCCTTGATCCTGGCCTATACCAGTTGGGTGTACTCGGTGCTGCGCGGCAAGGTGGACGTGAAGGCCATCGTGACCGGCCAGGGCCATTCGTATTGAGACGGGGTGCCCCCCGGGACGCTGTGCTGCGACCTGCGTGGGCAGTCTAAAACTGGTGGGCTCATCCCATGGATGGGCTGAATGAAAGGAAATTTATGTGGTATTTCTCCTGGTTGCTGGGTCTGCCGCTTGCCGCAGCCTTTGCCGTGCTCAATGCGATCTGGTTTGAGTTGATGGATGACGAGGCAACTCGTCGCAAGCTTCTGGAGCGAACCAATTCGCTGCCGGACGCCTGAGTCGCGAAGACGTGGAAAAGCCCGGTCGGCTTGAGCTGACCGGGCTTTTTCATGGATCAGGCGTTGGCCTGCTCAGGCCGTGCGGGAGCTTCTCAATGCCTGCGTGGCCTGAGCCAGCTCGGTGATGAGCGACCAGTTACCACTCTCCACGGCACTGGCGGGGACCAGCCAGGAACCGCCCACGCAGACCACATTGGACAGCGCGAGAAACTCCGCCGCGTTCGCAGGCGAGATGCCACCCGTGGGGCAGAAACGCAGCTCCCCGAACGGACCTTGCCAGGCCTTCAGCATCTGGATGCCGCCCGACTGCACGGCGGGGAAGAACTTGAGCTCGGTAAAACCGTCTTCCTGAGCCATCATGATTTCGCTGCTGGTTGCGACGCCGGGCAGCAGCGGCAGGTCCAGATCGCGGCAGGCCTGGCCCAGCTTGCCGGTGTAGCCGGGGCTGACGGCAAACCTCGCGCCGGCCCGAGCTGCCGCTGCGGCATCGGCCGCATTGCGCACGGTGCCCGCACCGATGATGGCCTCGGGCAGCTGTTTGGCGATGGCCTCTATGCAGGCCAGACCCTGAGGCGTACGCAGCGTGACCTCCAGAACCCTGATGCCGCCTGCCAGCAGTGCTTCGGCCATGGGCACTGCATGTTCCGTGCTGTGCAGCACGATGACCGGAATCACAGGTGCATCCTGCATGATGGACAAGGCGGTCATTTGAGCAGCCATGTGCAAGCTCCTTCTTCTGCGCTCAGCGCATTGCGCCGGAATCCGGCAAACAGTTCACGGCCCATGCCGCGATGATTGGCCTGCTGCAGCTCGGCGGGCATGATGGCCAGCGGTCTGGCCTGCCATTCGGCATCTGTCAGTTCGGCCTGCAGCAGACCGGAGGGGGCATCGAGCACGATGATGTCGCCGCTTTGCACCTTGGCCAGCGGGCCGCCTGCCAGTGCTTCGGGACTGACATGGATGGCGGCTGGAACCTTGCCCGAGGCACCGCTCATGCGGCCGTCGGTGACCAGGGCCACGACATAGCCCTTGCCTTGCAGAACGGCCAGCGGAGGGGTGAGCTTGTGCAGCTCGGGCATGCCATTGGCCTGCGGACCCTGCCAGCGCACTACGCAGACGACGCCGTTGAAGCCGTTGGTCTGGCAGGCCTGCTCAAGCGCACCGGATTTGAAGGCAGCCTGCAGCTCATCCTGCGAATCAAAGACCCATGCCGGTGCTCGCAGTGCGTGGCGATCTTCGGGTACGGCGCTGATCTTGATGACGCTGCGGCCCAGATTGCCTTTGAGCAGCTTCAAGCCGCCCGTAGGGCTGAAGGGGCGGCTGGCAGGGCGCAGAACAGTGTCATCGCCGGAGATGCCCGCATCCTGCCATTGCAGCTGATGGTTTTCGACATGGGGGATGCGCCCAAAGGCAGCCAGCCCCTCGGGCCTAACCGTAAGCACATCGCCATGCATGAGTCCGGCCTGCAGCAGCTGGGCGATCACGTAGCCGGGGCCGCCTGCGGCCTGGAACTGATTCACATCGGCGCTGCCATTGGGGTAGACGCGGGCCAGCAGCGGAACCACCGCGGACAGCTGCTCGAAATCATCCCAGTCGATGACGATGCCGGCGGCACGGGCCACGGCAACCCAGTGGATCAGGTGATTGGTGGAGCCGCCGGTGGCCAGCAGGGCCACCATGGCGTTGACGATGCAGCGCTCGTCCACGACATGCCCGATGGGGGCAAAGCGCCGGCCTCGGGTGATGGACAGCACGGTACGCATGGCTTCGCGCGTGAGCAGTTCACGCTCCGCGTCGGCGGGGTTGATGAAGGCTGTGCCGGGAACATGCAGGCCCATGGCTTCGAGCAGCATCTGATTGCTGTTGGCCGTGCCGTAGAAGGTGCAGGTGCCCTGGTCATGGTAGGCCGCGTTTTCTGCCGCCAGCAGCTCCTGGCGGCCGACCAGGCCCTGCGCCGCCTGCTCGCGCACCTTGGCCTTGTCGCTGTTGGACAGGCCCGAAGTCATGGGGCCAGCAGGCACGAACACCATGGGCAGGTGGCCGAAGTGCAGGGCGCCGATGAGCAGGCCGGGAACGATCTTGTCGCAGACACCCAGCATCAGGGCCGCATCGAAAGTGTCATGCGTGAGAGCCACGGCGGTGGACATGGCAATCGTGTCGCGGCTGAACAGGCTCAGCTCCATGCCCGGCATGCCCTGGGTCACGCCGTCGCACATGGCGGGCACACCGCCGGCGACCTGGGCCGTGGCGCCGTTGCGTCTGGCCTCGTCTTTCAGAATATCGGGGTAGTGCGCAAACGGCGCATGGGCGGAGAGCACATCGTTATAGGCCGTGACAATGCCGACATTGGGGCCTTTTTCCTCGACTATGCGAATCTTGTCCGTGCCGGGCAGAGCCGCAAAGGCATGGGCCACATTGGCGCAGCCCATGGTGCGTACTTGTGGAGGGCGCGCGGCCATGGCATCGACCTGTGCCAGATAGTCGGAGCGGCTGGCGCGGCTGCGCTCCTGGATGCGCCGCGTCACCTGGTCCAGAACGGGGTGAAGTGCCATGATGAAAGTCCTTGGGCAGCAATGCCTGTGCTTCGGGCGCAGGCATTGTCTTGGAATGAGTGAGAGCCATGCCCGGGGGCATGGCTCCATGATTGCGCGCTTAGGCTTATTTGGCGCGAGCTTGCTTGACGGCGGTCTGCACAGAATCCCAGGTGCCTTGACCCACGGATTTGGCAATGCCGGCATTGACGGCGCCGAGCTTGTCGCGCATGCGGCTTGCTTCGGCGGCCGGCAGTTCGTTGACCTGCATGCCTTTGGTCTTGATCTCGGCCAAAGCCTTGGCGGCTTCTTCGCGCGTGTCCTTGCGCTCGAATTCTCGGCTCTTGATCGCCGCGTCCTGCAGCACCTTCTTCTCGGCAGGGCTCAGCGTGTCCCACCACTTCTTGCTGACCGTCACGATCCAGGGGCTGTAGACATGGTTGGAGACGGTCAGGTACTTCTGCACTTCATAGAACTTGCTGGACAGCACCGTGTTGAAGGGGTTTTCCTGACCGTCCACGGCCTTGGTTTCCAGCGCCGTGAACAGCTCGGAGAAGGGCAGGGGAACGGCATTGGCGCCCAGTGTCTTGAAGCTGTCCAGGAAGACGTTGTTCTGCATCACGCGCAGCTTCACATCCTGCAGATCTTCCAGCTTGGTGATGGGGCGCTTGTTGTTGGTCAGATTGCGAAAGCCGTTTTCCCAATAGACCAGACCCACCATGCCCTTGGGCTCCAGAGTGGCCTTGACCTTCTCTCCCACGGGGCCGTCCAGCACGGCATCGGCCTCCTTGGTGTTGGCAAACAGAAAAGGGGTGTCCCAGATCGCCATTTCGGGCGACAGGCCCACCAGCGTGGCGGTGGAGCCGACCATCATTTCCTGGGCGCCGCCGATCAGGGCCTGCTGCATCTGGGTGTCCGAGCCCAGGGAAGCGTTGCCGATGGCGCGGACCTTCATCTTGCCGCCGCTGGCCTTTTCCACTTCCTTGGCGAACATGCGAACCGCACGACCCTGGTTGGAGTCTTCCACCAGGCCGTAGCCGAACCGCACCAGGCGGGGTTTGAAGTCCTGCGCCTGAACGGCGCCGGCGGCCAGCAGCATTGCCGTGAGTCCTGCGACTGCAAATTTGATACGCATACCCGTCTCCTTGCTTGTTTGGGCCTGGGCCCTTTGGTTGAAGTGAAATTGGCCTTTAGCGCTTACGTGGTAAGCGTTGACAGCTATTGATCTGAGAGTTTTCGAGGTCGTCATGGCCTGGCCCTCAATGCATCCATTTGAGCGGCGCGGTCACCAGCTGCGGGAAGAGCACGAACAGGGTGGCCAGCAGCACATAGACCATCAGGAAGGGATTGGTGCCCTTGATCACGGTCTCCATGCGCAGTCTGCCCACGCCGGCCACCACGTTCTGCACCGTTCCCACCGGAGGGGTGATCAGACCGATACAGCCCACATAGATGAACATGAAGCCGAAGTACACCGGATCGATGCCAGCCTTGACGGCCAGCGGTGCGCAGACCGGACCGAAGATCAGGATGGTGGGGGTCAGATCCATGGCGGTACCGACCACGAGCAGGAAGAGCATCATCACGGCCATGAAGAGCAGGGGCTGATCCAACAGGCCCGAGAAACTGTCGGCCAGCATATTGGGCAGGTCGGCGAGCGTGATCATGTAGGCGGTCACGGTGGCTGCGCCGCAGAGGAACATCACCACGGCGGTGGTCTTGGAGGCGCCCAGGAAGACCTCGTAGAGCCGGGTCCAGCTCATCTCCCTGTAGACCACCATGGAGACAAACAGCGCGTAGACCGCGGCCACCACGGCGGCTTCGGTCGGCGTGAACACGCCACCCTTGAGGCCGCCCAGGATGATGACCGGCATCATCATGGCCCAGAAGCTCTTGGCCAGAGCCTTGAGGCGCTGGCCCCAGCTCACGCGCTCACCCGAGGTCAGCTGGTATTTGCGCGCGATGAACCACCAGGCGGCAATCAGAAAGCTGCCCATGAACAAGCCGGGCACGACGCCCGAGAGAAACAGCTTGCTGATGGAGGTGTTGGTGGTGACGCCGTAGATCACGAACGGCATCGAAGGCGGAATGATGGGGGCGATGATGCCGCCCGAAGCCAGCAGGCCGGCGCTGTAGCTGTCGGGATACTTCTGGTCGCGCATCATCGGCAGCAGGATGGTGGCCAGCGCGGCAGTGTCGGCAATGGCCGATCCGCTCATCGAGGCCAGCAGCACGGCTGCACCGATGGCCACATAACCCAGGCCGCCCGGAATATGGCCGACAAAGGCGCGGGCCAGATCGATGATGCGGCGCGACAGGCCGCCGGCATTCATCAGCTCACCCGCGAGGATGAAGAAGGGCACGGCCAGCAGCGGGAAATTGTCGAACCCGGCCTGCAGATTCTGGGCGAGCAGCTGGGTGTCGAAAAAGTCCAGGTGCCACATCAGGGCGACGCCGGTGAGTATCAGTGCATGGGCAATCGGCATGCCGATCACCATGCCGCCGATCAGCACGGCGAGAAAAATCAGGGTGACGATCATGGCGCCTTACTCCACGCTGGTTTCAGAAGTCTCGGTCGGGGTGCCGCGCAACATGTCGCGCACCACCACCAGCAACATGCCTATGGCCAGCACCAGCGTCGCCGCTGCGCCCAGGGCCAGGGGATAGCCCAGCACGGTGCTGTAGCTGCTCCAGCCGGCAACGACCTGCTCCCAGGAGCCCCACAGCAGCAAGGCCATGCAGGTGCCGATCAGCAGCTGCGAGACCCAGAACAGGACTTTGCGGGTGGCCGGGCCGACCCGCGATGTCACCATGTCGAAGCCCAGGTGGGCGCCTTCAAAAGCAGCCACGATGGCGCCGATGGCCACCAGCCACACAAACAGCAGGCGCGAGATCTCCTCATAGGAGACGATGCTGGTGTGGAAAACGTAGCGCAGCACCACGTTGACGAAAACGGCAATCACCATGCCGGCCAGAGCCAGCACCATCAGGCCTTCGGCCAGGCGCTTGAGCCATGGCTTGCGGCCCTGTGCCTCTTTGCGATCTTCAGACATTGGCTGTCTCCTGCTGTTTTTATGCTTGGGATTCGCGCCTTGCCCATTGCCGGGCCGCGAGCGCGATATCGTTGAGGTTCATGGTGGCGCTGACGGTCAGGACATCGGGCTCCTGACGCGGGTCTTCCAGTGTCGTGAACTGATTGGCCACCAGGTCGGGCGAGAAGAAATGCCCGGGTCGGGTCTGGACGCGTTCCAGGGCCGTGGCGTAGTCGAGGTCGAGAAATACAAAGCCCAGCTGCTGGGCGCTGCGCAACTGGTCGCGGTACTTGCGCTTGAGCGCCGAGCAGGTCAGCACCAGGCCGTGTTCGGCATCTGCCTGAGCCAGTCGCTGCGCCAGGCGTTCGAGCCAGCCTTCGCGGTCGCCATCCGTCAGGGCAATGCCGGCCTGCATCTTGGCCACGCTCTGGGGGGAGTGGTAGCTGTCTCCTTCCACCAGGGTCCACCCCAGCTGCCTGGCGATGGCTTCTCCTGCGCTTGATTTGCCGCAGCCGGAAACTCCCATGACGACGAGTGCCGACATGGTGCCAGGAGGCTGGATCTTGCTTTGAATCATTTTTTGGATAGCGCTATCCGATGTGGTTAAAAAATGAGCAGCCTGCTGCTTTCTGAGATGGCTTCAGACCTCGGTCGAAGGCAAGTCAGTGCTTTCATCAAGCTGCTTGTACAGACTTCATTTCAAGTCCGGATAGCGCTATCATAATCAAAAAACCTCAGGCATCTGATTAGGAGATTCCCTTGCCTACCGAGACCCGTACCAAGAGCGAAACCCCGGCAGACAGTGCTTCTTCAAGGCGATCTCGCGCCAGCGGGCGTGTCACCCTCAGCGATGTGGCACAGGCTGCGGGCGTGAGCCCGATGACGGTCTCCAGAGCCTTGCGCGGAGAGCGCAGAGTAGCTCCGGCCCTGGTAGACAAAGTGCGCGAGGTTGCGGCTTCTCTGGGCTATGTGCCCGATCTGGCAGCCCGCGCGCTGGCCTCGCAAAAAAGCACCCAGGTGCTGGTGCTCGTGCCCATGCTCTCCAACACCTTGTTCGTGGAGGTCCTGGAGGCGGTGCACAAGGTATTGTTTGCCCAGGGCTATCACATGCTGATCGGCGTGACTCACTACGACCCGGCGGAAGAGGAGCAGTTGTTGCGGGCCTATCTGCCCATGCGGCCTGCCGGTCTGCTGCTGACCGGGTTCGACCATAGTGAAGAGTCGCGGAAACTGCTGGCCGCCAATCCCGTGCCGCGCGTGCATCTCATGGAGTTGCGCGCACCTGGTAGCGGCCCCGATTGCTACAGCGTGGGCTTCTCGCAGATTGCTGCGGGTGCCGAAATGACCCGCCATTTGCTGGACAAGGGATACCGGCGCATCGCATTTTGCGGAGCCCAGCTCGACGCACGTGTCATGCAGCGCCTGGAAGGTTATCGGCAGGTGCTCAAACAGGCCGGCCTGTATGACCAGAGCCTGGAGATTCTCAATCCCGAGCGCTCATCGCTGGCGCTGGGTGCAAGGCAGTTTGAGACGCTGCTCAAAGCCAAGACCACGGTTGATGCCATCTTTTTCTGCAATGACGACATTGCACAAGGTGCATTGCTGGAGGCCAACCGCATGGGAGTCAAAGTGCCGCAGCAGGTGGCGATCGCAGGGTTCAACGACCTTCCAGGCAGTGATCAGATGGTGCCGCCCTTGACCACCATCCATACACCGAGGGATGAAGTGGGCAGCAAAGCTGCCGGCATGCTGCTGCAATTGCTGGCTGGCGATAGCGTCAGGCAAGCCAGTGTCGATCTGGGCTTCAGGCTGGTGCCCAGGGCCAGCACCTGAGTCGTCGGCGTCAGGCCTCCGAGCCCGACTTGCCTCGCCCTGTAATCTTGTCCTTCAGGTCCAGCAGTCGCGTCACGGCCGAGCCCATGCCCATGAGCTGCATGGCGGTCTCGGGGGACAGACGCTGTACATCATCAAACCAGCTCATCAGCTTGTCGATGAGTTCGTGCATGTCGCGCATGCGCTGCTGGGCGTAGCGCTCTTCGTCGGTGCTGGCTTCCTCCATCATGGCTGCTCGCAGCATGGATTGCGTGGGCTCGATCTCGCGGCGGCGTCGCTCTTCGGCCAGTCGCTTGAAGATTTCCCAGACATCCTCGGGCGCCTGGAAGTATTCGCGCCGGTCGCCGGGCTGGTGGCGCAGCTGAACCAGCCGCCAGGCCTGCAGCTCCTTGAGTCCCATGCTCACATTGGAACGTGAGAACTCCAGCGTGTCGGCAATCTGGTCTGCGTTCAGCGGTTCGGGCGAAATGAACAGCAGGGCGTAGATCTGCCCCACGGTGCGATTGATGCCCCAGCGGCTGCCCATCTCGCCGAAATGCGAAACAAATTGTCGGCTCAGCTCCGACAGTGGTTTGGCTTGCGTCATGGCCTCCATTGTGCCTTTGCCGGGGTTCTCAGTGGGGCTGAGGAATCAAGCCGGACTGCAATGGCCCCGGTTTTCAGGCATGGCCGCGAGCGGTTCGCGCAGATATGTTTCGTAAAACTTGCAATGCTGTCAGCAAATTGTTGGGAATGAGCGCAAAATCGCCATCCTGTTTTAAGTCGGTTTTTTTACGTTGCCTGTTGCCGGGCAAACTCACCCTGCCGCTGGGCAGCCCATGGGCTGCGGGTGGCCGTGATCAGATGGCTCAAAGTTCTATTTCCTCTCATTCCCGCAGCGCGCTGATCGACTGCACCAAAGGCCTGGCTTGCGCAGCCATCGTCTGGCATCACCTGGCGTTTTACGGTCCCATGTCCGATGTGGCTCATCCCGTCATGCCTGATCTGCTGGACTGGCTCTATGAGTACGCTCGCATGGCCGTGCAGATATTCCTGGTGATCGGTGGTTTTCTGGCTGCTGCCAGTCTGGCCCCGCAAGGTCTGGCGCGTTTTGACTCGCCATGGTCCAAGATCGGCAAGCGCTTTGTACGCCTGGTCGTGCCTTATGCCGTGGCGCTGGTGGTGACGATTGTGGTGTCTGCCGCGATTCGCCCGTGGTTCGATCACGAGTCCGTGTCCGCCGACCCCGATCTATGGCAGCTCATGGCCCATGCCTTGCTGTTGCAAGGCATCGTGGGCGAAGAGTCGCTGTCGGCTGGCGTCTGGTATGTGTCCATAGACTTTCAGCTGTTTGCGGGCACCGTGCTGCTGTTGGCCGGTGTGCGCTGGCTGCAGCAATGGGCGGTAGCGCGCTGGGGCGACGCGGCCATGAAGCGTTGGTGGCCGTGGGCTGTGAGCGGCATGCAGGCGCTGGTGGTTCTGGGGACGGCGGCTTCGCTGCTGAGCTTCAACCTTGAGGCAGAGCTTGATGTCTGGGCGATTTACTTCATGGGCGCCTATGGCGTCGGCATGATGGCCTTCTGGGCGGTGGCGGCAGACAAGCGCCTGGCGGCCTGGAGCTGGGGCATGCTGATTGCTGCACTGATCATCGGCGCGCTGGTCTATGAGTGGCGCGACCGCATTTTTCTCGCCGGCGTGACCGCGATGCTGCTGATCTTCTGCATGCGTACCGAGGCTATTGCCCGCTGGCAGGGCCTGGCTCCACTGCGTCGCCTGGGAGAGATCTCCTACTCGGTGTTCCTGATTCACTTTTCGATCTGCCTGCTGGTCAATGCGGTGGTCAACCATTTCTGGCATGGCTCGGTCACTGCTGCTTTGGTGGGCATCCCCTTGGCCTTCGTGCTGTCACTGACCGCTGGCTATGCCCTGTATCAACTGGTGGAGCGCCATGTCTCCTCCTGGAGTCAGGCTTTGCGCTGGCAGGCTGGCCTCATCGGGGCAGGTCTGCTGACCACCATGGTGGCAGGCTTGCGCTGAGTCGGTGCCCGGCAACAAAAAAGCAGCTCCGGTGAGCTGCTTTTTTATGAGGCGAACAGGTTCAGCGATGGAACTCGCCCGCGCTTTCGGGCTGGAACTCGATGGCATCCACGCGCACGGTTACCTGGCCGGTAGGGCTGGGCATCTTGAACTCGTCGCCCACGGACAGGCCCAGCAAGGCGATGCCCACTGGTGCGAAGATGGAAACCTTGTCGGCGCTGCCATCCATATCCTTGGGGTAGACCAGCGTCAGCGTGCTGCTCTTGCCGATCTCGAGCATGGTGAAACGCACGGTGGAGTTCATCGTCACCACGTTGGCCGGCATTTCTGCGGGATCGAGTACATCCGCACGGTCCAGCTCCGCCTCCAGGGCATCGCGGCCGGGAAACTGGCTATTGTTCTTCTCCAGCAGCGATTCAATGCGATCCAGGTCCAAGGAGGACAGAGTGATATTGGGCTTGCGCTCCATGTAGTAACTCCCTTGAGAGATGGTGTGGTTGGTGCTTTGGCGTTGCGCAAACGGACAAAAGCCCGGGCAACGGTGTTGTCCGGGCCAAGGCATTCGAGAAGAGGCACCAAGTTGGTGCGTTTCAGGTATTGTCAGTGCAGCGCCGCAAACTGCCAAGTCATCTCGCACTCCGTCAGTGCGGATTGACACCGCACTTGCCCTGGTCAGGAGGGCGTGTTACGAGCATTGGGCAAAGGTAAATCACTGTTGATCTGAGTCTCAAGTTACGCGCTCGCAGCCTATGAGCCCGAAGGCACGCATGTGCTGGAACTGCCAGGGCGCCAACAGGCTGAGGCTATTCGAACAGACCGTTCTCGACACAGAAAGTGATGAGTTCCTGGTTGGATTGAACGTTCAGTTTTTCCATCGCCGATGTCTTTTGCGTGCTGACCGTCTTGACGCTGCGTTTGAGATTGGCCGCGATCTGCACCACGCTGTCGCCGCGCACGAAATGGCGAAGCACTTCGAACTCGCGCGGAGACAGCAGCTTGACGCGATCGGCGACCGATGTGTTTCTCTGTTCACGGCTGACGTTCTGCTGGTAGTTGGTGGGGAAATATTTGTTTCCCAGCCGCAGGCAGTTGATGGCCGAAAGAATCTCCGTCAGCTTGTCATGCTTGAGGACCACCCCCCCACACGCCAGCGTCGTACAGAGAGGAGATGATCATCGGATTCGAGATCATCGTCAGAACCAGCAGCTTGGGGGCGGGGTAGGTGCGGATCAGATAGTCGACGAATCGGATGCCATCGCCATACACGCTGTCGCCGGGCATGGTGTAGTCGGTGATGATGATGTCCGGCAATGACGAATTCAATTGCTCCACCAAAGCGGTAGAGGTGGAAACGGATGCGGTCACGACGATGTTCATATCGCGTTCAAGCAGATCCTGAATGCCGACGAGTGTCAAAGGGTGGTCGTCGGCCAGCACGATGCGGATTTTTTCCATGGCATTGATCATTAAGTGGTCGAGTCTGACAACGGCTCCAGGAACTACACTCCCGCCAGGAATATCTTCAGATCCTCAAGAATAGAATTCAGTGCGGCGTCAGTTTCGCCGTTCAAGCTATCGAAGTGCAAGTGATTCTCTAGTTGCTGCATTCTTTTCGCCAGGGGAAAATGATTGACGTCAACCAGGGCGCCGCTGATGCGGTGCAGGGTGAGGATGATGTCATCCACGCGCCTGTCCTGCCTCGACTGCTCCAGCTTGATGACGTCCTCGTGCATGGTGCGTAGGAACAGATCCCGATATTTGGCCGGTACTTGTGGAGGGCCTTCGGGGATATGCACGGGTGCAATCTCGGGCAGACTGGGGGCCGCCGTGTCATGGGCTCCAATTTCCGAGTGAGGCGCGTATTCGCGCAGCATCTGTATCAGCGTATTCAGGCCGATCGGCTTGACCATCCAGGCATTCATGCCCGCATTGATGCAACGTCGCTGCTCGTCGAGCATGGCGTTGGCGGTAATTCCGATGATGGGGCACATCACACCTTCCGAGCGGAGCGTGCGGGCCAGCTCATAGCCGTTCATGAGCGGCATGTTCACATCGGTCAGAACGAAGTCATGCGGCTGTACATCCCATAGCGCCAGAGCGTCCTCGCCGTCTTCCGCCAAGGTGACCTGACATCCAAGCCGCTCAAGCTGGTCGAGGATGGTGGTCTGGTTGATGGGGTTGTCCTCGGCGACCAGAATGCGTATCGAGAACCGGGGAATGACGGGTTCAGGCGAGGCTATCAGTTGCTGGTTGTGCAGGATGCGCTGGATTCCCCGGCCGATGCTCAGAACATCTTGTGCATCGATATCAGGATGGGTGGACTCTTGCAGCAGAGGGGAGATGCTGACGTAGTGTCCCTTCCATTCCGGAGGCGGGGTGGTGCTGCTTGACAGCACATCCAGCAGCAGTGCATGCGAGGTGTGAGCAGGGCTGGGCTGGGCCAGCAGCTCGGCCTGCGCGTTCCAGCGGGTCAGCCAGGCGCAGATGTTCTCCGTCAGCTCCGGGTGAGGTGTCCGCACGCAGATATGAGCGTCTGTAAGGTCGGGGTAATCGGTGACGGTCTGATGGTCCACATCCAGTGTCAGCGCGATGGAAAAGACGCTGCCCACCTGTTTTTCACTCTTGACCTGCATGGATGAGCCCATGAGTTCGGCCAGCCGCGCACAGATCGACAGACCCAGGCCGGCACCTCGCACGACATGCCGGCTGCCATCGACGATATAGAACGGCGTGAAAAGGCGATTCTGCTCCTCACGGTCAATACCCACCCCGCTGTCGGCCACTTCAATCTGAAGT
This sequence comes from Comamonas testosteroni TK102, assembly GCF_000739375.1. Lineage (NCBI taxonomy): Bacteria > Pseudomonadati > Pseudomonadota > Betaproteobacteria > Burkholderiales > Comamonadaceae > Comamonas > Comamonas testosteroni. The sequence goes on along the minus strand of NZ_CP006704.1, from coordinate 4,330,890 downwards.
GTCACGTGGCCGGGGGGCTGATCCACCACCAGGCACCGGACGATGACGCTGCCGACATTGGTGAACTTGATGGCGTTGCTGATCAAATTGCTGAGAATCTGGCGTACGCGCACGGGGTCGCCGAATACCGAATCGGGAATCCCGGTGTCGACAGCGGAGAAAAACAGCAGTCCTTTCTGTTGCGCCATGGCTGCATAGGAGCCTGTGCAATCTTGCACCAGTTCGCGTGGGCTGAATGCCAGGCGTTCCAGCTTGAGCTGTCCGGCCTCTATCTTGCTGACATCCAGAATGTCGCTGATCAGCTGCAGCAGGATTTGCGACGAGCCTTCAATCCGGTTGACGTATTGACGCTGCTGGCTGTCCAGCCGTGTGGCGGTCAAAAGTTCCAGCGTGCCCAGCACGCCATACAGAGGCGTACGGATCTCGTGGCTCATCGTGGACAGAAAGGTGGATTTCGCTTCGCTGGCCTCGTCCGCTGCGCTGCGTGCGCGCTCCAGCGCGCGCTCGATTTCTACGCGCGTGCTGATATCGGTAAAAGCGCACAAGACTGCGTCCCCGTCCATATAGCGTGCCGGAGTGTAGGACACCGACAGCGTGCGTTCGTTGTCGATGTGCAGGTTGTCCATGCTGCCGGGCCTGTCCACAGAGCGCAGCGAACGCAGGATCTGAATGGCGTTGGACTGCAACGGCTGTGGCGGGTCGGACTGACTGCCCAACCACTCCAGGGCAATGGAGTTGCTGAACAATATGTCTCCGCTGGCCTTGCTGATCACGCACAGCGCGACGGGGGCTGTCTGGATCAGCGTGCGATTGAAGGCGTCGCGTTCGTCGATCATGCGCTGGGCCTCCACGGCAGGCTCCATGACCCGGCGCCTGTACCAATGCGTATAGCTCAGGCCAGCGAGCATGCTCAGGACCACAAAGAAGGCGGCTCCAATGAGCAGGGCCATGTGGCCCTTGAAAAAGCTGGCGTAGCTGATCAGATAAGTGCCGCTCCAGGCGCCAGTTGGGTCCAGCGCCTTCCACACCAGTCCGTCGCTGGTATAGGATAGGCCCAGCTTGGTGACCGCCGGCGCCGAAGTGTCTCCCATCAGAGAGACGCCCTGATGCGTCAGCCAGAACTGGTAGGGCAGTCCGCTGGCGGTGTTTCTCTCGAGCACGTTGATGCGCTCGCGGCTGAGCAGCGTGGCTGCATAAATATTCTGGGAGGGACCGGACGGCCCCCACAGGCCGGATGGAAATCCGGCAGGAACCCAGCCGATCATCTTGTCAGGCAAGGCAGCAGCCTTGAACCAGTGCACTTCGTTGGGATTTTGTGTCGGCAGCCGTTTGCCGAGCGCCTGCACGGCAGAGCCGGACTGCGTGGCCAGATTTTCCCGGATGGCATAAACCGTGGTCCGGAACATGTCCGTGCTGATGGCTTCATAGCCGGCATAGGTATTGATCGCCGGGACACTGATGCTGGTGCTGTCCGCTGGATTCACGAAAAAGACGGCAGCTGCAGGGAAGTAGGAAGATGCCCAGAACGTCGAGTAGAAATCGGACAGATAGCTGCCCAGCTGGAACAGGGTTCCGGGAGCCGCGGAGCACTGGGCGGGCAGGGCACAGGCCAGCGAAAACGGCATATCCACCACTGATTCCTGGCCGAGGAACAGGCGAGCCCTCCAATCGGCTGGCGTATCCACTTCATGGAAACTGGTGACCCGGGAATAAGGGATGGCTTCGAGATCCTGGCTTTGGGCACGTAGCTGGCGCAGGAATATTTCTTGCTCCTTGATGTAGCCTACCAAGGTGCTGAAGTCGACGAGCAGCCGGTCGCGCTCTCGGTCAACGATGCGCTGTCCACCCCAGAGCAGCGCGCTCACCAGGGCGACAGCGATGGGCAGTATGCCAAACAGCAGCCAGTTTTGCCGGCGCGATGTGCGCTTGATTTGTTGGATGGGCGTGTTCTGCATATCCGCTATAACTGCGCAGCCTCCGGAGGAAACAATTGCCTGCGTTGATCGTTATTTAGCAGCAGGGCAAAGTCGCTGGATTTCAGTGCGGACGATATCAGAAAACCTTGTGCGCAGTCGCAGCCGATGCGGCGCAAAAATTCCAGGTCCGCGAGGGTTTCTACGCCTTCTGCGGTGACGGTCAGGCCAAGCTGTTTGCCCAGCTGCACCGCTGAGGTCAGCGCCGTACCTCGGGCCGCATCAACGGTGGCTCCGGTCACGAAGGCGCGATCGATCTTGAGTTCCGTGAACGGCATCGAGATCAGGTTGTACATGGAGCTGTATCCTTTGCCGAAATCATCCTGAGAAAGGCCAAAGCCTTTCAGCCTCAATCGACTTGCGCCCATGTAGTAGTGCGCAGGCGCAGCGGTTGTCTCGTCTTCAAGCAGCTCAAAATTGATGTTGCCTGGGGGGACCTCCCATTGGCGAGCGGTTTGCTCCAGTTCGTCCGGCAGATCCGGGTTCTCCAGAAGGGGGACCGGCAGATTGACGGATACGGGAATCGTATAGCCGATGTCGCGCCACTGTCGATGCGCGGTCAGCGCATCCTCGAGCATGCGCTGGAGCAGCTGCCGCTCGAGTTTGCAATGGTGGATGGCGGCCAGAAACGAGCCGGGCAACATGAAGCCGTGTTCGGGATGATCCCAGCGGGCGAGCGCCTCAGCGCCTACGATCTCACCGGTGCGCAGTGCCATCTTGGGTTGAAACCACGCCTGTATCTTGCGGGCGCTCAGTGCGGTCTCTATGGCCGCTTTGTCGAACACCAGGGGCTGGCCAAAGCGAAGAGCAGGGCTTGAGGTCTGCGTCGCTACACGGTGCCGCAGCTTGCTGATGATGGTCTGGGCATAGCTGGGGTCGAACGGCTTGGAGAAGGCGTCCAGCACGAACAATCCGATTTCCTTGGCCATCAGGCTGACGCTGTTCATGATGCGGCGCGAGCAGGAGCTGGAGATCGCAAGCATGGGTGTCAGGTTCTCCAGGGCGAGTCGGCGGATGAACTGCACGCCATCCATATCGGGCATCCTGATGTCCATGATGACGATGTCATAGTGCTCCGCATGCATCAGCTCCAATGCCTGCTCGGCAGTTTGTGCCGCCCTGACGTGAACGAATCCGGCATCTGCGAGGATGGCGCAGATTCGGGCGCAGGAAAACTCGTGGTCGTCCAGGACAAGGATTCTGTATTTGGAAAGCATGGTGATTAACTCCCCTCGGCTTTGATCGAGTTCAGGATTTTGCGCAACTGGGCTATCGAGAGCGGCTTGATCAGCAATATGCTGATGCCGGAGGTGAGGCCGCGCCGCTGTTCCTCTGGAAACGCGTTGGCGGTCAGCCCGAGAATCGGGCGCGCGTAGCCGCGTTCGCGCAGCGCAAACGCCAGCTCATACCCGTTCAGCACCGGCATGTGCAGATCGGTCAGAATGGCATCGAATTCCTGGATGTCAGGCCGGTTCAGGGCGGTCTGCCCATTCGTCGCAATCGCCACTTTGCAGCCCAGGTGCTGCAATTGTTCGCGCAGTATCAGCTGGCTGATCGGGTTGTCTTCCACCACCAGCAAATTCATGTTGATCAGGTCGCGATCGGCTTGTCCGATGGGGGCCGCTAGGCCTTGGCCTTCCCGCAACTGCTGTATGGCGCGGCCCAGACCCAGGATGCCGTGGGCGCTGATCAGCAGGGTGTTGCGGTCTGCGGTGATGCCGTGCCGGGCGCCGGGCGGATGCATGACGATGCGCTGGTGCTGCCAATGCGCAAGAGGCATCGCCCAGGGCCAGGCCTCGATCAGCAGTGCCTGCGTATCCATGGAGGAGCGATGCTCGCGGTATGGCATTGCCATTGCACCCCACAGGCGCAGCCAGCCGCACAGGTTTTTCACGACCTCGGGTACGGCCCCGCGGACGTAGATCTTTTTGGGCGACAGCATGGGCAGATTGCCGGGTATCGATTCCGCCGCAATGGGCAGCGTCACCTTGAATGAGATTCGCGTGCCGATGCCCAGTTCGCTGGTGGCGGCCAGCTCGCCGCCCATCATTTGCGACAGGCGCGAGCAGATGGACAAGCCCAGGCCTGTGCCCTGTATGAGCTGGTCAATGTCGGAGTCGGTACGAAAATAGGGGTCGAACAGCTGTGGCAAATGCTCGGCGGCAATGCCGATGCCAGTGTCGGCAACCTCGAATTCCAGCTGCACATGGGATTTTTCGACCGGTGTCGAGCGCAGGCGCAGCACGATGTGCCCGCTCACCGTGAACTTGATGGCGTTGCTGACCAGGTTGTCCAGGATCTGGCGCAGCCGCGTGACGTCACCCAGCACCAGCAGTGGCGTGTTGACGGAGGCCGTGCAATAGAGCCTCAGGTTTTTGCGTTCTGCGCGCACGCAGAAGGTGGAAACCACGTTGTCCAGTACCTCGAGCAGAGCCAGGGGGCGCCGCTCCAGCGTCATATAGCCCGCTTCGATGCGCGACAGATCCAGGGTGTCGTTCAAGGTCGATAGCAGGACGGTGGACGAGTGACGCAAAGTGTCCAGATATTGCTGTTGCTGCTCGGTCGCGCCGGTCAGTGACAGCAGCTCCAGCGTGCCGAGAATCCCGTACAGCGGTGTGCGGATCTCATGGCTCATGGTCGTCAGGAACAGCGTCTTGGCCTGGTTCGCCGCTTCAGCCGCCTGCATGGCATTGAGCAGCGACAACTCCGTCTGCTTGAGTTTGGTAACGTCGTTGATAGTGCACAGAACAGCGGGTCCGCCGCAATATGTCATCGGGGTGAAGGTGCGCTGGACCACGCGGCCATCTTCAAGTTCGAGATCCCCGCCAATGCCGTTCAGATTGGTGGACGCGGCAATATGCCTCCAGTCCCGCTCGGTCTTCAGCCAGGCGTGCGCCAGATCGTTGGATAGCAATGGTTCGTTCTCGTTGTGCCGCAGCAGCGCCAGACCGACCGGCGCGGTTTTCAGCAGCTTTCGGTTCAGGGTCACGCTGTCCACCAAGGCCAGGAAGTTGGATCTCGCGGGAGTCAGCAGTTTGCGGTGGATGTAGCGGGAGACCAGAAGCAGGATGACCGCGAGTGCCATGCAAAGAGCCAGCGCGCCGTAGAGCTTTGCGGCGTTGTTCTTGAGCAGTTGCTTGACGGGCATGTAGTACTGCAGGCGCCAGCCGGCATGTCCTACGGACTTGCTCAGCGCCAGATATCTGGGGATGCTGCCCTGCCAGACAATGCCGAAGTTGTCGGTCAGGGAGTCGCCGTCAATGTTGGGAGCGTTGGCGCCCCGCAGCGTCGCGTGACCATGGGGGTCGTAGAGGACATAGCTGCCTCCAGCCATGCTGGTCAGGTCCAGGGCCGAGCCGATATCGTCGAACGTGATGCCCAGCCAACCGCTGGTGGCCTCGGTGCTGTCGATGGGCGTGTAAAGAAACAGCCTTTCTGCGTCGTCGTTGGGCGGATTCAACCATACCAGCGGGGGGCTGCCTGAGATGTCCACCTTCGGGTTTTCGCTCGATAGCGCGTTGGCGATCCACTTCTGGGTTTGCGCAGAGATATCAGGCGCTTTCGAGGCGCTGTCGCCCAATACCGGCAGTGTGGTGCCACTGCGCATGGACGTGTAGACAAGCGTTGTCTTGATACGGCTGTTGTCATGCACGTCCCGCGGGGTCAGGACCAATGTCCACTCGTGGCGATTCTCGCCCTCCGGCAACGGGTAAGTCTCGAGCTGCCTGATGTGGCTCGATAGGCCGAGCATTTGGGAAGTCGCAAATGGCTTGAGGTTGCGGACCGCAGACGTTGCCGTGGCGCGCAGCAATTGCTCGCGCTGATCAAAGAAAAGCTGGGCGTTGTAGGCCGCAGCGTTCATCTGGCGCCGGTATCTCGACACACTGTCGTTGATCGACCAGAAGCAATAAAGCAATGCCATGGTGACGGCACATAGCAGCACAGACACTGCAAGCGCATACAGCAATGCCGCAGGCAGGCGCGTGGCGATCGTGGCATTTTTTGTAATGGGCCTGAGGGGCAGTCGGTGCATAGGCAAATGCTATTGAGCGAGCGCCTGCTTGCGGTTCAGATAAATCTGAATCTGACGAGTACCAAATCGACAGGGAGTCTCTCAGCCCATGGCTTGTTCACACAACCGCGGCATGTCAGCTGTGCTGGGCTAATTTGGTCAACGCGGTGAGCAGGTGGTCAAGCTTCTCGAAAAGGAGAAGCTGCGGCGTTCGGTAGCCTCTGCATAGATCTCCCGCATATGCGTGCCGGGTGCGGCAGCATCCCGGCCCATGCCGCAATCTGATCTGGGTCTGAACCTTTCCACCCAAAAGACACGCAAACGCGAATTCCTCAAGCAGGTGCAGCAAGTCGTGCCGTGGAAAGATTGGGGCGCATTGATTGCGCCATGGTGCTGAAGGGTCCAGGTCGCCTGCTGCTGCGCATTCGCTACATGCAGGCTCACGCCCAGCGACCCAGCCATGAAAGACGCGCCGCACAGCGCGCCACGCCACTGTCTCGGGACTTCGCCTGCCTGCCATGCGACAGTGCCACAAACGATGAGAGCCACAATCTGCGTTTGCGACATTGACGGGAAGCGCACCAACTGGCCGAGCAAATTCCGAAGACGGCCACCGACCTGCTGGTGAGTAAAAAGCGGCTGCTTGTGAGCACCATTGTGGATGCGCGACGTTGATCGGCGCGTCCAGCTCCGACAAGCACAGCGCCAAGTCGCATGATCCAGAAATGCACCAGATGCCGAGAAAGGCAATCAGCGGTACTTCGGCATGAAGGCGTACGTCGGTGGGAGGCCGGGTCGCGCCTGGTACACACCGTGCATGCACCTGCTGCCAATGATTCAGCTCAAGGTAGAGCGCCCATTCGGAGTGATCACGGGCCAGTCTGCTGCCGCCAAAATTTGCTGCCGAGGCTTGAGGAAAGATACCCTGTACTTCACACCTTGTTAGCCTTTGGGAATTGCTGGATGGCTCGTGCCTGTTGGTTGGCGAGCAGCCTATCCAAGTCACTGATGGCTACCTCAAAAGGCAGGATGCCCGCGAAACGCGGGCATCCTTGGTGTTGGGCAGCGGGTGACAGGCGTCCCATCCAGCCTTCACCACGCTTGGACTCGACGCATGCCGCCCATTCCTGGTCGATCTGAGTGCCTTGGCCTGGTACGCGTTCCCATGGATGGCTGAGTGTCAGCGGTAACCCCGATCATTCGCAGCCTGCATGTTCACCACTCGCACCGAGTTCAGAGGCATCCTCCATCTTCTGCCACTGCCGCGCGGCAGTGTGCGGCTGCAAGAGGCATAGCCTTGCGGGATGCTTCTGACTTTGGCACACGGCCGACATGTGCCGCACCAAGGCTTGCCCGGCGAAATACTGAGCCATCTGCAGCGAGAGCTTCCAGGCAATGGGTGCATGCGGGCTCGGGGTCTGCACTCCGGCATTCTCAATGTCAGCCTGTCCATGAACGGCGAAGTTGGCGTGTCTGGCATGTCCATGAAAAAACTGCGAATGGCAGATTGATCACGACGCCGTGGCCTAGTTCGCCAACTGGTGCTCAAGATCGCCTATAGGAGGTCTATACCGTCTCCAACTGCTTCATCAGGTGTAGGCGCATCACTTCTGCCATTTGCGCAGCGAGTTCGCCATCCACGTGCCAGGAGCCGTAGTTGGTGATGACGTCAAAGCCACCCTGCATGGCTGGTACATGGCGACTCAGGCCATGGCCAATCAGCTGTGCTTCAAGGCTGGCGACCTGAGCCTTCGGCACCGAAGCGGGGCAGGCATCAGAATCAACTGCAGAAGCCTTGTCTGCGGCAAAGGGTTTGACATTGATTTTCTTCATGTCAGTACTTCAGTATGGGTGCGCTGTGCCAGCACACAAAATGGCAGTGGCAGCTACTTGCACGAGTCGACACTTGAACCAATGCGCCGGAGAGCAGATCCCATGGCCAGCCGGCAAGAAGGCGGGATGCGTGTGGCTGGTTGGTGCGCATTCTTTGGTAACGAGGGTCTTTGATGTCGGCCTCCATGACGATAGGTTTATGCCGCGGCGGTTCTTGATTGATGCGCAGTTGCTCGCGCACCAATGTGGTGGCCATGAGCGAATGCGTGTCATACAGGGCGGCAGTCTAGATAGCTGGATCGGGCGCCAGCTTCAGATAGTTCCTATTCCAAGACTCCGGGCGCTCAATGTTGTCAAGCAATGTCAATTTGGGCATGGGTCAGCGTTGACTTGTAGGCATCGGCTCGCGGCTGCCGATTGAGCGTTGCGCGCTGCGTGAGGCGGCAAGTCCATACCTGCCCGGCACATTAGAGCGCGCCAGGCGCTTGTCGCGACGGATTCCCAAAGCACACAGCCTGTAGAGACAGCCTTGCCGTGGAGCATGCGCTGCAGAACGCTCCAGCTTTGATTCGGCAATTGCTCCTGTTCTGACCTGTTCTGACAGGCACCAGATCGGGCGGGTGCAGCCGCCGCCATGGATTGGTAAAGCCGCATGGGTGCCGCATTGCCGACGCATTGGCGCGATCTATCCTGGTCCCGCATCTATTGGCGCAGCAGTTCAAGATCGGAGCACTCAATACCCTGGGGCACAGACATCAGCTTCATCGCCACGCCCACGCATGAAGGCTGGCTGTATCTGCATGCGGCCCTTGACTTGTTCTCACATCAAGTGCCGGGCTGTGCAATGGGCAATCGCTTGGAGTCGCAATGTGAAGAGAATGCCGTGCACATACCTGTCTGCTTCAGAAGGCCGCGCAGGGCGATCATCGTGCATTGTGGTCAAGGCTGCCAATGTACAAGCCTACAAGCCACCAGTGGCCGCATTGCCTGGTGACAACGGGAGGCCCCGTATGAGAGGGCCTGCAACTGCCGCGATAGCGCTTTTGCCGAGAGTGTGAGTACGGTGTGCAGGCAAACCGATGACACCCCGCAAGAGACGCGCAACGGCGCTCGTTGATAAGGCGGTACTTGCCCGGGGCCGTGGGCAATCCGTCCTCAAACGGATTTATGCAACGACGGCGAGCGCCGCCACGAGCCTCAGCGCAGACTCGGCATTCCGCAGGTAATTGCGCACATCCCACCAGGAACTTGCTGCGCTGGACGGCCGCGGCAGCTAATCGAAATTCATCTCGTTCATCTTTTGCGTGCACTCGCTGCGCATTTTCCCGTGCTGTGCTCGACAACGCCGCTCAAGGCCGCAGTGATAACGACAGTTGCGATGTTCCCGCACGTCCAGGATCCAAAAATCGAGTGGAGAAGGGCGACTCTCCAAGTGTCTGCCACCGATAAATTCGGTGAAATCAATGTGATTAACATTCATTGACTATTGCGATGCTTCTGTGATAGCCGATTAGGAATGTTCCTAAGCCTGGCAGGGGGCGGCGAAAGCATCATTCGTCCTGTTGCTTATCTCGCAACTGCAAGCCAAGCATTTTTTCTTAAAGCTGCTTATTGCATTTCGATATTCTTAACTTAGGACAAACATGAAAATCTCTACGCTCGCAATCGCTTCCATTCTGGCTTTCGGCGTGACAGCTGCCAACGCTGCCGACCAAGGTTCCGGCAAGGTCACTTTCAACGGCTCCATTATCGATGCACCTTGCTCGATCGCCGCTGATTCGCTGGACCAAGCCGTTAGCCTGGGTGCCATCGCTACAGCCGCTCTGGAAAATGGTGGCACCTCTGCTGAAGTCCCTTTCCACATCAACCTGCAGGGTTGCGTGATCACCGCCGGCACCAAGGACAAGCTGTCGGTGACCTTCACAGGCATGCAGTCGCCCTATGACCAGTACTCCCTGGGCCTGCTGGGTGGCGCTGCCGGTGCTTCCATCGAACTGCTGACCACCAACCTGCAGCAAGTGAAGCTGGGTGAAGCCACTGCTCCCATCACGCTGAGCCCCCTGGTCAGCAACCCCCAGCTGACATTCAATGCACGCCTGAAGGGCAGCACCACCCCCGGCGAACTGGTTCCTGGCGCATTCAGCGTGCCTGCCAACTTTGTGCTCGCTTACCAATAAGTTGCCAGCTGGTTACTTAGGCTAAGTCTCGGGAATTATCAATTCCCGGGACTGGTTTAGACGAAGGCCTGTGGAGCACCAATTCACAGGCCTATTATTTTTTTGAGCCGCTTGTTCCGAACTGTTGCCGATAGGTATCCACCTTGTAATGCCAGCAAGTTTAGAACCATCAGCGATACGCCATAAGACATAAAGCTCTCGCGCGTATTCAACCTCGATCAGCGAAATACTCCATGTCGTTCCGTTATTTTGGCCCTTCTCGCGCATTGTTGATGTCCACGTTTCTGGGCGCCACAGTGTTATGTGCTTCCCCTGGTTTCGCTTATGCGGATACGGTGGAGTTCAACGCCGATCTTCTGGATGTCAAGGACCGGGATAATATTGACTTGAGCGCATTTTCCACCAAGGGATATGTGCTGCCGGGTGTTTACGACTTGCTGGTGAATATTAATGGTCAGGCGCTGAAGACGGTTCCGGTGAGATTTATCTCCCCTGAAGGTGACAAGAAGGAAAGCCGCGTCTGTATCGATCAAAGCCTGGTCGAGAAGCTCGGCTTGACCGAAGACGCCATGGTGAAGGTCAAATGGTGGAATGACGGCGAGTGCCTTATCGTTGATAGCGTCAACGGCATGGAGGTGCGTCCCGATGTCAGCAAGAACCTGCTGTACCTCAATATTCCCCAGGTCAACCTCGAATACAACGCTCCATACTGGGATCCTCCAAGCCGATGGGAAGATGGCATCTCCGGCGCAGTCTTCGATTACTACCTGGCTGCTCAGCACATGGATCAAACATCGGGCGGCAGCTCGACCCGATTTACCGGCAACGGCGTCGTCGGGGCGAATCTGGGGGCTTGGCGTCTGCGCGCGGGCTGGCAGGCGAACTCACAATCAAACTCGAATTCGGGCGCAGCTTCGAACCCGTCGCAGTCGAAGTTCTCCTGGACGGATGTCACGCTGTATCGCCCGCTGCCCCAATACAAGGCGCGCCTGGCTATTGGTGAAAGCTATCTAGAGTCGAATCTGTTTGACACCTTCCGCTATACCGGTGTGGGCCTGAAGTCGGACGACGCGATGCTGCCCCCGAATTTGCGGGGATATGCGCCTGAAGTGTCTGGCGTGGCGCAGACCAACGCCAAGGTGACGATCAGCCAGCAAGGTCGTGTGATCAAGGAAATACTGGTTCCCGCCGGCCCGTTCCGCATCCAGGATCTGGATCGCTCCACTTCCGGGCAACTTGACGTGCGTGTCGAGGAGTCTGATGGTCGCGTGCAGACCTTCCAGGTCAACACGGCCTCGATTCCGTACCTGACCCGTCCTGGTCAGTTGCGCTACAAGGCCATGGCGGGCAAGCCCTCGGAGATGAACCATCGCATGAACGGTCCTGTCTTCGCCGGTGGCGAAGTCTCCTGGGGTGCCAGCAACAATGTATCCCTCTACGGAGGCTCGATTCTTAGCGGGAAGTATCAGGCATTCTCGGCCGGCATTGGCCGCGACCTGGCGCAATTTGGTGCGCTGTCATTCGACGTCACGCATTCCAGGGCGCAACTGAGGGATATGGAGAGCTGGAGAGGCGGGAATTCATACCGCCTGAGTTATTCCAAGGTGTTTGACGCGACGAGAAGTCAGGTCACGTTCGCCGGCTATCGCTTTTCCGATCAGAACTTCTTGTCGATGTCTGACTATCTGCGGTTGTCGCAAGACTACTCCGCGATGCGCCCCAAGCAGATGTACACGGTTGCGCTCAACCAGCAGTTCGACAAGGTGAGTGCCTACCTGAGCATTAACCGACTGACCTATTGGAACAATGCAGAGAGCCTGCGTTACAACCTCTCAGCATCGACCTACTTTAATTTCGGGAATTTCAGAAATGTATCGGTATCGATGAATGCGTACTCTAGCGAGTTCAACGGGAAAAAAGACAACGGGGTTTTTCTGTCGATGTCCATACCATGGGGCAACTCGGGGACGCTGGGCTACAGCGGCGCCTATGGATCGTCGAAATCTCAGTCGGTGAGCTACTCGGATCGGACCTCGCCGAATGACTACTACACGCTGCGTGGGGGTGAGACCGGTGGCCGTGCCGAGGGCAGTGCCTACTACTCGCGAGACACTTCTCTGGCCAAGGTGGATGCCATGGCCAGCTACAGGGCGCAGGACTACTCGTCCCTGAACGTTTCGGTGCGAGGCGGGCTGACGGTCACGCCCGAAGGCGGCGCGCTGCATCCCGTTGGCGCCAGCGGTGGCACTCGGGTTCTGGTGGATACGAATGGCGTCGCAGGTGTGCCCGTGGGTCGATTCGGATCGAAGATCAAGAGCAATATGTTTGGCAAGGCGGTGGTCTCCAACGTGGGTAGTTACAACCGCAACTCCATCGATATCGATGTGAACGGCATGCCGGACAACGTGCAGGCGAATAACTCGATTTCCACGGGAACCTTTACCGAGGGCGCGATCGGCTATAGAAAATTCGACATGCTCGTCGGCGAAAAGGCAATGCTGTCCCTTCAGACAAAGGACGGCAGCTTCCCTCCCTTTGGTGCACGGGTTTTCAACGAGAAGCAGCAGGAGCTGGGTCTTGTCGGTGAGCAGGGCGTCACTTATGTCAATGGCATCGTTGCCGGAGAACAGCTGCAGGTGAAGTGGGGTGATACCGGTCAGTGCCAGGTTCAATTGTCGGATACGCTGCCTGGCGACCTGTCCGATAGCTTGACGGTGCAGTGCCAAGAATAAGGCCTCCTCAAGCATATCTTGTATACATAGAAAAGGATAATTCATGAACTCGAAGATTCTCTCTGCCGTGCGTGTCGCTCTCGGAATGATGATTGCGATTTCGTTTGCACCTGCCAACGCTGCCATCAGCCTGGATCGCACCCGACTGGTGTACCCTGCTAACGAGAAATCGGTCAGTCTTGTCGTGATGAACAAGAACGACAAGCTGCCCTATCTTGCACAGGGCTGGCTGGAAGATGAGAGCGGGACCAAGCTGGAAGGGGCCAAGGCAGCTTTCGCGGTATTGCCCCCTCTGCAACGTGTGGAGCCCTCCGAGCAGACTCAGGTGAAGGTCCAGGCATTGCCTGCGGCCCAGGAGTTGCCGAAGGATCGCGAGTCCGTGTTTTACTTCAATCTTCGCGAGATTCCCCCGAAGTCCGACAAGGAAAATGCACTCCAGATCGCTTTGCAGACCCGCATCAAGATGTTCTATCGCCCCGCGGATCTGGCAGCTGCCGCCGCTAAATTGCAGGCTACTCCATTCCAGGAGCAGATCACGCTGAAAAAGCAGGCCAAGGGATACACCATCCATAACCCGACGCCTTACTACGTGACCATTATTGGCGCCAGCAATAAAAAAGGTGGCGATTCCGTTGAGGGTTTTGAATCGTTGATGGTGTCTCCCAAAAGCTCCGCAGACTTGAAGGCCAATATGCAGGCCTTGGGTGCCAACCCGGTACTGAGCTATGTGAACGATTTTGGCGGGCAGGTTGCGCTGGTTTTTGATTGTGATGGTGAGGATTGCAAGGTCAATACCGAAAAATCCAAGGATTGATTCGAGCAATGTGCGGGGCACTTTCGTATTGATCTGACCAACCAACATCCGGAGTGGCGATGGCGGTCTATGTTGAAAATCATGGCTATCGCCCCTCGTTGCCACATTGAACAGCAATTCCCTTTCTAGGCGTATATATATGACTCAGTTCCGAAAATCGACGAAACCCAAGCGGTGGTCCTGGTTAGGGATTTCCTGCCTCAATGCGTTGGTGGTGTCGCTACTTGTCTTTTCTGGTATCGAAAATGCTTCGGCCGGACCCAGTTTTCAAACCGTTACGGTGAGATTTAAAGTCAATGCAACGCCGTATTGCGACGTGACCGACCTGACGGGGTCGGACGAAATCAAGGTGGACTTTGGTACCTCTTTGCCTATGTCGCAAATTGACGGGTCGCAGCATGAAAAGCCGATCCCCTATCAGATATATTGCGAAAACCCCACTGGCTATACCCAATTGAAAATCCGGTTCATTGGTGCCAATGCCGGTTTCGGAGATAGATTGCTGGCGACTGACCAGGATAACCTGGCCATTGAGATCCGTCAGGGTGGCGTGGCGCTGCCGGTAGGCACGGGGATTGTGTTCGATCCTCAGTATGCTGGGGGCGCAGGGCAGTATGTGACTACCGGGCCGTCTTTTACGGCAGTTCCGGTCAGAAGAGCGGGATCTAACCTGACAGCAGGCCAGTTCAACGCCAATGCGACACTGGTTTTGGAATATGTCTAAGGGGCCAAAGATGAATTCAAGAAAGATATTTGCAAGTCTTTGTGCAGCCATCGTGATGTCTCCTTTGGCAAGTTTGCATGCCGCGCCTGCTGCCTATGTCAAATTCTCAGGAAGCCTGTCGGCCGCGACACCTTGCGAGCTCAATAACGGAAGTCCGCTGGTCGTCGATTTCCAGGATCTGATCATTCGCAATATCAACGGAACCAGCTATGGCAGAAAGAACGTTCAATTAGATATCCTTTGCGATAACAATACCAATGTGAAATTTGAGGTCACCGGACTGCCAAGCTCATTCTCCAATGGCGCGCTGAAGACCGATGTTCCTGCGCTGGGCATTGCCCTGGAGTTCGCGGGAGCGCCGTTGCCGTTGAACTCGGGCGTGGTGGCGACCAGCAGTGCGGCCACTGGGAGATTGGAGTTTTTTGCGACCCCGGTGCTTGATCCCGCTGTCGCTTTGTCGGCCGTTCCGGCCCAGGCATTCAGTGCCTCGGCTCAGATTCTGGCCACCTATGAGTAGTGAGATTCAAATGCAAAGATTGAAATACATCCATTCACTGGCGGCGTTTGCACTCGGGTTGCTGATGGCCGGCATGGCGCTGCCAGCGTCGGCTCTGGACGGCATAGGTGCGACCTTTAAAGGCAACTTGATCAATGCGCCCTGTACGCTTCGCCCCGCTGACGAGGATCTGAAAGTCGATTTGGGGCAGATATTCCAGAACGATTTTTATCAGACCGGTCGCAGTGATCCCAAGCCTTTTACGATTCATCTCGACGATTGCGATGGTG
This sequence comes from Comamonas testosteroni TK102, assembly GCF_000739375.1. NCBI lineage: Bacteria > Pseudomonadati > Pseudomonadota > Betaproteobacteria > Burkholderiales > Comamonadaceae > Comamonas > Comamonas testosteroni. The sequence continues at coordinate 4,315,839 of NZ_CP006704.1, read as the reverse complement.
CGCTGGCTTCATCCGTGAAAGTGAAATTCAGCGGCAGCGAAAATACATCCCTGCCGGGCCTGCTTGCATTGGATACCGGAGGGGGCACACGCGGAGTGGCCATCGCCATTGAAAATGCAGCCGGGGTGCTGCCCATCAATACGCAAACCTCGGCATTGCCGCTGAATGCTGGCAGCAACGATCTCCATTTCACTGCCTATGTCCAGGGGGAGAGCCTGGCGGTGTTGAACAAGACGATTGTTCCAGGCCCCTTTGTGGCGACGGCAACATTTACTTTCCAGTATCCATAGATTCGAATAATTATGTGAGGTCTTGCGCCTCTATGCAGGAATTAATATGAAGAATTCATCTATTTGGAGTTGGGTCATCAGCAGATTGGTGGTGGTGGGCTTGCTCTTTTGCGCTGCTGCGGCGCAAGCCGCGACGGCCAAGGTGCCAGCGGTGACCAGTGTGGTGAATCGTGGAAATAGTGGTGGATCCTGGGCTTTTGATATTACCTGGTCGATTATTGAAGTACCTGATATTCAGCTCAGTCCAGGTATATGCCACTTGAGTATAGGGACGAAAGACAAACGCAAAGGTGGTACTCTTTACAACTTCGCCGGCGACCTTCCTGATCAGTATGTTTGCAATTCAAATGGCAATTCGTGCTTTATCAATGGTTCTTATAATCTGGCCTGTGTGGGAAACATGTTTGTCAACCAGTTTGGCAACTCCGGTACGGCAAGAACTACCATTACTACAGCGTCCCCGCTTGGCCAGTCGATAGAGAATATAGAAATGTGTGCGGTGGCGCAGAATTCAGAGTCAGGCCCTGGTGTCGCCTTCGGACCTATTCCTGGGACCTGTTACTCCGGCTTTCCCACTGCGGTCAATGCAACCTGCAGCATAGACACGCCGGAACTCCTGCTCGATCATGGAAGTCTGAACCCTCTTGAGGTGAACGGCAATGTGAAAGAGATGGACGTGGATATTTCATGTTCGCCAGATGTAACGGTCTCGGTGTTTACCGCAGGTGGAAATGTCCTCCTCTTTGGCAATGGATCGATTTCCTCCACCATTACCATTGACGGGCAGAACCCGAGGCGGGCTTTAATTAGCGGATCTCGTACCTTCAAGCTGAAGTCGGTGCTGGGTGCGTCGGGTACCCCGATGCCTTCGAATTACGGCAATTCGACGACCTTGCTGATTAATATCGAGTAATTGCGCGGGCCCGGCGGGCATGAGAGATTGGGACAGCCTGTTGCAGCTGCGCATAGTCTGTCTGACATGCTCTCAATGGTCCGGGCGTCCACACCACTGCTTTCCACGCATGGAGCGTGGCAGAAAACTGCATTTCCTATTGGCACAAGATTCCCCAATGCGGTCTGCAAACCGTGTTTTTGCGGTCGTTTACTTTCGAATATCAATAGATTCGAAGCATTCAGTGAGGCCTTGCGCCTCTATACAGGAATTAATATGAAAAAGTCATCTATTTGGACTTGGGTCATCAGTAGATTGCTTGTGGTGGGCTTGCTCTTTGGCGCGGCTGCGGCGCAAGCCGCAACTGCATATATGCCAGCCGTAACCAGCGTACTATACCTCGGGGTGGCCCCCGACAATACGCATAGATTCAAAATAAATTGGGGAATGATGCCAGTGGCGGATGACCTGTCGAGCACAGGCACATTCAACCTCGGAATCGGCTTTCGCGATACTGATGATCCTCAGATGAAGGTCAACATGAGCGACAGCTATGTCGGAGTAGCGCTTCCCGTCGCAAGTATTACAAGCCAGAATGACTATCGCCAATGCTTGGAGGGCAACCAATGGCGGCTTTCCTGTCTTGGGAATGTATGGATACAGAAAAAAGGCACTTCTGGAACGGCGGACTTTTATATTAATACTCAGTCTAACCTTGGCAAAAATATAAGGCGTCTGCAAATGTGCACAGCAATTCAGCAGACTCAGACAGGACCTGCGACAGCTCTCGGGATTGTTCCTGGGACCTGCTACACGGGTTTTCCGACGACCGTGAATGCAACCTGCAGCATAGACACGCCGGAACTCCTGCTCGATCATGGAAGTCTGAATCCTCTTGAGGTGAACGGCAATGTGAAAGAGATGGACGTGGATATTTCATGCTCGCCAGATGTAACGGTCTCGGTGTATACCGGCGGTGGAAATGTCATCTTCTTTGGCAATGGATCGATTTCTTCCCTGATTACCATCGACGGGCAGAACCCGAGGCGAGCCACAATCAACGGATCTCGTACCTTCAAGCTGAGGTCGACGCTGAGTGCGTCGGGCACCCCGATGCCTTCGAATTACGGCAATTCGACGACCTTGTTGATTAATATTGAGTAATTGCGCGGGCCCGGCGGGCATGTGAGATTGGGACAGCCTGTTGCAGCTGCGCACAGTCTGCCTGACATGCTCTCAATGTTCCGCCTTGGTGGGGGGCATCCACACCACTGCTTTCCACGCATGGAGCGTGGCAGCAAACTGCATTTCCTATTGGCACCAGACTCGCCGATGCGGAGCGCAAACCGTGGGTTTTTGCTCGAGACGAAGCGCAAGGCCGCAGGTCGTCCAGAGGTACGGCAAGGCGAAGCAAGCATGTATCAAAGGGGGTGTTGGCGGCTCTGAATGCCGCAGTCGGGGTTGACTGCGGCATTTTTATGGTCTGGACGGATTACTGGGGCTGGTAATCGATGGACCTGAGCAAGGCCTGCTGGCGCTGGAAGGCCTTTTGCAACTCGTCCATCAGTGCCTGCGAGCTGGCGTCGGTGCCCGGCTCCATGCCCATCTCCCTGAGCCTGCTCTCGACCTGCGGCTGCCTGAAATACTGCAGCGCAATCTCTCTGACCCTTGCCTGCACATCGGCAGGAATATCGGGGCGAGACCAGACGCCGAACCAGCTCACCTCTGACAGCTGCGGGTAGCCCAGCTCCTTGAAGGTGGGTACGTCGGGCAGCTGCACCATGCGCGTGGGGTAGTTCACGGCCAGCGGCTTGACCTTGCCGGCCTTGATCAGGGGCAGGGCGGTGGTGAGCCCGTCCATCATCAGCGGCACATGGCCGCCCATGAGGTCGCTGAGCGCCGGAGGAGAGCCCTTGTAGCCCAGGTGTTTCATCTTGATGTTGAGCAACTGTCCCAGCAGCATGCCCGAGGTATGGCCGCGCATGCCCGTGGCATAGGAGGCAAAGTCCAGCCCGTCGGCCTGTTTTTTGCCGTAGTCGGCCAGCTGCTGCAGATTGCTGGCCGGAAAGTCCTTGTTGGCAATCAGCACCAGGCCGTTGCGGCTGAGCTGGGCCAGGGGCTTCAGATCCTTGAAAGGCTGGTAGCTGACCTTGTAGGCCAGGGGCGTCTCGCTGACGATGCCGCCCTGGATCAGCAAGAACGTGTGGGCGTCCTTGCCGTTGGCGAGCAGGTCGTTGACGGCCAGCACCCCGGCGGCACCGGGCTTGGATTCGACAATCACCGGCTTGCCCAGCTGTTTTTGCATGCCGTCGGCCAGCAGGCGCGCCAGCGAGTCGGCATTGCCGCCGGCCGGGCCGCCCACCACCAGGCGTATGGGTTTGGCCGGCCAGGCCGTTGGCTGAGCATGGGCTGTCAGCGGCATGGCGGCTGCACTCAGGCTCAGGCTGGTTGCCAGGGCCACAGCCCTCCATTGCAGGGTTTGCTTCATCTTTGTCTCCTCTTTTTTTTGACTGCCCGGCAGCCGATTTTCCGCGTCCATGCAGGCTCTGTGCAGAGCGCCTTGCCTGGGGCGAATCTGCAGCCCTGTCACCGGCCAGGGACTCAGTTTCTCCGCTGCACTGTCAAAAATTCTCGGCGCAAGGCGGGCAGAGGGTTTGACGGATTACGCCAGCTTCTTGGCTGTTGGGGCTATCAAGGGTTTTGGAGCGGTCTGCCGGACAGCGGGCAGATCGGGGCCCCCGCTATCTTCAATGGCCTTGAGAAAGGAGCGCACCAGCAGGCTTTCACTGCGTTCCTTCATGCAATACACGTAGGTGGTGGTGCTGGCCGGGTCTCCGGCAATGCGCACGGGCCGAAAGCGCGGGTCGGCAATGAACTCGGCCTCGGACACGGCGCCGATGCCCAGGCCGCGCGCAACGGCCTCGCGTATGGCTTCGCGGCTGCCGATCTCCAGCTGGGTGCGGGGCTTCACGCCGGCTGCCTGCAGCGCTTTTTCGATGGCGGTACGCGTGGTCGAGCCTTGCTCGCGCAGCAAGAGCGGCAGGCCGTGCAGCTCGGCCAGTTCGACCTGTTCGCGCCTTGCCAGGGGGTGATCGACGTGGGCAAACAGGATGATGGCGTGGCGCGCATATTCGCGCGCCAGCAGCTCGGGCCTGTCATAGAGACCGGCCAGCACCGCCACATCGGTGGTGTAGTTCTCCAGATCGTGCAGCACCTGCTGCGAGTTGCCCATGCGAATCGACAGCTTCATGCCGGGATGGCGGGCGCTGTAGGCCGCCACCATCTCGATCACATGAAACGGCCCCACGGCGCCGATCTTGAGTTCGCCCTGGTTGAGCTGGCCCGAGTCGCGCAGAAAGAACTCGGTTTCGGCCTCCAGCGCGAGCAGTTTCTGTGCCAGCGTCATGAGCCTGTGGCCGGCACCGGTGAGCGTCATGCGATAGCCCTGGCGATGAAAGAGCTCGATCTGGCTTTGCCGCTCCAGCGTGGCGATCTGGCTGGAGATCGTGGGCTGGCTCAGGCCCAAAGCGCGGGCGGCGGCGCTCAGGCTGCCTTGCTGGGCCACGGCGATAAAAGCTCGGTAGCGGGCGGTGCTCATGCAAATGTCATCTCAAGGTTTGATCTATGGAAGCTGTCAAAACTGATTCTGAAACCTTCACATGACAGTCATATGTCGTCCCTAACATTTGCGTCAACGCACTGCAATGACGGTGCGATGGCGGAAGCCCAGCCGCACTCTACAGACGCACTTGCAAAGGATGAAATCCATGACGATGACCCGCAAAACCTGGCTGCAGGCCGCAGCCGCCAGCCTGACGCTTGCCGCCACCACCGGCGTCATGGCGCAGCAGCCCACCGAGCTGCGCGTGGGCCTGATCCCTTCCGAGGATGCCCAGGCCATGATGCGCGCCAGCCAGCAGGTGATGGACCAGCTGGCCGCCAAGACCGGCCTGAAGATCAAGCCCTTTGTGGCCAATGACTACAACGGCGTGATCGAGGCCATGCGCTCGGGCAAGATCGACGTGGCCTATTTCGGCCCCTTCTCCTATGTGCTGGCCAGCCAGCTGGCCAATGCCGAGGCCTTCGCCATTCCCGTGGCCAGGAATTCCGGCAAGAGCTCGTACAACAGCATCATCATCAGCAAAAAGGACAAGGGCCTGGGCACCGTGCCCCAGCTGCAGGGCAAGACCTTTGCCTTTGTCGATCCCAGCTCGGCATCGGGCCATCTGTTTCCCAAGGCCGGCCTCAAGGGCGAGGGCATCGATACCGACAAGTATTTCTCGCGCGTGATCTTCTCGGGCTCGCATGACGCCAGCATCATGGCCGTGGCCAACGGCAAGGTGGATGCGGCGGCCGTGGCCGATCCCATCTTCCAGACGGCCGTCGCCAAGGGCCATGTGAAGGCCGAGGATTTCCAGGTCATCTGGCGCTCCAAGGACATCCCCGAGTCGCCCATGGCCTGGCGCAGGAATCTGGACGAAGCCACCAAGAAGAAAGTGGCTGCGGCACTGGCCGAGATCAAGGGTCTGCCCTGGGGCGACCGTGGCGAGCTCAATGGTTTTGCGCCCACCAACGATCAGGCCTATGACGTGGTGCGCCAGACCGCCAAGGCGTTGAACCTGGACCTCGGGAAGATGAAATGATCAGCATCCGCAATCTGCGCAAAAGCTATGGCAGCAACCATGTGCTGCATGGCATCGACATGGATGTGAAGGCCGGCGAGTTCGTGGTCATGCTGGGCCTGTCGGGCGCGGGCAAGTCCACCTTGCTGCGCTGCATGAACGGGCTGAACCAGCCCGACAGCGGCCAGCTGCAGGTGGGCGGCATCGATCTGATGCGCAGGCACTCGCGCCGTGAGCTGGCCCGCCATGTGGCCATGGTCTTCCAGCACCACAACCTGGTGCAGCGCCTGTCGGTGCGCAAGAACGTGCTCACGGGGCGGCTGGGCCAGGTCGGCACGCTGGCCTCGGTGCTGCAGCTGTTCAGGCAAAGCGATATCGCGCTGGCCGACGCATGCCTGCAGCGCGTGGGTCTGGCCCACAAGGCCGATGAGCGCACCGAGGCGCTCTCGGGCGGGCAGATGCAGCGCGTGGGCATTGCCCGTGCCCTGGCGCAGCAGCCGCAGCTGATTCTGGCCGACGAGCCCGTGGCCAGCCTGGACCCCAAGACCGCGCGCAGCGTGCTGCAGTATCTGCGCGATGCCACACGCGAGCTGGGCATTGCCGTGGTCTGCAATCTGCACCAGGTCGACTATGCCCGGGAGTTTGGCGATCGCATCGTCGGCCTGTCGCAGGGACGCATGGTGTTCGACGGCGTGCCGGCCATGCTGGACGAGGCCGCGCTCAACGCCATCTACAGCGGCGAGCCGCAACCCACCGGACATGCGCCAGAGCAGGGCGGTGCGCTGCATGTCAGCAGCACCGCAGCCGGCAACTGGCTGCCCGGGGCGATGTCTCCCGCTGCGGTCGCAGGAGGTCTGCCATGAACAGTCAGAGCCTGAAACAGCCAGACCGCTGGCAATGGACGGGCGCAGGCCCGCAAGGCAAGGGCGGCTGGCTGGGCTATGCCGCGCTGGCCCTGGCCATCGGCTGGGTGCTGCACTGGAGCGCTGCGGGCGCGCAGATGAGCTGGAGCGAGCTGGCGGGCGGCATGCCGCAGATCGGCGACTTTCTCTCGCGCTCGGTGCCGCCGGACTGGAGCATGCTGCCGCGCCTGTGGGCACCGGCGCTGGAGACGATACAGATCGCCATCTGGGGTACTTTGCTCAGCGTGATCCTGGCGCTGCCGCTGTCCTTTGTTGCGGCCGGCAATCTGCACGGCTGGCATTGGCTGCGTCGCATCACGCGCCAGTTTCTCAATGTGATCCGCAGCATCAACGAGCTGATTCTGGCGCTGGTGTTTGTCTCGGCCGTGGGCCTGGGGCCCTTTCCCGGCGTGCTGGCCCTGGCCCTGCACGGCATGGGCATGCTGGCCAAGTTCTTTGCCGAGGCGATCGAGGAGATCGACGACGGCCCGCTGCAGGCGCTACGCAGCGCCGGTGCCAGCCAGCTGCAGATCATCGCCTTTGGCGTGGTGCCCCAGGTCATCACCGCCTGGATCGCCGTGGTGCTCTATCGCTTCGAAGTCAATCTGCGTTCGGCCACGGTGCTCGGCATGGTGGGGGCGGGCGGTCTGGGCTTCGAGCTGGTCAGCAGTCTCAAGCTGTTCCGCTACCAGGAGACCGCGACCTGCATCATCGTCATCACGGTGATGGTGATTGCCGCCGACATGGCATCGAACTGGCTGCGCAGCCGCATACAGCAGGGCGCTCGCCACTGATTGCGCCGCGGTGCCGGTGTGCGCCGCAGTCCTTATATCAATCAAAAATATGAGCTGTCAGCGCTTGTTGCATGAGCGCCAAGGGCTGATTTCGCTCAAAAAACGTCAAAAGGCTTTCTCGTGTGGACCTATCACAACCCCGTGCATATCAGCGTGGGTCGCAACAGTCTCGATCAACTGCCGGCCCTGCTGGCCGGGCGCAGCTGCCTGCTGGTCACTTTTCCCGAAGCCGAAAGCCTGGGCCTGGTGCGGCGCATGCGCCAACTGCTGGGAGCCCAACTGCGCGGCGTGATCGACAGCATTGCTCCCAATCCCGATGTGCAGTGGCTGGCGCCGCTGTACGGGCAGGTGCAGCGTGACCATGCCGAGGTGCCCGTGATCGTGGCCCTGGGGGGCGGCAGCGCCATCGACTCGGCCAAGGCCTTGATCTGCCACACGCCTTCAGGCCGGTTTGCCGACCTGCTGGCGCTGCTCAAGCACGGTGGCCAGCTGGAGGCGGGAGGGCACAAGGCCTTGATCGCCATCCCCACCACGGCCGGAACAGGCAGCGAAGTCACGCCATGGGCCACGATCTGGGATCAGGCCGCCGGCCAGAAGTATTCGCTGCACCAGTCCTGTACCTGGCCTGAGGCCGCGGTGATCGATGCCGAGCTGATGACCAGCCTGCCGGCCGGCTCCACCCTGGCCTCGGGGCTGGATGCGCTGTCGCATGCACTGGAATCCATCTGGAACGTGAACCGCAACCCGGTCTCCATGGCACTGGCCGTGCAGTCGGCGCGCCGCACCCTGGCCACGCTGCCCGCGCTGATGCAGGATCTGGGCAGCGCGCAGCTGCGCAACGAGATGGCCGAGGCGGCGCTGATGGCCGGCCTGGCTTTTTCCAACACCAAGACTGCGCTCGCGCATTCGCTGTCCTACGACATCACGCTGCAGCATGGCGTGCCGCATGGCCTGGCCTGCTCGTTCAGCCTGCCCATGGTGCTGGAGATGGCGCTGGGCGCAGACGCGGTGGCCGATGCCGCCTTGCTCTCCATCTTCGATGCCGGCACGCCTGCAGCGGCCGTCGAGCGTCTGCGCAGCGTTCTGCAAGGGCTGGGCGTTGCCACCGATCCGGCCCACTATGGCGTGCCGCCCGAGGCCTGGAGCGCCATGGTGCAGAAAGCCGCCAGCGGTCCGCGCGGGCGCAACTTCATTCGCTCTCTGAGCTGAGTCCCGGAACCTGAACCGGTTTCCGCTTTCCATCCTCTTTAAGCCACCGCTGAAAAAATCATGAACTCCATCGCTCAAGCTGAAACTCTGGTGCTGTCCCAGCCCGCCGCCGATCTGTCACCGCTGCAAGCCGTCATCTTCGACTGGGCCGGCACGCTGGTGGACTTTGGTTCGCTCGCACCTACGCAGATTTTTGTCGAAGCCTTTGCCAGCTTCGGCATCACCATCACCCTGGCCCAGGCACGCGGCCCCATGGGCCTGTCCAAATGGGACCATATCCACCAGCTGCTGCAGGAGGAAAGCATTGCCGCGCAGTGGCACAGCGCTTTTGGCCGGGCACCGACCAACGAGGATGTGGATGCTATCTACGCACGCTTCATGCCGCTGCAGATTGCCAAGGTGGGCGAGTTCTCGGCCCCCATAGCAGGCGCTGTGCAGACGCTGCAATGGCTGCGCGCCCAGGGCCTGAAGGTCGGCTCCTGCTCGGGTTACCCGCGCGAGGTGCTCAACCAGTTGCTGCCGCAGGCTGAAGGCGCAGGCCTCAAGCCCGACTATGTGGTGGCAGGCGACGAACTGGAGGCCGGTGGCCGCCCCGGCCCCTTCATGGCACTGGCCAATGTGCTGGCGCTGGGCGTTGGCGATGTGCGTGCCTGCGTGAAGGTGGACGACACCGTGCCGGGCATCGAGGAGGGGCTGCGCGCAGGCATGTGGACCGTGGGCCTGAGCCTGTCGGGCAACGAGGTCGGCTATAGCGTGCAGGAGTTTGCCAGGGCGCCCGAGCAAGAGGTCGAGGCCCGTGTCGCCGTGGCCGAAGCCAAGCTCAAAAAGGCCGGAGCCCATTACGTGGTGCGCAGCGTGGCCGATCTGCCAGCTGTGCTGGTGCAGATCGCGACCGAGATGCGCGCCGGAAAAATGCCGTTCTAGGACTCGCTTCTGGAGCTTGCAGACCCGGTCGCAAGCCCGGCCCGGAAAAGCCAAGCCCCAGGCCTGACGGCCCGGGGCTTTTTTCTGCGGGGGGGGGCTTAGCCTGCGGGTGTCTGCGCCTCGGGATCGAGCTGCTCGTGATGCTCGATGACCTTGCGCATCAGCTGTGTGAAGAGCTCGCGTTCGGTCTCGCTCAGCGGGTCCAGCATCTGCTGCTGGGCTTGCAGCACGGACGGCCCTGCATCGGCCAGCAGGGCCTGGCCCTCGGGCGTCAGGGACAGCAGACGCACGCGTCTATCCTTGGCCGTGTGCTGGCGCAACAGCAGGCCGCGTGCTTCCAGGCGGTCGATCACGCCGCCGATGGTGGATTTGTCAAAGCCCACCTCCATGCTCAGCGTGCGCTGGTCTATGCCCGGCAGATGCACCAGTTTTTGCAGCACGGCAAATTGCAGCGGCGTCACGCCCCAGGCTTCCGTGGCCTGGCTGAACACGGCCACGGCCACTTGCTGCAGGCGGCGTATGCCGTGGCCCGGAAAGGTTTCCACCTCCAGGCGTGGAAAGAAGGGGGGGCTGCTGGCGCTGTCTGAGGCAGCGTTTGGCAGTGCAGAGTTAGTCATGGTTTTCCCTAGGTGGGGTTGGCATTTCAAGGCTCGGATAATACGATGCATGCATTTGGTATGCATACATACTATCTGTGTGCGGACTGATTGGCAGACACTGGCGTCTGCGCACTTGAAGAACTTGAGGCCTCCATGCAATTTCATTTGAACGGTTTTCGTCCCGGCAACCCCTTGATCGCTCCGGCTTCGCCGCTGGCCCCTGCCCATACCGAGGCCGTGCCCTCGCAGGTCGATGTGCTGATCGTGGGCTGCGGCCCCGCCGGTCTGACGCTGGCCGCGCAACTGGCGGCCTTCCCGGATATCCGTACCTGCATCGTGGAGCAAAAGGAAGGCCCCATGGAGCTGGGACAGGCCGACGGCATCGCCTGCCGCACCATGGAGATGTTCGAAGCCTTCGAGTTCGCGGATTCCATCCTCAAGGAGGCCTGCTGGATCAACGACGTCACCTTCTGGAAGCCTGATCCCGCCGAGCCCGGCCGGATCGCCCGCCATGGCCGTGTGCAGGATACGGAAGACGGTCTGTCCGAGTTCCCGCACGTCATCCTGAACCAGGCGCGCGTGCATGACCACTATCTGGAGCGCATGCGCAACTCGCCCAGCCGTCTGGAGCCGCACTACGCCCGCCGCGTGCTGGATGTGAAGATCGACCACGGCGCAGCGGACTATCCGGTTACCGTGACGCTGGAGCGCTGCGATGCCGCCCATGCCGCTCAGATCGAAACCGTGCAGGCCCGCTATGTGGTGGGCTGCGACGGCGCGCGCAGCAATGTGCGCCGGGCCATTGGCCGCCAGCTGGTCGGCGATTCGGCCAATCAGGCCTGGGGCGTGATGGATGTGCTGGCCGTGACGGACTTCCCCGATGTGCGCTACAAAGTGGCCATTCAGTCCGAGCAGGGCAATGTGCTCATCATTCCGCGCGAAGGCGGTCACCTGGTGCGCTTTTATGTGGAGATGGACAAGCTCGATGCCGACGAGCGTGTGGCCAGCCGCAACATCACGGTGGAGCAGCTGATAGCAACCGCCCAGCGCGTGCTCCATCCCTACAAGCTTGACGTCAAGAATGTGCCCTGGTGGTCGGTGTACGAGATCGGCCAGCGCATCTGCGCCAAATATGACGATGTGGCCGATGGCGTGGCCACACCGGACTCGCCCCTGCCGCGCGTCTTCATCGCCGGCGATGCCTGCCACACCCATAGCCCCAAGGCTGGCCAGGGCATGAATTTTTCCATGCAGGACAGCTTCAACCTGGGCTGGAAGCTGGCCGCCGTGCTGCGCAAGCAATGTGCGCCCGAGTTGCTGCACACCTATTCGTCCGAGCGCCAGGTCGTGGCCCAGCAACTGATCGACTTCGACCGCGAATGGGCCAAGATGTTCAGCGACCCGGCCAAGGAAGGCGGCCAGGGCGGTGTGGACCCCAAGGAGTTCCAGAAGTACTTCGAGCAGCATGGCCGCTTCACGGCTGGCGTGGGCACGCACTATGCGCCCTCCGTGCTGACGGGACAGGCCACGCATCAGGCACTGGCCAGCGGCTTCACGGTGGGCATGCGTTTTCATTCCGCACCGGTAGTGCGCGTTTCCGACGCCAAGCCCTTGCAGCTGGGCCACTGCGGCAAGGCCGATGGCCGCTGGCGCCTGTATGCGTTTGCAGGGCAGAACGACCTGGCGCAGCCCGAGTCCGGCCTGCTGGCGCTGTGTCGTTTCCTGGAGAGCGATGCCGCATCGCCGCTGCGCCGCTTCACGCCGGCCGGCCAGGATATCGACAGCATCTTTGATCTGCGTGCCGTCTTTCCGCAGGCCTATACCGAGGTGGCGCTGGAGACGCTGCCTGCCTTGCTGCTGCCCCCCAAGGGCCAGCTGGGAATGATCGACTATGAAAAGGTGTTCAGCCCCGATCTGAAGAATGCCGGTCAGGACATCTTCGAGCTGCGCGGCATCGACCGCCAGCAGGGCGCTCTGGTGGTGGTGCGTCCCGACCAGTATGTGGCCCAGGTTCTGCCCCTGGGCGACCATGCTGCACTGAGCGCCTATTTCGAGTCCTTCATGCGGGCCTGAGAGTCCCTGGCCAAGGACTGCCGATCGGCATCAACGCCTGTAAGGTGTTTCAGGGAGGGCATTGCCCTCCCTTTTTTGCGCCCGGGTAGAGCGAGTGAGCGCTGCTTGCTACGATGTTTGCTTGTGCTCAAGAGGAGAAGACATGCTGTTGATCGTGGGGACGGTGCGTTTGCCATCCGAAAACCTGGCGCTTGCCCGACCTGCCATGCGTGCCATGGTAGAGGCCTCGCGCGCGGAGCCAGGCTGTCTCGAGTACGGCTATGCCGAAGATGTGCTGGTGCCGGGGCTGATCCATGTGAAGGAGCTGTGGTCGGATCAGGCGGCGCTGGATGCACATTTCGCATCTGCGCATATCCAGGCCTGGCGTGCCGCATGGCCGGAGCTGGGGATCGGGCAGCGGGATCTGCGGCTCTACGAGGTGCAGGCGCCACGCGCCACCTGAGCGGTCTGGCGCTCGGCTGTGGCCTTCGCTTGAAGGCACTTCGATTGACGGCACTAGCTTGGAGCCTGCTGCAGCTTGATGATGTCGACCGAAATCTCCACCGCCGTCACGGCGCAACGGTTTTCCAGCCAGTGCGTGGTGTTTCTGTCTTCGGGCCAGCCCACGCCCGGGCCATAGTCGGTGGCCACGCCATTTCTATGGTCGGTGATGCATCCTTCGAGGATGTAGACCATGCCGGGTCTGTCTTTGTGGTCGTGAACCGGGCCGAAGACGCCGCCTGGCGCCATGGTCACCAGGCGCATGCGAAGCTGGCGTCCCGCCATGCCTTCGATCTCGGGGCCCAGGTCGAGCGTGGCCAGCATTTGCACTGCCACCCCCCGGGTTTCGGGGACTTGCTGTTGGTTGGACATTCTTTGCTCCTTCGCGCCTCGTCACGGCCGTTGAAGCGAACCTGTCTTCGCTCGGACCGATTGGCAAAAGTGTGATCTCTTGTCGTTGCCCAGGAAAGCCAAACCCATGTCTTCGGCGTGGCGCCTTTCCCATGTCCCCGGTCGGGCGGGGGAAGGGCGCTGTGGCTTGTGCCGCCTGGCGCTTGTCCCCGGAGCAGACGCTTGGAGGGTGATTCCCCGACAATGCGCCCATGACTTCCCAAGAACAACCGCGCAACCCGCTGCATGGGCTGACGCTTGAGCGCATCGTTACCGATCTGGTGGATTATTACGGCTGGCGAGAGCTAGGGCGCCGCGTGCCTGTGCGCTGCTTCAATCTGGACCCCAGCATCTCCTCGAGCTTGAAGTTTCTGCGCAAGACGCCCTGGGCGCGCGAACAGGTGGAGCAGTTGTATGTGCAGACCCGGCGTGCCGATGAGCGCGAGCAGCAGCGGCGCGCGAAAAGAGCGGAGAGCTCCGAGGACTGAGTGAGCGCTTCCAACATGGTTTCAGCTAGATGAAAGAGTAAGCGCCAATAGGCGGTTATCTTTGCATGAGGCGCGCCCGTATCAATGCCGGCGGTCGAAAAAGCGATTTTTCCCGAATTTTCCGATCCTGCCCTGCTTGCGCCCATGCCCGACCATCCCACTCTCACAGCCCGCCAGTTCCAAAGCCTCTGCAACCGCCTGCCGGACCCTACCTTTGTTCTGACCGAGTCGGGGCGTTATGCGGCCGTTGTGGGCGGCAGGGATCCACGTTACCCGCATGACGCAAGCTCGCTGGTGGGCCGGTTCATTGCCGATGTGCTGGCTCCCGCCAAGGCGCTCTGGTTTCTGCAGCAGATCCGGGAGGCGCTGGGCAGCCAGCAGATGCAGGTGGTGGAGTACGAGCTCAGCGTAGCCGATATGCTGGGCCAGCCCGGGCGCGGGCCTGCCGAGACGACTTGGTTTGAAGCCCGCATCCTTGCCCTGGAGGAGCTGTTCCGGGGCGAGAAGGCCGTGCTCTGGGTGGCCCGCAATATCACGGATCACAAGCGCCTGCAGCATCAGCTGCAGGAGCAGACCCTGACCGACGAGTTGACGGGGCTGCGCAATCGCCGGGGCTTTATGCGCGAGCTGGCCCAGGCCTATACGGTCCACAGGCAGCAAGGCTTGCCGGCCTGTCTCCTGAGCTTTGATGTGGATTACTTCAGAGCCATCAATGAAGGGTTGGGCCATACCGCAGGGGATCAGGCGCTGCGCGATCTGGCGGCCGCCGTGAGTCTTCTGCTGGCTCCGGAGCATGTGTTCGGTCGCCTGGGCGCCAATGAATTCGCCGTGCTGTGCGGCGGCCGCAGCATTGCCGAGATCACCACCCTGGCGCGAGGGCTGCTGGATGTGGGGCGACAGGCGCTGCAACTGTATGCCACGACCGATCCCGTGCCCTCGCTCAGCGTCGGGATTGCGCATTTCATGCCGACCGACAGCAGCCTGGAGGACATCATGCGCCGTGCGGATCAGGCCTTGTACGCCGCCAAGCGGCAGGCCGGACACAGGGCGGTCGTGGCGGATGGAACCCAATCGAACTACGGCCTGGCCTGAGGCCTGGCAGAAGGGCCCAGCAGCGCCATTGGCCGGGCCACGCCCGCAGAATCAGGCGCCCAGCTGCTGCGCATGGTGGCGCAGATGGTCGTCGACAAAGCTCTGAATGAAATAGTAGCCATGGTCGTAGCCCGCATGCCGGCGCAGCGTGAGCGGCTGGCCAGCCCTGGCGCAGGCGGCTTCGAAGGCCTCGGGCAGCAATTGCTTTTCGATCAGGAACTTGTCGGCCAGGCCCTGGTCGACGAGGATGCCTGCGGGGTAGGGGGCTGCGGTCTGCGCGCTCATCAGCTCGCTGGCGTCATGCCTGGCCCATTCGGCCTTGTCTTCGCCCAGATAGCCGCTGAAAGCCTTGTGGCCCCAGGGGCAGTTGATGGGGTTGGCAATCGGCGCAAAGGCCGAGACCGACCTGAACCGGCTCGGGTGGCGCAATGCCAGGGTCAGCGCGCCGTGGCCGCCCATGCTGTGGCCGAAGATGCCCAGACGCTGCAGGTCCACGGGCAGCTTGCTGCCGACCAGGGGCAGCAGGTCATTGAGGATGTAGCTCTCCATGCGCCAGTGCAGCGCCCAGGGCCGGGTGGTCGCGTCCAGGTAGAAGCCGGCGCCCACGCCAAAGTCCCAGCTGTCGGCCTCGCCCGCCAGGCCAGCGCCGCGCGGGCTGGTATCGGGGCAGATCAGGGCGATATTGAGTTCGGAGGCCAGGCGCTGGGCTCCGGCCTTGATCATGAAGGTTTCTTCGGTACAGGTCAGGCCGGCCAGATAGAGCAGGGCCGGTACCTTCTCGCCCATCACGGCCTTGGGCGGCAGATAGACCGAGAACTTCATGGCGAGGCCGGTCTCGGAACCATGGTGTTCGTAGTAGCGCTGGGCGCCACCAAAGCAGGCGTGGGCGTTCTTGAGTTCCATGGCGCTTACTCCTAAAAGAAAAGCTGCTTGCGCTCGTCAATCAAGCGTTTTCAGCTGTTTTATATCTAAATATGAATCAAAGCATGCGCAAGCAGCTCTGAAATTGAAAGCGCAGGACGAGGCATCAAAAACTGGCACAGCCTCGGTGAGAGATGCCGAGCAAGAGCCGCCTCGCAGCGAAGGCATCGTCCCCCTCCCATAGCGCGCAGCGCGTAGAGAGAGGGGGAAGGCGCAAAGCGCCTCAGGGGGTGTTACTTGTAGTTGACAACGCTACGAATCGACTTGCCCTCGTGCATCAGCTCGAAGGCTTCGTTGATGTGCTTCAGGCCCATGGTGTGGGTGACAAAGGGTTCGAGCTGAATCTTGCCGGCCATGGCGTCTTCCACCATGCCGGGCAGCTCGCTGCGGCCCTTGACGCCGCCAAAGGCCGTACCCAGCCACTTGCGGCCTGTCACCAGCTGGAAGGGGCGGGTCTTGATCTCCTGGCCGGCGCCGGCCACGCCGATGATGACCGACTGGCCCCAGCCGCGGTGGGCGCATTCCAGCGCTGCGCGCATGACTTCCACATTGCCGATGCATTCAAAGCTGTGATCCACGCCCCAGCCAGTCATCTCGACGATCACTTGCTGGATGGGCTTGTCGAAGTCCTTGGGGTTCACGCAGTCGGTGGCGCCGAAGGTCCTGGCCAGGTCGAACTTGCCGGGGTTGGTGTCGACGGCGATGATGCGGCCGGCCTTGGCCAGCTTGGCACCCTGGATAACGGCCAGGCCGATGCCGCCCAGGCCGAACACGGCCACGGTGTCACCTTCCTGCACCTTGGCGGTGTTCTTGACCGCGCCCAGACCGGTGGTCACGCCGCAGCCCAGCAGGCAGACCTGCTCGGGGTTGGCATCGGGGTTGACCTTGGCCAGCGAGACGGCGGCAACCACGGTGTATTCGCTGAAGGTCGAGCAGCCCATGTAGTGATAGATGGGCTCGCCCTGGTAGCTGAAGCGTGTCGTGCCGTCGGGCATCACGCCCTTGCCCTGGGTGGCGCGCACGGCTACGCACAGATTGGTCTTGCCGCTCTTGCAGAACAGGCATTCGCCGCATTCGGCGGTGTACAGCGGAATCACATGGTCGCCGGGCTGGACGCTGGTCACGCCTTCGCCCACTTCCACCACGATGCCCGCGCCTTCGTGGCCCAGCACGGCAGGGAAGATGCCTTCGGGGTCGTCACCGCTCAGGGTGAAAGCGTCGGTATGACAGACGCCGGTATGGGTGATCTTGACCAGCACCTCGCCAGCCTTGGGCGGCGCGACGTCGATTTCGACGATTTGCAGGGGTTCTCCGGCTTTGAAGGCTACGGCGGCGCGGGATTTCATGGGCAGGTCTTTCTTGGAAGGCTGAGGATGCGGTGGTTGCCCGAGGCGGCGTCTGAGCCGGGCCGGGCGCACCGGTTGTGAAGTGTGAATGTAGGCGATCCCGCTGCCCTCTGGAAATTCGTGGCCGCAGATGGCGGCTCTTTGGCCGAATGTCACATGGTCCGCTGGCTGGCGATGCGCAGCCGAGCGTCTTCGTCAGTCATGTGTGGATGAGATGGACACATCTGTCGATGTTGGCTTGTTTGTAGGCCCGAACCCGCAGGTACAAGGCCTCACGGGTGCTGCCTGCGCCTTGCTCGCCCTTGCAGATGCACTTGCAGCGCATCCATGAAGGCGGTGGCGGCGATCGAGGGTTTGAGGCCGCGGCGCGTCAGCAAGGACAGTTCATGGGGATAGGGCTTTTTGTCGTAGATCTCCATGACCTTCAGTCCCAGCTCCTGCGCAAACTCCCTGGCATAGCTGGGGATCAAGGTCACGCCCAGATTGGCCTTCACCAGTCTGAGCGAAGTTGCCAAGGTGCCTGCCTGTATCGTTGAACGCAGCTCAAGCCCCTGAGCCTTGAGAATTCTGTCGATGGTCTTTCTCGTGCTGTACACGCTGCGCAGCGTGATATGGGGGTAGTCCGAAGCTTCGCCCCAGGTGATCCTCTGCTTCGCCGCCAACGGATGGGAAGGTGTACAGGCCAGGCACAACAGCTCCGCGCAAACCACCTTGGGCTCCAGTTGCGGATCGTGCTCGGCAATGGATACCAGTCCGAAATCGCATCGTCCGGTTCGGACATAGTCCACGGATTCATCCGTGGTCAGTTCATGCAGGTCGATGCGGACTTGGGGGTGATCGCGTGCGAACGCCTCGATGACGGGCGCCAGAAGCCCGGACATCATCATGGGCGATGCAGCGATGCTGAGGTTGCCCTGGTCCAGCGTGCGGAGTGCCGACAGACGCCGGCCGGCCAGCCGCATGGTGTTGAGAACCTCCTGCGCGTACTCATAGAGCTCTGCGGCTCCATCACACGGGGTGACACGGCGTGTGGTGCGCTCGAAAAGCGGCAGCCCGATCTCGGACTCCAGCTCCGCACAGAGTTTGCTCACTGCCGATTGCGTCATGTGCATGTCGTCGGCAGCCGAGGTGAAGCTGCGGCGTTCATAGACTGCACAGAAAACGCGCAACTGGCGCAAAGTCACGTTCATTCTCATGGGGATCTCGCTGGAGAGGGTGGCTCCGGACAGAGCACTGGCCGATAGCGGAGGCGATGCTGCATACCCGATGCGTTGCCGAAGCGGCTGCGATCTGCCTGCATTATGACCAGCCTGCCCGAAGCGCAGCGTGCTGGTTTGCGGCCCTTTGCGCTGCTGCATGGGTGAACTTGCCGACGCTCGCGGGAGGGCTTCGCCACTCATTCTGAACAGGAATCTGTTGATGAAAATTAGTCGATTGTTGAATGAGTCTCTACGGCTGATCATTGCCTCAGCGCTTCCAGGACGGAGCGATTTTTGGAGGAATTACCTTGAGCATTCATGCAACCGGCCGCGCAAGCCGACGCCTGGGGGCCGTCGCAGCCTTCTGTCTGGCCGTATTGAGCCTGGCTGCAGCGGCGCAGGCCGATAGCTATCCGGGCAGGCAGATCAAGATCGTCGTCCCGTTCACCGCGGGCAGTGCCACGGACACGGCAGGTCGTGTGCTGGCCCATGGCCTGTCCGCCCGGCTGGGCGTGCCCGTGGTCATCGATAACAAGGCAGGAGCAGGCGGCACCATCGCTTCGGCAAGCGTGGCGGCAGCCGCACCCGATGGATACACGCTGGTGCTGACCAGCAGCTCGACCCATTCGGCCGCTGGCGCCTTGATTGCCAAGGTGCCTTATGACGGCACTGAAGACTTTGTTCATATCACCAGGATTGCCTCCATCCCGATGATGCTGGTGGCGCGGCCTGGCCTGAAGGTCGACAGCGTAGCCGCATTGCAGGAGCTGTCGAAGCAGCAGCCTCTGAGCTATGCCTACGGCTCTGCGGCCGCCCGAATCGCCGCAGCAACCTTCAATGCGCTGGCAGGCGTGAAGGCACTGGGCGTACCCTACAAAAGCCAGCCTCCGGCGGTGACCGATCTGCTTGGTGGACAGGTGGACTTTCTTTTCGCCGATCTCTCCGTGGTGAAGTCCTTTGTACACAGCGAGCGACTCAGAGGGCTTGCGGTGTCTGCGCCAGGGCGCCTCAAGGAGTTTCCGAATGTCCCGACGCTGCCCGAGCTGGGCTATCGAAACTTCGACCTGGTCGTCTGGGTCGGGCTCGCGGCGCCCAGAGGAACGCCAGCTGGCGTGATCGAGAAGCTGGCAGCCGAGGCCAACGAGGTTTTGCGCGATCCGCTCACCGTGAGCAAGTTGTCGGCAGCGGGGATGAGCGTGTCGCCCAACTCCCTGGATGAACATCGCAAGTTCGCTGCCGAGCAAAAGCAGATCTGGATGAAGCGTGCCGAGGCCGCTGGAGTCAAGCCGGAATGAGCGCCGTACCAATGAATGGCCCCCTCAGTGGTCTGCGGGTGCTTGACCTCACTTCGGTCATCATGGGGCCGGTCTGCACGCAGATTCTCGCGGGGTATGGCGCGGAAGTGGTCAAGGTGGAGCCCCCGGAGGGCGACATCATGCGCCATGCGGGCGCCAAGCTGGAGCCGGGCATGGGTGCCATGTTCCTGCATGCGAACAGAAACAAGCGCTCGGTCGTGGTCGATCTGAAATCCGTCGAAGGACAACAGTGGATCCGCAGCGCCATTCCGAAATTTGACATGTTTGTGCATAACATCCGCGCTGCAGCCATCGCCAGAATCGGTCTGGACTACGAAAGCGTGCGCTTGCTGCACCCCGATATCGTCTACGCGGAGCTGACCGGCTACGGCGCATCCGGGCCTTACGCAGATCGCCCGGCCTTCGATGACGTGATTCAAGCCGAGTCCGGACTGGCTTCTCTGTTTGCACGGCAGATGGGCACGGAGCCCGGCTATCTGCCCGGCCTGATTGCCGACCGGATGACGGGGATTACGGCAGCGCATCAGATCCTGGCGGCCCTGATGCGGCGCGAGCGAACCGGGCAGGGCGGCTACCTCAACGTGGCGATGTTCGAGACGATGGCGGAGTTCGTGCTGTCCGATCACATGGGGCAGCGCACCTTCGATCTTTCAACGGGGCAGACCGGCTACAGCCGCCTGCTGACTGCGCATCGCAAGCCTTACCGGACGGCCGACGGACATATCGCCGTGATTGCCTACAACGACAAGCATTGGAAGAGCTTCTTCGAGGTCATCGGTGAGCCGCAGCGCTATCACCAGGATGAGCGCTTCAACTCGGCCGCGGCAAGAGCCGAGCATTACGACACGATCTACCGCTTTGTCTCCGAGGTTCTCGCATCCAGGACGACCAAGCAGTGGCTGCAAATACTCGGCGCTGCGGAAATTCCCTGCGCTCCGGTCAACAGCGTCGAAGACCTGTTTGACGATGAGCATCTGCGCAGCACGGGCTTTTTCCAGCGCAATGCCAGAGACGGGCAGCCCGAGTGGGCGGCGAGCATGTCTGCGGTTGTGCGCAGCGGGCTGGCGCCAAGGGCGGGGCAGCACACGGACGAATACCTTTCCAAATCATCGACACCATGAATCCTGATCAATCGCTTTGCAATCCGGCCGAGGCCGCCACCATCGAGATATCGGCAGACGGCATAGCCACCGTCCAGTTTGCCGCAGGTGGGCCCTTGAACATCATCAGCAGCTCGACCGCGCTCTCGCTGGCGGCTCAGCTGAGGGCGCTGGCCGGCAACGATGCGGTGCGCGTCGTGGTATTCAAGGGGGCCGGCACCAAGACCTTTGTCGGAGGGGCGGATATCAGGGAGCTGGCGGCGCTGGCCCCGCAGTCCGCGCGCCGGTTCATCGCAGCCCTGTCCGAAATGTGCGAGGCAGCCCGGGATCTTCCCGTGCCCAGCATTTGTGCATTGCAGGGGTGGTGCATCGGTGTCGGGCTGGAGTTCGCGGCCTCCTGCGATCTGCGTATCGCTGCGGATGACGCCCGGTTTGTGATGCCCGAGGTGAAAATCGGCATCCCTTCGGTCATTCAGGGCGCATTTCTGAGTCGCCTGATCGGGGAGGGTCAGGCGCGCTGGCTCATGCTGACCGGGGAGGCGATCGATGCGCAGAAGGCGCAAGCCTGGGGCCTGGTCAGCGACGTGGTGCCCAGAGCGCAGCTGGAGGCCGCAGCCCAGGCGTTGGCAACAAGTCTGGCCGCTCTGTCCGCCAGTGGCATGCGGGCTCAGAAAAGAGTGCTGCGCACCGGCGAGGCGCCGCATCTGGACGGCAGCATACGTCACAGCATTGAAATCTTCGGCACGGCCTATGAATCGGCCGATCCCGCGAACCTGATGGGGGAGTTCCTGTCCAGGAAGGGCCGCTAGTCGGCTCTGTCATCAAGCCGCAGCCGGCTTGGTGTGCTGATCGCATGTGGCGCACAAGTTAGAGGACTGAGATGAGAGGAAAGTGAGGCCTATCGGCAGAGCTGGAATGCCGCAGCGGCGGCATGGCCCGGTCAGTTGCGGGCCTCTTTTCAACACAGGGTCATCGGGTGGCGAAGAAATCCAGCATCTCTTCCAATAGATCTGCAGGCTGTTCTTCGGCGATGTAGTGCCCGCAGTCGAGCGCTTTTCCCGTGACGTGGACGGCAGCCTTGCGCCACAGGTCCAGCACCGGAAAGCAGCGGCCAACCGCGCCTTCCGCGCCCCACAGCACTCTCAGTGGCAGCATCACCTTTTGCCCCTTGGCCCGATCCGCGCGGTCGTGCTCCAGGTCGATGCCCGCGGAGGCCCTGTAGTCCGCACAGATGGATGCAGCGGTACCCGGGATGGCAATGCAGCGCAGGTACTCCTGCAGTGCTTCAGGCGCAAAGGCACCGAGCCCGGCGTGGCGTCGGCCCATCACGTCCCGGATGTACGCGCAAGGGTCCGCTTCGATAAGCCTCTCGGGCAGCGGTGCAGGTTGGATAAGAAAGAACCAGTGCCAGTACGCCCTGGCGAACGCTTCACCTGTCTGCTCATACATGTCGAGCGTTGGTGCAATGTCCAGCAGCATCGCACGCAGGACCCGGCCTGGATGGTCAAGCAGCAGCCGGTGGGCCACGCGGGCGCCCCGGTCATGCGCAGCGATGCGAAACTGTGCAAAGCCCAGTGCGGACATCAGCTCCACCATATCTGCCGCCATCGTGCGCTTGCTGTAGGCGTGGCTTTCGGGGCCGGCATCGGGCCTTGCAGAATCGCCATAACCCCGTAGGTCTGCGCAAACCACAGTGAATCTTTCGGCAAGAGCAGGCGCCACCCGGTGCCACATGACGTGGGTCTGAGGATGTCCATGCAGCAGCAGCAAGGCAGGCCCGGAGCCTCCTACGCGGCAACGAAGTACCGTGCCGTTGACCGGTACATCTTGTGCAGTGAAGCCTTCGAACATCATGCGATCCCCCCAAGGTGGGCAATGCCCTGCGCTCGCGGAGTATGGCCCAGTTGCTGGCGAGTGCGCGAGGCCACGTTTTTCATCCAGGGATGGGCTTCCCAGTGAAGGCGCGCAAAGTGTTCGATCTGGGCCTGGTAGGTCAGAGACATGCCAATGAGGTCCCGGCGCTCCAGCTGCATGCGGTGGTGCCGCTCGGACAGCGTAAAGAATGCATCCACATTGCAGCTTCTGACTCGAAGCGTCTCAAGGTCAATATGGATGTGCGAGGTCTCCGGGCTGTCGGCATCGGCCATGAGTCTGGTGATTTCCTCTTCTGGAAGCATCACCAGCAGCAGCTGGTTGTTCATCGCGTTGGAGTAGAAGATTTCCCCGAAACTGGGGGCGACGACTGCTTGTATGCCGTATTGCTGCAATCCCCAGACCGCGTGCTCACGGCTTGAGCCGCAGCCAAAGTTCGCACCTGCCACCAATACTTCGACGTCTGCGCGTTCAGGTCTGTTGAGCACAAAGTCTGAGCGCTTGCGACCTTCGGCATCAAACCGCAGGTCGTACAGCAGGCCTTTGTCGAGCCCGGCCTTGTCGATGCCGTGCAGGAACTGCTTGGGCATGATCTGGTCGGTGTCCAGATTCTCGATGGCCAAGGGCGCCATCTTTCCGGACAGAATGTGTTGCTCACGCATGATGGGTCTCCAGACGCCGAACGTCGGTAATCGTGCCAGTGACGGCTGCGGCTGCCGCCATGGCAGGGCTCATGAGGTGGGTGATGGCGCCGCGCCCCTGTCTTCCCTCGAAGTTGCGATTGGTCGTTGACGCACAGCGGACGCCGTCCGCCAGGATGTCTCCGTTCATGGCCAGGCACATCGAGCATCCCGGCTCCCGCCATTCGAAGCCTGCATCCATGAGCAGGCTGGCAATGCCTTCGGCTTCGGCCTGCCGCTTGACCGCGCCGGAGCCTGGTACCACCATGGCACGCACTCCCTTGGCAACGCGGCGGCCGCGCACCACTTCCGCGACGGCGCGCAGGTCTTCGATGCGAGCGTTGGTGCATGAACCGATGAAGACATGCTGGATGGCTGTGCCTTCAAGGGGAGCGCCTGCTGCCAGACCGGTATAGCGCAGCGCTTGCTCCGTACTGCGGCGCATCGGCGCCGAGGTCTGCGTAGCCGGGTCGGGAATCGCGCCGCCAATCGGTATCACTTGGTCAGGGCTGGTGCCCCAGGTCACGTGGGGTGCTGCATCGCTTGCATCGAAGCGATGTTCGATATGGAACTCCGCAGCTTCATCGCTGTGCAGGGTTTCCCAATGTTGAAGCGCTGCGTCGCGCGCCACACCGTGCAAGTCCGTCGCACGCTCAAGCACATACTCGACCGCCTTGCGGTCTGGCGCAATCAGAGCGCCGCGAGCTCCGGCTTCGACCGCCATGTTGCAGACGGTGAAGCGTGACTCGATCGACATCGCTTCGAACGCCGTGCCGCAGAACTCGATGACGTGGCCTCGGGCGCCCTGGGCCCCGATATGCCCTATGACCATGAGGATAAGGTCTTTGGCGGTCGTGCCCACTGGCAGCACGCCGTCGACTTGGATGCGCATGTCCTTGGCCAGCCGGTAGACAAGCGTCTGCGTCGCCAGCACATGCTCGACTTCCGAGGTGCCGATGCCGAAGCCCAAGGCGCCCAGCGCGCCATAGGTGGTGGTGTGCGAGTCCCCGCAAATCACGACCATGCCCGGGCGGATCATGCCGTGCTCAGGCGCCACAACATGCTCGATTCCCTGCAGGGCGTCCTGGGTGTCGAAGAGCGGGATGTCATGCTGCTCGCAATTCTTGCGCAGGTTGCTGGCCTGTAGCGCTGGTGCAGCCTCTCGGATGACCCGGATCGCGCCCGGCTCCGTTGGAATGACATGGCTTACAACGGCCACGTTCTGGCCGGGCATGAGCACCCGGCGCCCGTGCTCATCCAGGCCTGCGAAGGCTTGAGGGCTGGTGTACTCATTCATCAGATGCAGGTCGCAGAACAGCAAGACGTTCTGCTCGTCGAGCTGGGCGACGGTATGTGCGTCGACCAACTTGCGATAAAGGGTGCGATTCATGTGCGCGCTCTATGTCGTGGAGTGCTGGCAGTTTCACAGGTGAGTCAAAAACATACAATATCTGTGAAGGAATCGCTTTCGGTCGCTGGAGTTATCAATGGACGGATTTTCAGACCTTGCCTTTTTTGCCATGCTCAGCAAGGAAGGCAGCATGCGGGGCGCCGCTCAGCAACTGGGTGTCACAGGCCCTGCGGTCAGCAAACGGCTTGCGGGACTTGAAGCCAGGCTGGGCGCACGCCTCATGCACCGTACTACTCGCCGTATGAGCCTCACGCCCGAGGGGGAGCGATACCTGGTGGAAGGGGGGCGTCTTCTGACCGAGCTGGGCGCCCTTGAACGAGCCATCGGCGGTGTGGCAGCCGTTCCGCAAGGCCTGATACGTGTCAACGCCAGCTTCGGCTTCGGTCGCAAGCACATCGCACCCGCCCTGGGAGTGTTTGCACGCCGTTTCCCGGAGGTCGAAGTGCAGCTCCACTTGAGTGACCGTCCTGCCAACCTCATCGAAGACAACTTCGACGTGGTCATCCGGCTGGGTGATATGCCGGACTCACGCTGGACGGCCAGGGTATTGGCACGCAACCGGCGGGTGCTCTGCGCTTCTGCGCTGTATTTGAAAGAGGCTGGGGAGCCGTCCACTCCGCAGGAATTGGCCCGGCACGCCTGCCTTTTCATCCGTGAGGGCGATGAGGCATTTGGCACCTGGCATTTGCGCAACGGTTCACAGACAGAGACTGTCAAGGTCCGAGGCCCTCTGAGTGCGAACGACGGGGAGTCGGCATCCGCATGGGCCATGGCCGGGCACGGCATTCTGATGCGATCGGAGTGGGAGGTCGGGGCCCTCATTCGGGAAGGGCTCCTCAAGGTGGTCTTGCCTGAATGGCGACTGCCTCCGGCTGATGTGTATGTCCAGTTCCATGGCGGAGCCCATCTGCCGGCCAAAACCAAGGCGCTGGTTGATCATCTGGTTGACGTGTTTGCGCCGCAACGCCCGCCAGGAAGAGCAGATGCCACTTGGTGATGCCCGTGCCGGGGCCTGCTAACGCGAATTGGCAACGACACATGATCTACATGCGCTTGAGTCGTTGGGCGAAGTCGTGCGTGTTCGGTCGCGCCTTCGCGCCCTCGCGCAATTGCAGCAAGCGCAGGTGGTGCAGATTAGGATCAAGGGCCAGCCTGTTTAGGCATTCACAATAAAGGCAGGTAACCCCTGCTCGGAGACAAATTATGGTCATAACCAAGTGGAGGCCTGCAGCATCCATCAAAGTCAAGGCGATTGGACTTCATTGGCGAGAAGGCAAGTTATTGGCTGTGGAGGTATTGGATGATCAGGGGCGTCTGAAAGGTGTTCGACCTCTTGGTGGCAGCATCGAGTTCGGCGAGACATGGCACTCAGCGCTGATACGTGAATTCAAAGAAGAACTGAACGTTGACGTTCAGATAATGGGTTCCCCACTCGTCATGGAGAACCTGTATACCCATGAAGGGGTGCTCGGACACGAAGTACTTTTCATTGGTGAAGTGCTGTTCGATATCGAGATTTTTGAGAACCGGAGCAGGATTGAATTTCAAGAAGACAGTGGAATGCAATGCGTTGCAAGATGGTTTGATCTGGCTGAGCTCGACCTGCCTGAGGGGCCCGCGCTTTTCCCTGTGGGGCTCAAGAGCGCTCTTCAAGAAAAGTATGATTGCCAATCAAGAGCTGCCACCAGGGGGCCAGGTGCTGCACTCTCTTTGAGTCCTGGAAAGAGACCGTGTTCTGACCTCTCACCGTCATAAATTTCCCCTTGAACGAGTGCTCCAACATGGAAGTCCGCACACCGCATATCCGTAGATATTCAACTACTGATCTTGACAGTGCATTTCAGCTCCTGACCTCCAATGGTTGGTCTCACCGCATTCCGGATCATCTATTTCTTGAACGCCTCATCGCTGCATCTCAACGAGTGGTTGTCGCTGTTTCACAGGACAAGGTGATCGGATTTGCTCGCACCATCACCGACGGGCTATCCAATGGCTACCTGTCAATGGTTGTGGTCACTCCGGAATGGCGAGGCCAGGGAATTGGCAAGAGCTTGGTGAAGGAGGTCGTGAGTAACGAGGCGGGCATCACTTGGATGCTCAGAGCCTCGCGCTCTCAGGCTCCGGAGTTTTTTGAAAAGCTTGGGTTTGCGTCGTCATCCGATGCGATGGAGCGCGTGCGCAAACGCACAAGCTAGAAGTTGGCGTCAAAGGTGGCGACGGGTCGATCTGCGACGGCATTAGGCTGGCGGCCGACATCCCGTTCTATTGGACCGATGACCGCTACCACCTTTACCAGCCCTTGGGCTTTCCCTTCGACCGCCAGAGGCGGTCGTCAGTTGACCTGCATCTGGGCCTTACGTGCCACGTCACCCAGTCGTTTGTATTCGGACTGTGTCAGCGCTTCGAAGCCTTGGACTGTAGAGCCCTTGGGGGTGAATCCGGCCTGCACCAGCTTGTCCTTGACGGCTGGATCGCTCAGGGCCTGGTTGATGGCAGTATTGAGTTTGGCTGTGATCGCTGGATCTAGCTTGGCTGGGCCATATACGCCGAACCATGGATCGACTGCGTAGCCCTTGAGGCCGCTCTCCGCGATTGTCGGAACATTGGGCAACGATGGACTGCGCTCGCTACCAGCCACGGCCAGTGCTTTGAGCTTGCCTGCCTGGATGTGTGGCAGGGAAGCGGGCAGGTTGTCGAACATGGCGGGCAGGTGGCCACCAAGCATGTCGGTAATACCCGGTACGCTGCCTTTATAGGGCACATGGACGGTATCCAGGCCTGTCATTTGCGTGAACATCACGCCAGCCAGGTGCATGCTGGTTCCGGCGCCGGCAGTACCGTACTGAAAGCCTGGGTTCGCTTTGATGTAGGCGATGAACTCCTGCACATTGTTTGCCGGGAAGCTCCTGCCTACTTCCAGCACGATGGTGGAGTAGCCCAGCATGGAGACTGCAGTGAAGTCCTTGCGGGGATCAAACGCCATCGATTTGTAGATGTGCGGGTTGAGTGCATTGGTGGAGATGGCTCCGAAACCGATCGTGTAACCGTCGGGCTTGGACTTGGCCACGACATCCATGCCGATATTGCCTCCGGCCCCGGGCTTGTTCTCGATCACCACCGCCTGGTCCAGCGTGCGTGCCATGTGTTCACCCACGACTCGCGCCACAAGATCGGTGGTTCCACCAGCCAGATACGGAACGACAAAAGTAATTGGCTTTTGCGGGAAAGCAGATTCCGCATGGACGGTTGCCATAGTGGTGAGCGTACCTACGGCGGCAATGGAAGCAAGTATCTGTCGACGGTTCACGGGGGTCTCCTTGGTAGTTCTATTGAGTGGCGTTTGAAGTCGATATCCGGAATCTGCTTGAAGCAAGGTCTTGGAGGCCGTTGGCGCCCGAAGCAGATTGAGAGGCAGTGTATTTGTTCAATATAGTCAGTGGGAGCTAAATCTGGCTGCTGCCGACCAAGGGCTGGGGGCAGGTGCGAATACACCTCCATGCAGCACTGCCTCCGACGGCATGTTCCCGCTGACCTGACTATCTGTGCCTGTTATGACTGACCAGTCCGGTGGCAGTGAGCGGCTGCGTTCGGTTAGCAGCCATCGGTCACCCCTTCACCTGGCGGCCTGCTTCAATTGGTCTGAAGTCACTCAACTCAAAGATGCCAATGACAGCTAATGCGGGTCTGGCAGACCCACCAGGAGTCGACACCACCCCATTGCCTGCCCTGATCCAAATGCACCCACACAGGTGCGTCGTGACTGCGTCTCCAAACTCAGTGGTGCTGAGCGGCAAGTTGAAGCACAAACTTGAACCTGTCGGCGTATTTCACTGGAATCGACCGCCCGGGATCAATGGGGCACTTCTGGCTGGGAAACAACAGGCTTGGACACTTACTTGACGTGTGCGCAGCGCAAGCACCGCAGCGTACCTGTGCTCGTTCGACGATGCTCCCAGCAGGCGCGGTCAAGTCCAGTGATTGGGCTCTAGAGCCCAAAGCGTGAACATATGGAGGTAATCACGCCTGCAAGGAAGGACGATAGGGCCGCTTGCCGAGGCTTTAGCCGGCGTCCGGCAACTCCAGCAATACGCCGCAGCCATCGCCAATGGCCACCACATCGCAGTTGTGGCCGGGACCGCCGCGATCCACAACGATAAAACGTGCAGAGGCCTGTAGGGCGATCAGGGAGTGATGCCAGATTCCGCGGTGGTAGTTCACCCCCTGGCGGCCATTGGTCACGAAGGCCTGCAGGTCGCAGGGTTGCACGCTCTCGCCCGCAGCCGCAACCACGACGATGAAAGGGGTCTCCTGCAAGGGGACGAAGGCCTGGCTGCCCAGCGGGTGGCGCTCCATCTCCTCCAGCCGCAGCGGCAGTTCGTAAGGCAGAGCGTGGAACAGGTTGATCAGCGCATGGCCTTCGGCACCGCCTGTGTCCACCTGCGCCAGTGCGTGGTAGCGCTCGGTCATGCCATGGTTGATCTGTATGGGGGCATGTCCCGCGCTTTCGATCACGTCACCAAAGCGGGCAAAGGCTTCGGCAGTCAGGGGCTGAATGCTAAGGCGGTGGAGGACAGGGGTGCCGCCGGAGGCGGGCGTGGTTGCCAGGACAGTGGTCATAAAAGGGTGTTGTGTGAGTTGGTCTAACTGGTAATACCAGTATGTTTTGCCTCAGAGGCTTTGTCAAATCGCAATTCGAAAGACGGGCTAGGGTAATTGCGAGTGCGTAATGTCTTGATCTTGATTATGGTTGCGATCGTTAATTCATACCGGTAATACCAGTTGCAAAAATCACCGCCAACAAGGATCCAAGATGTCATCCCTTTCCTCCACCCCTGACGCCGCTGCGCCGGCGGCAACACTGGCCGGCGAAACCGCCGCAGAAGCCGCGGTCTACCGCAAGGTCGCCTGGCGCCTGCTGCCCTTCATCATGGCCTGCTACGTGGCGGCCTACCTGGACCGTGTCAACGTTGGCTTTGCCAAGCTGCACATGCTGGCGGACCTGCAGTTCAGCGAGGCCATGTACGGCCTCGGTGCAGGATTGTTCTTCATCGGCTACTTCTTCTTCGAAGTGCCGAGCAACATGCTGATGCACCGCATAGGCGCCAAGGCCACAATTGCCCGCATCATGATCATGTGGAGCCTGATCTCGGCAGCCATGATGTTCGTGACCACGCCCACGCAGTTCTATGTACTGCGCTTCCTGCTGGGCGCGGCCGAGGCGGGCTTCTACCCCGGCATGATCCTGTACATGACCTACTGGTTTCCGTCGTACCGACGCGCACGCATGGTGGCGTTGTTCATGTGCGCGATTCCGGTCTCGGGCATCCTGGGAGGGCCCCTGTCGGGCGGCATCATGGAGCTGATGCAGGGGGTGGCCGGTCTGCGCGGCTGGCAGTGGCTGTTCCTGATCGAGGCCGTTCCCTCGCTGTTGCTGGGCCTGGCCGTGCTCTGGTACCTGGACAACAACATCCGCAGTGCGAACTGGCTCAGTGAATCGGAAAAGACGCTGCTCGAGCGCAACATCGCCCGCGAGAACGCCAGCAAGGCCGACAGCCACATGACGCTGCGCGCGCTGTTCGCCGATCCGCGCATCATCAAGATGGCCATGATCTGCTTTTGCACGGTGATGGGCCAGTACGGCCTGACCTTCTGGCTGCCCTCGCTGATCCGCCAGTCGGGCGTGGAAGGCGCTTTCCAGATCGGCCTGCTGACGGCCGTGCCGTTCTCGGTGGCCGTAGTGTCCATGAACCTGGTCAGCCGCAGCTCGGACCGCATGCGCGAGCGCCGCTGGCATCTGATCGTGCCGTTCTGCGTTGGTGCGCTGGGGCTGACGCTG
Organism: Comamonas testosteroni TK102; assembly: GCF_000739375.1. Lineage (NCBI taxonomy): Bacteria > Pseudomonadati > Pseudomonadota > Betaproteobacteria > Burkholderiales > Comamonadaceae > Comamonas > Comamonas testosteroni. The sequence goes on along the minus strand of NZ_CP006704.1, from coordinate 4,285,403 downwards.
TCAGCCGTTTTCAGCGGCAATGTCTATCTGTCCCTCGCGGCGCTGGCGCTGGCTGCGGGCGGCAGCCTTGCCACTTCGCCGCTGTTCTGGAGCCTGCCCACGGCCATCCTGTCCAGTGCAGGGGCGGCAGCAGGCATTGCGCTGATCAACTCCTTCGCCAATTTGGCTGGCTTCATCAGCCCTTACATGATCGGCCTGATCAAGGATGCGACTCAGAGCACCAATGCGGCCATGTTCGTGCTGGCCGGTGTGCTGCTGTTCGGCGCCTTTCTGACCTATACCGTGCCGGCTAAGCTGGTCAACAAATAGCCTCGCATCGCGGCAGGCACCGCCCGGAAGCACTGCCGTAGTGTGGTCTGGAGCGGTGTCAGGGGCGGTGTTCGAGGCGGGATGTGCTGCGCAGTCGTTAAGATGGCGCGCAACCCCTTTTTGCGATGTACGATTACCTCCGAATGGAACCTTCTGTCTCCTCCAATGTCGCCGTTGCCAGCCAAGCCGCCCGCTTGATCCGGGACTGGATCGAAGCCGGCACCTATCCGGTGGGCTCGCTTCTACCCTCGCAGCGCGATCTATCGGAACAGCTGGGCATCAGCCGGACGTCATTGCGCGAGGCCTTGTCCACGCTTCAGGGGCTGGGGCTGGTCGTAGCGAGGCCCGGCAAGGGCATGTATGTGACCGAGGCACCCGAGGCGCCAGCCAGCGAAGCCTGGCGCTTTGCCGATTCGCATGCGCTCACCGATGTTTATCAGTTGCGCTTCGCGTTGGAAGGATTTGCGGCGCGCCTTGCGGCCCTGGTGGTGCAGCCTGAAGACCTGACGCTGCTGCAGGCCAATCTGCAGGGCATGCAGCAATGCATAGATGCCTCGGACTTCCTGCAGGCCAGCCACCTGGATTTCGATTTCCACATGCAGATCGCCACCATCTCGGGCAATCACGCGATTGCAGACGTGCTGCGCGGCAGCGGCGAAGTCATGCAAGAGAGCCAGCGCCTGCCGTTCTACAAGCGTGGTGCGCGCCATGCAACCTGCGAGGAGCATGCGGCCATCATCGATGGTCTGGCCCAGGGCCGGCCGGAGCTGGCACAGCAGGCCATGGCAGCGCACATCGTGCAGGCGGCTCAGCGCGCTGGCGTGCACTTTCCAACCGGTCTGTAGTCAAAGAAAGCTGGCTGGAGCTGGGTAGACTGCCACGTGCAGCCGCAGGAGCGACTGCTTGCTCGGGATAGGCGCTGCTCTCCCGCTTCAAAGCACGGCTTTTCTGCGCAGAATCAGGCGCTCATCGTTTGTCCTGAGGCGCGAGCACATCACCAGTGCGAGACGGCTATAGCGATGGGTTGGACCCCATGCTTGGTGCAGTCCCGAACAGCCCGATCTCCTCCAGCGCACCGTTAGACTTGCACTATCGCCCATGAATGCAATGGGGCACTTCCCGACAGGCCAGACGCTAGAACCACCAGCGATGAAAACTGACTCGCATACCTATGAGCCCCGCAAAGGGCACGGACTGCCACATGATCCCTTCAACGCCATCGTCGGCCCGCGGCCCATAGGATGGATTTCGAGCAAGGGCGCGAGCGGGCAGGTCAATCTGGCACCCTACAGCTTCTTTAACGCCTTCAACTACGTCCCTCCCATCATCGGCTTCTCCAGCATCGGCTGGAAAGACACGGTGCGCAATATCCAGGAGACTGGCGAGTTCGCGTGGAATCTGGCCACGCGTGAGCTAGCCAATGCCATGAACCAGACCTGTGCCGCCGTCCCTGCGGAGGTGAATGAGTTCGAGCTGGCAGGGCTGGAAGCCGTGGATTCGGAACTGATACGGGTGCCAAGAGTGGCACAGAGCCCGGTGAGTTTCGAATGCCGGTTGACCGACATCCACCAGTTGCGTACCGCCAGCCATGAGTCGATTCCGTCCTGGCTCGTGCTTGGGGAGGTGGTAAAGGTCTACATCGATCGTCGGCTGCTCAAGGACGGAGTGTTCGACACGGCCAGTTCCGGGGTGATTCTCCGCGCGGGGGGCCCGGCAGACTATTTCTCGATTGGCGATGAGCAGAAGTTCCGCATGTATCGACCCTAGTAGCAGATGGCATTAGCCTACCCTCGCAAGCTCAGATTGAGCCCCATATCGGTTGCCTGGGTGTCTGCAATATGACCGACACCGTGAGGTCAGGACTTCGCTACGACAGGCAACAATCGCCGCATGGCAGTCACAGACTGGAAAAATTCAAGCAGCCTTAACAGGTCGTTGTCCTCCCATCCGGTCGCTGCAATTTTGGCGCCGGGCAGTTGTTCGCAAGACTTATGGCGCGTTGACCGTCGTCGTGGAGCGCGAGTCAACTGCCCCTGCAAAGTGGCTCGCATCCACCTTGGCAGCCTGCGGTTTGCCTCGTCCCAGGCGAATGGAGAGGCCGGAGCGGCAAGGCGCGCCAATGATCTGGGGAGGTCTGGTCGCCACACCCAAGTCGGAGCATCCCGCGCCACGCAGAGAGCACCGGCGAGCCTGGCGTCGCCAGCTCAATCCTCATTCGGTATCAGCGTGCCCCATACCGGCAGTTGTGCGCCTGGAGGTGCCGGGCCATCATAGGCCGGCTGCACCTCAATCGCGGGCTTGCCCGCTTGGCAGTCTATGAACCCCCATTGACTGGGGCGGTAGCGTGCCTCGGGGCCATCGGGGGCTCCGACCAGAAACTCGGCCTGGATGTCATAGTCGATCAAGGGCACATGCAGGCTGGCGATATCGCCCTCGCGGCATTCCAGATAAGGTCGCTTCGGGTCGATGACCCAGTCACCATACCCCTGCTCGGCATTGGGATCGAAGTGGAACACCGGGCCGAGGCGCTGGTCGCGGGCCAGTTCCACCGTTTGGTTGCCGATGGCGCTGACCCAGGCACCTGCGATTGGCACCGGCTGCGCGAAGCGCGCCGCGCTCAGTCCTCGCAGACCAAGCGGGCGCTGGCGCTCGCCGTTGTCAAAGGCGTCGTAGCGATTGATCAGGGTGCCTTTGGGGAATAGCTGCTCGCCATAGCGGAAGTCCTCGGGCAGCACAAAGCGCTGTCGGCTCTCGCGATAGTGGGCCCGCAGCGTCACGGCCTCTTCAATCTGCACCAGCTTGCGTGCCAGCACCAGGCCCCAGAGGTCGCCGGCCAGGGCCAGTATCGCCACCATCACGACGGGCCAGTGCCAGAACGGCGGGCGCCCGGAGGCGGGTGTGCGCCTATGGCGCTGCCACCAGAACAGCCCGTGCAGCAGCAGCCACAGGCTCAGGCCGGCTGCCACCAGGGGGGCGAGCAGCAGCAACAGCATGGGCAGGGTGAAAAGTGGTCCAGGAATCATGGGCGGGCAAAGGGGTAGAAGCCCCGGACTTTAGCAGTGGATGAGGCGGCCGCTCCGAGGTGCCGAGAGGGCTTGCGTATAGTCGAGGCTTGTGCGCTGCGAGTGCCTGCAGTGCTGGTTTTATATGCTCGAACTGCTCTGATTTTTGTATGGAACACCATCACGCCGGCGCCCACCGCGTCGATCTGGTTGTCTACCCCGGCTTCAAGGCGCTGGAAGCCATTGGTCCCATGTCCGTGTTTGACTATGCCAATGTGCATCTGCGGCACAAAGGCCTGCCTGACGGATATATGGTGCGGGTGGTGGCGTCACAGGCTGGTCTGGTGCCCTCGGACACCTTGATGGGCTTGCAGGCCAGCCATACCCTGGCGCAGGTCGAGGCCGAGGGCACGGGGTGCACGGTGCTGCTGGTGGGGGCGCGCCATATCGAGCAGGTGCTGGCGGCCTCGCCCGAGCTGGTGGACTGGGTGGCGCGGGTGGCGCCAGGGGTCGGGCGCATGATTGCGCTGTGCAGCGGCAGCTTTTTCCTGGCCGCTGCTGGTCTGCTCGATGACCGCCGCGCGGCCACGCACTGGAGTGTGGCCGGGGCGCTTGCCCAGCGTTATCCACGGGTGCAGGTGGATGCCGATGCGATCTATGTGTGCGACGAAATCAAGGACAGCGACGGCATGCGCCAGCTCTGGACTTCGGCCGGCGTCACTGCCGGTATCGATCTGGCGCTGGCGGTGGTGGAGCATGACTTCGGCCATGCACTGGCACTGCAGGTGGCGCGCGATCTGGTCATGTATCTCAAGCGGCCCGGCGGTCAGTCGCAATTCAGCGTATCCCTGGCCGCACAGGCCACGCAGCACAGCGCCGTGCAGGCCGCCCAGCAGTGGGTGCTGGAGCATCTGGACCAGCCCATGCCGCTGGCGCTGCTGGCGGACAAGGCGGCGATGAGCGAGCGCAACTTTCGCCGCGTCTTTCAGCAGGAGACCGGTTTCAGCCCCAGCAGCTTTGTGGAAAACGCCCGCCTGGAGCGGGCCAAGCAGTTGCTGGAGAATCTGGGCTCCCTGCCGCTCAAGACCGTGGCCGCCAAGGTCGGCCTCGGCTCAGAGCAGGCGCTGCGGCATCTGTTCGTGCGCAAGCTGGGCATCACACCCGTGGCCTATCGGGAGCGGTTCGGAGACTGATGGGCTTGCGGCATCCTGTTGTCGGAAGCAGCCTGTTTTTCGGCCAGCCGATCAGAACAGAGGGCTCTTGAAGAAATCCAGAGCAGCCTTGGCGGCCGCAAAATTGCGCTCGATCTGCGCCTGCTGCTCATCGTGGTTCACGGTCTTGATGACAGGCTCGGCGGCGGGTTTCGCCTTCTTTGGCACGGCATTTCTTTTCCTGTCGAGGCTGGGCGGCTCCACACGGCATGCCGGTGCCAGTGCTGGCGTCTTGGCCTGCGTTGCCGCCGGGGCGAGCAGCCGGGTCAGATCCAGCGCAGGGTTGAGCTGCCACAGGCAGGACACATAGGTTGCCATGGCCACGGAGGGGTCGCCGCGCTCAATGCGCGCCATGGTCGGTTGGGAGATGCCGAGCTTGGCCGCCCACTGAGCCTGTGTTTCGCCCCGTTGCTTGCGCTGCGCCGCGATGCCTTGGGCAAGTTCTTCGATCTGTGCCAGGATGGCTGGCGGAAAGTCTGCGGGACTGGTGTTCTGGCGGGGCATTGCGCAATGGTATTTCGATTTGGCGCTCGAAATGAGCAAAACCGGGTGCTGGCCTGTAACCGATGACCAGCAGCAAGAGTGTTCGCGACGGGCGTGCCGGGTACGTAGCGCGGACCTGTTCCATGTCTGTCCTACGGGGCGCCCACCCGAGGTCTGCGAGCATTGGCGGCATATCCGGAGGTTGCACCATGAAGCTTGTTCACCTGATTTACGCCGTCACCCATTCCCTGATTGCCCTGCTGTTCGGTTTTGCTGCGCTGAGCCTGGTGTGGATTGCCGTGACCAAGGCCTGGGGCGTCATCGTGGGAGGCTTGCAGCCGGAGTCCACGCTGCATGCGGTGGAGGCGCTGGGAATTCTGGCCTCGGGCGTGGTGGCATTGCAGATCTCGCAGACCATGGTGGAGGAGGAAGTGGTGCGCGAGGCCCATATCAGCGGGCCGACGCGGGTGCGCCGCTTTCTGTCACGTTTCATGGTGGTGCTGGTGGTGGCCTTGGCGATCGAGGGCCTGGTGGCGACCTTCAAGGCACAGGAGACGCCTGAGCAATTGCTCTACCCTGCAGCCTTGCTGGTTTCCGTGGGCGTCCTGCTCGCGGGATGGGGCGTGTTCGTGCACCTGAACCGCTCGGCGGAAGAGCTGGAGCCTGAAGCGATGCAGCAGGCCAAGAGCGAAGACCACAAGGTCAGCGACGAGCACTGACAGGAATGTGCCGGGCGGCCAGAGGCGGCGCTGCGAAACGAAAAACGCCCTGAACTGCTTCAGGGCGTTTTCGAGGCTGGCCCAGGACTCAGGCCGGCAGCCGGTACAGCGTTCCGTTGAATGCCACGGCGCCGCTGCCATGCAGTGCATCGAGCTGCGTCAGCACCAGCTCGCGCACGGGCGCAGTAACGGCGCTCAGGCCCAGCAGCCGGGCCACGGCGGCGGGCAACTCGTCGCGCTGGCCACCCAGGCTGGATCTGAGGGCCTGGGCAATCGCTGCACGGATCTCGGCTGGCGGCAGGCAGTCGATGCGGCGCAGATTGGCCGAGCCGACCTCGGCGCGATTGCGCACCCGCACCGCTCGCCCCGGCAGGTCGAGAAACTCCCCATCGACGGCCAGCGCCTCATCGGCCAGCAGCGATTGCCGCGCCTGCTCCAGCGCATCGCGCACACGGCTGCCGGCGCGTTGCAGACCCCAGAGCGTACGCATGCGGGTGACCAGCTCGTCAAAATGAATCGGTCCTTCCAGCTCCACCGCGCGGCGCATCAGCTGAGCCAGCTGCGTGGTGGATTGCTGATGCAGCTCTCCGGGCGGAACGGCAAAGCGGGCTTCCTGATAAAGGCTGTCGTCAGGGACTGCGACCGGCTCGGTGTCGGCGCTGCCGGCATCAGACAGTGCTGCACGCTCTATGACTTCTGAAGCAGCCCGCGATTGGTGCATAAGGGATGGAGGCTGATTTTCTGCAAAATCCCTGGATTGTCTGGCCGCTTCGACGGCAGCCAGCACGCGCTCGGTCTGGGCGCGCGGCTGGCGGAACCAGTCGCAGCCCCAGATGCGCAGCAGTGTCCAGCCCTGGCTCTCCAGCACCGACTGGCGCAAGCGGTCACGGTCGCGCGCGCTGCGGCTGTGGTGATAGCTCATGCCGTCGCACTCGATGCCGAGCAGATAGCGCCCTGGCTGCTCGGGGTCGACCACGGCCAGGTCGATGAAAAAGCCCGCAATGCCGATCTGCGTCTGCAGCTGCAGACCCTGGGCCGTCAGCGCTTCGTACACATCTTCTTCAAGCGGCGACTCCAGATCGCGTCCGCTGACACTGGCCAGGGCCAGCTGGCCTGTGGCCGCGTATTGCAGGAATACCTTGAGCGCAGCCACGCCCTTGCCTTTGCCGCGTTCCAGATCGATGTCGTCGGAGGTGATGGATGAAAACACCTCACAGCGCTGCTTGGCGCGCGAGATCAGCACGTTCAGCCGGCGCTCGCCTCCATCGGCGCTCACCGGGCCGAAGCGCATTGGCAGATAGCCCTGCGCGTTGCGCGCATAGGCCACAGAAATGAAGATCACATCGCGCTCGTCGCCCTGCACGTTTTCCAGGTTCTTGATGAAAAAGGGTTCGTTGGGATGGGCAACAAAAAAGGACTCGGCCTCGGGTTGCTGGCGACGCAGCAGTTCCAGCTCGTCCTGGATGGCGACTTTCTGCTGCAGCGAGAAAGCGGCCACGCCCAGGCTGAGCTGTGGCGACTGCAGTGCGTGCTGCATGATGGCGCGCGCAATGGTCTGTGCCTCGACGCGGTTGATGCGGCTGGCGCCGCTGTCAAAGCGGCCTTCGGGCAGATGGTGAAAGCGCAGCCCCATGCCCGAGCGGGTGGTATAGGGGCTGGGCACGACGTAAAGGCCGCTGTTGTAGAACTGCTGGTTGGACACCGCTATCAGCGACTGGTGGCGGCTGCGGTAGTGCCAGCGCAGCATGAGCTGGGGCATGCCCTTGGCCAGGCACAGGCTCAGAATGCTCTCCACATCGGCGGCTCCGGCGATGAGCTGGCTGGCGTCGCCGTTCTCGTTCTCGTCGTCGAAGTCCTCCTGCTCGCTGGTCATGCGCGAGAAGAATCGCGTGGGCGGCAACTGCCGGTCATCGCCCACCACCACCAGCTGCCTGCAGCGGGCGATGGCGCCCAGCGCATCCACGGGCTCTATCTGGCTGGCCTCGTCAATCACCAGCAGGTCGAACTCGACCGCACCAGGCTCCAGAAACTGGGCCACGGAAAGCGGGCTCATCATGAACACGGGCTTGATGGCCTGGACGGCCTCGCCCGCGAGCTTGAACAGCTTGCGCAGCGGCATATGGCCGCGCTTGCGCGCAATCTCGCCATTGAGCACGCCAAGTGGGCCCATGCCGGATGCGCTGCGGGGCACCTGCTCGTAATGCGAGAGTGCCGACTGGGCGCGAGCGAGTTCGATGCGCTCGAGGTCCAGCGCCCGGAACTGTCGCACCTTCTGGCTGTGCTGATCGCCGTTGAAGGCGACCAGCTCGGGGTGAACCTGGGTGGCCTGACGCAGCAGAGACTCGTAGTAGGCTCGCTCCAGGCTGGCGGGCAGGGCATCTTGTGCAATGGATGCATTCTCGAGCTGCTGCACCAGGGCGGCCATGCCGGCTGTGCGCGCCTGCTCCCGGGTGGCGTGGTATGAGGTCCAGTCCAGCAAGGCGTCCGGCTCGGCGAGCCATTGCCCAAGTCGCTCGCCGAAATCCGTCAGCGGGATGCGGGCCAGGTCGGCGGCGTCAAAAGCCTCCTGCGTATCGAGCTGGTAGCCGCTCAGCACGCTTTGCGCAGCATCCTCGAATGCCTGCCGCGATGCATCGGCCTTGGCGGCCAGCTTCGCGCAATGTGCGGGTGATGACAGCCGGGCATAGAGCTGGCGAAAGGCAGCGCTGCGGCCCTGCCCGTCGGGGCCGGCCATCCAGCCCAGCACGGCCTGCAATTGCGCCCAGTCGCTTTGCTCGCCCAGCCACAGGCTGCCAAAGGCATCTGCCCCCAGGGTCTGCTGCTGGCCCAGGCTCTGGCGCAGTTGCTGGGCTTCGATCAGGCTGTCGAGCAGGTTCACGCGCTCTGCCCGTGAGCTCGGCAATGTCGTTTTCAGCTGGCCCTTGAGGCTGGCCATGGCTGCGCGGTAGCCGCTGTTGAAAATGCGAAACAGCGAGTCGCCATGTGCGGCGATGCTCTGGCGTGGGGCGCTCCAGTCCGCCGTCCAGGCGGATTCTGCAAAGCTGCCGCGCAGGCTCTGTGCCTGCCGGCTGAACTGGCTGCCGCATTCGACCAGCTTGTGCAGCGGGCCCAGGCCCTGATCCCAGATGCTGCTGGCGACGGCCTGCCGGTCTATGGCCGGGGCACTGGCGAGCTGCTGCGCCAGCGTGATCTGCCCATGCAGAGTCTGCAGGGTCTGTGCCGCCGGCGTGCTCAGGGATTGCGCCAGCAGCGCACTATCCTGCTGCAACCGGGCCAGCATTGCTTGCAGCGTCGGCAGTTGCTGGGCGAAACGTTGTGCGTCGAGCTTGAGCAGTGCCGGGTGGCAAACGCCGCGCCATGCGTGCCCGGTCACCGGGCTTACCTTGGACACCGCCTGGCGCAGCGCTTCGCCAATCTGCTGGCGTGAACGAAAGTCCTCGGGCGACCAGTGCTGTGCGTCCTGCAGCAGATCGGGCAGATGCGCGATCTGCACCGCATCCAGCCGTGCCAGCTGGCCCAGGATCTGGTAGGGCGTGAGTGCGCAGGGCGCCAGCGCCTGATGCATGGTCCGGCTGTGCGCGTTGAGCTGCTGCTGCACGTTGCTCAGCTCGTGGATGATCTGCTCGCGGTGCTCCACACGCGGCTTGCCCAGATCGCGCGTTGCCTTGAGCTCTTCCAGCACCTTGCGCTTGTGGGTGTGGTGACTGTGCAGTTCCAGGCAGGCGGGCCCCAGGCCTACGGATTTCAGGCGCCGGTTCACCACCTCCAGGGCGGCCATCTTCTCGGAGATGAACAGCACTTTCTTGCCATCGGCAATCGCCGCCGCAATCACGTTCGTGATGGTCTGGGACTTGCCCGTGCCTGGCGGGCCCTGGATGACGAGGTTCTCGCCTCGGCGCACGGCTTCTATGGCCAGTGACTGGGAGCTGTCCGCATCGACCACATGGCGCTGGCTGTCCACGGGGATCAACTGGTCGACATCGGCGTCCTCGGGGAACAGATGTTCGCGGGCTTCGAAGCCGTCCTGCAGCGTGGCGGCAATCAGTGCCTGGCGGTCGAGCCGCTTTTGCGGCGGCCAGGTCGCAGCATCCAGATCGCGGTACATCAGGAATTTGGCAAAGCTGAAGAAGCCCAGCGTCATGGCATCGGGCAGCACCTGCCAGCCGGGCTGGGCGGCAGCCATGGTGGCGACAGCGGCCAGATAGGCGCCGGGGTCGAAGTCGTCGCCGGCATTGAATTCTGGCAGCTCGAGGCCGAAGTCGGCCTTGAGCTTGGCCGCCAGCGACAGGTTCTCCGCCGCATCCTCCTGTAGCCATGACAGGGTGAAGCGCTCGGCTGCGCTTTTGCGCTCCAGTGCCACGGGCAGCAGAATCAGCGGCGCAAAACGGGGCTTGTCGGGCGCATTGCGGTCAAACCATTGCAGCTGACCCAGGGCCAGAAACAGGATGTTGACGCCCTGTTCCTCGATGAAGGTGCGGGCATCGGAATACATGTCCAGCAGGCGGCGCTGCAGCTTCTCGCTGGACAAGCGCGTCTGCAGCTTCAGGTCACGATGGCGCTGGGCCACACCGCGCGCATCGAGCTGCTCATCGACGCCTTCCTCGGGCTGGGGCAGGGCGGGGGTGGCCGGTGTCTCTTGTTCCTCGGCCGGGTCGGCGGCTACTTGCTCCTCCTCGGCCCTGGCCGGCGCAAAGCTCATGGACTTGCTTTCGCCCGCCAGCAGGCGATAGACCTCGTCCGTGCGCTCATCCGCGAAATGCAGCACGCGTGCCGTGGCGGCCTGAGGCAGGCTCAGCAGCCGGTTGCGCGTGGACAGGTCCAGCAGTGCCTGGCGGCTTTTTTCGAGTTGGCGGGCGATGGGGGCTGAATTCGATTCTGCGTGCATGGGGCATCAAAAAGCACAGTGAGCTGGCACTTTAGCGCTGATGATGCTGATTGACCCTGCAGAAACTGCGAATCCGTGCCGTTTTACACAGGGATCACAGTTTCCAGCCAAACTCCAGCGCAATGAATGCCGAGCACTGGCCGCAGATCTTGGGTGCAGCGCGCACGGTGACGCTATAGCGCTCCCCCTGCCAGCGCACCAGGGCCCCTGCGGCCGCCATGACGGGGCGAGAGTAGTTGGTGCGCAAGCCGGCATACACACCGGAGTGGAAATTTCCAAAGGCCAGTGGCGTGTATTCGCCTATGGCGTAGGTGCTCCAGCGGTCGATGCTGTTGCGATAGAAGCCGGCCTGCACGGAAAAATCGCTGGAGAACTCGCGTCTGATACCGAGGCCCAGGTTTTCCTCGTTCCATGTCTTGCCATGTTTGCGTTCGCTGAAGTGGTGGCTGACGGTGTGCAGATTGATATGCCAGGCCCCCGAAGACTGGCTGGCCTGGACAGGTTGATTGACCTCGACGGGCTGAGTGGCTTCGGCAGGCGGATTGGCCTCGGCAGTCGGGTTGGATTCGTCGGCCAGGGCTGCGGAACAGGTAATGACGATGGTCAGTCCTGCCAGTGCTTTTAACGATTTCATTGCCGTTCCCCCGCGTCGCTTCTCAGGCGCATGCAGACAGGTCAGTGACATCCTTGGCTGGCGTTCACCGTGTTGCCAAGGGACCTGGCTTACCGATTTCTATTTAAAAAATTCATGTAAGCCATGTTTCTCAATGTCTCTGACTATCAATTTGGCTGGTGTAGGAATAGTTCTTATCTATTGGTTAATAGATTCCAATTTGATTTATATAAAATTGGAGTTTTCTCTGTCGAAAAAGCGGAAGGAGGGGGCGCGGCTGCGTCCGGCCTGGTTGAAGGCGCTCTCCGTCAGGCGCAAAAAAGGCCGCATGGGCGGCCTTTTGATGCGCTGAGGCGAGGCAATCCTGGCCTCGTTGGCGGAGCTTAGTCTGCAGGCTGCTGCTTTGCGGCTGCGGCGCGCAGCTTGTCCTTCTTGCTGGGTCTGCGACCCTTGATGCCGCCATTGCCATCCTGCGCAACCGGTGGCGGCGGCAGGGCTTCGGTGGGCTCAAAACCCTGCAGTTGCTCCAGGGCGATCTCCAGCTGATTGCGCTTGCAGATCAGTTGCCAGTGGACGGTGTCGGCGGGGCTTACAAACGTGATGGCGCAACCCGCATGTCCTGCGCGACCCGTGCGGCCAATTCTATGAATATAGTCGGCGGGCGAGCGAGGCAGGTCGTAGTTGATGACCGTGGGCAGCTGTGCGATGTCGATGCCGCGCGCGGCCAGATCGGTGGTGATGAGCAGCTGCCAGCGCTTGGCCTTGAACTGATCGAGCACCTCCTTGCGCGCACCCTGGCTCATATCGCCGTGGAAGGTGGTGGCGTAGATGCCCGCCTTGTAGAGCTTGTCGGCCAGCATTTCGGCGGTGTGGCGCTTGGCGACAAAGACCAGGGCTCGCTCCCATTCGGGTTGGTTCTCGCCTTGCTTGACGAGCTGGCGCAGCAGCTGGGTGCGGCGGTTGCTGTCCACGGCAATGGCGCGCTGGCTGATGTTCTCTGGGCTGGCCGAATGCTCGGCGGCCTGGTCGGCATCGACCTGCACGCGAACGGGGTCGTGCAGCAGACGGGCCGCCAGCGCTTCCACGTTCTGCGGGAAGGTGGCCGAGAACAGCAGGGTCTGGCGCTTCGCGGGCAGCAGGGCCAGCACGCGGTTGAGTTCTTCGGCAAAGCCCTGGTCCAGCAGGCGGTCGGCTTCGTCCAGCACCAGATGCTGCACGGTATTCAGGCGCACGGCGTTGTTCTCCACCAGATCCAGCAGGCGGCCCGGCGTGGCGACCAGAAAGTCGGCGCTGCCGCGCAACTGCATCATCTGCGGGTTGATGGAGACACCGCCATAGACCACGCGGCTGCGTGGCTGCTCGCGCAACTGGCGCGTGATGTCGCTCAGGCTTTCGTGAACCTGCAGGGCCAGCTCGCGCGTGGGCACCAGAATCAGGGTGGCCAGCGGTCGTACAAAGCCGGTCTGGCCGCGCTTTTGCGCCAGCCAGGCCTGCAGCAGAGGCAACAGGTAGGCCATGGTCTTGCCCGAGCCTGTGGGCGCGCAGGCCCAGAGATCGCGCCCGGCCAGCACGGCGGGGATGGCCTCGGTCTGAATCGGCGTCGCGTCGCGCAGACCCAGATCGAGTGTGGCATCCAGAAGCTCGGCGCGCAGGCCTAGGGGGGCAAAAGACATAGAAGAATCAATAGCGGTGTGCAGGAGGCGCATTGTGCGGGAATTGCCGCGTCGCAGCGAGGCGCAGGGACAAGCGCGGCGCAGGCTACATTCGCAGGATTACAACCCGCAAGGAGCACCAGCCATGAGTCAGATCACGCATCAAGCCATTGTCATGACGGAATACGGAGGCCCCGAGGTCCTGCAGATCGCCTCGGTCGCTTCGCCGCCGCTGACGGCTGGACAGGTGCGCGTGCGGCACACGCGCATTGGCGTGAACTTTCACGATATCTATGTGCGCTCCGGGCTGTACAAGACGCTGGCGCTGCCAGGCACGCCCGGTATCGAAGCCGTGGGGGTGGTGGCCGAAGTGGGGGAGGGCGTGACTCGCTTCAGGCCCGGCGACCGGGTCTGCTATGTCTCTGCCGCCTATTCCATCTACGCTGCCGAGCGCGTGATTGCGGGCGACGAGCTGATTGCCGTGCCCGATGACCTCAGCGACGCGCTGGTCGCATCCAGCCTGCTGCGTGGGCTGACGGCCGATGTGCTGCTGCACCGGGTGGCCCGGGTAGGCCAGGGATCGCGGATTCTGGTCCAGGCCGCCGGTGGCGGCATGGGGCAGATTCTGAGCCAGTGGGCCACGCAGCTGGGAGCCATGGTGATCGGCACGGCAGGCAGCGATGCCACGGCCAGGAAAGCCGATCAGGCCGGTTGTGTGGAGGTGATCCGCTATCGCGGTGCGGGCGCCCAGGATGTGGCCGCGCGAGTGCAGCAGCTGACCGGCGGCGAAGGCGTGGATGTGGCCTATGACGGCGTGGGCAGGGACAGCTTTGATGGTTCGCTGGCCAGTCTGGGCATCGGCGGCCAGCTGGTGATGTACGGACAGTCTTCCGGCCCGGTGCCGCCGCTGGAGATTGCGCGTCTGGCCGCCAAGTCGAACAGCGTGTGCCGGCCCATGGTGTTTCACTTCGTCAAAAAGCCCAGAGAGCGCGATGCCATGGCCGCGCGCCTGTTCGAGGCGCTGCGCAAAAAGCATTTCCGCATGGGCGAGCCGCAGGAGTTTGCGCTGGCCGATGCCGCGCAGGCCCACCGGCAACTGGAGGCGCATGGCGCCCAGCAGCCCATCTTGCTTGTGCCCTGACGGGGGGCTGCCTGCGCTAGAGGTAGAGGTCCTATTGCGCGCCGGCTTGGGGGCGGGGCAGATAGACCTCGCGCCACAGGCTGACTTTTTCGTGTTCGTCAAAGCGCATGAGCAGCATGGCGACAAAGTGCTGGGTGCTGTCATCGGTCTTGGTGATGCAGACATCCATGGAAAAGACCACCGAGTCCTCGTCGGCTGTGGCGTGCTGGATGGCGTAGCGAATGCCTTGCATGTCCTGCTTCATGCCTTCGAGAAACTCGCGATAGCTCTCGAGGTCGGCCGCATAGTGGCGGCCGTTGGGCTCGACCACGAATTGCTCGGCAAAGCACTCGGCGACCTGCTCGCGGCTCAGCGTGGTGTGGCGGTTCAGGTGGCGCTGGTTCCAGTCCAGCACGGCGTGGGCCAGTTCCAGATTGCGTTGTCGTTTTGCATGCATGAAGAGCAGTATAGAAGAGCCGATTCCGGGTCTGCTCGGAATTTCTGACTCGGATTGATTAATGAATTTTTATAGCTGATAGCGCATGTCAACAAAGGATTTCATGGTGATTTCAATCTGAAATCGATATGGGTAATGCGCAAGCAGCTATGCTTTTTTTTCAAATACCGAGATTGCAAGCTCACGTGAAAAAGCCCGCGGACTTTGCAGTCTGCGGGCTTTTTGCCACCCTGAGACCCGGAAATCCGGGCCTGGGCGTGCCGATCAACGCTGAGCGATAGGCTTGACGTCGCGCGACACGGAGCCGGTGAACAGCTGGCGGGGACGACCGATCTTGTACTCGGGGTCGGCCATCTGTTCGTTGAGCTGAGCGATCCAGCCCACGGTGCGGGCCAGAGCGAAGATGCCGGTGAACAGGTTGACGGGGATGCCGATGGCGCGCTGCACGATGCCGGAGTAGAAGTCCACGTTGGGGTAGAGCTTGCGCTGGACGAAGTAGTCGTCTTCCAGGGCAATCTTTTCCAGCTTCTTGGCCAGGGCGAACAGGGGATCGTTTTCCAGACCCAGTTCGGCCAGGATTTCGTTGCAGGTTTCCTGCATCAGCTTGGCGCGGGGGTCGTAGTTCTTGTAGACGCGGTGGCCAAAGCCCATCAGCTTCACGCCGCTGGTCTTGTCCTTGACCTGTTCCATGAACTCGCCGACCTTTTCGATGCCGCCGTTGGCCTGGATGCCTTCCAGCATGTTCAGGCAGGCTTCGTTGGCGCCGCCGTGGGCAGGGCCCCACAGACAGGCCACGCCAGCGGAGATGGCCGCGAAGGGGTTGGTGCCGGACGAACCGCACAGACGCACGGTGGAGGTCGAAGCGTTCTGCTCGTGGTCGGCGTGCAGGATGAAGATGCGGTCCAGAGCGCGCTCAACCACGGGGTTGACCTTGTACTCTTCGCAAGGGTTGCCGAACATCATGCGCATGAAGTTGCCGGCATACGACAGGTCGTTCTTGGGGTACATGTAGGGCTGGCCCATACCGTACTTGTATGCCATGGCGACCAGCGTAGGCATCTTGGCGATCAGACGGATCGCGGCGATGTTGCGGTGCTCTGGGTTGGTGATGTCGGTGCTGTCGTGGTAGAAGGCCGACATGCCGCCCACCAGACCGGTCAGCACGGCCATGGGGTGAGCATCACGACGGAAGCCGCGCAGGAAGAACTGCATCTGCTCGTTGACCATGGTGTGCTTGGTCACCAGCTCTTCGAAGTCGGCCTTTTCCTTCTCGTTGGGCAGCTCCCCGTACAGCAGCAGGTAGCAGGTTTCCAGGAAGTTGCAGTTCTTGGCCAGTTGTTCGATGGGGTAGCCGCGGTACAGCAGCTCGCCCTTGTCGCCATCGATGTAGGTGATGGCGGATTGGCAGGCAGCGGTAGAGAGGAAGCCCGGGTCATACGTGAACATGCCAGTCTGGGCGTAGAGCTTGCGGATGTCGATCACATCCGGGCCGATATTGCCCTGGTACACCGGCATTTCCACACTGGGAGCGCCATTGCTGAAAGACAGCGTTGCTTTGTTGTCAGCGAGTTTCATTTCCAAACTTCCTTCTCTAGTTTGCCTAGCCTACTGGGGACAGTTACCGGGCTGGCGCTTGCGCACCATCTCCAGCACTTCCCTGACTTCTTGGGTATCGAGTTGTCCTTCAGGTTCCTTGCGACGCAAGAAAAGATCCATCAGGTCGTTGTCTGCCAGATCCATCAAGGCAGACAGGCCAGTCGCGTGTCTCCGCGTGAGCTGGCTTCCGTAGGTGGCGAAGAACTGCTCGATGAACAGATCGTTCTCAACCAGACCACGGCGGCTGCGCCACCTCAGCAGGTCGCGCTCACGTTCGTCGAGCAGAGTATTCGTCATCAGCATCAGACGGTTCGACGAACCATCAGCTCCTTGATCTTGCCAATGGCTGCAGTGGGGTTCAGGTGCTTGGGGCACACGTCCACGCAGTTCATGATGGTGTGGCAGCGGAAGAGACGGTAAGGATCTTCCAGATTGTCAAGGCGCTCGCCCGTGGCTGTGTCGCGGCTGTCCGCGATGAAGCGGTAAGCCTGCAGCAGACCGGCCGGGCCCACGAACTTGTCGGGGTTCCACCAGAACGAGGGGCAGCTGGTGGAGCAGCTGGCGCACAGAATGCACTCGTACAGGCCGTTGAGCTCTTCGCGCTCTTCGGGCGACTGCAGGCGCTCCTTGCTGGGCGATGCGTAGACATCGCTTTGCAGGTAGGGCTTGATCGAGTGGTACTGCTTGAAGAACTGGGTCATGTCCACGATCAGATCGCGGATGACCGGCAGGCCGGGCAGGGGCTTGAGAACGATGTCGCCCTTGAGGGTGTTCATGTTCGTCAGGCAGGCCAGGCCGTTCTTGCCGTTGATGTTCATCGCGTCGGAGCCGCACACGCCTTCACGGCAGGAGCGACGGAAGGCAATGGAGGGATCCATGGCCTTGAGCTTGACCAGGGCGTCCAGCAGCATGCGCTCGTGACCGTCCAGCTCCACTTGCACGGTTTGCATGTAGGGCTTGGCGTCTTTGTCCGGATCGTAGCGGTAGATTTTGAATGTGCGCTTCATTTTGATCTTCTCTCGTGGGCTGCTGAATTAGAACGTGCGGACCTTGGGAGGAACGCTGGCAACGGTCAGGGGCTTGAGGTTCACAGGCTTGTAGGTCAGGCTGTTGGTGGCGCTGTCCCACAGGGTGTGCTTGAGCCATTCCTTGTCGTTGCGGCCCAGCGGGAATTCGGCGTGGTCGGCAGGGTGCTCGTAGTCGTACACGGTGTGTGCGCCACGGCATTCCTTGCGGGCTGCGGCCGAGGTCATGGTGGCTTGCGCCACTTCGATCAGGTTGTCCACTTCCAGGGCTTCCATGCGGGCGGTGTTCCACACCATGGACTTGTCCTTCAGGGTCACGGAGCCGACCTTGTCGCGGATCGCGTTGATCTTCTCCACGCCTTCGTCCATGCTCTTTTGCGTGCGGAACACGCCAGCATGCGTCTGCATGGATTGGCGGATCTCGCCGGCGACGTCCTGGGCGTAGGTGCCGTCCTTGGAGTCCTGCAACTGGTTGAGGCGGGCCAGGGTGCGCTCGGCGCCGTCGGCGGGCACTTCGTGGTGAGCGCCGAAGCCGTTGACGAATTCCACGATGTGCTTGCCGGCAGACTTGCCGAAGACCAGCAGGTCCAGCAGCGAGTTGGTGCCCAGGCGGTTGGCGCCGTGCACGGACACGCACGAGCATTCGCCCACGGCGTAGAGGCCGCCCACCACATTGTTCTGCTGACCGTCCCAGACCACGACCTGACCGTTGATGTTGGTCGGGATGCCGCCCATCTGGTAGTGGATGGTGGGAACCACGGGGATGGGTTCCTTGGTGATGTCCACGTTGGCGAAGTTGTGGCCGATTTCCTCCACGGAAGGCAGACGCTTGCGGATGGTTTCGGCACCCAGGTGGTCCAGCTTCATGAGGATGTAGTCCTTGTTGGGACCGCAGCCGCGACCTTCCTTGATTTCCTGGTCCATGGAGCGCGACACGAAGTCACGGGGGGCCAGATCCTTCAGCGTGGGAGCGTAACGCTCCATGAAGCGCTCGCCTTCGCTGTTCAAGAGAATGGCGCCTTCGCCGCGGCAGCCTTCGGTCAGCAGCACGCCGGCACCGGCCACGCCGGTGGGGTGGAACTGCCAGAACTCCATGTCCTGCAGAGGAATGCCGGCGCGAGCAGCCATGCCCAGGCCGTCACCGGTGTTGATGAAGGCGTTGGTCGACGCCTGGAAGATACGGCCGGCACCACCGGTGGCCAGCAGCACGGCCTTGGCATGCAGCTCGTACAGATCGCCGGTTTCCAGTTCCAGTGCGGTCACGCCGACCACATCGCCCTGGGTGTTGCGGATCAGGTCCAGCGCCATCCACTCCACGAAGAAGTTGGTCTTGGACTTGACGTTCTGCTGGTACAGCGTGTGCAGCATGGCGTGACCGGTACGGTCGGCAGCGGCGCAGGCGCGCTGCACGGGCTTTTCGCCATAGTTGGCGGTGTGGCCGCCGAAGGGACGCTGGTAGATGGTGCCGTCGGCATTGCGGTCGAAAGGCATGCCGAAGTGCTCGAGTTCGATCACGACGTTTGGCGCTTCACGGCACATGAACTCGATGGCGTCCTGGTCGCCCAGCCAGTCGGAGCCCTTGATGGTGTCGTAGAAGTGGTAGTGCCAGTTGTCTTCGCTCATGTTGCCCAGCGATGCGGACACGCCGCCTTGAGCAGCCACTGTGTGCGAGCGAGTGGGGAAAACCTTGGACAGCGAGGCGACGGACAGACCGGCGCGCGACAGTTCCAGCGCAGCGCGCAGGCCGGAGCCGCCGGCACCGACGATCACGACGTCAAACTTGCGCTT
Source organism: Comamonas testosteroni TK102 (assembly GCF_000739375.1). Taxonomy (NCBI): domain Bacteria; kingdom Pseudomonadati; phylum Pseudomonadota; class Betaproteobacteria; order Burkholderiales; family Comamonadaceae; genus Comamonas; species Comamonas testosteroni. The sequence continues at coordinate 4,266,543 of NZ_CP006704.1, read as the reverse complement.
GGTGATATTTGCTTTGGAGTAGCTCATTCTTAACCTTCAATCGTGGAGACTGTGTCTCAATCAGAGACGCCACAGAACCTGGATGCCCCAGCCGATGCAGCCGACCAGCCAGACAATGGTGACCACTTGCAGTGCAAGGCGCAGGCCCACGGGCTTGACGTAGTCCATCCAGATGTCACGCACGCCGATCCAGGCATGCCAGCCCAGAGCCACGAAGAGGGCCAGGGTCAGGAACTTCATCCACTGGGGCGAAAAAATGCCGGCCCACTGCTCGTAGCCCACGGGGCCGCTGACCGTCAGAAAGCGAACCAGCAGCACAACGGTGTACAGCGCCATCAGGACGGCGGTGGAGCGTTGGGCCAGAAAGTCGCGGGTGCCATAGTGCGCGCCGACAACGGTGCGCTTGGAGCCGTAATTCACGGACATGGTTGTTTCCTTATCGTGAGGTGTTATTGACTGGGCGCTGATCAGTACAGACCAAACAGCTTGGCGCCAAGCACCACGGTCAGGGCAACGCTGATGCACAGCACGACTGCGGCGGTGGACTTGCCGGTCTGCTTGTTCACGGCATGGTGGTTCACGTCCATCACCAGATGGCGGACACCTGCGCAGAAGTGGTGCAGATAGGCCCAGATCAGAGCCAGGCAGACGAGCTTGGCAAACCAGCCAAAGGGACCTGCGAATACCGACGTGAAGGAATCAAACGAAATTTCCGACGAGATCGAGTGGTCGAACATCCAGATGATGAACGGCAGCAGGATCGCCATCAGCAGACCGCTGACGCGGTGCAGGATGGACACGATGCCTGCCAGGGGCAGGCGATAGGTCGGTAGGTCCGAGAAGAAGTTGATATTGCGGAACTCTGGCCGCTGTTTTGCTTTTTGCTCTGTCATGGCAGGGTACTTTCGTGGATGTAACTGCGTTGTAATCGCTAGTGCGAAGCGACACAAAATTCTATTGCAATGCAGCAGAATCCGTTAGCCGAATTTGCATAGCAGAGGATTGGGCTCTGTTGCAATCAACGCTTTTACGGGGGGATTCAGTTCAATGCATTGCGGTAATGATGGGTGTCGGTGCGATACAGGCCGCGCCGTAACTCCATGGGAACATCGTTGTATGTGTAAGCAGTTCGCTCCACGCTGAGCAGCGGCGTGGTGCTGGGAATGTTCAGCAGCTGGGCTTGCTCCGCATCCGGCAGAACGGCGCGAATTTTCTCGTCGGCCCGCACCATGCGAACGCCATAGACCAGCTCGAACATGGCGTAGGTGGGGCCCTGGTAGCTGGACATCTGCTCGGCCGTCAGCCCCTTGAAGGCGTTGCCAGGCAGCCAGATGTCCTCCAAAATAGTCGGGATTGCGGCAAAGGAAAGGGTGCGGCGCACATGCATCACGGCGTCGCCGGTGCGCAGGGCCAGGGCCCGGGCCACTTCGGCGGGCGCGCGCAGGCGGCGGCACTCAAGGATGTGGCGCTCGGCGCGGCCTTCGCCCTGCAGGTCGCCGGCATCGGGGCGCAGATTCAGAAAGCGGTACTGCACCTGCTGGGCGGCGTGAGTGGCCACAAACGTGCCCTTGCCCTGGCGGCGCATGACCAGATTTTCAGCGGCCAGTTCATCGATTGCTTTGCGCACCGTGCCCTGGCTGACCTTGAAGCGGGCTGCCAGCTCCATTTCACTGGGAATCAGTTCTCCGGGGCGCCATTCGCCAGCTTCCAGGCTTTGCAGGATCAGGCCCTTGATCTGCTGGTACAGAGGGCTGAAGGCTGGGGTGGAGACGCCGGCGCCACCGCTATGGCTGGCGTTGTTGTCCGGGGCTGTGTTGTGAGGGGTCGGCATAGTTGGTTTTGAAGGTATCGCCTCCGCGATGCGATGCACAAAAACAGTCGATTTGACTCTGGTCGCTAAGTGAAGATCATATCTTATATAAGACATAAGACAAATTGACCGGGCTTTGATTTCGGCAGTACACTTGCCGCATGTTTGCGGAGCTTGCGCTACTGGTGGTTACGCTGGTGCCGCCTGGCGCCCATAACATCTCACTTTTTTCCAATCTTGGAGTTTCACCATGAGCAAGAAGCCCGTCCGTGTCGCCGTTACCGGCGCAGCTGGCCAAATCGGTTACGCCCTGTTGTTCCGCATCGCCTCCGGCGAAATGCTGGGTAAAGATCAGCCCGTTATTCTGCAACTGCTGGAAATCCCCGACGAAAAGGCTCAAAACGCTCTGAAGGGCGTGATCATGGAGCTGGAAGACTGCGCCTTCCCCCTGCTGGCCGGCATCGAAGCCCACGCCGATCCCATGACCGCCTTCAAGGACACCGACTACGCTCTGCTGGTGGGCGCCCGTCCTCGTGGCCCCGGCATGGAACGTGCTGACCTGCTGGCTGCCAACGCCCAGATCTTCACCGCCCAGGGCAAGGCTCTGAACGCCGTGGCTTCGCGCAATGTCAAGGTTCTGGTGGTGGGCAACCCCGCCAACACCAATGCCTACATCGCCATGAAGTCGGCTCCCGATCTGCCCGCCAAGAACTTCACCGCCATGCTGCGCCTGGACCACAACCGCGCTGCTTCCCAGCTGGCTGCCAAGGGCGGCTTCAAGGTTGGCGACATCAGGAAGCTGACCGTGTGGGGCAACCACTCGCCCACCATGTACGCCGACTACCGCTTCGCCACCGTGGACGGCAAGTCCGTGAAGGAAGCCATCAACGACCAGGAATGGAATGCCAACGTGTTCCTGCCCACCGTGGGCAAGCGTGGCGCCGCCATCATCGCTGCTCGCGGTCTGTCGTCGGCTGCTTCGGCTGCCAACGCTGCCATCGACCACATGCGTGACTGGGCCCTGGGCTCCAACGGCGAATGGGTCACCATGGGCGTGCCTTCCAACGGCGAGTACGGCATCCCCGCCGGTATCGTGTTCGGTTTCCCCGTGACCACCACGGCTGACGGCGAATACAAGATCGTCGAAGGTCTGGAAATCGATGCCTTCTCGCAAGAGTGCATCAACAAGACTCTGGCTGAGCTGCAAGGCGAGCAAGACGGCGTCAAGCACCTGCTGTAATCAGCGCAAAGCCTATGCAAGACTGGAACCCTGCGCTGTATCTGCGCTTTGCCAATGAGCGCACCCGCCCTGCGGCAGAACTGCTGGCAAGAGTACCTTCCAGCTTGCATTCACCCGCTCGCAGCCTCCACATCGTGGATCTGGGCTGCGGGCCGGGCAACTCCACCGAGCTTCTGGTGGAGCGTTTTCCCGGCGCCGATGTGCTCGGTGTCGACAATTCCGAAGCCATGCTGGAGACTGCACGCAAGCAGTTGCCGCAGGCAAGGTTCGAGGCCGGTGACATTGCCTCCTGGGCACCTGCTGAAGGTGAGCCAGCGCCTGATCTGATTTATGCGAATGCCTCCATCCAGTGGGTGGGCGGGCATGAGAGCCTGATTCCCCGTCTGTTTTCGCTGCTGGCGCCCGGTGGCGTGCTGGCAGTGCAGATGCCTGACAACCGTCAGGAACCCTCGCACCGAAACATGCGCGAAGTCGCGCAGCTGCCCCGGTTTGCGGCGCATATCGGGAATGCGAGCAAGGTGCGTACCGAGATTTTGCCCATAGGGGTCTATTACGACCTGCTGGCGGCGCCCCAGCCGGCGGCTCCCGCCAAAGAGGCTGCGAGCGTCGATGTGTGGCACACCATCTACCAGCATCCCATGGACTCGGCTGCAGCGATTGTGCAGTGGCTCAGCAGCACGGGCCTCAAGCCTTTCGTGGAAGGTTTGCCCCAGGAGCTGCAGGCCGAGTATCTGAGCGAGTATCAAAACCGCATCGATGCGGCTTATCCGGAGCGAGCCGACGGCAAGCGTCTGCTGGCTTTCCCCCGACTTTTCATGGTGGCTCAGCGCAAGTCATGACGAAAGAACTGGTTCATCCCGCCACCGTGCTGCTTGACGCTCAGGGTGGCGCTCAGCGTCTGCCGATCTGCGACCACTACAGCGGCGTGGAAGCACGCATGCGCAAAAGCCTGCAGCTGCAGGCCGAGATGATGCAGGAGTTCGGCACCTGCGTGTTCGACGTGACGCTGGACTGCGAGGATGGCGCTCCCGTCGGCCAGGAGGCCGAGCATGCACGTCTGGTCGTCGAGCTGGCCAACGGCGCCGCTGCAGGCGCACGCGTGGCAGCCCGGGTGCATGCGGTGGACCATGCACATTTCCAGGCCGACATGGACATCATCGCCGGTGCAGCCGCAGGCCGGCTCTGCCACATCATGATTCCCAAGGTGGAATCGGTGGATGACGTCATCAAGGCCCAAGCAGCCCTGCAGCGTGCGACAGACAAGCCTGTGCCGCTGCATGTCCTGATAGAGTCGCCCGCTGCCGTGCAGCAGGCCTTCGACATTGCGGCCCACCCGGCCGTGCAGAGCATCTCCTTCGGCCTGATGGACTTTGTCTCGGCCCATGGCGGCGCGATTCCGGCCTCCGCCATGACAGCCCAGGGCCAGTTCGAGCATCCGCTGGTGGTGCGCGCCAAGCTCGAGATTGCGGCGGCCTGCCATGCCCACGGCAAGGTGCCGTCGCACTGCGTGGTCACCGAATTCAAGAATCCTGAAGCTTTGCAGGCTTGCGCGCAAAAAGCCTCGCGGGAGCTTGGCTACACACGCATGTGGAGCATTCATCCCGACCAGATTCGACCGATCCTGCGTGCTTTTTCTCCTGCCGAGGATGAAGTCAGGCAGGCGGCACAAATACTTACCTCTGCAGCGGTGCAGAATTGGGCGCCCATCAGTTTTGGTGGTGTACTACACGACCGCGCGAGCTACCGCTATTTCTGGCAGTTGCTGGAGCGCGCTCACCAGACGGGGCAGGTCTTGCCGGTTGAGGTTCAACCCTGGTTTGCCCTGGCTCCAACCCATTGAACTCATAACAAGTCTGCAGGAGCTAAATCCTATGAAGACCCTGATCGCCACTTTGATGATTGCCGCTCCCCTGGTCGCAATCAGCCACTCCGCCGTGGCACAAACCGCTCCCAAGGCCAAGACTGCCGCTGCCAAGAAGGCTCCCGCTGTCAAGAAGGCTCCCGCCAAGGGCAAGGCCGCCGCTGCGGCTGCCGCTGGCGCGGGTGCTGCTGCCGTGGCCGCCGGCCCGGCTTCCGCAGCCCTGGGCACGGAAGAGCTGGCCGTGGCCGAGCGCGTGCACAAGGGCCGCATTGCCTGCGAGCTCGGTGCCTATGTGAATGTGAACGCCGACACCGCCAACCCCGGTTACTTCATCGTGGACGGCCGCGGCTTCAAGTACCACATGGCTCCCGTCAAGACTTCCACGGGCACGGTGCGCCTGGAAGACAAGGCGGCCGGCGCCGTGTGGCTGCAGATCGCCAACAAGTCCATGCTGATGAACCAGAAGGCCGGTCAGCGTCTTGCGGATGAATGCATGAGCCCCGAGCAGCAGCAAGTGGCCGAAGCGATCCGCAAGAACCCACCTCCCAGCCTGCTGGACAGCAAATAAGTCTGGCGAGGCTGAGGGCTGGCGTATCGCACATGCGCCAGCCCTGTAATTCGCGCTCCACGCGCAGCCTTTTTTAAAAAACCATTGGAGAGAACCCATGTTGAAAGCCTACCGTGACCATGTGGCAGAACGCGCCGCATTGGGCATCCCCCCGCTGCCTCTGGATGCCAAGCAGGTCGCCGAGCTGATCGAGCTGATCAAGAACCCACCCGCTGGTGAAGACGCGTTCCTGATGGATCTGCTGACCCATCGCGTGCCGCCCGGCGTGGATGATGCAGCCAAGGTCAAGGCTTCCTTCCTGGCTGCCGTGGCTCACGGCGACCTGAAGGTGGGTCTCATCTCCAAGGCCAAGGCCACCGAGCTGCTGGGCACCATGGTGGGTGGCTACAACGTGCACCCCCTGATCGAGCTGCTGGACGATGCCGAAGTGGCTGGTGTGGCTGCCGATGCGCTGAAGAAGACACTGCTGATGTTCGACTTCTTCAACGACGTGGCCGACAAGGCCAAGGCCGGCAATGCCAAGGCCAAGGAAGTGATGCAAAGCTGGGCCGATGCCGAGTGGTTCACTTCGCGTCCCAAGGTCGAGGAAAAGATCACCGTCACCGTCTTCAAGGTGCCTGGCGAGACCAACACCGACGATCTGTCGCCCGCTCCCGATGCCTGGAGCCGTCCCGACATTCCTCTGCACTACCTGGCCATGCTCAAGAACACGCGTCCCGACGCGGCGTTCAAGCCCGAAGAAGACGGCAAGCGCGGCCCCATGCAGTTCATCGAAGACCTGAAGAAGAAGGGCCACCTGGTTGCCTACGTGGGTGACGTGGTCGGTACCGGTTCTTCGCGCAAGTCCGCCACCAACTCCATCATCTGGGGCACGGGCGTGGACATTCCCTTTGTTCCCAACAAGCGCTTTGGCGGCGTGACGCTGGGCGGCAAGATCGCTCCCATCTTCTTCAACACGCAGGAAGACTCCGGCGCTCTGCCCATCGAAGTCGATGTTTCCAAGCTGGAAATGGGCGACGTGATCGACGTGCTGCCCTACGCCGGCAAGATCGTCAAGAACGGCGAAACTGTGGCTGAGTTCCAGCTCAAGTCCGACGTGCTGCTGGACGAAGTGCAAGCCGGCGGCCGTATCAACCTGATCATCGGCCGTTCGCTGACCGCCAAGGCTCGCGAAGCCCTGGGTCTGCCCGCATCCACCGAGTTCCGCCTGCCCCAGGCTCCTGCTGCTTCTAACGCTGGCTTCACGCTGGCTCAGAAGATGGTCGGCCGCGCCTGCGGTCTGCCCGAAGGCCAGGGCGTGCGCCCCGGTACTTACTGCGAACCTCGCATGACCACCGTCGGTTCGCAGGACACCACCGGCCCCATGACCCGCGACGAGCTCAAGGATCTGGCCTGCCTGGGCTTCTCCGCCGATATGGTGATGCAGTCCTTCTGCCACACAGCGGCTTATCCCAAGCCCGTGGACGTGAAGACCCACCGCGAACTGCCCAACTTCATCAGCAACCGCGGCGGCGTGGCCCTGCGTCCTGGTGACGGCGTGATCCACAGCTGGCTCAACCGTCTGCTGCTGCCCGACACCGTGGGTACCGGTGGCGACTCGCACACCCGTTTCCCCATCGGCATCTCCTTTCCCGCAGGCTCCGGTCTGGTGGCCTTCGGCGCCGCTACCGGCGTGATGCCTCTGGACATGCCCGAATCCGTGCTGGTGCGCTTCAAGGGCGAGATGCAGCCTGGCGTGACCCTGCGCGATCTGGTGCACGCAATTCCTCTGTACGGTATCAAGCAAGGTCTGCTGACTGTGGCCAAGGCCGGCAAGATCAACGAGTTCTCGGGTCGCATCCTGGAAATCGAAGGCCTGCCAGATCTGAAGGTCGAACAAGCGTTTGAGCTGTCTGACGCTTCCGCCGAGCGCTCTGCCGCTGGTTGCACGATTAAGCTGAACCCTGAGCCCATCAAGGAATACCTGACATCGAACATCGTTCTGATGAAGAACATGATCGCTGACGGTTACGCCGACGCCAAGACTCTGCAGCGCCGTATCGAAAAGGTCGAAGCCTGGCTGGCCAAGCCCGACCTGCTGGAAGCCGACAAGAACGCTGAGTACGCTCACGTCATCGAAATCGACATGTCCGACATCAAGGAACCCATCGTTTGCTGCCCGAACGATCCTGATGATGCCAAGACCCTGTCCGACGTGGCCGGCGCCAAGATCGACGAAGCCTTCATCGGTTCCTGCATGACCAACATCGGTCACTTCCGCGCTGCAGCCAAGCTGCTGGGCGGCCAGCGTGACATCCCCGTCAAGCTGTGGGTGGCTCCTCCCACCAAGATGGACCAGGACGAGCTGATCAAGGAAGGTCACTACTCTGCCTTCGGTACTGCTGGTGCACGTACCGAAATGCCCGGCTGCTCGCTGTGCATGGGTAACCAGGCTCAAGTGCGTGAAGGTGCGACTGTCATCTCGACTTCCACTCGTAACTTCCCCAACCGTCTGGGCAAGAACACCAACGTGTATCTGGGCTCGGCCGAACTGGCCGCGATTGCCTCTCGTCTGGGCTACCTGCCTTCCAAGGAAGAGTACCTGAAGGAAATGGGCGTGATCGATGCCGACAAGGCCTCCGTCTACCGCTACATGAACTTCAACGAAATCGCCGAGTACGCTGAAGTGGCGGCCAAGATCTAAGCGCTCAGGCGCCACATGACAGGGCCCTCAAGGGCCCGGCCCCGAAGCCCGCAGGATGCAAGTCCTGCGGGCTTTTTGCTTTTCAGGCCGTGCGCCGGGCCTGCAACCGTCGCAGCGCCTGCTGTGTCTCGGCATTTGCGGGAAAGAACGATTCGACGGCCAGCTCCTGCAGTGTCACGTCCACGGGCGTGCCGAAGATGGTGATGGTGCTGATGAAGCTCAGAGTGCCCAGATCGGTGTGCAGCTCGAAAGGCACGGCGATATGGCTGGCGACCGTGCTGGCAACAGCGCTGGTGGCTGGCGCGCCATGGGCTGCGAACGGGTAGGCCGCAATCTCGTCATGAAGCGCCTGCAGCTCGCCGTCCGCAGAGGCCGATATCTGCTGCTGCAGGCGATGCAGCAGATGGGTACGCCATTGGCCGGCATTGGCCAGACGAGGCCCCAGTCCCTCGGGGTGCAGGCTCAGGCGCAGCACATTCACGGGCGGCTCCAGCAGCCAGGGCGCCACGCCGTCCAGCAGCAGCGGCACGACGGCATTGGCGGCCACCAGGTTCCAGTGTCTGTCCACGGCCAGCGCCGGGCTGGGCTCGTGGCCCTTGAGCACCAGCTCTACGGCCTGGCGCGCGGCGGCCAGATCGGGATGGTCCAGCGGGCGGGCCTGGTACATGGGGGCAAAGCCCGCCGCCACCAGCAATGCATTGCGCTCGCGCAGCGGCACCGACAGGCGCTCGGCCAGGCGCAGCACCATCTCGCGGCTGGGCTGGGCGCGCCCTGTTTCCACATAGCTCAGGTGGCGTGTCGAGATCTCGGCCTCCAGTGCCAGCCCTTGCTGGCTCAGCCGACGGTGCTGGCGCCAGTGGCGCAGGTGTTCGCCGAACGGCGCGCGCGCGCCGGGCGGCAGGTGAGCGGCATGAGAAGAAGAGGGGGCGGTGCTGGAAGTCATGGTCGCATCGTAGTGGCAGGCCGCATATGCGGCCATGACCTGCGAGGTTATCGACGCTGTGCGCGCGGCTGGCAATCATGGACCCCAGCAGCCGGCACAGGGCCGGCCGCAAGAACTTGCTTTCAGAACAGGAGTCTTCCATGTCCATTTTTGCTTCTCCACGGTTTCTGCGCCATGTGATGTGGGCCGATGCGGCCTCCTGCGCCGCCACGGGCGCGCTGCAACTGGTTGTCACGCAGCCGCTGGCAGATCTGACAGGCCTGCCAGCCTTGCTGCTGACGGCAACAGGCCTTTTCTTGCTGGCCTATGCATCGGCCGCTGCCTGGATGGCGCGTCGCCGGCCCCTGCCGCGCACGCTGATCGGTCTGGTGGCTCTCGGCAATCTGGGCTGGGCACTGGGCTGCGCGGTCCTGGTCTTTGGCTCCGGCCTGGCGCTCAGTGCCTGGGGTCTGGCCTGGGTGGCGGCGCAGGCGGTCGTGGTGCTGGTCCTGGCCGATCTGCAGTGGGCAGGGCTGCGTGCCACGCGCCATCAGGCCCGGCAGGAGGCGCAGCTCGCGCTTTGAGTGATACAGAAAAGGATAGCGCCTAGCGACTGCCATCTATTGAATGTAGGCTGATTCGGTGTTGAAAACATGGATTGGCAGGCGCTACAAGCTATGATTTTTCTTATATCCGCCATGTGTCCGGGCGGATAAGCGGGCCGAGGGAGGCAGAGATAATTCCGTACCGCGTAAAATTCACGGTTGCGCCGCGCTGGCGTACTCTTCGCAACCATGGGTTCCCTCGCCCCCATCGACCAAAAAGGACTGTCATGACATCCGCTCATGCCGTGCAGACGCAAGCGTCGCGCGTGCCGTTTTACCTCTCCGTTCTCGTCGCGTTCCATATCGCGCTGGTCATCGCCAGCAACTACCTGGTACAACTGCCCATCACGCTGCTGGGCTTTCACAGCACCTGGGGCGCCTTCAGCTTCCCCTTCATCTTTCTGGCCACCGACCTGACGGTACGCCTGATCGGCAAGACCGCGGCACGGCGCGTCATCATGCGTGCCATGCTGCCCGCGCTGGTGGTGTCCTATGTGGTGGGCGTGCTGTTCCACGAGGGCCGCTTCAATGGCTGGGAGGCGCTGCAAAGCTTCAACGGCTTTGTGTTCCGCATCGCACTGGCCAGCTTTGCTGCCTATGTGCTGGGTCAGTTGCTGGATATTCAGGTCTTCGACCGCATCCGCCAGAAAAGCCATTCCTGGTGGCTGGCTCCGGCGGCCGCGTCGGTGTTCGGCCAGGTGCTGGACACCGCGGCCTTTTTCTCCATCGCCTTCTGGAATAGCTCCGATGCCTTCATGGCGGCCAACTGGGTGGAAATCGCCATGGTCGACTATGTCATCAAGCTGGGCGTGAGCCTGCTGCTGTTTGTTCCCGCCTATGGCGTGGTGCTGGCGGCCATCGTGCGAAGCATGAAGGTGCAGGTCGCACCCGCAGCGGCGATGCGCTGAGCGGGCTGCGGGCAGTCGGCCTTGGTCGGCTGTCCATCGCCCTGTTTGACACAGGGCCGCATCTTGCGCCCCGCAAGAGTCTCGACCCAACCGGGGTTGACCTATCCGTTGCCACTTGGACCCGGATCTTGTGTTTGGTCAACGAGTCAATAGGGGTACTCCTTAAGAATAACCATGCAGCCGGCATTGGTGCATGTCTGTGATGTGCCGGTGCTGAGGGCTCAGCGGTATCGCGTTCCTCAGCAGGCTGCGCAAGAAAAGGAGTTCCCGATGAAAAACAAGCCCACCTCCAGCCAGCACTTCAGGAGATTCGTGCTGGGTGCCGTATCCGCTGCCGCCATGATGGCCGCCGCTCTCGCATCGGCTCAGGAACCCGTGCAGCCCATCAAGGCGCACAGTGTCACGGAGCCCGCCAAGGTCGAACTCGGCAAGAAGCTCTTCTTCGATCCGCGGTTGTCCCGCTCCGGCTTCATCTCCTGCAACTCATGCCACAACCTGAGCATGGGCGGTTCGGACAATCTCAAGACCTCGATCGGCGACAAATGGCAAAAAGGCCCCATCAATTCGCCGACGGTGCTCAACTCCAGTCTGAACCTTGCCCAGTTCTGGGACGGGCGTGCCAGGAACCTGCGCGAGCAGGCGGGCGGCCCTATCGCCAACCCCGGCGAAATGGCCTTCACGCACGATCTGGCCGTGGACATGCTGCGCTCCATTCCGCAATATGTGGCCGAATTCAAGAGCGTGTTCGGCAGCAACAAGCTGACCATAGAGGAAGTGACAGCGGCGATTGCGGCCTTCGAGGAAACGCTGGTCACGCCCCATGCGCGCTTCGACCGATGGCTTGAGGGCGATACGAAAGCCATCAGCGCCCAGGAGCTGCGCGGCTATCAGCTGTTCAAGAACTCGGGTTGCGTGGCCTGCCACAACGGCGTGAACTTTGGCGGGGCCTCGTTCCAGAAGATGGGTCTGGTCGAACCCTACAAGACCGACAATCCGGCAGAAGGGCGCGCTGCCGTCACGGGCAACGATGCGGAGCGCTTCAGCTTCAAGGTTCCGACGCTGCGCAATGTGGAGCTGACCTATCCCTACTTCCACGACGGTGCGGCTGACACCCTGGCGCAGGCAGTGGACACCATGGGCCGCATCCAGTTGGGCAAGAAGTTCAGCAAGAGCGAGAACGCCGACATCGTCGCGTTCCTGAAGACGCTGACCGGCGAGCAGCCCAAGCTGGTGCTGCCCATACTGCCGCCTTCCAGCGATGCCACCAAGCGGCCCCAGCCCTTCGAGTGAGCCAACTTGCCGCCGCCCGTCATGGGCGGCGATGGTGATGGCCGCCGAGTTCGTCTCCTGCCCATGAAAAAGGCCGTCTTCAAGGACGGCCTTTGTCTTTCTCCGCACTGCGCCGCAGAGGCTCAGGTCTGGCTCTGCAGATAGTTCTGCAGACCGATCTTGTCGATCAGACCCAACTGCTTTTCCAGCCAGTAGGCGTGGTCTTCCTCGGTATCGTGCAACTGGGTCAGCAGGATGTCGCGGCTCACATAGTCGCGGTGCTGCTCGCACAGCGCCACGCCTTGCTGCAGGCCGGCGCGGACCTCGTATTCGGTGTCCAGATCCTTGCGCAGCATCTCGGGCACGGTTTCGCCAGGCGTGAATTCCTTGGGGCGCATGTCGGGGCGGCCGCCCAGCATCAGGATGCGGCGCAGCAGCGCATCGGCGTGCTGGGTTTCCTCCTGCATCTCATGGTCCAGACGCGTGAACAGCTTGGCAAAGCCCTGGTCTTCATAGATGCGCGAGTGGGCGAAGTACTGGTCGCGCGCTGCGAGCTCGCCGCGCAGCAGGTCCTTGAGGTAGTCGACGACGTCGGGATGGCCTTGCATATTTGTTGTTCTCGGTGAATTTGCGAAGCCTGAAGTATCCCGCGACCAGCTTCGGGAATCAAAGTCAGCTATCAATTCCCGAGCGCAAGCGCTCTGGATGCGGGCTGTAAGCAGATGCATTCGCATTGCTGGCACCGTGCAGGCATGCAGATCGCTGCGCGGCTGCAGGCCCCTTTTTCCCGCAAGCCCTTGTGCGTGATCTCCGCCCCGGGTCACCGACGAGAAGGCCAGACCTGCATTTTCAATATGCCGCCAAAGCAGACGATGGCCTGCGCAAAGGAGTGCTTCTGGCGCCAGTGCACACTCCCCACAATGGCCGACATGACTTCCACAAGCGCCAGCGCCAAGTTTGATCTCTCCAGATCCATTGAATATGCAACGCAAAGTCGTATTGCCCTTGCCGGCTACGACGCCTGCCACGAGCTTGCCGCCTGCCTGCTTTCGGCCCACCTGGGCCACGATGCAAAGTCGGTTCTTGTCGCGGGAGCCGGGGGAACCGGTCAGGAAATCCTGTGCGCCGCAAAACTGGAGCCGGCCTGGACCTTTGTGGCCGCCGATCCGGCTGTCGCAATGCTCGATCAGGCGATGACAGGTATCGAGGCCGCAGGCCTGTCCGGACGCACCGCAGTCTTCCACGGTACGGTCGAGGAGCTTCCCGATGGCGATGGCTTCGATGCTGCAACCCTGGTCGGAGTCCTGCATCACATTCCCGAGCAGGATCGCAAGGACGCGCTCTTGCGAGAGCTCGGCCGCCGCTTGAAACCGGGCGGGCCGCTGATCCTGGCCTGCAACCGGTGCCCCTACGAATCCCAGCCGCTGTTCCTTGAAGCCTGGGCTTCACGCTGGCGCATGGCCGGTGCCGATGAGGCGGAGGTCGTCGCAAAGCTGGGCAAAATCCGCCACGGAGCCGTGCCGCCGCTTTCCGAGGCCGCGGTGGAAACGATGCTGGCCAACGCGGGCTTCGTCAATCCGCTGCGCTTTTTCTCAAGCCTGTTCTGGAGTGCATGGATCACCTTCAAGGCGCAATAGGAACCTGCTTGGAAAGCAGGCAGCTTCCGCCCGAGGTCGTCTGCCCATTGCCAGGCTCCTGGCAACGCGAGCCGTCCCAAGCCGTCCACGGCATCAGCAATGGGGTAAGGTTGTCGACTTTGCAAAGCCTGCCCTCATGTCCAATCTCGAAATCCAGCTCGATCACATTCGCACCGGAAAGATGTACAACGATCTGACGCCGGAGCTGGTGGGCGCGCGTCAGCATGCGGTGCTGCTGAGCAACGAGTACAACGACTCCTTTTCGGAACCAGCGCCCGTGCGTGAGGCGATACTTCGCCGCCTGCTGGGCTCCGTAGGCCAGAACGTGCACTTCGAACCCCGCTTTCGTTGCGAGTTTGGCCGGAACATCCACATTGGCAATAACTTCTATGCCAACTTCGATTGCATCATGCTGGATGGCGGAGGAATCTTCATCGGCAACGATGTTCTGCTGGCCCCACGTGTTGGCATCTACACCTCCAACCATGCCATCGATCCGGCCGAGCGTGCGGCGGGCGGCTGCTTCGCCAAGCCCGTGAGGATCGGCAACCGCGTGTGGATAGGTGCTGGCGTGCATATCAATCCCGGCGTGACGATCGGCGACGACTCCATCATCGGGTCGGGCAGTGTGCTGACCTCCGATATTCCTGCAGGGGTTGTTGCCGCAGGCGTTCCCTGCAAGGTTCTTCGGGTCATTTCCCCAAAGGACAAGACGGGCTTTGTCAACGCGGCCCCGCATTCTGGCCAGGCCTTCTAGGTGATACGTGCCTGCGATCGCTGGCGCTGGCGGCTGGAGATGGTCGAGTTGGCCCAGTACTGGCGGCTGGCGGTCGTTATTTGAAATAATGAGAAAATCCGGGCTCTTGGCCAGGATTTCCAATGAATATCAGAGACAGCCTGAAGGCTTGGGCAAAGCGAATCAAGCGCGACGGGGTGACGCTCTGGTTCGCAGGAAAGCACCCCGCGACGCCTTGGTTCGCAAAGGCCCTGGGCCTGTTTGTGGTTGCCTATGCGCTCAGTCCGATTGATCTGATACCGGACTTCATCCCCGTTCTCGGATTCGTGGACGATGCTCTGCTGCTACCGGGGCTGATCTGGCTCACGGTCAAGCTGTTGCCGACATCGGTTCTCGCCGAATGCCGTGTTCAAGCCGACGCATGGATGGCTGACAACGGGGCCAGGCCCGGAAGCCGCTCTGGAGCCATCATGATCATCGTGCTCTGGATGGCCCTGGGGATCGCAGCCTGGTACTGCCTGACTCCCGAGGTTCGCTCATGAAGGACTGCATCGTGGCGTCTGCGTCCATGGCTCTGGTCACTGCTGGCGGCCGCAGCGGCTGCTCCAGTCTGGCTGTCTTGCCAAAGCCTGCATCGAGAGACCGGCAGTTGCCTCGCTGCGTTCAGATCTCACTCTTACCTGGGTTTGCAGGGGGCTGTTCCGGGCCCGAGATGACAAACCTGCTCGGTCAACTTTGTCTGTGTAGCGAATCTTGATCTCGATTCTCCGCGTCGTGGCGCTGGCCCTGGACCAGCTGGAAGTGGCGGTTTGCGTCTTTGATGCGAACGACAGAACCCAGCTGTGGAACGATACCTTTCTGCAGTTCTTCCCCGAGCATGCCGGGCATGTCTATGCCGGTGAAGCCTATAGCGAGAATCTGCGGCGTTTCTATCTGCAAAGGCTTTCGGCGCAGGAGCTGCCATGCATGGAGCGCTACATCGAAGAGGGCATCCAGCGGCATCACAACCAGCAGCGTGCGTTCGAGTTCGACCACTATGACTATCGCGTCCGGGCCGCCTCTCTTCCCTTGGGGCCTCTGGGCCGGATCAGACTGTGGCGCAAGACAGCTCCCTTGCTCACGGGGATGCAGGACCGGATCAACCCCAGGCAGGTACGACGGCCTCGGCAGATCTCGGAGGATACGGCGCTGGCCCTGGAAAGTCTGGCAGACGGCATCCTGATGGTCGATGAGCAGGACAGGGCGGTCTGGGCCAATCACTCCTTTATGGTGCTCTATGGCATGCCGGACATCGAGTGTCTTGGCGCGCGCCTGTTCGAAGAAATCTATGCGCAGTCGTGGGCGCAGGAGCAGCCGACCACGGACTATGCAACAGGACTTTCGGTGCTCACGGAGCGGCAACGGTTTTCAGGGGCTCCTTATGTGCTGGCTCTGCCTCAGGATCGCTGGGTGCGCGTGGTGGAGCTGCGCGGAACCCAAACCAACGGTTGCAGCTTTTTTTCGCATGTCGACATCACCGCGTCACGGCGGCAACAGGAAGAGCTGAGGCAGCTGACCCTGCACCTGGAGTCCCTGGCCGTGAAGGATGCGTTGACAGGCTTGGTGAACCGCAGACGGTTCGATGAGGTGCTGGAGTCGGAGTGGCGCAGAGCACACCGGTCGGAGAGCGCACTTTCGCTGCTTCTGTTGGATGTCGATCATTTCAAGCAGCTCAACGACAGCTTTGGGCACCCGTTCGGCGACGAGGTGCTCAAGTGTTTCGCAGGCCTGCTGGCGCACTGCGTCCAGCGCGCAGGTAGTCTGGTTTCCCGCTATGGGGGCGAGGAATTCGCCATTCTGTTGCCAGGCACCGGTCTGTCTGGCGCGGCCAGGCTCGCCGAATTCATCCGGCAACAGGTCGAGGCCCTGTCGCTAGGCAATGAGCAAACCGGATTGGTGCAGATCACCATCAGCGTGGGAGTCGCCTGCGCAAGTGGTGCTGCGCTGGATTCCTCCTGCGCTAGCCTCATCGACATGGCGGACAGGGCCTTGTACGAAGCCAAGCGAAAAGGCCGCAACAGCGTCTGCCTGGCCGGTGTCTAATCTCCAATCGGTGGGCTGTGCTGGCGGCTTTGGATAGGCTCACGAGGTTCGCAGCTGTCCATTTCAGCCATCGGCATGATCGCGGCCTCAGTTGAGGTGTCGAAGTGGCTGGCCAAAAAGCGCGCTGATCAGGAAAACAGTCCTAGCTGCCGGAGCCGACTCTGGAGAATCGCTGCTCCAGCATCTGTTTGCCCCACTGATCGCCAACCCACTCTTCAACACACTTGAAGCCATATGACTCGTACAGATGGCGAGCCGCAGAGAGCCCGCTAAATGTCCAAAGCTGTGTCTCTCGAAACTTCTGCTGGTCGACAAATTCGAGTGCTGCACTCAGCAGCCGTCTCCCTGCACCGCTTCCCCTCACGCTGTCATCGACGATAAACCACCTCAGGTGTGCAATGCCGGGCTCGAGGTCTTCGCCATCAATGGCAACCGAGCCAATGATTTCTCCTTCATGCATGGCGGTCCAGATCCGGTTTTGGGAGTGATTCAGGCGATCTGAGAACTCGGCCAGGCCCGCGGCAACAACGGATTCAAAACGCTGGCCCAGCCCGGCTTCGCGAGAGTAGTACTGCGCATGCATCTGGGTGATGCGAGCAATGATTCCCGGCTGATAGCCGCTCACGAGCTCCACGACCGGCTTTTCCTTGTCGCCTTGAATCCGGGACGACAGTGCAGCGCTGTAAAGCTGCAAGCCCTTCGAGACGGTGTGCTTCTGTCCCGGGTTCAAGCGTTCCAGGGCATGCGTGACCTGTGCGCGAGCATGTGCATGAATGGATTCGACGCGCAACCTGCCCGCAGGAGTCAGCGACAGCTGCTTGAGCCGGCTGTCGTGGAGGTCAGGTGACTCACTGACATCGCCGGCTTCCACCAGTTTGCGCAGCATCCGGCTGACGCTGGATTTTTCCAGTCGAAGCATTGTCCCAAGGTCCTTGGCGTTGACATTGCCTTCTTCAATTTCAAGAAGCGCATGCACGGCGGACGGGGAGAGGTCTGCGCCTGCAATGCTTTCGCCCATGAAGCCCCAATCACGCGCCATGGAGCGTGAGTAAGCGCGTATCTGCTCGACTAGAGACGGTTCGTTTGACATAGATTTCCTCAAATGGTTGTATGATACAACCATTTGATCGACGGGCAGTTTTGTAGAAGTTGCGCAGGCAATACGCAGGGCGCTGAATCCTGCAAGGCGGATGGCGGGGACGCTCATGGCAAGAGCCCGGTTTCGCGAAGCTCTTTCGTCATGAAGTGTCTGAACCCCCGGTGGCTGCGTTGCCAGTGGCGCAACCGTGACGCACGCGCCGCTTTCCGGGGTTCAGGATCCCAGCCGTGCGCGGTAAATGCCCGGTGTTTCTCCGAACTCGCGCTTGAACAACTGGATAAAGGCACTGGGGCTGGCCCAGCCCAGATCGAGTGCGATATGGCTGACCGGCACGCCTTCAGCCAGCAGTTCCAGGGAGCGCAGCAGGCGCATGCGCTGGCGCCAGGCGCTGAAGCTGTAGCCGGTTTCTGCCACAAAGCGGCGGCTCAGCGTGCGGGTGCTCAGCGCTCCCCAGTCGGCCCAGGCCGTCAGATCACGGGTATCGGCCGGGTTCTGGATCATTGCCTGGGCAATGCGCTGCACGCGCCAATCGCTAGGCAAGGGCAGGCCCAGGAGGGCCTGCCTTGGCAGGTGGCGGATTTCGTCGAGCACCACACTGGACACATTGTCGAGCTCGGGCGAGCGCAATGGCTGTGCCGGGTGAGTCCAGCCGGCCGCCAGGCGCAACACCGCTTCGCGCAGCAGGCCAGAGACGCGCAAGGTGCAAGGCCTGGCGGGCAGATCGGCGCAGGCATGCTCAGCGATATAGGCGCTCCAGCCATGGTAGGGTCCGAACGAGCGGCCCGAATGCCGATGGTGGGGCGGCAGCCAGACGGCGTGGATGGCGGGCACGATCCAGACGCCGTCTTCCACAGTCACAGAGATCAGGCCGCGCAGCGAGCCAAACAGCTGGCCGCGCGCATGTTGATGCGTTTCGGAGGACAGCTCCTGCGCCTGCCAGCGAGTGGCCGCGAGGATGACCGGGCCGGCGTCGTCATCCAGATGAGGTTGCAGTAATTCCAGCAGGTCGGACATTGCGAGATGGATGGCAGGCAGTCAATCAGTTTGGCGGATTTCCGCTATTCAATGGCTGAACAATTCTATAGCCGCCAGAGGGCTCTGCCTTAGGCTCGCTGCTCTTTAGAAGGAGTAGTCCAGATGTCAGAGACCCGGAAACCGAAGCAGGTGGAACTTGACGCCCTGTATGCGCAGCCGAGCGAGCGCATACAGAAGGCGGTGCTCGACCGTTTGGTCGATTTCCATCGGCAGTATCTGCAGCAGGCGAGTTTTTTCTGTCTGGCTACTGCCGGCCCTGCCGGCATGGATGCTTCGCCGCGCGGCGGGCCGCCCGGCTTTGTCCATGTGCTGGATGACAAAACCCTCGTCTTCGCCGATTGGCCGGGCAACAACCGCATCGAATCGCTGCGCAATCTTCAGCACGACGAGCGGGTCGCCATGCTGTTCCTGTTCCCCGGCCTGGAGGTGTTTCTGCGCATCAACGGCCGCGCTCGCGTCAGTGCGGCCGCCGAGCTGCTGCAGGAGCTGCATGAAGGCGAGAAAACGCCGAAAACCGCCACGGTGGTGCGCGTTGACGAAGTGCTGTTTCACTGCGGCAAGGCCGTCAATCGGGCACGGTTGTGGGAGCCGGCGGCCCGGTCGCAGCGCAGTGAGCTGCCCAGCATCGGACAGATGCTGGTCGGCTTCGCCGCGCTGCAGGCGGGCCCTGAGGCTACGGACGGCGAGCATGCCAGCATTGAGGAGCTCGATGCGCATTATCAGCAGGCGGTGCGCAGTGATCTGTATGGCTGAAACAGTCAGGTGGAGTCGGCAGGGGTGTTCAGCGACTCGGCGGCCGCGCGCAGGCAGGCGAGCAGGCGGGCCACCAGCGGATTGGCGGGCGCGCGACGCCACATGGCCAGCATCTCCGATGACGGATGGCTGCCCTTGAGCACTCGGAACACCAGGCGCGGCATGCCCACGCGAGCCAGCGCCTCGGGCACCAGGGCCACGCCCTGGCCCAACGAAACCAGGGAGATCACCGACAGCCAGTGTCTTACCTCGTGGCGCACCTCGGGGGCAAAGCCATGGGCAAGGCACATCTCGTAGATGCGCTGGTGATAAGTCGGCGAAACCAGGCTGGAGAACAGGATCAGGCGGTCGTTCCTGAGTTCGGCCAGATCGATGGAGGCACGGTCGTGAAGCGGGTGCTGCTCGGGCAGGCAGACCACGAAAGGCTCTTCCACCAGCAGCTGACTGTCAATGCCTTCGGGGGGGCTGTATGGAGTGGACCAGGGCCATGTCCAGCCGCATCTGCTGCAGACCGAGGATCTGTTCCGCGCTATTGGCTTCCAGCATGTCCACGCGCACCTGGGGGTGGCTGTGCTGGAACTGTTCCAGCGCCTGCGGCAGGCCGCGGTACAGGCTAGACCCCACGAAACCCAGACGCAGATGGCCGCGCGTGCCCTGGGCCACATCGCGTGTTTCCTGTGCGGCCTGCTGACTCAGAGCCAGCAGCTGGCGCGCCTTGCCCAGCAGATGTTCGCCGGCAGCCGTAAGCCGTACTCCCTTGCTGCTGCGCTCGAACAGCTGGGCCTGCAGTTCCTGCTCCAGCTGCTTGATGGCCACCGACAGAGGGGGCTGGGAGATGGATAGCCGCTGGGCCGCACGGCTGAAGTGGAGTTCCTCGGCCAGGGTGACGAAGTAATGCAGCAGCCGCAGTTCCATGCTGTTATCTATATATAAAAAGTATTGGAAAAGATTTTAATAATATTTGACGTGAATATATCAGGGTGCTGAAATTCGCAGCAGTCCCAGGCTCTTTGTGCGATGCACGGCGCATGAACCCATCGCCGCCTTCCCGGAGACCGAGAGCAAGGGTCCAGGCGGCCGCGCCGTCCCGCAGCGCGGCTGTCATCCCCATCCAGGAGGAAGGCGCACCGCGTCCCCAGGGTGTATTCGAATTCAGCAGGAGACCTTCATGTCCGCCAACGACAAGAGCCAGATGCATGCCGTGGCCCTGGCTGCCAGCGCTGCAGCCCATCCCGTTCCAGACCGCCACGGTGCCAATTTCTACAGCACCGACCCTGAGCTGCAGTCGCTGCTCAGACTCTATCTGCCGGAGGATCTGCTGACCCACCTGCAGCCCTATCTGCAGCGCATGGGTGAGCTGGCCGGCGGGCGCATCGACGAACTGGCCGGCATTGCCGACAGGAATCCACCAACACTTGAGCATCGCAGCCGCTCCGGTCAGGACAGCCAGCGCATCATCAAGCACCCTGCCTATGAAGAGCTAGAGCGCATCGCTTACGGCGAGTTCGGCCTGCAGGCCATATCGCACCGCGACGACATGCTGGGCTGGCAGGGCAAGATGCCGCCAGCGGTCAAGTACGCGCTGACCTATCTGTTCGTGCAGTCCGAGTTCGGTCTGTGCTGTCCGCTGTCAATGACCGATTCACTGACACGCACGCTCAAGAAGTTCGGCACGTCCGAGCTGGTGGACAAATACCTGCCGCAGCTGCTGTCGCTGGACTGGGACAACCAAGCCCAGGGCGCCATGTTCATGACCGAACAGGCTGCGGGCTCCGACATCGCCAACACGCAGACCGTGGCCTATCCGCAGATCGACGGTTCCTGGCGTCTGACCGGCGACAAGTGGTTCTGCTCCAACCCCGATGCCGAGTTCGCCATGGCGCTGGCCCGCGTGGACGGGGCGCCGGCGGGTATGAAAGGCATCTCCCTGTTCCTGCTGCCGCGCACTCTGGACGATGGCAGCGACAACCTCTACCGAATCGTCCGTCTCAAGGACAAGATGGGCACCAAGTCCATGGCCAGTGGGGAGATCCGCATGGAAGGCGCCACCGCCTATCTGGTGGGCGAGCAGGGCCGGGGCTTTGTGCAGATCGCCGACATGGTGAACAACTCGCGCCTCTCCAATGGTGTGCGCTCGGCCGGCATGATGCGCCGCGCCGTGGCCGAAGCCGAGTTCATTGCCCACGAGCGCATCGCCTTCGGCAAGCGCCTTGAAGACATGCCGCTGATGCAGCGCCAGCTCGACAAGCTGCGCGTGCCCGCCGAGCAGGCGCGCACCATGGTGTTCCAGACCGCACAGACGCTGATGCGTTCGGACGCGGGCGAAGAGGGGGCCTACCCGCTGCTGCGCATTCTCACGCCGCTGATCAAGTTCCGTGCCTGCCGCGATGCACGCAAGGTTACCGGCGACGCGATGGAGGTGCGTGGCGGCTGTGGCTATATCGAGGAGTGGAGCGACCCACGGCTGGTGCGCGATGCGCATCTGGGCTCGATCTGGGAAGGCACGAGCAATATCGTGGCGCTGGACGTGATCCGCGCCATCAAGCGCGAGGGCTCGCTGCCGGTGCTGCAGCAGTATCTGCACGCCTTACTGGATAAGGCCCTGCTGGTGTCCGGCTACCGCCAGGCGCTGGAGCAGGCATTGGAGCGCGCCAGCGCCTTGGCCGAGAGAGCTGCCCAGGACGGAGGCGACGTGCTGGCCCGTCAGGCGGCCACCGCGCTCTACAACTGCACCACGGCCATCGCCATGGCCTGGGAAGCCAGGCAGACGGGCTCGGCCGAGCGCTTGCGCCTGTCGCAACTGGTGTTGATGCACCGCGTGCTGCCGCGCGATCCGCTGGCGGCGGCCGAAGTGCCGCCGGAATGGCAAAAGTGAATTGACACACAAAGCAGCGCTGGCGCAATACAGGCAAGCGCCGGCAGCTATGCATTTTGAAAGCCAACACCGATTGGCGAACAACCCAAGGAGACAAGTCATGAATATCAATCGCCGTTTGCTGGTCGGACCGGCCGCGCTCGCCAGTGCCGCTCTGTGCCTGGGCCTCTCTTTGAATGTCCAGGCCGCCGAGAAATTTCCCGAGCGACCCATCAGTTTCATCGTGCCGTTTCCGCCTGGCGGCCCCACCGATGCCATGGCTCGCATTCTGGCCACCGAGCTGACCAAGGAACTGGGCCAGAGCGTGATCGTGGAGAACAAGGCCGGAGCAGGGGGCAATATCGGTGCCGATTTCGTGGCCCGCGCCAAGCCCGATGGCTACACGCTGATGTTCGGTACATCGGGCCCGCTGGCCATCAACAAGCCGCTGTACAGGTCCATCAACTACGACCCACGCACCAGCTTTTCGCCCATCATCTATGTAGGCTATCTGCCCAATGTGCTGGTGGTGCGGCCCAACCTGGGGGTGAGCAACGTCAAGGAACTGATCGAGCTGGACAAGAGCAAGCCTGGGCGGCTCAATTTTGCTTCCTCCGGCAATGGCGCCTCGTCCCATCTGGCGGGGGTGCTGTTCAACGGCATGGCCGGTACCGAGCTGCAACATGTGCCCTACAAGGGCACGGGGCCGGCTCTCAACGACCTGCTGGCCGGTCAGGTGGAGATGACCTTCACCGACATCCTCACGGCCATGCCCTATATCAAGGCCGGCAAGGTCAAGGCCCTGGGCGTGGCCACGGCCAAGCGCTCCAGCGCCATGCCCCTGATTCCCACCATCGCCGAGCAGGGCCTGCCCGACTATGACGTGAGCGTGTTCTTCGGCGTGGTCGGCCCCAAGGGCATGGCCGCTGATCGGGTCGCGCTGCTCAACCAGGCCTATGCCAAGGCGCTGGATTCCGACAATGTGAAGAAGGCCTTTGCGGCCCAGGGTCTGGAGCGCGGTGTGGATACCAAACCCGCCTATCTGGCCGGCTTTGTGAAGAGCGAACTCGGCAAATGGAGCGAGGTGGTGCAAAAGGCCGGTGTCACGCTGGACTGACGCTGCAGTTGCTTGGATGCAAGCAAACGCGTGCCATTGCAGGCTGGTCGTGTTAGAACTTTTCGAAACCTCTTGCATGGGTTGCGAGGGGACACTGTTCAGCACCACCAGCCACTGCCTGCGGGCCCATGAAAGACATGGGCCCAGGCTCTTCAACTATCCATCGCCATGACAATTTCAAGCCCATCCCCTTTGCTTGCGCAACTGCAGGCGGTCGCTGCCGAGTTCGTCGATGTCCGCCGCAGCATCCATGCCCATCCCGAACTTGCTTTCGAAGAGACGCGCACCAGCGACATGGTGGCCGAGTCCCTGGCCCGCTGGGGTTATGAGGTGCATCGCGGCCTGGGTGTGACCGGCGTGGTCGGGGTGCTCAAGAAAGGCTCGGGCAGCAAGTCGCTGGGCATACGCGCCGACATGGACGCCTTGCCCATTCTCGAAAGAACAGGTCTGGACTACGCCAGCCGCCTGCCCGGGAAAATGCATGCCTGCGGCCATGACGGACATACCGCCATCCTGCTGTGCGCGGCAAAGTACATTGCCGAGAAGCTCGATTTCGACGGCACGCTGAACCTGATCTTCCAGCCGGCTGAGGAAAACGAGGGTGGTGCCATGCGCATGGTGGACGAAGGCCTGTTCGAGCTGTTTCCCTGCGACGAGATCTACGCGCTGCACAACGCGCCGGGCCTGCCCGTGGGCAGGATGGCGATCAGCCCGGGGCCGGCCATGGCCTCGTTCGATCGCGTGACCGTCACGCTGCGCGGGCGCAGCGCCCATGGCGCCATGCCGCACCATGGCATAGACAGCATGCAGTGTGCAGCCAGCATCGTGCTGGGCCTGCAGTCCATCATCACGCGCGAGCTCGATGCCCAGCAGGCAGCCGTGATCACGGTGGGCTCCATCCAGGCTGGCGAGGTCTTCAACATCGTGCCCGAGAGCGCAGTGCTCAAGATCGGCGTGCGTGCCCTGCATCCCGATGTGCGTAGCTGGGTGGAGAAGCGCATCAAGGCCTTTGTGCAGGCCCAGGCCGAGAGTTACCAGCTCGGTTGCGAGATCGACTATGTGCACAAATACCCGGTGCTCGTGAACTGCGCAGCCCAGACCGAGTACGCGCGTCAGGTGGCAATCAGCCTGCTGGGCGAGGACAAGGTGGGCGAGCGCACGCCCACCATGGGCAGCGAGGACTTTGCCTACATGCTGCAAAAGCGTCCCGGCGCCTATATCCGGCTGGGCAACGGCGTGGGCGAGGATGGCGGTTGCATGGTGCACAACCCGCTGTACGACTTCAATGACAAGGCCTTGCACATCGGTGCGGCCTTCTGGACGCAACTGGTGCAAAGCTATCTGGCCTGAGCGGCCGCTTGCTGAAATGGGAGGCAGGAGATGGGTATATGGAACCGCCGCGGCTTTATGCGGCACACACTGTGGCAGACGGCTGCCTTGGCGGCAGGTTCGAGCTGGGTCCGGGCTGCAGAAAGCTTTCCGGCCAAGCCTCTGATTCTCATGGTGCCTTTTCCCGCCGGCGGAGCCAGCGATGTGGCGGCACGCATCTTTGCCGAATCCATTGGCCGCAGCCTCGGGCAGCAGGTGGTGGTGGAGAACCTGGGGGGCGGTACGGGTCTGATTGCTGCGGCCAAAGTGCTCAACACACCGGCCGACGGCTATATGTTCTTCCACGGCTCGGCTAACGAGATCTTCCTGGCGCCCATGCTCAATACGGCAGCGCGCTACAAGCCGGGCGACTTCACACTGGCGGCTCCCACGACGGAGTCGCCCATCGTGCTCATGGTCAAGAGCGGCTTGCCGGTCGACAGCTATGACGCCTTCATCGAATATGCACGCGCCGGCAAGAACGGCCCGCTGACCTATGGCACGGTGGGCGTGGATTCCATGTACAACCTGATGGGCGATGCCCTGGCAGCCAGACTGAAGCTGCCGTTTCTGCACGTGCCTTACAAGGGCGCCGCGCCGGCCCTGCAGGACCTGGCAGGCGGGCAGGTGGACTTCGCCATCCTGCCTTATCAGGCCAGCTTCGAAGGCATGGCCAGGCAGGGACGGTTGAAGATCCTGACCAGCTTTTCCAAGACCCTGCCCAAGGAGCTGGCCCATGTGCCGCTGATATCGCAAAGCCGCCTCAGTCCGGACTTCGAATACACGGTCAGCGCAGGCTACTTCGTGAAGAAGGGCACGCCCGCCGACCGCGTGGCAGTTCTGCGCGGCGCCATAGGGCAGGCGCTGGTGCACCAGGACATCCGCAGCCGACTGGAGCTGGAGGGCAAGCATATCCGGCAGCCCGTGACCTCGCAGGCCGAGGCAGACCGGAGCTTTGCTGCCATCCATCAGCGCCTGAGTGCGCTGGTGCGCAGCGTGGGCCGCACGCCCCTGGCCTGATTGCGGTCAGCCGCAAAGAATTTTTGAGCCACATTTTGAGTGTTATGCGGGCCAGGGTCCGTATTCTGTAGGGAATTGAAACATGCACAATCCAGTCACGATCGGCGCCGGAGCCTTGCAGGGCATCAAGGTTCTCGATCTGTCACGCATCCTCGGCGGGCCGCTCTGCGGGCAGATACTGGGCGACCATGGCGCCGATGTGCTCAAGGTGGAGCCGCCGCAGGGCGACGACACGCGCACCTGGGGGCCTCCGTTTCGCGACGGCGTGGCTTCCTACTACTTCGGCCTGAACCGCAACAAGCGCATCCAGTTTCTCGATCTGTCCTCGCCCGAAGGCCAGCAGCGCGTGCGCGAGCTGATGGCCCAGGCCGATGTGGTGGTGGAGAACTTCAAGGTCGGCACCATGGAGAAATGGGGCATAGGCTTTGAGCAGATGCGCGAGCAGCTGCCGCAGCTGATCTGGTGCCGCGTCACGGGCTTCGGTGCCGACGGCCCTCTGGGCAGCCTGCCCGGCTATGACGCCGCCATCCAGGCCATGGCCGGCATCATGAGCATCAATGGCGAGGCCGACGGAGACCCGCTGCGCGTGGGCCTGCCGGTGGTGGACATGGTGACCGGGCTGAACGCCACCATAGGCGTTCTGCTGGCCCTGCACGAGCGGGGGCGCAGCGGGCAGGGCCAGTTGGTGGATGCCTCGCTTTACGACTCCGGCCTGTCGCTGCTCCATCCCCATGCCGCCAACTGGTTCATGGGGCGCAAGGTGCCGCAACGCTCGGGCAATGCCCATCCCAATATCTATCCCTATGACGTGATCAGCACTGGCGCTGCCCCCATCTTCCTGGCGGTGGGCAACGACCGGCAGTTCCGGCTGCTGTGCAACCATGTCGGCCGACCCGAGCTGGCGCAGGACGAGCGCTTTGCCAGCGCAGGCCAGCGCTCCGTCCATCGCGCCGAGCTCAAGCCCCTGCTCGAACAGGCGTTTGCATCGCTCGATGGTGTGCAGCTGGCCGACGAGCTGATGGCCATCGGCGTGCCCGCCGCGCCGGTGCTGGATGTCGCCCAGGCGCTTGAGCATCCGCATACAGCGCACCGCGAGATGGTAGTGACCATGGACCAGTACCAGGGGCTGGGCGCTCCGGTCAAGCTCGGCCGCACGCCGGCCAGCTATCGCTTTGCCCCCTGAGCGAGGGACAGGATTTTCTGCCTGACGGAGGCTCCTGAGCAGTCTGCGCCGAGATCCCAGCCCGCCCGTAGAGCGCTTTCCTTTTGCACCGATGTGGGCAGGGTTCGCGTTGCCGGCGCCCTGTCTCACCCTTTTCACGGGCATTGTGTGCACAATGGAATGTAAAAGCGTTACCCCTGTGTTCTGTCCATGGAGAGTCTCACGATGTCGCATGCTTTTGCCAAAACCCTGAAGTCCTTTGAGCTGGCCGAAGGCAAGAAAGCCAAGTTCTACTCGCTGCCTGCACTTGCCAAGCAGTTTCCCGAAATCAAGCGACTGCCGGTCTCGATCCGCATCGTGCTGGAGTCGGTGCTGCGCAACTGCGATGGCAACAAGATCACCGAGGAGCATGTGGCGCAGCTGGCGCGCTGGCAGCCCAAGGCCGAGCGTGTTGACGAGATTCCGTTTGTCGTCGCGCGCGTGGTGCTGCAGGATTTCACCGGCGTGCCCTTGCTGGCCGACCTGGCCGCCATGCGCAGCACGGCTGCCAAGCTGGGCAAGAAGCCCAAGTCCATCGAGCCGCTGGTGCCCGTGGACCTGGTGGTGGACCACTCCATCATGGTGGACTACTTCGGCACCAAGAAGGCGCTGGACCTGAACATGAAGCTGGAGTTCCAGCGCAACCAGGAGCGCTACCAGTTCATGAAATGGGGCATGCAGGCCTTCGACACCTTCGGCGTCGTGCCGCCGGGCTTCGGCATCGTGCACCAGGTCAATCTGGAGTATCTGGCGCGGGGCGTGCACAAGGCCAGGAGCGGCAAGGGCGAGGCGGTGTACTACCCTGACACCCTCGTCGGCACCGACAGTCATACCACCATGATCAACGGCATCGGCGTGGTGGCCTGGGGTGTAGGCGGCATCGAGGCCGAGGCGGCCATGCTGGGCCAGCCTGTGTACTTCCTCACACCCGATGTGGTGGGCTTCGAGCTGACCGGCCAGCTGCGCGAGGGCGTGACGGCCACCGATCTGGTGCTCACGGTCACCGAGCTGCTGCGCAAGGAAAAAGTGGTCGGGAAGTTCGTCGAGTTCTTCGGCGAAGGCACGCGCAGCCTTTCGCTGCCGGACCGCGCCACCATCGGCAATATGGCTCCTGAATATGGGGCGACCATGGGTTTCTTCCCGGTCGACGAAAAGACCATCGAGTACTTCAAGGGAACCGGGCGCACCAAGAGCGAGATCCAGGCCTTCGAAGCCTATTTCAAGGCCCAGCAGCTGTTCGGCGTGCCCCAGGCCGGCGAGATCGACTACTCGCATGTGGTCAAGCTCGATCTCGGTACTGTGGCCCCGAGTCTGGCCGGGCCCAAGCGTCCGCAGGACCGTATCGAAATCGGCGATGTGGCGCGCAAGTTCACCGAGCTGTTCACGGCATCGGCAGCGGTCAACGGCTTCAATCAGCCGCCGCAGAAGCTCGATCAGCGCTATCGCGTGGGCTGCGGCGAAGGTGAGCAGGCGACCGATGCACCGCCGCCCAAGGCAGGAGCGGAGCGGGCAGTGGTGGAGATGGTCGGCAACCGGCCTACCTTGGAAACCGCTCACGACGATGCGACGGCCAAGTCCGTGTGCGATCTGCCGGGTAGCGACGAGCCGGTGCTGCATGTCGGCAATGGCGATGTGCTGATTGCGGCCATCACGAGCTGCACCAACACCTCCAACCCCAGCGTCATGCTGGCGGCGGGCCTGTTGGCCAAGAAGGCGGTGCAGGCGGGACTCAAGGTCCAGCCGCATATCAAGACTTCGCTGGCGCCGGGCTCTCGCCTGGTGACCCGTTATCTGACCGAGGCGGGCTTGCTGCCCTATCTGGAGAAGCTGGGCTTTGCGCTGGCAGGCTATGGCTGCACCACCTGCATCGGCAATGCCGGCGATCTGACGCCCGAGCTCAACGATGTCATCACCCGCAATGAGCTGGTCTGCGCGGCCGTCCTGTCGGGCAACCGCAATTTCGAAGCACGCATCCACCCCAATATCAAGGCCAACTTCCTGGCCAGTCCTCCGCTGGTGGTGGCCTACGCGATTGCCGGGACGGTGCGCAAGGACCTGATGACCGAGCCCGTGGGCCGGGGCAAGGGTGGCAAGGAGGTGTATCTGGGCGATATCTGGCCCAGCAGCGAGGAGATCCAGGACCTGCTCAAGTTCGCCATGAACGGCAAGGCTTTCCGCAGCAATTACGAGCAGGTGGCCAGCGAGCCGGGCAAGCTCTGGGAAAAGATCCAGGGCGTGACGGGTTCCACCTATACCTGGCCCGAGAGCACCTATATCGCCGAGCCGCCGTTCTTTGCCGACTTTGCTCTGGAGCTGAAAGCGCCGCCCGCAACGACAGACAGAACCTCCAATCCCAGCGCGGTGCATGGTGCCCGCATCATGGCCTTGTTCGGAGACTCCATCACCACCGACCATATCTCGCCCGCAGGCTCCATCAAGGAGTCCTCACCCGCCGGCAAGTGGTTGCTCGAGCATGGTGTGCAAAAGGCCGACTTCAACAGCTATGGCTCGCGCCGGGGCAACCACGAGGTGATGATGCGCGGCACGTTTGCCAATGTGCGTATCAAGAATCTCATGATTCCCGCCCGGGCCGACGGCTCGCGCGAGGAGGGCGGCATCACGCTGTACCGTGACGACAACGGCAGGGCCGAGAAGATGGCCATTTACGACGCGGCCATGAAGTACCAGGCTGCGGGCCGAGCCACCGTGGTGCTGGCCGGCGAAGAGTACGGCACGGGATCGAGCCGCGACTGGGCGGCCAAGGGCACGCAGCTGCTGGGCATCAAGGCCGTGGTGGCGCGCAGCTTCGAGCGCATTCACCGCTCCAATCTGGTGGGCATGGGCGTGTTGCCGCTGCAGTTCAAGGGCAATGACAGCTGGCAAAGCCTGGACCTGACGGGCGAGGAGTTCATCGATGTGATCCCGGCCGCCGACCTGGCGCCGCAAAGCGATGCCCAGCTGGTAATCACCAGGGCCGATGGCAGCAAGAAAACCGTGACCGTGAAGCTGCGCATCGACACCCCCATCGAGGTGGACTACTACCGCCATGGCGGCATCCTGCCCTATGTGCTGAGGCAGCTGCTGGCCTGATTGCGCCAGCTTGCCAAGTCAAAAGGCCTGCTCTCCTCGGAGGCGGGCCTTTTTCGTGGACCGGCGCGAGCCCTATTTCATCGAGTGGAGGCCAAACATATTGCCTTCGGTGTCGATGGCCAGGGCAATAAAGCCATAAGGGCCTATGGAGACTTTGTCGCGGTGCAGGCGGCCGCCGTTGCGTGCGACGCGTGCGGCCTGCTCGGCGCAGTCTTCACAGACGAAATAGACCAGCGTGCCGCCGCCGCCAGAGGGACATTCCGGCATGCGGACCAGCGCTCCGGTGGCGCCAGCGTTATCCGGCTTCCCGGGAAAGGCCCACATTTCCATATCGGGGTGCTCGCCGCCTTCCGGCATGGCCAGCGCTTGCAGCTGACAGCCCAGCACGGCTTCGTAGAAGCTCCTGGCGCGCGACATGTCCTGCACGTAGATCTCGAACCAGCCAACGGGATTCATAGCCATCTTCAGCTCCTTGTCTGCTCATCGGTGGAAGTCCAGATGCTGACGCCGTAGAGGCTGTGATGCAAGCAGACCCGGCCCTGAACGGGGATATCCGAGTCCGGCTCCCTCAGGATTTTCTCCGGGCAGCAAGCTTTCTGGCCTTGCGGCGGTGCCACCAGAGCCAGATTCCGCTGATGCCCAAGCCGCCCAGCACCAGGCCGTTGAGACCGGCCAGGACTTCCATCAGCACGCCACCCAGCTCGCCCGTGTGCAGTGGATAGGCCACGGCCACCGCCGCAGCGCCGGGGTCGAGTTCATTCCAGCGCCTGACGTCCAGCACCGCCCCGTTGCGCGGGTCCAGCCATACCGAGCTGATGCCGTTGGGGTGCGGTTCGCCGGGGGCGCGAAAGCGGATGCGTACGGCCTGTTTGGCATTGGGCGGCAGCTGCACGAAGCTGGCCTGGGCATCGGGCATGGCCGCGCGGGCCGAGGCCAGCATGGCGTCCACATCGGCGGGCAGCGGTTGGGCGGAGCCTTGCGCAGCCAGTGTGGGCAGCTTGGGCGGCTTGACTGCCGTGCTGCTGACGAGCACATTGAGCCAGTCGCCCAGCGGCCGCCATGCCATATAGGCCCCGGTGACGACCGAGACCGCGATCAGCAGGCCCATGATCACGCCGCCGATGCGGTGCATGTCGAACAGGGCGCGCACCAGACTCTTGTTGAGTTCTATGCGCCAGTTGCCCGGCCAGCGCTTGGGCCACCAGAGAATGACGCCCGTCAGCAGCAGTAGCACATAGGCCAGCGTGGTCCAGGCCAGTATGGCCTTGCCGTTGGCGTCGAGGAGCAAGGTGCTGTGCAGCCTGAACAGTGTGTTGACAAAGCCCTCGGTCTCGCCGCGCCGGCCCTGCTCCTGGCCGGTCACGGGGTCCAGGTAAATGGTGCCGCGCCAGTTGGCCGCCTGAACACGCAGCCACAGGCTGTCCCGTGCCTGCTGCGGCAGCCTGAAGCGCAAAGTGGCCTTGCTGCCGAATTCCTCATGGGCTCTTGCCAGTATCGGCGTCAGCGCGGCGGCCTGCTGGGCCTGCTGCGCATGCGTCGTGCGGGCCTGGAACAGTTCGGGGTGTGCCATGCGGTCCAGCGGCTGGCCGATGATGAGCAGGGTGCCGGTGAGCCCGGCCAGAATCAGAATCCAGCCCAGGCCCAGGGCGAACCAGCGATGCAAGCGCAGCCACAGGGAACGGAGCGAAGTCATTGCGTGTGATGGTGTGATGTCCCGCGAGACCGCCCTTGAGGGTGGACTCGCGGGGGCGCCGCTTAGAACGGCAGGGTGGCCTGAACGTACAGGGTGCGTGGCATGCCCACGTATTTGCCGCCGCCGTTGTTGTCGGTGGAGCGGGTGAAGTAGCGGCGGTCAAACACGTTCTTCATTCCCACGGTCAGGCGCAGATTGTTCAGCTCCTTGCCTGCCTGGTAGCTGGTGCGCAGGCCCAGGATGGCAAAGCCCGGGATATCGCCCAGATTGCCGTTGGCATCTTCCTGCGTGATGTAGGAGTTGGGATTGGCACTGGTGCCGGGCGTGCCGGGCGAGCGCTGCTTGGACTGGGCGTTCAGGTCGGCATTGAAGGTCCAGCGCTCCATTGCATAACGTGCCGACAGGCCGGCCGTGTGGCGCGAATATAGCGGCAGGTCGCGGCCTGCGAAGGGGCCGGCCTGGCTGGTGGCCTGGGTGAAGGTATAGCTCATGCCCAGCGACAGGCCCTTGAGTGCCGGGTAGTTCTTGCCGAAGTCATAGCGCAGCGCCGATTCCAGACCACGGTGGCGCGTCGCGCCCAGATCGGTCCAGATGCCGTTGCCGGTGCCGTCACCCGGGCGGTCCAGGAACAGCTCCTTGTTGAAGTCGATGTTGAACAGCGTCAGCTCGCCGTTCCAGGTGTCGCTCTTGTAGTGCGTGCCCAGCTCATAGGTCTTGGCCGATTCGGGATAGAGCTGGTTGTTGGACGACTGGGCCAGCTGTGCGTACTGCTGGGGCCCGAAGGACTTGCCGGCATTGGCGAACACCGACCAGTGGCTGTCGACGCGGTAGAGCACCGACAGCGTGGGCAGCAGTTCGTTGGCGGCCGCCGTCGGGTAGATGGCCGCTGCGGTCGCGCCCTTGTAGTCCACCACATTGTTGAAGGAGCGGATGCGCTCGTAGCGCACGCCGGGCGTGATGGTCCAGTTGCCCACATCGATGCGGTTGTCGATATAGAAGGCATTGGCCGTGGTGCCGCCCTGGCTGGTCTGGGTGGTGTTCAGCGGCAGAGCCATGGCATCGACCTGGCCGGGTACATACAAGCCCGAAGTGGCCAGCGCCGTTTCGGAGCTCTTTTCCTTCAGGTAGCGATAGCCCACGCTGACTTCCTGCACCACGGAGCCGGTCTCGAAAATGCGCGAGTAGCGCGGCTCCACGCCGTAGTAGCTGTAGTCGCGCGGTGCGGCCGTGAGGCTGCGCTTGCCGGCATTGGCGCCAGTGGCGTCGCGTTCGATATAGCTGCCGCGAAAAGAGTCCACGTAGTAGCTGAGCACTTCGAAATTGTTGCGACCGTCCTTGTAGCTGTACTTGAGCGAACCGTCGGTGCGGCGGCCCGTGAACTGGTCGTAGTTGCGCGTGCTCTGGAACGGGTCGGCGGCGTACTGCGCCGTGGTCAGGCCGCCGGGCATCTGGCCCTTGCCCTCGAAGTGGTGCAGCGAAGCGGAGATGCTGCTGTTGTTGCCGAGCTTGTAGCTGCCCTTGACCAGCAGGTCGTCGATGTCGGTCTTGTCGTTGCTGCTGCGCCAGCCCTTGCCGTGCGTGCCCGAATACAGCACGGCCAGGCCCAGGCCCGCCTCGTTGGTGCCGCCCACAAAGAAGCTTGGCGTGGACTTCACATTGCCGCCGTGGCTGTAGATCTCGGTGCCGATGGAGGCTTCGGCCGCAAAGGTCTTGGGAATGGCGCGCGTCGTGAAGTTGATGATGCCGCCCACGTTCTGCGGGCCGTAGCGCACCGAGCCTGCGCCGCGCACCACGTCGATGGAGTCCAGATTGCCCAGCGCCAGGGGCGCCAGCGACAGCTGAGGCTGACCGTAGGGGGCGTAGGAAACGGGCACGCCGTCCTGCAGCACATAGGAACGTGGCGACAGGCGCGCGGTCAGACCGCGCACGCTCAGGTTCAGAGAGATATCGCTGCCGCCCGTGCCGTTGCTGTCCTGAACCTGCACACCGGGCACCAGACGCAGCGCTTCGCGCAAGGTGGCTGCGCCGCTTTCCTGAATGCGCTCGCGCTCGACGATGGTGCGTGCGCCAGGATGCTCCAGCACCTTCTCGGCGCTAGACATGTCGCCGTCCAGCCAGTTGCCGGTGACGGTGACCGAGTCCAGGGCGGCTTCGGTAGCGGCGGCGTTGGCCGTCTGTGCATGAACGGGGCTGGCGAGCACGCCAAGGGCTGCGGCAACGGCAGCGGCAGCGCTGCTCAGGCAAAAAGCGGGGGAGTCGGAACGATGGAGGTTAGCCATAGGTGTTGTAGGGGAGGGCACACAGCACCTGGCTGGCATGAACAGCGCGCTGCGCCAGCCTTGCGCTGGCGGCATCTCTTGTCTTCAGTCGGAGCCGGAGGGGGCTATGTGGCGTTTATTGGCAGGCGCAGATATTAATGAGAATGGCTGTCATTTGGCTGTTTGTGGTTATGTTGATACACAAATAGCAGTCTCCCCGTTCGGCAATCTGGCCGGTCGGGGCCGCTGCGTGCAGTTGCCGGCCTGACATGCCTGGCCGCAGTGGAGCCTGTGGTCTGCGGGCGTTCGGTGCATGTCCCTTGCGCAATGCTGCGCCAGCGGGCTTTTTCTTGTGGCAAGGCGGGCGGCGGCAAGGTGAAACGCCAATGTTCAGGACCGGGGTCTGACCGTTATCGTTCATAAACATGCGGCGAAGTTCCGGCACATTCCTGCAGCCGCTGGACTTCATCCCGCTTCCGCTTCGCGCCCCATGAACGATTCCCGCTCCACCGATCCCCAGGCCGCTGTCAGCGGCCACGCTGAACCCTCCGACTCCTCTGTGTCATCCTCCGCCCCGGGCCTGCGCTCGGCCATCGTGCACCGCGGCACCTTGCGCGCCAGCGCGCGCAGCTTTCTGCATGCGCTGGGCCAGGACGATGAGGAGATTGCACGCCCGCATGTGGGCGTGTTCCATACGGGCGGGGAGATGAGCCCCTGCAATATGAATCTCCGCGACCAGGCCCAGCATGCCAAGACCGGCATCTACGCGGGAGGCGGCATGCCGCACGAGTGCCCCGTGGTCTCGGTCAGCGACGGCCTGACCATGGCGCATTCGGGCATGCGCTTTTCGCTGATCTCGCGCGAGCTCATCGCCGACAGCGTGGAGGCCTCGGTGCGCGGCCACCAGTGGGACGGTATCTTTGCCGTGGGTGCCTGCGACAAGAACCTG
Organism: Comamonas testosteroni TK102; assembly: GCF_000739375.1. NCBI lineage: Bacteria > Pseudomonadati > Pseudomonadota > Betaproteobacteria > Burkholderiales > Comamonadaceae > Comamonas > Comamonas testosteroni. The sequence goes on along the minus strand of NZ_CP006704.1, from coordinate 4,231,785 downwards.
CCGGGCCTGATGATGGCCATGGTGCGCTGCAATGTGCCCAGCGTCTTCGTGCATGGCGGCTCGGCCCTGCCCGGGCAGATGCCGGGCAGCGTATCGGGGCGCGCCCTTAACGTGGTCGACACCTACGAGACCATAGGCAAGGTGCTGGCCGGCACCTCCACCATGCAGGAGCTGGACACCGTCACGCGCTCCTGCCTGCCCTCGGCCGGGGCCTGTGCCGGGCAGTTCACGGCCAACACCATGGGCATGGTCAGCGAGGCCCTGGGCCTGGCGCCCATAGGCTCCAGCATGGTGCCGGCCGTGTTCAGCGAACGCGCGCCGCTGATGCGCCGCGCGGGCCGTCAGCTCATGGAAATGGTGTGGGCCAGCGCCAGGGGAGAGGCCGTGCTGCCGCGCGACATCGTCACGCGCAAGGCCCTGGAAAATGCCTGTGCCGTGGTCTGCGCCACGGGTGGCTCCACGAATGCGGCCCTGCACCTGCCGGCGATCGCGCACGAGGCCGGCATACGCTTTCACCTCGACGACGTGGCCGAGATCTTTGCGCGCACGCCGCTGATCGCAGACCTCAAGCCCGGCGGCCGCTTCCTGGCACGTGATGTCTACTACATCGGCGGTGCGGCTGTCATCCTGCGCACCCTGCTGGAGCAGGGCCTGCTGCATGGCGATGCACTCACCTTCACGGGCCGCACGCTGGCCGAGGAGGTGGCCGATGCTGCCGAGCCCGACGGCGAAGTGGTGCGCAAGGCCGGCAACCCGATCTCGGCCGACGGTGGGCTCACGGTGCTCAAGGGCAATCTGTGCCCTGACGGTGCCCTGCTCAAGACGGCGGGGCTCAAGACCCTGGTGCACCGCGGTCCGGCCCGCGTCTTCGACTCCGAGGAACAGGCGCAGGACGCCGTGCAGGCCATGGCCTACCGGAGCGGCGATGTGCTGGTGATACGCAACGAAGGCCCCAAGGGCAGCCCCGGCATGCGCGAGATGCTGGGCATCACTGCCTTGCTCTATGGCCAGGGCATGGGCGACAAGGTGGCACTGCTCACCGACGGGCGCTTCTCGGGCGCCACGCGCGGCCTGTGCATAGGCTACGCGGGGCCGGAGGCCGCTGACGGTGGTCCGATTGCCGCACTGCAGGACGGCGACATCATCGCCATCGATGCGAGGGCCGGCGCGCGCAGCATCACGGTGGAGCTGGAGCCCGCCGTCATTGCCGCGCGGCTGGAAGCCGCCCGGGCCAGCCGTGCGCAGAAGCGCCCCCTGGGCGGGCTGCTGGAGAAATACGCGCTGACCGTGCGTCCCGCCCACCAGGGCGCGGTCACGCATTCGGGGGCGGTGACCTGGCTGCGCGACAGCAAGTGATGCGCACAGAGGCAAAGGCAGGGACCCGGGCGGGTGAAACCGCTCCAGGGCCTGAAGGACAGAATCAACGACGACTCAAAACACCAAGGAGACCCATATGAACTTCAACCGCCGTGAATGGCTGCAGGCCGCTGGCGCCGGCAGCGCGGGAGCGCTGCTTTCGGGCCTGGGCCTGCCGGCACTGGCCCAGGCGCCGCTCGAGAATCTGAACATCATCACCGGCTTCGCGGCCGGTGGTACCTCGGACGCCATCTGCCGCCGAGTGGGCACCAAGCTCGCCGCCTATGCCAAGAGCGTGGTGGTGGAGAACCGCACGGGCGCGGGCGGGCAGATCGCCATCAACTACGTCAGGGGCCGCCCGGCCGATGGCTCGGTGATGCTGCAGACGCCCACCTCCATGCTCACCATCTACCCGCACATCTACAAGAAGCTGGGCTACGACCCCGTGGCCGATCTCACGCCCGTGACCGTGGGCTGCATCTTCGACTTCGGCTTTGCCGTCGGCCCCATGGTGCCGGCCAGCGTGACCACCGTGTCCGAGTTCTTTGCCTGGGCCAAGACCCATCCCGACGGTGCCAGCTTCGGTTCGCCCGCCGCGGGCTCCACGCCGCACTTCGTCGGCGCCCTGCTGGGCCAGCAGGCGGGCGTCGACTTCAAGCACGTGGGCTATCGCGGCTCGCAGCCTGCGCTCTTGGACATGATGGGCGGCAGCATCGCCGCGGTGAGCTGCCCCGTGGGCGATGCCATGCAGCACGCGGCCAGCGGCAAGATGCGCCTGCTGGGCGTGAGCGGCTCCAAGCGCAACCGCTTCATGCCCAAGGTGCCTACCTATACCGAGCAGGGCTACAAGAACATGGCCCACAGCGAGTGGTTCGGCTTCTTCCTGCCGGCCAAGGCCAAGCCCGATCAGGTGGAGCGGCTCAACGCACAGATGCGTCAGGCCCTGGCCAGTCGCGATGTGGTTGACAGCCTGGCTGTGTTCGGCCTGGAAGCCATGTCGTCCTCGCCCGCCGAGCTGGCGGCGCTGATCAAGGAAGACCTGGCCAAGTGGGCGCCCATCGTCAAGCAGGTGGGCTTCACCGCCGAAGCCTGATCAACCGTGTTCGGTGGTCTCGGGGCCTTGCCGCTGACCTGGCGGCCGACGCGGCCCCGCCGCGCCGCATGGCAGGGGCTCAGACGTACTTTCCGGTCAAGCCGCCGTCGGCGACGATTTCCGTGCCCGTGATGTAGCTGGCGGCATCCGAAGCCAGGAAGGCGCAGACGTTCGCCACCTCCCACGCAGTCCCCATGCGTTGCAGCGGCACCTGCCGCGCCCGCGCAGCCTTGGCCTCGTCGAGGCTGTCGGAGAACATATGTGCGACATTGGCGCTCACGCGCGGCGTATCGATCAGGCCAGGCACGACCGTATTGGCCCGAATTCCGTGCGGCGCATATTGCTGCGCAATCATGCGCGTCATCTGGATCACGGCGGCCTTGGTCGTGCAATAGGCCAGATGCGGATAGCCGAGATAGCGCAGTCCCGCAACCGATGCGATCGAGATGATCGTGCCGCAGCCGCGCTGCACCATCGCCGGCAGCACGGCCTGGCAGCTCAGCATGAGGCTTTTCACGTTCACGCTGTGAATGCGGTCCAGGTCCTCTGCGCTGGTTTCCAGCGGTCCGCCCGTCTTGCCTATGCCCACGTTGTGATGGAGCACGTCGATGGCCTGGTGCCTGGCAGCCATGTCTCTGAAGGCCGAGAAGATGTCCTCTTCGCGCGCCATGTCGGCCTGATAGGCAAAGGCGCTGCCACCTTCGGCCTCGATCAGGCGCACGGTCTCCTTGGCAGAGTCAAGATCGCGGTCGATCACACATACCGTCGCTCCCTGTCGTGCATAGGTGATGCACGAGGCGCGGCCGATGCTCCAGCCCGCAGCGATGGAGCCGCCACCGGCGACGGCGACCGTTCGGCCGGTCAGATCAAGCAGTGCGCGCAAAGGCGGTGCGACATCGGGAGTTGTGCAGGACATTTCACTGCTCCCCTGCCGCAGCGGGGCTAGTGTACGCAATGGCGTTCTCGACGGTTTCCCAGATGAATCGGCCCGAAGGGTTCTGTTGCTCTTCGGCGATATGTGCAACCAGTCCTGCCGCGCGCGAGATCACGGCAAACCCGCGCATGATGCGGGTGGGCACACCGATCTCCCCCAGCAGGGCAGCCACGGCACCCGTGGCATTGATGGTGATCGCGCGGCCGGCACTTTCGTCCACGGCCTTCGACAGCATTTCCAGGGCGCGAATCCTGTCACCTTTCAGATCCGCCTCCTCGCGTCCCATCTCCAGCAGCTTGTAGGCGCGGGGGTCGACCGGCTTGTGAAGGTGGTGCCCGAATCCGGGGACGGGTGATTTCTGCGACTGATGGTGACTGGCGATGCTGCGGGCTTCCTCCATGGGACTGGAGGCCGCGATGATGCGGTCGAGCAGTCCCGAGCAGTTCTCCATGGTGCCGACAAACGAGCTGCCCACGGCCAGCAGGCCCGCAGAAACGGCTCCCTGCAGATTCTCGGGTGCGCTCATGTAGACGACGCGGGTGGCAATGGCGCTGGGGGTGAGGCCATGCTCCATCAGCACGATCAGCACCACATCGGTGATGCGCAGGTCCACGGGGCGTGGGCTGCGTCCGAGGATCTGCATGAGCATCACCTCCGTGAAGGTCTTCTTGCCCATGAGGTCGTGCACGAGATCGGCATCGCCGTAAGTCAGGCTGGTGAGCGTATGCGTGCACAGGCTGGTGGTGGGGGGCTTATTCCTTGGGTTCATGGCTTGCTTTCTTCAGGTGTTGCTGCCGCAGGCAATGGCCAGGTCGCGCACGGCATTCTTGAGAACCTTGCCCACGGGAGAGCGCGGCAGTTCGCTCATGAAGTGGATGCGTTTCGGGGTCTGGACGGGGCCGAGCCGTTCGCGCAGAAAGGCCGCGAGATCGGCCTCGGTGGCCTGTTGGTGCGGCCGCAGCTGCACTGCTGCTTGGACGCTTTCGCCCCATTTGTCGTCAGGAATGCCGAAGACGGCGCATTCATGCACGGCAGGGTGCTGGGCGAGGGCGTTCTCGACCTCGATCGGGTAGACGTTGAAGCCGCCCGTGATCACCATGTCTTTCAGGCGATCCTTCAGATAGAGGTAGCCGCGTTCGTCGAACATGCCGCGGTCACCGGTGTGCAACCAGCCGTCGACCAGCGTCTCTGCCGTCTTCTCGGGCAAGTTCCAGTACCCGGTCATCACCAGTGGCCCGCGCGCGACGACCTCGCCCACCTCGCCGGTTCCGAGCAAGCGGCCCTCGGGAGACATGATGGCCAGGTCGCTGTACCAGGTGCGTCGTCCGATGGCGGCCCAGTTGGCCTCGTGCTCGAAGTCCTCGGGCCGCATCACGGTCAGAATCTGGGGAGCCTCGGTCTGTCCGTAGGTGGTGCCGAGCACGGGGCCGAAGAAATTCCTGACCTCGCGGATCTTCTCCGGGGGGCATCGGTGCGCCGCCGTAGATCAGACGCTTGAGGTGAGGGAAGTCGGCGCGCGTCGTGCCTTGCAGTCCCATCAGCATGTACACCAAGGTTGGCGGCATGAAGCACACCGTGCCACCACGGTGGCGGAACGTGTCGCGCACCGCCTGCGCGCCGGCACCGTCCATGATCACGTGGCAGCCGCCCTGCGCAAGAATCGGAAGCACATAGGTCGAGGTGCCGTGGGTGATGGGGGCGGCCATGACATAGCGGTCCTGCTCATCGAATGACCAGGCATGGATCTGATTGACGATGTTCGCCATCCACGCGCGGTAGGGCTGCATCACCCCCTTGGGCGCTCCGGTGGTGCCTCCCGTGAACTTGATGGCTTGCGTTGCGTCTTCGTGCAGATCGAAGCTTGGAATCGGTGCGCCTGCGTGCCGGGATATCAGCTGTGCGAGAGTGGGCTGCTCTGCCTCGGCCGTGCCGATCAGGATGCGCCGAGCCCGTGCATCGGTGACCAGATCCCCGTAATCCGCCTCGACAATCAGGATGCTGGCGTCGACGATGTCGGTGATGCGGCGGATCTCGGATTGTGTGCTCTTGGGGTTCAGGGGCACCCAAACCTTGCCGCAGGCCAGCACGGCCAGGAGTGCAACGATATGCTCGGCACTGTTGGTGGCGCAGATGGCCACGCGCGACTGTGGCCTGGGGTCCAGCGCCAGCAATCCGCTGGCCGTGGCGCAGACCTGCTGTGCCAGCTGTTCGAAGCTCAACTGCTCACTCGGCGTGTCGATGGCGACGCGCTGCGGCCAGCGCTGCACCGCGCGCCAGAAGAAATCGATGGGATACATAAAGCCTTGTCCTGGTGAGTCAGTTCGTCTTGGCGCCCGATGCCTTCACGACCTCGCTCCAGCTCTTGAGTTCGCCGGCGACGAATTTGCGCATGTCGTCGGGCGTTCCTGGTGCCGTGGTCGCGACCAGTTCAGCAAGTCTTTGCTTGATGCCGGGGTCTTTCAGTGCCTGGTTGAGTGCAGTGTTCAGGCGCTTGATGACGGCTTCCGGCGTGCCAGCTGGAGCTGAAATGCCAAACCAGGACTGCACTTCGAAGCCGGGGAAGCCGGATTCGGCCAAGGTCGGCACATCGGGCAGCAGGGGGGAGCGCTCCTTGCTGGTGATGGCCAGTGCGCGCAGCTTTCCTGCCTTCACATGCGGCATGGACGAGGGCGAGTTGTCGAACATGGACTGCACCTGCCCGCCAAGCAGGTCGGAGACGGCTGGCGCACTGCCCCGGTAGGGTACATGCAGCATGTTCAGCCCGGTCTTCATCTTGAACATCTCGCCGGAGAGATGGATGGAGGAGCCACTGCCCGAGGAGGCGAATGTCAGGCCGTCGCTGGAATTCTTCGCGAACCTGACGTAGTCCTGCACCGAGTGGATCGGAAGGCCCGGATTGACCACCAGCAGATTGGGAATCTTGGCGATCAGGCCAACGGGCTCGAAGTCCTTGACGGGGTCGTAGCCGAGCTTGTTGTACAGCGATGCATTGATGGTGTTGGCGATCGTGTAGACGTACAGGCTGTACCCGTCGGCAGGAGCGCGGGCGACGATTTCTGCGCCCACATTGCTGTTGGCGCCGGTACGGTTGTCCACGATGATGGACTGCCCCAGCTCCATGCCCATCCGGTTGGCCACGAGGCGCGCAACGACATCTGTGGCGCCGCCGGCCGCATAGCCGACGACGAGCTTGAGGGGCTTGGTGGGCCAGTTGCTTTCCACGGCCGGTGCCGCTGATGTCAGGCATGAACCTAGCGTTGCGGCGATGGCGATGCAGATGTTTCTGCGATGCCTTTCCTGCTTCATCATTGTCTCCTTGAAAGGGTTATGGGGGTTCTTCAGCGCTGTCGAACCCCATATGCCAAGAGCCATGGCTTGTCGGCGATTGTTTCAATGAAGCGGGGAAATGAATGAATGAAAACGTCTGCCTGCCGGACGAAATCACTAGGCGAAAACCCTCTGCAGGAGAGGAGAGCAAGACCTTGAGCCGTGGTCTGGCGGTGATGGATGCCGTGCTTGCTGGGCCGCAGGAGGGAATGCGCGTGGCCGAGCTGTGTCGCCAGACCGGTCTCGAGCGGGCCACCATCTATCGCCTGCTGGCGGCATTGCAGGAGGCGCGCTATGTGGCGCTGGTCTCACGTTATCGCTACGGGCCCGGCGAGCGCTGGAGGGCGCTGGTGCCCAGCAGCAGGCAACGCGAGGATCTGGCGCAGCGGCTTGCGCCGGTGCTGGCCGCCATCAGCGAAGGGTGTGGGGATGCCGCATTTGCCGTGGTGCGCGACGGTGGTCTGTCCCACTGCATTGCGCGGCATGTGGGCAGCTATCCCATCCAGATTCTGGTGATACAGGTGGGCACGCGCCAGCCCCTGGGAGTCGGTGCCGCCGGGCTGGCGCTGCTCTCGGCACTGGCAGACCGCGAAGTGGAAGCGGTGCTCGACGTCAACGCCCCGGCGCTCGCCTTGTACGGCGGCATGACCCTGCAGCGCCTGAGGCTGCTGGTGCAGGCCACGCGGGAGCGGGGCTGGTCACTGGTGGGCAACCATGCGACCCAGAATGTGCTGGCGGTAGGCATGCCGGTCTGCGATGCCAGCGGCGATGTGCTTGCAGGGATCAGCGTGGCCGCCGCCGAAAACCGCATGCCGCGCGAACGCCAGCGCCGGGTCGTGCAGCTCATGCGCAAAAGCCTGCGCGCCCATGGTTTCGACGCGTTCTGAGCGGCAGGCGGGGCGACTTAACCCTGTTCGGCCAGCAGGTCCTGCAAGGTCTTGACCTGCAGGCGCAGGCGCTCGTTCTCGGCCTCCAGCTCGGTGACGCGGGCCTGCAACTCTTCGGGGCTGGCGGCTGGCGCGGCTTCTGCCGATTCTTCGGCTTCGGGCTTGGCGGCCTTGGGCTTTTTCTTGGCGTCACGCACGCGCTTGGCGGCCTGCTTGAGCGCATCGGCGCCTTCGGCGGCCACGGCTTGCTGCTCTTCCTCGGGCAGGGTGGCGACCACGGCTGCGGCATTGAGCGAGAGTTCGCCGGCCTTGACCGCTGCCACGACTTCGGGTGCGGCCTTTTCCTGGATGGTCTCGATCATCTTGACCTGACCGGCCGACAGGCGGGCGGCGCGGGCCAGGGCTTCACGCGCGTCCAGTGCTTCGTCGGGCACCTTGGCCACGCTGGCCAGGGCCTGGGCCACCACGGGGTCGGTATCGCCTTCCCAGGGGGCTTCCTCGCTGGCCGGCTGTGCGGCCTTGGCGGCGTTCACGGCAGCGGCTGCTGCAGCGCGTCGCTCGGCAATGATCTCGCGCTTGCGCAGCGCCAGCACACCGCGCTGGAAGTCGGAGACCGAGCGGCGGCCCAGATGCTGGTCGATCATCCACAGATGCACGTCGTCCATGTTCTTGAACTGCGTGGCCTGCACGGTGTTGTAGGGCAGGCCGTGCTTGCGGCAGATGCCGTAGCGGTTGTGGCCGTCGATGAGCAGATCGCCCCAGACCACCAGGGAGTCGCGGCAGCCTTCGGCGAGGATGCTGCGCTCCAGCGATTCGTGCTCGTCCGGGGTCAGAGGGTCGATATAGGCCTTCAGGCCTTCGTCAATCTTCAGTTCCATGTGTGTTCTTTAAATTGAGGAGCTGCTTGCGCTTGTTGGCATTCGTTTTCAGCATGAAATCAATGTGAATTCAATATAGGGCGAGCGAAAGCAGCTATAGAAAAAAGAGCAACGCCCCAGCGAATGGGGCGTTGGAAAAGCAAAGCCGGTCGAGCTTACAGCAGTCGCGAAATCAGCGCACCTTCCACAGGGCCTTCCAGCGGAATGCGCACGCGCACGGGGTTGCCTTGTGCGACTTCCACGGGCTGGCCTTCGAGGTTGAACATCTTCTCCAGCAAAACCTGCCGGTTGCCCTGGGGGTGAATCACTTCGATGGTGTCGCCCACGGCGAAACGGTTCATGGTTTCAATCTCGGCCATGCCGTCGGCATAACCGCGCACCGCGCCCACGAAGTGGCTGCGCTGCAGCACGCTGTGGCCGGTTTCGTAGTTCTGGTAGTCGTTGGCAGGGCGGCGCTCCAGCAGGCCGCCGGTATAGCCGCGGTTGGCCAGGCCTTCGAGTTCGGTGATCAGATGCGGGTTGAACGGGCGACCGGCCACGGCGTCGTCGATGGCGCGGCGGTAGGTCTGGGCGGTGCGGGCCACGTAGTACAGGCTCTTGGTGCGGCCTTCGATCTTGAGCGAGTCCACGCCGATCCTGGTCAGGCGCTCCACATGCTCCACGGCGCGCAGGTCCTTGGAGTTCATGATGTAGGTGCCATGCTCATCTTCCATGATGGGCATCATCTCGCCGGGGCGGCCTTTTTCCTCGAGCAGATAGATGGCATCGGCCTTGGGATGGCGCTGCTGGTCGCCGCAGGTACTGGTGAACTGGTTGTCCAGATCGTTCTTGGCTTCTTCGAAGTTGAAGCCATTTTCCATGGTCTGGCCCAGCGCCTCGCCGGTGTTGGGGTCCACGGCCGCGTCATGCGTCTTGTAGTCCCAGCGGCAGGCGTTGGTGCAGGTGCCCTGGTTGGGGTCGCGGCGGTTGAAGTAGCCCGACAGCAGGCAGCGGCCCGAGTAGGCGATGCACAGGGCGCCGTGCACAAACACTTCCAGCTCCATGTCGGGGCATTCCTGGCGGATCTTCTCGATCTCGTCCAGGCTGAGCTCGCGCGACAGGATGATGCGCGAGACGCCCATCTTCTGCCAGAACTTCACGGTGGCGTGGTTGGTGGTGTTGGCCTGCACGGACAGGTGGATTTCCTGCTCGGGCCACTTTTCCTTGACCATCATGATGAGCCCGGGGTCGGCCATGATCATGGCGTCGGGCTTCATGGCGATGATGGGCTCGATGTCGCGCAGATAGGTGCGGACCTTGTCGTTGTGCGCAATCAGATTGCTGGTCAGGAAGAACTTCTTGCCGCGTGCATGCGCCTCGGCAATGCCCTGGCCGATCTGCTCCAGGCGGAATTCGTTGTTGCGCGCGCGCAAGCTGTAGCGCGGCTGGCCGGCGTAGACGGCGTCGGCACCAAAGTCGTAGGCGGCGCGCATCTTGTCGAGCGAGCCGGCAGGCAGCAGCAGTTCGGGGGCTTTGAGGGTCATGATGGCGCTATTGTCCCGCATAGCGCTTTTCACCGTGGCTTGCTAAGGCTACGTGGTCTGTAGCAGTTGCGCGTGCAGCTGCCGCGCAGGCAATGACAGGGAGGCCGTCGCGGCGGGCGTGCACAGCAGCAGCTGGCGCTGCGCCCAGGCGTCGGACAGCGGCACGGCCACCACGCCGGTGGCGGCGGCGTGGCGCTGCACGGCGGCCAGCGGCAGCACGGCAATGCCGACGCCCTGGCCCACGAGCTGGCACAGTCCCTCGAAATGCTGCAGCTGGACCTGGATGCGCAGCAGCCGGTCATTGATCCGCAAGGCCTGTTTCTGCAGCAGCTGCTGCAAGGCGGAGTCGCGTGGCAGGCCGACCCAGTTCTCGTGCAGCAGCTCGGCCAGTTTCAGTTGCGGGCGTCCGGCCAGCGCGTGGCTCAGCGGCAATGCGGCGGCCAGCGGGTCCGCCCTCCAGGGCTGGCAGTGCAGGCCTGCCAGGGCGCTGCTGTCTTCGGCATCCCAGGCAGCCACGCCGATATCGCACAGGCCCTGGCGCAGTCCGGCCAGCACTTCGCTGCTGGGACATTCCTGCAGCTCCAGCGCAATCTGCGGGTGCTGTCGCAGAAAGCGGCTGACGGCCAGCGGCAGATGCTCGCGCACGGCCGAGGTATTGCCGCGCAGCCGGATCTGCCCGGCCAGGCCGGCGCCGAATTCGCCCATGGCTCCGCGCAGGAGCTGCATCTGGCTGAGCACCTGGCGCGCATGCTGGCCCAGGGTGTGACCCGCAGCCGTGGGCTGCACGCCGCGAGCCTGGCGAATGAGCAGCGCCGTGCCCAGCAGCGCCTCCATGCCGCGCACGCGCTCGCTGGCCGAGGCCAGCGTGAGATGGCTGCGCTGTGCCGCTGCCGTCAGCGTGCCGCTGTCGAGGATGTGCACAAACAGCTGGAGGTCGGTCAGGTCAAAGCGCATGGAATTCAAGCCTAAGGTTTATACGAAGTCTGGATTTGAATAATCCCGTTGGTAAAGAGTTCTGTGTCGAAGGATTATCAGCGCCGTGCAAGAGAAAGATGGATCTTGCCAGTGTTTAAAGGTTCGGATGATACGAAGGATTGATGATGTGGAATGAAGGCTGGATGGCTGCGGCAGCCATTGCCGTGTTTGGACTGGCGGGTTGTGTCAAGGGCGTGGTGGGTCTGGGCCTGCCCACGGTTTCCATGGCCTTGCTGGCGGTGTTCATGCCGCCCGCGCAGGCGGCGGCCTTGCTGCTTTTGCCGTCGCTGGTGACGAATCTGGTGCAGATGCGGCCCGTGGCCGGCTTGCAGCCCTTGCTGCAGAGACTGGGCTGGATGCAGCTGGGCATTGTGCTGGGCACGCTGGGAGGTGTGGCCCTCTGGGGCGGAGTCGGCAGCCTGCCCGCAGCCAGGCCGGCACTGGGCCTGGCGCTGGTGCTGTACGCCCTGTGGGGGCTGTCGGGCCTGCGCTGGCAGACGCCGGTGCCGCACCAGGCCTGGCTGGGGGCGGTATGCGGCCTGCTGACGGGCGCCATCACGGCCGTGACCGGTGTCTTTGTCGTGCCAGCTGTGGCCTTTTTGCAGTCGCTGGGCCTGTCCCGCCCCGCGCTCATGCAGGCCATGGGCCTGTGCTTTACCACCTCCACGCTGGCCCTGGGGGGCGGCTTGCTCTGGAAGGGCCAAGGCCTGGGCGCGCAGGCGCAGGAGATGGGACTGGGACTGCTGGCTTCGGCCCTGATGCTGATTCCGGCGCTGGCCGGCATGCACTGGGGCGAGTTGCTGCGCGAAAAACTCTCGCCCGAGCTTTTCCGGAAGCTGCTGATGCTCAGCCTGCTGGCCCTGGGGGTCTACCTGTGCTTCTGAGTGGCCGGGCCGTAGCGACATTGCCGCCGCCCCGGCGTTCGCGAGGCAGGCGGCAATATTGTCACGGGGCAGTTACAGGCGGAAGACCTTGACGGCCTGACCGCGCTCGACTTCCCAGTGCTGCTGGCTGCGCAGGCGCTGGGCCTGCCCCTGGCTGCGCGCATTGTGCCGGGCCAGCTTGATGGCCAGCAGCTCGCGCGCCAGCTGCTTGTTGGCATGCTGGCTGCGTTCGCTCATGACCTTGACGGCCATCCCGCTGGGCACATGCAGGGCATGGACGGCCGAGTCCGTGGTGTTGACATGCTGGCCGCCCTTGCCTGAAGCCTTGCAGGACTGGAACTGGATCTCGCCGTCCATGGTCAGCTGGCGCGGCGGCTCGCAGCGCTGCACGGCGACGAACCAGTTCTTGCGCGGATGCCGGGGCCGGAAGGGGCTGGCGAAGATCCACTGGATGGTGCCCAGCCATTCGCGCAGTGCGGGCGTCTCGCGCTCGCAGCGCAGCAGCACCGACCTGTAGCCGGCCGGGGTGCGGAACTCCTCCAGCACCTCGACCGCGAGATCCTCGGCGGCGCAGGCCTGCAGCAGCTTGCGCAGGGTCAGCTGCAGTGCGTATTCGCACTCGGCGGGACCGTGGGCGGAGCTCAGTTGCATCAGCAGCATTGCAGGGATCCCTTCTTGTAGGTCAGCAGGGGCTTGAGGCGCGCGACCAGCTCCACCAGGCCGGCTTGCTGCAGGCTGGCAACCACGGAGTCCACATCCTTGTAGGCCTGGGGGGCCTCCTCGTAGACCAGCTCGCGGTCGGCGCAGACCACGGCGCTGCCAAAGCGCGTGCGCAGCAGCTCGTCCAGCGTGAAGCGGGGCCGCAGCCGGCCCGCGCAGTCCGTGCGCGCCCATTTGCGGCCGGCGCCGTGGGCCAGCGAATCCAGCGCCTCGTGCCGGCCCGCAACGGGCCGCACCAGATAGCTGTAGTCGCCGCGCGAGCCCGGAATGACGACCAGACCCCGGTCTGCCGGCGTGGCGCCCTTGCGGTGCAGAAAGCCGTCCTGCCCCTGCCAGTGGTGGGGCAGCACATGGTTGTGCGTGATGTCGAGCAGGGCCTTGCCCTGGGTGCGGATCGCGCGCAGCAGGCGCTCGGCGATGCTGCTGCGGTTGAGCCGCGCATAGTCGATGGCTGAATCGTGCTGCAGCAGGTATTGCCTTGCGGCTTCGGTGCCGGCGGCCAGGCCGTCGTGGCTGAAGCGCTGCACATGCTCGCGCAGTATGGCGCCGCCAAGGCCGCGCGAGCCGCTGTGCACCATGAGGTGCACGCGCTTTTTGTCGAGCGCGCCTTCCTCGTAGAGGGTCTCGACCTGCTGCAGTTCGGCAAAGTGGTTGCCGCCGCCGATGGTGCCCAGGCTCTCCTGCAGATAGGTAAGAGCGGCGACACCGCTGGTCTGCGCAATCTGCTGCAGCTGCCCCATGTCCACGGTCTCCAGCAGCTCCTGAGGCAGAGGGCCGTCGATATTGCCCACGGCTTTTTCGAGCCTGGCGCCCGAGGTCTTGTGCACGGCCAGGTCGGTTGCGTACAGGGCCATGCCGCAGCCTATGTCGCCGCCGACCAGGGCCGGGTACAGGCGTCCTGTCGAGAAGAATGCCGCACCTACCGGATAGCCCCGGCCCGGATGCAGGTCGGGAAGACCCACGGCGGCGCGGATGCCGTCCAGATTGGCGGCGGTGGTGTGAAGTTGCTGGATGGCAGCGTCCTCGATCCAGACGCTGCGGTTGGCGAACACCTGGATATAGGTGTCCGAAAAAGAATTGCCCATGAATGGCCCTTGGTCGAATGCATGAAATCAGCGATAGGCAGTCGCGACATGCTCGACCGAGAGGCATCCGGGAATTCACGCGCAGCGCAAGGCCTGACTCCATACCGTTGATGGGCCGGGCGAGGTCTGCAGCGTGGCGGGAAGCGCTAGAAGGCTTTAGGCGGGCACGACTGCAAAGGGATTTGTCGTCTGGGACATGGCTCTCTCCTTTGCGTGAGCGGGAAAGCGCGCAATACGTCGTGTATTGCGGCAAAGAAAGGCATGCTATGGACTGGCAGGCGGCGGCGCAAGCCGTGCAGCTCGGTGCGTTGTGGATTGACCACAGATAGAGAAAAGCCCCGTAGGCCATGCCTGCGGGGCTTGGGGGACAGCTGCGCGCAGTTCCGCGTCAGTCCTGGGGTCTGAAACCTATGACCAGATCCGACGGTACCTTGCCGTCGATATCGCGCGGCAGCTTGTCGGTCTTGTGCAGGGCGCGGACCACGGCTTCGTCCCAGGCCGCGTTGCCGCTGGACTTGGAGATCGTGGCGCTGGTGATGGTGCCGTCCGGTGCCGTGCGCACGCGAACCTCGGCACGCGGATTGCCGCTGACCGCATCGGGGTAGACGATGTTGGGCTTGACGCGCGCTGCCACCTTGGCCGCATAACCCGCCGAGGGGCCGCCACTGGCACTGCTGCCCGCTCCGCCCGTGCGGCTGCCGCCACTGCCGGCCTGATCGCTGCCGCCGGAGCCGCCAGCCAGCCCTTGCAGGCGTGCCAGCTCGGCCTTGCGACGGTCATCGGCTGCCTTGGCATCCTTGGCGTCCCTGGCCGCCTTCTCCTTGGCTTCCTTGGCTGCCTTTTCCTTCTCGGCCTTGTCCTTCTCGGCTTTTTCCCTGGCAGCCTTGTCCTTGGCGGCTTTGTCGGCCTTTTCCTTTTCGGCCTTTTCCGCTTTTTCCTTCTCGGCCTTGTCCTTGGCAGCCTTGTCGGCCTTTTCCTTTTTCTCGTGCTCGAGCTTTTCCTTGCGTTCCTTCTCCGCCTTTTCAGCCTTCTGCTTTTCCAGCTGAGCCTTTTCGGCCTTTTCCTTCTCTGCTTTTTCCTTGCGCTCTTTTTCCCGCTGTTCACGGGCTTCCTGCTCCGCCTTTTCCTTCTTCAGCTGCTCCTGCTTTTTCTTCCTGGCCAGGGCGATCTCGGCCTCATGATCGTCGTCAGGGGCCTGGACCTTGGGGGCAGGAGCAGGAGGAGGCAGCGGTGCCACCACGGGCTCCGGTGGAGGTGGCGGCGGCTCGGGTGCCGGGGGCGGTTCCGGAGTGGGCTCCGGGGCAGGGGGCGGCGGTGTCACGGCGGCGGCAGAGGCTGGCGCGGAACTGCTCCAGACCTCGGCTTCGACCATGGCTTCGTCGGCTTCTTTGGGGGGGCGCACCGTCCACAGCAGGGCCGCGATCAGCAACCCGTGCGCGGCCAGGGCGAGCGACCATGAGCGCGCCCGGCCTTTGGGGCGGGGCGGGGCAAACTGATCGCGATCTTGCTGGTTAGGCATGGTGAATGGGTGGTCTGCGCGGGCTGCGGCTTCAAGGCGTCAAAGTCGCGGCTGGCGGCAGAGCTTCCTGTAGGGGATCAATTGCTGGAAGAGGAAACGACGCCGAAGGCTATGCGCTTGACGCCGGCCTTGGACAGCGTGGTGTGCGCCTTCATGACGTCGTCAAAAGGCAGACCCTTGTCGGCGATGATCTGGATGGCGCTGTCCTCGCCCTGGCCTTGCTGCCAGGACTGGGCCAGACCCTTGAGGTCGCCTGGCTTGATGGTCTGGGTGTTGCTGCCGTTCTTGAACTGGATGCTGCCGTCCTTGTCGAGCAGCACATAGGCAATGTTCTTGGTCGGCGGGCGCGAGGACTTGCCCGCGCTGGGCACGTTGATGGAGCCCGGCGTGAGCATGGGCGCCGTCACCATGAAGATGATGAGCAGCACCAGCATCACGTCGATGAAGGGCACCATATTGATTTCGTTGACGGTGCGGCGATTGCGACCGCGTGAACTCATGGCTGGCATGGATCACACTCCTTACAAATAGACTGCTCAGCGCAGGCCGAAGACACCGGGCAATGGCTGCCGCGCAGCAGGGGCTGCCCCGGCGAAGCTGTCGTCCCCCTGCCGAAGACGGAGGGGGCAGGCGCGAAGCGACTCAGGGCCTGCTTCATCTCAATGGCCGGAGGCGGAGCCGCTGGCGGTGGCACCGACATTGCGCTGCAGGATATTGGAGAACTCCTCGATGAAGGTCTCTTCCTGGCTGGCGATGCGGTCGATGTGGTGGGCGTAGCGGTTGTAGGCCGTCACGGCGGGGATGGCTGCAAACAGACCCATGGCAGTGGCGACCAGGGCTTCGGCAATGCCGGGGGCCACGGTGGCCAGCGTGATCTGCTCCATATTGGCAAAGCCGGTGAAGGCGTGCATCACGCCCCACACGGTACCGAACAGGCCGACATAGGGCGATACCGAGGCCACTGTGCCCAGGAAGGACAGGCCGGATTCGATTTCGTCGAGTTCGCGTTGGAAGCTCGCGCGCATGGCACGGCGCGTGCCGTCCAGCAGCGTGGCGACATCGCCGATACGGCGCTCGCGCAGCTTCTGGTATTCACGCATGCCGCTGGCAAAGATGCGCTCCATGGGGCCGCCGGTCTTGGCGTTCTGCGCCGCAGAGGCGTAGAGGTCGTTGAGGCTGGTGCCCGACCAGAAGTCCTGCTCGAAGTTGTCGTTGAGCGTGCGCACGCGCTTCAGGGTCTGGGCCTTGCGGAAAATGGTGGCCCAGCTCGCTATGGATGCGATCACCAGGATCAGCATGACCAGTTGCACCACCCAGCTGGCCTGCATGATGAGGCTGAGGATGGACATGTCTTGGGAGTTCATGAAAGTTGCTCCAGGATATGGTTCGGAATTCTCGCGGGGCGCATGGTCGTGCCATCCACCCACCCAATTCGGATCGAGCCCGTGCACAGCGGCGTGGACTCTTGGGACTGACTGTCGGAATGCACCAGCCGCGCCTGCTGCTCGATTGTGAGCGAAGCACGGCCGGCACTTTTCAAGCTAGCGGTAACAAAGAGTTGGTCATCGAGTCGCGCCGGGTGCAGATATTCAAGCTGCGCAGACGTTACGACAAAGATGCCGCCGGTTTGTTCCCGCAGCTTTTGCTGGGCGATGCCCAGCGAGCGCAACCACTCGGTGCGGGCACGCTCGAAGAACTTGAGGTAGTTGGCATAGAACACGACGCCGCCGGCGTCGGTGTCTTCCCAGTAAACGCGCATTGGGAATGTGAACACCCCGGCTGCGGCGGCTTGCATGGCATCGGCACCGTCAGGCAAAGGCGCTGGTTGGCTCTGCATCATCACGGATTCAGCAGAAGAGCTTTTTCATGCGAGCAATGGCTTCCTGCAGCTGCTCCATGGAGTTGGCAGTGGAAAAGCGCACATAGTTTGCCGTCTCGGCCTGACCGAAGTCGCGGCCGGGGGTGATGGCCAGGTGAGCCTGGTTCATCAGCGCATAGGCAAAGTCCCAGCTGCCCCTGACGCCGAGCTTTTCGGCGGCAGCGCGGCAGTCGGCCCAGGCGTAGAAGGCGCCGTCGGGCTTGACGGGCACGGGCAGGCCAATCGATTCGAGAGCCGGGATGAAGTAGTCGCGGCGGGCCTTGAACTCGGCGCGGCGACGCTCGTATTCGGCGATGCTTTCAGGCTCGAAGCAGGCCAGGGCCGCATATTGCGACACGGTGCTGGCGCAGATGAACAGATGCTGGGCCAGCATCTCGATCGGCGCGACCAGGGACTCCGGCACCACCATCCAGCCCAGGCGCCAGCCCGTCATGTTGAAGTATTTGCTGAAGCTGTTGATGGAGATGATGTCATCGCCCAGCTTCAGGGCCGATTGGCCGAAGGCTTCGTCGTAGGACAGGCCCAGATAGATTTCATCGACGATGGTCAACCCGCCTTTGGCGCGCACGACGTCGTGGATACGGCGCAGCTCATCGGGAGCAATCGAGGTGCCCGTAGGGTTGGAAGGCGAAGCCAGCATCACGCCGCGTGTGCGCTCGCCCCAGGCCGCTTCGACCTTGGCGGCGCTGAGCTGGAAGCGCTCCGCAGCCGAGGAGGGGATCAGCACCGGCTTGCCTTCGGCCGCCGAGACAAAGTGGCGGTTGCAGGGGTAGCTGGGATCGGGCATCAGCACCTCGTCGCCCTCGTCGATCAGCGCCAGGCAGGCCAGCTGCAGCGCAGCCGAGGCGCCGGCCGTGATGATGATGCGGCGCGCCGGCACGTCCACGCCGAAGCGGCTGGCGTACCAGGCGCTGATGCGCTCGCGCAGCTCGGGCAGGCCCGGAGCCTGGGTGTATTGCGTGCGGCCGCCGCGGATGGCGCGCTCAGCCGCTTCCTGAACCAGGGGCGGGGCGCTGAAGTCCGGCTCGCCGATGTTCAGGTAGATCATGGGCGTGCCGCTGGCGCTGGACTGGCGGGCCACTTCCTGCGCGTGCTTGGCCATTTCCATGACGTAGAAAGGCTCGATGCGTTGGGCGCGGCGGGAAAGCTCGATGACGGACATGGACGACGTTATTCTTTCAATCAATCAGCGTTCGGGAGCAATCGGGCAACTGCAGGGCGTGCGCTGCAGCAGCTTTGCGCCCATAAAAAAACTGCAACCAGCCAGCGGGTGCACGATAGCACCAGCGGCCCTGTTGCAGTGTTTGCTTTGACTATGCATGCAGCGGCAGCAGGGCCGTGCAGGCGCGGCCCTGCAGGTCAAGCGCTTCAGCTGGCAGACTTGTTGGCGCGGTCATGCGCCACTTCGGTGGCACGCAGGTCGGGAGCCAGCCCGTTGAGCACCGCGTTGACATACTTGTGACCGTCGGTGCCGCCAAATTCCTTGGCCAGCTCGATGCACTCGTTGAGCACCACGCGCCAGGGCACGTCAGGGCAGTTCTGGAACTCGTACACGCCAATCCACATGCAGGCATGTTCGATGGGCGAGATCTCGGTCAGACCGCGATCGAGCTTGGGCGTGATCAGCGCATCCAGGGAGACCTCGTTTTCCACGCAGCCGCGCAGCAGCGCGTCGTAGTGCACCACGTCGGCCTTGTGAAAGCCGGCCAGATCGCGCGTGAAGCGATCGATGTCGAGCACCGCATTGCGGCCCACGATGTGCTGATACAGACCTTGCAGTGCGAATTCGCGTGCGCGGCTGCGGTTGGACTTGGAGCCCGCCTTGCGTGCGCCGGTGCTGGTCAGGCCGGTGCGCTTCTGGGGTGGGCGGCGCGAGCCGGACTCGCTGGATTGTTCTTCACTCATGATCGTCGTAGGAGTTGAGCAGATTGGCCATTTCCACGGCGACGCGGGCTGCGTCGCGGCCCTTCTCGACTTGGCGGGCGATGGCCTGCTCCATGTTTTCAGTGGTGATGATCGCGTTGGCGATCGGCAGCCGGTAGTCCAGGCTCAGGCGTGTCACGCCTGCACCCGATTCGTTGGCTACCAGCTCGAAGTGGTATGTCTCCCCACGGATGATGCAGCCCAGCGCCACCAGGGCGTCGTACTGATCGGTGTCGGCCAGTGTCTGCAGCGCCACGGGCACTTCGAGTGCGCCGGGGACGGTGACATGGTCGATGTTCTCGGTCTTCACACCCAGTGCCAGCAGCTCGTCGCGGCAGGAGGCAAACAGGGTGTTGGTAATGCTTTCGTTGAAGCGTGCCTGCACGATGCCGATCTTCAGTCCGGCGCCGTTCAGGTTTTGGCCTTGGCCTTTTTCTGCGTTTTGCATCTGGTGTTCCGTCTCTTATTCCTTGGGGATGTAACCCGTGATTTCCAGGCCGTAGCCCGCCATGCTGGGCATGCGGCGGGGCTGGCCCATGAGCTGCATCTTGCTCACGCCCAGCTCGCGCAGGATTTGCGCGCCCACGCCATAGGTGCGCAGGTCCATGCGGCCGCGCTCCGGCGCCTGGGCCGAACGGGCCTTGCCTTCGAACTGGGTCAGCAACTGCTCGCCGGATTCGCTGCAGTTGAGCAGCACGGCCACGCCCTGGCCATTGCCGTTGATGTACTTGAGGCTTTCGTCCAGGCACCAGGAATGCTGGTTGCGGCCGGTTTCGAGCGCATCGAGCACTGACAGCGGCTCGTGCACGCGCACGGGCACGGTGGTGTCTGGCTGCCATTCGCCCTTGACCAGTGCCAGGTGCACGGAGCCGCTGGGCACGTCGCGGAAGGCATGGGCGATGAATTCGCCATGGGCCGTCTGCATGGGGCGGCTGCCCACTTTCTGCAGCAGGGATTCGTTGCGGCTGCGGTATTCGATGAGGTCGGCAATCGTGCCGATCTTGATGCCATGCTCGGCGCAGAACAGCTGCAGATCGGGCAGGCGGGCCATGGTGCCGTCGTCCTTCATGATCTCGCAGATCACGGCCGAGGGCGTGCAGCCTGCCAGCGCGGCCAGATCGCAACCGGCTTCGGTATGGCCGGCGCGCATGAGTACGCCGCCGTCCACGGCCTGCAGCGGGAAGATATGGCCGGGTTGCACCAGATCGCTGGGCTGGCTGTTCTTGTTCACGGCCACCTGGATGGTGCGCGCGCGGTCGGCGGCCGAGATGCCGGTGGTCACGCCTTCGGCGGCTTCGATGGAGATGGTGAAGGCCGTGCTGTACACGGTGCCGTTGCGCGCGGCCATGGGCGGCAGCTTGAGGAATTCGCAGCGCTCGCGGGTCAGCGTCAGGCAGATCAGGCCACGGCCGAAGCGGGCCATGAAGTTGATGGCCTCCGCTGTGACATGGTCGGACGCCAGAACCAGATCGCCTTCGTTCTCACGGTCCTCTTCGTCAACGAGCACGACCATGCGGCCGGCACGCATTTCCGCCACGATTTCTTCGACGGGCGAGATGGGCACGGGTTGGAGGGAGCTGTTCATGGAATGCCTTCTTGGACGTGAACTGGATGCGATGCACTGCAGTCGGCGGCTGGCGCATGACACGCACCAGTGAGGCATTGCCGACGCCGCCACGGGCGCAGGCAGGACTTCCAAAGAACGTGTGAGGCGGGGGCCGCCTGGGCGGAGCCGCTTTCTGCAGGGCAAGGCCTTGCGGAAAGCGCTCATTCTATTGCAGAGCGGGCTTTGAGCGCGCGAGCCGACCCTGAAACCATGATGCAGTGCAAGAACCGGACGCAGTTCCAATGCGTGGCGTCCAGCGAGAGCCGCCCCGGAGGATGCCTGCCCCAGCAATGATGCCGTCCCCCTCGGGGGAAGCGGCGAGGCGGCTCAGAGTGGCTTACAGATACTCATGATCCTTGAGCACCACATCGCTGTCGGGATAGGCGCAGCAGGGCAGTACGTAGCCTTCGGCCTGCTCCTCGCTCGTCACGCCCGGCCATTCGATGTCGTAGTGCACGCTGCCCGATACCAGCTGTCCCATGCAGGTGCGGCAGGTGCCGTTGCGGCAGGAGCTGGGCCAGTTCACGCCGCCGCTCTCCAGCGAGTCCAGCAGGGACTGATCGGCCCAGGCGTCGACCTGCTGGCCGCTGGGCTCGCACTTGGCGATGAAGAAGGGAGGGGCAAAAGCAGAGGCGTTGGACATGAGGCGCTGTGGTGATTCTTTGCAAAACCCGTTGTTGTAGCCGGTTTGCCAAGGCCGTGGGCCCGGTGCGGATTGCCTGTTTTTTCAGCGCTGGATAATGTGCCGTTAGAAATCAACGACTTGCCTGACTTATTCATGGGGAAGGTGCAGTTGTTCACAAGGATGTCCAGCGTAGGACGGGATAAGTGGCCATCTGTCGGCGGTGGTCTGATCAAAAAACAGGCAGTTTGCAAAACTCCATGCAAATCAAGTGCTTGAAACATTGCTGCAAAAGCTATTCAGGCTTGTCCACAGGCTTGTTGAGAAAAATTGGGGAAAAGCCCGTCGCTTGTGGATGACCTATGTTTGCTATTGATAAAAGAGCTTGTAGCGCATACAAATGTTGAAGTTTGAATAGTTTTAATATTGAAACCAATTGACTGATTGCGGTAAAAGCTTCCGGATTGATAGCATTCTCCAGACTTACCCGCAGGCAGTCGCAAACGCTACGTTGCGCTGCAGCATGGGCGCTTAAAGTGATTGCATCAATGCACAAGCAAGGAGCTAGACATCATGGCAATGGATTTTCAAGGTCGTGTGGCCATCGTGACGGGAGCGGGCGGCGGTCTGGGGCGTCTGCACGCGCTGGCCCTGGCCAGGCGCGGCGCCAAGGTGGTGGTCAACGATCTGGGCGGCGCGGTGGACGGCTCGGGCGGCTCGGATACGGCGGCGCAGCAGGTGGTGGATGAAATCCGTGCGGCTGGCGGCGAGGCGATTGCCAACGCGGCCTCCGTGACCGACTTCGAAGCCGTGCAGGCCATGGTCAAGCAGGCCATCACGGCCTGGGGGCGCGTGGACATTCTGGTCAACAACGCCGGCATTCTGCGTGACAAGAGCTTTGCCAAGATGGACATGGCGGACTTCCGCCTGGTGGTCGACGTGCACCTGATGGGCGCGGCCAACTGCTGCAAGGCCGTCTGGCCCTATATGCAGGAGCAGAGCTATGGCCGCATCGTGATGACGACCTCGTCGACGGGTCTCTATGGCAATTTCGGCCAGGCCAACTATGGCGCGGCCAAGCTGGCCCAGGTGGGGCTGATGCAGACGCTGGCCATCGAAGGCGCCAAGCACAATATCCGGGTCAACGCGCTGGCCCCCACGGCGGCCACACGCATGACGGCGGGCCTGCTGCCCGAGCCGGTGCTGGAAGCCTTGAAGCCGGAGGCCGTGGTGCCCGCCATGCTGGTGCTGGCGCACGAGGGCGCACCCACGCGCACCATTGTCTGCGCCGGTGCCGGCGGTTTCGAGGCCGCGCACATCACCATGACCGAGGGCATTTATCTGGGCATGGGCGAGACCGTTCCCGAGGAGCTGGCCGCGCGCCTGGCCGAAGTCACGGCCAGCGAGGGCCAGCAGGTGCCGGCCAGCGGTGCCGTCCAGGGGCAGGTGGAAGTGGGCAAGGCCATGAAAGCGCATGGACATTGATCAAAGCCAAGCTCGCGGCATTTTTTACCCCGTGCCGGTGGCGGCGACGGCTGCCAGCTGCGATTAGCACAGCTGAAAAAAGCCCTCCCGCGAGGGCTTTTTCCGTTTGGGAGTGAGCATGTGCTCATGCCAGGGCTTCGGTTAACCTGACAAATTTCTGGAGCAGCCACGGGCTTGTAGCAGCTCAACAGGCCGAAAAACGTGGTTAAGCGGCCAGCCGCCTTCGCGTTGCGCCTTGTTTCTCTATCATTCGCCGTCTGGGCGCGATTGGGCAGACGAGGTTTGTCGTCAGCGTCTTCACTAAGAAGGTAAAAACAATGAAGACATCGCAGGCCGCCGTGAATATGCCCACCGCCGATAGGCTGCTGGGCATTCGTCGCGGCATCGAGAAAGAGGGACTGCGGGCACTGGCCACGGGCTCGCTGGCCCTGACGCCGCACCCCGCGGAACTGGGCTCGGCTCTCACGCACCCGCACATCACCACCGATTACAGCGAGTCCCAGCTGGAACTCATCACCGGCGCGCGCCTGGGGGTCGAGGAATGCCTGGACGAGCTGACCGAAGTCCATCAGTTCGTGCTGCGCAACCTCAGCGAAAGCGGCGAGCTGATGTGGAACGCCAGCATGCCCTGCCGGCTGCCCACGGACGAGACGATTCCGCTGGGCCGCTATGGCGGCTCGCACTCGGGTCGCTCCAAGAGCGTCTACCGCATGGGGCTGGGGCACCGCTATGGCCGCCGCATGCAGACCATCTCGGGGATTCATTACAACTGGTCGCTGCCCGGCGTGAGCAGCGACCAGTACTTTGCGCTGATCCGCAACTTCCGCCGCAACGCCTTTGTGCTGCTGTACCTGTACGGGGCCTCTCCTGCGCTGTGTCCCTGCTTTGTGGAAGGGCGCGAGCATCGCCTGCAGCCGCTGGGCGACGGCAGGAACGCACTGTATCTGCCCTATGCCACATCGCTGCGCATGGGGCGACTGGGCTATCAGAGCGATGCGCAGTCCAGCATCAATGTCAGCTACAACGGACTCGAGGGCTATGCGGACTCGCTGCATGAGGCACTGACCCGTCCCTACCCGGCCTACGAGCAACTGGGCGTGAGAAACCCCGGGGGCGACTACAACCAGCTGGGTACGGGTCTGTTGCAGATCGAGAACGAGTTCTACGGCACCATCCGCCCCAAGCGCACCGTCAAGAGCGGCGAGCGCCCGCTGCATGCGCTGCGCGAGCGTGGCGTGGAATATGTGGAAGTGCGGCTCATGGACATCGATCCTTATGAAACCGTGGGCATCGCCCCGGCCACCATGCGCATGATCGACGTCTTCCTCCTGCACTGCCTGCACAGTGACAGCCCCGATGACACGCCCCAGGAAATAGCCGACCTCAAGCACAACCAGCATCTGGCTGCCGAGCAGGGCCGGGAGCCGGGCCTGACGCTGGTGCGCAACGGCCAGCAGGTGCTGCTGACCGAATGGGCGCAGGAAGTGCTGGAGCAATGCCGTCCCTATGCCCAGGCGCTGGATGCCGCGCATGGCACGGGCGACTACAGCGCCGCTCTGGAGCAGGCCCTGGCCCGCGTGCAGGACGCGCAGTCCACGCCCTCGGCCCATGTGCTGCAGGAGCTCACCGGTGCCTATGACAACCATTTCATCGACTTCATGACCACGCAGTCCGCCAAGGCGCGCGATGCCTTGCTGGCCATGCCCTGGACGGCCGAGCAGCAGGCGCGCTACGAGCAGATGAGCCAGGAGTCGGTGATTGCACAGCAGGCCATCGAGGCCGCCGACACCATGACGTTCGAAGAGTGGCGCCAGCGCTATATGGACCCGGCCAGCCTGCGCTGACTCTCTGAATTCGATAGCTGAAAGCGCTTGTGGCCTTTGGGCTGCAAGCGCTTTTCTTCTTGCTGCAGCGGCGATGTCACAGCCTTGTCATCTTTGTTTCATATCGTAACGGTCGGCGGGGCGCTGCGCTCCGCGCTTGATCGGCGGTGTGCTCATGTTGTTGAAGAAATTCCAGAACCTTTCGGTGGCTCGCAAGATGTGGGCCTTGTTCCTGGGGCTGTTGCTGTGCAATGTGCTGGTGGCAGGCGGCCTGTTCGGCTATTTGCAGAATGTGGAGCAGCGGGTCAGCGCAGCCGTTCAGGCCACGGACAAGCGCATCAATCTAGCACTGCGCTGGCAGGCGCTGACACTGCAGAGTGTGGAGGCAGCGCTGGCCAGCGTGCTCTCGTCGGAAGAGCATCTGATCGCTCAGCTCTCGCAGAAAGCGCGCGGGTTGATGCAGCAGGCCGCAGGTCTGCAGCAGCAGGTGCGGGCCGATGCGCAGACCGAGGTGGATCGGGGCGGGCTGACCAAGGTGGAGCAGGAGCGCAAGGCCGTGCTCGATATCTATGAAGAGGCCTATCAGGCGCGCGACCTGGGCAAGGCCTGGGAGGCGCAGAAGCTGGTGGACGAGCAACTGATCCCGGCCTCCAGGCGCTATGTCCAGGCCCAGGATGCCTTTGTCGAGGCCCAGCAGCAGCAGCGCCTGGATGCCGAGCAGCAGGGGCGCGAGCAAACCGCTGTCGCCAAGCGCATGGCCATGGGTGTGGGCCTGTTCATGGGTCTGGTAGGAGCACTGCTGTCGCTGGCGACGATTCGCTCCATCACCACTCCCCTGAGCGAGGCCGTACAGCTGGCGCAGACCATTGCGGCAGGCGATCTGAGTTTTACGCCACCGTCAACGGGGCGCAGCGACGAGCTGGGTCGGCTCATGCAGTCGCTGGCGCTGATGACGCGTCAGCTACGGGGTCTGGTGGGCGAGGTGCAGGGCGGCGTGGAAGCCGTGGCCGCTGCATCCAGCCAGATGGCGCAGGACAATAGCGACCTCTCCGATCGCACGGCCCATGCGGCAGAGCAGCTCAAGGCCACGGTCAGCAGCATAGAAAACATGGTCACCCTGGTCACCCATTCTGCCGACAGTGCGCGCCATGCCGACCAGAGTGCGCGCAGCGCTGCCGAGGCGGCGGCCAGCGGCGGCAGCGTGGTGCAGGAGGTGGTGCGCAACATGGAGCACATGGCCCAGAGCAGCCAGCAGGTGGCCGCCATTGTGGGAGTGATAGACGGAATTGCCTTCCAGACCAATATCCTGGCGCTGAACGCTGCAGTGGAGGCGGCGCGGGCCGGAACCCAGGGCCGCGGCTTTGCCGTGGTGGCAGCCGAGGTGCGCGAGCTGGCCCAGCGCAGTGCCGAAGCGGCCAAGCAGATCCGCCAGCTGATGGACCATTCCACCCGGCAGATGAAGTCGGGCCAGACACTGGCGCTGCAGGCCGGTCAGCGCATGGAGCATATCGTGCGCGATGTGCGCACGGTCAGCGGTCTGATCGCATCGATCACTGAGGCGGCCCAGGCGCAGAACCAGGGCATTGCCCGGATCAGCGAGGCGGTGCAGGCCCTGGACCATATGACCAGCCAGAACGCGGGTCTGGTGGCGGAGTCCAGTGCGGCGGCGCGCGAGCTATTCCATCAGGCGCAGCGACTGGAGGCCGGGGCAGGGCGTTTCCGGGTCAGCTACCAGTCGCTGGGCAACGAGATCGTCGATATCGATTTCGATGATGATGCTATGAAAGATGAGGCTCATCCGCGCACCCTGCCTGCGCTGGAAGCCGAAACGGCATAAGTTCCGGCAGCCTGGTTTCAGCCTGCGCTCAGGGCTTCGGACGCATCCTCCAGCCAGAAAGACAGCGCACCGTAATAGCCTTCCCAGACGCAGCCGTTGCAACCGCGCCCGCAGCAGCTCGTGGGCTCGGGTGGCGGCTGGCGCAGCGTCACCTCCGCTGCCGCGGCGCGCTGCTGCCAGAGCGCGATCTGGCTGCGAGCCTGGGTCAGCGGCTGCAGCAGGGCCGCATCGCTCATTTCCTGAAGCGAACCCAGAGAAACTGGGCTATGAATGCCAGACCCAGCACCAGGGCGAACCAGCCCACGATGTGGGACTGGGCAAACAGCTGGGCGATGCCGCTTTCGGGCTTGAACACCGGAGCCAGCAAGATGATGATGCCGATCAGCGCAATCGTCAGGCCTTTGATCAGGATTTCGTTGCGCGATTTGGGCTTTTGGGGGGCGGATGGCAGGGGCATAAGCGAGCGGACAGGTCAGAAAGGCAGAGGCAGATTATCCTTGCGCGCCTGAATTCACCGACATAAAAGGGTGTTTGTGCCGATTGCGTGCCCACACCCCGCACAACAAGAAAGATCTGCGCTATGGCCATCCAATGGTTTCCCGGTCACATGCATCTGACGCGTCAGGCCATCACGGAGCGCGTCAAGGAAATCGATGTGGTCATCGAGGTTCTGGATGCGCGCCTGCCTGGCTCCAGCGCCAATCCCCTGCTGCAGGAGATGACGGGCCACAAGCCGCGCCTGAAGATACTCAACAAGCAGGACATGGCCGATCCGGTACAGACCAAGGCCTGGATGGACTGGTACAACGCCCAGAGCGAGACCCGCGCCATTGGGCTGGACGCCTCGGAGCCGGCGCCCACCAAGCGCCTGATCGAGCAGTGCAAGCTGCTGGCGCCCGCGCGCGGCGGTCTGGCCAAGCCCATGCGCGTGCTGATCTGCGGCGTGCCCAATGTGGGCAAGTCCACGCTGATCAACTCCATGAGCGGCAAGACCCAGGCCAAGACCGGCAACGAGGCCGGTGTGACCAAGCTGGAGCAGCGCATCGTGCTGGCCGACGATTTCTACCTCTGGGACACGCCGGGCATGCTGTGGCCGCGCATCATCGTGGAGAAAAGCGGCTACAACCTGGCTGCCAGCGGTGCCGTGGGGCGCAATGCCTATGACGAAGACCTGGTGGCGCTGGAGCTGCTGCTGTATCTGCAGAAGCACTATGCCCCCATGCTGGAGGCGCGCTACAAGCTGGGCATTTCGGCCCAGGAGATCGCTGCACTGCACGACGATGAGTTGCTGACGCTGATCGGCAAGAAGCGCGGTGCCGTGATGAGCGGCGGCCGCGTGAATCTGCAAAAGGCGGCCGAGCTGGTGCTGACGGACTTCCGCGATGTGAGCATTGGCCGCATCACGCTGGAGACACCAGCCGAATTTGAGGCCTGGCTTGCCGAGGGCCAGCAAAAGGATGCGGAGCGCCAGGCCAGAAAGGACGCCCAGACCAAGGCGCGCCGAAGCGCGCGCCGCCGGCAGCCCTGAGCTTGCGGCTAACGCCCGGCCCCCGGGCGGCGCAGGCAGATGGCATTGGGCAGGCTGGCCTAGCGTACAGATTTTCTGAATCAGACTTGCCAGGGCGATTGAACTAATTGGCAACTGCCCCTAGCATTCATCATCCAGTCTGAATGCTAAAGGGCTTGCATGCGGCGTCATTTTGTCGAGACCAGATACCGGTTGCCCATGCGTCGCATGGTGTGGCTGGGCTGTCTCTGGATGTGGGTCCTGGGCGCCATGATGAGTCTGGTCTGGTTGCTGGCACCCGCGGTGGATGACGTGGATCTGGTGCTGTCCGGCGGCGTCATGCTGCTGTCGCTGCTGTGCATGGGGCTGGCCAAGACCAGGAAATGGGCCTGGGCCGTGTCCTGTTTTGTCTGGGGAAACTGGCTGCTGAGCCTGCTCTGGGCCTGGCACGCGGGAGGGCTTTACGGGCCCGCCGTGATGGCTTTCCCAGCCTGGCTGGTGGTCGCGGTCTGGGTGCAGGGCACGCGTGCCGCCCTGGCGATGCTGGGCCTGTCCACCTTGGTCGTCGCCGCCCTGTGGTGGCTGGCGCCCCAGATCGGCATGCCGGCTGCGGCGCTGTCGGCAACCGAGCACCTGCTGGCACTGATCCATGTGGTGGGCATGATGATGCTGGTGCTCATCATTTGCCTGCAGGCCAGGGCCAGCCTGGGACGACGCGTGCAGAAAAGCATGGAAACGCTGGCGGCACTGGAGGCCAGCCAGAACGAGCTGCGC
This sequence comes from Comamonas testosteroni TK102, assembly GCF_000739375.1. Taxonomy (NCBI): domain Bacteria; kingdom Pseudomonadati; phylum Pseudomonadota; class Betaproteobacteria; order Burkholderiales; family Comamonadaceae; genus Comamonas; species Comamonas testosteroni. The sequence goes on along the minus strand of NZ_CP006704.1, from coordinate 4,203,148 downwards.
AAGTTCTACCGGGCGGTCGAGCAGAACCCGGAGAGCATCGTCATCACCGATCCCCAGTTGAAGGTCGTGTATGTCAACGAGGCCTTTCTGAGCCGCTCGGGCTATGCGCGCGAACAGGTCCTCGGCCAGTCGACCGAGCTGGTCTCTACCATGGGCATGGACCGCAGTCATCGTCAGCGCGCGCTCAAGCAACTGGCCACGGGCACGCTGTGGCGCGGCGAGATGACCAATCGCACGAGCAAGGGCGAGGCCTTGCGCGAATCGGTGCTGGTGACACCGATTCGTACGCCGCAGGGCGAGGTCGTCAACTATGTGGAGCTCAAGCGCGATCTCTCCGAGCGCGTGCTGGCCGAGCGCCGCATCCATGACCTGGTCTATCTGGACCCGCTCACGGGCCTGCCCAACCGCCATTCGCTGACCTTGCATCTGCGCGAGCTGAACCTGGCCCGCCAGGATGCCTGCCATGGCCTGCTGCTTCTGGATGTGGATCGCTTTTCCGTTTTCAACGATGTGCATGGCATGCAGCACAGCGACGAGCTGGTGCAGGCCATGGGGGCCAGACTGGTCGAGGCGCTGCCTGACGATGCCTGGATTGCGCGTATCGCGGCTGCGGAATTCGCCATCGTTTTCGATAGCCTGCACAAGCATGCCCAGGGCGTGGAGGAGCAGCTGCAGCAGTACGCGCTGACCTTGAAGAAGGCCTTGCAGAAGCCGTTTTCCCTCAACAGCTGGATCGAGACCGAGTTTGTCAGCTGCTGCATAGGCGGCGCGGTGCTGGAGCCGGCCCTCAAGGGCGGCAACAGCCATGACGTGCTGCGCTTTGCCAGCGTGGCTCTGCATGAGGCCAAGCAGGGCGGGCCGGGCAGCGTGGTCCTGTTCGAGCCGCGCATGGCTCAGGATGTTTACCGGCGCGTGCGCATTGCCAAGGATCTGTACCACGGCATCTCCCAGGGCGAGCTGCGCCTTTATCTGCAGAGCCAGACCGATGCGCGCGGCCGCTGTGTGGGCGCCGAGGCGCTGGTGCGCTGGCAGCATCCTGAGTGGGGGCTGGTCAGTCCGGGAGAGTTCATTCCGGTGGCCGAGGAGTCCGAGCTCATCGTGCGTCTGGGTGACTGGGTGCTGCGTCAGGCCTGTACGCTGCTGGCGAGACCGGCAATGGCAGAGCGCGGTCTGCGTCTGTCGGTCAACGTCAGCGCCCAGCAGTTCGGGCATGAGGACTTCATGGCCACGCTGGACAAGATACTGAGGGAGACCGGTGCCAATGCGCGCCAGCTGACGCTGGAGATCACCGAAGGCACCTTGCTGCGGGATCTGGACCAGGCGCGCCGGCGCATGCTGGCCTTGCGCGGCCTGGGCATAGAGATCTCTCTCGATGACTTCGGCACCGGCTATTCCAGCATGTACAGCCTGCAGCATCTGCCGATCCAGGAGCTCAAGATCGACAGGAGCTTCGTCAGCGGCAGCCATCGCTCCGAAAAGGACGCAGCTCTGGTGGAGGCCATGCTGCTGGTGGCGCACCGCTTGCAGCTGCGCGTGGTGGCCGAAGGCGTGGAGCTGTCCGAGCAGGCGCTGCAGCTGACGCGATGGAACCCGGACATCGTGCTGCAGGGCATGCTGCTCGGGATGCCCATGCCGCAGCAGCGCTGGCAGGTCGAGGTACTGGGTGAGCCCGATACGGATGTCAAGACGTGAAAAAGCCCGCAACCATTGCTGGTTGAGGGCTTTCAGCGATGAATGGCGTGGCTGGCCGTGATCAGGCTGCCGGCTGCTCGAAGTAGCGACGCGCCAGCAGATCCCAGAACCGGGAGCCGCGGCCGATGTTGTCATCGTTGAAGTCGTAGGCCGGATTGTGCAGGCTCACGCCGGGTTGGCCGTTGGCAGGACCGTTGCCGATCCAGCCATAGGCACCGGGCACGGCCTCGAGCATGAAGCCGAAGTCCTCCGAGGTCATGGCGGGCAAGACGTCGTCAAAGGCCTTGTCCTCACCCACTGCCTCGCGCATCACGGTGGCCATGAACTTGGCTTCGCGGGCATGGTTGGTGGTGTTGGGATAGGAGCCGGGGCGCAGCGTGAACTCGGCGCTGCACTGGTGGGCAGCGGCCACATGCTCGCTGATGCGCTTGATGCCTTCAATGAACATCTCGCGCGTTTCCTTCTTCAGGGTGCGCACGGTGCCGGCGATGATGGCGTCATCGGGAATGATGTTTTCCACGGTGCCGCTGGTGATCTTGCCTACGGTGAGCACGGCCGAATCCAGGGGGTCGGTGCTGCGTGAGACCAGGGTCTGCAGCTGGCTGACGATGGCGCAGGCCACGGGAATCGGGTCCAGCGTGGTGTGGGGCATGGCGGCGTGGCCGCCCTTGCCGTGCACCTTGATCTGGAAGCGCAGGGTGGAGGCCATGATGGGGCCGACACGCACGGCCATCTGGCCGGCCGGCAGCGAGGGCCAGTTGTGCAGCGCAAACACGGCCTCGCAGGGGAATTTCTCGAACAGGCCGTCATCCATCATGGCCTTGGCGCCGGCACCGCCTTCTTCGCCGGGCTGGAAGATCAGGTGCACCGTGCCGTCAAAGTCGGGCTGCTGCGACAGCGTGGTGGCGGCTCCCAGCAGCATGGTGGTGTGACCGTCGTGGCCGCAGGCATGCATGCGGCCCTTGTTCTGGCTGATGTGCTCGAAGGAGTTGATTTCCGTGACGGGCAGGGCATCCATGTCGGCGCGGATGCCGATGCTGCGACCGGGGTTGTCCTTGCTGCGGCCCTTGCCGTAGATGCTGGCGACGACGCCAGTCTGGCCCAGGCCACGATGCACGGTCAGGCCCAGGGCCGTGAGGTATGCCGCGACCTTGTCGCCGGTGCGGTGCTCTTCGTACTTGAGCTCAGGATTGGCATGCAGGTCGCGGCGAAAACTGAGCAGCGTACCGAGGTGAGGAGTGATATCGGGTGTAGATCGCATACAGGGGCCGCGGAGCACCCAGCGCTGTAACTGTCGTGGCAGGCAAGCGTCGCGGGCCTGCCGGTGACCGCAGCATTTCAATAGCAAGACCCCCATCATAGGCGTACGCGAGGAGTGGGGGCTTAGGTAGATACCGAAATCAGGGATTTCAGCGTTTGTGCTAACCGAGAAAAAAGCAAGCGGTGACTCACCAGGCCCGATCTCTGTGGCGCTCGGGGGCGAATGTCCCGTCAGACCTGTTTTGGCGGGCCCGGGCAGCGGCTCTAGCAGCGGTCTGATGCAGCGGCAATGTCCTGCGCAGCAGCCTGCCCGGGCGCAAACGGCGAAAATACGGGCTTATGACCGCACAGAACGCCAAAATCTCCCTGTTCCAGCAGCTGCTGGTGCGTCCCGATCGCAACGATCCCAATCCCCTCATCCTCTACCATGGCCGTCGCTGCCCCGACGGTTTTGGCGCGGCGCTGGCGGCCTGGCTGTTCTATGAAGGTCAGGCCGAGTTTCGCGGCCTGGACCACGGCGAGATTCAGACGGCCGACGACCTGGGCGAGCTGGCCGGCCGCGCCGTCTATGTGCTGGACTTCGCCTTCGAGCCCGCACTGATGGCCGATATCGAGTCGCGCGTGGCCAAGCTCGTGGTGCTGGACCACCACAAGAGCGCGGCCGAGAAGCTCAGCGGCTACCAGTGCCAGTGCGGCGTGATCCATTTCGATATGAACAAGTCCGGCGCACGCCTGGCCTGGGAGTTTTTCCAGGCCGACAAGCCCGTGCCCGGCCTGATCCGCTACATTGAGGACCGCGACATCTGGAAATGGGAGTTCCCCGAAAGTGCGGCCTTTCTGGCCGCCCTGGACATGGAGCCCGTGCGCAGCTTCGAGCGCTGGGCCGAGATCGCGGCCTTCACGCCCGAGCAGGAAGCCGTCTACATGGCCCGCGGCGGTGCCATGGACGAGAAATTCCAGAAGCTCTGCGCCGATATCGCCGACGGCGCCCAGGTACTGGTGTTCAACGGCAGGCAGGGCCTGATGGTCAACTGCCCCGGCATGTTCCATAGCCAGGTGGGCGACCTGCTGGCGCGCCAGAGCGGCAGCTTTGCGCTGATGTGGCATGCCAATCACAAGGGCACCAAGGTGGGCCTGCGCTCGCGCTCGGAGTTCAACTGCATTCCTCTGGCCGAGAGCTTAGGCGGTGGTGGTCACGCCCAGGCCTGTGGCTTCAAGATGGGCAACGAGCGTCTGGTGGAGTTGCTGCAGGGCGAGCTCAAGGCCGATCCCGAGGCGCAATACGAGTTTGTGGCCGCACCCAGCCTGCAGTTCGACGAGGAAGGCAAGTGGGTTCGTGCCACGCCCAAGTCTGAGTGATTGCAAAAATAATAGCTGTCAGTGATTGATATATAAGGGCTGAAAGCTATTTTTATGGCCTTGGCTGCCAGCCCGGCAGGGCCAGCAGCTTTTGCCAGTCCTGCGCTTCCTGTACCTGGGGCAGGGCGGACCAGTCGGCCTCGAAGCGCAGGAGCTGGCCGCTCACAGGGTGGGCGATCTCCAGTGCCCTGGCATGCAGCCACAGCCGCTGCTGACCCAGGCGTTCGGCCCACCAGCGGTTCAGCGGACCCTTGCCGTGGGTGGCGTCGCCGATGATGGGGTGGGCCACATGCTTGAGGTGGCGGCGGATCTGGTGTCGGCGGCCCGTGGTGGGCAGGGCCTCGACCAGACTGATGCGGGTCTCGGGGTGCCGGCCGTCCCAGCTTTCGGGCCAGGACAGGCGTGCCAGACAGCGCAGGCGCGTGTGCGCCTCCTGCACAGGAGCATCCTCGGGCGCATCGTCGGGCTTGAGGGGATGATCGACTTCCACCACTTCGGGCAGCCAGCCGCGCACCAGGGCCCGATATTCCTTGCGGGTTTCATGGGCTGCAAAGCGGGCCGCCAGGGCCTGGGCCGCTTCCTTGTTCAGCGCCATGAGCAGCACGCCGCAAGTGCCCTTGTCCAGCCGGTGCACGGGCCAGACATGGCGGCCCAGCTGGTCACGCAGCGTCTGCATGACAAAGCGGGTCTCGTGCGCATCCAGCCCTGTGCGGTGCACCAGCCAGCCGGCGGGTTTGTAGACCGCGACCAGATGCTCGTCCTGCCAGAGGATATGCAAAAAGGGATTGTGGGCGGCGTCGGGCATGAAGAGGGCAGCAGTACAGGGCGAGCCGCACTCTAGCGCACAGCGCAAAGCTTTGCTGACGAGGGTCTGCCTGAAGGCAGGCCGCGCCTTGGCCGAGAATCGGTGCGGGCCGCTCGACGCCGGCCCATTTTTGGGGACTGCTGCCAGCGCATGACGGATCAGGGCTGGCAGCCAATTGGAGGCTTGATCTTGTGTCTGTGATGTTCAAGGGCGTGGTGGTTTCGGTACTCGCGTCCGTGCTGTTCGCTTCGCTGTATTACCTCTCGCCTTTTCTCGCCCCGCTCGATGGCGAGCAGATCTTTGGCTGGCGCGTGCTGGTGACGCTGCCCTTCACCACGGCCCTGCTGTTCGCTCTCAAGGAGGTGGCGGCGGTACGCGCCTTGCTGGCGCGAGCCCTGGCCCAGCCCCGCTTTGGACTGCTGCTGGTGCTGAGCTCGGCGCTGCTGGGCGTGCAGCTCTGGATTTTCATGTGGGCACCCATGAACGGGCGTGCGCTGCCGGTGTCGCTGGGCTATTTCCTGCTGCCGCTGGTGATGGTCGTGGCCGGGCGCTTGCTGTTTGCCGAGCGCCTGACGCCCGGCCAGGGCCTTGCCACGCTGGTGGCGGCTGCGGGCGTGGCACACGAGTTCTGGCAGGCGGGCGGCATGTCCTGGGAGACCTGGGTGGTGGCGCTGGGTTACACGGTGTATTTCTCGCTGCGTCGCTGGCTGCAGACCGATACCTTGGCCGGTCATTGGATCGACATGGCCCTGCTGGTGCCGGTGGCCGTCGGCTTCACGTTGCGTGCGCCCGGCAGCTGGCCGCTGGTGGCGGGCCATCCGATGCTATGGGCCCTGCTGCCCTTGCTGGGCATGGTCAGCGCCGTGGCGCTGGCGCTGTACATGATTGCCAGTCGCTGGCTGCCGCTGGGTCTGTTCGGACTGCTGTCCTATGTGGAACCCGTCCTGCTGGTCGTGGTGGCCTGGCTGCTGGGCGAGAGCATGGAGCCGCAGCAGCAGACCAGCTACGCGCTGATCTTTGCCGCCGTGGGCCTGCTGATCCTCGACGGCCTGCTGCATTCATGGCGTGGGCGTTCACACACATCGGACTGAGAGTGCCGGAGTTGTTGCCCCAGATTGGTGCATCGCAGGGCAATAATGGAAGCTTTGTTTTCTTTGAAGGAACTGCTCGTCATGGCATCGACCCCATCCCCTATCCGCGTTGCTATCGTCGGTTACGGCAATCTGGGCCGCGGCGTGGAAGCTGCTGTCGCCAGGAACCCCGATATGCAGCTCAAGGGGATTTACACCCGACGCGACCCTTCCGGACTCAAGCCCCTGGATGCAGGCACGTCCGTGCACTCCATGGACGCCTTGCTGTCGCACAAAGGCCAGGTCGACGTGCTGATTCTCTGCGGCGGCTCCAAGGACGATCTGCCCACGCAGGCGCCCGAGCTGGCAGCCCATTTCAATCTGGTCGACAGCTTTGACACCCATGCCCGCATCCCCGAGCACTTTGCCAATGTGGACAAGGCTGCCCGGGGCGGACAGTGCACGGCCCTGATCTCGGCCGGCTGGGACCCGGGCATGTTCTCCATCAACCGTGTGCTCGGCGAAGCCCTGCTGCCTGACGGCGCCACCTACACCTTCTGGGGCAAGGGCCTGAGCCAGGGCCATTCCGATGCCATCCGCCGCGTGGAAGGCGTGGCCGGTGGCGTGCAGTACACCATCCCCGTGCAGGAGGCGGTCGACAAGGTGCGCTCCGGCGTGCGCCCCGAACTGTCCACCCGCGAAAAGCACCAGCGTGAATGCCATGTGGTGCTCAAGCAGGGGGCCGATGCCGAGGCCGTGCGCAAGACCATCGTGGAAATGCCTCACTACTTCGACCAGTACGACACCACGGTCCACTTCATCAGTGCGGAGGAACTGGCCCGCGACCATGCCCGCATGCCCCATGGCGGCTTTGTGATCCGCAGCGGCAACACCAGTGCCGAGAACAGGCAGGTCATCGAATACCGTCTTCAGCTGGACAGCAACCCCGAGTTCACTTCCAGCGTGCTGGTGGCCTATGCCCGTGCCGTGCACCGCATGGCCCAGAGCGGCCAGCACGGCGGCAAGACCGTGTTTGACGTGGCCCCCGGTCTGCTCTCGCCCAAGAGCGCCGACCAGCTGCGCGCCGAGCTGCTGTAAACCCCTGCAGCCCTGAAAAAAAGCCTCGCGACATCGGCGAGGCTTTTTTGATGGGAACAGGCTGCAACGCCGATCAATGAATCGCCGTCAGCCAGTCTGGTTCAAGTGGCTGCGGGGCCGGCGACACCGCTCACGCGTGCGGCATCCTCTAGCCTGTCCACATCGCGCAGCGGCTTGAACAGCGTCATCCAGCCGCCCACCACGCCCAGCGTGCACAGACTGCCCAGAATGGCGGCAGGAACGGCGCCGAACCAGGAGGCGCTGCTGCCCGCGCGGAACTCGCCGAGTTCGTTGGACGAGCCGATGAACAGCATGTTCACCGCATTCACGCGGCCGCGCATATGGTCGGGCGTGGAAAACTGCACCAGTGCGCCTCGGATATAGACGCTGACCATATCGGCTGCACCGGCCACGGCCAGGGCCAGCATGGACAGCACAAACCAGTGCGAGAGCGCAAACACCAGATTGGCCAGTCCGAACACGGCCACGGCCGCAAACATCACCTTGCCCACGCGGCGGTTGATGGGACGAGACGCCAGCCACAGGCCCATGCAGACCTCGCCCGCGGCCATCGAGGAGCGCAGCAGGCCCAGACCTTGCGGGCCGACCTGCAGCACCTCGTGTGCATAGACGGGCAGTAATGCCACCACGCCGCCCAGTAGCACGGCAAACAGATCAAGCGAGATGGTGCCCAGAATGATGGGGCGGGTGCGCATGAAATGCAGGCCTTCGGCAAAGCGCTGCCACATGGTGGTTTGCCCGTCGATGCCGATCCTGGGGCTGGCAAAGCGCACGGGGACCTGGCTCAGCAGGACCGCGCCCAGAATCAGGGCGATGCCGCAGACCGCATAGGTCAGCACGCCGCCACCGAGTGCATAGAGCAGGCCGCCCAGCACGGGAGCGGCAATCGCCGAGATGCGCATCAGCATGCTGTTGGTGGCCAGGGCCTTGGCCAGCTGCTCGCGGGCGACGATCTGCGGCAGCAGGCTTTGCAGCGCTGGTCCGCTGAACGCCCGGCTGCAGCCAAACAGCACCAGCACGGCGTAGATCCAGTGCACATCGTGCGCTCCGCTCTCGGCCAGCAGCCACAGCAGTCCCGAGCACACCGCAGCCACCAGCCAGCTGATGCCGAGCAGGCGTTTGCGGCTCATGCGGTCGCTGAGGTCACCGGCGGGAATCAGCAGGCCCGCCATGGGCAGGAACTGCGCCAGCCCCACATAGGCCAGAGACAGCGGCTCGCGTGTGATGTCGTAGACCTGCCAGGCCACCACCACGGCCTGCATCTGCTGGGCAAACATGGCCAGCATGCGTGCCAGCACGAAATTGACAAAAGCGGGGTCGCGCAAGGGCGCAACGGTGGAGGCCTGGGGGACGCAGGGTGGGACGGGGCTGGACAAGGTGAGATCCGTGAATGCGGCCGGGGAGGCTGGGGACGGCCTGGGCGGGCTTCCTGCCTCGGCGACCAGAAAGGTCAGAGGGCCGAGTATGCGCGATCGCCTTGTTTTCTGCACAACTTGTGCCCGCCATGAGCATTCACCCCTGCTGCAGTTCGTATCCGGCAATCAGGCTGCGGATTGGCCGTCAAGCCGTGCAGGAGAGAAGCCTTGTTTGTCAAAAAATGTTTACCGACGAAGGCATGAGTCACTTTCCCACACGCAAAAAAACGGCGCGGAGTCATCATAGCTTCACGCAAACGGTTTTGCTTTATGAATAGCGAAGCTTTCTCTCAAGGAGTGACATCATGTCCATGCTTTCGATGCAATACGCAGGAACTCTTCTGGGCCGCGAAGCAGTCATTGAATTCCCGGACAGTCAGGCCCAGGTCCGCTACACCGCCAGCGGGCAGATGCGCTGGCGCGTGGTGGACTCGCAGGGGCATATCTCCGAGGGTTGCGAGAATCTCAGCTATCTGCAACTCAGCGACCATCTGCATTTTCTGAACTGGATCGAGAAAACCGGCTTCACGGTAAGCCAGGTCATCGATTCGGCCAAAGGCACGGTGCAGGCCTTCTGGTCCTATGCCGACAACCAGTGCGAATCCGGTCATCGTTCCTCCATGTTTGTCGAAGGCCGCTTCCGCCTGCGTTGAATCTGCCGGCTCCTGCCCGGCATGCAGCGCAGGCAGGGCTCAGCTCGAAGAGTGTGTGAGAGGTCAGTGTCTTCCTCTCTTGCCGACATCCGAACGATGTCGGTTTTTTGTCCGTGAAACATCAAAGGACCACCGGACGCTGCGTATTTTTTGATCGCTGCGGCCCAAGCTAGCGCCGGTGCGGCTTTGCCCCGTTTTCCCGAGGTTTGTCCACAGGCGGCTCCACAGTCGCTGGGCATAACCTGCCATCGTGCTTGCCGAGCGGTTGCGTTCAGGCAATGCCACTCTAAGTGGCTATGGCCAAACGAAAATCGCATCCGGCAGCAAACCGTGATGGATGCGCGTGGGGCGTGAAACATCGGCGCATGAGAATGCAAAAAAGCCGGCACCATGGCCGGCTTTTCGGTGCCAGAGTTCTGGCTTATTTGCGCTTGTCGGCGATGGCCGAAGACACCACCATGTCCAGCACATAGACATAGCTCGATGCGTCGGCGGGCACGTTCTGGCGCTTGAAGCGGTTGATGCGCAGCACATTGCTCACGCCGGCTTCATGCTTGTAGCCTTCGATCTCGCTGTAGAAGTTTTCCCACTGACCGGTATAGGTCTTGACGCCGTTGTCGCCATAGCGGATTTCACGCACCTGCAGGCATTGGTAGTCCTTGATCACGCCATGGCTGCAGGCCTTGCGCTCGGGGGCCACTTCCAGAAAGATGCGCTCGGGCGCGCTGCCGTATTGGGTCTGGGCGGTGGGCTTGCCGTTGAGCTGCCAGCGCGTGCCGTCGATGAACTGCAGCGTCAGGCGAGGCTGCTCTGCGGCGGAGCCGCCGAGCTGCACGTTCCACTGCTTGGCCGTGGGCAGAATGCGCGCGACCTGCTGCTCCAGCATCATCAGCTGGTTGTCGTTGCAGGCACGCAAGGTGCTCATGCCGCGTTGCAGATTGATGCGCTGGCCTTCGATGCTGTAGGCCGACGAGATGACGTTGCACAGATTCTTGACGACGACGCGCTGGTCCACAAAGTCCAGCTCGATGGGGGCCTGGCTGGAGCTCAGGAACCAGCTCTGGTCCTCATTGCCGGCAGGCGTGTAGGCCTGCTGCAGCTTCCAGTGATAGGCGGTCAGCGATGTGGCATCACCTGCGGGGCCTGTAGGGCCGGAGGGGCCGGGTTTGCCTGCACCGCCGCCGCCTGTCGTACCGCAGGCGGCGAGCGTCATGGAAGCAACAAGGGGAAGGCACCAGGTCCAGCGAAATTTCATAGGGTTTCCTTTTTGGGGAATGGAGGAATACGGCAAACCGTGTCAGCACTTAAAGAGTCTGGCTGACCATATCAGTTCCCTGCGGGTTGTATCTGACCTTAACCCAACCTTGGTCATTGTTTGGAGGTTCCATGGCCTCAGAGTGTCAACAAATGCAGCTCGCTGACGGGAGTGGCAAAACCAGAAGGATGAAAGCCCGGTAAAGATCGCAAAAATCCGTACGGCTAGACAGCGCTTCGTCAAATTAGCCTTTGCCAAGCTGCTACGCTTCGAAGCTTGGGCTGTTGAAGAGAATATGGTCCGGGCATCAAGGAGTTTCTGTGCGCTTAGGTGGTGTTGCTTTGTTCGGTCTGAATTGGGGGCGGTTGGGTGCTGTTGGCATGTTGGCGGGACTGCTGGGCGCCTGCTCGGCCACTGCACCGCAGCAGATGCCGGTGCAGGAGACTTTCGACTCCAGTTCTACCTTCTCCCGCGGCTTTGATGCGACACCGGCACAGACCTGCGAGGCTGCGCGCCGCGCCTTGCTGAGCCAGGGCTATATCGCCACGGCCAGGACGCAGGAGCTAATCGAAGGGCGCAAGAACTTCCAGCCCAATACAGAGACCAACCTGGAAATCAATTTCCGTGTGGTCTGCGTGCCGCAGACCAGCGACGGTCTGGTCAGCCTGGGTTTCGCGACAGCGCTGCAGGATCGCTATTCGCTCAAGAAGAGCGCAACCTCGGCCAGCGTGGGCGTAAGCGCTCTGGGGTCGCTTTCGCTGCCGTTTTCTTCCAGCAACGATTCACTGGTCAAGGTAGGCAGCGAGACCATTTCCAAGCGCAGCTTCTACGACAGTTTTTTCGAGCTGGTGGAGAACTATCTGAAGCAGGATCAGGATGCGCCATAGTTTCGATTAAATCGGTCTGTAGCGCTTTGTAGGTAAGCGTTTTATGTCCTGATTTGATAGCAAAATAGTCAAAAGCGGCTCCGGGAGCCGCTTTTTTGTCGGCGAGATCCGTTCAGATGAACAGCGCCGGATCCACCATGGCGCGGTTCAGCATCACGCTCCAGTGCAGGTGGGGACCGGTCACGCGGCCGGTGGCTCCGACCTTGCAGAAGGCATCGCCTGTCTGCAATTGGTCGCCCGGTTTGCAATCCACCTGGCTCAGGTGGCAGTACATGGTGAGCAGGCCACCGCCATGGTCCAGCCAGACCGTGCCGCCGTTGAAGAAATAGTCGCCCACATCGATCACCTTGCCGGGCAGCGGTGCACGCACCGGCGTGCCCGTGGGGGCTGCAATGTCCATGCCGCTGTGTGGATTGCGTGACTGGCCGTTGAAGACGCGGCGCAGGCCGAAGCTGCTGGAGCGGCGGCCCGGCACCGGTACGCGCATGTGCAGGCTGCCGGAAGGCGGCGGCTCGGTGAAGGTGGCCATCACGGTCTTCAGGTGGGCGGCCTCGCGTTCGTAGCGGGCATTGTCTTCGGCAGACAGATCCACCGTCTTGGGTGAGACCTTGAGGCGTTGCTCCACATACTGTTTGTCGCGCACCGTAAAGCTCATGGTGCGCAAACGGCCATCGGTCTTCACGCCAACGCTTTGCTCACCCGGTGTGATTGCAAGCGGTATGCCCACGAGTGCGGTCCACTCGATCATGTCGCCCACCACCAGAACCTCGGCCTCAGCGGCCGTGACCAGGGGACGTGCGGAAGCCGGGCCCAGCGACAGGCGCGCGACGCCGCCGGGAACCCGGCTGTCCTGAGGCCAGAGCGCGCTGTCCGAGCTGGCGCTGCGTGCTGCCCAGGCCGGTGCGGCGGCAAACAGCGCTGTTTGCGCCATCCTTTGCAGCAGGCGACGGCGTTCGGGCGGGAGAGAGGGGCTGGTAAGTTTTTCGGTCGGCATGGTGCTTATCGGGTTGTGCAGGCATTGTGCTGTATTGCTATCGATAGCGGAGCTAATGGCGATACAGGCATGTGAGCTTTACGCTGGCTATGCCTTGAAGACCGGCAGCGCGATCAGGGCTGGCGCATGTTCCGGGCCAGGTCCAGCTGTCCCCGCTGCTCCAGGGCCTGGACTGCACCGAGCCGGTCGCGCTGCTGCTTGTTCTGGCTCAGCTTGAACTTGGCTTCCAGGCGGTCGACGCTAATTTCCAGGCCCACGATGGCGCCGAGCATGCGCTGCAGATAGTCGGGCGGAGCGTCGCTCATCTTCCATGGGGTCTGGGCATTGTTGCTGGCCTCGTGGCGGCGGGTGAGCCGGCCCACCACGCCGCGCACGAACTTCTCATCATCGCGCACGCTGATGCGGCCATGGGCATGGACCACACGGTAGTTCCAGGTCGGGACCTGCTCGTGGGTCTCGTGCTTGCTGGGATACCAGCTGGGAGAGATATAGGCCTGCTCGGCACGGAAGATCACCAGCACCGAGCTGTCGTCCCGGATCTGCTGCCACACAGGATTGGCGCGTGCCACGTGGGCGATCAGGCGCAGCAAGCCATCCTCGTCCTGCAGCAACTCGAACGGCAGGTGATTGGCATCCAGTCCCGCGTCGGACTGGGTGACCAGGCAACCCAGCGGGTGAGCCTGGATCAGGGCATGCAGGGCGGTGGGGTCGTCGACCTTGAAATGGCTGGGGTTGTACATGAAGACCTGCTGCAGTGAGTGGCGCAAAAGCGCATGGCCTTGTTTATACAGCCGTGCAGGCCGCGCACTCACAAGCCGCCTGTGTGGCAGGCGGCCTGGCATGAGGGCGAGCGGCGTTTCAGCGGTGCTCGCGATCCCCGCGCGAGCGGCCTTCGGCGCGCGCCGCCTGCATGCGCGTCGCCTGCATGCGCGCCTGCTGCTCGGCCTGGTGCTGTTGAGCCTGCATCTGGGCCTGCTGTTGGCGCTCTTGCTGCATTTGCTGCTGACGCTGAGCCTGCTCCTGGGCACGCTGCTGTTGCATCTGCTGCATTTGTGCCTGTTGCCGATGCTCTTGCTGTTCACGGGCTTGCTGCATTTGCTGCTGGCGCTGGGCCTGCTCCCGGGCGCGCTGCTGTTGCATCTGGGCTTGCTGCTGGCGCTCCTGCTGCTCTCGGGCTTGCTGCATTGGCTGCTGGCGTTGAGCCTGCTCCCGGGCGTGCTGCTGTTGCATCTGTTGCATCTGGGCTTGCTGCTGGCGCTCCTGCTGCTCTCGGGCTTGCTGCTGTTGCATCTGCTGCATCTGTGCCTGTTGCCGATGCTCTTGCTGATCACGGGCTTGCTGCATTGGCTGCTGGCGTTGAGCCTGCTCCCGGGCGTGCTGCTGTTGCATCTGCTGCATCTGTGCCTGTTGCCGATGCTCTTGCTGTTCACGGGCTTGCTGCATTGGCTGCTGGCGCTGGGCCTGCTCCTGGGCGCGTTGCGGTTGCTCCTGCACAGGAGGCTGCTGCTGCATTGCCTGCTGGCGCCGGGTTGGCTCCTGTGGGCGTTGCTGCATGGCTTTCTCCGCCATGGCAGCTTGGCGATCATGCGGGTCTTGCGGCGGCATCAAGGCATTGTCATTGGACGCGCGTGGCCCGCCTGGAGCCTGGCTGGGTCCCAGGGCAAAGCCCGGCCTGCCCTGTAGCTGTGTAGCCAGTGGGCTCTGTGCTGGCTGGCGCTGGTTCAGGCCATGGCCACCGGCTGCCATGGCGGCGGCACCGACGGCAGCTCCGGCTGCTGCGCCCGCAGCCATCGTGCCCGGCGCTGCAACGAGGCCTGCAGTCTGGGGCTGCCCGGCCGGCTCGCGGCGCTCGCCTGCGGCATTTTCATGGATGTTGTTGATGTAGGTGTTGTCCGTGCGATGGATGTTCTGCACCACGGTTCGCGACTGCGATATGTAGGTGGTGTTGTTGTAGACCACGGCCGGACGGGCCTGCGGGGGCGGGGGGCGCTCGCCGTGGCGCCAGGGCCTTTCAGGATCGCCCCAATGCATATTCCAGGCATTCCAGCCCCAGGACGGATGCCTGTCCATGGACCCGGCCAGCACGATTCCGGCACCAAAGCCCAGCAGGCCGGCCATCACGGGCACGCCGGCCACGGCAGCCGCAGGCGGCACCTCCACATGGCGGTAGCCGCCATATACGGGCAGCGGCTGGCCATAGACCGCAGCGGGGTCGTACTGAGGAACGTAGACCGTATCCATCTGGGAGGGGCTGATTTCAATGAACTGCTCCGGTGGCTCTATGACCGGGTCGGGCAGCGGTGTGACCACGGCTCCAGGCGTATAGGCCAGTGCGGCAGGCGCGGATGTCCGGTTGACCTTGAGCTGGCTGGAGGTCTTGAGCGTGCCGGCCTTGTAGGCCCGGTTGCGCATGACCTGTATGGCGTTCATCACATCCGAGGGATCGTTGTAATAGGCCTTGCCCAGCGCCGTGGCCCAGGGCAGGTTGGAAGCCAGCTGTTCCAGCACGTTGGGAAACTGGGTCAATGATTTGACGGAAGGGTCCCAGTTCTGGGCGTTGACGGCATTGCTCAGCGCCGTCTTCTGCAGTCCGGGGTTCTGCCCCAGCCAGGTTTCGGCGGCGCTGATCTGGTCTGGATAGGTGGCACCGGCCAGGATCTGGGCCACCAGCTTGTCCGGGTACAGCGCAATCGGCGCCACCATCCGGTAGAGCGCGTCAACACCGGGTGGCACATAGGCTGCGGGCTGAGGCTGTGGGGCATCGGACATGGCGGCCGGTGCCGAGGCCGACGGCGTGCTGTCCGCCTTGATCGGCGAGTCCTTGTCGTTGCAGGCGCTCAGCGCCATGGCAGCGGCCAGGGCAATCATGCCCGGATGCCATAGGCGGGCGGCCATGTTTGGCTGCAGTCCCGGCTGCTCGGGCCGGGTCCTGGGAAAATGCGACATCTGACGCTCCTTGCGCCGCACCGTGCAAATCACGGTGCTTTGGCGGATGCTGTTTTAACGCCAGTATTGAGCCGTTGTTGACAGAGTGTTGTAAGCAAATAAAGCGAATGACGGCAGGCCATGCTCCAAGAGAAAATGTAGATTTTGATAGCTTCTTCCGTAGTGTAGGTAAGGCTTAAAGGCTGAAATAACAAAAACTTTGGGCAAAGCATGCAGAGGGCGGTTTCTCGCCTGTATCTCCACGCCCGGGGCGATTTTTTCTCCATGAAAAAGGCCTGCGCGAGGCAGGCCCTGGAGCGATCCGCGAAGCAGCACGCCGGTCACATCATTCGGTCATGGTGCCCATGAGTGTGCTCGTGCCCATGGCGTCCAGCGGCTTGCCGTTGACCTGGAATTCACCCTTGGCATAGACGATCTCGGTGCGCATCTTGCCGTCCTTGTCTTCGAAGATGCCTTGCTCCTTGAGCATTTCCAGGCTGGCTTGAGTCTGGGCTTTGGCGGCTTCCTCGATATCTTCGGGCTTGTACTCGCTCTCGCCTTCAAACACGGCCAGCAGGCTGGAGCGCCTGCGCGAGAGCATCATGTTTTCCATGAAGGGCTTGGGCATATCGGCCTTGAGGCTGACCTTCAGGTCCTGCAGCAGAGTGCCCATCTTCTCGCCATCGCCCAGATACTGAACGGCAGCCGCGAACTCGCTTACGCCGTCGGGGGTGCGCATGGACAGGCGTTTGAGTTCGATCACGGGCTGGCGTGCCAGCGCCTGTGTCAGCGACTTGAGCATTTTCTCGCGCAGATCGCCGCTTTGCTGTTCGTCAGCGTCTTCATCGTCCCCGGCTTCGCCAGCGGCACCGAGCAGCGGGTTCTTGCGCTTGCTCATTTCCACGACCTGGTTGATCCAGTTGGCATCGACATTGTTGAACGCCATGTCCAGCACCAGGTCATCAGCCTGTTTGTCTTCGAGTTTGGCGGTCTTGATGCCGGTCTTGAGCGTCATTTCCACCACCTCGCCTTTGAGGATGGTGTCCGAATCCATGGTGATGCCTTCAAAGTGGCTGGCAGAGCTCTTGCCTTCCTCTTCCTGCTTGGTGGCGGCAATCTTGGCAATCGTCATGGCAAACGGGCCGGTCCAGAACTGCTGGCCCGGGGGCTGCTTCATGTCGAAGCGCATATCGGCCTTGTCCAGCGTCACGCTGCCTTCCTCGTCCTTGAACTGCAGGCCGGCGAAGCTGCCCGTACCCCTGGCGGCCTTCATGTCGGCGGGCATGTCCCAGACGATCCTCATGCCGCCCCAGTTCATTTCGCTGTCCTTGATCTTGCTGCTCACGGCCGGCGATGTCATGACGTTGGAGCTGCTGCGGCCCCAGCCGACCTTGGTGTCGACTTCCAGCGGAGAGCGTCCATTGAGCGCAGTCTTCAGCTCCGGGTCTGCATTCTCGGGCAGATTGAAGCTGGTGTGAATCTCGGCGGCATGGCCCAGGGGGAGCGGTCCGTGGCTGATCTTGTGCTCGGCGGTGAACTGGACAGGCTCGTCGCCGCTGTCCAGGGTCCATACCGTATTGGCGGTGGAAGAAAAAGCGCCGCGGTCATAGCTGGTGACCTGAATCTTCACGCCATGCTCGCTCCACTTGTCCAGGCCTTCGGTAAAGCTTTGCTGCAGCTTGCCGCCCATGTAATAGCTGGTGCCCAGTGTTCCTGCCACGATCACGGCGACGGCCGCTGCAATGCCTGCTCCTGCTTTTCTGTTCATTCTTGACCTTTGATGAAAATAAAAAATCCGCGAATGAATTGCGGATTGGTAATGTTGCGGTGAGCAGGATTCTAGAAAGAAAATAATCAAATGCTCTGAATTTCAGAACATTTTATGCAAATGTTTATCGAGTATTGAAAATCAATACCGACGGTATTTATTTCAATATGTAACCAGGGTTTAGGGGTGCCATCCATTTCCTGGTCGGAGAACCGAATGGCTGTTCTCGGGATAAATGCCGCAGCGGTTTGCGCAATAAAAAAGGCTGCCAGTGAATCCTGGCAGCCTTGCTGAAACTGGCTGGCGCGTTTACTTGCCCCAGCTGTCCTTGAGCCCGGTGATCTTGTTGAACACGGGCTTGTCGCTACGGTGATCCTTGCGGTCGGCCACAAAATAGCCAAAACGCTCGAACTGGAACTTGTCATCAGCCTGGGCGGCCTTGAGCGAAGGCTCCACATAGGCGGTGACCACCTTCAGGCTGTCGGGGTTCAGCAGACTCAGGAAATCCTTGCCGCCGGCATCGGGTTGCGGGTCGGTGAACAGACGGTCGTACATGCGCACTTCGGCCTGCAGGCCGTCGGCCACGCCCACCCAGGTGATGGCGGCCTTGACCTTGACGCTGTCGGCGCCCGGTGTGCCGCTCTTGGTGTCGGGTACCACGGTGGCCAGCACCCTGGTTACATTGCCGTCGGCATCCTTTTCGGCGCCCGTGCATTCGATCACATAGCCGCCCTTGAGGCGGACCTTGTTGCCGGGGAACAGGCGCTTGTAGCCCTTGGGCGGCACTTCGGCAAAGTCTTCGCGCTCGATCCACACTTCGCGGCCAAGGGTGAAACGGCGCTCCGGCACGGTTTCACCTTCTGCTGCGTGGGGCAGGGCGGGCAGGTGGCAGTCCTCCAGATGTTCGGCGCTGCCAAACACCTCGGCCCAGTTGCTGAGTTCGAGCTTGACCGGATCCAGCACGACCATGGCGCGGTGGGCCTTGTTTTCCAGGTCTTCGCGCAGGCAGCCGTCCAGCGTGCCGTAGTCGATCCAGGCGTAGTCCTTGGTCACGCCGATGCGTTCGCAGAAGTTGCGGATGGACTCAGGCGTGTAGCCGCGGCGGCGCAGGCCGACCGCGGTGGGCATGCGCGGGTCGTCCCAGCCGGTGACGAACTGGTTGTCCACCAGATGCTTGAGCTTGCGCTTGCTGGTGATCACATAGGTCAGGTTCAGGCGCGAGAACTCGTACTGGCGGGGCTGGGGGGCATCGATCAGACCGCCTTCGCGCAGATGGTTCAGCAGCCAGTCATAGAAGGGGCGCTGATCCTCGAACTCCAGCGTGCAGATGGAGTGGGTGATGTGCTCGTAGGCATCCTCGATGGGGTGCGCAAAGGTATACATCGGGTAGATGCACCACTGGTTGCCGGTGTTGTGGTGCTCGGCATGGCGCACACGATAGATGGCCGGGTCGCGCAGATTGATATTGGGCGCGGCCATGTCGATCTTGGCGCGCAGCACGGCGGCGCCATCGGCCAGCTTGCCGTCCTTCATGTCGGCAAAGCGCTGCAGGTTTTCGGCCACGGAGCGGTCACGGAAGGGGCTGTTCACACCGGGACGCGTGAAGTCGCCGCGATTGGCCTTCATTTCGTCGGCCGATTGCTCGTCCACATAGGCCAGACCTTGCTCGATCAGGTAGACCGCGCAGCGGTACATGAAGTCGAAGTAATTGCTGGCGAAATAGAGGTTCTCATGCCCGTCGGCATCCTTCCAGTCAAAGCCCAGCCAGCGCACGGCATCGATGATGCCGTCCACATATTCCTGATCTTCCTTTTCCGGATTGGTGTCGTCGAAGCGCAGATGGCAGACGCCGCCGAAGTCGCGTGCCAGACCGAAGTTCAGGCAGATGGACTTGGCATGGCCCACGTGGAGATAGCCGTTGGGCTCTGGCGGAAAGCGGGTGCGGATCTTGGCTTCGTCGACCTGGCCGCTCTGGTGATGCTGGGCATCGCCAGGCGCGCCGCCCCAGTGACGGGTGGCATAAGTGCCCTTGTCCAGATCCGATTCGATAATCTGGCGCAGGAAGTTGGTGGGCTTGACCGCTTCAGGGGCGGAGTTGTTGGATTTGGAGGCGTCAGCAGAGCTCATCGCACCATTTTAGGCCGGCTGCCATGACCTCATGTCGATCTGCGGACACTGCAGCTTGCCTCGTGTGCATTTGGACACAATGTTTTGGAGGAACCATGCCATCCTGACGGGACTCTGAAACGTTATATCCCCAAGGGCCGAAGGCGCTGCACAGATCTGCAGGTCTGCCCTCGGTGACTCATAAACAGAGGAGAGATTGTGATGTCCAGAACAACTTCCCCCCGCATGGCCAGGCTGCTTGCCGCTGGCTCTATCGCTATTGCCGGCCTGATGGCTGCCGCAGCCGCCCAGGCGCATGGCGGCGTCAGCCTGTCGGTCGGCATCGGCGTGCCCGGCGTGGCCGTGGGTGTCGGCGCTCCCGTGTACGCCACGCCCTATGTGGCGCCGGCTCCGGTCTACATGCCGCCACGCCCCGTCTACTATGCGCCTCCGGCACCGGTCTACTATGCGCCGCCGCCCCCCGTGTATCGCCCCGCACCCGTGATGGTCGTGCCCGGCCCGGTCTACTACGGTGGCGGCCCGCGCTGGCGTGGTCATCGCCATCATCATCACTATCGTTGATGGCATCGATCGCAGAGTCTCTGAAAGACTCTGCATCACAGACGGCTGCCCAGGCAGCCGTTTTTTATGCCAGCAGGCCGGGTGCCGCGCTCGCATAATCCGGGGCAGTCCCCAAGAATCAGGAGAGTGCTTCCGTGAAAACCGTCTATATCCTCAATGGCCCGAATCTCAATCTGCTGGGCATGCGCGAACCCGCCATCTATGGCTCGGCCACGCTGGCCGATGTGCAGAAGCTCTGCGAGGAGGCTTGCCTGCGCCATGGCATGAAGCTGGAGTTCCGCCAGAGCAACCATGAGGGCGAGCTGGTGGACTGGATTCACGAGGCAGGCCGGCTGCACGCCAAGGGGGAGTTGCAGGCCCTGATCATGAACGCCGCCGCCTATACCCATACCAGTGTGGCGATTCTCGATGCCGTCAAGGGCACGGCCGTGCCGCTGGTGGAACTGCACATCAGCAATGTCCATGCGCGCGAAAGCTTTCGCCATCATTCCTATCTGTCGGCCACGGCGCGCGCCGTGATGTGCGGTTTTGGCGTGGCCGGCTACGGCCTGGCCATCGATGCGGTGGCGCAGTGGTGACATCGGCGGTTGAAGCAGCCTGCTCCCTGGACCAGGTCTCGCAGGAGCTGGGTGTCGACGTACCGCCTGCGATTGCCCGGCTGCAGGCCACGGCGCAGCGCGTGCAGACCCGGCTTTGCGAAGCCGCCGACAGCGGCTCGATGGTCTGGCATGGCTGGCAGCCCCCGGCCGGGGTGGCGCAGCGCGGCCTGCCGCTGGTGCTGCTGCATGGCGGCAGCGGCAGCTGGACGCATTGGTTGCGCGTGATTCAGCCCTTGACCGAGGCTGGTTACAGTCTATGGCTGGCCGATCTGCCGGGTTTTGGCGAATCCGATGGCGTGCCCGGGGGCATGGATGTGGACACCATGCTGGAGCCCCTGGCCTATGGCATCCGGCAACTGCTGGGCAATGCCGGCGCGGGCCCTGTCTGTGACCTGGTCGGTTTTTCCTTTGGCGGCATGACTGCCGGTCTGCTGGCCGCCGAGCATACTGAACTGGCCCGCAAGCTGGTGGTGGTCGGCGCTCCAGGCATGGGAATGACCGAAGGACGCAGCGTGCGTCTGCTGGGCTGGCGTCATCTGCCGGGGCTGGAGGCGCAGATGCAGGCCCATCGCCACAATATCGCGGCCCTCATGCTGCATGACGCGGCGCTGATCGATGAAGAGACGCTGGCTCTGCATGCACTCAATGTGGCGCGTGACCGGCTGCCGCGCAGACGGCTGTCGCGCACCGATGTGCTGGCTCGGGCTCTGACCCGTGTCAAAGTGCCGGTGGCGGCGATCTATGGCGAGCATGACCCTCTGTATGCCGGCTGCCTGGCCGAGCTGCATCTGCTGATGCAGCGCCAGTGCCAGGGGGCGCTGGACTGGCAGGTGATGCGAGGCGTGGGCCATTGGGCCCAGCACGAGGACCCGACCGCATTCTGCGCCGCGCTGCAGGAGGTCTTGTCGTGAGCCAGGCTGCCACCTTCGAGCTGAGCGAGGCCGATGTGCAATGGAGCGCCGTGCGCTCTCAAGGGCCGGGCGGCCAGAATGTCAACAAGGTCGCCAGCGCCGTGCATCTGCGCTTTGATGTCCGGGCCTCGCGTCTGCCGCCCGATGTGCAGCAGCGCCTGCTGGCTCTCGGCGATTCGCGCATCACCACCGATGGGGTGGTGGTCATCAAGGCTCAGAAATACCGCACGCAGGAGCACAACCTCTGGGATGCACTGCAGCGCCTCAATGCGCTGGTGGCCACGGTTGCGAGGCCGCCACGTCCACGCAAGCCGACCAAGCCGACCTGGGGCTCGCAGCAAAGGCGCTTGCAGGGAAAAAATCTGCGCTCCGGCATCAAGGCCCTGCGCGGGAGGGTGCAGGACTGAGCCTGTGTAGCGGCAAAGCCACGCCTGCGTCGCTCAGTTGTATCAAAAAGCCTGTGCGCAGTGTCTCGGGCAGAGGCGGCACCGTCGTCGCCTGCGGGTCTGCGCTATATTGTTTTTGATAGCTGCAGTCGCAGAATGCAAAAGCGCTACAGCCTGTTTTCTTACCTAATTCTGTGCTGGCTTCAGGAGTTATCCATGAGCACATTGCCTTTGACTTATCTGGAGCGGCCCGCGCAGCTTGCCGCCGGTCGGCCTGCCTGGCTGCTGGTGCTCATGCATGGCGTGGGCAGCAATGAGCAGGACCTGTTCGGTCTGGTGCCCTATGTGCCGCCGCAGTTTCATGTGCTCAGTCTGCGCGCGCCCTTTGCCATGGGCATGGGCGCCTACGCCTGGTTCCAGTTCACCGTGGATGCCGATGGCACGCGCCATATCAATGTGCCGCAGGAGCAGCAGGCGCGCATCTTGCTGCAGCAGACGGTGGAGCAGGCCGCGCAGCAGCTGGACATCCCGCCCGAGCGGGTGGTGCTGGGAGGCTTCAGCCAGGGCGGCATCATGAGCCTGAGCCAGTTGCTGACGCAGCCCCAGACCTTGCGTGCCGCACTGGTCTGGCACAGCCGTCTATTGCCCGAGATCGCTTCGCTGCACGCGCCCGCTGCCGCTTTTGAGGGCAAGTCGGCCTGGGTCAGCCACGGCACTTATGACAATGTGATTCCGCTGACCAGCGCCCATGCGGTGCGTGACCGCCTGGCCTCCTTGCCGCTGCAACTGAGCTATCACGAGTATCCGGGCGCCCATGAGATCCGGCCCGAGGAGCTGCGTGCCAGCATGCAGTGGCTGCAGGATCTGACGCAGTCGGCAGATGACTTCGGCAGCGATGACGATCAGTGACCGGCGGTCTTTGAAAACAGATTGATCACCAGCACGCCGCCCACAATCATGGCCATGCCGGCCAGAGCCGGGGCATCGAGCTTCTGACCCTGCCAGAAATAGGCGACGGCCGAGACCAGCACGATGCCCACGCCGGACCAGATTGCATAGGCCACGCCCGTGGGGACGGTGCGCAGCGTCAGCGACAGCAGATAGAACGAAATCGCATAGCCCACCAGGGCCACAGCGGTGGGGCCGAGCTTGGAGAAGCCCTCCGACCTGGCGAGAAAGGAGGTGGCAATCACCTCGCAGATGATGGCCAGGCCCAGATACAGGTAATTTGTCATTCCGGGCACTGTAGTGCGGCCGGAGCCGGGCTGTTTCCAGACCGGCTCCAAGACCCCGGGAGGCTTCTGGCCGCTATTGCCAAAATCCAGCGGCTATGCGCACATCGCCTGGGGCGCTGTGCAAGGCCAGTGCTCGCCGGATCAGATGGCGGGGTACTCGCCCGTACCTTCGGGCCAGGGCGTCAGCACCTCGAACCCGGTCTCCGTCACCAGCACCATATGCTCCCACTGGGCGGACAGCGATTTGTCGTTGGTAATCACGGTCCAGCCGTCAGACAGCTCACGTGTGGCGGCCTTGCCGGCGTTGAGCATGGGCTCGATGGTGAAGATCATGCCGGGCTGCAGCACCAGCCCCTGGCCGGGCGTGCCGTAGTGCAGCACCTGAGGCTCGTCGTGATAGACCTTGCCGATGCCGTGACCGCAGTACTCGCGCACTATGGAAAAGCGCTCGCGCTGGGCCACGGTCTGGATGGCATGGCCCACGTCGCCCAGTGTGGCTCCGGGCTTGACTGCGCGAATGCCGGCCACCAGGGCCTCATAGGTGGTATTGACCAGGCGCCTGGCCAGATTGCTGGGCTGGCCCACGTAGTACATGCGGCTGGTGTCGCCGATCCAGCCTTCGGGCGTGGTCACTGCGACGTCGACATTGATGATGTCTGCGTCCTTGAGGACTTGCTTGGCATCGGGGATGCCATGGCAGACCACGTGGTTGACGGAAGTGCAGACGGTCTTGGGAAAACCGTAATAGCCCACATTGGTGGGCGTGCATTTCAGCTCGTTGACGATGTAGTCGTGACAGATCTTGTCCAGTTCTTCGGTACTCACGCCGGGCTGCACATGAGGCGTGAGCATGGCCAGCACCTTGGCGGCCAGGCCGCCGGCCTTGCGCGAGAGATAGATGTCGGTAGCGTCATGAATGGGCACGACTTTCTGCTTGCCGCGCTTCATTGCATGCCTCCCACCAGGCGCACCGGACGGGGACGGCGCACGGCGGCGTCGGCTTCATGCGCGCGGACAGGCTGCAGCTCACGCTCGGCTTGCTGCAGCAGCAGGGCGCAGATGCCTTCGTAATTGAGCTGGGGGTGATGCTCGGCCAACTGGCCTACCCGCAGCCAGTGCTCGGCCTGGGCATTGATGGAGCGGCCGAGGGCCGCGCTGGAGACACGAATCTGGTCGTGCAACTGGTCTGAAATTTTGACGATTCCCATGGCCGAGCATCATAAGGCCGGTATACGTTTCGTATATTGACAAACTCAAATTGCATGGTTGAAGCAGCGGTTTTGCCGCTGCTTGACAGGCGCGGTTCATCGCTCAGGTTTTCAAGCCTCTGCCGAATGACATGGTGCTCAAGAAGTTGATAGCGCGCCATGCTTGATCGGCATTGCTTGCAGCGAGGGTGGTTCAGAAAACTGAAAGCTTTTAAAACCAGGCTTGCGGCCATGTTGCTCAAGTCTTATAAAAGATATATATCATCAGTATTTGCCTTGTCCATATTGAGTTTCATGCTATAAAAATTGAAGAACAATCAATGCGTGCCAGACATCTTGAGATGTTCTGGCCTCCGGTCACAACAGACGCAGAGTCAGGGTCGTTCATGGAAAACGCAGTCAATCAAGCAGAGCAGGGCGAGCAGCCCGTCACCGAATCCCAGGAGCGGCAAGCTCGAAAGCCTCAGCCTCCACACCATGGACATGGGGCCCGCATCGTGGTCGTGGGCGGTGGCGTGGCGGGGCTGGAGGTGGCCACTGCCCTGGGCAAGCTCAAAAGCGAAAGCATTGACACGGTGACGCTGGTGGATAGCGACTCCGCCCATGTCTGGAAGCCCATGCTGCACACGATTGCCGCGGGCACCCGCGATCTGGCCCAGCAGCAGACCACGTATCTGGCCCAGGCCAGCGATGCCGACTTTGCCTACCAACCCGGCGAAATGTGCGGCCTTGACCGCAAGGCGCGCGAAATTCTGCTGGCCCCCATCTATGCTCCCGATGGTCGCGAGCTCGTGGCGGGACGGCGCCTGGCCTATGACAAGCTGGTGATCGCCGTGGGCAGCGGTGCCAACGACTTCGGCACGCCCGGCGTGCATGAGCATTGCTTCATGATCGACTCGCGCCGCAAGGCCGATGCCTTCAACCAGGAAATCCGGCTGCGCATGGTGCGCTGCATGACCAGCGGCGAGCAGCTGCAGGTCGCGATCGTGGGCGGCGGTGCCACGGGGGTTGAGCTGGCGGCGGAGCTTGTCCAGCTTGCAGAAAGTGCCACGGCCTACGGCGCATTGGGCGAGGCGGCCAAGTTCCGCATCGTGCTGATCGAGGCAGGCTCGCGCCTGCTGCCCAGCTTTCCCGAAGAAATCTCCGAAGCCACGCGCGTGCGGCTGCAGGCCCTGGGCGTTTCCGTAGTCGTCGGCGGCCGTGTCAGCCGTGCGACGGAGCAAGGGTTCGAGCTGGCCAATGGTGAGCTGATTCCCGCCAGCCTGCGTGTCTGGGCTGCCGGGGTCAAGGCGCCGGAATTTCTGATGCAGCTGGGTTTGCAGACAACGCGCAGCAATCAGCTGCTGGTCAATGACGAGATGCAGACCAGCGATCCCGATATCTATGCCCTGGGCGACTGCGCCAGCTATACCTTGCCGGGCAAGCAGGAGGCCTTGCCGCCGACGGCCCAGGTGGCCCACCAGCAGGCCCGCTATCTGATCGAGACCCTGCCCCATGTGCTGGAGCGTCCCGGTGCCAAACCCGTAGGCTTTGCCTACCGCGACTTCGGCGCACTGGTGTCCCTCGCGCATTACGACGCCTATGGCTCGCTGGGAAAGTTCGGCCTGTTCAACGGCGGGGTGATCCGTGGCCGCATGGCCATGCTCAGCCACATCATGCTGTACCGCTCGCACCAGGCACGGCTCTACGGCTTCTGGCGCGGTGGCCTGCTGTGGCTGATCGACCTGATGAATGCGCGGCTGCGTCCCTCCATCCGTCTGGACTGAGCTACAAAAGCCCTTCGATGGGCAGCCAGCTCAGCACCCGCACCATGAAGCGTTGCCACCAACTGGTGCCGGGGTCCGCACTGAAGACCTGGGTTTCATGGGGCGGCTGCGGATTCTGGCCCGTCCAGCTCAGCCTGCCCTGTGCGTCCAGTTGCACCTTGTAGGCCATGCGCGGCAGATGCTGATCCAGGCTGGTGCTGACCTGCTGGCTCAGGGCCGGGTCTTTGATGACCACGCCCATTTCGGTATTGAGCATGGCCGAGCGCGGATCGAAGTTGAAGGAGCCGACAAAGAGCTGCTGGCCGTCCACCGCGAAGGTCTTGGCATGCAGGCTGGCGCCCGAGCTGCCCGTGGTGGCAGAGCTGCCGCTCAGTGCGGCAGGTGACGGGGCTTCGCGCTTGGGCGTCTTTTCAGCAGGCTCGCTCCTTGGCGTCCTGTCCGGCCCGCTGGCTGCGGGCTGGCTGCGCAGATCGATCTGGCGGCGCATCTCGTAGAGTTCCACGCCCATTTTCAGCAGCGGCTTGCGGTATTTCTCGTAGCCTGCGTGCACTACGGCCACATCGGTGGCCTCCAGACTGTTGGTCAGAATGCGCACCCGCACGCCTTGCTGGCGCAGCAGTCCAAAGGCGTCGACTCCGGCCCGGGTGGGCACGAAATAGGGCGATACCACTTCCAGCAACTGCTGCGGCTTGCCAATCACCGGCTGGAGCTGGGACAGCAGCAAGTCCTCGGGCGCGGCTTCGCGCAGGACCTTGGCCGGGTCGTCGCTGACCAGGGTGGTCTCGGCCCATTGCAGCGGCAGTCGACCCGCCAGCAAGTCGGTGCTGAAGCGGCTGCGGCCCACGGCCTGCACATAGGCCTGGGATTCCGGGCGGTTCACATCGGCGTGCAGGCCTGCATAGACCTTGTCCACGGCCTGCTGCGGCATGGCGGGCAGCAGGCTGGCTGCCGGGTAGGCCGAGGGGCTGTTCCAGTAACGGTCGAATTCCGCTGCCACCTCGCTCACCACCGAGCCTGTGGCCACCACATCGAGGTCGGCGAACAGCACGCCATCGGAGGCGGCAAAGTACTCGTCGCCGATATTGCGTCCGCCCACGATGGTGGCGACGGAGTCGGCCGTGTAGCTCTTGTTGTGCATGCGCCGCTGGGTGCGCGCGAAGTCCGTCACATAGCCGATCACCTTGGGTGTGCGCAAAGCGAAGGGGTTGAACAGCCTCACCTCGATCTGCGGATGCTGGTCCAGGGCTGCCAGCATGGCGTCCATGCCGCCGGTGCCGCCATCGTCAAGCAGCAGGCGCACGCGCACGCCTCGGTCTGCCGCGAGCAGCAGTTCATCGAGCAGCAAATGGCCTGTGGTGTCGTTGCGCCAGATGTAGTACTGCACATCGAGGGTGCGCTGCGCGGCTCGGGCCAGCAGGGCGCGGGCCGCATAGGCGTCATGGGCATCGGCCAGCATGTGAATGCCGCTTTGCCCCGGATGTGCCTGCTGCAGCGGCTCCAGAGCCTGGCCGAGCCGGGTTTGCAAGGCCTGTTCGGCACTCAGCGCCTGTGTGGCAGTGCGATCCGGCATGGGCGGCAGGCCGCAGCCTGCGAGCAATCCCGCAATCAGCAGGGTTGCCGCCGTACCGCGCCACAGGGGAATTTCGGGTCTCGAGGCCTGTGTGTTTTGCATGACCCGAGTATGCCGCAGCGCATCAGGCGATCTTCACAGGGCCGGGGCGGCGATCTCCCACCACAAAGCGTGCCAGCGTATAGAGACTGCTGTCGGCCTGGAGCGGGTTGCTCACGGCGCGCAGCTCCGTGCTCATGGACTGTGGCGTGATCTCCACGAGGCTGTAGCCGCGCTCCTCGCAGCGTGCGAAAACCACCTGGGGGTTGTGGGCCACGATGGCATCGACCCTGGCCTGTGTCGTGCCGCTGTGCGAGCTGATGGAGGTGCCGCAGAATTCGCTGGCAATCACCGGATTGGCCTTGTCCGGAGCCTGGTCGGCCTGGGCTGCAATGGCGCAGACATAGTTCTGGTGAATGTCTCCGCCGAGCAGCACGCTGTTGCGTGGCTGGCTCTCGGCAATCTGGCGCACCAGGCGCTGGCGGGCCTGAGGGTAGCCGTCCCAGCTGTCGGTCGACTGCCGGCCATTGGGATGCTTGCGGGCCGCGAACAAGGTGGTCTGCACCACGGTGCTCCAGCGGGTGGCCTCGGCTCTCTGGCGAGCATCATCCTGCAACTGCCGGGCCAGCCAGCGCTCCTGATCCCAGCCCAGGAAGCTGCGTGCCGGATCTTGCAGGGCAGGGCATTCGGCCGGATCCACGGTGCCGGTGCTGGCCTTGCCCTCGGGGCGGCAGGCCTGCAGATCGCGGTATTGGCGGCCGTCCAGCAGATGCAGCCTGGCCAGCTTGCCCCACTGCAGACTGCGGTACAGCGCCAGGCCTTGAAAGTTGCGCTGCAATGCGCCGTCACGCAGCGGCATGTTTTCGTAAAAAGCCTGCCAGGCCGCCATGCGTCTTGCTAAAAAGTGAGCGCTGTCCCCACGTCCGTACTGGGCCACATAGTCGTTCTCAACCTCGTGATCGTCCCAGATGACCGACCAGTTGCACACGGCATGGGCGGCCTGCAGGTGGGGGTCGCTCTTGTGCAGTGCATAGCGGTCGCGGTAGTCCTGCAAGGTCTGGGCGGTACGCAGCGGCTGCGCACGCGCCAGTCCATCGGGCTTGGCCGGTTGCGCATATTCATAGATGTAGTCGCCGACAAACAGCACCAGATCGGGCGAGGCCTGGGCGGCATCGGCCCAGGCGCTGTAGAAGCCATGCTCCCAGCGCTGGCAGGAGGCCACGGCCAGGCGCAGCTTGCGCACATCGGCTCCGGCCGCCGGGGCGGTGCGGCAGCGTGCGGTGGTGCTGAAGGCGTCGCCACAGCGGAAGCGGTAGAAATACCAGCGGTCAGGGTTGAGGCCGTTGACCTGCACATGGACGGCATGACCCCATTCGGCCCTGGCCTGGATCTGCCCATGGGCCACGGCCTGGCGGAACTGGGCATCATGGGCCACTTCCCAATGCACGGTCTGTGCTGCCAGGTCTGGCGCGGCCGCTGTGCCCAGATAGTCCAGAGGCGCTGTCAGCCGCGTCCAGATCAGGATGTTGTCGGGCTCCGGATCGCCACTGGCCACCCCCAGGGTGAACGGGTTGTGGGCCAGCGATTCCGTGGCACGGGCCCAGGCTGGCAGGGCGCCCACGGCCGTGGCAAGGCTGGAGGCAATCAGAAAGCGCCGGCGCTCCGGGGCGGGCGTGTAGAGACGAGAAAACATGGCGATGCTGTGGTGTGGGGTTTTGTAGCCAGTGGGCTGGAAGTATCTCCCCGACTCCACAGGCATCGCCGCGGTTTACCGCAGCTTTACGCGTTGACCAGCACCAGCTTGCCCTGTACCTGGCGCGAGCCCATGCGCTCGTAGGCGGCGAAGAGCTCGCTCATGGGCATGGTGCGGTCGATCACGGGCTTGATCCTGCCTTGGGCCCACCATTGAGACAGCTCCTGCATCATGGCTGCATTGTTCTGAGGCTCGCGCTTGGCGAAGTCGCCCCAGAACACGCCGACCAGGGAAGCGCCCTTGAGCAAAGGCAGGTTCAGCGGCAGCGAGGGGATGGGGCCGGAGGCAAAGCCGATGATCAGATAGCGGCCGCGCCAGGCAATGGAGCGGAAGGCAGGCTCGGCGAACTCGCCTCCCACGGGATCGTAGATCACGTCGGGACCCTTGCCGTCGGTCGCGGCCTTGATGGCTTCCCGCAGATCGCCCTGGCTGTAGTTGATGGTGAGGTCCGCACCTTGCGCCTTGCACAGCGCGCATTTGTCGTCGGTGGAGGCCGCTGCAATCACCCGTGCACCGGCCGCCTTGGCAATCTGTATGGCTGCCGTGCCAACGCCGCCCGCGGCGCCCAGCACGAGCACGGTCTCGCCGGCCTTGAGCTGGCCGCGGTCGATCAGCGCATGGTGGGAGGTGGCATAGGTCATGATGAAGGCGGCGGCATCGACAAAGGGGAAGTCGACCGGAAGCGGCATGCACATGGCGGCAGGTGCCAGCGTATGCGTGGCGAACCCGCCCGTGCCCGAAAGACAGGCCACATGCTGGCCCACCTTGAGATGTTTGACGCCTTCGCCCACGGCCTGCACCACGCCGGCGTATTCCGAGCCCGGCACAAAGGGCAGGGCCGGCTTGATCTGGTATTTGTTCTGCACGATCAGCAGATCGGGAAAATTCAGGCTGGCAGCCTTGACTTCCAGCAGCACCTGGCCGGGACCGGGCTGCGGTGTGGGCTGTTCGGTCCATTTCAGGGTCTCGACGCCGGTGGGGGTGGTGCAAAGCCATGCGTGCATATCTTGTCTCCTGATCTTCTTGAGGTGAGATTGGGGGGAATCGGCTTGCAGATGATAGAAGTGTGGTACGAATGCCGCGTGTCTCTGTCGTGACCCTGGAGCCGCCTACAATCCGCCTCATCCATGAAGATTCTTATTTGCAATGACGACGGCTTCCAGGCCCCAGGCATCGTGGCTTTGCACGATGCGCTGCGCACCGTGGCAGACGTCGAAGTGGTGGCGCCCGAGCACAACAACAGCGCCAAGTCCAATGCGTTGACGCTGAACGCGCCGCTGTATGTGCACCAGGCCTATAACGGCTTTCGCTACGTGAACGGCACGCCCGCAGACTGCGTGCATATCGCGCTGACCGGCTTGCTGGGCTACCGGCCTGATCTGGTCGTCTCTGGCATCAACAACGGCGCCAATATGGGCGACGACACGATTTACTCGGGCACCGTGGGAGCGGCCATGGAAGGCTATCTGTTCGGCATTCCGTCGATTGCCTTCTCGCAGGTGGACAAGGGCTGGGCAGAGCTCGAGGCGGCGGCTGCCACGGCGCGTCAGATGGTCCAGGAGATGCAGTCCCAGCAACTGATTGGTGTCCTGCCATGGCTGCTCAATGTGAACATCCCCAATATGCCGCTCGATGCACTCAAAAGCGTCAAGCTGTGCCGCCTGGGGCGCCGCCATGCGGCCGAGCAGGCCATTCGGCAGCAAAGCCCGCGCGGCGAGACCATGTACTGGATCGGCAGCGCCGGCGCTGCCAAGGATGATTCCGAAGGCACGGATTTTCATGCCACGGCCCATGGCCATGTGTCCATGACGCCGCTCAAGGTCGATCTGACCGATCATGAAAACCTGGGCTATTGGGCGCAGACAGCCAGCAAGCTGGCAGGCTCGTCCACCACACCGACGGCGGCATCGTGAGCGAGCGTCGTCCGCCTCAGGTGCCGGGCTGGATTGCACGTTCCGTGCAGACGGGTGCCAGCGCGGCGCGGCCGCCTGTTGCTCCCAAGCCCCTCAATCCCTTGCGTGTGGCCGCTTCGCCCGTGGGGGTGGGTCTGGATTCCTCCACGGTGCGCTCCCGCATGGCACAGCGCATCGGTGCGGCCGGCGTCAGCAACCCCGCCGTGCTGCAGGCCATGGCCACGGTGGAGCGTCATCGCTTTGTCGACAGTGCTCTGGTCAACCAGGCCTATGAAGACACCAGCCTGCCTATCGGCCTGGGTCAGACCATCTCCAAGCCCAGCATCGTGGCCCGCATGATCGAGCTGCTGCTCGACTCCGACGCGGCCCGCAACGGACAAGGTCGCGTGCTGGAGATCGGCACCGGTTGCGGCTATCAGGCCGCCGTGCTGTCCATGCTCACCAAAGAGGTTTATTCGATAGAGCGGCTGCGTGGCCTGCACGAGAAGGCGCGCAGCCATCTGCGTCCCATGCGCCTGTCCAATGTGCATCTGATCCTCGGTGACGGCATGGTGGGTTTTGCCAGTGGCGCGCCCTATGCGGGCATCATCTCCGCTGCCGGCGGCGATGTGGTGCCGCAGGAGTGGTGCGATCAGCTGGCAGTGGGCGGACGTCTGGTGGCTCCGGTCGTGGTTGGCGCGGGTAAGCAGGCACTGTTGGTGATTGACAAGAGTTCACACGGTTTTACGCAGACAGTTTTGGAAGCAGTCAACTTTGTCCCTCTAAAATCGGGGATCGCCTAGAAGGGAATAGCTTATGTTGGTATCGCGAAGTCTTGGTGCATGGGGAACGGCTGTGCTGGCAGGTGTCATCCTGGCCGGTTGTGCTGCCCAGGCAAACAGGGCTCCTGTGGAGGATCGCGGACAGTCGGCCTCCTCGTCTTCAACTGTGGACGTCAAGTCGCTGCCCGGCGCTGAAAATGCCGGCAAACCCGGTTACTACACCATCAAGCCTGGCGACACTCTGATCAGGATTGGTCTGGAGCACGGCCAGAGCTGGAAGGACATTGCTCGCTGGAGCAATCTGGACAATCCCAACGTGATCGAAGTCGGCCAGGTGGTGCGCGTGGTGCCGCCAGGACGTGACACGCCCGCCGCATCGTCCGGCTCGGGCCGCGGTGTCGCGCCCGTCTTCGTGGGTGGTGGCAGCGCCGCGACGACTGCACCCGTGACTGCCCCGGCGGCGACCGCAACGCCCGCGCCTGCTACACCGCCCACACCTGCAACCAGCCCTGCGCCTGTTGCCAAGGGAGCCGATGATGTGAACTTCATCTGGCCCGCCAGCGGCTCGCTGATTGCCGGCTTTGACGAGCAGCGCAACAAGGGCTACGACATCAGCGGCAAGGCCGGAGATCCCGTGCTGGCTGCGGCCGATGGTCGTGTGGTGTATGCCGGTGCCGGCCTGCGTGGCTATGGCAACCTCATCATCCTCAAGCACAACAACACCTATCTGACCGCTTACGCCCACAACCAGTCGCTGCTGGTCAAGGAAGATCAGGCCGTGAAGAAGGGTCAGAAGATCGCCGAGATGGGCAGCACCGATGCCGATCGTGTCAAGCTGCACTTCGAGGTGCGTCGCCAGGGCAAGCCTGTCGATCCCTCGCGCTATCTGCCCTCGCGTTGAGCATGGCCTCGCAACGCAAGCAAGCCGCACAAGCCCCTGCCCCGCAGGGGCTTGTGCCTTCTGACGCGGTCGAGCAGAGCTGGGACGAGGCAGCCGAAGACGGCATTGCCTCAGCCGAGATCGAGAACCGCGAACTCACGGTCGCCGCCGAGCATCATGGCCAGCGTGTGGACAAGGTGCTGGCGCTGGGGGTGTCCGAGTTTTCGCGCAGCTATCTGCAGCAGTTGCTGGCCGATGGTGCGGTCACGCTCAACGGCAAGGTTCTGCTCAAGCCCTCGGTCAAGGTGGCCGTGGGCGACCGCCTGCGCGTGGAAATGCGGCCCACCCAGCAGAGCATGGCCTTTCAGCCCGAGGCCATGGATCTGCAGGTGGTCTATGAGGACGAGGATCTGCTGGTCATCAACAAGCCTGCGGGTCTGGTGGTGCATCCGGCACCCGGCAACTGGACCGGCACACTGCTCAACGGCCTGCTGGCGCGTGACGAGAAAGCGCGTCAGGTGCCGCGTGCCGGCATTGTTCACCGGCTGGACAAGGACACCAGCGGCTTGATGGTGGTGGCGCGCAATCGCAGCACCATGGATGCGCTCATCAAGATGATCGCTGCACGTGAGGTGAGCCGCCAGTATCTGGCGCTTGCCCACAAGCAATGGGGCAGCCGCAAGCGCCGCGAGGTCGATGCGCCGATCGGCCGCGATCCGCGCAACCGCCTGCGCATGGCGGTGGTGGACCTGAATCTGCACCCTGGCAAGCAGGCGCGTACCGATTTCGATCTGCTCGATGGCGATGCCGCGCACAGCCTGGTGCGCTGCACGTTGCACACCGGTCGCACGCACCAGATCCGGGTGCATATGGCTTCGCTAGGCCATCCGCTGATTGCCGATACGCTGTATGGTGGTCAGCCCGAGGGCGGGCTGGAGCGCCAGGCGCTGCATGCCTTCAGACTGGCCTTCGAGCACCCTGTGACGAAAAAGCCGCTGGTCCACCATGCACCGCTGCCACAAGACATGGCCGGTGCACTGGATTTATGGGGTCTGCGTTACAATCTGCCGGAAAGCCTCTGACCATCACTCGCATGGCATCTTTGGGGCGCTTCCCTCTCTTCTTAGAATCAGGCGTCCCACCGCAGTCGGTGCGACAGCCGCTCCCGAAACGCTGCGCCCATGAATACGGTAGATGCCAAGCGGGTTCTTGAAACAGCATTGATTTGTGCCCCACAGCCTGTGACGCTGCGGGAATTGCGCTCACTTTTTGATGATGTGCTGGGCTCGGACACGGTGAAGGATTTGCTGCTGGACCTGCAAAAGGACTGGGCCCTCAAGGGCGTGGAACTGGTGCAGGTGGCTTCTGGCTGGCGTTTTCAGAGCCGGCCCGAAATGCGCGTCTACCTGGACAAGCTTCACC
This sequence comes from Comamonas testosteroni TK102, assembly GCF_000739375.1. Lineage (NCBI taxonomy): Bacteria > Pseudomonadati > Pseudomonadota > Betaproteobacteria > Burkholderiales > Comamonadaceae > Comamonas > Comamonas testosteroni. Next base: position 4,168,815 of record NZ_CP006704.1, on the reverse strand, counting down.
CCGAGAAGCCGCCCAAGTACACGCGGGCGACGCTGGAGACGCTGGCCATCATTGCCTACCGTCAGCCGGTCACGCGGGGTGATATCGAGGATATTCGCGGCGTTACCGTGAACAGCCTGATCATCAAGCAGCTGGAAGACCGGGGCTGGATCGAGGTCATCGGCCACCGTGAAACCGTGGGGCGGCCCGCGCTGTTCGCCACCACGCGCCAGTTTCTCGATGATCTGGGTCTGCAGTCGCTGGATCAGCTGCCCATGCTGGAGGAAACCCAGGCCCAGCAAAGCCTGTTCAAGGCGCTGGATGGGGATGAGGGTGAACCAGCCGCGGTGCCGGAGGCCGGTGCCGAGGAGCCCAAGCTCCAGGAGGGCGTGGAGGCCGCAGAGCCGGCAGACGCGGTGACAGAGTCCGATGCGGCGGAGAGTGAGATCCTGCGTGCCCCGGATGAGGAGGATGGCGCGCAGGAGCTGCCGGATACCGATGTCGACCCCGTGGCGCAAGCGCCTGCAGCGCTTGTGTCGGAGCTTCAGCCCGAGGCTGATGCACCGGAGTTGGAGTCATATCCGGAGCAAACGCAGGTTGGTATTGCGCAAGCTGCTACTGAAGAGATAGCGACTGAGTTGCCGGATTCGGAGCCAGGGCCGACCGAGGAGCCGCCGTCCGTGAGCAAGCCCAAGGCGGCCAGGCCCGCCAGGACTGCCAAGGCGGCAGAGCCGGAGCCCAAACCGGCGGCCAAGAAAACCGGACGTACCGAGTGGGTGGGCCTGAAGGCGTTTCTCGAGGATGACTACGGCAGCGACGACGACGAGGCCGAGGACGCAAAGACGAAAGCGCGGGCCGACGATGCTGTCGGGTCGGCAGAACAACGAATTGTGGAGGGTGACGATGGCGTCATCCCCGAAGGAAAACTGGAATGAACAACGAGACATCGAACCCGATGCCCGAGTCCGCAGCCGCTTCGCCCGAAGCCGAGCCGGTCAAGAAGACTCGCAAGCCCCGCGCAGCCAAGGCCGATGGTGCCAAGGATGCCGCCGAGGCCAAGAAGCCAGCTGCACCGCGCAAGCGTGCCGGCGTCAAAAAGGACGCTGCTGCCGAGGCCAAGCCAGCGCGCAAGCGTGTGACCAAGCCGCGTGCCGAAGAAGCCGTGGCCGTCGAGGAGCTGGTTCAGCCCGTGGCCGAGCAGGAGGCGCAGTCCCAGGACCATGACCATGACCATGACCATGACCATGACGCAGCAGATGCCGTCGTTGCCGAAGTGGCTGTGGAGAGCGTTGCAACTCCTCATGGGTCCAAGGGGCGCAAGGGTCAGAACATCGACTTTGCCGATGTGATCTCGGGCGACTTCGACGACGAGGAAGAGAACGGCAGCGCCATGCCCGCCAAGCGCGTGCTTGCGCCCCAGGTTGATTCTCCCAAGCTCCACAAGGTGCTGGCCCAGGCCGGCATGGGTTCGCGCCTGGAGATGGAACAGCTGATCCTGGAAGGGCGCATCTCGGTCAACAACGAGCCTGCCCACGTCGGCCAGCGCATTCAGTTCGGCGATATCGTCAAGGTCAATGGCCAGCCCATTCGCTTCCGTATCGACCCGCCTCCCGCACGCGTGATTGCCTATCACAAGCCCGTGGGCGAAGTGGTGACGCATGACGATCCGCAGAACCGCCCCACGGTGTTCCGCAAGCTGCCCAAGCTGCAGCATGGCAAGTGGCAGTCGGTGGGGCGCCTGGACCTGAACACCGAAGGTCTGCTGCTGTTCACCAGCTCGGGAGAGCTGGCGAACTCGCTGATGCACCCCCGCTTCGGCCTGGAGCGTGAATACGCGGCCCGCGTGCTGGGCGCGCTGAGCAAGGAAGAAAAGCAGCGTCTGCTGGACGGCGTGCAGCTCGAGGACGGCGAAGCCAGCTTTGGTGCCGTGGAAGATGGCGGCGGCGAAGGTGCCAACTGCTGGTACCGCGTGACCATCTCCGAAGGTCGCAACCGCGAAGTGCGTCGCATGTTCGAGGCCGTGGGCCATGCCGTCAGCCGTCTGATCCGCATTCGCTATGGCGCCATGATGCTGCCGCGCGGTCTCAAGCGCGGCGCCTGGGTGGAGCTCGATCAGGCCGATATCCAGGCGCTGATGTCGGCAGCCGGCGTCAAGGAGCGTGCTCCCGTCGAGCGCAACAACAGTGGCGCCCGTGGTGCCAACAACCGTGGCGGCCGCAACAACCGCAGCGGCGGTCGCGGCAATGGCATGAATGCCGATCGCGCACCCCAGGGTCGTCGTGAAGGCGGTGGTCAGCGCCGTGGCGAGTGGGACGGCAATCGTCCGGCACCTAGCGGCATGCTGGGTGACAACCCACGCAACAAGTCCGGCGGCCGCTCCGGTGGCGCGGGCCGCTCGCAGGGGGGCGGTCAGCCCGACCCCATGCGCACCTCGGTGGGCTATATCGGCAGCGACAGCCTGTCGCGTGCCCGTCAGAACGCCAAGCGTCGCCCTGGTGGCGGCGGTGGTGGCGGTCGCCGCGGCGGTCGCTAAAAAGGCGTCCGTAAGGATTTGAGTGCTGTCTGGACTTCAAGGTCTATGGTGGCACCGCTAAAATCAACTGTTTTGCTTTTTCGGCAAAAACCCATAGTAACCCTGATTAGGAAATAATCATCATGGCTATCGAACGTACCCTCTCCATCATCAAGCCCGACGCAGTTGCCAAGAACGTGATCGGCCAAATCTACGCCCGCTTCGAAGCTGCTGGCCTGAAGATCGTGGCTGCCAAGCTGGTGCACCTGTCGCGCGGCGAAGCCGAGCAGTTCTACGCTGTGCACGCTGCCCGTCCTTTCTTCAAGGATCTGGTGGACTTCATGGTCTCCGGCCCCGTGATGATTCAAGCTCTGGAAGGCGAGAACGCCATCCTGAAGAACCGTGAACTGATGGGCGCCACCGACCCCAAGAAGGCCGAGAAGGGCACCATCCGCGCCGACTTCGCCGACAGCATCGACGCCAACGCCGTGCACGGCTCCGACGCTGCTGAAACCGCTGCTGTGGAAGTTGCCTTCTTCTTCCCCGGCATGAACGTGTACTCGCGTTAATCCACGCTAGCTTTACAGCATGCTCTCGCTGACGCCAGCGCTTCGCCTGGGCGAAGCCGGTGTCAGCACTTGAAGATGCTGGCCACGGCGTGGCAAACACCGTTCGCAAGACGCCTCGCCACATGCCGATATGACTACTAATTTGCTTGATTTTGACCTCGAAGGACTGACCGCTTATTGCGAGCAGCTCGGGGAGAAGCGTTTCCGTGCGACGCAGCTGTTCCGCTGGATTCACCAGCGTGGCGCATCCGATTTCGACCAGATGACCGATCTGGCCAAGTCCCTGCGCGAAAAGCTCAAGAGCCGGGCCCACATTACCGCTTTGCCTGTGGTGACCGAGCATGTCTCTGCCGATGGCACCGTGAAGTGGCTGTTCGATGTGGGTGACGGCAATGCCGTCGAATCCGTTTTCATTCCCGAGGACGACCGTGGCACGCTGTGTGTCTCGTCCCAGGCCGGTTGCGCCGTGGGCTGCCGCTTTTGCTCGACGGGGCATCAGGGCTTCAGCCGCAACCTCGATACTGGCGAAATCCTTGCCCAGCTCTGGTATGCCGAGCATTCGCTGCGCAAGCGTTTCGGTACCGAAGATCGCATCATCTCCAACGTGGTGATGATGGGCATGGGCGAGCCGCTGCAGAACTACAGTGCGCTGGTGCCCGCCCTGCGCGTGATGCTGGACGACCATGGCTACGGCCTGTCGCGCCGCCGCGTAACGGTGTCCACCTCCGGCGTGGTGCCCATGATGGACCGCCTGTCGCAGGACTGCGCCGTGGCGCTGGCCGTTTCCCTGCATGCGCCCAACGATCCGCTGCGCGACAACCTGGTGCCGCTGAACAGGAAATACCCGATTGCCGAGCTGCTGGATGCCTGCGAGCGCTATCTGGAGTTTGCACCGCGCGACTTCATCACCTTTGAATATTGCATGCTCGACGGCGTTAATGATCAGCCGGAGCATGCGCGTCAGCTGATAGAGTTGGTGCGCGCGCGCGGCGACGGCAAGAGCTGGTGCAAGTTCAATCTGATTCCATTCAATCCCTTCCCGGCCTCGGGGCTGCTGCGCTCGTCGGCGGCGCGCGTGACCGAATTTGCCGCCATGCTCAGCAATGCCGGCATCGTGACCACGGTGCGCAAGACCCGTGGCGACGATATCGACGCGGCCTGCGGTCAGCTGGCTGGTGACGTCAAGGATAGAACCCGCGCTGCCGAGCGTATGGCCAAGCAGCGCACCATCCCGCTCAAGCAGGTGTCTTGACGGAGCTTTGAATAAAGGACAATCAATGAGGGCAGTGGCACAGCGACCGGTTTGGCGACATTGGGGCTTGTTGGCCCGGTGGGGGGTACCGGTTGCGGTCGCGGCACTTGTGGGCTGTACCTCGACGACGACCACCACCACTTCCTCTACGTCCGTTCCCCAGGCTTCCGTGGTCAGCACGGGGGCAACCCAGGTCGCAGATGCCAATCGCCGTGCGCAGATCCGTCTGGAACTGGCAGCCAACTACTTTCAGGCCGGGCGCCTGGACGTGGCCATGGATGAGGTCGGCCAGGCCTTGGCTGCCAAGCCCGATTACGCCGATGCATACGGTCTGCTGGGCCTGATCCTCATGCAGAACCAGGACTGGGCACAGGCCGAGGTCGCCATGCGCAAGGCCGTGGACCTCAATCCGCGCGACGGCAACCAGATTCACAACTACGGCTGGATGCAATGTCAGCAAAAGCATTTCGATGTAGCCCAGCAATGGTTTGACAGGGCCTTGCAGGCGCCGGGCTATCGCGAGCAGCCCAAGACCCTGCTGGCCAAGGGCATGTGCTACCAGCAGGCAGGCCAGCTGGAGCAGGCCTACCAGAACATGTTCCGCGCCTACGAGATGGACGTGGGCAACGCCGCTACGGGCTACAACCTGGCGAATGTGCTCTGGCTCAAGGGTGATCTGAAAAAAGCGCAGTTCTACATCCGGCGCTTGAATAACAATAGCAATCAGGCCAGCGCAGAAAGCCTCTGGCTGGCAATCAAAATAGACAGGGCATTGCACGACGACATTGGAGCGCGTCAACAGGCCGATCAGCTGCGCGAGCGTTTTCCTCAATCGCGTCAGTGGCTGGCCTATGAGCGCGGAGCTTTCAATGAGTGAGGCTGCGGTGGAAGAGGAAACTATGCAAAGCGAAGAGCAGGCGCCAACTCCGGCACAGACCACGGCGGGGGCCTTGTTGCGTCAGGCGCGGGAAGCGGCCCGCATGCAGCTGCCCGTGATGGCGGCAACATTGAAGGTGCCGCAGCGCAAGCTGGAAGCGCTGGAGGCTGATGACTACGCGGCCTTTCCCGATCATGTGTTCATGCGTGCCCTGGCCATGGGCATGTGCCGGACTTTGCATATCGAGGCCGATCCGGTGCTGGCCCTGCTGCCGCGCACCGAGATCAAAAGCCTGGCCAACACGGGCCCCGGCATCAACGAGGCCGTGAAGGTGCGCAGCAGCTTCAAGGTCACGGGGACATCGCTGGACTCCGGCAACAGCAGCTCGCGCAAGATCGCGGCAGGTGTGTTGATTCTGCTGGCGGCAGCGGCTGCCGTGTACTTTGTTCCCTTTCATCAGGTGATTGACGGCGCCGATACGGCAGATGTCCAGGCCCAGATGCCCGCCCAGGCGGAGTCTGGCGAGGCGGCCGTGATGGGCGCTCCTGTGACGGAGCCCGCGGCCCAGGCCGAGGAGGCTGCGCAAGGCGGATCGGCCGCGACAGCGGCTGCGTCGACCGAGTCCGTGACGGCTGCTGCGACTGCCGGCGTGACGGGCGCGGCTGCCGGGGCCGCCCCTGCCGCTGCGGCCCAGGCAGCCACACCGGCTGCCGAGGCAGCCACGCCCGCATCCGGCGCTGGCGGCCTGCTGGTGCTGAAGGTGAATACCGGTCAGTCCTGGGTCAAGGTCAAGGACGCGGCCGGCAAGGTGGTGCTGGAAAAGACCCTGTCCAAGGATGAATCTGCGACTGCCGAAGGCCAGTTGCCCCTGTCGGTGATTGTGGGCAACGCCAAGGGCACGCAGGTGACGGTTCGTGGCGAACCCTTCGATATCTCGAGCACACGCGACAATGTGGCTCGCTTCGAGGTGAAGTAACCGTTCGAGGTAAACAAGAGTGCAAGATTCTCAAAGTTCGCAGCAGCTCAGCCAGGCGATAGCCATCGCCAGCCCGCTGCCGCGCAAATCGCGCCAGGCCCGTGTGGTGTGGCGCAACAACGTGGTCACCGTGGGGGGCGATGCGCCCGTGCGCGTGCAGTCCATGACCAATACCGACACCGTGGATGCGGTGGAGACTGCCATCCAGGTGCGTCAGCTGGCCCAGGCCGGCTCGGAGATGGTGCGCATCACGGTGAACACGCCCGAGGCGGCGGCAGCCGTGCCCTATATCCGCGAGCAGCTCGATCGCATGGGCGAGTATGTGCCGTTGGTCGGGGACTTCCACTACAACGGCCACCGTCTGCTGACCGACTACCCCGACTGCGCCCAGGCGCTGTCCAAGTACCGCATCAACCCCGGCAACGTGGGCAAGGGCGACAAGAAGGACAAGCAGTTCGGTCAGATGATCGAGATTGCGGCCAAATACGACAAGGCCGTGCGCATCGGCGTGAACTGGGGCTCGCTGGACCAGGAAATCATGGCCGATCTGATGGATCAGAACAGCCGTCGCGAGAGGCCCTGGGAGACGCGCCAGGTCATGTACGAGGCGCTGATCACCTCGGCCATCAGCTCGGCCGAGCTGGCCAGGAATATCGGCCTGAACCCCGACAACATCATCCTGTCCTGCAAGGTCAGCGGTGTGCAGGATCTGATCTCGGTCTATCGCGAGCTGGCGCGCCGCTGCGACTATGCGCTGCATCTGGGCCTGACCGAGGCCGGCATGGGCACCAAGGGCACGGTGGCATCCACCGCTGCGCTGTCGGTGCTGCTGCAGGAGGGCATTGGCGACACGATTCGCGTCTCGCTCACGCCCCAGCCCGGTGAAGCACGCACGCAGGAAGTCGTGGTGGCCTCCGAAATTCTGCAGGCCCTGGGTCTGCGCGTGTTCGTGCCCAGCGTCACTGCCTGCCCGGGCTGCGGCCGCACCACCAGCACCACCTTCCAGGAGCTGGCCAAGAAGATCGACGATTTCCTGCGTGGCGAAATGCCGGTCTGGCGTACCCAGTTCCCCGGCGTGGAAGCCATGAAGGTGGCCGTGATGGGTTGCATCGTCAACGGCCCCGGCGAGAGCAAGCATGCCGATATCGGCATCAGCCTGCCCGGCAATGGCGAAGCGCCTGCGGCGCCGGTGTTCATCGACGGCGAGAAAGCCTTGACGCTGCGCGGCGAACATATCGCCGAGGAGTTCCAGACCCTGGTGCTGGAATATGTGCAGCGCCGCTACGGCCAGAAGGCCTGAGCGGCTCAGGCGCTCGCAGCGTCCCGTCATGCGGGTGGTGATTGCGCTTGCTGGCACAATGCCGGCGAGCCGGTACTTTGGAATTGATAGCTGCTTGCGCACTATCTGTATGGATTTGAATTAGGTTTCTAGTTAAAAGGCATAGTTGCCAAGCGCAATTTGCTCTTGTTTTGCTAGTAGCCCAAGTGTGAGACTTCACGTGGCCAAGAACGAAAAACTGACTGCCGTCAAAGGCATGAACGACATCCTCCCTCCCGACTCGGCGCGCTGGGAATGGTTTGAAGCCAAGGTGCGCGATCTGATGGGGCGCTTTGCCTATCGCAATATCCGCACTCCCATCGTCGAGCCCACGGCCTTGTTTGTGCGCGGCCTGGGCGAGGTGACCGATATCGTCGAGAAGGAGATGTACTCCTTCGAAGACAAGCTCAACGGCGAGCACCTGACCCTGCGCCCCGAAGGCACGGCCGGCGTGGTGCGCTCGGTGGTGGAAAACAATCTGCTCTACGAAGGCGGCAAGCGCCTGTTCTACATCGGGCAGATGTTCCGCCACGAACGTCCCCAGCGCGGCCGCTATCGCCAGTTCCATCAGGTCGGTGTGGAAGCCATGGGCTTTGCCGGCCCCGAGCTGGATGCCGAGGTGATTCTGCTGGCTGCGCAGCTGTGGAAGGAGCTGGGCATCGATGGCGTGCGCCTGGAGCTCAACAGCCTGGGCCAGCCCGAGGAACGCAAGGCGCATCGCGCGGCCCTGATCGCCTACTTCGAGCAGCACACCGAGGTGATGGACGAGGAGGCCAAGCGCCGCATGTACAGCAATCCGCTGCGCGTGCTGGATACCAAGAATCCGGCCATGCAGGACATGGTCAACGCAGCGCCCAAGCTGATGGACTATCTCGGGGATGCCTCCAAGGCGCATCTGAAGGCCGTGCAGGAGATTCTGGATGCCAACGGTGTGGCATGGAGCCTGAACCCGCGCCTGGTGCGCGGCATGGACTACTACAACCTCACGGTGTTCGAGTTCATTACCGACAAGCTGGGCTCGCAAGGCACCATCTGCGGCGGCGGTCGCTACGACTACCTGATCGAGGAAATCGGCGGCAAGCCCGCACCGGCCGTGGGCTGGGGCATGGGTGTCGAGCGCGTGCTCGAAGTGCTCAAGGAGGTGGGTGCCGAGATTCCTCAGCCCGCAGCCGATGTCTACGCCATCATTCCCGATGCCTCGGCACTGCCCCAGGTCTTCAAGACCGTGCAGCAGCTGCGCGCCGCCGGTGTGGCGGTGCAGATGCACGCAGCCGCAGGCGGGTCTGCCGAAGGCATGGGCTCGATGAAGTCCCAGTTCAAGAAGGCCGATGGCTCGGGTGCGCGCTTCGCCCTGATCTTCGGCGCTGACGAACTGGCACAGGGCAAGGTGACCGTGAAGTCGCTGCGCGACGGCGAAGGCCAGCAGCTGCAGCAGGCTCTGGCGGACGTGGCCCTGTGGGCCGGCAGCCTAAAATCGGCGGTTTGATTTTCCGCTTCTCGTTTTCTGACCAGCGTTCCACTCAATCTAAGTAGCCATGGCAAACCATCTCGATCTTGAAGAACAAGAGCAAATTGAGCAGCTCAAGCATTTCTGGAATTCCTGGGGGACTCTGATCACCAGCGTGCTGGTCGTGGTCTTTCTCGGACTGGCTGGCTGGAACGGCTGGCAGTACTGGCAAAAGCGTCAGGCGACTCAGGCCTCGGCCCTGGAGTTCGCGGTGGACGAAGCCCTGACGGCCAAGGATGCGGCCCGAGCCGACCAGGCTTTCGGCGAGCTGCGTGACAAGTACGCAGGCACTGCGCAGGCTGCCCAGACGGCTTTGCTGATGGCCAAGGCCTCGGTGGATGCCGGCAAGTTCGATGACGCCAAGGCGCAACTGAGCTGGGTGGCGGAGAAGGGCGACGAAGGCTTCAAGGCCCTGGCCCGCATTCGCCTGTCTTCGGTGCTGGAGCAGCAAAAAAGCTATGACGAAGGCCTGAAGGTGCTGGAAGCGTCCATGCCCGAGTCCTACGCCGGTCTGCAGGCCGACCGCCGCGGCGATCTGTATGGCGCGCTGGGCAAGCCGGCTGAGGCGATTGCCCAGTACCAGGCGGCCTACAAGGCACTGGACAAGGATCTGGACTACCGCCACCTGGTGGAGTTCAAGCTGAACGCGCTGGGTGCGGCTCCTGAAACCGCAACCCTGGTCAAGACAACGCCGTCGGAGAAATAATCTTGAAGACTTTTGCCCATCAAGTGAAGTCCGCTGCTCCCGCAGCGCAATCCGCAGCCCGCGTGCTGGTGCTGACCGCAGTGGCCGCGTCGCTGGCTGCCTGCTCCATGTTCGGCGGCAAGGACAAGCCCAAGCCACAGGATCTGGGGCCCAACCCCGCCAAGATCGCCGTGCACCAGGCCTGGTCCGCCAAGCTGGGCAGCGAAGTGCCTCTGGCCATGCCTGCGCTGGTGCAGGGCAATACCGTCACCGTGGTCACCAAGGACGGCAGCGTCACCACGCTGGACGGCAATACCGGCAGCCAGCTGGGCAAGTTCAGTGCGGGCGAGCCGCTGACCACCGGTGTGGGCAGCGACGGCCAGCGCACGGCGGTGGTCACGCGCAGCAACCAGCTCATGGTGTTTGCCGAAGGCAAGCAGCTGTGGAAGAACAATCTGAACGCCGCCGTCTACACACCGCCCCTGGTGGCCGGTGGGCGTGTGTTCGTGATGGCCGCTGACCGCTCGCTGGCGGCCTTCGATGCCAACACCGGTCGTGAGCTGTGGTCTGTCGAAGGCCCCAGCAATGAACCGCTTATTCTGCGCCAGCCCGGCGTTTTGCAGGCCGTTGGTAATAATCTGGTCGTGGGCGTGTCCGGACGTCTGGCCGGTGTCGATCCCGACAATGGCTCGGTGCGCTGGATGGCGCCTCTGGCCGCACCGCGCGGCACCAACGATGTGGAGCGACTGGTGGATCTGGTCGGTCCCGTAAGCCGTGTGGACAGCAGCGTCTGCGCACGTGCCTTCCAGGCCTCGGTGGGTTGCGTGGATGTGAGCACGGCCAATGTGCGCTGGACGCAGACCTCCAAGGGCAGCGATGGCGTGGCCGGTGACGAGCAGGCTGTGTTCGGCGCCGAAAGCAATGGCACGGTACAGGCATGGAATCGTGCAGACGGTCAGCGTCTGTGGTCCATCGACAAGCTGCAGTACCGCAAGCTGACGGCACCTCTGGTGCTGGGCCGCTCCGTGGTGCTGGCCGATGATTTGGGGACGGTGCATATGCTCTCGCGTGAAGATGGCTCTGCACTGGCCCGTTTGGAAACTGACAAGGCAGGAGTTGCCACTTCCCCGGTTGTTGCCGCCAATACTCTGGTGGTCGTCAGCCGAAGCGGAACTGTGTATGGCTTCAAGCCGGATTGATAGGTTGTTTTTGGAATGAAGCCAGTTATTGCCCTGGTAGGGCGCCCGAATGTGGGCAAGTCGACGCTGTTCAATCGACTCACGAAGTCGAGGGATGCCATCGTCGCCGACTTTGCAGGGCTGACGCGTGACCGCCATTACGGCCAGGGCCGTCAGGGCAAGCATGAGTACATCGTCATCGACACGGGCGGTTTCGAGCCGGACGCGTCGCGCGGCATCTTCAAGGAGATGGCCAAGCAGACGCAGCAAGCCGTGGCGGAAGCCGATGTCGTGATCTTCGTGCTGGATGCGCGCGCCGGTCTGTCCGGTCAGGATCACGAGATCGGCAACTACCTGCGCCGTCTGGGCAAGCCCACCATGCTGGTGGCCAACAAGGCCGAAGGCATGAAGGATGGTGCGCAGCTGTCCGAGTTCTATGAGCTGGGCCTTGGCGAGGTCGTGCCCGTGTCTGCAGCCCATGGTCAGGGTGTGCGCAGCCTGGTCGATGCAGCCCTGGGTCTGCTGAACCTGCCCGAGCCCGAAGAGGAAGCTTTTGGCGAGGAAGACCAGAAGCCCGTGCGTCTGGCGGTGGCGGGCCGTCCCAACGCCGGCAAGTCCACGCTGATCAACACCTGGCTGGGTGAAGAGCGCCTGGTGGCTTTCGACATGCCCGGCACCACGCGCGATGCGATCACCGTGCCTTTCGAACGCAACGGCCAGAAGTTCGAACTGATCGACACCGCCGGCCTGCGTCGCAAGGGCAAGGTGTTTGAAGCCATCGAGAAGTTCTCGGTGGTCAAGACGCTGCAGGCCATCGAAGGCGCCAACGTGGTGCTGCTGCTGATCGATGCCACGCAGGGCGTGACCGACCAGGACGCCCATATCGCCGGCTATATCCTGGAGAGCGGCCGCTCTGTGGTGCTGGCCATCAACAAATGGGATGCCGTCGATGACTACCAGCGCCAGATGCTGGAGCGCTCCATCGAGACACGCCTGTCCTTTCTGAAGTTCGCGCCGCTGCACTTCATCTCGGCACAGAAGCGCCAGGGTCTCGAGCCGCTGTGGAAATCCATCATCCAGGCCCATCGTGCAGCCACCTGCAAGATGCCTACGCCGGTGCTGACACGCATCCTGATGGAATCGATCCAGTTCCAGACGCCCAAGAAGGTGGGGGCCTATCGTCCCAAGATGCGCTATGCCCACCAGGGCGGCATGAACCCGCCCATCATCGTGATCCACGGCAATTCGCTGGAGCTGGTCACCGATGCCTACAAGCGCTTCCTGGAAGGTCGTTTCCGCAAGGAGTTCAATTTGGTCGGCACCCCGTTGCGCATCGACTTGAAAACCTCTCATAATCCTTACGCCGACAAGGATTAATTGCAGTCTGCTTGCGCCTGGGGAAAACCCTTTTCGCTGTTTCCCCCGGGCTCTGTGGTAATGTGTCGGTTTACAACAACACTCTTCGAACACGGAGAATATCGTGAGCAATAAAGGTCAACTCCTCCAAGATCCGTTCCTGAACGCACTGCGTCGTGAACATGTGCCCGTTTCCATCTACCTGGTCAACGGCATCAAGCTGCAGGGCCAAATCGAGTCGTTCGACCAATACGTGGTGCTTCTGCGCAACACCGTGACCCAGATGGTTTACAAGCACGCCATCTCCACCATCGTTCCCGGCCGTGCCGTGAACTTCTCGGCCGCTACGCCGGCTGACAACGACGCCCCCGCTGCCTAAGCTTTCTTGCGTCAACGCCCGCCGGCCAGCCCGGCGCGGCTCTTACCCTACGGGACAGGTATTTGAGTTCTGAATCCTTTGAACGTTCCGCGTCTGCGCCAGTGCTGCTGGTGGGCGTGGATTTTGGTGTTCCCCATTTCGACGACGAGCTGGAAGAGCTGGGCTTGCTGGCCCAGACCGCTGGCTTGCACCCCGTGGCGCGCTTGACCTGCAAGCGCAAAGCCCCCGATCCCGCGCTGTTCGTGGGCAGCGGCAAGGCGGATGAAATCCGCATGCTGGCCCAGATGCATGGCGCCAAGGAAGTCTGGTTCGACCAGGCCCTGAGCCCGGCGCAGCAGCGCAATCTGGAGCGCCATATCCAGATGCCGGTCAACGACCGGACCATGCTGATTCTCGAAATCTTCGCCCAGCGTGCGCGCAGCCATGAAGGCAAGCTGCAGGTGGAGCTGGCTCGTCTGCAGTACATCAGCACGCGCCTGGTGCGCCGCTGGAGCCACCTGGAGCGTCAGGCCGGCGGTATCGGTGGCCGTGGCGGCCCCGGTGAAAAGCAGATCGAGCTGGATCGCCGCATGATTGATGATGCCATCAAGCGCACCAAGGAGCGCCTGAAAAAGGTCAAGAAGCAGCGTTCCACGCAAAGACGCCAGCGCTCGCGTCGCGAAGTTTTCAATATTTCCCTGGTCGGCTATACCAATGCCGGCAAATCCACGCTGTTCAATGCCATGGTGAAGGCTCGCGCCTATGCCGCAGATCAGCTGTTTGCCACGCTGGATACGACCACCCGGCAGATGTACCTCACGGAGGCCGAGGAGTCGGTTTCCCTGTCGGATACCGTCGGTTTTATTCGTGACTTGCCGCACGGTCTGGTGGATGCCTTCCAGGCCACCTTGCAGGAGGCGATTGACGCCGATCTGCTGCTGCATGTCGTGGATGCATCGAACCCCGGATTCCCGGAACAAATACAACAAGTCCAAAAAGTTCTGGGTGAAATCGGGGCCGATGATGTGCCCCAGATTCTGGTTTTCAACAAGCTGGATGCCATTGAGCCCGAGCGTCAGCCTGCCGTGCTGCAGGATATGTATGAGCTCGATGGCGTGCCGGTGCCGCGTGTGTTTGTCAGTGCTCGCTCGGGGCAGGGGCTTGCGCAGCTGCGGCAGATGTTGGCTGACCGGGTTTTGCAGGTACGTGAAGAGGCGGCACGCGAAGAAGTCGAGGGGCAGGACGATACGTACTGGATGTCCCCTGATGACGACGCGCAATACTAGGGGCTTGCGTCCCTATTGGGCACAATGCTTGCCATGGTCCATGTCTTTTTGAAAACACAGAGACGTCTCGCATGAATTTTTCACAACGCGTCCATCGCCTGGCGATGCTGCCGCAACGCATTCGCGGGATGTTCAATTTGAACGATCCGCGCTGGGGTCGTGGCGACAACAACAACGAAGATAGCTCCAAGCCGGACAGCTCGGCACCTGAAGGGGAGCGTCCTCCGGTGCCGCCCGCGCCCGAGCAACGTCCCCGTCCTTCCTCTTCCCAGCAAGGCCAGCCGCCTGATCTGGAAGAGGTGTGGCGCGACCTCAACCGCAAGCTTTCCGGCCTGTTCGGCGGAGGCTCCGGCAATGGCCGCGGCGTGCCTCCGAGCCGCAGCGGCGGCCAGCCCGGCGAGCCTTTCAATCCCGGCAAGGGCATTTTCCTGATCGCCGGCGTGGCCGTGCTGATCTGGCTGGGTACGGGCTTCTTCATCGTGCAGGAAGGCCAGCAGGCCGTCATCACGCAGTTCGGCAAGTACAAGGGCACCGTGGGCGCCGGCTTCAACTGGCGCCTGCCTTATCCCATCCAGAAGCATGAGCTGGTCTACGTTTCGCAGATTCGCTCGGCCGAAGTGGGTAGCGACAATATCGTGCGTGGCACGGGATTGCGGGCATCGGCCATGTTGACCGAGGACGAGAACATCGTCGAGATCAAGTTTGCCGTGCAGTACCGCCTGAGCAATGCGCGCGACTGGCTGTTCGAGAGCCGCAATCCCTCCGAGGCCGTGGTTCAGGTGGCGGAGTCCGCCGTGCGCGAAGTCGTCGGCAAGATGAAGATGGATGCGGCCCTGTCCGAGGAGCGCGACCAGATTGCCCCACGCGTGCGTGATCTGATGCAGACCATTCTGGACCGCTACCAGATCGGCGTTGAAGTGGTGGGCATCAATATGCAGCAGGGCGGCGTGCGTCCGCCCGAGCAGGTGCAGGCCTCGTTCGACGATGTGCTCAAGGCCGGTCAGGAGCGCGAGCGCGCCAAGAACGAAGCCCAGGCCTATGCCAACGATGTGGTGCCGCGTGCTGCGGGTGCTGCCGCACGTCTGGGTGAAGAGGCTGCGGGCTACAAGTCCAAGATCGTGGCCCAGGCACAGGGCGATGCAGGACGCTTCAGCTCGCTGTATTCCGAATACCAGAAGGCCCCTCAGGTCACGCGTGACCGCCTCTACATCGACGCGATGCAGCAGGTCTATACCAATGTGACCAAGGTTCTGGTTGAGTCGCGCCAGGGCTCCAATCTGCTGTATCTGCCGCTGGACAAGATCATGCAGAACATGACCGGCAATGCGGCTGCTCCTGCTGCGTCGGGTGATGCAGCTGCCGGCGGCGCCGCTTCGGCTCCAGCCAACGTACGTGTAGTTCCCAATCCCGCCGGTGACGCCCGCAGCCGCGATGCGCGCAGCCGTGACCGTGACGCACGCTAGGAGAGAATGCAGTGAATCGAATCGGATTTTTTGTCACCAGCATTCTCGTGGTGCTGGCCTTGCTGAGCTCCACCCTGTTCGTGGTTGATCAGCGTCAGTTCGGTGTGGTCTATGCGCTGGGGCAGATCAAGGAAGTGATCACCGAGCCGGGGCTCAACTTCAAGCTGCCGCCTCCGCTGCAGAACGTGCGCTATATCGACAAGCGTCTGCTGACGCTCGACAGCACCGATACCGAGCCCATGCTCACCGCCGAGAAGCAGCGTGTGGTCATTGACTGGTATGTGCGCTGGCGCATTTCCGAGCCCTCGGAATACATCCGTAACGTGGGCCTGGATGAATCTGCCGGTGCCATGCAGCTCAACCGCGTGGTGCGCAATGCCTTCCAGGAAGAGATCAATCGCCGCACCGTGCGCGAGCTGCTGTCTTCCAAGCGCGAAGGGCTGATGACTGATGTCAAGCGTGAGGTTCTGGAAACCGTGCGCGGCTCCAAGCCCTGGGGCGTGGACATCGTCGATGTGCGTATCACCCGCGTGGACTACGCCGAGACCATCACCGAGTCCGTCTACCGCCGTATGGAGGCAGAGCGCAAGCGCGTGGCCAACGAACTGCGCTCCACGGGCGCCGCCGAAGGTGAGAAGATCCGCGCCGAGGCCGATCGTCAGCGCGACGTCATCATTGCCAATGCTTACCGCGATGCCCAGAAGGTCAAGGGCGAGGGCGATGCCGAAGCCGCACGGGTCTATGCAGAATCCTTTGGCAAGGACCCGCAGTTTGCGCAGTTCTATCGCAGCCTGGACGCTTACAAGGAGAGCTTCTCCAAGAAGAGCGACGTGATGGTGCTTGACCCGTCGCAAAGCGACTTCTTCAAGACCTACCGCAATGGCGGTGCCGCTGGCAAATAAAAGCCCAGGCTTGCGCAGGTTCGGATCAGGCATGGTTTTCTGTCGATAGCAATGCCTGCTGCGCCTCCTCTTTTGCGCAAGTTCCGATAGCTTTGACAACGACGAAAGCAATGGCCCCTCGAGGGCCATTGCCTATTGGGGGGGATGGCAATGGATTGGCTGGAGACACTGGGCCTGGCGCTGGCCCTGTTGCTGGTGCTGGAAGGCTTGCTGCCGCTGTTCGCGCCCGGGTTGTGGCGGCAGCTGTTTACCCAGCTGATGCAGCTCAGGGATGGACAACTGCGCTTTTGCGGACTGCTCTGTATCGCAGCAGGCGCCATCATGCTGATGCTGCTATGAATACTGCCGATACTGGCTAGGCCTTAGCGGTCAAATTGGGCAGGGCTGGCAAAGCCGGTAGAATCGCATTTTTAACAGCCTCCCCATTTCTCCATGTCTGCTTGGGTCCTGCCGGATCACATTGCCGATGTTTTGCCCTCAGAGGCACGGCACATCGAAGAATTGCGTCGAGGATTGCTCGATACTGCGCGCAGCTATGGCTATGAACTTGTCATGCCACCCATGCTGGAGTATCTGGAGTCCTTGCTGACGGGTACAGGCGAAGCTCTTGCCCTTCAAACCTCCAAACTGATTGACCAGCTCTCCGGTCGCACCATGGGTCTGCGCGCCGACATGACGCAGCAGGTGGCCCGTATCGATGCGCATCTGCTCAATCGCAAGGGCGTGACCCGTCTGTGCTACTGCGGCCCCGTCGTCCATGCACGCCCCGACCGTCCGCGTGCCACGCGTGAGCCGTTCCAGTTCGGTGCCGAGCTCTATGGTCACGAAGGCCTGGAAGCCGACCTCGAAGCCCTGCATCTGGCCCTGGACTGCCTCAAGGGCGCGGGCGTCAAGGACGTCATCGTGGATCTGGCCGACGTGCGCATCGTGCGCAGCCTGCTGGCCGGCGTGATGGTGGACGAGCAGGTGCTGCGAGGCGTGCATGCGGCCCTGGCCTCCAAGGACGCAACCGAGCTAGCCCAGCTGACCCGCGATTTCCCCGAGGCCTCGCGTGAAGGCCTGATGGCGCTGCTGCAGCTGTACGGCGGCATGGAAGTGCTCGATCAAGCTGAAAAGCTGCTGGATCGCACTGCCGGCGTGCGCAATGTGCTGTCACATCTGCGCTGGCTGGTGCAGCGACTCGATGGCGTCAAGGTCAGTTTCGACCTGGCCGATCTGCGTGGCTACTCCTACTACAGCGGTACGCGCTTTGCCATCTATGTGCCCGGCGGCAGCGATGCGCTGGTGCGCGGTGGCCGTTACGACGAAGTCGGTGCAGTGTTCGGGCGCAACCGTCCCGCTGCCGGCTTCAGTCTTGATATCAAACAACTGGTGGCTGTCGTGCCCGAGCGTCCGCTCAAGGCTGCCATTCGCGCTCCCTGGGGCGATGACGTGCAAGTGGCTGCCGCCATTGCCGCATTGCGCCAGCAGGGCGAGACGGTGGTCTGCGTGCTGCCAGGGCATGAAAGCGAAGTGGACGAGTTCCACTGCGACCGTGAGCTTGCCAATGTTGGCGGGCAATGGGTCGTGCAAGCCATTTAAGGCATTTGACTAATTCTTCGATTTATCGGATTGGAATATGAATACATCCAAAGGTCGCAATGTGGTCGTCGTCGGCACCCAGTGGGGTGACGAGGGCAAGGGCAAGCTGGTCGACTGGCTGACCGAAAGCGCCAACGGCGTCGTGCGTTTCCAGGGCGGCCACAACGCGGGTCACACACTGGTCATCAACGGCGTGAAGACGGCTCTGCACCTGATTCCCAGCGGCATCATGCGCCCCGGCGTGAAGTGTTACATCGGCAACGGTGTGGTGCTCTCCGTGGGCAAGCTGTTTGAAGAAATCGAAGGCCTGGAGAAGGCCGGCGTGCAAGTGCGTGACCGCCTGCGCGTGTCCGAAGCCTGCCCGCTGATCCTGCCTTTCCACCAGGCTCTGGACGTGGCCCGTGAAGCGGCCCGTGAAAAGGGTGGCGTGCAGAAGATCGGCACCACCGGCAAGGGCATTGGCCCTTCCTACGAAGACAAGATCGCCCGCCGCGCCCTGCGCGTGCAGGATCT
The DNA here is from genome assembly GCF_000739375.1 of Comamonas testosteroni TK102. Lineage (NCBI taxonomy): Bacteria > Pseudomonadati > Pseudomonadota > Betaproteobacteria > Burkholderiales > Comamonadaceae > Comamonas > Comamonas testosteroni. The sequence goes on along the minus strand of NZ_CP006704.1, from coordinate 4,150,503 downwards.
GAAGCACCCCGAGCGCTTTGCCACCAAGCTGCGCGAGCTGCTGAGCCTGCACAACCACATTCTGGTGAATGTGCTGGGTTCCAAGAACTTCGACTTCGGCGCTGGCCTGGCTCCCTACATGAAGGACGGCGAAGTGCAGTTCGACGCCGTGTACGAAGAAGCCATGCGTCATGCCGAGCTGCTGGGGCCCATGATTGCCGATGTCTCGCGCGAGCTCAACGCGGTGCACGCCGAAGGCGGCAACCTGCTGTTCGAAGGCGCGCAAGGCACGCTGCTGGACGTGGATCACGGCACCTACCCCTATGTCACATCGTCCAACTGCGTGGCCGGCAATGCCGCCGCAGGCGCCGGCGTGGGCCCTGGTCTGCTGCACTACATCCTGGGCATCACCAAGGCCTACTGCACCCGTGTGGGCGGCGGTCCTTTCCCTACCGAGCTGGAATGGGAAAAGGAAGGCACTCCCGGCTGGGTCATGTCCACCGTGGGCGCCGAAAAGGGCGTGACCACCGGCCGTTCGCGCCGCTGCGGCTGGTTTGATGCTGCGCTGCTCAAGCGCTCGGCCCAGATCAATGGTCTGTCCGGCCTGTGCATCACCAAGCTGGACGTGCTCGACGGCATCGAAGAGCTGCAACTGTGCGTGGGCTACGAACTCGACGGCGAGACGATCGACCTGCTGCCTCTGGGGGCGGACGATATCGAGCGCTGCAAGCCGATCTACGAATCCATTCCCGGCTGGACCGACTCCACCGTGGGTGTGACCGATTACGACAAGCTGCCCGTGAATGCCCGCCGCTATCTGGACCGTATCGCCGAAGTGACCGGTGTGCCCATCGCCATGGTGTCCACCAGCCCCGACCGCGATCACACCATCCTGATGCACAACCCGTACAGCGCCGCCTGATCGGGCTGGGTTTTACTGAACTTTCAAAGGAACTGTGCCCATGCTGACAGAAGACGGTAAGCACCTGTATGTGAGCTACGACGAGTACCACGGTCTCATCGAAAAGCTCGCCATCAAGATCCACCAGTCTGGCTGGGAATTCGACACCATCCTGTGCCTGGCACGCGGTGGTCTGCGTCCCGGCGACATCCTGAGCCGCATTTTCGACAAGCCTCTGGCCATCATGTCCACCAGCTCCTACCGCGCCGAGGCCGGCACGGTGCAGGGCCATCTGGACATCGGTCGTTTCATCGCCACGCCCAAGGGCGATATTTCCGGCCGCGTTCTGCTGGTGGACGATCTGGCGGACTCGGGCGCCACGCTCAAGGCCGTGATCGCCATGCTCAAGACCAACTACGCACCGATTACGGAGCTGCGCAGCGCCGTGATCTGGACTAAGGGCGTGTCGACCTTCGAGCCCGACTACTCGGTGGACTTCCTGGGCACCAATCCCTGGATTCACCAGCCTTTCGAAGGCTATGACACGCTGAATCCTGAAAAGCTGGCGGAGAAGTGGAAGGTCTGAGGACCTGGCACCGATGTTGGCAAAGGAGCCCCGTTTGGGGCTCCTTTTTTTATAGAGCAGTGATGTTCATCAATAGATGAGCAGCATGTGCCTTTATTCCAACGATTTCAGGTTTTTTTAAAGCTGTATCGTAAGAAAAACAGGCGCTAACTGCTCCTGTTTTTGAATTGTTGTCATGATGCGGCCTGCGCCGGTCAGGCAAGGTTCGCGTGGCATTTCAGCAAGCTTTGTAAACCAGAAGGCTTGTGTTGGCAGCGGCTGCATTGGCGCAGCTACACTGCATGGATTCTGAGAAGGTGGTGGTTGTGGGACGTCTTTCTATTGGGCGCACTGGCGCTGCTGTGGCATTGGTCGTGGGTGTGGGCGCCGCGGCATGGTTGGGGGCTTCGGCATTGCCCGGTTTCAAGTCTGCCAAGGCAGCTGCACCGGCGGCCGCTGCCGCTTCTGCGGTCGCTCCGACAGCCACGCCCGCAGCGCCGCTTGCAAGCAGCGCTGCGCCTGCGTCGCCTGCTGCCGTCAAGCCGGCACAGGCAGCGCGTGCCGTGCAAGGCCCCACGCCCATCTTTGTGCTGAACTCCCTGGATGCGTCCATCAGCGTGATCGATCCGCTCAGCTGGAAGGAGCAGTCGCGCATTCCAACGGGCAAGGAGCCTCATCACCTGTACCTGACGCCGGACGAGAGGTCGCTGGTGGTGGCCAATGCACTGGGCGATTCGCTGACCCTGGTGGATCCGCGCACGGGTGCCGTGCAGCGCGTGATCCGCGACATCGTGGATCCGTACCATCTGCGCTTTTCGCCGGACATGAAGTGGTTCGTCACGGCAGCCAACCGCCTCAACCACATCGATTTTTACCGCTGGGACGCGGCCACGCAGACGCCGACACTGGTCAAGCGTGTCTCCACCGGCAAGACGCCCAGCCATCTGTTCATCGACGCGCAGAGCAAGACGCTGTACTCCACCATGCAGGACAGCGATGCCCTGGTGGCCATCGATATCGCCACCCAGACCATCAAGGCTCGCGTGCCCACCGGCCCCATGCCTGCGGACGTCTACGGCAGCCCTGACGGCAAGAAGCTGTTTGTCGGCCTGACCGGCGGCGATGGCGTCGAGGTGTTCGACATCACCGGCGCCGAGCCCCGCAGCCTGGGCCAGATCAAGACGGCTGCCGGTGCACACGCCTTCCGCGCTGCCGGCGATGATCGCCACCTGTACGTGAGTAACCGCGTGGCCAATACCATCAGCAAGATCGATATGCTCAGCAGCCAGGTTGTGGCCAACTACCCGGCACCGGGCGGCCCTGACTGCATGGATGTGTCGGCCGACGGTCGCTACATCTTTGTGGCCTCGCGCTGGGCACGCAAGCTGTCGGTGATCGACACGCTAGAGAAGAAGGTGGTCAATCAGGTCAATGTGGGCAAGTCGCCCCACGGGGTCTGGACGCTGTCCCACGCTGCGCGTTGAAGCGCCTGTCCCGGCCGCACCGGAGTGGCCGGGATGCCCGGTGTTCGTGTTGACCACCTCAAGGAGGGTGGATGCAAAGACGTTGTTTCATGCTCGGCTCGCTGGCCGGCGGCCTGTCTGCCGTTCCTGCCTTCGCTTCCGAAGTTTCAAAAAAGATAGCTTCAGGTACATGCTCCAAGGCGGTTTACCTGACTTTTGACACTGGGCACATGGGCATAGCCCAGTGGGTCGCCCAGGTGCTGCAGAAGCACAAGGTTCCCGTCACCTTCTTTGCGGCCAATGAGGACACGAAAGAGGGGGGCAGCAGTCTGGGCGACTTCTGGGCACCCTGGTGGAAGGCGCGTGCCGACGAAGGTCACCAGCTCGCGTCCCATACCTTTGACCATATGTACTGGCTGGCCGATATTCGCGACAAGGCCAGCGGGCAGGTCACGCATTTCAGGGTCAGGCCCTCGGCCGGTCCCAGGGCTGGTCAGACCTATGTGGTGTCTGCCGAAGAGTACCGGCAGGAGATTGCGCGCTCCGCCCAGCGGCTGGCCCAGATCACGGGCCGCAAGACCTTGCCGCTCTATCGTGCGCCGGGTGGCAAGACATCGCCGGCGTTGATTGCTGCGGCCCGGCAGGGCGGTTTTCAGCATGTGGGCTGGGCGCCGGCGGGCTTTCTGGGCGACGAGCTGCCCAGCGACAAATATCCGAATGAACGCTTGCTGGCCCAGGCACTCAAAAACATAGGCAGCGGCGATATCTTGCTGGCGCACCTGGGGATCTGGTCGCGTCAGGATCCATGGGCTCCGGCGGTGCTGGAGCCCTTGATTCTGGGCTTGCTGGACAGGGGTTTTTGCTTCCGTACGCTGGCCGAGCACCCGGTGTATCAGGGCTGGATCGCGCAGCAGCGCCGAGTGCTGCAAGAGGAGTGAGTCGTGGATTGGTTGGTACAGATTTTTGGAGAGGCGCAGCAACGCTTGTTTGAAGGCGTGGTGCAGCCTTTTCTGTTTCATTTCGGCATGGCGAATCTGCTGGAGGATGGCTATACCGCCACAGGCTGGCTGCTGGTGGGCTTGCTGCAGATTGCCGTCATGGTCGCGGTGATCGTGCCGCTGCAGCGCTGGAGGCCGGTCGAGCCCGTGGTCGACCGCCAGGCGATCCGTGTGGACATCCTCTATACGCTGATTCATCGGCTGGGACTTTTCCGGCTGGCCCTGTTCTTCACGATTGATCCACTGTGGGATTCCCTTTTGGGTACGCTTCATGTCTGGGGCTTGCCGGGCTTTCACCTTGACGACATCTGGCCGGGCGTGACGGACAACGCCTGGGTCAGCCTGCTGATGTATCTGGTCGTCTTCGATCTGGTCGAGTACTGGATTCATCGCGGCCAGCACGGCTTTACCTGGTGGTGGAAGCTGCATGCCGTGCACCACTCGCAACGTCAGATGACAGTGTGGAGCGACAACCGCAATCACCTGCTCGACGATGTGATCCATGACGCCATCATCGTGCTGGTGGCGCAGCTGATCGGCGTGGCTCCCGGGCAGTTCGTGGCCATCGTGGCCCTGACCCAGCTCAGCGAGAGCTTTCAGCACGCCAATGTGCGCATCTGGTTTGGCCAGCTGGGCGAGCGCCTGTGGATCAGCCCGCGCTTTCATCGCCGCCATCACGCCATCGGTATCGGTCACGAGCCCATGGCGCCGGTGCGCAACCAAAAGGTCCACGGCAACAACTTTGGCGTGCTCCTGCCCTGGTGGGACATGTTGTTCGGTACGGCCAATTTCGATCTGCGCTATGACCCTACGGGCATTCGCGATCAGGTGCAGGCCAATGCGAAAGGGCAGCTGCGCGACTATGGCCGCGGCTTCTGGGCGCAACAGTGGCTGGCTGTCCTACGACTGATGGGTCGCGCATAAGCCAATCCTTGAGTATGCTTGCCAGCATGAGCTTGCTACTCGACTCTTTTTGGCGTGCCTTGGCGTATTGCCTGCATAAGCGGGTCATTGTCTGGTCACTCTTGCCGCTGCTGGCCATGGCCTTGATGGCCTGGCTTCTGGGCTACTTCTTCTGGGCCGATGCGGTCCTCAAGGTGCAAAGCCTGCTGGATGGGGTGGGCTGGCTGCACTCCCTGTGGCTGTGGCTGCAGGAGCGTGGCGTGGGCTATGCCTCGGAGGTGGTGGCCTCCATGTTTGTGGTGCTGGGGGCCACGCCGGTTCTCGTGGTGCTTGTTTTGCTGCTGGTGGGCCTGTTCATGGCGCCCGTGCTGACGCAACTGGTGGCCGAGAAGCGCTTTGCCGGGCTGGAGAAAAAGCATGGCGGCTCCACCGTCGCCAGCCTGCTCTGGTCGGGCGGCTCCACGCTGATTGCGCTGCTGGCCCTTTTCGTCACCCTGCCGCTATGGGTGTTTCCGCCGCTAATGCTGGTGGTCGCACCCTTGATCTGGGGTTGGCTCACTTACCGGGTCATGGCGTTTGATGCCTTGTCCGAGCATGCCAGCAAGGATGAGCGCCGGGCCCTGTTTGCCCGCCACCGCATGTCGCTCATTCTCATGGGGGTGATCTGCGGCTATCTGGGCGCAGCGCCCGGTGTGGTCTGGATTTCCGGGCTGCTGTTTCTGGCTGCTTTCTGGATTCTGGTGCCCATTGCCATCTGGATCTATGCGCTGGTGTTTGCCTTCTCTGCGCTGTGGTTCGCTCACTTCTGTCTGGCGGCGCTGGAGCAGATGAGGGCGCAAACCATGCCGAGTACTGCCGATCCCCAGGTACCGTTCGCACCTGGTGCAGATGATGCCGCTTCGGTTGCTCGCTGAGAGCGCTTGCCGCCGGGCCAATCGTGCCCCGTGCACCAAAAACAACCCTGCTCATGAAATGCACCACATTGGTGCGTTTATTTTCACCAAGATGGTGCATCTGGGAAATGCGTGCCGGCAGTGAGACAATGCGCGTCGGTTTGGTGCAGTTTGCCGATGCGGCTCTGCTAAATGCTTATGTCTTGTGGCGAGTAGCTTGCTGCAAGAGCTCGATTTCAGTGCACGGATGCTGGGATGAGGTGCTGAAGCAGAGTTGGCACGCAAACTGCTAGATACTATTCATTCTTTATTTGATCAGCCAAGTTGGCAGGAGAGATCTAATGGCGAAGACCGTTGCAGACGTGATGCAGATGGTGCAGGATAACGAGGTCAAGTTCGTGGACCTGCGCTTTACCGATACCCGCGGCAAGGAACAGCACGTGACCGTGCCCGTGTCGCACTTCGACGAGGACAAGTTCGCCTCGGGCCATGCTTTCGACGGTTCTTCCGTTGCCGGCTGGAAAGGTATCGAAGCCTCGGACATGCAGCTGGTTCCCGATCCAAACACTGCCAACATCGATCCCTTCTTCGAAGAGACCACCCTGATTCTGCAGTGCGACGTGATCGAACCCGGTGACGGCAAGGCCTACGACCGCGATCCCCGCTCCATCGCCAAGCGCGCAGAAGCCTATCTGAAGGCTTCCGGCCTGGGCGATACTGCCTACTTCGGTCCCGAACCCGAATTCTTCATCTTCGACGGCGTGCGCTGGGGCACCGAGCCTCACAACCCCTTCTTCGAAATCGAGGAATACGAGGCTCCCTGGAACACCGGCACCAAGTTCGAGAGCGGCAACCGCGGTCACCGTCCTCGCGTCAAGGGTGGCTACTTCCCCGTGCCTCCCGTTGACAGCACCCAGGACATGCGCGCAGAGATGTCGCTGCTGCTGGAAGCCGTCGGCATCCCCGTCGAAGTGTTCCACCACGAAGTGGCCGGTGCCGGTCAGAACGAAATCGGCACACGCTTCTCGACCCTGGTCGAGCGTGCCGACTGGACGCAGCTGCAGAAGTACATCATCTGGAACGTGGCCAACACCTACGGCAAGACGGCAACCTTCATGCCCAAGCCCTATGCTGGCGATAACGGCTCCGGCATGCACGTGCACCAGTCCGTGTGGAAGGATGGCAAGAACCTGTTCGCCGGCGACGGCTATGCAGGTCTGTCCGACTTCGCCCTGTACTACATCGGCGGCATCATCAAGCACGCTCGTGCCCTGAACGCCATCACCAACCCCGGCACCAACAGCTACAAGCGTCTGGTTCCCGGCTTCGAAGCGCCCGTGAAGCTGGCTTACTCGGCCAAGAACCGCTCCGCTTCCATCCGTATTCCTTACGTCAGCAACCCCAAGGCACGTCGCGTGGAAGCCCGCTTCCCCGATCCTCTGATGAACCCCTACCTGGGTTTCGCAGCCCTGCTGATGGCCGGTCTGGACGGCGTGGAAAACAAGATCCATCCCGGCGAAGCCGCGACCAAGGATCTCTACCATCTGCCTCCCGAGGAAGACAAGCTGGTGCCTACCGTCTGCCACAGCCTGGATCAGGCTCTGGAAGCCCTGGACGCCGACCGTGCGTTCCTGACCAAGGGCGGTGTGTTCTCCGACAGCATGCTGGATGCCTACATCGAGCTGAAGATGACCGAAGTGACTCGCTATCGCCAGTCGGTGCACCCTGTCGAATACGATATGTACTTCTCGCTGTAAAGCAGAGGTTCTCAAAGGCGGCGCAAGCCGCCTTTTTTATTGCACGGGCGCTGCGCCGGACATGGCAGCAAAGGAACCAAACGGGTTGGTGGCGGTCAAGTAGTCAATAAAAGCTGCAGGCTTGGAGCGATACTCAGGGTATTGCGGACTTGCGGCCGCCGTCTGCCTGAGAGGACCGAATGAAGAAGATTTATGTGTTGTCGTTGCTGTGTCTTGCATCCGGGCTGGTTTCTGCCCAGGATGTGATCTACCGCTGCGGCAATGAGTACACCAACAATGTTTCGCAGGCCAAGGCCAAGGGGTGCAAGCCGGTCGATGGCAGTGGCGTGACGGTGATTCACGGCACCCGTCCCTCGGGCGGCAATGCCGGTGCGGCGCCGGCCAATCCCAGGCCGGCAGGCAGCTCTGCATCGAGCCAGGCGGCCCCTGCCCGCGCCGACAGTGCAGCGCAGAAGGCGCGCGACTCCGATGCCCGCGCGATTTTGCAAGGCGAGCTGAACAAGGCCCAGGCCAGACTGGCCGAGCTCAAGGCGGAGTACAACGATGGCAATCCCGTGCGTACTGCGCTGGAGCTGCGCAATCCTCAGGGCTACCCGGAGCGGGTGGCCAAGCTCAAGGCCGATATCACCCGCCAGGAAAGTGATATCGCAGGCATCAAGCGAGAGCTGGACCGGCTGCCTGCGGTCAACTAATCCGCCCCCTGGGGCTGGTCATTTTTGGTCAATCGCATGAGTTCCACTGCAGCCCCGATTCCCGATATCTCCACGCCTGATCCGGATCAGGCCAACGGTCATGGCTACCAGTCGCTGGACTGGCTTTGCACCTTGATTGCCGTGCTTGACGAGTACGGCATGGTGCGCTTCGTCAATGCGGCGCTGGAAAATGCCCTGGGCCAGTCGCGCCGCATCATGGTCGGCAGTGACTTCGCCACCTGCTTTGCCGAGCCAGCCCTGCTGGACAAGGCGCTCAGCGGAGCCCGTTCCAACGACTTTGCGGCGCTGCGCTTCGAGGCCAGCCTGCTGCGCCTGGGTCAGGAGCCCCTGCCGATTCACGCTGCCGTCTCGCTGGCCGAGAAGGCCGGCCACGTCATGGTGGAGATGTGGCCGCTGGAACAGCAGGCCCGCCAGGATCGCGAGGAGCGCATCCGCGAACAGGCCCAGGCAAACAAGGAGCTGATTCGCAATCTGGCCCACGAGATCAAGAATCCGCTGGGCGGCATTCGCGGGGCAGCCCAGCTGCTGCAGATGGATCTGGTCATGCCCGAGCTGCTGGAGTACACCACGGTCATCATTCACGAGGCCGATCGCCTGCAGGCACTGGTGGACAGACTGCTGGCCCCGCATCGCCACCCCCACGAGGTCGGCGACGTCAACATCCACGAGGTCTGCGAGCGCGTGCGTTCACTGGTGCTGGTCGAACATCCCCAGGGACTGAGGATCACGCGTGACTATGACATCTCCATACCGGAATTCAGAGGCGACAGCGCGCAGCTGATCCAGGCCCTGCTCAATATCGTTCAGAACGCGGCCCAGGCGCTGGGGCGGCGCATTGCAGAAGGCGATGCCGAGATCATCCTGAGGACGCGTGTGGCCAGACAGGTCACTTTGGGGCGTGAGCGCTACAGATTGGCACTGGAATTGCATGTAATCGACAACGGGTCAGGCGTGCCGGATGCCATCAAGGAGCGAATTTTCTATCCTTTGGTCTCGGGCCGAGATGGTGGATCCGGCCTGGGGCTGACGCTGGCTCAGACCTTTGTGCAGCGTCACCATGGCTTGATCGAATGCGAGAGCCAGCCGGGGAGGACGGATTTCCGGATCCTGATTCCGCTGCCATAAAGCCTGACATTATCAATATGCAGAAGAAGGGAAGGATGTTGCACGAATGAAGCCAATCTGGATTGTGGACGACGACCCTTCCATCCGCTTTGTGCTTGAAAAAGCACTGGGGCGCGAAGGCTGGCCCATTCGCAGCTTTACCCAGCCGCGCGATGTGCTCAAGGCCCTGGCTGATGTGGACAACAGCGATCCCGAGCGTCAGGCTCCTCAGGCGCTGGTCAGCGATATCCGCATGCCCGGCGGCTCGGGCCTTGAGCTGCTGGAGCAGGTCAGGGCACAGCAGCCCGGCCTGCCGATGATCATCATGACCGCCTATTCCGATCTGGACAGCGCGGTCTCGGCCTTCCAGCGCGGAGCCTTCGAGTATCTGCCCAAGCCCTTTGACGTCCCCAAGGCGGTGGAGCTGATCCGGCGTGCCGTGGAGGAGAGCCAGCGCGAGGAGGTGGCCGATATCCAGGCGCCGGTGCAGGCGGAAATGCTGGGCCAGGCCCCGGCCATGCAGGACGTGTTCCGTGCCATCGGCAGACTCAGCCAGAGTCATGTCACGGTGCTGATCACCGGAGAGTCCGGTGCCGGCAAGGAGCTGGTGGCCCGGGCGCTGCACAAGCATTCTCCCGTTGCCGGCGGACCGTTCGTGGCCATCAATACCGCGGCCATTCCGAAAGACCTGCTGGAGTCCGAACTGTTCGGTCACGAGCGCGGTGCCTTTACCGGCGCGCAGACCCAGCGCCGGGGGCGTTTCGAGCAGGCCGAGGGCGGCACGCTGTTTCTCGATGAGATCGGCGACATGCCGTTCGAGCTGCAGACGCGTCTGCTGCGCGTGCTCTCCGACGGCCACTTCTACAGGGTGGGCGGACACCAGGCCGTCAAGGCCCATGTCCGCGTGATTGCCGCGACCCACCAGGACCTGGAGCTGCGCGTCAAGGATGGCGCTTTCCGCGAGGACTTGTTCCACCGTCTGAATGTGATCCGTCTGCGCCTGCCCGCGCTGCGCGAGCGCAAGGAGGACGTGCCCATGCTGACCCAGCATTTTCTGCAGCAGAGCGCGCGCCAGCTGGGGGTGGAGCCCAAGCGGATGAGCACGGCCGCCATGAGCCGCCTGCAGGCCTTCAACTTTCCCGGCAATGTGCGCCAGCTGGAGAACATCTGCCATTGGCTGACCGTCATGGCGCCGGCCCAGCAGATTGCCCTCAAGGACTTGCCGCCAGAAGTGCTGGGCAGCGCGGCACCGGGCAGTGCCGCGATCTTTGCCGGCGCCCTGAGCACCGGCGTGGGCCTGGAGCCGTCCAAGACCAGTCCGCCCGAGCCGCTTGCGCTGTCCTCGCCCGGGACTGCGGCGATGTCTGCGCCCGAGGCCGCAGCGCCTTCCGGAGGCTGGTTGCAGGGGCTGGGCAAGCAGGCCGAGGAGCTGCTGTCGCAAGGCCATCATGACGTCTGGGATCAGCTGTCCCACCAGTTCGAGGCACAGCTGCTGCGAACGGCCCTGGCCGCCACGCATGGCAGGCGTGTGGAAGCGGCCAGCCGGCTCGGGATCGGCCGCAACACCATCACCCGCAAGCTGCAGGAGCTGGGGCTGGAGAACGAAAACTTCGACTGAAGCGCCGCAGTGCCCACTCGCTTTCGGCGCGGGTTTTATTCGTCCTACATGGTGCAATCACGGTTGACGACATGGAGCAGATGACGCAGGGGTAAAAATCAACAGGCTTTTTGTTGATTGGACTGTTTGCGTTGTCTGCCTTGCCCTTATCCATCTCTTTCCCGCCTGAGCCGGGGTCGAGCGCCTTGTCGCCCTTGCTGCAGATGCCGGAGGCCGAAGAGGCCTTCTGGCACGAGCGCTACATGTACGAACCTTACTTTGTACCCGGGCGTGGCTTCGATCAGTACTATCCTGCCTATCTGCTGGGCTGGCAGGCTGGCTGCTATCGACCTCGGCAGGCGGCCAGGAGCTTTGAGTCCCTGGAGCCGGAGCTGCGCCAGCATTGGTCGGCACATTGCGGGGGCAGTCTGCTGGACTGGTCTCAGGTCAGGGCTGCCGTCAAGGCGGCATGGCGCCGGGCGATCGCTCCCCCCTTGGCCAAGCCTGTCGCGGAGGTCGTGCTGGGCCAGAGGGCGAAGAGCAGCCTTGCCCTGGTGCTGCAGGCAGGACAGCGCTTTGCGCAGAGCTCCAGGCAGTTTCTGACGACTGCGGACTCCAGCATGGCGGTCGATGCGCTGCGCCGCTTTTCGAAGGACTCGCACAAGCTGGTCTCCGAGGTGGCGGAGCTGCTCGGCGGCCCTGCCGTGGAAGTGCCACCCGAGGCCGCGGATGACAGCGACAGCGGGCTGCTTGAGCGAGTACGCAAGACATGGCTTGACTATCTGGGCGTGACCTGGCTGGATGTGTTGCGGCGTCTGCAGGCCTGGCTGGAATGCGCCGAGCGCTCGGCGCAGCTGGACCTGCCTGCCAAGGCCGCCAAGCTGCTCAAGCGGCATGTGATGCTGCTGCGCGGTCAGGTGCAGGCCTTGCAGTGGCTCAGCCACGGCGCGGCCTGAGCCGTGCGGCTTCAGTCCAGTGTGACGATCACGGGAGCATGGTCGCTGGGCTGCTTGTTCTTGCGCGGAGCGCGGTCCACGCTGCAGGCGCTGACCTTGCTCCTGAGCGCTTCGCTGACCAGAATGTGGTCGATGCGCAGGCCGCGATTCTTCTGAAAGCCCAGCATGCGGTAGTCCCACCAGGAGTAGCTTTTTTCCGGCTGCTCGAACATGCGGAAGGCATCGCTCAGGCCCAGCTGCAGCAGGCGCTGGAAATGGTCACGCTCTTGCACCGTATGGTGGATCGTGTCCTTGAGGCCGACGGGGTCGTAGGAGTCGCGATCTTCGGGGGCCACGTTGAAGTCCCCCACCAGCACCAAACGCGGATGCAAGGCCATCTGTTCCTTGACCCAGTCTTGCAGCGCCTGCAGCCAGCGCATCTTGTAGGCAAATTTTTCCGATCCGGGCTCCTGGCCGTTGACGAAGTAGCCGTTGATGAGGCGAACCTCGCCGGCTGGCGAGTCAATCGTGGTGGCAATGATGCGTGCCTGCTCGTCGTCAAGCCCCGGGATGTTGCGCACCACATCACGGCCCGTCTCGCGCGTGATCCAGGCCACGCCGTTATAGGTCTTTTGTCCATGGCTGACGGCCTTGTAGCCGGCTTCCTGGAAAGCCATGTGCGGGAACTTGTCATCGGTGAGCTTGAGCTCCTGCAGTCCCAGCGCATCGACAGGGTTGGCGGCAAGCCATTCCAGTACCTGCGGCAGTCGCACGGACAAAGAGTTCACATTCCAGGTGGCAATTTTCATCTTCTTCAACTTTCCTTATTTCATGCGGGTTCCAGGGGATGGCTAGCTCTAAAAAAGGCCTCCAGCTACCAGCCTGGCTACCCAGGCAGAGCCCCTGGCGGGCATCGTTCTCGCAGTGACTGACAGCATAGCAAGCCTGGCCCTCTCTGAAACCGACAAGGCTGTCCACCGTATCCCTCGTGCGGCGACGCAGGCCTGAAGTCCAATGTTCCTGTGCCGGCGTTCGGGGGTTTGCTACATTGGCCCCATGAAACATGTTTCAAGCTTGGCCGGGATGGTGGTCGTCGTTGCGGCAGTCAGCGGCTGCGCGCAATCTGTTTCCATCAATTTTGGCAATCCTTCGCAAGCCAATTGCAAAAAGCAGGGCGGGGTGCTGCGCACGGAAAAAGGGGCCGTCGCCGACAAGAACACCTGTGTGCTGCCCGACGGATCGGCCTTTGAGGAGTGGGTGCAGCATGGGCGGCAGCCGCCCGCCAAATAGCCAGGGAGGCAGGCCTCGGGCATCGGCAGCGCGCCTTTCAAGCGCAGATTGACCGCAGGGGCTGGGGAGCGGAGCCGCCTGGCCAGCGTGGCCGGTGTGGCGGTCAGCCTCAGTCCCTTAGCACCACAGCCTGCTCGAAATTCTCCGATGCGGCCTGGGTGCCGTCGTCAAAGACCAGCACGCGCTCGGGCCAGCGCATGGCGGCGAGCTTGCTGCGCTGCACGGGGTTGTCGCCGCGCAGGCGGTCCAGCCAGCGGGCACCCACCGAGTAGTCCACGCAGAACACATTGCCGCGCAGACCGTGCCAGGACAGCGGGGGCGTGCCGCCGAACAGGTTTTCAAACTGCGAGCCGTGCGCGGGTGCATCGGCCGGGCGCAGGCGGCGCCAGTAGTGGCCGACGATGACGGCAGGCGCTTCCTCATATTCATTCCACCAGCCCACGCGTTCGACAAAGCGCCATTTGCCGCCCGCATAGAAGGGATTGCGGCATTCGCGTTCCACGCCGGCCGTCAGCACCTTCAGAGGGTTGACCATGGCCTTGTTGAGTTCGTTCTCGCTGTGAGCGGGCAGAAACGGCGGCTCGTGGCGATAGTCTTCCAGGCTGTAGGGCCAGCTCAGCGCTTCCTGGCGCATGCGCTCGGCCACGCATTGGGCGATGGCCTGCTCGTCGGCAATCGTCTCGAAGTGGTCATAGGCGGCGCGTGCGCTGCCGCTGGGCAGCTGGCGAATCATGGCAATCTGCTCGGGCCGCCATGCCGCATGAACAATGCGCAGATCCTCGCGCTCCAGCGCGATCGGCAACTGGCCGAGCTGCTCGAGCATGGCGGGAGTCTGCTCGGCCGGCATGCGCGCGAAAGGCGCGTACTTGGGCTGATCGGAGTCGATGCGGCTGTCGAAGAACCAGCCCGATCCATCCTTGGCATCTTCGCGCAGCAGATTGATTTCGTGGTTGCCCAGCACCGCATGGGCCGTGCCCGAGGCCAGCATGGCGCCGACCAGCGCGAGCACCGAAGGGCTGTCCGGTCCGCGGTCGCAGAAGTCGCCGACAAACACCAGTCGCCGTCCTTCGGGGTGATTGCCCTGCAGGTCGTAGCCCAGATGGCCCAGCAATTGCACCAGCGCGGCGTATTCGCCGTGGATATCGCCAACGATATCGAGGGCGCCAGGAGGCAGGGGCTGGACTAGGCTCATGATGAAGGGCGATAGCTTGCGGGATTGGAGGGCTCAGGCTGCAGCAGGCTGCCTTGCCATTGTCATACGGCAGTCATGCAGTGAAGCTGACAATTGTTGCAACGCAGCACCGCGAGGGCAAGAGAGTTTTGTCTCGTGCCGGACTGCCGGCCGACCGGTGCCGCACGGCACGCGCCAGGGACAAGGCTCAGCCCCGGCGCTCGAAGCGCACAAAACGGTAGGGCAGGCCATTGGCGGAGACATGCTCGCTGCGGCTCACGGCCTGCCACTGCGCGCCCAGTTCCGGGGCGAAGGCATCACCTTCGAAGTCGCGGCCGATTTCGGTCACTTCCACGGCATCGGCCAGCGGCAGGGCCTGGGCATAGATCTGCGCGCCGCCGATGACCCAGACGTCTGGCGAGAGCTTGCGGCCCAGCTCCAGCGCTTCGGGCAGGCTGGCAGCGCGCAGGACCTGGTCGGATGCAGGCTCGGCTTGCCAGTCGGCCTGGCGGGTGACGACGATATTGCTGCGGCCCGGCAGCGGACGGAAGCGCGCAGGCAGCGAGTCCCAGGTCTTGCGGCCCATGATGACAGCGCAGCCCCGGGTCAGCTCCTTGAAATGCGCCATGTCCTCGGGCAGGTGCCAGGGCATGGTGTTGTCCTTGCCGATAACGCCGTTGGCTGCGCGGGCGTAGATGAGTTGAATGGCCATAGCTATCAATAAAGAAGCTGCTGGCGCTTGTCAGCTATGAGTTTCAGGTATGAAAATACTTGAAACCCTTTTCAATCAAGCGATAGCAGCTTTGATTTTTATAGTGATTCGAATAGCGGCAGCTTAGACCGCCACCGGCGCCTTGATGCCGGCATGGTGCTGGTAGTCCAGCACTTCGAAGTCTTCGTATTCGTAGCCGAAGATGGAGTCGGGCTTGCGCTTGATGTTCAGCGTCGGATAGGCGAAGGGCTGTCGCGACAGCTGGGTCTGCACCTGCTCGAAGTGGTTGTTGTAGATATGGCAGTCGCCGCCGGTCCAGATGAAGTCGCCCACCTCCAGGCCGCATTGCTGGGCCAGCATATGGGTCAGCAGCGCGTAGCTGGCGATGTTGAAGGGCACGCCCAGGAAGATGTCGGCGCTGCGCTGGTAGAGCTGGCAACTGAGCTTGCCGTCGGCCACATAGAACTGGAAGAAGGAGTGGCAGGGCATGAGGGCCATCTGGTCCAGCTCGGCCACGTTCCAGGCGCTGACGATGATGCGGCGGCTGTCGGGATTGCTCTGGAGCTGCTTGACGACTTCGGCAATCTGGTCGACATGCGTGCCGTCGGCCTTGGGCCAGCTGCGCCATTGCACGCCGTAGACCGGGCCCAGGTCGCCGGTTTGCTTGTCGGCCCATTCGTCCCAGATGGTGCAGCCGCGCTCCTGCAGCCATTTCACATTGCTGTCGCCGCGCAGAAACCACAGCAGCTCCAGGATGATGGACTTCAGGTGCACCTTCTTGGTGGTGACCAGGGGGAAGCCTTCATTGAGGTTGAAGCGCATCTGGTAGCCGAACACGCTGCGCGTGCCCGTGCCCGTGCGGTCGGTCTTGGAGGCGCCGTGCTCGTACACATGGCGCATGAAGGTTTCGTACTGGCAGCGCACGGGGCGCAGGGTGCAGGTGGTGGAGTTCATGGTGCAAAAAGCGGTCAAAGACTTGCAAAGACTGGCTGTGCCGTCAGCGTACACAAGGTGTCGCTGCTCTTGAAGAGGGTGGGCCCGCAGGGGCCACGATAGCCCGAGTGTGCCACGTGCGCGAGCGTGCCGGCTTGGTGGCTGTCAATGACCCGGCCCGAGGCCCTGTCTGTCCCATAGCCGCTGCCGCTGGCTTCACAATGTCATGGAAGACCACTGAGCTGAAACAAGGAGAGCGAGTTCATGTCACGCAAATTTGTGAGCACTGCGGCTTTTGCGCTGGCTGCTGCGGCCTTGCTGGTCGCCTGCGACAAGACCAAGGCCCCATCTCCCAGCACCGCCGCCGTGGATGCCCAGGCCGCCGCTGCGGCCGCGGCCGCCCCGCCCGATGCCTTGGCCCAGACCCAGGAGCCCGCCGCGACGGCACAGATCGAGGAGGCGGCCGCGAACTCCCTGCAGGAAGTGCGCGCCCCGCATGTGGTCAAGGAGGGCGAGAAGAGTCTGGACAGCCTCACGCCACTGCAGGGCAAGTACCGCTGGGACAGCGTGGACTATGTGCAGGACGGCGTGCTGGCCGAGCGGCTGAAGACGCTGATGGGCCATCAGTACGACACGCTGCTCAAGAACCTGCAGACGCTGGGTCCGCTGGAGCCTTCCGCAGGCCTGTTGTACGTAATGGGCAACCGCCAGCATCAGGGCGGCGAGGAAATGGCTGCCGTGGTGATAGACCCGGTGCGCAACGGCCTGCGCGTCTGGCTGCTCAGCGAGGGCAAGCAGACCGTGTTCACCGATGTGGACGGTGCAGACATTCCCTGGCCCAGTGCGGTGCAGAGCATGCTGCGCAATATCGTGGCCACTCATTGAAGCCCTGGCTGCAGCCAGAAAAAAGCCCTGCCGGCCATGGCAGGGCTTTTTATCGGCGGCGGGATCAGCCGCGCGTCAGCACCACGCCGGGATTCATGATGCCCTGCGGGTCCAGTGCCTGCTTGATGGCGCGCATCATCTGCAGCGCAACGGGGGACTGGTATTTTTCGAGCTTGTCCGTCTTGAGCGCCCCCACGCCATGCTCGGCCGAGAACGAGCCGCCGAAGGCATCCACGGCCTCGTAGACCAGGTGGTTGACCAGGGCCTCCTTGTCGCGCAGAAAGGCCTTGCCGTCCTCGCCTTCGGGTACCTGCACGTTGTAGTGCAGATTGCCGTCGCCCAGATGGCCGAAGTTGACCAGCCGCACGCCGGGAATCTCGCGCTTGAGCACGGCGTCGGCATGCTCGACAAAGGCGGGAATGCGCGATGCGGCGACCGAGATATCATGCTTGATGTTCAGGCCTTCCTCGGCCTGTGCCAGGGGAATGCTCTCGCGGATATGCCACAGGTCATGGGCCTGGGTCAGGTTCTCCGCCACTACGGCGTTGACTACGCAGCCATCTTCAAAGGCCAGCTCCAGCAGGTGCTCGAAGCGCAGGCGTGCATGCTGTTCGGACTCGCTGTCGCTGTTTTCCAGCAGCACGCAGTAGGGTGCTTCGTCGCCCATGTCGGCAAATGGCACGCGCAGCTGCGGCATGTGCTTGACGACCAGGCTCAGCGCAAACTGGCCCATGACTTCAAAGCCCGTCAGACCCGCGCCCAGATGCTGGTGCGCCAGACCCAGCAGGCGCACGGCAGCCTCCATGGAGGGCACGGCGGCAAAGGCCGTGAGCTGGGCGGCGGGCTGCGGGAACAGCTTCATGGTGGCGGCGGTGATGATGCCCAGCGTGCCTTCGCTGCCGATGAACAGATCGCGCAGGTCATAGCCGGTGTTGTCCTTGCGCAGGCCCTTGAGGCCGTCCCAGATCTCGCCCTGGGGCGTCACCACTTCCAGGCCCAGGCACAGGTCGCGGGTATTGCCATAGCGCACCACCTGCGTGCCGCCGGCGTTGGTGCCCAGATTGCCGCCGATCGTGCAGCTGCCTTCGGCGGCCAGCGACAGCGGGAACAGCAGGCCCTGCTGGTCAGCCAGATCCTGCAGGTTCTGCAAAATGCAGCCGGCTTCGATGGTGAAGGTCAGATTGTCCTTGTCGATATGGCGCACGGCGTTCAGGCGCGTCAGGCTGATCACGACCTGCTGGCCGCTGTCGTCGGGGGTGGAGCCTACGGAAAGCCCGGTATTGCCGCCCTGGGGCACGATCTGCACGCCGGCTGCGGCGCAGGCCTTGACCACGCCGGCCACTTCGGCCGTGTTGCCGGGGCGCACCACGGCCAGGGACTTGCCGTGTACGCGCTTGCGCCAGTCCTGCTCGTAGGCGGTCAGATCGCCGTCGGTCAGCACATGGGTGGCGCCCACAATCTGGCGCAGGGATTCAAGCAAAGCGGTGGAAGTCATGGCAAGCAGGCCGCAGCATGGGCGGCAGAGAGGGAGAACAGACGGAAATCCTAAGCCAGGCACAGGGGCGCAGCCGGAAAACCATGAAGCCGCAAGCGTAGAGCATGGCAGACTACGGGGCAATCGAAATAAATTGCTTGGTTATGCCGGTTTTTCCGAACAATATCAGCCTGCGCCAGCTGCGCGCCTTTGACGAGGTGGCGCGCCAGGGCGCATTTGCCCCGGCGGCCCGCGAGCTGTGCCTGACGCAGTTGGCCCTGTCCGAATCCATTCGCCAGCTGGAAGAGGCCCTGGGCCTGCGGCTGTTTGACCGCACCACGCGCACCGTGGGGCTGACGGCCGCCGGCCAGGCCTTCTTGCTCGATGTGCGCCAGGCCTTCGAGACCCTGGAGCAGGGCTTTCAGAACCTGGGCGATCTGGCCGCGCTGCGCCGCGGCAAGGTGCGCATTGCTGCCGCTCCGTCGGTGCTGGCGGTGTTGCTGCTGCCGGTGCTGCCGGCCTTGCGGGCCAGGCATCCGGGCATCGAGGTGGATCTGATCGAGGACAGCGCCGAAGGCATCGCCCAGCGCGTGCAGGCTGGCAGCGTGGATTTCGGCGTGGGCGCGGCACACCCGGCCGGCGGCGATTTGCTGACCCAGCCGCTGATCAGCGATGCCATGGGGCTGGTGGCCAAGCTCGATGAACCTCTGCTGCAGGCGGGGCGGCTGACGGCGGTCGATCTGGCCCAACTGCCCCATCTGGCTTTTGTGGGCCTGACCACCGACACTGCCATCAGCCAGCTGCTGGCTTCGGCACCGGGCATGCCGCAGAACCTGCTGCAGACACCGCTGCGCCTGTCCAATCCGCAATTGCTGTTCGAGGCCGTGAGCCTGGGTCTGGGAGTCAGCATTGTTCCGGCGCTGACGGCGCGTCACCCTTCGCTGGGCTTGCAGGGCAATCTGCGCTTTCGCCTGCTGGACGAGCCGCGCATCTTGCGCCGTACGCTGCTGATTCAGCGCCCGCGCCGCGCGCTGTCGCCGGCCGCGCAGTTGCTGTTCGATGCGCTGGCGGCGCAGGTGCAGACGCTGGCGCAGTTCGAAGGCATCACGCCTGATTGAGCCGGGCCGCCCTGGCGGCACGCTGGCGCAGGCGCACATGGGCTGCGCAGGCGATGAAGAGCAGCACGCAAAGCGCCACCTCGCCCAGCGCCAGCCAGCGGCTGGGCGCGGCATCGCTCCAGGCCCGCACCACGCCCTCGGTGAAGTAGAGCCACACCAGCAGGCTGAGCCAGCGGTAGGTGTACATGCGGCGCTTGAGCAGGCCGATCACGGCAAAGGCCAGCGGCAGGGCTTTGAGAAACAGCCAGGTGCCGCCTTCGCGCAGCGGGGCCAGCCACAGCTCCCAGGCCACGCACAGCAGCATCAGTGCCAGCAGGCTGCCCACGGCCAACCAGCGCGTGGCGGCCACGTCGGAACCTGGCTGCTGGATTGGTGAAGAAGTGTTTTCGGTGGCTTGGGGCGAGAGGGCGTCGGTCATAGCAGTGGCATCATATCGGTCATGCCAGCCCTGTTTGAATCCGGTCGTTTTGTTTTGCGTTCTGCGCTTGATGTTGCGCAGCACTCGTCCTCCTTTTGCGTTCGAGAAGGAGTGCCGTCATGAAGAAAAACGAGCGTGCCGGCTTCTGGGCCGCACTGGAAGGCAAGACGCAGCAAGCCAGGCCGGTGACGGAGAATACGAACAGTCTGGAGCAACCGGCTTCGGCGCACGCGCCTGCATCAGCGCAGGCAGCGGGTGCAGGGCCGCTTGATCAGCGCCAGGAGCCCAGCCTCGATGGTCCGGGCATACCGCTGGAGCCGGTGTTCGAACCCATGGGCGAACCTGGCCGCAGCATGGGCCTGCCCGAGCCCGTTCCAGCTCCGGCGGTATCGCCTGCGGCGGCATTCAGCACGGGAGCTCAGGGCTGGACCAGCTATTCCACGCCGAATGCAACGCCAGCCCAGGCTCAGAAAGCGGTGCATGCTTCTGCTTCAGGAGCGACCGACAGTCCTGACCCGCGCCCGGAACGCGTTGCCGAGCGCAGCAGCAGACTCGACAAGGCCAGGGCGCTGGCGGCTGGCTGCAAGGATCTGGCCGGGCGTATCCCAAAGCCCCAGATGCCCAGCCAGCAGGAGCTCAGGACTGCGCTGCGCCGCAGAAGTCGCCGGGCGCAGCAGCGCCTGCGCACCTTCCCCTGGCACAACACGGCCCAGGTGCTGCTGGCACGCTTCAAGGAAGACCGGCTGGGCGTGACCGCCAGCAGCCTGACCTTTACCTCGCTGCTGGCGCTGGTGCCGTTCTTTACCGTGGCGCTGGCCCTGTTCACGGCCTTCCCGATCTTTGGCAAGGCGCAGAAGGTGCTGGAGCGCTGGCTGATGGACAGCCTGATTCCCGAGACCATTGCGCGCCAGGTGCTGGGCTATCTCACCCAGTTCGCTTCCAAGGCCAGCCAGCTGGGCCTGGTCGGCTTCTCCATTCTCATGGTTACCGCGATTGCGCTGATCCTGACCATAGACCGCACGCTCAACAACATCTGGCGCGTGCGCCAGCTCAGGCCGCTGGGCCAGCGGGTGCTGATTTACTGGGCCGCCATCACGCTGGGGCCGCTGCTGCTGGGCCTGAGCCTGGTGCTGTCGTCCTATGTGATGTCGGCATCCAAGGGTCTGGTCAATGCGCTGCCGGGCAGCCTGCGTTTTGTATTTGACTCCATAGAGTTCGTGGTGCTCGCGGCCGGCATGGCCGGGCTCTACCACTATGTGCCCAACACACCGGTGCGCTGGCGCCATGCGCTGGTAGGGGGCGTGTTTGTGGCCGTGTTCATGGAAGTGGCCAAGAAGGTGCTGGGTCTCTATCTGTCGTCCGTGCCGACCTACTCGGTGATCTACGGCGCGTTTGCCACGCTGCCGATCCTGCTGATCTGGATGTATGTGGCCTGGAGCATTGTCTTGCTGGGGGCTCTGGTCACGGCCTATCTGCCCACTGTGCTCACCGGCGTGGAGCGCATGACGGGGCATCGCGGCTGGCAGTTCGAGCTGGCCGTCGAGGTGCTGCAATGTCTGGCCAAGGAGCGCGAGCTGCCACACAAGGGGCTGTATGTGCACCAGCTGTCGCGGCGCCTGCGTGTGGAAGCCTCCCAGATTCAGCCCGTGCTGCAGGCGCTGGCCAAGCTGGACTGGGTGGGGGCCGTACAGCCGCCCGATGCCTATGTATCGCTGGAGAGCACCGAGCCGCGCTATGTGTTGCTGGTCGATCCGCAGGCCACGCGAGTAGAGCCTCTGGTGCAGAGCCTGTTGCTTGAACCGTCCGAGGCGGTGCGGCCGCTGTGGCAGCGCGCCCAGCTCGATGCCATGACCGTGGCGGAGCTGATTGCCGTTCCTGGCGGAAATATTCATAGAGTTTGAAGGCTGAAAACGGATATCTATGAATATCTGGGCGGGCGACCGGGCCGCCGATGGGCGGCGATGCGTGATCCCATGCGCAGCGACTGGCTGTCTACAAAAGAGCCCAATGGACGTGCCCGGGGAGGGGCGCTAGATCTTGATGCGGCCCAGGAGGATGTCGCGCCACATCATCCAGTCGCCCAGAAAGCTGTAGAGCGGGCGCTTGAAGCTGGCGGGTTTGTTTTTCTCGAAGCCGAAATGCCCCACCCAGGCAAAGGCATAGCCGCAGATCAGGCCTGCGAGCAAATACCACCAGTCGCCCCTCAGGAACAGCGCCAGCAAAAACACCAGCGACAGGCTGGTGCCTATGAAGTGCAGCCGTCTGCAGGTGGCGTTGCTGTGCTCGCCCAGGTAGAAGGGGTAGAACTCGGCAAAGCTCCTGAACTGGCGCGGATCGACACTGGCTTTGGCAGCGCCGTCCGGTTCTGAGGTCGTGGTCTGTGACATGGCGAACCCCGGTGAAGTGGATGCTGTTTTTATACTGCCGACAGCCCGCGCGGGCCAGCGGGTTAGCGAGTGCTGCCAAGTTGCCGCAAGCGCGCTTCGTCACCTGAACGACAGGCTGCATACGGCAAGACTGCGCAAAATCGGCCAGATCCGCCACTTTTGCGGCCACTCTCGCCACCGGTCCAGCTTCTGTCCGCGCACTCTTGCTAAGGTGGCAGCACCGTCCCTAGCTCTTCAACCCAGACACTGCCCATGTTTGACGACACCATGCCGCCCGTTGTGATCAGCTCCAGTGAAACCCGTGTTCAGACGCCCGACGGGCAGTTGCATGTCAAGCGCTGGCAAGCGCAGGGCGGGGCAGCCAAGGCGCCACTGGTGCTGATGCACGACTCGCTGGGCAGTGTCGATCTGTGGCGCGAGTTTCCCGCTCAGCTGGCCGCGGCCACCGGGCGTGAAGTCATTGCCTATGACCGCCTGGGCTTCGGCCATTCGGACCCCAATCCGCACCGGCTTGAACCGAGTTTTGTGGAAAGCGAGGTCGAGGCCGGTTTCGCGCCGCTTCACCGGGCGTTGGGCCTGGGCGATTTCGTGATGCTGGGACACAGCGTGGGTGGCGGCATGGCGGCCATGGTGGCAGCTGCGTATGGACGGCAATGCCAGGCGCTGATTACCGAGTCGGCGCAGAGCTTTGTCGAAGACCGCACGCTGCAGGGCATCCGGGCGGCGCGCGACAACTTTGCCCAGCCCGGCCAGCTGGAACGACTCGCTCGCTACCATGGCGACAAGGCGGCCTGGGTGCTGTCGGCCTGGGTCGACACCTGGCTGAGCCCGCCTTTTGCGCATTACCGGCTGGATGCGGCCTTGAAGCAGGTGCATTGCCCGGTGCTGGCGATCCACGGCGAGCTCGATGAATTCGGCTCCCTGGTGCATCCGGAGAACATCTGTACCTGGGCGCAAGGCCCTTGCGAAGCGGAAATCATTGCCGGCGGCGGCCATGTGCCGCACCGCGAGCTGCCCGATCGCATCAGCGGCCGCATCGCGGCTTTTCTGTCAAGAATCGCCTGACTCTGCTTGAGCCAGGCGCCCGCGGGCGTAATCGACCAGATCGGCCGGGTAGTGGGGGCTGGCGCGCAGGGCGCTGTCCTCCCAGCCGTAGAGCACGGTCAGGGCGGCGACCTCGAGTGCCCAGTAGCCCGTGCCCAGCCATGGAGCGCCTTTTTTCTGCTGCTTGGGCGAGAGCTTGAGGAACTCCTGGTACTGGGTTTGCAGATAGGGCAACAGTGGGTCAGGCAGGGCTTCGAGCTGTTCGAAAAAAGGCTTCATGGCGCCGTAAGGGCGCTTGTGGAGAAGTTCCTCGCTGACCTGCTGCAGCTGCAGACCGCCTGCGCACAGATAATCCAGCAACTGGTCGGTATCGAAGGCCAGCACATGCTCATCCAGCGCCGGCACGTCGTCCTGTGCGTCCAGCAGTGTGGCCAGTGACAGCAGGGTCACGGCAATGGCGTACTCGTCAGTGCGCGTGTTGATGGGCGCAGCGACGCCATAGTCCGCGCCGGTTTCCTGCGCCATGCTGGCGCGTGCATGCTCGGCCGCCGAGGCAGCATCAATCCACAGCGCGGCCACTTCCTGGTAGATGGGGCGCAGCACATCGCCGCTCAGGCCCAGATCGATGCCGTAGATCAGCAGCCAGCGCGCTTGCGCGCCCACTTCCTTCCATTTCCAGTAGTTTTCCAGCGCGGCATGTGCCTTGAAATCCAGGGGCGCTTGATAGCTATCGCTGTCGGCAAAGCGCCTGAGCGCGCCCAGTGCCTCCTTCCAGTCGGCTTTTTTGTCGCTCAGATGGAGATTGCGCCGGGGCTGCAGGCCGTTCAGTGAAATCTTGGCCCATTCGGCGCAGGCGTCAGCCAGTTGGCCGTGGTGCTGGAAGGTTTGGCTCATGGCCCAAGCTTAATGGCCTACGCAGCCAGAAAATCCCGAATCGCAAACAGCGTCGCGTCGGGTGACTCCGTCATCTGGTTGTGGCCGTTGGGGATGATCTGAACCTTGGTGGTCTTGCCAGCGCCCCTGGCTGCATCTATCAGTCCCTTGGCGGCCTTGGGCGGGGTCATCTGGTCTTGCTCGCCCAGCACAAACAGAAGCGGGCAGCTGACCTGTGTCATCGCGGCTTCGCCGCCTGCATAGCTGTCGCAGGCCTTGAAGCCCGCATGCAGCAGATTCGTGTCCGTGTTGCTGGCCAGCACGCGGCGCCCCAGGGCCATGCCGGCGCCGAATACCCAGCTGCCCGCGCCATTGGGCGGTGCCAGCGTGGCGCGCGAGAAGGTGTTGACCATCTGTATGGCTTTTTCGGGCGTATTCAGCGCCGACTCCAGCAGCGCTGGAGAGACCTTCATGGGAAAGGCCGTGCCCACCAAGACCAGATGGCTGATGCGTTCCCGCAGCCTGGCCGCAGTCTCCATGGCAATCAGGCTGCCCCAGCTATGGCCTATCAGGGCAGCGCTGCGCAATCCGGCCGCATCCATCAGCGCGACCATGAAGCTCGCGGCCTCTTCCACGGTTTGCGGGGCCTGACCGCCGCTTTTGCAATGGCCGGGCAAATCGATGGCCAGGACGCTCCAGCCGTGATTGGCCATATAGCGGCTTTGCAGCGCCCAGACGCTGTGATCGCAGAGCACACCGTGAATGAAAATGGCCGTGGGCTTGGCCGCGTCGAAGGCCTTGCCGCCGGTGTAGGCGTAGATGGAGGCGTTGTTGACTTCTAAAAACATAGCTGTCTCCGCAGTATGGGTAAGCGCTAGAGGCTGTTTTTTATATGGATTGGTGATGCAAGTGGCTCAAAGATCGGGAATCAGCCGCTTGCCCAGGCTCAGCGTCCGGTCGTCGGCATAGCCCAGGCTTTCGTAGAAGGCGAGCACCGCTTCATTGCCCGCACGCACCTGCAGGTTGAGCTTGGGACAGCCCAGTTCGCTCAGCGCGCGCTCGGCGCGCTGCATCAGCTGGCGTGCATGACCCCGTCGCTGATGCGCGGGGTGAACGGCCAGGTAGTTGATCCAGCCGCGGTGACCGTCATAGCCGACCATGATGCTGGCGATGATGCGGCCATCCGCGTCGCAGCCCAGCCAGAAGAGATCGGGCGAGACGCTGAGCTTGCGTGCAATGTCCTTGTGCGGATCGTTCCAGGGGCGGGTCAGCTCGCAGTCCTGCCATAGCTGGACGACGGCCTCGGTATCTGCCGGCGTGAAGGCTCGAACCTGCATCAGGCGGCTTTCTCGGCCGCCTTGAGCGCACGCCTGAGGTCGTCGATCAGGTCGTCGGCGTCTTCCAGTCCGATCGACAGCCGGATCGTTCCCTGGCCTATGCCGGCCTGGGCCAGCGCTTCGTCGCTCATGCGGAAATGCGTGGTGCTGGCGGGATGGATCACAAGAGAGCGGCAGTCGCCCACATTGGCCAGATGGCTGAAGACCTTCAGTGTTTCAATGAACTTCTTGCCCTGGTTGCGGTTGCCCGCAATGTCAAAGCTGAACACCGAGCCGGCGCCGCGCGGCAGCAGCTTCCTGGCCAGAACGTGAGAGGGGTGGGTCTCCAGCATGGGGTGGCCCACGCGACTGACCAGAGGGTGGCTGGCGAGGAACTGCACCACTTTTTCGGTGTTGCGCATATGGCGCTCCATGCGCAGCGGCAGGGTCTCTATGCCTTGCAGGATCAGCCAGGCACTGTGCGGGCTCATGCAGGCGCCGAAGTCACGCAGGCCTTCGCGGCGGGCGCGCAGCAAGAAGGCGCCGGTGGTGGACTCCTCGCTGAACACCATGTTGTGAAAGCCGTCATAGGGCTGGGTCAGCTCGGGAAAGCGCCCCGATTTTTCCCAGTCGAAGCTGCCGCCATCGACGACGATGCCGCCGATCACCGTGCCGTGGCCGGACAGGAACTTGGTGGCCGAGTGGTAGACGATGTCCGCGCCATGCTCGAAAGGCTTGATCAGCCAGGGCGAGGTCAGAGTCGAGTCCACCAGCAGCGGCACGCCGGCTTCGTGGGCGATCTGGCTGACCGTGGGGATGTCCAGCACATCGAGTCCGGGGTTGCCCACGGTTTCGCCGAAGAACAGCTTGGTGTTGGGGCGCACCGCAGCCTTCCAGCCATCGATGTCGCCTGGCTTGACGAAGGTGGTCTCTATGCCAAAGCGCGCCAGCGTGTAGTGCAGCAGGTTTTGCGATCCGCCATACAGGGCCGTGCTGGCCACGATATGGCTGCCCGAGCCCATCAGCGTGGCAATGGACAGGTGCAGCGCCGCCTGGCCGCTGGCCACGGCAATCGCACCCACGCCGCCTTCCAGGGCCGAGACGCGTTGCTCAAGCACCGCATTGGTGGGGTTGGAGATGCGGCTGTAGACATGGCCGGGGCGTTCCAGATTGAACAGGCTGGCCGCGTGGTCGCTGGATTCGAAGACGAAGGACGTCGTCAGATGGATGGGCACGGCGCGTGCGCCGGTGGCGGGGTCGGGCTGGGCGCCTGCATGCAGGCTCAGGGTGTCGAAGCCGGGGTCAGAGTAACCGGGCATGTTGTGTCTCCATGGCTGGTATTGATTGACGCAATGTGTGATTGATCAGGCAATCAAATATCAATTTGGTCGGATAGACGATTAAATATGTAGAAATTCATATGTTTCGTCATTGTT
This sequence comes from Comamonas testosteroni TK102, assembly GCF_000739375.1. Taxonomy (NCBI): domain Bacteria; kingdom Pseudomonadati; phylum Pseudomonadota; class Betaproteobacteria; order Burkholderiales; family Comamonadaceae; genus Comamonas; species Comamonas testosteroni. Next base: position 4,123,638 of record NZ_CP006704.1, on the reverse strand, counting down.
TTAGTTTTTCTGAATGCAAGCCATTGTGGGCTATATTTGTGCACGCACCTGCATTCTGTGCAAAGCGATGCCGCATGTGCTGACACATGCAGGACAAAAGCTGCCACAGCGTGCCAAACAGACTTCGGAGAACAGCAATGAAAGTTAGTGACATCCTGCGCGTCAAAGGCAATACCCTGTACACGGTGTCGCCCGATGAAAGCCTGGCCGCGGCGGTGCAGGTGATGTCGGAGAAGGACATCGGCTCGCTGGTCGTGATGGATCACGGCGATGTGGTGGGCATGCTCACCTTCCGCGAAGTGATCCAGGGCTTTGTGAAGACCGGCGGCGTGGAGAACATTTCCGTGCGCGGCGCCATGGACGACGCGCCCATGACCTGCACCATGGAAACCGATATGGACGAGGTGCGCCGCATGATGCTGGATCGCCATGCGCGCTATATGCCGGTGATGGACAAGCGCATGCTGATGGGCGTGATCTCGCTGTATGACGTGGCCAAGGCCGTGGTGGACAGCCAGAACTTCGAGAACCGCATGCTCAAGGCCTATATCCGCGACTGGCCCGAAGGCGAGCGCCAGGGTGCGGAGTAATGACTGCGCAGCAGTTCTGCATCTGAGTCAGGCGGCCTTCGGGCCGTTTTTTGCGGCCCGGTAAGCCGCTTAGAAGCGGATGATGCGGCCGAGCTGTGTGGGCGCGGCCTCCATGTCTGTAGCGGGCTGGGCGCCGGTGTATTGCGCGCGCGGGCGTATCAATTGGCCCGTAGCCTGCTGCTCCAGCGCATGGGCAATCCAGCCCACGGTGCGGCCCAGGGCAAACAGCACAAAGGCCGCACCTGGCGGCAGGTGCAGGGCGCGTTCAATGGCCACCAGGCTGTAGTCCAGACTTGGGTGCAGTCCAGTGGTCGCATGGACCTGGTCAATCAGGTTTTCGCGCCGGGAGTCAAATGGCAGCAGGGCCAGCAGGTAGGCGCTGCGCGGGTCGCCTGAAGGGTAGAGCGGGTGGCCAAATCCTGCCATGTAGTGCGGTGTCTGACCGGTCTGCCTGGCTTCCAGCAAGGCCTGCAACGAGGCGGCCAGGGCTGCCTTGGGCGGTCTGCCATGCCATTCGTCCCAATGAGCGCTGATGTGCCGGGTCATGCCGCCATGCAGTGGGCCGGACAATGCGGCCAGCCCTGCTCCGACGCTGGCATGCAGGCTGGCGCCGGTGGATGCAACCACGCGTGTGGCAAAACTGGACGCATTGAGCTCATGGTCGGCGCACAGTACCAGGGCGCTACGCAGCACATTGGTGGCATCGACCTTGGCGTCAGAATCTGCAGCGATCTGCCAGCTGGCGGCCAGGCGCTGATGCAGTGGCGCAAGCGTCACAGTTTGCGCAGATGGCCTTGAACTGGAGGCGCTGGCTGGTGGCGGCAGACCCAGCAACACATCTCCCATGCAGTGCAGCAGTGCCAGATGATTGCGCGGCACCGTTGCCATGCCAAACCATGTGGCCAGCGCCTGTGCCGCGCTGCGGGGCATGTGACGAGCCCCCTGCCTTGCCGGTGCCTCATCGACCCCGGTGGGGCCTGCGCTGCTTTGCTGCCAGAGCAGCATTGCGGTTTCTTCCAAAGTGGCGCTTTGTGCCAGTTGTACGGCGCTGTGGCCGCGGTAGTAAAGCTGTCCGTCGCGCACCAGGGTGATGGCTGAGTCCAGCACGGCCTGACCCCAGTCCAGGGTGGACTGGGCCAGTTGTGCGGGGTTGCGCACGGCCTGCCGCTGGCGCACGAGACGCTGCACATCCGACAGCAGGTAGACGTTGCCGCGCCTGCCGACGAGTCGTTGAGCCTTCAACAGGCCGCGGCTGACATAGCTGTAGAGGCTGGCGCGCTGCACCCCCAGCATGGCTGCAGCTTCTGCCGCCTGCAGCCATGGGGAGGAGGAGGGCATATCAGCGGACATGGGCAGTCGATCAGGCGATGAGAGGTGGTGGCCCTGCATCGTAGCGCCTGCAGATGGGTTGATGGCGAGTGTGTGCTGTCCGCAGTCGATTGGCCCAATCAAGATTGACGGCCATGGATCATGGCGCGTGCAATGCAAGACATGGGTTTACGGCGCTTGCCAGGAGTTTCGATGTCTACTGCCAGTCTTTGCTTTTCTTCTTCCGCAGCGTCCGCACAGCGGGCTCGTGCCGCGCTGCAGCAGCAATGGGAATTGGCCGGTTTGCCTGCACAGGCCTTATCGCAGCTGCGGTTGACGGGCAGGGCCCGCGGCTTTGTCAGCAGCTTTGCCGTGGTGGATGCAGTGCAGGCCAGCGTGGCAGCGGCAGCGCTTGCGGCCACGCAGGTAGAGCAGCTGCGTCAGCCCCGTCGCCCTGTGCAAATGGTGACGGTAGATGCCCAACATGCGGCATTCGAGTCCAGCGGCTATTTCACCCTGGATGGAAGAAGGCCTGACCCATGGGCGCCAGTCTCCGGACTGTATGCCTGCGGCCAGGCGGTGGGCGAACCAGGCTGGGTTCGTATTCATGCCAATTTCGATCATCACCGCGACGGGGTGCTGGCCTTGCTGGGGCTGCCCGAGGGCGCAGCCACTCCACGCGAGGCCGTGGCTCAGGCGCTGGCCCATTGGCGTGCGCAGGACGTCGAGACACAGGCAGCCGTCCGTGGCTTGCCGGTGGCCGCATCGCGCAGCCATGCCCAGTGGCAGTCATTGGGCCAGGAGGAGAGGGTGGCCGGGGCTGCGCTGGTGCAGATAGAGCGAGTGGGCGATGCTCCAGCATTGCCCTGGCCGGGACTGCAGAACGGGCAGCGGCCGCTGGCGGGGCTGAGGGTGCTGGATCTCACGCGCATTCTGGCCGGGCCGGTTGCAGGGCGTACTTTGGCCGCCTATGGCGCGGATGTGATGCTGGTCAACAGCCCGCATTTGCCCAATATCGACGCTATTGCCGATACCAGCCGGGGCAAGCGGTCCACACATGCGGATATGAATGAGGCCGCAGGACACGATGCCCTGAGCATGCTGGTAAGGGGTGCTCATGTCTTCATGCAGGCCTACCGCCCCGGGGCTTTGCAGGCCAAGGGCTTTGGCACAGAGCAACTGCTGCAGATGCGGCCCGGGCTGGTGGTGGCCGAACTCTGCGCCTATGGATGGGAGGGGCCATGGGCCGGGCGGCGCGGCTTTGATTCTCTGGTGCAGACGGCCAGTGGCATCAACGAGGACGAGGCCGCCGCGCATGGCTCGGCGCAGCCTCGCGCGCTGCCCATGCAGGCGCTGGACTATGGTGCAGGGTTCTGGCTGGCCTTTGGCGTAGAGGCCGCCTTGCTTCGTCAAGCGCAGCAGGGGGGCAGCTGGCGTGTGCGTGTCACCCTGGCCGGTGTGGCGCACTGGTTGCGTGGCTTGGGGCGGGTGCAGGTAGCGGGCCATGCCTGGACAGAGGCCAGGCCTGATATCGCGCCCTATCTGCAGACATTGGACAGCGGCTTTGGCAAGTTGCAGGCCGTGCGTCACAGCGCCCGGTTCTCGCACACGCCGGTGGCCTGGGACCATGCATCCATGCCACCCGGCAGCAGTCAGCCGCGGTGGTGAGCAGGCGCTGCAGGCATAATTGACGGTCTATGAGCGGCAATACCTTCGGCACAATTTTCACGGTCACCAATTTCGGTGAGTCCCACGGTCCGGCCATTGGCTGTGTGATTGACGGCTGCCCCCCGGGCATGGCCTTGAGCGAGGCGGATATCCAGCATGATCTGGATCGGCGCCGCCCAGGCACCAGCAAGTTCGTCACCCAGCGCAACGAGCCCGATGCAGTGGAGATTCTCTCCGGCGTGTACGAGGGCAAGACCACGGGCACGCCGATCGCCCTGCTGATCCGCAACACCGATCAGCGCAGCAAGGATTACTCCAATATTGCGCAGAGCTTTCGCCCCGGTCATGCCGACTATGCCTACTTCCAGAAGTACGGCATCCGCGACCCGCGCGGCGGCGGTCGCTCCTCGGCACGCCTGACAGCGCCCACCGTGGCCGCGGGTGCCGTGGCCAAGAAATGGCTCAAGGAAAAATTCGGCACCGAGTTCCGCGCCTGCATGACGCAGATCGGCGAGCTGTCCATAGGCTTCGAGAGCTGGGAGCATGTGCCTCACAACCCCTTCTTCGCACCCGTGGCCGATGTGAGCCGTTTCGAGGAATACATGGAGCAGCTGCGCAAGAGTGGCGATTCCTGTGGTGCGGCGCTGCGAGTGAACGCCAGCAATATGCCGGTCGGCCTGGGCCAGCCTTTGTATGACCGCCTGGACGCCGACATCGCCTACGCCATGATGGGCCTGAATGCGGTCAAGGCCGTGGAGATCGGCGCAGGCTTTGACAGCGTTGCCCAGCGCGGCACCACGCACGGCGATTCGCTGAGCCCCGAGGGTTTCCGCAGCAATAATGCGGGCGGCATCGTGGGCGGCATCAGCACCGGCCAGGATCTGGAAGTGCGCATCGGCATCAAGCCCACCAGCTCCATCATCACGCCGCGTGAATCCATCGACGTGCACGGCCAGAGCACCGAAGTCATCACCAAGGGGCGCCACGACCCTTGCGTGGGCATTCGTGCCGCCCCGATTGCCGAGGCGCTGCTGGCGCTGGTGGTGATGGACCATGCGCTGCGCCACCGCGCGCAGAATGCCGATGTGGATTCCGGTCTGGCTCCGATTCCGGCCTCGGCCAGCTGACATCACCCAGACCTTTTTGTGCGTTACAAGCTCTGACTCAGGAGAGTCCGATGGTTGCAACTGACAAAAAACCGGATCAACGCCAGTCTCGCGCCCTGTCGCCAGGCTGGCGTTGTGCTTTTTACAAGGTCTCCGCCCCCCTCTGCGCTGCGCTGCTCGCATTGGGCTTGAGCGCATGCAGCGGTGGTGTGCCCAGGCCTGCCAGCATGGAGATCATCGTGCTGGGCTTCAACGACCTGCACGGGCATCTGGAGCCGCCCGGACTGGCGGTGACGGCGCAGAACGCGCAGGGCCGCAACGTTGTCGTGCCTGCGGGCGGCGTGGCCTACATGGCCCGGGCCATCGCCCAGCGCCGCCGGGCCAGTCGCCATGTGGCGCTGGTCACGGCAGGGGACATGATCGGGGCTTCGCCCATGGTCTCGGCGCTGTTTCTCGATGAGCCGACGATAGAGGTGCTCAATCTCATGCGGGTGGACTTTGCGGCCACTGGCAATCACGAATACGACCAGGGCGTAGCCGAGTTGCAGCGCATGCAAAACGGTGGCTGCGAGAAGTTCACCAGCAAGCAGCCATGCCAGATCAGCCAGCCCTTCAGGGGCGCGGAGTTCCCGTTTCTCGCGGCCAATACGCTGCGCGGCGACGGCCGGCCGCTGTTTCCCGCGACGGGGCTGAAGTTCTTCGAGCAGGACGGTCTGCGCATAGGCGTGGGCTTCATCGGCATGACGCTCAGGAACACGCCGCATATGGTGCGGCCCAGCGGGGTCAGAGGGCTGACATTCGCCGACGAGGCACAGACGGCCAATGCGCTGATCCCCCAGCTGCGTGCGCAGGGGGCCGATGTGATCGTGGTGCTGATCCATGAGGGTGGAGCCACCACGTCGGGCCTGCAGGACGATAGCTGCCAGGGTCTGTCCGGCGCTATCGTGCCGATTCTGGAGCAGCTCTCCAGCGAGGTCGATGTGGTGATCTCCGGTCACACCCATCGTTCCTACGTGTGCGATTACGCCAGGGTGAATGCCCGCAAGCCGTTCTTGCTGACCAGCGCGGGTCACTACGGCACGCTGCTGACCGAAGTCAGACTGACGGTGGATGCGCGCAAACGCCGCGTCAGCCGCAAGTCGGCGCACCAGACCATCGTGCAGGGCGAGGCCTATCGCAGCGCTGGTGGCCAGGTGGGCTTGCAGCCCGAGTTTCCGGTCTTTGACGCCGATGCTGAAGTGGCGGCGCTGGTGGCTCGCTACAAGGCTGCGGCGCGGCCGCTGGCCGAGGCCGTTGCAGGGCGGCTGGCCGGACCTGTCAGCCGCATGCCGCAAGCCAATGGCGAAAGCGTAATGGGGCGCATCGTGGCCGACGCCATACTTGCGGCCACGCGCGATGCCGCCGCGGGCGGAGCGCAACTGGCTTTTGTGAACCCCGGCGGTGTGCGCGCCGACCTGCTGCCCGCGGCCGACGGCAGCGTGAACTATGGCCAGCTGTTCAGCGTTCAGCCGTTCGGCAATACGCTGATGGTGATGAGCCTGACGGGCGAGCAGATACGACAGGCGCTGGAGCAGCAATTCGACAGCGGCAGCAACACCGTGAATGCGCCGCGCATCCTGCAGGTGTCCGAGGGCTTCAGCTACCGCTTCGACCGTCGCCAGCCCGCGGGCCGGCGCGTGAGCGAGCTGCGTCTGAACGGCCGGCGGCTCGAGATATCGCAGCGCTACCGCGTGGGACTGCAGAGCTATCTGGGCAGCGGCGGCGACAACTTCAGCATCTTCGCGCAAGGCATCGATGTGGTGGGCGGCATGCTGGATCTGGATGCCCTGGCCGAGCATGTGCGCGAGCAAAGCCGCAGCGGTCCGATGGCGCTACCTTTAATGGAGCGCATTACGCGCGTGCATTAAGGAAATTAGATAAAAAACTATCTGATATCCTTTGAAATCATGCGATATATGCTCATTAATTAATAGCAAATGCCTGCCGTCAAGTGCACAAAACAAAAGCCACCCGAGGGTGGCTTTTGTCATGGCGGTGGTCAGGGCTGGGGCTTTCTGGCGGCCTTGGCCTTGGGACTGCGAACCTCATCCATGATGTTCTTGAAATCGTCCACATCCTCGAAGCTGCGGTATACGCTGGCAAACCGGATATAGCCGACCTTGTCCAGGCCCTTGAGTTCATCCATCACCAGCTCGCCAAGGCGGCTGGAATCGATTTCACGCTGGCCCAGATTGAGCAGCCTGTCCTCGATGCGCTCTATGGCCGCATCGATGAGTTCGGTGCTCACGGGGCGCTTGCGCAGCGCGATCTGAAAAGAGCCTTGCAGCTTGGCGCGCTCGTACTCGATACGGCGGCCGTCTCTCTTGACCACGGTCGGAAAGCTGACCTCGGGGCGCTCGTAGGTCGTGAAGCGCTTGTCGCAGCCGCCGCAGCGGCGGCGGCGGCGGATGAAGCCCCCGTCCTCGGACTCGCGGGTCTCAACCACTTGCGTGTCTGGATGGTTGCAGAAGGGGCACTTCATGACAGCTCAGTGCAGCAGAATTTACTTGCTGTAGACAGGGAACTTGGCAGTCAGCTCGGCCACCTTGGCGCGCACGGCGGCCAGATTGGCTTCGTCTTCGGGCTTGTCCAGCACGTCAGCCACCAGATTGGCGGTGATGCGGGCTTCTTCCTCACCGAAGCCACGCGTGGTCATGGCGGGCGTGCCGATACGGATACCGCTGGTCACGAAAGGCTTCTCGGGGTCGTTGGGGATGGCGTTCTTGTTCACGGTGATGTGAGCCAGACCCAGAGCCGCTTCGGCAGCCTTGCCGGTAATGCCCTTGGCGCGCAGGTCCACCAGCATCACGTGGCTTTCGGTGCGGCCGGAGACGATGCGCAGACCGCGCTCGGTCAGCGTTTCGGCAAACACCTTGGCATTCTTCACGACCTGTTCCTGGTAAGCCTTGAACTCGGGAGTCAGGGCTTCCTTGAAGGCCACGGCCTTGCCGGCGATGACGTGCATCAGGGGGCCGCCTTGCAGGCCAGGGAAGATGGCGCTGTTGATGGCCTTCTCGTGCTCGGCCTTCATCAGGATCACGCCGCCACGAGGACCGCGCAGGCTCTTGTGAGTGGTGGTGGTGACCACGTCGGCGTGGGGCACGGGGTTGGGGTACACGCCGGCGGCAATCAGGCCGGCGTAGTGGGCCATGTCCACCCAGAAGATGGCGCCGACTTCCTTGGCTATTCTTGCGAAGCGCTCGAAATCGATGCGCAGGGCATAGGCGGAAGCGCCGGCCACGATGATGCGGGGCTTGTGCTCACGGGCCAGCTCTTCGAGCTTGTCGTAGTCGATGGCTTCGTCGGCATTCAGACCGTAGGAGACGGCCTTGAACCATTTGCCGGACATGTTCAGCGCCATGCCGTGGGTCAGGTGACCGCCTTCGGCCAGGCTCATGCCCAAAATGGTGTCGCCGGGCTTGGCGAAAGCCATCAGCACAGCCTGGTTGGCCTGAGAGCCGGAATTGGGTTGCACGTTGGCGGCGTCCGCGCCAAAGATCTGCTTGATGCGGTCAATGGCCAGCTGCTCGACCACGTCCACATGCTCGCAGCCACCGTAGTAGCGCTTGCCGGGATAGCCTTCGGCGTACTTGTTGGTCAGCTGGGAGCCCTGGGCTTCCATCACGGCGGGCGAGCAGTAGTTCTCGCTGGCGATCAGCTCGATGTGCTCTTGCTGGCGATGGTTTTCAGCTTCAATAGCTGCAAACAGTTCGGGGTCGACTTTCGCGACGGTATCGGTGCGTTGAAACATGGCAGTCCTATGAACTTAGATATTCCCTTGAGGCCAAGGGCTGCCCAGGCGAACGGCTGAAACGCTTGCAGGCTGCAGTCGCTGCGGCTCTGGGCGGTACGCTCCCCGGTGGTTCACAGACCTTGCAGTCTGCCGGTTTCCACGTCAGCGGCAGAAAACTCTGCGCCTATCGCCAGTTGCGTACACCCGCTAGTGTAGCTGAGCCGGCATGGCTCCAAGGCCTATGCCCGTTTTTCCCTCAGAGCCGTGCCAGGCATAAAAAAAGCTGGCCGCAGCCAGCTTGAGAAATACGGGGATCTGTCGCTTAGAGATTGGAGTCGGCCAGGGCCACCTGCTGGGCGTGGGAGACCTTGGTGGCGGCTTCGGACTTGGCCGTCATCAGCGGGCTGGCCTGCAGGCCCACGCCCTGGCGCAGGCGCTGGTGTTCGGCAAGCACCTTGGCCGCATAGCCGCCGTCCGAAGGAAGATTGGCTGCGCCCACGTAGTAGCGCAGGCCGCCCTCGATGGAGCCGGCGCGGGCAATGCATTCCTTGAGCACCTTGACGCCGACCTTGAGGTTGGTCACAGGGTCGAAGGCCGCATGCTGGCCGCCAAAGCTTTCATACTTGTCGGTGTGCACGGACGTCATCACCTGCATCAGGCCCTGGGCACCGACCGAGCTTTGGGCAAACGGGTTGAAGCTCGATTCAATCGCCATGATGGCCAGAATCAGCGTCGGATCGAGCTTGTTGGCCTTGCCCTGGGCATAGGCTTCGCTGACCAGGGCGGCAATCGGTTCGGGCGCCACCCGGTATTTTTTGCTGAGCCAGTAGGCGACAGCCGCCTGCTCCTTGGGCAGGTTCTTGGGGTTGACGGCCGTGGCACGGTCGCTGGCGACGACGATGTTGGCGGAAGCAGGAGCTTCCTCCACTTCGGCGGCAGCCACAATGGTGCTGGCGGGCAGGCGTGTGTCGAGCCACTCGCGCAGCTCGGTGGCGCCGGCCAGACGCAGGTCCGGACGAGAGATCAAAATCAGGGCCGAAATGGCCACGGCCAAGCCCAGCAGGGCGAAACCGTTGTGAGTAAGAGCAAGAAAACCGTGGGCCGTCTTATGGCCCAACGTTCGCGCAGAGGCGATTAATTTTCCTGACGCTGGCATAGCTTGTCCTTTCTTGGCTATCGCCCGAGGTCGCACCGGATCAATCTCGCGGTGCAACCAGGACAACTGGCCGATGAGGTTTGCTGCGGGCCGATTAAAAGCGCCCCTCGGGGCGCCGATCGGTCTGCTCAGTCGTGAGGCAGCGGAAACAAAAAACGCTCATTTCGAGCGCTGGCGGATTCTAGAAGCGTCCTAAATATTCAGTCAACACTAACAAAAATACTTTTTAGATTTTAAAATTATATAAAAACTGTATGAATGTACAGTTTGCTCAAAAAATTACAGCAAAAAATCACGGATTCAAGAGGTGTATACGCTCACATCGTTTTATTTGTCATCAAGGCGAAATAAAGTGCAAAAAGCCTGGTAGCCCTACGCGAGCACAGATATAGTGAATCTGCCTGCAAGTTGCAGGTGCTTGCCAAAGGAAAGGAAAAGCAAACTCCGCCGAGGCCTTTGATTCCATGGGCTGTTGGCACTTGCTCTTTATCTTCGCTTGAGGCACTAAAGGGAGCAATCGTTGCTTCCAGCGGCAAGGACCACACCCTCCTTGAACCGCGAAAACGGCCCGGTCTGGTACCGGCCGTGAAGCCCGGAAGTCGGTTTCGCCACTTCCGGGCTTTGTCGTTTCTGGCGAGGTCTCGTGCTGCAGCGCATTGTTTGCATTTTTTCGCGCTCATCTGTCTCTGCCGGGCATGTCGATGACGCAAACTTCTCTCTGGAAACGCCTCTTGCCTCTATCTATATATAGAGCGCAATCTGGATACACCTGTATGCGCTCAAGGTACAGTGGTGTTCCGGGCGCGTGGCGGGTCCCGGCCCTGAGAGTCTTGAAAGGCTTTCAATCCCTGCATCAATAACAAATCCTCATGTCCTTGCTCACATCGAATCGCTGGCTTCGCCGGCTGATCTGGTCTGTTCTTGCTCTTTTGCTGTTATGGCTGCTGCTCTGGGCGCTGGTGCCCTGGGTGGCTAAGAGCCAGCTGGAAAAACGGGCTGCCGAGAAGCTGGGGCGCGGCGTCCATGTGGGCAAGATCGAGTTTGCGCCCTGGGCGATGTCCATCACCCTGCATGATCTGGTGATGGATAAGGCTATTAAAAAAGTAGCTGAAACCGCTGATGCAGAAGGCGTTTCAGCTCATAAAGACCTGAATTCTGCCGCAGAGCCCCAGCTGGAGATCAAGCGCATCTTCATCAATGCCAGTGCGCAATCACTGTTCAGGCTCGCGCCTGTGCTGGATGCCATCGAGGTCGATGCGCCCGTGGTGCGCCTGACTCAGCATTCGTTGGGCAAGCTCGATATCGACGATGTGATTGCCAGGCTCATGGAGCCCGATGACGAAGAGCCAGCCAAGCCCGTGAGCTTTGCGCTCTACAACATTGCCTTGCGCGACGGCCGTGTCGAACTCAATGACGAGTCGGTGCAGCGCAAGCATGAGCTCAAGGACTTGCAGCTGAGCATTCCCTTCATCAGCAATCTGGCGTCCAAGCGCGAGATCAAGGTGTTGCCGCATCTGGCTTTCGACCTCAACGGCAGCAAGTTCGATACATCGGGCGAGAGCACGCCGTTCACGGACAGCCGCCAGACGGCGATGCATCTCAAATGGGAGCACATCGATCTGACTCCTTATCTGGGCTATGTGCCTGCCAGCGTTCCGGTGCAGCCTCTCTCGGGAATGCTTGATACGGATCTGCAGGTCAGCTTCGAGGAAAAAGACCGGCCGGTGGTTCGCATCAGCGGCAAGCTGGCCTTGAGCGAGGTCGCTTTGCAGGACCGCCAGGGCGCGCCGCTGCTGAGCTTTGATGCGCTGGAAGTGCAGCTCCAGAATGTTCAACCGCTGCAGAACCAGATGGCGCTGGAGACGGTGCGCTGGGTCAAGCCGGAGGTACATGTCAGCCGCAACGCGCAAGGCGTGATCAACTGGCTGGGGCTGAATGCGCCGGCCGTTGCTCCCGCAGCGCCGCTTGAGAAGGCAGGGCCTGAGCCCGCTTCCGTCGAGGCCAGCAATCCGGCCCAGGCAAATGCGAAGGCTCAGAAGCCCAACCCCTTGGTCGTTGGCGTGCAGCAGTTCGATATTGAAGGCGGCATCGTGCATTGGCAGGATGCTGCAACAGGTGCGGCACCTGCGGCGCTGACGCTGGCTCCGTTGACCCTGCAGGCCAGAAGCCTGGCCTGGCCCATGAATGAAGCTTTGCACCTGAAGGCCTCCGCAGGAGTGCAAGCAGGCGGCCAGCCACAGGCGCAAGAGGAAGTCAGCCTGGCTGTGGAGGGTGAGGCCACGCTCAAGGCCGGCAAGCTCAGCCTCAAGCTGGAGCAGTTGCCGCTGCAATGGCTGCAGCCCTATGTGCAAGCGCACTTCACGCCGCAGCTCAGCGCCATGCTCAATACCGATGCCCGGATTTCCTGGGGCGAGGGCGGGGTGGTGGCGGAAGTGACCGAGCTGACTGCCGACAAGCTGCAGCTGCAGGACAAGCAGGCTCCCGTCAATATCGAGCAGATCAAGGTCAGCGGCGTTCAGGTCGATCTCGCTGCCCGCCAGGTGCAGGTGGAGGCCATCGCCGTCCAGAAACCTCAGCTTGCGGCGCTGCGCGACGCACAAGGGCGCTGGATGTACGAGCGCTGGCTGCCTGCCGCAGTGCCGGCAGCCAGATCGACAAGCCAGGGGGCTAAGACGGAGCCAGGCCAGCCCTGGTCGGTCAAGCTCGCAGCGATTGCCGTGGATGGCGGTGCGCTGCAGTTCCGCGATGCCGCACCTGTGCAAGGCCGCAGTGCACAGCCGGTACAGCTGGATGTCAGCGCCTTGCGCGTGCGCCTGGGCGCTTTCGAGCCGCTGGCGGCCAAGGCTGCGCCGACCCCGCTGGAGGTCTCGGCGCAGCTCTCGGCCAATCGCCGGGTGCAGGCTGGCCAAATTCAGTTCAAGGGGCTGCTGGGCCTGACGCCGGTTTCGGCTCAGGGTCAACTGCAGGCTCGTGCCGTGCCGCTGCATGCACTGGAGCCGTATTTCGCTCACAAGCTCAATGTGGATCTGGTGCGTGCCGATGGCAACTTCCGCGGCCGGCTCAACTATCTGGCCCATGCCAAGGGGCCGCAAGTGTCCGTGTCGGGGGATGTGGAACTCAACGACCTGCGCGTGCGCTCCACGCTGGCTGCTCCGGTGCAGGAGGAGGCTGGCAAGCCCAGCACCGCCAAGGGCGCGCTGACGGCGGTGCTCAATGACTCCACGGCGGACCGCGCCAAGGCGCTGGCAGCGCGTACCGGCCTGGGCCTGGGCGATGATCTGCTGGCCTGGAAGACACTGGCCGTGCGCGGGCTGGATCTGAGCATGCAGCCGGCCCAGCCGCTGCGCGTGAGCGTGCGCGAGACGGCATTGAGCGATTTTTTTGCGCGCGTCATCGTGCAGCGCAACGGCCGCATCAATCTGCAGGACATTGTGAAGACCGAAAAGTCCGAACAGTCCGTCGCGCAGAACGAAGAGGCGAACGCCAAGGTGGCGGCGGGCCAGAAGCCCGAAGCCAGCAAGCCTGTGGAAGAGCCGGCAAAGCCCGAGGACAGCGGGCCTGCGCCCATCATCAAGGTCGGGCCGATTGTGCTGACGGGCGGCAAGGTGCAGTTCTCAGACTACTTCATCCAGCCCAACTACTCGGCCGATCTGAGTGAGCTGACCGGCCGTCTGAGTGCTTTCTCTTCACAGGCCCCTGCAGGCCAGGCCGGACCGCAAATGGCCGATCTTGAAATCAAGGGCCGGGCCCAGGGCACTGCGAAGCTCGATATCAGCGGCAAGATCAATCCGCTGGCCAAGCCTCTGGCGCTGGATGTGCGCGCCCAGATGAATGACCTGGAGCTGTCGCCGCTGTCGCCATATTCCATCAAGTACGCGGGCTATGGCATAGAGCGCGGCAAGCTCTATATGGATGTGAACTACAAGGTGCAGCCCGATGGACAGCTCACGGCCTCGAACAAGCTGGTGCTGCGTCAGCTGACTTTTGGTGACAAGGTCGAAGGCGCGCCCGCGTCGCTGCCCGTCAAGCTGGCCGTGGCCCTGCTGTCCGACCGCAACGGCGTGATCGATCTGGATGTGCCGCTGAGCGGCTCGCTCAACGACCCGCAGTTCCGTCTGGCCCCCATCATCTTCAAGGTGATCGGCAACATCATCATGAAAGCCGTGACCGCACCGTTTGCGCTGTTGTCAGGCGCATTCTCGGGTGGCGACGAATCGGGTGCTGTCAATTTTGCGCCGGGCAGTGCCAAGCTCGATGACCAGGCAAAAGAGCAGCTGGCCAAGATCGTCAAGGCACTCAACGACCGCCCGGCACTCAAGATGACGGTGGTGGGCGAGTCGCGCGAAGCCGAAGACCAGGAGGCCTGGAAGTCGGAGGAGCTGGATCGACTGCTGCTGGCCCAGAAGCGCCGCAGCGTGATTCGCGCAGGCAAGAGTGGCGATGAGGTGACGGAGTTCAGCGAAACCGAGCGCCTGGCCTTGCTCAAGGCTGTCTACGGCCGTGCCGACATCAAAAAGCCCCGTAACATGGTCGGGATGGCCAAGGATCTGCCGGCCGATCAGATGAAGGCCCTGCTGGTGGCCAGCATCAAGGTGCCCGACGATGCCATGCGTGAGCTAGCACTGGCGCGCGGCGTGGCTGTGCGGGACTATCTGGCCACCCAGCAGCTGCCGCTGGAGCGCCTGTTCCTGGGCGCTCCCAAGCTGGATCTGAAGGACAAGGACTGGACTCCGCGTGCCCAGCTGAGCCTGTCGGCCCAGTGATGAAATCGCCGCGAAATACCTTGCGATTTCGCATTTTTTGGCTTGCCTTTAAATAAAGGCGAAAATACCGGTTTGCCTAGGCACTCAAGTGCCTGGGCTTGCGCTTGGAAAGTCTGCCCTCATGTGGGTTGGCTCTGGCCTGTTGCAGCGTTGACTGCGGTGGCTGCCAAGCATTTTCTGACCCTTACATGACATCTATTTCTCCTAGCAGCACCATGTCTGATGCATCTGAAGTGAACCCGGCCTCTGCCAAGAATTCTGAGCAACATCCGCTGGATGCATTGACGGGTGGTGCTTTCTCCGCCGAGACCTCGGGTGATCGCGCCGCGCGCATTCGCGACTGGCTGGCGACCCAGCCGACGGTCGAGCAACTCCAGGACGTTCACAAGGAACTGAGCAAGGGCGACAAGAGTGCTGCCCGTGCCGTGCGTGAGCGCCTTGATGAAATCCGCCGCACCGCAAATCAGGAAAAGATTTCGGTGGAATGGGCCGAGAAGGCAGAGGCGCTGCTGGCAGCCGTGCCCTTTGACGCCGCAGCTGCAGCCGCCTGGCAGCGTGATGCCGCCAAGGCCGGTGCCGCACTGTCGCGCGAGCCGCTGTCGCAATTCAAGGCCCAGCTGGTCGAGCGTGTGAAGGCTGTGGAAGACCTGCAACACCGCACCCAGGTGCAGCGCGAAGTGGCGCTGCTCCTGGCCCAGCGCATTGAAGTGCTGTCCACCAAGTCCTGGAAGGATGCCAAGGCCGTTCTGGAGGCTCTCGGCGCTGATGTGGCCCGTTGGCAAGAACAGGCCAAGGAACTGACCGGTGACGCCAGCTGGAGCAGCGTGGACGGCCGCTTCCCGCCTCAGCTGGAAGCCGCGTCGGCACAGCTGGCGCTGGTTTGGGATGCCTTCCAGTCTGCGCTTGCGCTTACCGAAGCGGCTGCCGCCGACGAGGCTGCACCTCTGCCCACCGTGCCGGTCTGGGCTGACGAAATCCGTGTAGCTCGTGGTTTGCCGCCTGAGGCCGCTGCTGTGGAAGTGGCCAAGCCTGCCGCGCCACGCGCAGCAGCCGGTGGCCGTGGCAAGCCCACCTCCGAGCAGGTCGAAGCTGCCAAGGCCGGCCTGGGCCAGGCTCTGGAGGCGCTGAAGGCCGAGACCGCAGCCGGCAACAGCAAGGCAGGCTCCGAAGCCGTGCAAGCCATGCGCGCTGCCATCAAGACCCATGGCCGCTTTGTGGATGAAGCGACCGTGAGCGAAGTGCACGACGCTCTGCTGGCTGCCGGTGAGGCCGATGGCTGGCAGCGTCAGCTGGCCGACAAGCTGCGCGAAGATCTGGTGGCCAAGGCCGAGGCCTTGCTCAACCGCCCCGACGGTCAGGTTCTGGGTGGCCGCAAGATCCAGGAAACCCTGCGCAGCCTGCGCGAGCAGTGGAAGCAGGCCGACCAGGGTGCTGCGGCCAATCATGCGCTGTGGAAGAAGTTCGACGAGGCCTGCAATGCCGCCTACAAGGTGGTCGAGTCCTGGCACGACAAGATTCGCCAGGACAGCACGCAGGCCAAGGCCCAGCGTCTGGCGCTGATCGAAGAAATCAAGGCCTGGGCCGCAGAGCATTCCGCGAGCCAGGACTGGAAGAACATGCTGCGCGCATTGCGCCAGTTTGGCGAACGCTGGCGCGAAAGCGGACATATCGGCGAAAAGCTGTTTGCCGAGCTGCAACCCCTGTTCAAGCAGGCCATGGCTGCCGCTGAAGCACCCTTGCAGGCGGCGCAGAAGGCCAGCCTGGAGCGTCGCCATGCCATGATCGACGAAGCCACGGCCCTGGGCACTGCGCCCAGCCTGCGCATCGATGCCGTAAAGGCGCTGCAGCAACGCTGGCAGGCCGAGGCTCAGGTGGTGCCGCTGGATCGCAAGCATGAGCAAAAGCTCTGGGATGCATTCCGCAAGCCGCTGGATGATGCCTTCAATCGCAAGAGCGTGGAGCGTGGTGGTCGCAGCCAGGCAGCGGTCGAGCTGTCCGAGCATGATCGTCGCGTGCTGGATGCATCCAAGGCGGTCGAAGCGGCCAATGCCAGCGGCGATGCGCAGAAGATTCACGCAGCGCTGGCCGAGCTGGAGGCTGCCATCAAGGCCCAGCCTGCCAAGACTGGCGACAATCAGCCTCAAGCCCAGACGGAGCCAGCAGCTGAAGCCGATGCGGCAGAAGCTGCGGCAGTGGCCAAGCCGGCACGTCCCGTGGTCGCCGTGCGTGGTGATGACCGCCCTGGCATGAAGAAGGAGGCCGCAGCTGCCGTCGGTGGCCGTCCTGGCGATCGCAAGGATGGAGGCCGTGGCCGAGATGCAGCCCGTGGTGAGCGCGGTGGCCGTGATGGCCGCGACAGCCGCGATGCCGGTCGTGGTCGTCGCGAGTTCGCGCGTGAAGAGCGCGGTCCTCGTCTGGCCGATCCCGCCTTCCGTGCCCAGCGTGATGCCGTGGAGCATGCCCAGGAGGCCTTGCGCAAGCTGGCGGCCCAGGCCCATGGCGAAGCGCTGACCCAGTTGCTGGGTGCCTGGCAGGCACGTGATGCGGCGCAGCTGCCATCGGCTCAGCAGCTGGGTGGCAAGGTGACGGCTCCTGTGCGTACCTCCTGGTCCGGCGCCGTGGCCGCTGCGCCCAAGGGCAATGCTGCAGAAGCTCTGCTGCGCCTGGAAATGGCTGCTGACGTGCACACCCCGGCCGATCAGCTGGCTGCACGCCGTGCGCTGCAGCTGCAGATGCTGACTCGCCGCAACGATCCAGCGCCCCAGCAGACCTGGGGCCAGGATGTGGCCACGGTGCTGGGAAGTGCGAGCGATGAGGCGTCTGCCCGTCGCCTGCAGACCGCACTCAAGCAATTGCTGCGCAAGTAAGTGATGGGCATGCCGCCTCGATAAGGGGTGGCGGTCGCAAGAAAGGGAGCTTGAGAGCTCCCTTTCTTGCATCTGTCTCTTGCACCCTTGGTAGGTGCACTGACAAACAAAAAAGCCGCTGCATTTGCATGCAACGGCTTGTCGTGTTTGGTGCCCAGGAGAGGACTCGAACCTCCACGGAGTTACCCGCTAGTACCTGAAACTAGTGCGTCTACCAATTCCGCCACCTGGGCATTTCAGAGTAAGCGAATTATATAGCGTGAAAAGCTGCATTCAGGGGAGTTGAGGCACTTTTTTGTGCATGTTGCGGGCGCTGGCCTTAATTGACCATCATTCCGATACGCGATGACCGGCTTGCTTGTTCTGACCACCGGCAGCAAACGACCCCCAGCAGACATCCATATCGCAGAAAACGTGAGCGGAAAGCGGCCATTCAACGTTGGAGTTGACCGGCGCGCAGCGGCATTGCGTTGCGAGACGCACGTTTATCCGCATGCCTCGCAACGCCATGCCGTTGCGTGTCCGTGTCGAACGAACAATCTGTTAGGCCGCAGTGCCCGTGGGCTCTACCAAAAGGGCTCGTATGAGTTCTGCGGCGGACGTCCTACTCTCTCATGTATTGAGGCGAGTCAAGCAAGGCACGTTGCACAATGCGTCGAACAGGGGCTTGAGTAGATTCCCCAGCACTAGAGGAAATCCGAACAACTCCACGAAGCGTGTGGCCGCGTTCATTAGTGCCAAGGACTAGGGTGATGGGAGCCAGATCAGTTTGCCGACGCCTCGGAGCTTGGGTTAGTAGCTACCAGTATCCCAGGCGCTCAGTGCGCTAGGTCGTTGGCTTCAGGTCAGCCAAACACTTCGTAATGTCATCAGATTCCACGAACAGGTAGTTCGGAGAAAGGGTGACGTTTCCAGTGTCGCTGACGGCCTTAACTACGCCGAAGGACTCTATAGCTTTGCGAATAGCCTCTGGACTGAGGTCGGTGGCGCTGGCGCTCAGATACGTGTTGACGGACTGAGTGCCGGAAGCCAGCCCGAAGGTTTGAATTCTAATTTTGCCTTTGACCCGCCCACCCTCAACGGCGCTCGACAAGCCCATCAGGCCAGTGATGTTTGCATTTGCCTTCAGGACCGCGACGTCGGCCGTGATGCGGAGTCCCGTGCCAATCGCGATCCCGCCGGAGCCAGGCGTTCCCGCTGCGCACGGCTGAGTCCGAAACCGATAATAGTAATACTTGACCCGATATGAGGACTTCTTGATGTCGGCCGTAAGTGGGAGAGCGGACACGGTGCCGTTTACATCGATCTGCTCAAGTTCCACCTGCTCATCGGTGCCATCGTAAAGCTTAACGATTTCAGCCTGAGTGAGTCCCGCCCAATAGACATCTTTGGGCTGACGGGTAACAGAGTCGAATATCTTAACTTTGTCCGCTGGGGTCGGGGTGAAGTATTGACGACCGCTCAGCGTATTCAACGTCTTGTCGATCAGCGTTATGCCGGGTGGCGTCCAAGCCGCGCCGCCGCCGGACTTCATAGTGGCCACGTCGAAAGCGGTTGGAGCGTCAGCGGGCTGGACCACTTGACCTTTGTTCACCTCGACGGTCGAAGCACATCCACCAAGCAGAAGGCATAGGCCTGCAGCAGCAAAGAATGCAGTGTTCATGTCGCGCCTATAAGTTGACATTGGAGTAGAACCAGAGATCGGGGTTATGGCAAGGACCTCATCGCTTGATGGCTGTCGATTGGCGCCGATCCAACAGCGTGCCAATGGCAGGCAGGTTTAGCGCCTTCGCCCCGAAGTGAAAAGCCTAAATCGACAACCGAAGTGGAATGCTCCCGGCAAGATTCGATCCCCCCGCGCTGGTAAGACGCGCCGCGGCCGAACTTTGCGCACAGCTCACTGACTATCGATATGTGCTCGCTTTCACTGGGTGATGGTCAGCTCGTAACTGTGCGCACGTCTAGATGTGGCACTTTGAATCGACCCGGGGCCAGTGGATACAGTCGAGTCTCACCTCGATCGCTCTATTGCTGCCGTTCGCCGGTGACCGCTTATGGCCGAACTCAGTCGGTCACGACCAGCAGCCTGGTCAGCCATAGCCGGCGCAGGCGGTCAGTTCGACCGGAATACGCACATGTTGTCTGCAGGGCGTTCCACGGCTTGGGCGATCCTCCTCGACTCGATGGATCGGACGTGCCGCAGACTCAGGTGGGAGCTAGCTTGCACCTGCGTCCTGCTCCTGGTGTGCGTGACTTCAAGGGCGTAGTGTGGAAACAAAAAAGCCGCTGCATTTGCATGCAGCGGCTTGTCGTGTTTGGTGCCCAGGAGAGGACTCGAACCTCCACGGAGTTACCCGCTAGTACCTGAAACTAGTGCGTCTACCAATTCCGCCACCTGGGCATTTCAGAGTTATCGAATTATATAGCAGCTGATCTAGCGCAGATAACGGCTTGCGCATGTTTTTTGAAACAAATCAGCACGACCGATCGGGTTGGGTCGAAAACGAAAAAGCCGCTGCATTTGCATGCAGCGGCTTGTCGTGTTTGGTGCCCAGAAGAGGACTCGAACCTCCACGGAGTTACCCGCTAGTACCTGAAACTAGTGCGTCTACCAATTCCGCCATCTGGGCTTTCAGGGAAGCTCGTATTGTAATGCAATTTCTTGCGTTCAACCCGAATCTTCAAATTCTCTAAGATGCCACTTGGCTTGAAAGCATTCCTTTGGGGGAATGTTTTCCAAGTTTGTTTCAACCCTTGCAGGTTGTCGTTAAACTTGGTGCCCAGGAGAGGACTCGAACCTCCACGGAGTTACCCGCTAGTACCTGAAACTAGTGCGTCTACCAATTCCGCCACCTGGGCATCTCAGGAAAGACATAGATTGTATATCAAAAAAATGAACCCTCGCGCAAAAGTTGCCGATATGAACGAAGAAATTTTGGGCACAGTGCAGGGCCACCGCGACGGTCACGGCTTCGTCGTCCGCGACGATGGTGAGCGTGACATCTACCTTCCCCCCAATGAAATGCGTGCGGTGCTGCACAAGGACCGGGTCCAGGTGCGCATTGCTCGCCATGATCATCGCGGTCGCCCCGAAGGGCGCGTGGTGGAAATCGTGGAGCGTCCCGATCAGCCCATCATTGGTCGCTTTCTGCAGGAAAGCGGTGTGTGGCTTGTGGCTCCCGAAGACAAACGCTACGGCCAGGACATTCTGATTCCTTCCAATGCCACGGGTGCTGCCAAACCGGGGCAGGTGGTGGTGGTGAAATTGACAGAGGCTCCGGCCCTGTTTGGTCAGCCAGTGGGGCGCATCGTCGAAGTGCTGGGCGAAGTGGATGACCCCGGCATGGAGATCGAGATTGCGGTGCGCAAGTATGGCGTGCCGCATATCTTCTCCGACGCCTGCCTGGAGCAGGCCAAAGCGCTGCCTGAAAAAGTCCGCCCCGCAGACTGCAAGCACCGCATCGACCTGACCGATATTCCCCTGGTCACCATCGACGGCGAAGATGCGCGCGACTTTGACGATGCCGTGTATTGCGAGCCTGCCAAGGTGGGGCGCAGCAAGGGCTGGCGCCTGCTGGTGGCAATTGCCGACGTGAGCCACTATGTGACCACGGGCAGCGCCATCGATATCGATGCCTACGACCGCGCCACCAGCGTGTACTTTCCGCGTAGGGTGATTCCCATGCTGCCGGAAAAGCTCAGCAACGGCCTGTGCTCGCTGAATCCCGACGTGGATCGGCTGTGCATGGTCTGCGACATGCTGATCACGGCGCAAGGCGAGATTCACGCCTATCAGTTCTACCCGGCAGTCATGCACAGCCATGCGCGCTTCACCTATACCGAGGTGGCGGCAATCCTGGCCAATACGCGGGGGGCGGAAGCGGCCAAGCGCAAGGATCGCGTGCAGGACTTGCTGAATCTGTATGGCGTCTTCCAGTCCCTGCTCAAGGCGCGCGAGGCGCGTGGTGCGGTGGACTTCGAGACGACCGAGACGCAGATCGTCTGCGACGACAACGGTCGCATAGAGAAGATCGTGCCGCGCACCCGCAACGATGCGCACAAGCTGATTGAGGAGGCCATGCTGGCGGCCAATGTCTGCAGCGCTGATTTCATCGACCAGAGCGGGCAGCTGGGGCTGTTCCGTGTGCACGACAAGCCTTCGCTGGAGAAGCAGGAAATCCTGCGCAACTACCTCAAGGCCATGGGCGTGAGCATGAGCATCAGCGAGAACCCTTCGACCAAGGAGTTCCAGCAGATTGCCAGTGCCACCAAGGACAGACCTGACTCGCAGCAGATTCACACCATGCTGCTGCGCTCCATGATGCAGGCCTTCTACACGCCGGAGGGCTCGGGTCACTTCGGCTTGGCCTTTGAGGCGTATACCCACTTCACCAGCCCGATTCGCCGTTACCCCGACTTGCTGGTGCACCGCGTGATCAAGGCGGAGCTGAACGGCACGCATTACAAGCTGCCCAGCCTGCCCACGCCGGGTGAGGCTGAAGCGAAGATGGCCAAGCGTCTGGCTTCGCGGGTGGTTGCGCCGGGTCAGAAGCCGCGCAAGCGTTCGGCGGCCAAGGAGTTTCAGGCCTGGGAAGCCGCCGGCCTGCACTGCAGTGCCAACGAGCGCCGCGCCGACGAGGCCAGCCGCGATGTGGAAGCCTGGCTCAAGTGCAAGTACATGCGCGAGCATCTGGGCGAGGAGTTCGCGGGCACGGTGTCCTCGGTGACGACCTTCGGTGTCTTTGTGACGCTGGATGCCATGTATGTGGAAGGTCTGGTGCATATCACCGAACTGGGCGGCGATTACTTCCGCTTCGACGAAGCCCGGCAGGAACTGCGCGGCGAGCGCTCGGGTGTTCGCTATGGCATCGGTGCACGAGTGCGCGTGCAAGTCAGTCGCGTTGATCTGGATGGACGTCGCATCGACTTCCGTCTGGTGCGCGACGGCGAGGACGGTCTGGTGCAGTCGTCCCGCAGCGGCCGCGGTCAGGCCAAGGATGAGGGGCGTGGTCGCCGTGATTCGCGTGACGAGCGCAGTGCGGGCGGCTATTCCGACAAGTGGAGTCGTCGTGACGCCAAGGCCAGTCGTGCGCAGCGCAATGCTGCTGCAGAGCCTGCTGCTGCGCCGGAGCCCGATCGCTCCAGGCAAGGTCGTAAGGCAGCCAAGAAGGCCATGCTGAAAAGCGTGAATCTGGCGGCGCTGGAGGCGGAATACGCGCAGGCTCCCAAGCCCGAGCCTGTAGCGGAGCCCGTTGCTGTGGCCGTGGTTGCCAAGCCGCGCAAGGCGGCAGGCAGGAAGCAGGTTGCCGCCTTGCTTGCGCCTGATGCGCAACCTGTCTCCGTTGCCAAGCCAGCGGCCAAGCCCGAATCCAAGGCTGTGGCCAAGGTGGCGGCGAAGTCTGTGGCGAAATCGGCGCCCAAGGCTCCAAAGGCGGTAGCCAAGCCCGCAGCGCGTACCAAGCCCGCGCCGGCAAGCAAAACCAGCAAGCGCAAGACCGAACGCTGATTGCTCGCTTGCGAAGCACTGAAGGCCTTGCCGGATACCGGTAAGGCCTTTTTTCTTGCGCTGGTTACTGCTTGCCCAGGTGCATTGCCAGGGCACTGGCGCTGAACGGGCGGTCTGCGGGCCAGCGATCCGCGAGCTGGCCGTGGCGGAAGGCCCCCTCCATGGCAGCCATATCGGCACTGCGACCCTGTGCCCATAGCGCGGCGATCAGTCCGGCCAGCACATCGCCCGTGCCGCCCGTGGCCAGGCGGGCATTGCCGCTGGCATTGATCCAGACTTGCTGCTGTGGGTTGGCAACAACCGTGCCCGAGCCCTTGAGCAGCACCGTGCACTGAAATTTGCGGGCCAGCTGCAGGCAGGACTGCAGGCGGTCGGCTTGCACTTGGGTGGTAGTGGTCTGCAGCAGGCGCGCGGCCTCCAGCGGGTGGGGGGTCAAGACCGTGCTCAGCTGCTGCATGGCACGCTGGCTCAACTGCTGTGCTAGCACTGGGCTGGCTGCGACGGCATTGAGTGCATCGGCATCCAGTACCAGCTGTGGCGCCTGGCTCAGTATGTGGGGCAGCCAGGCCTGCACGGCTTCGCCACCACCGCAGCCGCAGACCACGGTGGCCTGGCTCCAGTCCTGGGCTGCAGGCCGTCGCAGCATGATTTCCGGCCAGTGGGCAATGCCTTGCGGTAGTGCTTCGTCCAGCAAGGCCAGCATGACGCGGCCGGCTCCGGCGTGCAGTGCGGCCAGTGCCGCCAGCCAGGCCGCGCCGGTCATCGACAGGCCGCGCAAGCCCAGGCCTTCGCCGCCAAGCACGGCTACATCGCCAAAACTGCCTTTGTGACTGGCGTGCGGGCGCGCACTCGAGGAAGCGGAGGAGGGGGGGCTCAGATGCGCCGTGGGCCGCGCTGCAGCGGGGGTGGTCATGCCGGGAGTGCCGGCAATGCCGCAGCCCAGGTCGTCCCACCAGATCTGTCCGCAGGCATCGCGTCCCTGGCCGGTGAACAGGCCGGGCTGCAGGGTCAGCAAGGCAAGCGTGTGGCGCGGTTGACTGGCGGCGATATGGCCGGGCGCGAATTCCCTCAGATACTGGCCGGTATCGCCATCGAGGCCGGAGGCAAGGTCGACACAGAGTACGGCGCAGGCGCACTGCCGAACCTGGGCCAGCAGTTGCAGCAAGCGCTGCTTTTCAGTCGAGGCCTTGCCAGAGGGGCGCGGGCTCAGTCCGATGCCCAGCAGTGCATCGATACACAGGTCTTGTGGCCCCAGATCGGCGGGCGCGTCATGCAGCCACTGCGCGCCAGCCTGCCTGGCCTTGTCCCGGGAGATCTGTGCGTCGGAAGGTAGCTCGGCAGGCGCGCGCACCTCGCTGACCATGATTCGCACGTGGGGCAGCATGGTTCTGAGCTGCGCCGCCGCCTCAAAGCCGTCGCCGCCGTTGTTGCCCGGGCCGCAGGCAATCCAGATTCGTTGTGCATGGGGGGCTATTGCCAGCGCCAGTTTGGCGATGGCAAGGCCTGCACGCTCCATCAGTCGGTGGGGAGGCAGGCGTCTGGCGCAATCCTGCTCGATCTGGCGCGTGGCGGCGGCGCTGAATAGCGGCCAGCCCTGGCCGGCAGCCATGGAAGCGGGCGGGGTGTCGGTTGGAGAAATGCGCAGCATGGTCCGAGGATAGCCTCAGGCCGCGCATTTGTGGTTTTTGACGATTTTTGCCATGTAGCCCAATGACCATAAGCGGTTGTAGCTACAAGAATGGAAGTCAGACGCGATGGAGCGCGGCTTCTATGCCCGCGCTGATATTCAGGATGGCGTCGTCATGCAGGGCGGCATGCCAGATCATCAGGCCCATGGGGAGTTCGTTCGGGTTGTGGCACGGCAGTGACAGCGCGCAGCCATCCAGCATATTGACCACGCTGGTATTGCGCAGCAGCAGGCCGTTGACGCGGAAAAATTCTTCGTCACGCCTGAGGTCGGCCGCAGCATCGAAGCCGTTGGCCGGGGCGACGGATGCAATGGTGGGGGCGGTGATCGGCGTGGTCGGCGAGAGCAGGGCGTCATAGTCGGCAATGGCGCTCTCCATCCTGGCAATCCAGCGCTTGCGCGCGGCCAGCAGATCCAGATAGTCGGCAGCGCTCATGCTCGCGCCGCGCTCTATGCGCGAGCGCACCCGGGGATCGTAGAGCGCGGCCTTGGCAGGATCCTGCAGATGGTGCCGGTGCCAGGCATAGCTTTCGGTGGGCGAGAAGCCGCCGATGATGTTGATGGCGTCCAGCTCTTCCAGCTCGGGCAGGTCAATCCATTCGATCTGCGCGCCGCCGGCTTGCAGCTTGGCGATGCTGCGTTCGAAGGCGCTGCGCACGGCGGGTTCGATCTGTTCGAAGAACAGGGGGCGCGGCACTGCCAGACGCCACTGGCTCAGGCTGCGTTCGTCCTTGGTGACTTTGCGCTCGGCCAGGATCTCGTGCAGCAGCACGGCATCGCGCACGCTGCGCGTAATGGCGCAGGCAGTGTCCAGTGTGGGCGAGAGTGGCACGGTTCCTTCGGTGGGCACCAGCCTGGCCGTGCTTTTGAAGCCCACCAGTCCATTGAGCGCAGCGGGAATGCGGATGGAGCCCCCGGTGTCCGAGCCCAGAGCCGCCCAGGCGGCGCCGCTGGCGACGGATACAGCTGCTCCTGACGAGGAGCCGCCTGGAATGCGGGCCGGCCATGTGGGGGCCAGCTGAGGATTGGCGGGGTGGCGGGCATCCAGCGCGGCAGGGGTACCGAAATGCGGATTCACACCCACGCCGGAAAAAGCGAACTCGACCATATGGGTGCGGCCGATGATGGCGGCACCTGCCGCGCGCAGGCGGGCGACGGCCGCGGCGTCTGCCCGGGCGACAGGAGCATCCTGCAGCACCAGGGAGCTGGCGGCACTGCGTGCGCCTCGGGTGTCAAACAAATCCTTGACCGAGATGGCCAGGCCGGCCAGGGGGGCAGTCGTTGGTGTTTCTGCAGCGGCCCAGCGTGCCTCGTCAAAGAAAGTCTGGCTGAAAACGTTGGCGCACAAGGGACTTTGCGCGGCAGCAATGCTCATTTGCATGAGGTTTGCGGCGCTTTGGCGGCCTTCGCGGATCTCGAGAGTGAGGTGACTGAGGTCGAGTTGCATGGCGATGTGCTAAAATCTTGCGGCTTTGCTAAGGGTTATTCCGTGAGGATTGACTTGAAAAGCTCTGAAAGTGGTTGATGCGATGGCGTTTTGCACCTTGCAGCACCTGCTTTCAAGTCGGCAAGGCAAATAGCAAACCGGCCTATCCAAGGTGTTGCGATCGCTTTTTCAAGGCGGCTGCAATCGTTGGGCCGGATTTTAGACCCAACCTTTGAGGTAATTAACATGGCAGTAACAATGCGCGAGATGCTGGAAGCCGGCGTCCACTTCGGTCACCAAACCCGTTTCTGGAATCCCAAGATGGCTCCGTTCATCTTCGGCGCCCGTAACAAGATCCACATCATCAACCTGGAAAAGTCCCTGCCGATGTTCCAGGAAGCCCAGAAGTTCGCCAAGCAGCTGACTGCTAACGGCGGCACCATCCTGATGGTGGGTACAAAGCGTCAAGCCCGCGAGCTGGTGGCCGAAGAAGCCAAGCGCGCTGGCGTGCCCTTCGTCGACCAGCGCTGGCTGGGCGGCATGCTGACCAACTTCAAGACCGTCAAGACCTCCATCAAGCGTCTGAAGGACATGAAGGCTCAGCAAGAAGCTGGTCTGGAATCCATGTCCAAGAAGGAACAGCTGATGTTCGTTCGCGAACTGGAAAAGCTGGAAAAGGACATCGGCGGCATTCAGGACATGAACGGCCTGCCCGACGCCATCTTCGTGATCGATGTGGGCTTCCACAAGATCGCTATCGCTGAAGCCAAGAAGCTGGGCATTCCTCTGATCGGCGTGGTTGATACCAACCACAACCCCGAAGGCATCGACTACGTGATCCCTGGTAACGATGACTCCGCCAAGGCCGTGCAGCTGTACGCCCAAGGCATCGCCGACGCTATCCTGGAAGGCCGCGAAGCCCGTCTGAACGACGTGGTGAAGGCTGCTGCCGGTGAGAACGGCGACGAGTTCGTGGAAGTGGAAGAGTCCGCCGCCTAAGCGAAGTCCGGCTGCGCGACCGCATCGCGAGAAAAAGCGGGGCTCTAGGTAGCCCCGTTTTTTTAGCCGGAATCCTGTAACGAATCGAACTGATACTGGAGAAATACGATGGCAATTACTGCAAGCATGGTCGCCGAACTGCGCGCCAAGACCGACGCTCCCATGATGGAATGCAAGAAGGCTCTGACCGAAGCTGATGGCGATATGGCCAAGGCTGAAGAGCTGCTGCGCGTCAAGCTGGGTACCAAGGCTGGCAAGGCCGCTTCCCGCGTGACTGCTGAAGGCGTTGTGGCTGCTTTCATCGAAGGCGGCAAGGGCGGCCTGATCGAAGTGAACAGCGAAACCGACTTCGTGTCCAAGAACGACAGCTTCCTGGCCATGGCCAACGCCGCTGCCAAGCTGGTCGCCGAGCACAACCCCGCTGACCTGGACGCCCTGGGCGCCCTGGCCTACGAACAAGACGGCTACGGCCCCACTCTGGAAGATGTGCGCAAGGGCCTGATCGGCAAGATCGGCGAGAACATGTCTTTCCGTCGCTTCAAGGCTTTCAACGGCGCTGGCCTGGCTGCCTACGTGCACGGCACCCGCATCGGCGTGGTGGTCGAGTTCGACGGCGACGCTGCTGCTGCCAAGGACGTGGCCATGCATGTGGCTGCCATGAAGCCCGTGGCCCTGACTTCCGCTGACGTGCCTGCCGAGCTGATCGCCAAGGAACGCGCAGTGGCCGAAGGCAAGGCTGCCGAATCCGGCAAGCCCGCCGACATCGTCGCCAAGATGGTGGAAGGTTCCGTTCAGAAGTACCTGAAGGAAGTGTCCCTGGCCGACCAGGTCTTCGTGAAGGCTGCCGACGGCAAGCAAACCGTGGCCCAGATGCTCAAGGCTGCCAATACCAATGTGAAGGCGTTCACGATGTTTGTCGTGGGTGAAGGCATCGAGAAGAAGACCGATGACTTCGCCGCTGAAGTGGCTGCCCAGGTGGCAGCAGCCAAGGCTGGTGCTTAAACCTAAGCCTTAGCAACAATCGCGGCCTAGAGCCGCGATTGATTTATTCCCCTCCCGTTTTCATACTTATTCAACTTCCACCGGAGAAACACCATGTCCAACGCCATTCCAGCACACAAGCGCATCTTGCTCAAGCTGTCGGGGGAGGCGTTAATGGGAGATGACCAGTTCGGCATCAACCGTGCAACCATTGAGCGCATGGTTGCCGAGATCGTGGAAGTGACCAAGGTGGGTGTGCAGGTTGCCGTGGTGATCGGCGGCGGCAATATCTTCCGTGGCGTGGCAGGTGGCTCAGTCGGCATGGATCGTGCGACTGCCGACTATATGGGCATGCTGGCCACGGTGATGAATGCCCTGGCCCTGGCCGACGCCATGGACAAGCAGGGCCTGACGGCGCGCGTGATGTCGGCCATCGGTATCGAGCAGGTGGTGGAGCCCTATGTGCGCCCCAAGGCGCTGCAGTACCTTGAAGAGGGCAAGGTCGTGGTGTTCGCTGCCGGTACGGGCAACCCCTTCTTCACCACCGACACCGCAGCTGCGCTGCGTGGTGCTGAAATCGGCGCCGAAGTCGTGCTCAAGGCCACCAAGGTGGACGGCGTGTACACGGCCGACCCGGTCAAGGATCCCTCGGCCACGCGCTACGACAAGCTGGCTTTCGATGAAGCCATCTCGCGCAACCTGGGCATCATGGATGCCACGGCTTTCGCGCTGTGCCGCGACCAGAAGCTGCCGATCCGCGTGTTCTCCATCGTCAAGCCCGGCGCACTCAAGCGCGTGGTCATGGGTGAAGACGAAGGCACTCTGGTGTACGCTTGAGCGTTTTGCCGCCCAATGCTCGCAAAGGAACAAGAACATGACGATCGCTGAAATCAAAAAGAACACCGAAACCAAGATGGGCCAGTCCATCGAGGCTTTGAAGAACAACCTGGCGCGCGTGCGCACCGGCCGTGCAAACCCCGCGCTGCTGGACGCCATTCACGTCGAGTACTACGGCTCCATGGTGCCCCTGTCCCAGGTGGCCAATGTGTCCCTGCTGGACTCCCGCACCATCAGCGTGCAGCCCTGGGAAAAGAACATGGCCGCCAAGGTGGAAAAGGCCATTCGCGAAAGCGATCTGGGTCTGAATCCCGCCTCCATGGGTGACCTGATCCGCGTGCCCATGCCTCCCATGAGTGAAGAGCGCCGCAAGGAAATGACCAAGCTCGCCCGCAACGAAGGTGAGAACGGCAAGATTGCCATCCGCAACCTGCGCCGCGATGCCAATGAAAGCGTGAAGAAGCTGGTCAAGGACAAAGAGGCCTCTGAAGACGATCAGAAGCGCTCCGAAGCCGAAATCCAGAAGATCACCGACAAGCACATTGCCGAGGTCGACACGCTGGTGGCGGCCAAGGAGCAGGACATCATGGCGGTCTGAGTCTTGCCAAAGGACCTGCACTTTTGACATCCAAGAAAAACGGCGCGGTTCCGCGCCATATCGCCGTCATCATGGACGGCAACGGGCGGTGGGCCAAGCGCCGTCTGCTTCCACGTCTTGCAGGTCACAAGCAGGGCGTGGAGTCCCTGCGCCGCTGCGCTCGTGCCTGCGTAGAGCGTGGCGTGCAGGTGCTCACGGTATTTGCGTTTTCCTCCGAGAACTGGAACCGGCCTCAGGAAGAGGTCTCAGGCCTCATGAGCCTGCTGGCCAATGCCCTGGCCAAGGAAGTTGCGCAACTCAGCCGCGACGGCGTGCGCCTGTACTTTGTCGGAGACCGTCAGGGTCTGAGCGACAAGGTCCGTGAGGGCCTGGCCGAGGCCGAGCGCATCACTGCGCACAACACGCGCCTGGTTCTCAATGTCTGCTTCAACTACGGTGGCCGCTGGGACATCGCGCAAGCAGCGCAGAAGCTGGTGGCCCAGGGGCTGGAACTGAGTCCGGAGAATCTGGATAGGGCCATGGCCCTGGCGCATGTGCCTGATCCTGATCTGATGATCCGCACAGGCGGCGAAACCCGCATCAGCAATTTTCTGCTTTGGCAGGCTGCCTACACCGAGCTGTTCTTCAGCAATGCCCTGTGGCCTGATTTCGACGAGGCCGCTCTTGACGAGGCCATTGCCGTGTTTGGCGGTCGGGAGCGCCGTTTCGGCCAGACTTCAGAGCAGATTCAACCATCATCTGCCGTCACCCTGACGGCATAACCATAAGAGGTGCCATGCTCAAGCAGCGCGTCATTACCGCCTTGATTTTGCTGGCCATTTTGCTGCCTGCATTGTTTTATACGGCCAGCACCGTGCCTTTTTCGGCACTGATGCTGTTGTTCATGGCGGCTGGTGCCTGGGAGTGGGGGCGTCTCAACGGCTTCGGGCAGGCAGGCTCGCTGGGTCTGGGGGCTGTCTGTACGGCGCTATGCGCGGGCTCCTGGTGGGCCGGCTGGGTTGACCAGCCTCTGTCCATGGTGTGGCTGATTGCGGGTTGCCTCTGGGTGCTGGGGGGCGTGCTGCTGCTGCGTGCTGGCGTGACGGGCTGGCCGCATATTCCGGCTGCAGTCCGTCTGGTTGGCGGCGTGCTGGCATTGTGGCTGGCCTGGCTGGCCGTGGTGCAGGCGCGCAATATCGGCATCAACTTCCTGCTTTCGGTCCTGGTGCTGGTCTGGGTGGCCGATGTATTTGCCTATTTTGCAGGCCGCACTTTCGGCCTGAAGTTCACCAGGAACAAGCTGGCTCCTTCCATCAGTCCCGGCAAGAGCTGGGAAGGTGTCTGGGGGGGCATGCTGGGAGTGGTTGTTCTGGCTCTGGTCTGGAGCTGGGCAGATCGCCACTACGGCGCCGGTGTTCCCAGTTTCTATTCGGTGCTGCAGTCACGAGGGCTCTGGTTCCTGTTGCTGGCTGCGGTGTTTATGGCTGCGATGAGTGTGGTGGGCGACCTGGTCGAATCCCTCATCAAGCGCAGCGTCGGTGTCAAGGACAGCAGCGGCTTGCTGCCCGGCCATGGTGGTGTCCTGGATCGCATTGATGCCCTCCTGCCCACACTGCCGTTGGCGATGATGCTCTCATCCTTTGTGCATCCATGAAGCAGAAAATCACGGTTCTGGGTTCTACCGGTTCCATCGGAACCAATACCCTGGATGTGGTGGCACGCCACCCTGATCAATACGAAATCTTCGCGCTGAGTGCTGCCACGCAAGTGGATCTGATGCTCAGTCAATGCGCGCAGTTCAAGCCGCAGTTCGCCGTGATGGCCAGTGCGCCCCATGCACAGCAGCTGGCCGAGAAGATCCAGTTGCACGGACTTCAGACGCAGGTCCTTCAAGAGCGGAATGCTCTTGAAGCGATAGCATCTCATCCTGATGTCGATGCGGTCATGGGGGCGATTGTCGGTGCGGCCGGGCTGTCCCCCTGTCTGGCAGCGGCCAGAGCGGGCAAGCGCCTGCTGCTGGCCAACAAGGAAGCCCTGGTGGTGGGCGGTGCGCTGTTCATGGACACCGTCAAGCGTCATGGCGCCACCTTGCTGCCCATCGATAGCGAGCACTCCGCCATCTTCCAGTGCCTGCCCGAAGACAGCAGCACCTGGGCCGAGCGCGTCGACTCCTTGCTGCTGACGGCCTCGGGCGGTCCGTTCCGCCAACGCGACCCGGCGACACTGTCTGCAATCACTCCCGAGCAGGCCTGCTCGCACCCCAACTTCTCCATGGGGCGCAAGATCTCGGTGGACTCGGCCACCATGATGAACAAGGCGCTGGAGGTGATCGAGGCGCGCTGGCTGTTCGATATGGCGCCCGAGAAGATCAAGGTGGTAATTCATCCGCAGCAGATCGTGCACTCCATGGTGCAGTTCAAGGATTCGTCGGTGCTCGCTCAGCTGGGAACGCCCGATATGCGGGTGCCGATTGCCTGCGGTCTGGCCTGGCCCGAGCGCATCGAGAGCGGCGCGCCGGTGCTGGATTTTGCCAAGCTGGCGGCGCTGACCTTCGAGGAGGCGGATGCGCATCGCTTTCCCGGCCTGCATCTGTCCTGGCAGGCACTGCGCGCGCCCGAGGGTACAACCACGGTGCTCAACGCCGCGAACGAAGTGGCAGTCGCCGCCTTCCTGGCGCGTCGCCTGTCGTTTGACCGCATTCATGCCGTCAACCTGCAGACGCTGGAATCCGTGCAACCGGGCGCCGTGAGCAGTCTTGAAGATCTGATGGCGCTCGATGCGCGAGCACGCGAGAGCGCGGTCGCCATAGCCGGCCAGTGGGCGCGCTGAACGGGCGCGAAGTGCGGGTGCTTGCCGGGCGGCGGTTGAACTTGCGGCCTGGCGCGCACTCCAAGCATCGATTGGCAAAAAGGAGTTTCAGGTGTTGCTGACAGTTGTGGCTTTCGTCGTGGCGCTCGGCGTTCTGATTGCGGTGCATGAGTGGGGCCACTATCGCGTTGCCGTGGCCTGCGGTGTCAAGGTGCTGCGTTACTCCGTGGGCTTTGGCAAGCCGCTGTTGCGCTGGGTCGGCAAGAAGTCGGGCACCGAGTATGTGATCGCGGCGCTGCCTCTGGGTGGCTATGTGCGCATGCTTGACGAGCGCGAGGGCGCGGTCAGGCCTGAGGAAAAGCATCTGGCCTTCAACAACCAGCCTCTGCGTTCACGCGCAGCCATTGTTGCGGCGGGGCCGGCAGCCAATCTGGTGCTGGCCGTGGCGCTGCTGACCGTGGTCAACTGGGTGGGAACGAACGAGCCTGCAGCACGGCTTGCCGCGCCCGCGGCTGGCAGCTTGCTGCAGCAGGCCGGTATTCAAAGTGGCGACTGGGTGCAGCGTGCCTCCGTGGGAGGCCAGGAGTGGCAGCCTGTGCGTGCCCTGGGTGATTTGCGCTGGCTGGTGACGACGGCGGCCATTGAAGGCGAGTCCTTGCAGCTGGAAGTGGCTGACCAGGCACATGGCGCGGCGCGCATCGTGCCGCTGGATCTCGCTTCTTTGCAACAAAAGGAACCAGATGCAGCTTTCTTTGACAAGGTAGGGCTGCAGGGAGCCTGGAGTCGTGCAGTCATGGACGAGATTGTCGCAGGCGGTCCGGCAGACAAGGCGGGCCTGCAAAAAGGCGATGTGCTGCTCAGCATCAATGCTCAGGCAGTCCAGGATGGCGCGCAGGCGCGTGCCCTGATCCGTGCCTCGGGGCAGTCCGGCGAGGTGCAGCCCCAGGCATGGGTTGTGGAGCGCGCGGGCCAGCGTCTGAATCTGCAGGTGCAACCGGAAGTAGTACCTGGCAAGGACGGTCAGGCGCCTGCGGCACGCGTGAATGCCTTCATTGGCAGCCAGCCGGAAATGGTGCTGGTGCGCCGCGGCTTTCTCGATGGCCTGAGTGCCGGTGTGCACAGGACCTGGGAGCTGTCTTCCATGACGCTGCGCATGATGGGGCGCATGCTGATCGGCCAGGCCTCGCTCAAGAATATCAGCGGCCCTCTGACGATCGCCGATTACGCGGGCAAGTCCGCGAGCATGGGGTTGGTGCAATACCTGTCGTTTCTCGCCTTGATCAGCATCAGCCTGGGCGTTCTCAACCTGCTACCATTGCCCGTTCTGGACGGTGGGCACCTGATGTATTATCTTTGGGAAGGTCTGACGGGACGTAGTGTCTCCGATGTCTGGGCTGAAAGACTGCAGCGTGCAGGCATCGCAGTCATACTGCTGATGATGTCAGTCGCCTTTTTCAACGATATCAACCGGCTCTGGGGCTAATTTTTATCGCTACGGTAGGCCGCATTCGCGGCGATTTCCACTCATGAAAAAACATTTCAATCGCTTGGGCGTGCGCTCTGCAACTGCCCTGGCTGCTATGGTTTTAGCTGCGCAAGCGGCATGGGCGCTGGAGCCCTTCAAGGTTCAAGATATCCGCGTCGAGGGTTTGCAGCGAGTGGAGCCCGGTACGGTGTTCGCTTCCATGCCTTTGCGCGTGGGTGATGACTACAACGACGAGAAGGGCGCAGCGGCCATCCGCTCGCTGTTTGCACTGGGCCTGTTCAAGGACGTGCGTCTGGAGGCCAATGGCAATGTGCTGGTGGTGGTCGTGGAAGAGCGTCCCACCATTGCCGAGGTGAACTTTGCCGGCACCAAGGAGTTCGACAAGGACACCTTGCTCAAGGCCATGCGCGATGTGGGTCTGGCCGACGGTCGTCCTTTCGACAAGGCCTTGGCCGACCGTGCCGAGCAGGAGCTCAAGCGCCAGTACATCAACCGCAGCCTGTACGGCGCGGAGGTTGTGACCACGGTGACGCCTATCGAGCGCAACCGTGTGAACCTGACCTTCACCGTCTCTGAAGGCGAGCCCGCGAAGATCAACGAAATCCACATTGTGGGCAACAAGGCCTTCAAGGAATCCACGCTCAAGGACCTGTTCGATCAGGACACGGGCAACTGGATGAGCTGGTACA
Organism: Comamonas testosteroni TK102; assembly: GCF_000739375.1. Taxonomy (NCBI): domain Bacteria; kingdom Pseudomonadati; phylum Pseudomonadota; class Betaproteobacteria; order Burkholderiales; family Comamonadaceae; genus Comamonas; species Comamonas testosteroni. Next base: position 4,089,412 of record NZ_CP006704.1, on the reverse strand, counting down.
CCAAGTCCGACCGCTACGCGCGCAACAAGCTCAATGCCGATCTGGAGTCGCTGCGCTCCTACTATCTGCAGCGCGGCTATCTGGAGTTCCGCGTGGAGTCCACGCAGGTCGCCATTTCTCCCGACAAGCAGAGCATCGGCCTGACCGTGAACATTCACGAAGGCAACCAGTATGTGGTCTCGGGCGTGAAGCTCGAAGGCAACTACCTGGATCGTGACGACGAGTTCAAGTCGCTGGTCAAGATCAAGCCCGGAGAGCCCTATAACGCCGACCAGGTTTCCGAGACCATCAAGGCTTTTACCGACTATTACAGCAATTTCGGTTTTGCTTTCGCCAAGGTGGAAGCCGTGCCCGAAATCGACCGTACCAACAACCGTGTGTCCCTGGTGCTGCAGGCTCAGCCTTCGCGCCGTGCCTATATCCGTCGCATCAGCGTCAGCGGCAACAACAAGACCCGCGACGAAGTGATCCGCCGCGAGTTCCGCCAGTTCGAAGCCTCCTGGTATGACGGCCAGAAGATCAAGCTGTCGCGCGACCGTGTCGACCGTCTGGGCTTCTTCACCCAGGTTGAGATCGAAACCCAGGAAGTGCCGGGCTCTCCCGACCAGGTCGATCTGATGATCAACGTGGTGGAAAAGCCCACGGGCTCGATCCAGCTGGGTGCCGGTTTCTCCAGCGCCGAAAAGGTCTCGCTGTCCTTCGGTATCAAGCAGGAAAACGTTTTCGGCTCGGGCAACTATCTGGGCCTGGACATCAACACCAGCAAGTACAACCGCACCATGGTGGTGTCGACCACGAATCCCTATTTCACGGATACGGGTATTTCGCGCACCTATGACCTGTACTACCGCACCATCCGTCCCTACTATGACGATGGCGCCTACAAGATCATCACCAAGGGTGCCAGCGTGCGTTTCGGCGTGCCTTTCAGCGAAGTGGATACCATCTTCTTCGGTGCCGGTGTCGAAGGCAATGAAATCAAGCCGGGCACCTATATGCCCGAGGTCTACAACGAATATTGCGGCGGCGCTGTCGGTGCGAATGTCGGCTGCTCCAAGACCGGCATTCCCCTGACGCTGGGCTGGTCTCGCGATAACCGCGACAGTGCCCTGGCTCCGAATGCAGGCCGCTATCAGCGCGTGAATCTGGAAGCCTCGTTCATGAGCGATATGCGCTATGCGAAGGCCAACTACCAGATTCAGCAATACATCCCGCTGAACAAGAAGTACACGATCGCCCTGAACGGCGAGCTGGGCTGGGGCAAGGGCCTGGGCGGTAATCCCTATCCCATCTTCAAGAACTTCTACTCGGGCGGTCTCGGCTCGGTGCGCGGCTTCGAGCAAGGCTCTCTGGGCAAGCACGATTCCGTGAACACCAATCTGGCCCTGGGCGGTACCCGCAAGCTAACCCTGAATGGCGAATTCATGGTTCCATTCCCCGGAGCGGGCAACGACAGGACCTTGCGTCTGTTCGGCTTCGTGGACGTGGGTAATGTGTGGGCGGAAGGTGAAAGCATGGATCTGGGGACCCTGCGTGCTTCCACCGGTATCGGTATCAGCTGGATTTCGCCGCTGGGTCCTCTGCGTTTGGCGTATGCTCAGCCAATCCGTAAGGAAACCGGCGATAGAATCCAGAAACTGCAATTCCAAATCGGAACATCTTTCTAATGAAATCTCTCTCTAGCCATCTTTCTCTGGCTGTGCTGCTTGGCGCCATGGCCGTCTCTGCGCATGCACAGGAATTCAAGGCAGGTTTTGTGAACACGGATCGCATCTTCCGTGAGGCATCCGCTGCCAAGGCTGCCCAAGCCAAGCTTGAGCAGGAGTTTTCTAAGCGTGAAAAGGATTTGGTCGATCAGGGCAATTCCTTGAAGACTGCTTCGGACAAGTTCGAGCGTGAAGCCACCACCATGTCCGAGAGCCAGCGCGCTTCGCGCCAGCGTCAGCTGGTGGATCAGGACCGCGAATTCCAGCGCAAGCGCCGCGAATTCCAGGAAGACCTGAATGCCCGCAAGAACGAAGAGCTGGCCACGGTGCTCGACCGTGCCAACAAGGTTGTCAAGCAAGTGGCCGAGGCTGAAAAGTACGACGTCATCCTGCAAGAGGCCGTGTATATCAACCCCAAGTTCGATATCACCGACAAGGTCATCAAGGCCCTGAACGGCGCAAAGTAATCCCAGGGATACCTTTGTGAGCGTTCTATTGGGACAGATTCTCGATGCGCTCGGTGGAGAACTGATCGGCGGCGAGCGCGAGATGACCATCTCGCGCATCGCTCCGCTGGACTCTGCGGGTCACGGTGATCTGAGCTTTTTAAGCAATCCCCGCTATCGCCAGCAACTGGCCGCCTCACAGGCGGCCTGTGTCATTGTGGCGCCGGCGCTGCGCGATGAAGCGGCGCAGCGCGGTGCCTGCATTGTCACGGCCGATCCCTATGCCTATTTCGCGCGAGCCACCCAGTGGTGGAAGGCGCATCAGCAAGGCGGCAGGCCCAGCGGCATTCATGCCAGCGCCGTGGTGGATGCCACGGCCCAGGTGCATGCCAGCGCCTGTGTGGGGCCGCAGTGCGTGGTGGAGGCGGGCGCCGTCATCGGTGCCGATACGGTACTGAAGTCGCGCGTCACCATAGGCCAGGGCTGTGTGGTGGGCGAGCGCTGCATCGTGCATCCGGGCGTGGTCATCGGAGCCGACGGTTTCGGCTTTGCGCCATCGGCAGGCCGATGGGAGAAGATCGAGCAGCTGGGGGCCGTGCGCATCGGCAACGATGTGGAAATCGGCGCCAACACCTGCGTGGATCGTGGGGCACTCGACGACACCATCATCGAAGACGGTGTCAAGATCGATAATCTCGTGCAGATTGCCCACAATGTTCATATTGGCGCGCATACGGTGATTGCCGGCAATACCGGTATTGCGGGCAGTGCGCGCATTGGCAGGCACTGCCAGATCGGTGGCGCGGCCAATATCCTGGGGCATTTGACGATTGCGGACGGTACGGTGATTTCGCCGACCTCCATGGTCACTCGCTCCTTGCCCAAGGCAGGTTTTTATACAGGCATCTTTCCGCTGCAAGAAAACGAGCAATGGGAAAAGAACGCTGCAACCTTCAGGCAGCTGTACACGCTCCGGGAGCGGGTCAAGAAGCTTGAACAAGCGCTGGCTGAGGGCCGGCAAAGCAACAACGGAAATTGATGATGGATATTCAAGAAATTCTCAAGCAACTGCCTCACCGCTATCCCTTTCTTCTGGTGGACCGGGTGCTGGAGCTTGAGCGCAACACACGCATCAAGGCGATCAAGAACGTCACCTTCAACGAGCCGTTCTTCACCGGGCACTTCCCCGGCCGTCCCGTCATGCCCGGCGTGCTGATTCTTGAAGCTCTGGCCCAGGCCGCCGGCCTGCTGGCTTTCGATGCCATGGGTCAGGTGCCCGACGAAAACAATATCTACTACTTCGTGGGTATCGACTCGGCGCGCTTCAAGCGCCCCGTGGTGCCGGGAGACCAGCTGGCCCTGGAGATCACCATCGACCGCGTGCGCGGCGGCATCTGGAAGTTCAATGCCGTCGCCAGCGTGGATGGCGAAGTGGCTGCCGAAGCCCAGCTGATGTGCACCATGCGCCACGTGGGATAAGCATTGATGGCGGCTGTGAGCTTGATTCATCCCACCGCCCTGGTGGACCCCGCGGCCCAGCTCGACACCTCGGTGTCGGTGGGGCCGTATGCCGTCATCGGCCCCAGGGTGCGCATTGGCGCCCGCAGCAAGGTGGGCGCGCATTGCGTGATCGAGGGCGACACCACGATTGGTGAAGACAACCACATCTTCCAGTTCGCATCGCTGGGTGCGCAGCCCCAGGACAAGAAGTACGCGGGCGAGCTCACGCGTCTGGTGATGGGTGACCGCAACACCGTGCGCGAGTTCTGTACCTTCAACACCGGCACCATGCAGGACCGCGGCGAGACCATCATCGGCAATGACAACTGGATCATGGCCTATGTGCACATCGCGCATGACTGCGTCATCGGCAACCAGACCACGCTGGCCAACAACACAACGCTGGCAGGCCATGTGCATGTCGGCGACTGGGTGACCATCGGTGGGCTGACCGGCGTGCTGCAACGCATGCGCATCGGCGCGCACGCCATGGTGGGCTTTCAGGCCCATGTGAACAAGGATGTGCCGCCCTTCATGACGGTGGATGGCAATCCGCTGGCCGCGCGCAGCGTGAATCTGATCGGTCTCAAGCGCCGCGGTTTCTCGGATGCGCGTATTGCCGCGGTGCGCGAGATGCACAAGCTGCTGTACCGCCAGGGCCTGACGCTGGAGCAGGCCATTGCGGCCATGGATGCGATCAAGTTGGCAACGCCCGAAGCCGTGCAGGATGTGGACTTCATGCAGTCCTTTCTGTCATCGGCGACCAGTGGCATCACACGTTGATAGCAGCTTGCGCTGTCTCCATCTGGATTTGAGTCGTGAATAGCTCTGAAATGCCTAATAAGCAAGCGCAAGCTGCTGCGGATTCCGTAGCGCCCCGCATCGCCATGGTGGCAGGCGAGGCCTCGGGCGATCTGCTGGCTTCGCTGTTGCTGGACGGTCTGCGTCAGCGCTGGCCCGATGCAAGCTCCATGGGGATCGGCGGCGACAGGATGCAGGAGCGCGGCTTTGACGCCTGGTGGCAGTCCGAGCGTCTGGCCGTGCACGGCTACAGCTGGGAAGTGCTGGCCCGCGTGGCCGAACTGCTCGGAATTCGCAAAAAGCTGCGCCAGCGCCTGATTGCGCATCCGCCCTCGGTGTTCGTGGGCGTGGATGCGCCCGACTTCAACCTGGGGCTGGAAACGGGCTTGCGCGAAGCCGGCATCAAGACCGTGCATTTTGTCTGCCCTTCGATCTGGGCCTGGCGTGCCGATCGCGTGGAGAAAATCCGGCGCGCGGCTGACCATGTGCTGTGCATCTTTCCGTTCGAGCCCGAGCTGCTGGCCCAGCATGGCATCGAAGCCACCTACGTCGGCCATCCGCTGGCGCAGGTGATTCCGTTGCATCCCGACAGGGCGGCCGCGCGTGCGCGCCTGGGCCTGGCCGAAGAGGGTCTGGTGCTGGCCCTGCTGCCCGGCAGCCGCCGCTCCGAGGTGCGTTATATCGCCTCGGGCTTTTTCAAGGCTGCGGCGCTGGTCCAGAAGGCGTTGCCGCAGACCCGGATCGTGGTGCCGGCCGTGCCTTCGCTCTACGAGGAAGTGCAGCGCATTGCGGCCGAGGCCGGCATGCAGGACCGATGCCTGATCGTCAAGGGCCAGTCCCACGATGTGCTGGCGGCCTGCGACTGCACGCTGATTGCCAGCGGCACCGCCACGCTGGAGGCCGCGCTCTACAAGCGTCCCATGGTCATCAGCTACAGCATGCACCCCTGGAGCTGGCGCCTCATGAAGCGCAAGCAACTGCAGCCCTGGGTGGGACTGCCCAATATTCTGTGCGGCGACTTCGTCGTGCCCGAGCTGCTGCAGGATGCGGCAACGCCCGAGGCACTGGCCCAGGCCGCGCTGGGCTGGCTCAGAGCCAGCCAGGATTCTCCTGTCACCATTGAAGCGCTGGTTGAGCGCTTCACCGCGCTACATCACGAACTGCGCCGCGATACCGCCGAACTGGCTGCCCATGCGATCCAAAAAATCATTGCCACCCCCGCTGCTTGAGCAAGGCTGCCTGCCCTGGCATCCGCCCGGGCTGGTTGCCGGGGTGGATGAGGCAGGGCGCGGCCCCCTGGCCGGCCCGGTGGTGGCTGCTGCCGTCATTCTGGACGACATGAAGCCCATTGCCGGGCTGAACGATTCCAAGAAGCTCACGGCCAACCGTCGCGAGGTGCTCTACGACGAGATCCGCGCCAAGGCGCTGTGCTTTTGCATAGCGCAGGCCTCGGTGCAGGAGATCGACGAGATCAACATCCTCAAGGCCACGCTGCTGGCCATGCGCCGCGCGGTGATGGGTTTGCGCCTCAAGCCCGTGCTGGTGCTGGTGGATGGCAACCAGCTGCCTCAGATCGATGTGCAGGCAGAGGCCATCGTCAAGGGTGACTCGCTGGTGCAGGCCATTTCGGCGGCCTCCATCTTGGCCAAGGTCACGCGCGACCGCTGGTGCGAACGCCTGGACGCCCAGTATCCGCAGTACGGCTTTGCAGGACACAAGGGCTATGGCACGGCCGCGCATCTGCAGGCCTTGCGTGCCCACGGTGCGACGGCCGAGCACAGGCGCTCTTTTGCCCCCGTGGCCCAGGTGCTGCAGGCCGGCCAGGTGTGCGCTGGCGCAGCGGCCCAGCCCGTGCTGTGCGAGACCGGGCTGTCGGGGGTGACTTCCAGCCTGCAGATGTCGCAGGCTTTGCTCTACGTCTGATGCGCGCCTGATGGTCGGGCCTGCATTCCCGAGTGGGGCGCAGGGGCTGCTCGGGCGCTCTATCTTCTTTGGGACTTACGCGAACAAGAATGCCACGACGGCCTGCCTTCTGAGGCAGTCGCCCGGCCTGAACCCGTTTTGCGTAAGTCGTGTTCTTTTTTCAGGCCCGGCCAGGCGCTTGCATGCCGGGTTTTTGTTTTTTCTCAGAGGTCGACATGGCTGCACGCCCCCAGGTCACGGACATTCATTCGCGCGACAACGCTTTCGTCAAGGAACTGCGCCGCCTGTCCCAGGACAGCACGGCCTACCGCAAACAGGGGCAGGTCTGGCTGGAAGGCGATCATCTTTGCCGTGCGGCCCTGGTGCGGGATCTGAAACCAAAGGTTGCCGTTTTTGCGCAGTCTTTCTGGCCCCAGGCGCCCGAAGAGTGGGTGCAGGCTGCCAGCAAGGTCGTGGTGCTGGCCGATGCCTTGTTCGACGAGATCAGCAGTCTGGAATCTCCCGCCCGCATGGGCTATGTGATGGACTGGGACGCGGCCTTGCAGGCGCAGTCCGGCATCGCCACCGTGGTGCTGGACCGCGTGCAGGATGCCGGCAACGTGGGCAGTATCCTGCGCAGCGCGTCGGCCTTCGGTTTCACCCAGATTGTGGCGCTCAAGGGCACGGCCGCGCTGTGGAGTCAGAAGGTGCTGCGCGCAGGAATGGGCGCTCACTTCGGTCTGCATCTGGTCGAGGCGGCCTCGGTCGAGGATGTGAAAGCCCTGCAAGTGCCCCTGGTAGTGACCAGTTCCCATCAGGGGACATTGATTCATGAGGCTGATCTGCCCTGGCCCTGTGCCTGGGCCATGGGTCACGAAGGGCAGGGTGTGGGCGAGGCGCTGATGGAGATGGCGCAGCGCCGCATCAGCATTGCGCAGCCCGGAGGTGAGGAGTCACTCAATGTGGCCGCTGCGGCCGCGATCTGCCTGCATGCGAGCAGCGTAAGCATGCTACGCCGTAGAGGGTAATCCCGGGGCGCTTCAAAGGGGTGAAGCGGACAGAGCCTATAATGGGCGGCTTTCAAGCATTCCTTCATACGCCTAGCGACGCTTCCTCGCCATTCCCTGCAGACACAAATGTCCCAGCGCACACGCCGGGGCTTCGTTGGGCGTAACCGTAATTAAAAAACCGGAGAACCCAGTGCTTTTGTCTCTCAAGGGAAATTTCCCATCCGCCATTCTGGCGCTCGCAGACGGCACGGTCTTTATTGGCAACTCGATTGGTGCGCAAGGCACCACTGTTGGCGAAGTCGTTTTCAACACCTCGCTGACCGGCTACCAGGAAATCCTCACCGACCCCAGCTATTGCCAGCAGATCGTGACACTCACGTATCCGCACATCGGCAACTACGGTGTCAATCCTGAAGACGTCGAAGCTGACAAGATCCATGCCGCAGGTCTCATCATCAAGAACCTGCCCCTGCTGGCCAGCAACTTCCGAAGCACGCAGACGCTGTCCGAGTACCTGACCGAAGGTAAGACCGTCGCCATCGCCAATATCGACACCCGCAAGCTCACGCGACTGCTGCGTGATCACGGCGCGCAGAACGGCGCAATCGTGGGTCTGGCCGCTGGTGAAGAAGTCACCCAGGCCAAGATCGACGAGGCCATCGCCGCAGCCAAGGCCGCACCCAGCATGAAGGGTCTGGATCTGGCCAAGGTCGTGACCACCGACAAGTCCTATCCCTGGGCTGAAACCGAGTGGAAGCTGGGCGAAGGCTACGGCCAGCTCGAAGCGCCCAGGTTCAAGGTCGTGGCCTACGACTTCGGCGTGAAGAAGAACATTCTGCGCATGCTGGCCGAGCGCGGCTGCGACGTGACCGTGGTGCCTGCCCAGACGCCTGCCAAGGACGTACTGGCCCTGAACCCCGACGGCGTGTTCCTGTCCAACGGCCCTGGCGACCCCGAGCCTTGCGACTACGCCATTGCCGCTGCGCAAGAGATCATGGCCGCCAAGAAGCCTCTGTTCGGCATCTGCCTGGGTCACCAGATCATGGCTCTGGCCTCCGGCGCCAAGACCTTCAAGATGCAGAACAGCCATCACGGCGCCAACCACCCCGTGAAGGACCTGGACTCCGGTCGCGTCAGCATCACCAGCCAGAACCACGGTTTTGCGGTGGAGATCGAGTCGCTGCCCGCCAATGCCCGCGCCACGCACATCAGCCTGTTTGACGGCACGCTGCAAGGTCTGGAGCGCACCGATGTGCCTGCCTTCTGCTTCCAGGGTCACCCCGAAGCATCGCCCGGCCCCAACGATATCGGCTATCTGTTTGACCGCTTCACAGCGCTGATGGAGAAACACAACAATGCCTAAGCGCAACGACCTTAAAAGCATTCTGATCATTGGCGCCGGTCCCATCGTGATCGGTCAGGCCTGCGAGTTTGACTACTCCGGCGTGCAGGCCTGCAAGGCCCTGCGCGAAGAGGGTTACAAGGTCATCCTGATCAACAGCAACCCTGCCACGATCATGACGGACCCGGCCACGGCCGACGTCACCTACATCGAGCCCATCACCTGGCAGACGGTCGAGAAGATCATTGCCAAGGAACGTCCCGATGCCATCCTGCCCACCATGGGCGGCCAGACCGCGCTGAACTGCGCGCTGGACCTGTGGAAGAACGGCGTGCTGGACAAGTACAAGGTCGAGCTGATCGGTGCCAAGCCCGAAGCTATCGACAAGGCCGAAGACCGTCTGAAGTTCAAGGACGCCATGACCAAGATCGGTCTGGGCTCCGCGCGCTCCGGCATCGCCCACTCCATGGACGAAGCCTGGGCCGTGCAAAAGCAGATGGGCTTCCCCACCGTCATCCGCCCCAGCTTCACGCTGGGCGGCACCGGCGGCGGCATTGCCTACAACCCCGAGGAATTCGAAACCATCTGCAAGCGCGGTCTGGAGGCTTCGCCCACCAACGAGCTGCTGATCGAAGAATCCCTGCTGGGCTGGAAAGAGTACGAGATGGAAGTGGTGCGCGACACCGCCGACAACTGCATCATCGTCTGCTCCATCGAAAACCTGGACCCCATGGGCGTGCACACCGGTGACTCCATCACCGTAGCGCCGGCCCAGACACTGACCGACAAGGAATACCAGATCATGCGTAATGCATCTCTGGCCGTTCTGCGCGAAATCGGTGTGGACACGGGTGGCTCCAACGTGCAGTTCTCGGTGAATCCCAAGGACGGTCGCATGATCGTCATCGAGATGAACCCCCGCGTCTCGCGTTCCTCGGCACTGGCTTCCAAGGCCACGGGCTTCCCCATCGCCAAGATCGCGGCCAAGCTGGCCGTGGGCTTCACGCTGGACGAGCTCAAGAACGAAATCACCGGTGGCAAGACCCCCGCTTCGTTCGAGCCTTCGATCGACTACGTGGTCACCAAGATCCCGCGTTTCGCCTTCGAGAAGTTCCCTGCTGCCGACAACCGGCTGACCACGCAGATGAAGTCCGTGGGCGAAGTGATGGCCATCGGCCGTACCTTCCAGGAATCCTTCCAGAAGGCCTTGCGCGGCCTGGAAGTGGGCGTGGACGGCATGAACGAAAAGACCCAGGACCGCGAAATCCTGGAAAAGGAACTGGGCGAGCCCGGTCCCGACCGCATCTGGTATGTGGGCGACGCTTTCGCTGCCGGTTGGTCGCTGGACGAAGTGCACAACATCACCAAGATCGACAAGTGGTTCCTGGTGCAGATCGAAGAGATCGTCAAGATCGAACTCGAGCTGGACAAGCTGTACGAAGAAAAGGGCGAAGGCGCTCTGGCGGCTCTGGATGCGCAGACCCTGCGCAGCCTCAAGCAAAAGGGCTTCTCCGATCGCCGCCTGGCCAAGCTGCTGCACACCAGCGACAAGGCCGTGCGCGAAGCGCGCAAGGCGCTGAAGGTGCGTCCCGTGTTCAAGCGCGTGGACACCTGCGCGGCAGAGTTCTCTTCCAACACCGCATACATGTACTCCACGTATGACGAAGAGTGCGAAGCCGCTCCCACGGACAAGAAGAAGATCATGGTGCTGGGCGGTGGCCCGAACCGTATCGGCCAGGGCATCGAGTTCGACTATTGCTGCGTGCACGCCGCCATGGCCATGCGCGAAGATGGTTACGAAACCATCATGGTCAACTGCAACCCCGAAACCGTGTCCACCGACTACGACACTTCCGATCGCCTGTACTTCGAGCCCCTGACGCTGGAAGACGTGCTGGAAATCGTGGATGTGGAGCAGCCCGAAGGCGTGATCGTGCAGTACGGTGGTCAGACGCCTCTGAAGCTGGCCCTGGGCCTGGAGCGCGAAGGCGTGAAGATCATCGGCACCACGCCCGACATGATCGATGCCGCCGAAGACCGCGAGCGCTTCCAGAAGCTGCTCAACGAACTGGGTCTGCGTCAGCCTCCCAACGCCACTGCGCGTACCGAAGCCGAAGCCCTGGAAAAGGCTGCCGGCCTGGGTTACCCCCTGGTGGTGCGTCCTTCCTATGTGCTGGGCGGCCGTGCCATGGAAATCGTGCACGAGCAGCGCGACCTCGAGCGCTACATGCGCGAAGCCGTGAAGGTCTCCAACGACTCTCCCGTGCTGCTGGACCACTTCCTGTCCAACGCCATCGAGTGCGACGTGGACTGCGTGCGCGACAAGACCGGCGCCGTGTACATCGGCGGCGTGATGGAGCACATCGAGCAAGCCGGCGTTCACTCCGGTGACTCCGCCTGCTCGCTGCCTCCTTACTACCTGAAGGCCGAAACCGTCGCTGAAATCAAGCGCCAGACCGCAGCCATGGCCGAAGGCCTGCATGTGGTGGGCCTGATGAACGTGCAGTTCGCCATCAAGGAAGCGGACGGCCAGGACGTGATCTACGTGCTGGAAGTGAATCCCCGCGCCTCTCGCACCGTGCCCTTCGTCTCCAAGGCCACCGGCGTGCAACTGGCCAAGGTGGCCGCACGCTGCATGGCCGGCCAGACTCTGGCCGAGCAGGGCATCACCAAGGAAGTCACGCCGCCTTACTTCAGCGTCAAGGAAGCCGTGTTTCCGTTCGTGAAGTTCCCCGGTGTGGACACCATCCTCGGCCCCGAGATGAAGTCCACCGGTGAAGTCATGGGCGTGGGCAAGACCTTTGGCGAAGCCTTTGTCAAGAGCCAGATGGGTGCCGGCGTGCACCTGCCTGCCGAAGGCAAGGTCTTCCTGTCGGTGAAGAACAACGACAAGACCCGTGCCGTGGCCGTGGCCAAGGAACTGGCCGCCATGGGTTACAGCCTGTGCGCCACACGCGGCACGGCCACGGCGATTGCCGAGGCCGGCATCGAGGTGCAGACCGTGAACAAGGTCACCGAGGGTCGCCCCCACATCGTGGACATGATCAAGAACGGCGAAATCGCCCTGGTCATCAACACCGTGGAAGAGCGCCGCAACGCCATCGCCGACTCGCGCCAGATCCGTACCAGCGCGCTGCTGGCACGCGTGACCACCTTCACCACCATCTTCGGCGCGGAAGCGGCCGTGGAAGGCATGAAGGCCATGCGCGGCAGCCTGGACGTGCACTCGGTGCAAGAGCTGCATGCCATGCTGACCAAGGCCTGAAAAGGCTGACGCCCGAGGCAGCCCGCAAGGGCTGCCGGGTTTTTACCGCACTTGTGCCGCGGCAAACACGGCATAATCTCCGGTAATGTATTTGAACCGCCGCGCGGCAACGTGCGGCGGTTTGCTTTTGGGGCACAGGCCCCTGTTTGACGTTGTCACTCAGGCCTGTGCGAGAGGTGCCGCGCTGGGCGCGGCGTTTGCTGAATTTGGAGACTTGATCATGGCCACCATCCCAATCACCAAGCGCGGAGCAGAAAAGCTCAAGGTGGAACTGCAACGCCTGAAGACGGTGGATCGTCCCGCGGTCATTCAAGCCATTGCAGAGGCCCGTGCCCAGGGTGACCTGAGCGAAAACGCCGAATACGAATCCGCAAAGGAGCAGCAGGGCTTCATCGAAGGCCGCATCATCGAGGTCGAAGGCAAGCTGTCCGCCGCGCAGGTGATCGATCCTACCGAGCTGGATGCCGGCGGCCGCGTGGTGTTCGGCGCGACCGTGGATCTGGAAGATGAAGACAGCGGCTCGGCCGTGACCTACCAGATCGTGGGCGAGGACGAGGCCGATCTCAAGCACGGCCTGATCAATGTGTCCAGCCCGATTGCCCGCGCCTTGATCGGCAAGGAAGAGGGCGATACCGCCGTGGTGCAGGCACCGGGCGGCGAGCGCCGCTACGAGATCGTAGGCGTAAAGTACATCTAATCACCCCTGAGGCGCTGCGCGCCTTCCCCTCTCTCTACGCGCTTCGCACTGCGGGAGGGGACGATGCCCTTGCTGCGAGGCGGCTCTTGCTCGGCATCTCTGGTTTGCGCTCTGCCATGCTGAAATTTCGCCATGATGTTTGAACGCTTTCCCGTTTTCTTTGCGGCTCTGTGGTGGGGCAGCCTGAGCGCCATCGGCTTTGTGGCCGTGCCCATGCTGTTTGCCCATCTGCCCACGCCGGCTCTGGCGGGTTTTATGGCGGCCAAGTTGTTCGCCGCGCAGACTTGGATTTCCATAGCATGTTGCGCTTTTCTGCTGGTGTTTTCAAAGCGAAAGCATGCTGAAAAGCTTGAGCAATGGGCGCAAGCAGCTATCGGTTTTGTGATCGCCGGCATGTTGCTGGCGCTGCTGGTGCAGTACGGCGTGTCACCCAAGATCGTGGCGCGCGAGAACCTCAGGCTCTGGCACAGCGTGGGCACCGGCATGTATGCGCTGCAGTGGCTGTGCGCCGCCATCGTGCTGTGGCGTGTGGCGGGCGCGCGCAAGCCGGCTTGATCCAGTGCAAGCCCGCGCCAGCTGCGGGGAGTACACTGCCCAGGCCATGGAATCTCAAATCGTAAAAATCGACGCGACCGACTGGAGCAAGGTCCAGGGGTGCGATGAATGGACTGCTGCCGTCGAGGCTGGCAAGGTGCTGTACTTTCCGCAGCTGAGCTTTCAGCTCTCCGAGCAGGAAAAAACCCTGCTGCGTCCCGATGTGCGCGATCCCAAGACGCGCAATATCAGCCTCAACGTGGATGGCTCGATCAAGGGCGTGGCGGGCGACGAGGCCACGCAGGCCCAGGTGGCGGCCATGGTCCGACGCTTTCGCGAGCAGGCCACGGCGCTGATCGCAGGGCTGTTCCCCGCCTATATGCCGCTGGTGCGCATGGCGCCCACCAGCTACCGCCCCTCGCAGGTGGAAACGCGGGCGCAGTCCTGGCGTGCCGACGACAAGCGCATGCATGTGGATGCCTTTCCTTCGCGGCCCAACTATGGCGAGCGCATTCTGCGCGTGTTCACCAATGTCAATCCGGAGGGCCAGCCGCGCGTGTGGCGTGTGGGCGAGCCTTTCACCGATGTGGCCAAGCGTTTCGTGCCGCGTGCCAAGCCCTACAGCGCCTGGCAGGCCAAGGCACTGGAGCTGCTGCATGTGACCAAGTCCTATCGCAGCGAATACGATCATCTGATGCTGCAGCTGCACGACGGCATGAAGGGCGACGCCGACTACCAGAAGAATGCGCCGCAGGAGACCGTGCCTTTCGCGGCAGGCTCCTCCTGGGTGTGCTTTTCCGATCAGGCCGTGCATGCCGTCATGTCGGGGCAGTACATGCTGGAGCAGACCTTGTTCCTGCCGCCCGGCAGCGAATACAACCCGGCGGCCAGCCCGCTGTCGATTCTCTCGCGCATGAAGGGGCATCCGCTGGTCGATGCCAAGTATCGCTGACACCGCTGACAAGGCCGGGCTCGCGCTGATCCACCGGTCAGGCGGGCACAAAAAAAGGCGTTGAACCTCGCGGTCAACGCCTTCTGTTTTTGAGGCTGCAACTGCAGCCGTCCTTCAGCCCCAGGCCTTCTCGATCCACCTAGCCGGCTCGATATGGCGAAAGCGCTTGTTGCGACGGCCTTCCAGGGCGTCGGGCGGGTTCACTTCGCCGTGGAAGATCACGATGCGCGCATCGGCGGGCGGCAGCGGCTCCTTCCAGTAATTGCTGGGCCAGGTCGGAATGCAGTAGTACTTGAAGCTGGGGCACCAAGCGGCAGGCCAGTAGTCCAGCTTGCCCTGCTTGTGCAGAAAGTGCGACAGGTACTCCTGCTCGTTGCGGTACTTGGCACGCATTTCTTCGGTGTGCGCCCGGAAATGCTCCAGCACATCGGCATGGGCGCCCAGCTCGAAGCGGTAGACCGAGGAGTTGCCGACAATGCGCTCGCCAAAGCGCCAGAAGCGCGGATAGTCGTGAATGATGCGGAACTCGCCAGGCAGCGTGAAGAACTCATCGAGGCTGCCCACGATCACCACATCCAGGTCCAGGAACAGAGCCTGACCCTTTAGGCCATGCAGGTCGCGCTCGAAGGTGGTCAGCTTCTTCCAGGCGCCGTCACGCTGGCCGGGAGCCAGATGAATGTTCAGGTCGGGAATGGGAAAGCACTCCACTTCGGAGCGAATCCCCTCTGTGCTGTCGGTCAGGCAGACAAAGCGAAAATCTCCGCTGAGATGGCGGCGCACCATGGCATAGAGTCGGTTGACGTACTCCGGGCCGTATTTGGTGCCCCATTTCATGCAAAGAATATGGCGTGGCTGCTGTGTGGTCTGAACCATGGATTGGCGGTCTCGGCGAGGAAATAAGGCGGATGGACGGGCAGACTGGGCTGATCGGCAGATCAGTCCTGACGGCCTTTTTTGACCGACTTCTGCTTGGGCTTGGCGCGCTTGATGGTGCCGCCGGCGGTCAGGCGCTGGTTGCCGAGCACGCGCAGTTGCTTGACTTCGGGCTTCTGGCCGGCGCGGCCGAACTTGAGCACCTTGACGTCGCGAGGACCGGGCATGCGGTCTTCGTCAAAGGCCTTTTCCTTTTCGGGAATAGGGCGCCACAGCACCAGCAGCTTGCCGATGTGCTGGATGGGAGCCGCGTTCAGCTCGTCACAAAGTTGTTGATAGATCTGCTCGCGGACTGCACGGTCGTCGCCGAAAACGCGGACCTTGATCAGACCATGGGCATTGAGTGCGGCGTCCACTTCCTTCTGAACGGCAGTGGTCAGACCATCGCCACCGATGAGGACGACGGGGTCCAGATGGTGGGCTTCGGCGCGGTGTTCCCGGCGCTGCGCGGGAGTTAATTCAATTTGGGGCATACCCGTATTATCAAGGCTGCGAGAATTCAGGCATGAAAACCAAAACCAAAAGCAAGAAGGTCAATAAGAATTGGCTGCACGATCACATCAATGACCCGTATGTGAAAGCCGCCCAGAAGGACGGTTATCGTGCCCGCGCGGCCTACAAGCTCAAGGAAATTGACGAGTCGCTCAAGCTGATTCAGCCCGGTCACACCGTGGTGGACCTGGGCTGCGCGCCCGGTGCCTGGAGCCAGTATGTGCGCCGTCGTCTCTCGCCCAGCGGTGCGGCCGTGGGCGAGCTCAACGGCCGCATCATCTCGCTGGACCTGTTGCCCATGGAGCCCATAGAGGGCGTGCATTACATCCAGGGCGACTTCCGTGAGGAGGCGGTGCTGGCGCAGCTGGAGGAAGCCATGGGCGGCGGCAAGGCCGACGTGGTGGTCTCGGACATGGCGCCCAATCTGTCGGGCCATGGCGCCACGGACGGGGCGCGGGTCGCGGTGCTCATCGAGATGGCCGTCGATTTCGCGATCAACAACATGAAGCCTGAGGGTGCGCTGGTGGTCAAGCTTTTCCACGGCAGCGGCTACAACGAGCTGGTGGATCTGTTCAAGCAGACCTTCAAGGTGGTTAAGCCCATCAAGCCCAAGGCCTCGCGCGACCGGTCTGCCGAGATTTTCCTGGTGGGGATGGGGCTGAAGCAGGGCTCCTGATGCAGTTGCCTGCTTGCATAGGGGCATTTGACCTCATGCCTTGCTGCAGCAAGTCAGTGAAACTGATAGCGCAAAGCCCTGATAAAACACAGGCTTAGAGCCGATTGGCTGTCGGACCATGGCTTGCCTATGGCCGCTATAGGGGGAAATAGGCGTCCTGGGCGCTTGAAACACCTAAAATGAACCTCAACTAGGTCTGGAGTCCCCTCCGGGCCTTTACGTCTGAATATTCCATTGGAGCCCCGCTTGAACAATCAGTGGTTTTCAAAAGTCGCCGTCTGGCTGGTCATCGCCATGGTGCTGTTTACGGTGTTCAAACAGTTTGACACCCGAGGTACTGGCGGTGCCTCTCATGTTGGCTACTCGGAATTCCTGGAGCAAGTGCGCAACAACCGTATCAAGAGCGCCACCATTCAGGAAGGTGCCGGCGGTACCGAGGTCGTAGCCACCACCACCGATGATCGCAAGATCCGCACTACAGCCACCTATCTGGATCGTGGCCTGGTGGGCGACCTGATCAACAACAACGTCAAGTTCGACGTCAAGCCACGTGAAGAAGGCTCGCTGCTCATGACGCTGCTCGTGAGCTGGGGCCCCATGCTGCTGTTGATCGGCGTATGGGTGTACTTCATGCGCCAGATGCAGGGCGGCGGCAAGGGCGGCGCCTTCAGCTTCGGCAAGTCCAAGGCACGCATGCTCGACGAGAACAGCAACACCGTCACCTTTGCCGACGTGGCGGGTGCCGATGAGGCCAAGGAAGAGGTCAAGGAAGTCGTGGACTTCCTCAAGGACCCCAACAAGTTCCAGAAGCTCGGCGGTCGTATTCCCCGTGGTCTGCTGCTGGTCGGTCCTCCCGGCACCGGCAAGACGCTGCTGGCCAAGTCGATTGCGGGCGAGGCCAAGGTGCCTTTCTTCTCGATCTCGGGTTCCGATTTCGTTGAAATGTTCGTCGGCGTGGGCGCGGCCCGCGTGCGCGACATGTTCGAAAACGCCAAGAAGAATGCACCCTGCATCATCTTCATCGACGAAATCGACGCCGTCGGTCGTCAGCGCGGCGCCGGCATGGGCGGCGGCAACGACGAGCGCGAGCAGACTCTGAACCAGATGCTGGTCGAGATGGATGGTTTCGAGACCAACCTCGGCGTGATCGTGGTGGCGGCAACCAACCGTCCCGACATTCTCGACGCAGCCTTGCTGCGCCCCGGCCGCTTCGACCGCCAGGTCTATGTGACGCTGCCCGATATCCGTGGCCGCGAGCAGATCCTGAACGTGCACATGCGCAAGATTCCCGTGGGCCAGGACGTGAACCCCGCCATCATCGCGCGCGGCACGCCAGGCATGTCGGGTGCCGATCTGGCCAATCTCTGCAACGAAGCGGCTCTGATGGCGGCACGCCGCAATGCTCGCACAGTGGAGATGCAGGACTTCGAGAAGGCCAAGGACAAGATCATCATGGGCCCCGAGCGCAAGTCCATGGTCATGCCCGAGGAAGAGCGCCGCAATACGGCCTACCATGAGGCGGGCCACGCCCTCATCGGCAAGCTGCTGCCCAAGTGCGATCCCGTGCACAAGGTCACCATCATCCCGCGCGGTCGTGCGCTGGGCGTGACCATGAGCCTGCCCGAGAAGGACCGCTACTCCTACGACAAGGAGTACATGCTCAACCAGATCGCCATGCTGTTCGGCGGACGTATCGCCGAAGAAGTGTTCATGAACCAGATGACGACTGGTGCCTCGAACGACTTCGAGCGTGCGACCCAGATCGCCCGTGACATGGTGACGCGCTACGGCATGAGCGATGCGCTGGGCACCATGGTCTACTCCGAACAGGAAGGCGAGCCCTTCCTGGGTCGTACCTTCAGCCGAGGCTCCAATCTGTCCGAGTCCACCATGCAGAAGGTGGACGACGAAGTGCGTCGCATCATCGACGAGCAATATGCGCTGGCGCGCAAGCTGATCGAAGACAACAGCGACAAGATGCACGCCATGGCCAAGGCCATGCTGGACTGGGAGACGATCGACTCCGAACAGCTCAACGACATCATGGCTGGCAAGGAGCCTCGTCCTCCCAAGGACTGGACGCCTCGCAATCCGCCCTCGTCGGATGGCGGCAACTCCTCTGGAGGCAATCCCGCATCGAATGCCGAGCCTTCACCGACTACGGCTTAAGCGCCAAGTCTCCGCAACATAAGGTCCCTCAGGGGCCTTTTGTTTTTGTACTCTCAGATATCGGAAGATCTATGTCGCAACAGTGGCAAACCTCGCGTTTTCTCTTGCAGCTCGACAAGCCCCAGGTCATGGGCATCGTGAATGTGACCCCGGATTCCTTTTCTGACGGCGGCAAGCATGCCGGGGTATCCCAGGCCATGGCCCATGCAGAGCTGCTGCTGGCACAGGGCGCGCATATTCTGGACATAGGCGGCGAATCCACCAGGCCGGGCTCACCCGCAGTCAGCCTGGAGGACGAGCTGGCTCGTGTTCTGCCCGTGCTGCGCGAGGCCGTCAAGCTCGATGTGCCCATCTCCATCGATACCTACAAGCCCGAAGTCATGGTGGCAGCCCTGGATCTCGGGGCCGACATCATCAATGACATCTGGGCGCTGCGCCAGCCCGGCGCCTTCGAAGTGGTGAGCCGGCACGACAGCTGTGGGGTATGTCTGATGCATATGCACAAGACCCCGCAGGACATGCATCTGGAGCATATGCAGGGCAACGCCGTGGCGCAGGTGCGGGACTTTCTGCTGCAGGCGACGCAGCCCTTGCTCGACGCAGGCGTCGCACGCTCGCGCATCGCCTGGGACTACGGTATTGGCTTCGGCAAGAGCGTGGTACAAAATTTTGCCTTGCTTGCACATCAGCGTGAGCTGCTGGGCCTAGACTTCCCGCTGCTGGCAGGCTGGTCGCGCAAGGGTTCTCTGGGGCAGGTCAGCGGCCTGCCCGTGGATCAGCGCATGGTGCCCAGTGTGGCGGCGGCATTGCTGGCGGTCGAGCGAGGGGCCAGAATTGTGCGTGTCCACGACGTGAAGGACACGGTGGCCGCGCTGGCAGTCTGGCAGGCCATGCATGATGCGCAAGCACTGCAGGCCTGATGACAGAGTATTGAATCTAAAAAGGACAACGAAATTATGGCAAGACAGTACTTCGGCACCGACGGGATTCGCGGCACGGTGGGCAAGTCGCCCATCACGCCTGACTTTGCCCTGCGCCTGGCGCATGCCGTCGGGCGTGTGCTGCGCCGTACGCAAGAGCGTCCTCTGGTGCTGATCGGCAAGGACACCCGCATCTCCGGCTATATGCTGGAGAGCGCACTCGAATCGGGCTTCAACTCCGCCGGTGTCGATGTCATGCTGCTTGGCCCCCTGCCGACACCGGGCGTCGCCTATCTGACGCGTGCCCAGCGCGCCAGCCTGGGAGTGGTGATCAGTGCCAGCCACAACCCGTTCTACGACAACGGCATCAAGTTCTTCAGTGCCGAAGGCACCAAGCTGCCCGATTCCTGGGAAGAGGATGTGGAAGCCGCTCTCAAGGAAGACCCCGTCTGGGTGGACTCCGCCTCTCTGGGCAAGGCACGGCGCCTGGCCGATGCAGCCGGTCGCTACATCGAGTTCTGCAAAAGCACCTTCGATCACAGCCTGTCGCTGCGCGGTCTGAAGATCGTGGTGGACGGGGCCCATGGCGCGGCCTATCAGATCGCTCCCAAGGTCTTTCATGAGCTTGGTGCCAGCGTGGTGGAGATCGGCTGCTCCCCGGATGGCCTGAACATCAACGAGGGCGTGGGTGCGACCCATCCCGAGGCGCTGGTCAGGGCCGTGCGTGCCAACAATGCCGACTATGGCGTGGCACTGGACGGCGACGCCGACCGGCTGCAGCTGGTCGATGCGCAGGGCCGTCTCTACAACGGCGACGAGCTGCTCTATCTCATGGCGGCCGACCGTCTGGCGCGCGGCGATGCGGTGAGCGGCGTGGCCGGAACCCTGATGACCAATATGGCGGTGGAGCAGGCGCTCAAGGCGCAGGGCGTGGGCTTTGTGCGCGCCAAGGTCGGAGACCGCTATGTGCTGGAAGCACTCATTGCCAAGGGCTGGCAGCTGGGTGGCGAAAGCTCGGGCCATCTGCTGGCGCTGGACAAGCACACCACCGGCGACGGCCTGGTCAGTGCGCTGCAGGTGCTGCAGGCCTGCGTGCGCTCCAAAAAGACCATGGCCCAGTGGCTGGAGTCCGTGAAGCTGTTCCCCCAGGTCATGATCAATGTGCGCCTGCAGCCGGGACAGGACTGGAAAAGCAACGCCAAGCTCCCCGGCGAGCAGGCGGCTGTCGAGAAACTGCTGGGCAGCGACGGCCGCGTGCTGATCCGTCCCAGCGGTACCGAGCCCCTGGTGCGCGTCATGGTCGAGGCCAGAAGTGCGGACATGGCCAGCAACTGTGCCGAGCGTCTGGCCGAGGTGGTCAGGACCAGCTGACGCTGTTCAAGCCCGGGGTGGCTGTCATGAACAACGATGACAGTCATATTTTGGTCATGCAATTGTCATAAACCACCGGCAGACTGCGGGCATGCCCTCAGGGGCGCTTCAAGCTTTCGCAGGCTGCTGCCACATGTCCCAATCCGTACCTGGTTCCGATTCTTTCTTTTCCGCTTCCATCACTTCTTCTTCAGGGCAGGATTGCGCCGCAGCCTCGCAGGCCGGCAGTCAGTCGCAGGAGGCGGGGCCCGCATCCCTGGGGCTGGTGCATCTCTCGCTGGTGTCAGCAGCGGCAACAGCGGAGCAGGGCGGTTGCGTGAAGGGCGCTGCAGGCGAGCCGCCTGCAGTTGCGCAAGCCGCCGGCACCGGGCACCATGAGGTGCCCGGTGCCGTTTCCGACGCGGCCCCTGCGGCATCTTCCGTCCCTGCCAAAGCGCCGCGCCGACGCCGGGCGGCGTCCAAGAACGAGGTTGCCATGCCGCCTGTGATCGAGCCGACTCTGGAGCTGCTGGACCGCGATCAAAGCATTCTGGTCTTCAACGAGCGCGTGCTGAGCTGGGCCGAGCGCGAGGATGTGCCGCTGCTCGAGCGCCTGCGCTATCTGTGCATCGTGTCCTCCAATCTCGACGAGTGGTTCGAGGTGCGCTGCGCCCCTCATGTCTCGGCCGCCAAGGTGGGCGACGAGCAGGGCACCTACTCGCGTGCCAGCTTCCAGCGACTGATGACCACGGCCCATGGCCTGGTGGCCAAGCAGTATCAGCTCTACAACCAGGCCATCATTCCTGCGTTCGACAAGCATGCGATCCGCCTGGTCTCGCATGGCGAGCGCAGCGTGGCGCAGCGCAAATGGGTGCGCGAGTACTTCATGCGCGAGGTCCAGCCCCTGCTGATGCCGGTGGGCCTGGATCCGTCGCACCCCTTTCCGCAGGTCGCCAACAAGGCGCTGAATTTCATTGTGCGCCTCAACGGCGTGGATGCCTTCGGGCGCGCCAACGAGGTGGCCATCGTCAAGGTGCCGCGCGCCTTGCCGCGCCTGATCCGCCTGCCCGAGAAGATCTCGGGCAAGCAAAAGCTGTTCGTCAGCATCTCCAGCGTGGTGCGTGCCCACCTGGCCGAGCTGTTCCCCGGCCGGGAGGTGTCCGAGTTCTCCCAGTTCCGCGTCACCCGCCACTCCGATCTGGCCGTGGATGAGGACGATGTGGTGGATCTGCGCATGGCCTTGCGCCAGGGCCTGCACCACCGCCATTACGGCCAGGCCGTGCGCCTGGAAGTGTCTTCCTCATGCTCCGTGGTGCTCTCTGACCTGCTGCTGGAGCAATACGGCCTGCCTGCCGAGGCGCTGTTCCGCGTCAAGGGACCGGTCAATCTGGTGCGCCAGATGCAGCTGATCGATCTGGTCGACGACCCGGCCCTGCTGTTTCCCAAGTGGAAGCCGGCCTGGCCCACCCAGCTCGTGCCGGGCCGCTCCATCCTCGCGCAGATGCGCAAGAGCGACATCATCATCCATCAGCCCTTCGAGAGTTTCGACGGCGTGCTGGAGCTGCTGCGCGAGGCCGTCAACGACCCGCAGGTACTGGCCATCAAGCAGACCATCTACCGCACGGGTACCGACTCCGAGATCATGAGCCTGCTGGCCGAGGCCGTGAGCCGGGGCAAGGAAGTGCTGGCCGTGCTGGAGCTCAAGGCGCGCTTTGACGAAGAGGCCAACATCAACTGGGCGGAAAAGCTGGAATCGCTGGGCGTGCAGGTGGTGTATGGCGTGGTCGGTCTCAAGACCCACGCCAAGATGCTGCTGATCACGCGGCGCGAAAAGCGCAACAACCAGCTCAAGCGCTATGCCCATCTGTCCACGGGCAACTACAACGCTCGCAGCGCGCGTCTGTACACCGACATCAGCCAGCTGACCTGCAATGACGAGATCACGGCCGATATGGATGCGGTGTTCCGCCACCTCTCCAGCCACAACACCATGCCCAAGCTGCAAAAGCTGGTCATGGCACCCTTCCATCTGCAAAACCGCATGCTGGAGCTGATCGGCCTGGTGGCCGCCGCGGCGGCGCGGGGCGAGAAGGCGCGCATGGTGCTCAAGATGAATGCACTGACCGACGAGCCGTTGATTCGCGCTCTGGTCGAAGCCGGTCGCAAGGGTGCGCAGATCGATCTCATCGTGCGCGGCTCCTGCATGCTGCCGGCCCAGCGCCCGGGCGTGACGGACAATATCCGCGTGCGCTCCATCATCGGCCGTTTCCTGGAGCATTCGCGCGTCTTCTACTTTGCCTGGGGCCAGGAAGAAGAGGTGCTGCTGTCCAGCGCCGACTGGATGAATCGCAATATGCTCAGCCGCGTGGAGCTGGCCTGGCCGGTGCTGGACAAAAAGCTGCGCCAGCGCGTGATTGACGAGTGCCTGGTGGCCTATCTGGGCGATGACCGCGATGCCTGGACGCTGGATGCTTCGGGCGCTTACCAGAAGCCAGAGCGTCCCCTGGAAGGCAAGGGGGCCCAGCAGGCGCTGATGGTGCGCTACGGCGGCAAGAGCCTCTGAGTTATCAAATAAGGAGCTTATTGCGCTTGACAGTCAAGGATTTCAGATACTTTTCATGCTGAGATCATTATCTGGCAAGCGCTTGCAGCTCTCTTTTTGAAGAACGAATGCAAAAAAAGGGACTGCCTCGCAGTCCCTTTGCCTTTGCCGTGCGGCGGCCGCATGGCCGGCCGCGTCAACGCAGCTGCAGCTTGAGGCTCCAGGGCGTCTTGCTCCAGGCCATGGCTTCCTCTTCCAGCAGGCGCGCGGATTGCGGATAGGTCAGCATCCAGCCCGAAGGGGTGGAGAACTTGCATTCCGAACCCGAGCGCTTGATCTGCATGCCCTTCATGTCCGGCTCGCGGCGGGTGTGGCACAGCTGCACGGCAATGCGCAGCGCCATCAGCGGCAGGGCCAGCTGAGGCTCCTCGATGGCGTCCTCCAGCTTGCGCAGCTTGCCCTGGTGGCCCAGCACCAGCTGGCAGATGCGCTGGCGCAGCTCCGGCTCCCAGGTGGCCAGGCCGCAATGCTCGACGATGTAGGCACCGTGGCGGTGGTAGTTGCTCAGGGCCACACGCATGCCGACCTCATGCAGCTGCGCAGCAATGGCCAGGGCCTGCGCGCTCTGCGCCGCCGTTTCGGCAGGCAGGATCTGCTGATACAGCTCGGTGGCAATACGCTGCACGCGCAAGGCATGAGGGGCATCCACGCCGAAGTCCAGTTGCAGGGCGCTGATTTCTGCGGCCTCCTTGTCGGCAGGAGGCTCGTGATCGAGCAGGTCGTGCAGGGCCCCCTGGCGCAGCGCTCCCTGGGCGACTTCGAGCTCGGTGATGCCGAGCAGGTCGACTACGGCCATCATCACGCTGATGCCGCCCGCGACCACGGGGCGGCGATCTTCCTTAAGGCCCGGCATGCGCAGGCGGTCCACATGGCCGATGTCCAGCAGCATCTCGTAGAGGTGGCGCAGCTTGGCGGGAGTAATCACCTGTCCGTCCAGGCCCTGGGCCGTGAGGGCGTCGGCCACGGCATTGGCCGTGCCGGAAGAGGCGTAGGCGCAGTCCCAGGCCGTGCCCGGGTAGGCGAACTGGGCCTGGGCCAGGCATTGCTTGGCGGCAGTAACGGCGGCCTGGAAGTTGGCCTTGTTCAAGGCCCCATCGCTGAAGAAGCGGCTGCTCCAGGAGACGCTGCCCAGCGCATACGATGCCACCTGCAGCGGCTGGCTGTGCTGGCCGATGATGATCTCGGTGGAGCGCCCGCCAATGTCGATGACCAGGCGTTTTTGCTGGCTTGGCGGCAACGAGCTGGCCACGCCGCGATAGATCAGCCGGGCTTCTTCCTCGCCGGCAATGACTTCGATGGGAAAGCCCAGCAGCTGGCTGCCATGCGTCACGAATTCGTCGGCGTTCAGGGCCTCGCGCAGGGTCTGGGTGGCGACGGCGCGGACATGTGATGCATCGAAGCCTCTGAGGCGCTCGCCGAAGCGCGCCAGGCAGTCCCAGCCTCGCTCCATGGCTTCGCGCGAGAGTTCCTGGCGCGAGTTCAGACCGTTGCCCTGGCGCACGGTTTCCTTGAGGTATTCCACACGCTCTATGCGTTGATGCGAGCCGATGCGGCCTATTTCAAGGCGAAAACTGTTGGAGCCAAGGTCTACGGCGGCAAGCAGCGATTCTGGAGCCATTTCTGAGCCAATCAATGCGTTGTTGTTATGCGGGTTGGGGCACGAGTGGAGCATGAGCGTGAAGGAGCTTACGACACATGCATCGGGCAGTGGAATATGCAATATGCGCCGTCATCGGGCTATCAGGGGGCAAAGTTCAGCCTATGCCAAGTCAGGTATTTGCAGGTATTGCCGGCCCTTGCCACCGCTGAGGGGTGCTCACGCTGTGTGACAGACTATGTCATACATTGCCAGCGCCCCGGCATCGGCCTTGCGACAAGCTGTTACCTGTGGTTTCACTCGGGGACCGGGTATGCAGGTCAAGGCTCAGCAGTTTGCGAATGAAATATGACAATCACATGACCGGATCGAGCGTCTTTCACTCGGTTGCGCCTTGAAATTTTCATGTCACGACGCTGTCATAAAAGGTTTTTAAAGTCCACTCCATCGAATCTTTCAACCCTAAGAGGTCGTTTCATGAAGTTGTCCTTGATTCACGTTCTGGTAGCTGGTGCTCTGTCTGCAGCGGGTATTGCCAACGCCAGCCAGGAAGCTACGGGTGCCGGTGCGAGCTTCCCGGCTCCTCTGTATTCCAAGTGGGCTGCTGACTATAACAAGGCCACTGGCGTCAAGATTAACTATCAGTCCGTTGGCTCCAGTGCCGGCGTCAAGCAGATCGATGCCAAGACCGTGGACTTCGGCGCCTCGGACGCTCCCCTGACCGATGAAGAGCTGAAGAAGAAGGGCCTGCTGCAGTTCCCCACCGTGATCGGCGGCATTGTTCCCGTGGTCAACATCAAGGGCGTGGCTCCCGGTCAGCTGAAGCTGTCGGGCCAGGTGCTGGGCGACATCTACCTGGGCAAGATCACCAAGTGGAGCGATCCCGCCGTTGTCGCTCTGAACCCCGGCGTGGCGCTGCCTGATGCCGCCATCGCTCCCGTGCGCCGCGCCGACGGCTCCGGCACCACCTTCGGCTTCACCAACTACCTCTCCAAGGTCAACGCCGAGTGGAAGGACAAGGTCGGCGAAGGCACGGCCGTGAACTGGCCCACCGGTGCCGGCGGCAAGGGCAACGAAGGCGTTGCCGCCTTTGTGGGCCGTCTGCCCAACTCCATCGGCTACGTCGAGTACGCCTATGTCAAGCAGAACAAGCTGACCTACACACAGCTGCAGAACAAGGAAGGCGCTTTCGTTTCTCCTGACGACGATACCTTCAAGGCTGCCGCTGCTGGCGCCGACTGGGCCAAGAGCTTCTACCAGATCCTGACCAACCAGCCCGGCAAGAGCGCCTGGCCCATCACCTCGGCCACCTTCATCCTGATGCACAAGACCCAGGATAAGCCCGCCCAGGCCGCCACTTCGCTGAAGTTCTTCGAGTGGGCCTACAAGCAAGGTGACAAGACTGCTGCCGATCTGGACTACGTGCCCATGCCCGACTCCGTCAAGAACGTGATCTACAAGTCCTGGAACGACATCAAGGACACTTCGGGCAAGGTTGTTGCCAAGTAATCTCGTGTAATCAGTGAGCAGCGGACTGCCGTGCCGGACGGCATCTCCGCTGCTTGTTTCAACCCTTTGCGAATAAAGGCGCTCACGTGTCCACTACGTCGCCCTCCAGTTCGCTGGCTGCTGCCTCCACCGATGCCGCCAAGCGACGCTCTCCTTCTCCGCCACGTGCTCCGATGATCTCGGGACGTATGGCGGATCGTTTGTTTGGTGGCCTGGCATGCGGTGCAGCGATTCTGACGCTGGCGCTGCTGGTGGCCATCATGGGTTCGCTGATCGTCGGTGCCTGGCCCGCCATTGCGGAATATGGCCTGGGCTTTCTGACCAGCAGTGTCTGGGACCCCGTCCAGAATCAGTACGGCGGCCTGGTCATGATTTACGGCACGCTGGCCACGTCGGCCATCGCGCTCCTCATTGCCGTGCCCGTGAGCTTCGGCATTGCCCTGTTTCTGACGGAACTCTCGCCCGCCTGGCTCAAGCGCCCCCTGGGCACCGCCATCGAGCTGCTGGCCGCAGTTCCCTCCATCGTCTACGGCATGTGGGGTCTGATGGTGTTCGGCCCCGTGCTGGCCACCTATGTGCAGCAGCCGTTGCAGAACCTGCTGAGCGGCGTGCCCTATCTGGGGGCTTTTGTCTCCGGGCCTCCCGTCGGTATCGGCATTCTGTCGGCCGGCATCATCCTGGCCATCATGATCATCCCCTTCATCGCCTCGGTGATGCGCGATGTGTTCGAGGTCACGCCGGCGCTGCTCAAGGAGTCGGCCTACGGCCTGGGCTCCACGACCTGGGAAGTGGTCTGGAAGGTGGTGCTGCCCTATACCAAGACCGGTGTGCTGGGCGGCGTCATGCTGGGCCTGGGCCGTGCGCTGGGCGAGACCATGGCCGTGACCTTTGTGATCGGCAATATGAACCAGCTCAACTCGCTGTCCGTGTTCGAGGCTGCGAACAGCATCACCTCGGCCCTGGCCAATGAGTTTGCCGAAGCCGGCGAAGGCCTGCATCAGGCGTCGCTGATCTATCTGGGTCTGGTGCTGTTCTTCATCACCTTCGTGGTGCTGGCCCTGTCCAAGGTGCTGCTCAACCGCCTGCAGAAGAACGAAGGAGCCCGCTCATGAGCTCGACCTCTACCTCCGCCAAGATGCTTGATGCGGCCGACCTGGCTGCGGTGCGTCAGGCCAAGTACGACAGGCGTAAGCGCCTCAATCAGCTTGCGCTGACGCTGTCCATGGCCGCCATGCTGTTCGGTGTCTTCTGGCTGGTCTGGATTCTCTGGGAAACCATTCGCCAGGGCGTGGGCGGTCTGAACTTCGCCCTGTTTACGCAGATGACGCCTCCGCCCAACGAAGAGGGCGGCATTGCCAACGCCATCTGGGGCTCGCTGATGATCGTGACGCTGGCCACTTTTGTCGGCACTCCGATCGGCGTGATGGCCGGCGTCTATCTGGCCGAGTACGACAAGAAGAGCTGGCTGGCTTCCACCACGCGCTTCGTCAACGACATTCTGCTGTCGGCCCCCTCCATCGTCATCGGTCTGTTTGTCTACACTGTGGTGGTGGTGCGCTTCAAGAGCTTTTCCGGCATGGCCGGCGTGATCGCGCTGGCGCTGATCGTGATTCCCGTGGTCATCCGGACTACGGAAAACATGCTGGTGCTGGTGCCCGCCAGCCTGCGTGAAGCGGCGTATGCACTGGGCACACCCAAGTGGAAGGTCATCATCATGGTGACCCTGCGTGCGGCCCGTGCCGGCGTGATCACCGGTGTGCTGCTGGCCGTGGCCCGTATCGCGGGCGAGACCGCTCCGCTGCTGTTCACGGCGCTGAACAACCAGTTCTGGAATGCCGACATGAGCAAGCCCATGGCCAGCCTGCCGGTGACCATCTTCAAATTTGCCATGAGCCCCTATGAGAACTGGCAGCAACTGGCCTGGGCCGGTGTGTTCCTCATCACGGTGGCTGTGCTGGGTCTGAATATCCTGGCGCGTTTCATCACCCGCCAGAAATAATTCCAAGGTTCAAGATCATGACTGCAACCATTGCTCCCGCCAACGTCAAGCTGGCCGTGCGCGACCTGAACTTCTATTACGGCAAGTTTCACGCGCTGAAAAACATCAATCTCGATATTCCCGAGAAGAAGGTCACGGCCTTCATCGGCCCCTCTGGCTGCGGCAAGTCCACGCTGCTGCGCACCTTCAACCGCATGTTCGAGCTCTATCCCGAGCAGCGCGCCGAAGGCCAGATCATGCTGGACGGCGACAATCTGCTGACCAGCAAGCAGGATGTGGCCCTGATCCGCGCCAAGGTCGGCATGGTGTTCCAGAAGCCCACGCCGTTTCCCATGTCCATCTATGACAACATCGCCTTCGGCGTGAAGCTGTTCGAGAATCTCAATGCCTCCGACATGGACGACCGCGTGGAGTGGGCCCTGCGCAAGGCGGCGCTGTGGAATGAAGTCAAGGACAAGCTGCAGCAAAGCGGCTCGGGTCTGTCGGGCGGCCAGCAGCAGCGTCTGTGCATCGCGCGCGGCATTGCCATCAAGCCCGAGGTGCTGCTGCTGGACGAGCCCTGCTCGGCGCTGGACCCCATCTCCACGGCCAAGATCGAAGAGCTGATTGCGGAACTGAAGAACGACTACACCGTGGTCATCGTGACCCACAACATGCAGCAGGCCGCCCGTTGCAGCGACTACACGGCCTATATGTACCTGGGGGACCTGGTGGAGTTCGGCGACACCGAAAAAATGTTCTTCAAGCCCCAGCGCAAGGAAACGGAAGACTACATCACAGGCCGCTTCGGCTAAGGACTCAAAAATGACAGAAAAACATTTGTCCACACAGTTCGATTCCGAACTCAATCGCGTCTCCGCCCGCGTCATGGAGCTGGGCGGTCTGGTCGAGTCTCAGATCAGCAATGCCGTCTATGCACTGACCAGCTTCAGCACCGACGCCGTGGAGCAGGTCATCAGCACCGAGCAGCGCGTCAATGCCATGGAAGTGGAGATCGACCATGAGCTGTCGTCCATCATTGCGCGCCGCCAACCCACGGCCCGCGACCTGCGCCTGCTGATCGCCTTCTCCAAGGCCACGGCCAATCTGGAGCGCATGGGCGACGAGGCCTGCAAGATGGCCCGCATGGTCAAGTCCATCATCGAAAGCGGTGCGGCCCGTTCGCTGCCCAGCGGCGAGCTGCGCATGGCTGCCCAGATGGCTTCCGAGCTGCTGCGCAAGACCCTGGATGCCTTTGCCCGCCTGGACACCAAGGCGGCGGTGGCCATCTTGCGCGAAGACGATCTGATCGACGAAGAGTTCGACGGCTTTGTGCGCAAGCTCATCACCTACATGATGGAAGATCCGCGCACCATCTCCGCCAGCCTGGACCTGCTGTTCCTGGCCAAGGCCATCGAGCGTATCGGCGACCACTCCAAGAACGTGGCCGAGCTGATCATCTACCTGGTCGAGGGCAAGGACGTGCGCCATCAGACCATGGCTGAAATCGAATCTGCGGTGTTGTAAGACGGAGGCTAGCCAGGGATGAAGAAGATGCCCATGGTCCTCATCGTGGAGGACGAACCTGCGATTGCAGAGTTGATCGCGGTCAATTTGAGGCATAACGGCTTCCAGCCCGTCTGGGCGGAAGACGGTGTGTCGGCGCAGCGCGAGCTTGATGCCGTGCTGCCCGATGTGATCTTGCTCGACTGGATGCTGCCCGGAGCCAGCGGCCTGTCGCTGGCCCGCAAATGGCGTGCCGACAGCCGCACCAAGGCCGTGCCCATTCTCATGCTGACGGCGCGTGGCGACGAGCCCGACAAGGTGGCGGGCCTGGATGCCGGAGCGGACGACTACATCACCAAGCCTTTCTCCACCCAGGAGCTGCTGGCCCGCATTCGCGCCGTGCTGCGCCGTCGCGCGCCGGAACAGGTGCAGGACAAGGTCAGCATCGGCGAGCTGGTGCTGGATGCCGCAGCCCATCGTGTGAGCTGGCAGGGCGATCTGCTCAAGATCGGACCCACCGAGTTCAAGCTGCTGAACTATCTGATGAAGCATCCCGAGCGCGTGCACAGCCGTGCGCAGCTGCTCGACAAGGTCTGGGGCGACCATGTCTTCATCGAAGAGCGCACGGTGGATGTGCACGTCAAGCGCCTGCGCGAATCGCTGGGCGTGGCCGGTGTTCTGATTGAAACCGTTCGCGGCGCAGGTTACCGTTTCAGCGCTCAGGCCATGGCCTGACAGCACTTCCCCCAAAACCTCGGCCCGGTCTGGCTGGGTCGACAAAAATCACAACTGAAAGCAAATATGGGGTGGCGTGGTTTTCGATTGTTGGCCTCTCAGATCGCGGCAGCCATGGTGCTATGGCTGCTGTGGGCCTATCTGGTCGCACCCGATGCGACGGTGGGGCAGCAAACTGTGGCGGCCATGGCAGGTGCCTTGATAGGCGGCTGGATCTGGTGGCTGGTGGATAGCTGGAATGGCGCGCGCCTGCTGCGCTGGCTGCGCCAGTCGGAGCTGGGTGCCGTGCCCAACCTGGCGGGCATCTGGGGGGAGGCCGGTGTACGCATGCGCCGCTGGATTCGCCAGAGCGTGCAGCAGGTGCAGCAGGGCGATCAGCGGCTCAACGATATCTTGTCGGCCCTGCAGGCCAGTCCCAATGGCGTGGTGCTGCTCGATGCACAGGGGCGCATCGAATGGTGCAACCAGATTGCGGCCAAGCAGTTCGGCTTCGACGCCGAGCGCGACGTGCTGCAAAGCATAGGCAACCTGGTGCGCAATCCCCAGTTCAGTGCCTATTTCGTGGCGCAGGACTTCACCCACGATCTGGTCATGCAGGGGCGCGAAAGCACGCCTTCGCGACCGGTCAAGCTGTCGGTTCAGCTCTACGGTTACGGCGAGGGACGCAAGCTGCTGCTGGCGCGCGATGTGACGGCGCTGGAGCAGGCCGAAGCCATGCGCCGCGACTTCGTGGCCAATGTCTCGCATGAAATCCGCACGCCGCTGACGGTGCTGGCCGGTTTTGTGGAAACGCTGCAGAACCTGCCGCTGGAGGAGGCCGAGCGCAATCGCTATCTGGAGCTGATGGCCCAGCAGGCCGAGCGCATGCAGCATCTGGTGGAGGACTTGCTGACCTTGTCGCGTCTGGAGGGCAGCCCGCTGCCCGGCAACAACGACTGGGTCTCGGTGGCGCAGTTGCTCACTCGCTGCGAGAACGAGGCGCGCGGTCTCTCCAATGCCTTGACGCGCAAGCAGTCCAAGCCCCATGTGCTGAACTTTCCCGACGAGCAGGTGCTCAGGCAGGCCGGAGAGCTGGCAGGCGCCAGCGCGGAGCTGCACAGCGCGTTCTCCAATCTGCTGGCCAATGCCATGCGCTACACGCCTGCCGGTGGGCAGATCGATGTGCGCTGGCAATTGCTGCCCGACGGTTCGGCCCGCTTTGCCGTCAAGGACTCCGGCCCCGGCATCGATGAAAGGCATGTGTCGCGCCTGACGGAGCGCTTCTATCGCGTGGACCGCAGCCGCTCACGCGACACTGGCGGCACCGGCCTGGGACTGGCCATCGTCAAGCATGTGCTGCAGCGCCATGGTGCCAAGCTCAGCATCGAGAGCGAGCTGGGCAAGGGCTCGGAGTTCGCTGTGACTTTTCCGCCTGGCCGTGTGCGGGCCGTGACCGAGGTGCCGGTCAAGACGCTGTCTCATTGAGCGCTTCGGGGGCTGGTCTGGGGCTTGGGAGGTCGTATGGTTTTGTGCAGGATGGTGCTGAATGCCAGGGCCGTGACCAGCAGGGCGGCCGCGCTGCAGATCCACAAGGGCATGGGCGTGGCCTGCCAGTCCTGCCAGCCGGGAGCGGCCTGCCACCGGTAGGTCAGCCAGTAGCCAAGGCCCAGGCCGCCGCCCCAGAGCAGCAGGCAATAAAGCACCAGAGGCGCCACGGTCACGCGGTAGCAGCGCAGCACGAAAATGCAGTAGGTCTGCACGCAGTCCGCCACATGGTATGCGGCCACGCAGATCAGCAGCCAGGACGTCATGGCCAGTACCTGCGGGGAGTCGGTATAGATGTCTGCAATCCAGCTGCGAGCAACGAACAAGGTGGCAGCTGTCGCCATGCCTATCATCAGCGCAAGCTTGAAACACTGCTGAATCAGCGTTCTGGCCTGGGCTTCATCGCCTGCGCCGCGCCAGTAGCTGACGCGGGCACTGGTGGCAATGGCCAGGGACAGCGGCACCATATAGCAGATGGCGGCCAGATTGGCGGCAATCTGGTGGCTGGCGGACGAGAGCGGGCCCTGTCTTGCCACATACAGGGCCATGAGCGTAAAGGAGGTGACTTCCATCAGAATGGCCAGACCCGCAGGAATGCCAAGGCGGCAGAAACGGCCCAGCTGCCGCCAGTCAGGGGGCTCCAGCTTCTGCCACAGCGCCAGCGGCGCATAGAAATCCTGGGTACGCATCAGCCACAGGGCCACGGCAAACATGGTGTAGTTGACCAGCAGCGTGGCCAGGGCGCAGCCCACGGCTCCAAGGGGAGCGAGGCCCAGGCCGCCAAAGGTGAACCAGACGGACAAGGGGATTTTGATCAGCAGCGAGATGAGCTGCAGCCAGGTGACCAGCTTGGGGTGGCCCAGCGCCTGATTGAGTGCACTGTAGATGCGAAACAGCAGCGCCGGAGGCAGCCCCCAGGCCAGCACGGCGAGATAGCGCTTGACCTCCAGCTGCAGCGCATCGGGCACATCGGTCCAGCGCAGCAGCGCGTCAGGCATGAGCAGCACTGCCATCCCCAGCACGCAGGCCGTGGCACACAGATACATGGACTGGCGCAGCGAATGCCCTATGGCCCGGGGCCGGCCGGCGCCACGCTGCTCGGACCACAGGGGCAAAAGAGCCTGAAAAATGCCCATCAGCGAGGCATAGACGCTGATGAAAATGGCCGAGCCCACGGACAGGGCTGCGACGGCCTCGTTGGAATAACGACTGGCGACGATGGTATCGGTGGTGCCGAAGGCCATGACGGCCAGCTGGCCGGCCAGCACGGTACCGGCATGGCGGCCTATGTACTGCAGCTCGCCCTTCATGGCGCGGCTTTGGGGCCGGTGTACTTGAGCAGAACCAGAACCTCCTTCTGACCGGCCAGACGGGTGATGCGGCTGACCTCGCTCCAGCCCTGGCGCAGCTTGCGATTGTGGTCGCCCGCCCAGCGGTCTGCATCGACCAGTGCCCAGCCGCAGTCGCGGGGATCGCTGCGGCGCAGCAGTGCCGTATCCACATGGGTGTAGTAGCGCACGGCCGCAATCTGCGAGCGGCCCAGGCCATAGGTCAGCACGCAGCTTGTGGCGCCGCTTTGCCTGAGCTCGCCGTCCAGCTGTGTCATCTGGAACTGATAGCTGCGAGCATGGTCCAGCGGCTCCATCCAGAGCGTGGACAACAACACCCAGCTCAGCGTGGCTCCACCGGCCGGCAGCACCAGGCTCTTCCAGATGGCTGCGCGGTTGCGCGAGGTGCGCCAGACCACCAGCGCAAACCAGCCGGCAGTGGCGACGAGTGCCACGATGACCGTGGGCCAGGAGATGCTGGCTTCAAACTGCGGAGCAAGGCGTGCAATATTGGCGGCGATCTTGGGCGGAAATCCGGTCTGAAATGCCAGCCAGACCACCCAGATGGCAATCGCGGATGCCGTAAAGAACAGCAGTGTGAACCAGTCGATCAGCGCGCTGATGCTGCGCCTAAAGGTGGGCAGGGCGAAGGCGGCCAGTGTGGCGATGGCAGGAAGTCCCAGCAGCAGGGCGCGATCGGCCGGGGTGCTGCTCAGGCAGGCGGCTACCGGGACGGTGGCAAACAGCAGGGCGATGGACAGATGCGGGTTGTGGCCGGGGTAGGCAATCTGGCGGCGCCAGACCCACAGAGTCCACAAAGCCAGGGGCCAGGCAGGCCAGCAGAACCACAACAGCAGCTGCAGCAGCGCGCTCCAGTCCTTGAGCGAGTCCACGAGATGCCAGACCCATTGATCCAGTGCGGTGGTCAGGCTGGCGGCCAGCACGGTGGCGGCCATCCAGGCTGCGGCCCAGATGCGTGCCTGGCGGTGTGAGCGGCCCGGATTGTCGCCCCAGCTGCGCTGGGTGAAGGCGATCACGCTGCCGCCCAGTCCGAACAGCACGGCAAGCGTGGGGGCGCCGCTCAGGGCCAATCCCAGCAGGCCGAATATCAGTGCTGCCACTGACTTCCTCGGGTGATAGGCCATGGCTGCCGCTGCAAAGAACAGCAGCGTCGTGCAGCCCAGCTGGGTGACGTAGCTGGTGGTTTCATGCGAGAGCTGGGCCAGACCCAGGCAGGCAACCAGCGCCAGCAAGGCCGCATCGGCCATGGCGCGGGCGTAGTCGATCAGTTGCGCCTCTCCGCCAAAGGCGAAGGCTACGGGCTGCGCGCCAGGCGTGCGTGCCAGATAGTAGGCGCCCCACCAGGTGGCTGCCAGGGTCAGGATCAGCAAGGCGATGAACGGCAGGCGCGCCGCCATTTCAGCGCCGAGCAGCCACTCGAAGCCCAACAGGGACAAGGCGCCCAGCCAGTAGGGCAGCAGACCATCGATGCTGGGAGCCAGGCCCGAAAGCGTGGGAGACAGCCAGTCGGTATGACCTAGCGCCAGCTCGCGCATATAGCCAAAGGCCTCCATGTCGTTGGAGCGCCAGGGGCCACGCATGACAAAGCCGGGAATCACATAGGCCAGGCACAGCAAAAGCAGGGCCCAGCGCGGCAGTCGGCGCACGGCGCTTTGGGCAACAATGGCAGGTGTGGGCTGGTTCACGCAATCAATCCGGTAGCGGCGGTGCGAGTCTGCACGGCCTGATCAGGCGAGAGCGCCCGGGTTCGGAGCGCTTGGTGCTCCGATGATAGGAGCATTGGGATGCCGCAGGGCAGCTCCCAAAAAGAAAAGGCAGCACGGTTGCCCGAGCTGCCTTTTCAGCAAAAAAGTAAGATTTACTTCTTGCCGAAGCGGTTGCGGAACTTCTCCACGCGGCCACCCATGTTGTCCACCGACTTTTGTGTGCCAGTGTAGAAGGGGTGCGATTCAGAAGTGGTATCCAGCTTGAACAGAGGGTACTCTTTACCTTCGAAGTTTTCGGTTTCCTTGGTGGAAACGCAAGAACGTGTCACGAACTTGAAGCCGTTGGACATGTCAACGAACAGAACTTCGCGGTAATTGGGGTGAATGCCTTCTTTCATGATCTTTCCTTTGGTCAAGTGCGGGAGCCGCACCAGCCTGTCCGGTGTACTTTCCGCATAAAAGCTCTCCATTATTGCACACAATGGGTAATCGGTGTCTGGCGCGCAGGCCGACTTTGGTCGGAGCCCGCCGCTTGCAGGCCATTGCCGATATTGCCTGCAGGTCTGGACGCCGAGTTCTTTCGCCTGCAGCGCTGCAGCCTGCGCCATCCGGCATCCGGCATCCGGCATCTGGCATCTGGCATCTGGCATCTGGCATCTGGCATCTGGCATCTGGCATCTGG
Organism: Comamonas testosteroni TK102; assembly: GCF_000739375.1. Taxonomy (NCBI): domain Bacteria; kingdom Pseudomonadati; phylum Pseudomonadota; class Betaproteobacteria; order Burkholderiales; family Comamonadaceae; genus Comamonas; species Comamonas testosteroni. The sequence continues at coordinate 4,053,529 of NZ_CP006704.1, read as the reverse complement.
CATCTGGCATCTGGCATCTGGCATCTGGCGCCGCATTGCTTGCTGGCCTGGATTTGATGAAGCTCAAGCCTCCGTGGGCGGTGGCTATGCAACCACTTCTTCAGCACATAAGATGTTGCGTTATTGCCATGCAGCAAAAAGGGGCCGCTATGGTTGACCGCGAGGCCGAGACGCAGTTCAGTTCCAGCCGGCAGCTTGATCAGGCTGTGCGTGCGATGTGGGCGCAGCAGTGGCTGTCGGTTTCCCCCGAGTCTCAATGGCAGGCCTGGCTGGACTGGGCTGGCCATCTTGCCATCAGCCCCGGAAAGCGTCTGGATCTTGCGCGGCTGGCGCTGGAAGAATGGGCCAGTCTTTGCTATGGCGGGCCGAGGAACGCAGAGCCCGATCGCCTCTTCAGGGCGGCTCAATGGCAGCAATGGCCGTTCAATGCCATCAGTGCGGGCTTCGCCGCTCAGCAACGCTGGTGGCGGGCTGCCAGCCAGGGCGTTGCCGGGGTTGAACCGCATCACGCACGCCTGGTCGGGTTCTGGGGCAAGCAGTGGCTGGATATGTGTTCGCCCGCGAACTTCTTTGCCACCAACCCGATTGTTCAGGAGCGTACCCTCAAAGAGGGCGGGGCGAATCTGGTGCGCGGCTTGCAGTACCTGATGGAAGACCTGCAGGCCCAGATCGCAAACCAGCCGCCTGCAGGTTCCGAAGCATTCCAGCCAGGGCGCGATGTGGCCGTCACGGCTGGCAAGGTGGTGCTGCGCAACCGGCTGATGGAGCTGATCCAGTACACGCCCACCACCGACAAGGTCCACCCCGAGCCGGTATTGATCCTGCCGGCCTGGATCATGAAGTACTATGTCCTGGATCTTTCGCCAGGCAATTCGCTGATCAAGTATCTGGTCGACCAGGGGTATACGGTGTTCTGCGTTTCCTGGAAGAACCCCGATGCCGATGACCGGGAGCTGGGCATGGACGACTATGTCGCGCTGGGCTGGCGTGCTGCGCTGGATGCCGTCACCGGTATCGTCCCGGGCAGGAAAGTGCATGCGGCCGGCTATTGCCTGGGCGGAACCCTGCTGGCCATGGCTGCAGCAGCGATGGCGCGCGACGGCGACGACCGTCTGGCATCGATGAGCCTGCTGGCCGCACAGACCGATTTCACCGAGCCCGGCGAGCTGGGGCTGTTCATCGACGAAGCGCAGATCAGCCTGCTTGAGGCCCAGATGGCCCGGCAAGGCTATCTGCGCGCCGAGCAGATGGCCGGCGCATTCCTGATGCTGCGCTCCCAGGATCTGCTGTGGTCGCGCATGGTCGATCACTACCTGCTGGGCGAGCGTGCGCCGATGAGCGATCTCATGGCCTGGAATGCCGATGCCACGCGCATGCCTGCGAGGATGCACTCGCAATACCTGCGCCGTCTGTTTCTGAACAACGATCTCAGCGAAAACCGTTATCCGGTTGACGACAGGCCGGTCTCGTTGCTCGATCTCAGAGTGCCTATCTTCTGCGTGGGAACGCTTACCGATCATGTGGCGCCCTGGCCATCGGTATACAAGCTGCACCATCGCACCCCGGCCGAAATCACCTTTGCGCTGACGAGCGGTGGCCATAACGCCGGCATTGTCAGCGAGCCCGGCCATCCGCGCCGCAGTTACCAGCTGCGCATGCGTCCCGCCGGTGCTCAGGACATGCCTGCCGCGCAGTGGCAGCAGGAAGCCGAGCGGCACCAGGGCTCCTGGTGGCCGGCATGGAGTGCCTGGCTTCAAACCAGATCCGGCACGCCGCTGGCTGCGCCGCGCATGGGCGGCAAGAGTGGCAAGCCCTTGTATGACGCTCCGGGCCGGTACGTGCTCGAGCATTGAGTTGAAGACCTGCTCCGACCAGGATGCACGACGGGCATTTCTCTGCACGAAACGCCATGCGCCATCCGGGTTTGCGCAAGTCACGGAGTTTTCATAGGCCGTCTGGTCACGGTGATAGGCCGGACGGTCCGCCAGCCTCTCGATAGGCACCACCATCACCATAGGGAGACCGATATGAGCATCCAAGCGACCCCCCTGAGTCTGTTCAAGGCCAATGCCGAGCTGCAACTGCGCATCGCTCAGCTGATGCGTGAGAGTGGCCATCGCTGGCTGGAAGCGGCGCAGCACAGCAGTGCTACTGGCATCAGCGAAACCACGTCGGAGCTGCAAAGCCTGCTGAAGGCCGAGGACTGGCAGTCACTGGCCAGCCTGCCCGCCGAGGCTTTCATGCGCAGGATTGAAGACCGCATGAGCGATGCCAGGAGCGCCAGCGATATCGCGATCCGGAACCAGCAGGCTTTTGCCAGCGGTCTGCAGCAAGCCCTGGAGGCCTGGCAGAAGGCCGTGGCCGACGCCATGCGTGCAGACGGCTCGTCCAATCTGCCCGCTTTGCCGCTGCAGGACATCTTCAAGCAGTGGCTGTCCGTCTGGACGCCGCCGGGTCAGGACGAGGCTCAGGCCAAGGGCGGCAAGACGGCACAGAAATAGGGAGAAAGAGGGGCGGGGCCGCAGCATGGCTGCCGCTTCGTTGCCGGATGATCTGCGGTCTTGTCATGGCAGGAACTCCGGCTTTTCGGCGCTTGGCTGATCCATAAAGCGCCGACAGCTATTGTTTTTGAGTCTTTTTGAGAGAAGCTTGTGACTTCGGGAGCACGATATGAGCAAACCCAGCGAGGCCGGCCCATCGACTCAGGGGGCTGTCGATCCTTTGGCATGGTGGCGCGCCGCCGCAGCCTATGCGCTGGATGCTGCCCAGCGCAGCGTGCTGTATGCCGATATCGAGCGCCAGGTCGGCGATCAGTACCGGATGCAGCGCGAGGCCAGGATGCCCAATGTGCTGCATTTCCCTGCCGAGCTGGTGATGTCGGGACTGGAGCTTCCCAGGCCCGTCAACTATGGCCTGGTGCGCATTCAGGCGCCTGAGAATCGGCCGGCCGATCCGGGCAAGCGACCGTTCGTCGTGGTCGATCCACGCGCCGGCCATGGGCCCGGCATCGGCGGCTTCAAGCCGCACAGCGAGATCGGGGCGGCACTGGAGGCCGGCCACCCTTGCTACTTCGTCGGCTTTCTGCCCGATCCGGTGCCGGGTCAGACGGTGGAGGATGTGATGCGTGCCGAGGCGGCCTTCATGCGTCGCGTGGCCGAGCTGCATCCCGAGAGCGAGGGCAAACCCGCGGTCATCGGCAACTGCCAGGCGGGCTGGCAGATCCTGATGACGGCCGCTGTCTGGCCCGAGCTGTTCGGGCCCATCATCGTTGCTGGAGCGCCCCTGTCGTACTGGGCCGGTGACAATCCTATGCGTTATTCGGGCGGGCTTCTCGGGGGAAGCTGGATGACGGCTCTGGCCAGCGATCTGGGCAACGGCCGCTTCGACGGTGCCCATCTGGTGCAGAACTTCGAGCAGCTCGATCCGGCCAATACGCTGTGGAGCAAGCAGTACAAGGTCTATGCCAATGTCGACACCGAGGCCGAGCGTTATATAGGCTTCGAGAAATACTGGGGCGGCTATGTCTTTCTCAACGATGTGGAGATGCAGTACATCGTCGACAACCTGTTCATCGGCAACAAGCTTTCGACGGCCCGGCTGCTGACCTCGGACGGGGTGCGCATCGATCTGCGCAATATCCGCTCCCCCATCCTGGTGTTCTGTTCCTATGGCGACAACATCACACCGCCGGCCCAGGCCCTGGGCTGGATCACCGACCTTTACGCCAGCGACGACGACGTGCGTGCCCATGACCAGACCATCATCTTCAGCACGCATGACAGCATCGGCCACCTGGGCATCTTTGTGTCGGGTGCGGTCGGCAGCAAGCAGCACCGCAAGTTCGCCAGCGCCATAGAGCAGATCAATCTGCTGCCCGCAGGCATCTACCGCGCCAGCGTGGACGACGCCACGGCACAGGAGCAGAAGCTGCTCCACGATCCTTATCTGCTGAGCATCCGTGCCAGCGGTCTTGATGAGGTGCGCGACATCGTCAAGCCCGATGCCCAGGCCGAACGCCGCTTCGACGCGGCGGCCAGGGTCTCCGACATCAACCTGGCGCTGTACCGCAGCCTCTGGCAACCCTGGGTGCGCGCATTCAGCACCTCCGAGTCGGCGCGCTGGCTGCAGGCCCTGCACCCCATGCGCCTGCAGTTCGAGGCCTGGAGCAGCCAGCACCCGCTGGCCGCCCTGATACGCGGCAGTGCCGGATACATACGCGAACATCGCCGGCCCGTGGACGAGGCCAATCCCTGGCTGCAGATGCAGCAGCAGGGCTCGGCCGCGCTGGAGCGCTCCCTCGATGACTTTCGCGACCGGCGCGACCATATCTATGCCCTGTGGTTCGACATGTTCTACGGCTCGCCCCTGATGCAGGCACTGGCCGGACATGCCTATGGCGAAAGCGGGCCGGTGCGCCAGCATCCGGGCACCACGCCCGAGCATCTGGCCCTGATGGCGGGCAGGCAGCGCCAGATCGAGGACAGTGTGGGTCAGGGCGGCGTGCTCGAAGCCACGTTGCGCGGCTTGCTGAGCGTGCTGTCGCTGCGCCGCTCCGTGGACGAGCGCTACTACCATCTGGCCGCGCAATTGCTGGAGCAGGAGGCGCCGGGGCGCTGGAGCCTGGCCGAGCTGCGCGCCGCCATCCGCGAGCAGACCCTGGTGATCAGGCAATGCGGTAGCGCCGCCATCGATGCCATTCCAGGCCTGCTCAAGAACACGCCTGCCGACACCATACGCAAGGCCAGCCAGGCGATTGCCAGCATGGCGGCCATCGATACGGGAGCGAAGGCCGAGCAGCAGGCCGTGAAAAGCGCTCTGCAGCAGGTGCAGGCCTTGTTCGAGCAGGCCGCCCTGGCGCAGCAGGCCCCGATGGACGAGGCTCAGGTGCCGCAGCTGGCGCCGGCCCGGGCTTCCGCCACCGCCACGCGGCCCAAGCCTGCTGCGCGACGTCAACCGGCCGCAAGCCGCGGCAAGAAAGGAGTGCGATGAGTCAATCGAGTCCAGAGGGGATGCGGGAGCCGTTCGAGGGCCTGGCTGTCGGCGACAGCCTGCATGTCACCGTTGCCGCCCGTGATGCGAGCACGTTGACCCTGCGCTGCGCCCGCGAGGCACAGGCCCAGGCTTTCACCACAGCGTCACCTCCGGCGACCGACCTGTCTTCGGGCGGGGCGGAGCAGCCGCTGGACGTGGCCACCCATCATGGCCTGATCCGGCTGCTGGCGGCCGTCAAGGAGCTGCCGCCGGTGCGCATGGGCGTGGTTCATCCCTGCGATGCGATCAGTCTGTCCGCGGCGCTCGACGCGCATCGGCTGGGGCTGATCGAGCCGGTCCTGATCGCTCCGCGCGCCAGGCTGGAGGCGATTGCGCTGGCGCAGGGGTTCGAGCTGCAGGGCCTGCGCATCGAGGACGTGCCGCACAGCCACGCCGCTGCCGAGCATGGCGCCAGGCTTGCCGCCAGCGGCGAGTTGGAGGGCTTGATGAAAGGCAGTCTGCACACCGACGAGCTGATGGCAGCTGTCGTTGCCGGCAGTGCCGGGCTGCGCACCAAGAGGCGTGTCAGCCATTGCTTTGTGCTGCAGACGGCCAGCTATCCACGCCCCTTCATCGTCACCGACGCGGCCATCAATCTGGCCCCCGATCTCTTGCAGAAGGCCGATATCGCACGCAATGCCATCGAGCTCGCGCAGGTCCTGGGCGTGGCCAGGCCCAAGCTGGCCATCCTCGCTGCCGTCGAGACGGTCAACCCCAGCATGCCCGCAACCCTGGATGCGGCCGCGCTGTGCAAGATGGCCGACCGGGGCCAGATCACCGGGGGCGTGCTGGACGGCCCGCTGGCTTTCGACAATGCGGTCTCCATCGAGGCCGCACGCACCAAGGGCATCACGTCGCCCGTGGCCGGTCAGGCCGACATCCTGCTGGTGCCCGATCTGGAAAGCGGCAATATGCTGGCCAAGCAGCTGATGTACCTGGGCGGCGCCGCCAGCGCAGGCATCGTGCTCGGAGCCAAGGTGCCCATCGTGCTGACCAGCCGCGCCGATTCGCGCGAATCCCGCATTGCATCCTGCGCGATTGCGCTGCTGCTCGCACATCACTACCGGCAGACGCCGCCCTGAAAAGCATGGTCGATGGCGCCAGGCTGGCCGTTGCTGCAGTCTGTGCCCTGTCGGCAGACAAAGGTACTGCCATGAGCAATTCCGTCATCATCGTCCTGAACTGTGGCTCCTCGAGCATCAAGTTCGCCGTCTTCGAGGCCGCCAGGCCGCTGCCGCGCAAACCCCTGTGGAACGGCAAGGTGCAGGGCATTGGCGGGCCCGCTCCCGACTTCGGCGAAACCGGCATCCCGCCCTTTGCCATCGGACTGGGCGCCGAGCACCCCTATCGCGATGCGCTGCGCATCATCCGGGAGCGCATCACGGCGCGGCTGGAGGACCGGCCCGTGGCCGCGATCGCTCACCGGGTGGTGCATGGCGGCAGCAAGTATTTCGAGTCCACCCGCATCGATGCAGGCGTGTTGCTGGACTTGCGCAGCTATGTGCCGCTGGCACCGCTGCACCAGCCGTTTGCGCTGGAGGCCATAGAGATCCTGCTGCGCGAGCGACCCGATATCGTGCAGATCGCCTGCTTCGATACCGGCTTTCATCACAGCCTGCCCAAGGTGGAGCAGATATTGCCGCTGCCATACGAATGGTGGCAGCGCGGCGTGCGCCGCTATGGCTTTCACGGGCTCTCGTATGCCTATATGGCGACCGCGCTGGCCGAGCGTCATGGCGACAGGGCCAGGGGGCGAACCATCGTCGCCCATCTGGGCAGCGGCGCCAGCCTCTGCGGCATGCAGCAGCTGCAGAGCATGGCGACCACCATGGGCTTCTCGGCTCTGGACGGATTGATGATGGGCACCCGTACCGGTGCGCTGGACCCGGGGGCCGTGCTCTATCTGATGGAGATCGAGAAACTGACGCTTCAAGAGGTGGGGCGTCTGCTCTATCACGACTCGGGGCTGCTGGGCGTATCGGGCATCTCGTCCGAGCCGCGCGTGATCCTGCGCCATATCGAGGAGCCGGGCGAGGCCGGCGAGCGCGCACGCATTGCGCTGGAACTCTTTGTGCGCCGCATCGTGCGTGAGATCGGTTCGCTGGCTGCGGCACTGGGCGGCCTGGACATGCTGGTCTTCACGGCAGGCATAGGCGAGCACAGCGAGGAGATTCGTGCCCGCGTCTGCACCGATCTGGCCTGGCTGGGTCTGGAACTCGATGCCCGGGCCAATGCGGCGCATGCGCCCGTGATCTCAGCGGCCGGCAGCCGGGTGCTGGTGGGCGTGGAGCCCACCAACGAGGAGTGGGTGGCTGCCCGCGATACGCTGTGCATTCTTGGCGTGCAACCGTCTTCTTGAGATAGGCCGGCTGCCGCTCAGGCCTGCGCTGCTGCAGAGATATGCGTGAGGGCGCAGGCCGGGGACAGCGCGGGTTCCGGCGAGTGCTTAGCCCTCCTGCACTGCCTGCCGCCTGGCTGCGTCGATGGTGGCCTGGATGGCGGCGCGTGCCTGCGGGCTGTTCTTCCAGCAGCTGGAGCCCGTGAGCGCAGAGGCCTTGGCGACGATGTCCAGGGCATTGGCCTCACGCAAATGCGCGAACGAGCCATAGCCCAGGGATTCGAGCCGGCTCAGCACTGTGGGGCCCACGCCCTTGAGTGCAAGCAGCGATTGTCGTTCTTCGGTGGTGAATGGCATGGGCGAAATCCTGGGGCTAGAGCTGGAACTGGAACTGGATAGATCTTTGGCTTATGCAGGCGGTTTGCGCCTTGTTGCTGGCGTGGCAGGCCGCTGGATGGCGGCATGAGGACGATATCAGGCCATGCTGGACAAGGTTTTTCTGAACCGCATCAGCGACAGCCAGAACAGCACGGCGCCTATGCCCGCCAGCCACAGGAAGGGCTTCCACACGGTTTCTATGCCGGCACCGCGATACAGAATCGCCTGACCAAGCTCCACAAAATGCGTGGTGGGGGCGAACAGCATCACGTCCTGCACCAGTTGGGGCATGGACTCGCGTGGCGTCATTCCGCCCGACAGCAGCTGCAGCGGCAGCAGCGTCAACACCATCAGCAGACCGAACTGCGGCATGCTGCGCGCCACGGTGGCCAGAAAGATGCCCATGGCCGTGGTGGCGAACAGGCACAGGGCCGAGCCTGCCATGAACAGCAGCAGACTGCCTTCTATGGGCACCTTGAGTGCGCCGCGCACGACCAGATTGAGCGAGACGGCAGCCGCCAGCAGCACCACGGCGCCCATGGACCAGACCTTGGCCAGCATGATCTCGGTGGGCGTTACCGGCATGACCAGCAGGTGCTCGATGGTGCCGTGCTCGCGCTCGCGGATCAGCGCCGCTCCCGTGAGGATGATGGAGAGCATGGTGACGTTGTTGATGATCTGCATCAGTCCGCCGAACCAGATCTTGTCCAGCCCGGGGTTGAAGCGCGCGCGTAGCTCCAGATCCACGGGCAGGGCGCTCGCGCCCCGGTAACGCTGGACGAACTCGTTGATCTCGGCTAGCACGATCTGCTGCACATAGCCGCTGCCCGAGAAGGCCTGGCTCATGCGGGTGGCATCCACGTTCAGCTGCAGCTCGGCCTTTTTGCCGGCCAGCACGTCGCGCTGGAAGTTGGGAGGAATGGTCAGCGAGAAGGTGAAGTCGCCCGCATCCAGCCCGGGGTCCACATGGCTGAAATCAACCATCTGCGGCGGCATGAACTGAGGCGGGTAGAAGGCCGAGGCGATGCGTGCCGACAGCGGTGACTGGTCTTCGTCGACGATGGCGATCGGCGCCTTGTGCAGCGTATCGGGCATGGCCGTGGCCGCCGTGTACACCGAGGCCGTGAAGGTATAGACGATGAGCACCAGCATCACGGGATCGCGCCACAGGCTCCACAGCTCCTTGATGCCCAGGCGCCAGATGTTCTTCAGGCTATGCCACATGGTGTGTCTCCATGACGAAAACGAGGGCTGCTGCTGAAACTGGCGCTGGCCTACCGCCAGGACAGCGAGCAAGGGCCGCCCCGCAGCGAGGCTGTCGTCCCCCTCCCGCGTTAGCGAGAGAGGGGGAAGCTGCGCAGCAGCTCAGGGGGAGCTTCATCACTTCTCCTGCTTGGGCAGGGCCCAGATGGCGATGCCCATGATCACGGGAACGGCGATCAGCAGCGGCAGCAAGGTCGGTGCCAGATCGTGCAGGCCCAGCGCCTTGTTGAAGACGCCGCGGCTGATGGCGAACATATAGGTGGCCGGATAGATCTCGCCGATCCAGCGGCCGGCGCCTTCCAGCGAGGACACCGGGTCGGTCAGCCCCGAGAACTGCGTGGCCGGAATCAGCGTGCCCAGCATGGCAAAGAACATGGCGGCAATCTGGCTGCTGGTGACGGCCGAGGCCAGCAGGCCCATGCCCGTGGCAATGACGCTGAAGAGCAGGGCGGCCAAGACGAGCAGCGGGAAGCTGCCGGTCATGGGCACGCCGAAGACGAAGACCGCCATGGCGCACATCAGAAAGAAGTTCAGCATGGCCAGCACCACATAGGGCAGCTGCTTGCCCAGCAGAAACTCGGTGCGGGTCACGGGGGTGACGTACAGGTTCACGATGGAGCCCAGCTCTTTTTCGCGCACCACGGCCAGGGCCGTGAGCATGGCCGGCAGCATCATCAGCAGCAGCGGAATCACGGCCGGCACCATGGCGGGCAGGCTTTTCACATCAGGGTTGTAGCGAAAGCGGGTCTCCAGGCTGACCTGGCTGGCCAGCTGCACGCCCAGGCGCTCGCGTGCCTGCTGCGCCAGCCAGAGCTGGTGCATGGCCTGGACATAGCCTTTGACGGTCTCGCCGCGCTGGGGCATGGCGCCGTCGAACCAGGCGCCCACGGCTACTTTCGAGCCGCGCAGCACATCACGGCCAAAACCGGGTGGAATCTCGATGGCCAGTGCCAGCTCGCCGCTTTTCATGCGCCGGTCCAGGTCGGCGTAGTCCCGGATGGCAGGCATTTCAATGAAATAGCGCGAGCCCGCGAGATTGTTCACATAGTTCTGGCTGATGGTGCTCTGGTCGCGGTCCAGCACCGCGAAACGCAGGTCTTCGACGTCCATGCTGATGCCGAAGCCGATCACCACCATCAGCACCAGCGAACCCACCAGGGCCAGCGTGGCGCGCACGGGATCGCGCTGCAGCTCCAGCGACTCGCGCCACAGATAGCTCCACAGGCGTTGCAGGCTGAAGCCGGGGCCGCTGAAATGTGCTTCTGAAAAAGGAGCTTTTTGCGCGTCATCCACTTGGGATTCAGCATGATTTAAGTCTGAAAATGAAGCAGAGCGAGCGGTAGTAGCTTCTTTTTTGATATCGAGCACGGGTGCGGCCTCGCCCGAGGCCTCCACCAGATAGCCGATGAAGGCCTCTTCCAGTGTGGCCGCACCGCGCTTGGCGGTCAGGGCTGCCGGCCGGTCGCTGTCCAGCACCTTGCCCGCATGCATCATGGACATGCGGTCGCAGCGCTCGGCCTCGTTCATGAAGTGCGTGGAGATGAAGATGGTCACGCGGTCGCGGCGCGAGAGCTCGATCAGCAGGCGCCAGAACTGGTCGCGCGCCACGGGGTCCACGCCCGAGGTGGGCTCGTCGAGAATCAGCAGCTCCGGCTTGTGCACCATGGCCACGGCCAGCGACAGGCGCTGGCGCATGCCCAGCGGCATATTGCCGGGCAGGGTCTCGCGCACCTCGGTGAGGCCGAAGCGGGTGATCATCTCCTCGACCCGCGCGGGGATCTGGGCCGCGTCCACATGGAAGAGTTCGGCGTGCAGCACCAGGTTCTGCAGCACGGTCAGCTCGCCGTAGAGCGAAAAGGCCTGGGACATGTAGCCCACTCGCTGGCGCGTGGCCACATCATGCGGATCGAGCCTCTTGCCGAACAGCCAGGCATCTCCCTCGCTGGCGGGCAGCAGCCCGGTCAGCATCTTCATGGTGGTCGACTTGCCGCAGCCGTTGGAGCCCAGAAAGCCGAAGATCTCGCCGCGCCGGATGCGGAAGTTCACATGGTCCACGGCCACGAAATCGCCAAAGCGCATGGTGAGATCGCGCGCCTCGATGGCGATGTCGTCATCGCGGGTCTGCAGCGGCGGGATCACCACGGCGGCATGGCCGCGTTTTTTCTCCTCGGGCAGCAGGGCGATGAAGGCGGCCTCCAGCGCCGGCATGCCGGTGCGTGCCAGCAGCTCGGCGGGCGTGCCGGTGGCCAGAATCCGGCCGTCATCCATGGCGGCCAGCCAGTCGAAGCGCTGGGCCTCGTCCATATAGGCTGTGGCCACGATCACGCTCATCTGCGGGCGCTGGCCACGGATGCGGTTGATCAGATCCCAGAACTGCGCGCGCGCCAGCGGGTCCACGCCGGTCGTGGGCTCGTCGAGAATCAGCAGGTCGGGGTCGTGGATCAGGGCGCAGCACAGCGCCAGCTTCTGCTTCATGCCGCCCGAGAGCTTGCCCGCTGGGCGGGAGAGGAATTTCTGCAGTCCGGTGCTCTGGGTCAGATCGTCGATGCGCGCCCGGCGCTCGGCCGCGTCATGCCCGAAAAGGCGCCCGAAGAACTGCAGATTCTCTTCCACCGACAGCGTGGGGTAGAGGTTCTTGCCCAGGCCCTGAGGCATGTAGGCAATGCGCGGGCAGACTGCATCGCGGTGCTTTTTGCTGCGCATATCGCCACCCAGCGCCTGTATCTCGCCGCCTTGCAGCGCGCGCGCTCCCGCAATCAGCGACAGCAGGCTGGACTTGCCCACGCCGTCGGGGCCGATCAGGCCGACCATGAAGCCTGCCGGAATTTCCAGGCTCAGGCCGCGCAGCGCCTGCGTCTTGCCGTAGGCGAGCGTCACTTCACGCAAGGTGGCTACATGCTGGGTCATGGCAAACCGGGTCCCGGTATTCACGAGGCCGAAGCGTCGCCGGTGCGCAGCTCCAGTCGGGCCGGCCATTCGCGCTCCTTGTCGAGCTTGATCCAGGCCACGCCAGGCAGGCCTGTCTTGACCTGTGTCAAATGCTTTTGCAGCAGATCCGGGGCGATGCGGGCCTTGACGCGGAACATCAGCTTCTGTCTTTCGCTGGCCGTCTCCACGGTCTTGGGCGTGAACTGGGCGGTGCTGGCGACAAAGGACACCTGGGCCGGGATCACATATTGCGGTGCCGCATCCAGCACGATGCGCACCTCGGTACCCAGGGCCACGCGGCCAGCCACGGTCTCGGGCAGGAAGAAGCTGATGTAGACATCCGAGACATCCACCATATTGAGCACCTTGCCGCCCGCGCCGATCACCTCGCCGGGTTGGGCCAGCCGGTATTGCACGCGGCCATCGCGCGGGGCGGTGAGTTCGCTGTCCTTGACGTCGGCATCGATGCGCTGGACGGTGGCGGCGGCGGCCGTCACCGCCGACTCCGCACCGATGCTCTGGGCCTTGGCTGCGTCGATGGCTGCCTTGGCGGCCGTGGCCTGGGCCTTGGCGGCCTTGAGCGCGGCCCGGGCACCACGCACGCGCGCCCGGTCGTCGTCCAGCTCCTGCTCCGAGGACGCACCTTCGCGCGCCAGTGTTTCGGAGCGATTGACGCGGCGCAGCGCTGCATCCAGCTCTGCCTCGCGTTGCGCAACCGTGGCGATGGTGGCCGCATACTGGCTTTCGCGCAGCGCGATTTCGGCGCGTGCCGAGGTCACTGCATGAGAGGCGCGCTCGCGGCCGGCGATGGCTTCGCGCTGCTGAGCCTGCAGGCTCTCGATCTGCATGCGGGCCAGGGGCTGGCCGGCTTTGACGAACTCGCCTTCCTGCACCAGGACTTCGGCAATGCGGCCGGCGTATTTGGTGGCGACGTCGATCTCGGTGGCCTCGATGCGGCCGTTGCCGCTGACCAGGCCTTCGGAAGCCTGGGCGCTGCGCCATTGCTGCCAGCCATAGGCACCCAGGGCGGCTGCGGCAACGATGAGCGCGGCGAGGGTCAGTTTCTTGTTCATGGGCATGGATTTGCAGATCAGGGTTGGAGGGCGGCAGGGGCGGAGGCGCTGCTCTGGCCTTGGGTGGTGTAGCCTCCGCCCAGGGCCGCGTAGAGCGCGACCTGGGTGGACAGCAGGGCTTCGCGGCCCTGGACCAGTTGCTGCTCTGCGCTCAGCAGGTCGCGTTCGGCATCCAGCACATCGAGATAGGGCGAGGCTCCCTGGTCATAGCGCAGCCGCGCCAGCCGGGCACGCTCCTTGAGGGCTGCGCGCTGCTCGGTCAGCACCAGCTGCTGCTGCTCCAGCGTGCTGCGGCTGGACAGTGCGTCCAGCACCTCGCGCATCGCCGTCTCTATGGTTTTCTCGTACTGGACCACCGCGATGTTCTGTCGCACGGCCTGCAGATCCAGGTTGGCCTGGCGCTGGCCGCCGTCAAGGATCGGCAGCGAGATCGAAGGGACGAACTGCCAGGCACGACTGCCGCCTTTGAACAGGCCGTCGAGTTCGGCGCTGGCCGTGCCCCAGCTGCCGGTCAGCGCGATACGGGGCAGGAACGCTGCGCGCGCGGCGGCCACATTGGCCTTGGCGGCCTGCAGGCCGTACTCGGCGGCAATGATGTCGGGACGCTGCGTGAGCAGAGCCGAGGGCAGGCCTTCGGCAACGGGTTTGAGGTTGACCGGTGTGGACAGCCGCTGCGGCAAGCGCTCTGCATCCAGACCCGTGAGCTGCTGCAGCGCATTGGCCTGCAGCGCGCGCTGCTGCGCAAGTTGAGTGCCTATGAGCTTGGCCTGGTGGACCAGCGTCTGTACCTGCGTGAGCGCATAGCGCGAGGTGGAACCCACCTCGGTGCGCCGCTTGAAGATGCGCAGCGATTCCTCGCGGCTGGCAATCGTGCGCTCGGTCAGGGCCAGGCGCTCATCGAGGCTGCTCAGGGCCAGATAGTTCAGCGCCACCTGTTTGATGAGACTGGATTGAACGGCATGCTGCGTGGCATCCAGCGCCAGATAGTTGCCCAAGGCGGCATCGCTGAGGCTTTTGACACGGCCCCAGAGGTCGAGCTCCCAGCTGTTGAGGCCCACAAAGACCTCCTGATCGCCGGCAACCACGGAGCGGCCGCTGGCATTGAGGTCGGCGGGTACGCGTGCTCTGGCATGGCTGCTGCCAAGCCCGATGGTTGGCAGCCTGGCCGCGCTCTGGATGCCGTAGGCAGCCTGGGCCTCCTGTACGCGCAGCAGCGCCAGGCGCTGGTCCTGATTGTGGGCGAGAGCCGCTTCTATCAGCTGCTGCAATACCGGGTCTGCATAGAAGTCCTGCCAGGCAAGCGGCGCTGCGGCGCTGTTCTGCTGCGTCCAGGCCTGGGGCCACAGGCCCGGCAGCCTGGCCTGCGCCTGTGGCTGCAGCATCTGCACGCTGGTGCTGCAGGCAGCCACAGCGGCCAGCAAGGCGGCTGATGCCAGCAGGCGCATCGATGTGGGGATAGGAGGTGATTGGCGATTCGCTGATGGGGGCATGAATGCAGAACCTGCGACTTGAAAGCTTTTGGCTTCCGCTTGGCGCAAGATTTGTATAGATGTGAACCCCAGTATTGGGGGGCGGCTCGCAAATCAGTTTGAGCTATGTCAAGTAAGGCGGTCGAGCTCCAGAAACAACAAAGCCCCGCGAAGCGGGGCTTTGTCTTGCATGGCGCAGCAGCTTAGCCGCCGCGGCGCATCATGTCGAAGAACTCCACATTGTTCTTGGTGGCCTTCATGTTCTTGATCATCAGCTCCATGGACTCGATCTCGTCCATGTTGTACATGAACTGGCGCAGGATACGAGTCTTTTGCAGAATCTCGGGAGCCAGCAGCAGCTCTTCGCGGCGTGTACCGCTCTTGGTGAGTTCGATGGCTGGGAACACGCGCTTTTCATACAGGCGACGGTTCAGGTGCAGTTCGCTGTTGCCGGTGCCCTTGAATTCTTCAAAGATCACTTCGTCCATGCGGCTGCCGGTGTCGACCAGTGCCGTGGCGATGATGGTCAGCGAGCCGCCTTCTTCCACGTTGCGGGCCGCACCGAAGAAGCGCTTGGGGCGCTGCAGTGCGTTGGAGTCCACACCGCCCGACAGCACCTTGCCCGACGAGGGCACGACGTTGTTGTAGGCGCGGGCCAGGCGGGTGATGGAGTCCAGCAGGATGACCACATCCTTGCCCAGTTCCACCAAGCGCTTGGCGCGCTCGATCACCATTTCGGCCACGTGCACGTGACGGGTAGCTGGCTCGTCGAAGGTGGAGGCGATGATCTCGCCCTTGACCGAGCGCTGCATTTCCGTCACTTCTTCAGGGCGCTCGTCCACCAGCAGCACCATCAGGTGCACATCGGGGTGGTTGGCGGTGATGGCGTGCGCAATGCTTTGCATCATCATGGTCTTGCCGCTCTTGGGCGGTGCCACGATCAGCGCGCGCTGGCCGCGGCCGATGGGGGCGATGATGTCGATGATGCGGCCGGTGATGTTTTCTTCGCCCTTGATGTCGCGCTCAAGGCGCATCTGCTCCTTGGGGAACAGAGGGGTCAGGTTCTCAAACAGAACCTTGTGCTTGTTTTGCTCGGGTGGGCCGCCGTTGACCTTGTCGAGCTTGGTCAGGGCAAAGTAGCGCTCGCCATCCTTGGGGATGCGCACTTCGCCTTCGATCATGTCGCCGGTGTGCAGGTTGAAGCGGCGCACCTGACTGGGCGAGATATAGATGTCGTCGGTGCTTGCGGTGTAGCTGGTATCGGGGCTACGCAGGAAGCCGAAGCCATCGGGCAGGATTTCCAGCACGCCGTCGGCGAAAACCTGTTCACCGGCTTTCGCGCGCTTTTTGATGATGGCGAACATCAGTTCCTGCTTGCGCATGCGACCGACGTTTTCGATCTCAAGCGCTTCGGCCTGCTTCAAGACTTCAGACACGTGCAGTGCCTTGAGTTCATTAAGGTGCATGAAATGACTCCAAGCGTGGAGTGAGAATAACCAGGGGGGAGAGGCGTAGAGCCTAACGAAACACTGTAGTAGTGGGCAGGCTTGCCTGAAGAAAATCCAGCGCGGTCCCATGCGGTGGCCGGCGGTTCGTACATTATGACAGGAAAACTGGCGCAGCTTGCAAGCTATTTATCGAGGACTTGTCATCTGCGGCCTGCGCAAGGTCTGTTGCAGATGTGAAAGAGGGAGCCCCGAAAGCAAACAGAGCTCCATCCGGAGCCCTGTTTGTCAAATACATCAGATGTGCTGATCGAGGAAGGCGGACAGCTGGGTCTTGTTCAGTGCGCCAACCTTGGTGGCGGCCAGTTGGCCGTCCTTGAACAGCATCAGCGTGGGGATGCCGCGAATGCCGAACTTGGCGGGGATTTCACGGTTTTCATCCACATTCATCTTGGCGATCTGCACCTTGCCTTTGTAGCCTTCGGCCACATCGTCCAAGATGGGGGCGATCATCTTGCAAGGGCCGCACCACTCAGCCCAGTAATCCACCAGCACGGTCGTGCCGGGTTGCAGTACGTCGGATTCAAAGCTGGCATCCGTGATGTGCTTGATCAATTCGCTGGCCATTTGTAGTCCTGGATTTTCTTGAATCAAAAAAGGTCGGCGGTCTATTCGCCTAGTGAACTGATTGTGACAGAAACTCATCTCCCGTCATGGTGTGTGGGTGGTTGTTTGCTGCTATCGCGCTAATAGTGCCCGCAGTATTGCAGAAATGCCGTCGATGGTATTCTGCGCACCCTTTGGCGGCCTCTGGCCGCGAGCTGATTGAGGTGGTAGAACTATGAGTGTCCCGGAACCGTTGATGACCGATGTTGAATCGGCCTGTGATGTGGCTGTGGTCGGCGCCGGGCCTGCAGGCCTGATGGTGGCCGAGCAACTGGCAAAGGCCGGCCTGTCGGTCAGGGTCTTCGAGGCGAAGGCCTCGGCGGCCCGAAAGTTCCTCATGGCCGGCAAGGGCGGCCTCAATCTCACGCATTCCGAAGAGTTCTCCGGTTTTGTGACCCGTTATGGCTCCCGCGCTGGCGATCTGGCCCCTTGGCTCGAAAAATGGGGTGCGGACGAACTTCGGGCCTGGGTCAAGGAGCTGGGCTTTGATACCTTTGTGGGTACATCCGGGCGCGTGTTTCCGGCGGATATGAAGGCTGCGCCGCTGCTGCGGGCCTGGCTTGTGCGCATGAAGTCGCTGGGAGTGCAATTCCATATGCGTCACCGCTGGACAGGCTGGTCGGAGGATGGTCAGCCGGTTTTCCAGACAGGGGGAGCCAGGGTCAAGATCGGCTGCAAGGCCCTGGTGCTGGCGACCGGCGGAGGCAGCTGGGCGCGTCTGGGCTCGGATGGCGCCTGGGTTGCGCTGTTGCAGGACAAGGGTGTGGACATTGCTCCCTTGCAGGCGGCCAATTGCGGCTTTGATGTGGGTTGGCCGCAGGGGCGTGAAGCAGGGTGGAGCGAGGTGTTTGCGCAGCGTTATGCGGGCCAGCCATTCAAGTCGGTGGTTCTGAGGTTTGTGGATGATCAAGGGGTCCGCTTTGAGCGCCAGGGGGAGTTTGTGGCGACGCAAAGCGGGGTGGAAGGCAGTCTTGTCTATGCAGTTTCATCCCTGCTGCGAGACAGCATTTCCCGCCAGGGCGCAGCCTGCTTCGAGCTGGATCTGCTGCCGCAGTGGAGTGCGGAGCGTGTGCAGCAGGAAGTGATGCGGCCGCGCGGCTCGCGCAGCCTCAGCAGTCATCTCAAGGGACGTCTGGGGCTGGACGGCATCAAGACGGGCTTGCTGTATGAGGTGCTCGGCAAGGATGGCATGGCGGACATGAAGCGTCTGGCATCGACGATCAAGGCGGTGCCCCTGACCGCCATCGCGCCACGCCCCATTGATGAGGCTATCAGCACGGCTGGCGGGGTCCGTCTGGAAGCTCTGGACGCGCGCGGCATGTGTGCGGCACTTCCCGGTGTCTTCTGTGCCGGGGAGATGCTGGACTGGGAAGCTCCGACGGGCGGCTACCTGCTGACGGCCTGCCTGTCATCAGGCGTTCATGTGGCTCAAGGTATCCTGGACTTCCTGCAGGCCGGCGAGGCCTGAGAGATGGCCTGGGCAGCAGGCGCGCTGCATTGATTTCTAAGGAGTTTCGCGGCGTGGCGGCGGCCCTTGGCCTGTAAGGCTTGCGAGTGGAGGCTGTCTCAAGCTGCAAAGGCCTGTTCCAGGTGCCGCACAAGCCCATGGGTATAGGTGGAAACGCCATTGCGCTTTGGTGTTTCACAGGAGTCGCAAGACATCGGCCGGAAGGTTGGGGGCTTACCGAAAGACACTGCAAAAGTCCCTGGCAATGTGTCTCTTTGATTTCTGGACAGTGTCTTTGTGATGCAGAAAGCCTTCGGCGCGCGGCGGCGAGCTGGCTTCGGGCGGCTTGCCGTGGGGAGCGGGTCTCCATCCTACGAGGCGAACTCTTGCTGTGGGACAGATGCCATGGGCCAGAGACAGTACGCTGACAGCAGCACCTCATCGGATGATGGGTATGACGGATTTGCGTTGTTACCGGAAAAGGAGGTTGGACATGTTTTTCGGCAAGATCTTCGGTTTTGGACGTTCCGAACCACGCTATATCCGCCGCACGCGTGCCTATCTGCAGGAAGCTCGCATGGCCATTCTTGAGCACTCCATCGCGGCGGAGTACTACCAGTCCTCTGCGCAGATGTATGCCGAACGCGCTGCGCGGCTGGAAGATGAGTTGCGGGCCTGGGAGGAGGGCGAGCAGCACCATATTCCGGCCGTGCCGCACCACTATCCCTATGTCCCACACTCGGCACACAAGGCCGTCGCCGTAGATGCGCCGCCCGTGGGGGCGTCCGTGGGCGTGGTTAGGGCAGCCTGAGCGGATAAAAGAAAAGCCTGTATGCGTGCATACAGGCTTTTTGATGGCTCCTCAACCTGGGCTCGAACCAGGGACCTACGGATTAACAGTCCGGCGCTCTACCGACTGAGCTATTGAGGAATGTGTCGGCGTGACTGCCTTGAACGATTGCAAGGCGATTGAATTTTGGCTCCTCAACCTGGGCTCGAACCAGGGACCTACGGATTAACAGTCCGGCGCTCTACCGACTGAGCTATTGAGGAATGTGTCGGTGTGACATGCCTTGAACGATTGCAAGGCGATTGAATTTGGCTCCTCAACCTGGGCTCGAACCAGGGACCTACGGATTAACAGTCCGGCGCTCTACCGACTGAGCTATTGAGGAATGTGTCGGTGTGACTGCCTTGAACGATTGCAAGGCGATTGGATTTTGGCTCCTCAACCTGGGCTCGAACCAGGGACCTACGGATTAACAGTCCGGCGCTCTACCGACTGAGCTATTGAGGAATATGTCGGTTTGATGCTTTGATATCCGCAAAGCATCGGAATTCTTGGCTCCTCAACCTGGGCTCGAACCAGGGACCTACGGATTAACAGTCCGGCGCTCTACCGACTGAGCTATTGAGGAAGAAGACCTAGATTATAGGGTGTAAAAATAGGCTCGCAGGAAGTTCATCGCAATTTCATCAAATTCTCTGTGCCTGATGCCCCAAACAGGTCGCAGGGTTCAGGTTGATTGGGGCTGACGCTATGCTTTTGAAGAATGAAACAGTGCGGTGGCCCGGTGGCTGCTGCGCGCTATATTGATCTATGACCGTACGTGCCATTTTGAAGATGGGTGATCCCCGTCTGTTGCGGCTTGCTAAGCCGGTGACTGAATTTGATACCGATGCGCTGCATCTATTGCTCAAGGATTTGCTGGACACCATGCATGCCGCCAACGGCGCAGGTCTGGCGGCGCCGCAGATCGGTGAGGATCTGCAGATGGTGGTGTTCGGCTCGGGCGAGCCCAATCCTCGCTACCCCGACGCCCCCATAGTGCCCCGCACCGTGCTGATCAATCCGGTCATCACTCCAATCGGTGAAGAGGAGCAACTGGATTGGGAAGGTTGTCTGTCTGTACCCGGTCTGCGAGCCATGGTGCCGCGCTGGAGCAAGGTGCGCTATACCGGCTTTGACCTCTATGGCGATCCGATCGACCGCACGGTCGATGGTTTCCACGCACGCGTGGTTCAGCATGAGTGTGACCACCTCTGGGGCAAGCTCTATCCGATGCGCGTACGCGATTTCAGCCAGTTCGGCTTTACCGATGTGCTGTTTCCCGGCATCGCGCAGGCCGAAGACGACTGAGCCTGAGCGGACAGGCGCTCTCGATTCCTTCTCTGACCTACATCAGGTGCAAGCCTCCATGGAAGTGGAGCTTGCATCTTTTTGTTTCTTGCCGGGCCTTGGGGTCCGGGTGTCCGTGACATAAGTCAATTTTTTCGCGCTCAACAGCAGGCAATTGGCCTGCTGTTGAGCTTTGGAAAGGTTCTGGTCAGCACTTTGTATACAAAACTGTAGACAATTTTGGTGTCCTGGCGACGTACAGTCTCGACTCATGCCCTGCTGGGTATGGCTTTGATTGCGCAATGGAATAGTCCGTCCGGCGGATGTCATGCAATCAAAGGAGATTGAAAGACTGACTTGGGTGAATGAAAGAGTGGTTTGCTCTTTTCTATAGGTCGGATCGCTCTCGCAGAAGAGCGACTGGCGGCAGCACAAGGCCTCGCTGGGGCGATCGGAAGACAGATCGCTGCCAAGGGCAGTCGCTGCAAGTCGACTGGACAGAGCAAAAGGCCTCAAGAGCCTTGGTGAGTTGGTAATTTAGGAGACAAAGATGAACGATCAGACCGGAGCATCCAGGGATGCGACCGTCAAGCGCCCCGAAGATGAGAATCTTGGCGTCACCGCCAACCTCATGTACGGCTTGCAACATGTGTTGACCATGTACGGCGGCATCGTGGCAGTGCCTCTGATCGTGGCCGAAGCGGCTGGCATGTCCGCTGCCGACGCCGGCCTGCTGGTGACCGCCTGCCTGTTCATGGGTGGTGTGGCAACCTTGCTGCAGACCCTGGGCATCCCTTTCTTCGGCTGCCGCCTGCCTCTGGTTCAAGGCGTTTCATTCGCAGGTGTGGCCACCATGGTCAGCATTCTGCATACCGGCGGCGGCATGCAGGGCGTGCTGGGGGCTGTCATGTACGCCTCGGTACTGGGCCTGATCATTGCGCCGGTTTTTTCGCGCATCACCAAATTCTTCCCGCCGCTGGTCAATGGCTGCGTGATCACGGTGATCGGCATGTCGCTGATGCCAGTGGCTGCGCATTGGGCCATGGGCGGCAATGCCAAGTCGGCTGATTACGGCAGCATGGGCAATATCGGTCTGGCCGGGCTGTCGCTGTTCATGGTGCTGCTGTTCAGCAAGCTGGGCAATGCCATGTTGTCGCGCCTGTCGATTCTGGTGGCGATCGTGGTGGGCACCATCACGGCGGTGTTCATCGGCAAGGCCGATTTCTCCCAGGTGTTCAACGGCCCCATCTTTGCGGTACCGACGCCTTTGCATTTCGGCTGGCCCACTTTTGACATGGCGGCAACCATCTCCATGTTCATCGTGATTCTCGTGATTCTGGTGGAAACCTCGGCCGACGTGCTGGCCGTGGGCGAAATCGTGGACAGCCCCGTGGACGGTCGTCGACTCGGTGACGGTCTGCGCGCCGACATGCTGTCCAGCATCGTGGCTCCCATCTTCGGCGGCTTCACGCAAAGCGCTTTTGCGCAGAACGTGGGTCTGGTGGCCGTGACTGGAATCAAGAGCCGTTTTGTGGTGGCTTTCTCCGGCCTGATCCTGATCGTATTTGGCGTGCTGCCGGTGATGGGGCGTATCGTGGCCTGCGTGCCTCCCTCCGTGCTGGGCGGCGCCGGCCTGGTGCTGTTCGGTACCGTGGCTGCGAGCGGCATCCGTACCCTGGCCAAGGTGGAGTACAACAACAATATGAATCTGATCATTGTTGCCACCTCGGTGAGCGCGGGTCTGCTGCCGGTGGTGGCTCCCAAGTTCTATGACCAGTTCCCCGCATGGTTTGCCACGATTTTCCACTCGGGCATCAGCGCAACCGCTCTGGTTGCTGTGACCCTGAACCTGCTCTACAACCACTTCAAGCAAGGCAATTCCGATCAGCCTTCCGTCTTTGAAGCCGGCTATGGCCGTGCCCTGAGCCAGCATGTACTGGAAGCCCTGGCCGATGGCGACCGCGTCGAAGGTGGCAAGATCTACGACAAGGAAGGCAAGGAAGTTCCCATCATTCCGGTCAAGCCGGCTCATGGTCATTGACTCGAGATCAAAGTGCGCGCGGTGGGGTCTGACCCCGTCGTGATTTACACCGCTATCCCGCATACGAGGGATAGCGGTTTTTTTATGCCTGTCTGAAAGGCGGCGGTGCCTAGAGCGTGGGAGAAATGCGCCGCAAGCGCTTCAGTGCGACACGCCCAGGATGGCGTGCAGGCGGGCGCTGGTCGTCGTGTATTCCAGCAAAGGCTTGCTGCCCTGCAGGTATTCGGCGGCCGCGAACGCGGCCATGGTGGCCTCATGAAATGCGCAGAGGATCAGCCGCTTCTTGCCGCTGTAGCTGACGATGTCGCCGACGGCATAGATTCCCGGGGCACTGGTGGCAAGCGTTGCCGGATCCACCGCCAGCTGCTTGCGCTCCAGCGCCAGGCCCCAGTCCGTCAAAGGGCCCAGCTTGGGCGAGATGCCCTGATAAACCAGCAGCAGCTCGACGTGCAGCGTATGTTCATCGCCTTCGCCATCCATCCATTGCACGGCCTGCAGCCGGCCATTGCCGTGCCGCACTTCGGTGATCTGGCCAATCAGGACTTCTACGGCGCCAGATTCGCGCAGCTGCTGCAGCTGGGCCAGTTGCGCGGGCTCGGCATTGAAGCTGTCGCGGCGGTGCATGAGAACGGTTCTGGCTGCATTGGCAGTGCAGGCAATGGCTGCGGCCACGGCTTCCTCATCGCCGCCATAGACCAGCGCCTGGCGGCCTGCAGCCATGTCCGGCTGCTGCGGGTGATAGTGCAGCTGGCCTGGTTCGAGTCCATCCACTCCCGGCGCCTTGAGGGCCTTGGGAACAAAGGCGCCGACTCCTGCGGCGATGAAAACGGTGCGCGTGTGAAAGACGGCTCCAGCCGTGGTGCCGACCTGCCAGCGCCCGTCCTCAAGGGCCTGCAGGGCCTGTACTTGCTGTGAAAGATGGCGCGTTACCTGCATGGGCGCGATCTGCTTTTCCAGCAGTTGCACCAGCTCCAGACCCGTGCAGACAGGAATGCCGGGAATGTCGTAGATGGGCTTGTGCGCATAGAGCTGGCTGCACTGGCCGCCGACATGGGGCAGGGCGTCGATCAGATGGGCTTGAATGCCCTGAAGGCCGAGCTGGAAGGCCTGAAACAAACCCGCCGGACCTGCGCCAATGATGATGGCGTCGGTTTCCACGGCGGGTTGTTGTTGAGTGAGAAAAGCGTTGGTCGTTGCGTTGGACAGGCTCATGCGGGCAAGCGTAGCGCAGTCAGCGCCCAGACTGGCTCAGCGCTCCAGCAAATCCACTTTGTTCGGCTTGCCATTCCACTCGTCGGCGTCGGGCAGCGAGGCCTTGCGCTTGGTGATGCTCTTCCAGCTCTTGAGCTGGGACAGATCCACGTTCAGCTTGATAAAGGCCAGTTGATCGGCCGGCACATCTTCTTCGGCAAAGATGGCATTGGCCGGGCATTCAGGAATGCAGACGGCGCAGTCAATGCATTCATCGGGATCAATCACCAGAAAGTTGGGGCCTTCACGGAAGCAGTCCACGGGGCATACGTCCACGCAATCGGTGTACTTGCACTTGATGCAGTTTTCGGTAACGACGTGAGTCATTGAGAATCTTCTTCTTGGGTGGGGATTGGTAAAACCCCTTGATTTTAGGTTTTTTCCCGCGCAGCGCCAGTGCCTGGCCGGATAAGGCCGTATGGAGATCCGGTTTGACGGCCAGATCGGGGTACGGCCCTGCCTTCGGTTGCCTCAGTTCACCAGCGCGGCGCCGGCTGTGGCGTTGCTGGCGGTGTCCACCAGAATCAGCGAGCCCAGCTGGCGAGCCTGGGTGAAGGGAGCCGCCGGAATCGCTTCCTGCAGCACCAGTTCCACCTGGCCTATGGCGTTGGCTTCGAGCTGCTGGGCATCTTCCTTGTCCAGCGTGTTGATGTTGAGGCGGTGAACCAGGCGGCGGGCCTTGGCCTTGACCCAGCGGTGGCCGTGCAGCGCCCAGTAGACACGGCCGGGCACCAGGGGCTCGTTGTCCATCCAGGCCACGGTGGCGGTGATCTCGCGGCTGCTGGGCCAGGGGCTTGCGGCAGCAGGGGCATCGAAGTCATCGTCGGCCACTTCTGCTTGCACGGGTGCAGCAATGATCCAGTCGCCGCGCGAGACGTCGACCTCACGGTCCAGCGTGATGCCGGCGGACAGGCCGGCAGCCACTTCCTTGGGGGCGCGGGCGTGATCTATGACCTGGGCCACGGTGGCGAGCTGGCCACTGGGCAGAATCTGCACCTGGGCACCGACCTGGGCCAGGCCCGTGGCGACACGGCCCCAGAACACGCGGCGACCCTGGCTGGTGTCGGACGAGGAGGAGAACTTCTCCACCCACTGCACGGGGAAGGCCAATGCCAGATCGCTGTCGGTGGGTGTGTTGGGTAGTTGCTCCAGCAGCTGCAGCAAGCTGGGGCCTTGGTAGCCGGCCCAGCCGTCGGCGCTGTTGACCACGTTGTAGCCCTTGAGCGCGGACACAGGCACGGTGGCCGTGATCTTGATGTCTGCGGAGGCCGTGAACTTCTGCAGCGCGGCGCTGATATGGGCAAAGGCCAGGGCCGGGTCCTGAACGGCATCGAGCTTGTTGACGGCAAACACCAGCGAGTTCACGCGTAGAAGGTGGGCCAGCAGGCTGTGACGGCGGGTCTGGGGCAGCAGCTCCAGATCGGCATTCTTCCAGTCCAGCTTGGTGGCGTCGACCAGCACCACGGCGGCATCGGCGCTTGATGCGGCCGTCACCATATTGCGGGTGTACTGCTCGTGACCAGGTGCATCGCCAATGATGAACTTGCGCGACTCGGTGGCGAAGTAGCGGTAGGCCACGTCGATCGTGATGCCTTGCTCGCGCTCGGCGGCCAAGCCGTCGGTCAGCAGGGCCAGATCGGTTTCGCCGGACTTGGTGACGCCGGCCAGCTGATCCTGCAGCACGGCGCGGGTGTCCACCAGCAGGCGGCCGATCAGCGTGCTCTTGCCGTCATCGACCGAGCCGCAGGTGATAAAGCGCAGCGCGCTGCTGGTATGTGCATCAAATTGGTCTGTAACGCTTGATGGACTTGCGCTAGCAGCTATGGAATTAATAGTTTCAGTCATCGCATTCTTTCTTCGATCAGGCCTGGGCGTGATCCTTGAACAGGCATGGCCCAACCCCGGACACCGCGCAAGGGCCGTCCCGCTGCGCTGGTGTCGTCCCCCTCCCGAAGGCGAAGCCTGACGAGAGAGGGGGAAGGCGCGATAGCGCCACAGGGGGAGCGTTAGAAGTAACCGTCTTTCTTGCGCTTTTCCATGGACGCTTCGCTGGTCTTGTCATCCATGCGCGTCGCGCCACGTTCGCTGACCTCGGCGGCCAGGGTTTCGATCACGATGTCTTCGGCCGTTGCTGCCGTGCTTTCCACGGGGCAGGTGCAGGTGATGTCACCCACGGTGCGGAAACGCACATCACGTACCACCACTTCTTCGCCATCCCTGGGAGGCGTCAGCTCGGTCACGGGCACCAGCAGGCCCTTGCGCTCCACCACATCGCGCTTGTGGGTGTAGTAGATCGATGGCAGGGCGATGTTTTCTCGGGCGATGTACTGCCACACGTCCAGCTCGGTCCAGTTGCTGATGGGGAAGACGCGGAAATGCTCTCCCTGCGCAATA
Organism: Comamonas testosteroni TK102; assembly: GCF_000739375.1. Lineage (NCBI taxonomy): Bacteria > Pseudomonadati > Pseudomonadota > Betaproteobacteria > Burkholderiales > Comamonadaceae > Comamonas > Comamonas testosteroni. Next base: position 4,027,686 of record NZ_CP006704.1, on the reverse strand, counting down.
CGGGTGTTGAACAGCGTCCACAGTTCGGGGCGCTGGGCCTTGGGCTGCCACTGGCCGAAGCTGTCGCGGTGGCTGAAGATGCGTTCCTTGGCGCGGGCCTTTTCCTCGTCGCGGCGCGCGCCGCCGATCAGGGCATCGAAGCGGAACTCGTCAATCGCCTCCAGCAGCGTCACGGACTGGTGCACATTGCGCGATTCGCCGGGGTGGGCCAGGCGCACGGTGCCGCGTGCCATCGAGTCTTCCACACTGCGCACGATGAGCTCGGCGCCCAGTTCCCTGGCTCGCTGGTCGCGGAAATCGGTCACTTCTGGGAAGTTGTGGCCGGTGTCGATCATCAGCAGAGGGTAGGGGATGCGGCCTGCGCCAAAGGCTTTTTCGGCGCAGCGAAGCATGACCAGCGAATCCTTGCCGCCCGAAAACAGCAGGGTGGGGCGTTCAAAAGCGGCGGCCACTTCGCGCAGGATGAAGATGGTTTCTTCTTCCAGCGCATCCAGGTGGCGATTGCTGAGATGGCTCAACACGGAAGTATCCACACGGGCGTTCATAAATACACTTTCAAGCGAAACAGTTCTCTAGCGCATATCTAGCAAGCGCTGGTTGCTATTTTTTAGTGAGCAATGTGGAGGCCGCACTCGCGGTTGTCTTCGCCCTTGGTGGGGTCCACATAGTCAAAGTTGTTGGGCAGGCCGTGCTTTTCGCAGTATTCGTACAGCTCCTTGGACGACCAGTGCAGCAGCGGCGCAACCTTGACCAGACCGTCGGGGTTGATGCTCACGGGGTCCATCTGCGCACGCACGGCGGTGTCGGTGGCGCGCAGAGCGGTGAACCAGACCTTGGGTGCGGTCTCGCGCAGGGCGCGGGCAAAGGGCTCCAGCTTCACCTCTTCGGTGAAGGCCGCATGGCGCGGGTCGTCCAATGCCGGCGTGGCGCCTTCCACGGCCTCGCGGTGGGCGCGTGAGCGCAGCGGCAGGTAGATCTTGAGCTTGAGCCCAAGCTGCTTGGTCACCGCATCGGCAAACTGATAGGTGGCTTCGGTGTTGTAGCCGTTGTCCATCCAGACCACGGGCACGTCGGGGTTGGCGCGCGTCACCATGTGCAGGATCACCGCCTCGAAGGGACGGAAGTTGGTGGTGACGATGGTGGACTGACCCAGGCCCACGGCCCAGTCCACCAGCGCCTGGGCGTCGCGGCCCAGCTCGGCATTGATTCGTGCCAGATCCAGGTCGAGGGTGCTTGCGGGGGCGAGCTGGCTCATGCTTGCACCTCGGCGAAATGAGGCTGGGTGTGCACGGCATCGGCCTGGTAGAAACCGCCAAAGCGCTCGAACTGGCGCTGGGCATCGGCGGCGTCCACGCCTTCGCGCAGCACGGCGCTGCTGAAGCCTGTGCGCTCCATCTGAACCAGCTGGTCGATCAGCACATCGCCGGTGGCGCGGATGTCGCCCGCAAACTTCAGGCGGCGACGCAGCAGATAGGCCTGGCTGAAGGCGCGGCCGTCGGTGAAGTTGGGGAAATGCAGATCCACCTGGATGATGCCGTCGAGATTGGCTTCGAGGGCGTTCACATCGTTCGCCAGCACCAGCACATTGCCGGTGCTTTCGGTGGGGGCCTGGTATTCGTTGCTTGCCAGAATTTTCATGACTTTATCCTTGTTCTTATGGCTTCAGGCCAGCGCTTCTTCTTCGGTTTCCACAGGGTGGCGGGCGGCCTTGCCGGCCTCCTTGAAGGGATCCAGGCCGATGCGGCGCACAGCGTCGATGAAGTGCTCGCCGGGCTGGCGCAGGTCGCGATAGGTGCTGAGCACGGCTTCGATCACATCGGGCACTTCGGCGGCGCTGAACGAGGGGCCGATGACCTTGCCGGCCACGGCCTGGCCGGACAGGGTCGAGCCGTCGGAGCCGCCCAGCGTGACCTGATACCACTCCTTGCCGTCCTTATCCACGCCCAGGATGCCGATATGGCCGCTGTGGTGGTGGCCACAGCTGTTGATGCAACCGCTGATATGCAGATCGATCTCGCCGATGTCGTCCAGCTCGTCCAGATCCTGGTAGCGGGCCGTGATGGCGTCGGCAATCGGCAGGCTGCGGGCATTGGCCAGCGCGCAGAAGTCACCGCCGGGGCAGGCGATCATGTCGGTGAGCAGCGCCACATTGGTGCTGGCCAGGCCCAGGGCCTTGGCCTCGGTCCACAGCGCATGCAGCTGGCCGACCTGCACCCAGGGCAGCATCACGTTCTGGTCGTGCGTCACGCGGGCTTCGCCGGCAGAGAACTTGTCCACCAGATGAGCCAGTGCGTCGAGCTGTTCGCTCTGTGCATCGCCGGGGGCCTGGCCCACACGCTTGAAGGACAGGGTCACGGCGCGCAGACCGGCCACACGGTGGGCGTGGACGTTGCGGGCAATCCAGCGTGCAAAAGCGGGTTCCTTGGCGGTCTGGGCAATCAGGGCCTGCTCATCGCCTGCGGCATCGGCCACCACGGGCAGAGCGGGCGTGGTGAACATGGCAGACACGCGATCGAACTCTGCCTGGGGCACGGTGTGAGGGCCGCCGTCCACTTCGACGATCTGGCGGAATTCCTCTTCGACGGCATCGATATAGGCCTGGCCTTCGGCCTTGACCAGAATCTTGATGCGTGCCTTGTACTTGTTGTCGCGGCGGCCCAGCTCGTTGTAGACGCGGACGATGGCCTCGATGTAGTTCATGATCTGGTTCCAGGGCAGGAACTCGCGGATCACGGTGCCGATCACGGGTGTGCGGCCCATGCCGCCGCCCACGAAGACCTTGAAGCCGATCTCGCCGGCTTCGTTCTTGACCATGTGCAGGCCCACGTCATGCCAGCCCGTGGCGGCGCGGTCTTCGCTGGCGCCGGTGATGGCGATCTTGAACTTGCGTGGCAGAAACGCGAACTCGGGGTGCAGCGTGGTCCACTGACGCAGAATTTCTGCATAGGGACGGGGGTCGACGATCTCGTCGGGTGCGATACCGGCCAGTGCATCGGTGGTGGTGTTGCGGATGCAGTTGCCGCTGGTCTGGATGCCGTGCAGGTTCACCGATGCCAGCAGATCCATCACATCGGCAGACTTGCTCAGCGGAATCCAGTTGAACTGCACATTGGTGCGGGTGGTGAAATGGGCGCAGTTCTTGGGCAGATAGGTGGTGCCCAGTTTGCCCTGGCCTTCCAGAGCCTGTTTGAAGACTTCGGCCTCGGGCTCGTCATACTCGCGCGCCACCCTGGCCAGTACGCGGATCTGGGCGGAATTGATTTCACCGTAGGGCACGGCCACACGCAGCATGGGCGCATAGCGCTGCACGTACCAGCCGTTTTGCAGACGCAGCGGGCGGAAGTCGTCTTCCGTGAGCTTGCCTGCCTGCCAGCGCTGGAGCTGGTCACGGAACTGGTCGGCGCGTTGCTTGACGAACGCTTTGTCGAAATCGGTGTATTGATACATGTCTTCAGTTCTTCCGTGGAGCGTATGCCCTGCCACGCGTAGCATTGCACTTGGATCGTTGGACTGAACTGTAGAGAGGCTTTATATAAAAACAAACGATTATTTAGTGCTTCATATATATCTGATTGAATATGTGAGAGGGCTGGTTCACAGGTCGAACAGGGTGCCTCGGCGAATTTCCTTTCTGCGCGCTTGCATTTTGTGAGCGGCCCTGCGCCGCGCATTCTCTAGAATCGGGGCTTGTTCAATGATTGAGGCGCCTGGATTGAAAGCGGGTGCCTGACTATGGAAATAGCCATACTTTTCGCTCTCATCTGTCTGAACGGCGTGTTCGCCATGTCGGAAATCGCGCTGGTCACCGCCCGCAAGAGCCGCATGCAGAAACTGGTGGATGAGGGCGACAGCGGCGCGGCAGCTGCTATCAAACTGGGAGAGGATCCGACGCGTTTCCTCTCCACCATCCAGATCGGTATCACCTCCATCGGCGTGCTCAACGGCATCGTCGGCGAGGCGGCTCTGGCCGGCCCGCTGGAGAACTGGCTGATCACCATGGGCATGACCCAGAAATATGCCGACTACCTCTCCACCGGCCTGGTGGTGGTGCTGATCACCTACTTCTCCATCGTCGTGGGCGAGCTGGTTCCCAAGCGCCTGGGCCAGACCCATCCCGAGGCCCTGGCGCGCCTGATCTCGCGTCCCATCAACTTCCTGGCCCTGGCCACCAAACCCTTTGTCTGGTTGCTGTCGGCATCGACGCGCGGCCTGCTCAAGGTGCTGGGCGTCAAGGAAAGCAATGGCAGCGTGGTGACCGAAGAGGAAATCCAGGCCATTTTGGTGGAGGGCCACACGGCCGGCGTGATCGAGTCGCAGGAGCACACCATGGTGCGCAACGTGTTCCGTCTGGACGATCGCCAGATCGGCTCGCTGATGGTGCCGCGCAGCGATGTCATCTGTCTCGATATCGACGAGAGCCTGGAAGAGACTCTGGCCCGTGTCGAACAGGCCGACCATGCGCGCTTCCCGGTCGTGCGCGGCGATATGAACAATATCGTGGGCGTGCTCAATGCCCGCCAGTGGCTGACGCAGGCCTTGCTCAACAAGGGCAGGCAGGCGCTCAAGGACCAGCCTTTGCAGGCGGCCCTCTATGTGCCCGAGACCATTACCGGCATGGAGCTGCTGGACAACTTCCGCACCTCCGATCTGCATATGGCTTTTGTGATCGACGAGTACGGCGAGGTGCAGGGCATTGTCACGCTGCAGGACCTGATCGAGGCGATTACCGGCGAATTCCAGCCGCGCGACCCTGAGACCAGCTGGGCCGTGCAGCGCGAAGACGGCAGCTGGTTGCTGGACGGCCATATTCCCGTGCCCGAGCTCAAGGACCGGCTGGGCCTGCATGCCGTGCCCGAGGAAGAGCGCGGCCGCTATCACACCCTGAGCGGCATGATCATGCTGCTGCTGGGCCGCGTGCCCACCGAAGCCGACGTGGTGGAGTGGGAAGACTGGCGCTTTGAAGTCGTTGACATGGATGGCAAGACGCTGGACAAGGTGCTGGCGACCAGACTGGAGCCCCTGGTCACCGTGGCATCGTTAAGCAGCGAATAAACCCGGCTTCAGAATCAGGGCCGAAACGGCACGCAGCACTTCTCCGTAAGCGCTGCGTGCTTTTTTTTGTGAGTGGCTTACCTGGGCTGCTGCAGGGAGCGGCTCCACAGGCGCTGCGTACCCAGGGCCTGCGCCAGTCTGGCATCCAGCGGCAGCGGCTCGCCATGCAGGCGCGCCGCCAGCAGCTCGCCGCAAAGCATGGACAGCGTCAGCCCGCGTGAGCCCAGCCCCGTCAGCACCCATAGGCCCGGTAGATCGGCTGCCGACTGCCCGGCAGGGCCTGCCAGCGGCAGACGGTCATAGGCCGCGCAACGCAGGCGCGCCCAGGTGGCGGGTCGCTGCTCAGCATCGAAGAAGGAGCGCAGCGCCTGCCTGCAGCCGGGCAGCAAAGCGGCCAGCTTTTCGCCATTGCTGGCATGGGCGGCCTGCTGGTCGTCGGCGGTGGGCGGCAGCTCGGTCACATCGCGCTCGAAGGTCGATCCCATGATCCACTGGTGCGCGCCGGCCCGGTCGGCCGAGGGAAAGTCCGGCACCAGATTGCCGTGACCGTTGACGGGGAAGGGCGGCATGGCTGCCAGCGTCCCGGCATCATGCTCGGCCACGCTGACCTGGCCGCGTATGGCTTGCAGCTCCCATTCGCCTGCCGCCAGCCCGCTAGCCTGCAGCAAGGGCCTGGTATCCGGGCCCAGGGCCAGCACCAGCATCGGGGCTTCGGCCAGGGTCTGGCCCTGGGCATCCTGCACTTGCCAGAGCTGGCGCAGCGGATCGCGCAGCAGCCTTGAGGCCGAAGCATGACCTTGCCAATGAATTCCGGGGGATTGCAGCAGCGCCTGCACCAGTTGTGCAGGGCGCACCCAGCCCGCCTGCTCATGCCAGACAGCCTGACTGTCTGCGGGCAGATGGGCCGCAGCCAGCTGGTCCGGCTGCACGGGCGCGCTCCAGTGCAGACCCCAGGGGTAGGTATCGCTTCCGGGCTGCAGCCATGACCTGGGCAGATGGGAAGGCTCGTTCAGGTCGTGTTCGAGCACCCCGCCATGAGCCCAGTCTCGGGCAGGCTGCAGTTTGTTTGCCTGGCTCAGTTGCTGCAGATTCTGTAGCGTTGTGCGCACGCCGCTTCTGGACAGGCGTGACAGGACGCTGTCGTCGGGCGAAATATGCGGGCAGAACAGGCCGGCAGGCAGGCCCGAGGCCCCTGCAGCAGGCGCGGCCGCCGCATCCAGTACGGTCACTTCCCAGCCACGCCTGGCCAGGCTGGCGGCGGCGGCGGCACCGGCCAGACCCGCACCCAGCACCAGACAGCGACCGGCCTGGCTCACCGGCGCAGGCAGGCCGTCGCTGCGATGGCGCGGTTCCCAGGCCGGGTTGTAGGCCGCATGCAGGTTATGGCGCTTGGGTGGCACGCCGGCGCGCTTCTTGACTTCAAAACCCTGAGCCTTGAGCGCCTGGCGCACATGTCCGGCTACGCACCAGGTGGCCAGCCGGGTGCCCCGGCGGCAATGGCGGGCAATGTTCTTCATGGCGTCTTCGTCCCACATCTCGGGGTTGAGCTGGGGAGAAAAGCCATCCAGGTACACGCTGTCTGCCGTCAGCTGCTGCTTGCGCAACATGGTCTTGGCGTCGCCTATATAGAGCGTCAGCAGCACCTGGCCGTCGTCGAACGAAAGGCGGTGCACGCCGGGCAGCAGCCCCCACCATTGCGCGGCCAGCTGCTCGCCAAGCGGACGCAGTGTCTCGCCGGCGGGCAAGGACTTGAGCAGATCCTCGCGCGAGACCGGGTGGGCTTCCACCGAGACAAAATGCAGCATGCGCGGGCGTTTCGGGTCGGCTTTCCATGCCGCCCAGGTGACGAGAAAGTTCAGGCCCAAGCCGAAGCCGGTTTCCAGAATGCGCCACTGAGCCGCATCGGCCCAGGCCGCAGGCAGACCGCAGCCGCCGAGAAAGACCTGTCGGGCCTGGTCAAGGCCGCCCAGCTCGCTGTGATAGCGGTCGCCAAATCGGGTGTTGTAGGGGGTGCCATCCGGCATCCATGTGATGGGTTCAGACATGGAAAGTGAAACTACATGGGTAATGCATGGCGCAGTCTAGGTCAGAGCAGCCAAGCAAGGGCCTAGCGGCCCCGCCGCCCCGCAGCGATGGCTGCGTCCCCCTTCTGCGCAGCAAGAGAGGGGGAAGGCGCACAGCGCCACAGGGGGAGTCTCGATCACTCCCAGCGCTGCTGGTAAGAGAAAACTGGCAGGCGCCACTTGAAACGAATCGCGGCCAGACGGAAGGCCAGACCGCCTGCAAAACAGACAAGGGTGCTGATATTGGAGCTTACCTCCAGATAGCGCAGGCCCAGGAACATCAGGCATACGGACAGCGACACGCTGGCATACAGCTCGCGGCGGAACACCACGGGGACCTGGTTGCAGAGCACGTCACGCAAAATGCCGCCGCTGATGCCGGTAATCATGCCGGCCATGATGATGACGATGGTCGGGTAGCCCAGTTCCAGCGCGGTATTGCAGCCGATCAGCGAAAAGGCGATCAGGCCCATGGCGTCCAGCAGCAGAAACACCTGCTTGAGGCGGTGCATATGGCGGGCGATCACCGTGGTCAGCAGGCCGAAGCTGATGACCAGATACACATATTCGGGGTGCTGAGTCCAGCCTATGGGGTAATGGCCCAGCACCATGTCGCGGATGGTGCCACCCCCCAGCGCGGTGACGAAGGCGATGACCACGACGCCAAAGATATCCATATTGCGCCGGCCTGCAGCAAGGGCGCCGGACATGGCTTCGGCGGTAATGGCCACCAGATAGATGACCAGCATGACGGTGAAGTTGGAGGCCTGGAACGAGTCCAGCAAAGAGATGGAGGGAAGCATGAAGGCACTTGAAAATAGGCCAGCCACTCGCATCAGCGGGAGTGTCCGGCTTGCCTCTCCCGCTGTCCTTTTACCTGAGAGTTGCACATGGGCGCCTTCGCGGTGCGCATGCTTGCCCCTTCGGTGAGCCCTGCAGACTTGTGGTCGCGGGCTGCTCTCCAGTTGGCGATATCCGGGTCCTGTCAGACCCACCTGCGGTACTTATTGCCTGAGCGATTATGGGAGTTTGCGCCTTCGGCGGGAACCGTTGACAGGTTCCGCTCTCCCGCGGGATGGGCGCGATTCTAGCCAGTTCCAACGACTTTATTCGGGTTAATACCTGTATCAATTGGGTTTGAGCGGTCTTGCGGCTGTCAGCCTCGGGTGCCCCTGGGCTGCCTGGGCGCGCCCTTGCTCTCACCGGTTGGCTGTTCGGCAGCCCGCAAGAAAAAAGCCCCGAGGCCTGGGCCAGGGGGCTTGGTGTCCAGGTCGACCGAACTTACTCGGCGCTGGGAGGCACATAGCCTGCTGCGGCATCTGCGCCGCCGCCAAAGAAATGGTTTTCCATCTGGCGGGCCAGGTATTGGCGGGCACGGGCATCGGCCAGGTTCAGGCGGTTTTCATTGATCAGCATGGTCTGGTGCTTGAGCCAGTCGGCCCAGGCCTGCTTGCTCACGCTTTCATAGATGCGCTTGCCCAGTTCGCCGGGGGCAGGAGGGAAATCCAGGCCTTCAGCGTCTTGACCAAGCTTGATGCAGTGAACGGTACGTGCCATGTGTAGGGTCCTCTTGGTTGATCTCAGATGTTTGGGTAATAACAAACTGAAATCTTAGTAGTTTGAGTTTTAAGAATGCGGCTCAAGAATGCGTAGCAACGGGGCAGAAGCCCGTTATCCATTCACTCCAAGAACACAGTCCAATGAAAAATCGTCGCAACTTTATCAAGTTTCCTCTGGCTGCCGGTCTGATTGCTGGCTTGACCCTCTCGGCTCTGCCCACATTGCCCGCTTTTGCGCAGACTGGCGTGCAACTGCTCAACGTCTCCTACGACCCGACACGCGAGCTCTATGTGAACTACAACCAGGCGTTCGCCAAGCACTGGAAGGCCACGCAGAATCAGGATGTGACCATCAAGCAGTCGCATGGCGGCTCGGGCAAGCAGGCACGCTCCATCATCGACGGCATCGAGGCCGACGTGGCCACGCTGGCCCTGGCCGGCGATATCGACGCCCTGGTCAAGAACGGCAATGTCAAGGCCGACTGGCAAAAGCGCCTGCCGCACAACAGCGCGCCCTACAGCTCCACCATCGTGTTCCTGGTCAAAAAGGGCAATCCCAAGGGTATCAAGGACTGGGACGATCTGGTCAAGCCCGGCATCCAGGTGATCACGCCCAACCCCAAGACCTCGGGTGGTGCACGCTGGAACTATCTGGCGGCCTGGGAATTTGCCAAGCGCAAATACGGCGGCGATGCACAGGCCAAGGACTTCATCACCAAGCTCTACAAGAACGTGCCCGTGTTGGACACCGGCGCGCGCGGCTCCACGGTGACCTTTGTGCAGCGGGGTCTGGGCGATGTGCTGCTGGCCTGGGAGAACGAGGCCTATCTGGCGCTCAAGGAGTTCGGCCCAGAAAAGTTCCAGATCGTCGCACCTTCGCTGTCCATCCTGGCCGAGCCTTCGGTGGCCGTGGTCGACAAGGTGGTCGATAAAAAGGGCACGCGCACCGTGGCCGAGGCCTATCTGAAGTATCTGTACTCCGAAGAGGCCCAGCGCATCGCCGGCAAGAACTTCTACCGTCCGACCGATGCCAAGGTGGCCGCCGAGTTCGCGAGCCAGTTCCCCAAGCTGGAGCTGTTCACCATCGACAAGGCTTTTGGCGGCTGGGCAGCGGCAGACAAGGCCCACTTCGCCGATGGCGGCAGCTTTGATCAGATCTACACCAAGAAATAAGAGAAACGCAGGACGGGAGAGCGATGAGTGCTCCTGTCTTTGCAATGACAAAAAGATAGAGCCAAGCCCATGTCGATTTTGCTGATTGCCGGTAGTCCCTCGCAGCCCTCGCGCTCCAGTGCCCTGCTCAATGCCGTGGCCGTGCGTCTCCAGGCCCAGGGTCTGAACACCGAGTCCGTGCTGCAGCTCAACCAGCTGGACCCCGCAGCCCTGCTGCATGCCCGCTTCGATCATGCCGAGATTCGTGCCGTGACCGAGCGCGTGGCCCGGGCCGATGCGGTGGTGGTGGCCACCCCCGTCTACAAGGCAGCCTATAGCGGTCTGCTCAAGGTCTTTCTCGATGTGCTGCCGCAGACCGCGCTCAAGGGCAAGCTGGTCCTGCCCCTGGCCACGGGCGGCAGCCCCCACCATATGCTGGCGCTGGACTACGCACTGCGCCCGGTGCTGCAGTCGCTGGGAGCGCGGCATATCCTGCCGGGTATCTATGCCACCGACCAGGGCGTGCCGCTGCTGCCCGAGGGCGGTTACGGCCTGGCTCCCGAGATTGCCGAGCGCGTCGAGGATGCCGCCCAGCTGCTGGCCACCGACCTGCGCCGCAGTGCCCAGTGGGCAGCCGCCAATGACTTTGAGAGCATCGCCTTCGCCGATGTGCGATGTAGCGTTTGAATTAACGCCCCCCTGAGCTGCCACGCGGCTTCCCCCGAGGGGGACGACAGCCTCGCTGCGGGGGCCCTTGCTTGCTGTCCTTTGATGGGGCGGTGCCCATTTCCCCATGTCTCTTTTTTTGATAGCAGTCCCCGCACTGAGAAGGCCGAGCTGCGCCTGAAATCAGGCCCAAGAGATGCCTGAAGTGTGTGGACTGGGAACTCCAAGGATTGATTTCTCATGACCGATCGCAACAACACTTCATCGGCTATTTCGTCGCAACTGCCAAGTGCCTCGCGCCGCCAGTGGCTGGCGGGGACGGCTGTTTCTGCCCTGGCCCTGGCTTCGGGGCGTCTGCATGCGCAGCAGGGCAATGGCACGGCAGGCGCCCCGCGCGTGCTGCGCGTGGGCCATCAAAAAGGCTGGTTGTCGATTCTCAAGAATCGCGGCACGCTGGAAAAGCGCTTGAGTCCGCTGGGCGTGGCCGTGCGCTGGGTCGAGTTCAACGCTGGCCCCGTACAGCTGGAGGCGCTCAATGTGGGCTCCATCGACTTCGGCGATGTGGGCGAGGCTCCGCCGATCTTTGCCCAGGCCGCCGGTGCACCCCTGGTCTATGCCGGTGCCACCGTGGCGCGGCCCGGTCTGGAAGCCGTGATCGTGCCCAAGGGCTCGCCGATCCGCAGCGTGGCCGACCTCAAGGGCAAGCGCATTGCCTACAACAAGGGCTCCAACGTCCATTACTTCCTGGTCAAGCTGGTGGAAAAGCATGGTCTCAAGTACGGCGATGTGCAGTCGGTCTTTCTGGCGCCGCCCGATGCGCGGGCCGCCTTCGAGAAGGGCTCGGTCGATGCCTGGGTGATCTGGGATCCGTTCCTGGCCTCGGCCCAGAAGACCCTGGATGCGCGCTTGCTGGCCGATGCCAGGGGCGTGGTCAACAACCGTGCCTACTACTTCACCTCGCGCGACTATGCAAGCCGCAATGCCGATGTGCTGCGCATCGCGATCGAGGAAATCGCCGCCATCGATGCCTGGGCCAGCAAGAACAAGAGCGCAGCAGCGGCAGAGCTGTCGCAGATCCTGGGCCTGGACACCGCCGTGACCGAGCTGTATCTGAACCGTACCGAATTCGGCACCAAGGCCGTGAATGCCGAAATCCTGGGCGAGCAGCAAAAGATTGCCGATACCTTCTTCGATCTCAAGCTGATCCCCAAGAAGCTCAATCTGCTGCATGCAGCTCCCGTGGATCTGCTGGCCAGCCGCTGAGACAGGCCGCCACCGCCATGAGTTCTGCATCCACTCCACCCCGTTTCCGGCGCGGTCGCCGTCAGGCGCTGCAGCTGCTGGGCACCACGGCCTTCAGCTGGACCCTGGCTGCCTATTACGCCGACGATGCGCTGGCCCAGCCTACGCCGGCCGTGGCGGCACCGGCCCAGCTGCGCATCGGCTATCAGAAGTCGGCCGTCAATCTGGTCGTGCTCAAGCAGCATGGCGTGCTGGAAAAGCGCTTTCCGGCCACCAGGATCAGCTGGCTGGAGTTTCCGGCGGGGCCGCAGCTGCTGGAGGCGCTGTCGGCCGGCAGCCTGGACTTCGGCCTGACCGGCGATTCGCCGCCCGTGTTTGCCCAGGCTGCCGGCAAGGACCTGCGCTATGTCGGGGCTGAGCCTCCCAAGCCCGAAAGCTCGGCCATTCTGGTGCTGGCCGACTCGCCGCTGAAGTCACTGTCCGACCTCAAGGGCCGGCGTGTGGCACTGCAAAAAGGCTCGAGCGCCCACTACCTGCTGGTGCGCGCGCTGGACAAGGCCGGTATTGCCTGGGCCGACATCCAGCCCGTTTACCTGGCTCCGGCCGACGCGCGCGCGGCGTTCGAGCGCGGCAGTGTCGATGCCTGGGCCATTTGGGACCCGTTTTACGCGGCCACCGAGCAGAGCATCCGAGCACGCGTGCTCAGCAGCGGAGAGGGGCTGACGGGCAACAACTCGTTCTATCTGGCCTCGCGTGGCCTGGTCGAGCACCATCCCCAGCTCATCAAGGCCTTGTTCGACGAGCTTACGCGTGCCGACCAGCTGGTGCAGGCCTCGCGCAAGGAGGCCGTGCAGCTGCTGGCCGCCTTCAGCGGTCTGGACGCGAATGTGGTCAGCCGCTTCATCGGCCGCAGGCCCAGCTCGCCGACCACGCTGCTCAATCCCGCCATGGTGGTCGAGCAGCAGCGCGTGGCCGACGCCTTTTTTCGCCTGGGCGTGATTCCGCGCCAGGTGAAGGTGGCTGACATCGTCTGGCAGCCCATGGCGGCGGAATACGCCATCCATGGCCAGACAAGCCCAGCCGCTTCATCCATCACGCCCGCCGTGGCATCCAGGCTCTAAATCAGGTTCAAGGAGATTTCGTCATGCAAGTGTTCTGGTTCATTCCCACCCATGGTGATGCCCGCTACCTGGGCAGCAGTGAAGGCGCACGCCAGCTGAGCCATGACTATGTCAAGCAGGTGGCCGTGGCGGCCGACAGCCTGGGTTACGAAGGCGTGCTGATTCCCACGGGCCGCTCCTGCGAAGACCCCTGGGTAGTGGCGTCCAGCCTGCTGCCCGTCACCAAGCGCCTCAAGTTCCTGGTGGCCGTGCGTCCCGGACTGCATCAGCCCAGCCTGGCTGCGCGCATGGCGGCCAGCTTTGACCGCCTCTCGGGTGGACGTCTGCTGATCAACCTGGTCACAGGCGGCGATCAGGCCGAGCTGGAGGGCGATGGCGTGTTTCTCGACCATGCGACGCGCTACGAGCAATCGGCCGAGTTCATCGAGATCTGGCGCGAAATTCTGGCGCGCAGCCATGAGGGTCAGTCGCTGGATTTCGAAGGCCGGCATCTGCAGGTCAAGGGCGCCAAGCTGCTGTTTCCGCCGCTGCAAAAGCCTTATCCACCTGTTTATTTCGGTGGCTCTTCGCCCGCTGCCCATGAGCTGGCGGCAGAGCAGGTCGATGCCTATCTGACCTGGGGCGAGCCGCCAGCCGAAGTCGCCAAAAAGATTGCCGATGTGCGCGAGAAGGCCGAGCGCCATGGCCGCCAGGTCAAGTTCGGCATTCGTCTGCATGTGATCGTGCGCGAGACCGATGAAGAGGCCTGGGCCGATGCCGAGCGACTGATCAGCCGTCTGCAGGACGAGACCGTGATCCAGGCCCAGGCCGCGTTTGCGCGCATGGACTCCGAAGGCCAGCGCCGCATGGCCCAGCTGCACGCGGGCGGTACCAAGCGCAGCCGCAAGGATCTGGAAATCAGCCCCAATCTCTGGGCCGGTGTGGGTCTGGTGCGTGGCGGTGCAGGGACGGCTCTGGTGGGCAGTGCCCAGACCGTGGCCGATCGCATCAAGGAATATGCCGATCTGGGCATAGACACTTTTGTGCTCTCGGGCTACCCGCATCTCGAGGAAGCCTATCGCTTCGCCGAGCTGGTCTTCCCGCTGCTGCCCGTCAACGTGCAGCAAAAGCTCGGCGGCGGCAACCCCGGCGGTCCGTTTGGCGAGACCGTGGCCAATCTGTACTCGCCGCGAGCCGCTGCTTCGGGAGCCGCTGCTTCGGGAGCCGCTGCTGCAGAGCGCGAGCAGATCCGGGTATCGCAAAGCTGAAGGAGAGAGCATGAGTGATGTTCAAACGCTGACGTTGCAGGCTGCGGTCCAGCCTGCACGCCCGCCGGTGCCGCGCCTGGAGCTGCTGGCACGCCAGTTCGCCTTGCGGCTGTTGCCCTGGCTGCTGCCGGTCGCGCTGATCGCGCTCTGGCAGGCTGCATCGGCCTGGGGCTGGCTGTCCACGCGGGTGCTGCCCGCACCGCTGGATGTGCTGCGCGCGGCCTGGACGCTGGCCGAGTCGGGCGAGCTCTGGACGCATGTCAAGGTCAGTGCCGGGCGCGCGCTGGCAGGGCTGGCCATAGGCGGCAGCCTGGGCCTGCTGCTGGGCCTGCTCACGGGTTCGCTGCGCTGGGCCGAGACGCTGCTTGATTCCACGATCCAGATGGTGCGCAACATCCCTGCGCTGGCGCTGATTCCGCTGGTCATTCTGTGGTTCGGCATCGACGAGTCGGCCAAGCTGTTCCTGATCAGCATTTCAGTGTTCTTCCCCATCTACCTCAACACCTTCCACGGCATCCGCAATGTGGACCCGGGTCTGATCGAGATGGGGCGCAGCTACGGCCTCACACGCTGGCAGCTGTACCGCGACATCGTGTTGCCGGGGGCTCTGTCCTCCATCCTCGTGGGCCTGCGCTTTTCGCTGGGACTGATGTGGGTGATTCTGATCGTGGCCGAGACGATTTCGGCGCAGGCCGGCATCGGCTACCTGACCATGAATGCACGCGAATTTCTGCAGACCGATGTGGTGCTGGTGGGCATTCTGCTCTACGCGATTCTGGGCAAGCTGGCCGATGTGTTTGCCCGTTCCCTGGAGCGCTGGTGGCTGCGCTGGCATCCGAGCTATGGAGCCCCCTGAGCTGCTTCGCGGCCTCCCCCGGAGGGGGACGACGCCTTCGCTGCGGGGCGGCGGGGCCGCCTAGGCCCTTGCTAGGCGTCTCTGGGTTGGTGCGTGTCGGTTTCAAGAATGAGAGGAGCTTGCGATGAGTAGTTTGTGGAGTCGTTTGGCCCAGTCGCTGGTGGGTGCAGGTGCGCTGAATGCGCGTCAGCCGCTGGTGGCCTGGGAGGCCTCCTGGGACGAGGCCGAGGCCTTGCAGGCGAGTGGGAAGCTGTGGCAGCGGACCAAGGATGAGGAAGCAGATCAGCAGGGCAGCAGCAAGCAGCCGGATGTGCCGCAGAAAATGGCCCAGGGTGTGCATTTGCAGACGCTGCAGCTGACCAAGCGCTATGGCGAGCGTGAAGTGCTCAAGCAGGTGCAGCTCGATGTCCGGCCCGGTGAGTTCATCGCCATTGTGGGGCGCAGCGGCTGCGGAAAATCCACCTTGCTGCGCCTTGTCGCGGGGCTGGAGAAGGCCAGCGCCGGGCAGTTGCTGATCGATGGGGGCGAGGGCCAGCAGAGCGGGGACACGCGCATCATGTTTCAGGATGCGCGTTTGTTGCCCTGGAAGCGGGTGCTGGACAACGTGATTCTGGGTCTGCCCGATTCAGCGCGCGAGCAGGGCCGCAAGGTGCTGGCGCAGGTGGGATTGGCCGACCGTGAAAACGAATGGCCGGCAAGGCTGTCGGGCGGCCAGCGCCAGCGTGTGGCCCTGGCGCGCGCCCTGGTGCACCAGCCACGGCTGCTGCTGCTCGATGAGCCGCTGGGTGCTCTCGATGCGCTCACGCGCATTGAGATGCACCGCCTCATCGAAGGTCTGTGGCGCAGCCATGGCTTCACGGCCTTGCTGGTCACTCACGATGTACAGGAGGCCGTGGCTCTTGCCGATCGCGTGGTGCTGATCGAGGACGGACGCATTGCGCTTGACGAGCGCATCGACTTGCCACGTCCGCGTGTACATGGAGATGCCCGCTTTGCCGCGCTGGAGACACGCATTCTGGACCGCGTGCTGCAAAAGCCCGAGCCAGAACAGGACGCCGGATTGCAGGATTGGCCTGGCGTGCCGGCTACGGGCCTGCGCTGGGCGATTTGAGCTTCCAACGAAAACAAAGAGAAACAGGCGGCGGGCGCAGCCGCAAGCTGTGCCGCCTGCCATCAAGATATGAATTTTCAGCAACTGCGTTCGGTCCGGGAAACGGCAAGGCGTGGCTTCAATCTGACCGAAGTGGCGGCCATGCTCCACACCTCGCAGCCTGGTGTGAGCCGGCAGATTCGTGAGCTCGAGGAGGAGTTGGGCATCGATATATTCGTGCGCGCAGGAAAGCGCCTGACGGGGCTGACGCCGCCCGGCACAGCCTTGCTGCCCATTGTCGAGCGCATGCTGCTTGAGGCCGACAATCTGCGCCGCGCGGGTGAGGACTTCCATGCCAGCGAGCGCGGAGGCCTGTCGATTGCCGCCACGCACTCTCAGGCACGCTATGCCTTGCCCCAGGTGGTGCGTGATTTCCGCAGGCTTTACCCCCAGGTTTCGCTGCATCTGCATCAGGGCTCGCCGCGGCAGGTGGCCGAGATGCTGCTCTCGGGCGAGGCCGATATCGGTGTGGCCACCGAGGCGCTGGGCAGTTACGAGAATCTGGTGACCCTGCCTTGCTATCGCTGGTCCCACAGTGTGGTCGTGCCGCCTGGCCATGCGCTGCTCGATGCCTGCGGACCGCTGACGCTGGAGGATCTGGCGCGCCACCCCATCATCACTTACGAACAGGGCTACACCGGGCGTGCCCATATCGACAAGGCGTTTGCTGCCGCTGCACTGGTGCCCGAAGTGGTGCTGACCGCCATGGATGCCGACGTGATCAAGACCTATGCGGAGTTGGGCATGGGCGTGGGCATCATCGCCTCCATCGCTTTCGATGCTGAGCGTGACCGCCATCTGCGTGCCATCGATGCGCGCCACCTGTTCGAAGTCAATCTCACACGGCTGGCCCTGCGCCGCGATGCCTGGTTGCGAGGCTATGCCTATGCTTTTATCGAGAGCTTTGTGCCCACGCTGAAGCCTGAGGTGGTACGCGCTGCACTGCAGTCTGCAGAAGGTTGAAGTCTGAGGCGAATTCCATCGGCAAAGGCCCGAGCGCTGGCTGTCACAGTGCTGCGGGCTGCTTGGCCTGGATCGCCGCCCCAAGCCTGCCGCTCCCAGCCTTGAGGGACTTGGCAAGGCCTGAACATGCTTGCACATCCTCGGGTCTGTTGCGGGTGCCTGGCGCGGCTCAGCCATGCGCGTGGTTCTGGACTGCGACGGGACTGGGCCATACCACTGGCCCCAGCAGGGCCTGATGCTGTTTTAGGCCCTGCCTCTTTGCTCCAGTCAAATCCTGGTGAAGGTCTTTTTGAACCGCTGCGATTGCGCAGACTCGCGAGCTGATGATCTGCATAAGATGTTTTTGGTATAAAAATTTTTGTTTTTATTCTTTTGAGTTTTGTGGAGAAGGTTTCAGAATTGTTTTCATGCAGTGCAGCAAACACTGTTGTCATAACCTTCACGAGTTCTCAGGAGAATTTTGCATGTCCATTCAAGCCATCAACGTGCGCAATCAGTTCAAGGGCAAGGTCAAGGAAATCATCCGCGGTGATGTGGTTTCGGAAGTGGATGTGGAGACGCCTTGGGGCATCGTCACTTCCGTGATCACCACGCGTTCGGTCAATGATCTGGGTCTGGCCGTGGGCTCCGAGGTCGTGGCCCTGGTCAAGTCCACCGAGGTGTCCATCGCCAAGCTGTAATCCTCAAACCTTTTCCACACAACCCCCGCGCAGCTGCCTGCGCCGGGGGTTTTCTTTTTGGCGGGCAATGCGCTGTCGCGCAGTGCCCAGGCCTTACTCCAGGGTCATCAAGGCGGCGTTGCCGCCGGCGGCCGCCGTGTTGTGCGACAGCGCACGCTCGTGCCAGAGCCGCTCCAGTCGCACGAGCTGGCCTGCTTGGCAGCGTATGGGCAGAACCAGCGGGCCGGGCCGTCCTGCCAATGCCTGCGACCATTGCAGAAAGCCTGCGTCGTCGCATTCCAGCAGTGCAGCGTCCATGGCCTCGGTCTGCGCAATTTCCTCGATGCTCAGCTTGTCAGGCAACAGCCGCACATGGTGGCGCAGTGCCTCAGGCAGCTTGTGGTGCACGGCGGTGCCGAGCGGGCTGGCTGGCCACAGGGCTTGTGAGCCGCAGGCCAGTGCGGCGGCCAGTTGCAGCAGCAGCATGGTCCTGTCCTGCGCCAGACACAGGGTGTGCGGCTTGCCAAGCAGTTGGTAGAGATTGCGCTCGCCGGTGGGGCCTGGCAGCAGGCGTGCGGCATGCAGATCGGGCAGGGCCGATTGCAGGCCCTCGCAATGACGGCTGACGATGGCCTCACCATGCTGCCTGGCCCAGTGACCCAGCTGCTGCAAGGCGACTGTGGCAGCAGAGGTGGCGGGGGCGGCAGTGAGCTGAGCCTCGCCGCACTGGTGCAGCAGCAGGTTCAGCAGCTGTAGCGGCGAGCCGGGTGCCTGCTGCAGGCGCGGCAGATACAGCGGCCCGCCGGCCTTGGGGCCGGTGCCCGACAGCCCTTCGCCGCCAAAGGGCTGAACACCGACCACGGCTCCCACCATATTGCGATTCACATACAGATTGCCTACATGTGCAGCCTGGGCGACCTGCTGCACGGTCTCGTCGATGCGCGTGTGCAAGCCCATGGTCAGGCCATAGCCCAGGGCGTTGATGTGCTCCAGCAGCTGCGGCAGCTCACGCCTTTGATACCGCAGCACATGGAGTACGGGGCCGAAGACTTCGCGCTCGAGCGGCTGCAGATCGGGCAGCTCGATCAGCGTGGGGGCCACAAAATGCCCTTGTACGGCAGTTTCCGGGCTCAGCGGCGATTGATGGATGCGCAGGCCCAGAGCTCCCAGCCTGGCGATGTGCCGCTCGATGGCTGCCTTGGCATCGGCATCGATCACGGGGCCCACATCGGTGGCCAGCTCGGCCGGGTCGCCGCAATGCAGCTCCTGCATGGCGCCGCGCAGCATGGCCAGCAGCCGGTCGGCGCAGTCGCTTTGCACGCACAGCAGGCGCAGAGCCGAGCAGCGCTGGCCGGCGCTGTCGAAGGCGGATGCAGCAATGTCCTGCACGGCTTGCTCGACCAGTGCGGATGAGTCCACCAGCATGGCGTTCTGGCCGCCGGTTTCGGCCACCAGCACCACGGGCTGGCCGTCGGGCCGCAGCCTGGCGGCGGTCTGCAGATTCAGCAGCCGCGCAACCTCGGTGGAGCCCGTGAACAGCACGCCTGCCACACGCGCATCGGCCACCAGCGCTGCCCCCACAGTTTCGCCCCGGCCGGGCAGCAGTTGCAGCACACCAGGCCCGATGCCGGCCTGATGCAGCAGGCGCACGGCTTCCTGGGCGATCAGCGGGGTCTGCTCGGCGGGCTTGGCAAGTACTGCGTTGCCGGCTGAAAGGGCGGCGGCGACCTGCCCGGTGAAGATGGCCAGCGGAAAATTCCAGGGGCTGATGCAGACTACCGGGCCAATGCCGGGGGCGAGCAGATCCGCAGCTGCCTGTCGCCGAATCTGGGCCGCGTAATAGCGCAGAAAATCGGTGGCCTCGCGCACCTCGGCTACGGCATTGGCGGCGGTCTTGCCAGCTTCGCGCATCAGCAGGGTCATCAGCGGCAGCATCTGGGTCTCGAAGCTGTCGGCGGCGCTCTCCAGCAGGCAGGCGCGTTGTTCGGCCGGGCTTGCCCCCCATGAGGGCTGGGCCTGCACGGCTGTCTGCAGTGCCTGTTGAATCTGCGCGGGCGTGGCATCGCTGATATGGCCCAGCAGCTCCTGATGATTGGCCGGGTTGGTGATGATGGTGCCGACGGCATCGGCGGCATGGCCGTCCTGGGGCCGGAGTGCCTGCCGGGTCTGCACAAGCGCCTGAGACAAGGCGCCCAGCACACCGTCATCGCTCAGATCCAGGCCTGTCGAGTTGATGCGCTGCGCACCCAGCAGGTCGCGCGGCAGTCCTATGCGAGGATGGGGCAGGCCTATGTCTTGCGCCGCATCCTGCGCAGCCTGAGCATCGAACTGGCTTTGGGCCAGCACCTGATCTGCGGGGGCTGCTATCAGGTCGGAGACCGGCCAGTCGGGGTTGGCAATGCGGTGCACGAACGAGCTGTTGGCGCCGTTCTCCAGCAAGCGGCGCACCAGATAGGCCAGCAGCGTCTCGTGCGTGCCCACAGGTGCATAGATGCGGCAGGGGCGGCGCGCGGCCTTGTCCTCGGCTTCGACCACATGGCGGTAGAGAGGCTCGCCCATGCCATGCAGACATTGAAATTCATAGCTGCCTACGCTGTAGGGAAGGGCGCTGGCGAGTGATTCGATGCTTGCTACCGTCTGAGCATTGTGGGTGGCGAATTGCGGGTAGATGGCATCGGGCGCGGCCAGCAGCTTGCGCGCGCAAGCGATGTAAGCCACATCGGTGTGGTGTTTGCGGGTATAGACGGGATAGTCGCGCAGGCCGTCTATCTGGGCACGCTTGATCTCGCTGTCCCAGTAAGCGCCCTTGACCAGACGTACCATCAGGCGCCGTCTGCTGCGCCGGGCCAGATCGATCAGATAGTCGATCACATAGGGACAGCGTTTCTGATAGGCCTGAATCACAAAGCCCAGGCCGTTCCAGCCCGCCAGGCTGGGGCCATGGGCCAGTTGCTCCAGCAGGTCCAGCGACAGCTCCAGCCGATCGGCTTCTTCGGCGTCGATATTGAGACCTATGCCGTAGCTGCGCGCCAGCTCGCACAACTGCAGCACGCGCGGCAGCAACTCGCTCATCACGCGCTGCCATTGGGTGCGGCTATAGCGTGGATGCAGGGCGCTGAGCTTGATGGAAATACCCGGTCCTTCATAGAGGCCCATGCCGCCAGCGGCCTTGCCAATGGCATGAATCGCATCCACATAGGATTGCAGATAGCGCTGCGCGTCCTGGGCTGTGAGAGCCGCCTCCCCCAGCATGTCGTAGGAATAGCGAAAGCCTCGGGCCTGCAACTCTCGCGCGCGCTCCAGGGCCTGGGCAATGGTCTCGCCCATCACAAACTGCTCGCCCATCAGGCGCATGGCCATATCCACGGCCTTGCGCACCAGCGGCTCGCCCCCTCTGGTCGTGACACGCTTGAGCGCCGCGAGCAGGCCCGGTTCGCTATGCGTATCGACCAGCTTGCCAGTGACCACCAGCCCCCAGGCGGCGGCATTGACAAAGAGCGAAGGGCTTTTGCCCAGATGCGCCTGCCAGTCGCCGCCGCGCAGCTTGTCGCGGATCAGTGCGTCGCGCGTGGCGGCATCGGGTATGCGCAGCAAGGCCTCGGCAAGACACATCAGCGCCACGCCTTCCTGCGAGGACAGAGAGAACTCCTGCAGCAAGCCTTGCACCAGTCCCTGGCGTCCCGCGCTGGCAGGCTGGGCACGCAACTGCTCGACCAGCCTTTGCGCATGAACGGCAACCTGGGCCGCCTGTGCTGGGGGCAGGGTGGCGGCGGGCAGCAGCCGGGCCACGGCATCGGTCTCGGCCATGCGGGTAGCGGCGGTAATGGCCTGGCGCAGTGCGTCGGCAGGGCGTTTGCTGTCAGGCAGCACAGTGAAGGTCGGCATGTCGGTGCAGGTGTCAAAGAGCCTGGACGCGAGCGGGTGCGCGGCCTTCACCATGTTCACAGCTGCATTGCAAGCGGCGCGGACGCGGCTGTCTACATAGGGAAAATCATTGCTGGTTTGCTGAAGAATGAATCACTATATTGAGTGAATTAGAAAGAGGAATTCACCAATGAATGACGCTTCAGAAGTGGATATCGACAGGATTGATCGAAAAATACTGGCAATTCTGCAAACCGACGGGCGTATCTCCAATCTGCGTCTGGCTGAACAGGTGGCGCTTTCACCCACGGCCGTACAGGCTCGCGTGGCCCGGCTCACGCGCGACGCCTACATCCTGGGCTACGAGGCGCGTCTGAATCCGCAGAAGCTGGGCGTGGGCATGACGGTGTTTGTCGAGGTGCTGCTGGATCGCACCACTCCCCATGTGTTTGATGAGTTCAAGGCCGCCGTGCTGGCCTATCCCGCCATCATGGAATGCCATATGGTGGCAGGCGGCTTTGACTATCTGCTCAAGACCCGCATGGCCGATATGGCCGCCTACCGCGACTTTGCGGGCCGGGTGCTATGGCAGCTTCCGGGTGTGCGCGAGACCAGAACCTATGCGGTGATGGAGGAGATCAAGGACGATGCGCGGCTGCCTTTGTAGGAGAGGAGCGCGTTTGAATGAAGGGATCAGGGCTCTGTGTCTGCGTTGATGCGGGCTAGCAACAACTGATTTTTCAGGAATGGATGGGGCGCAAAAAACATGTAAATAATTGATACACACAGAGGTGGCTGCTGCAGCGCAGACTGCGGCACAAGGCTGTGCAGTCTTTCTCGATCAATGACCAGAAAGCGGCATCTATGCGAGTCAATGCACCAGTGACACAGCGTGAGTACAGCTTTGATGAAAATGCCACTCTGATGTCCACCACGGACACGGAGAGCTACATCAAATATGCCAATCAGGCATTCATGGAGGTCAGCGGCTTCGAGCCGCAAGAGGTTCTTGGCCAGACGCACAATCTGGTGCGCCACCCGGACATGCCCCCGGCTGCCTTTGCCGACATGTGGGCCACGCTCAAAAGCGGCGAGCCCTGGAGCGCACTGGTCAAGAACCGGCGCAAGAACGGGGACCACTACTGGGTTCGCGCGAATGCCATTCCCATCATCCGCAATGACCGGGCCAAGGGCTATATGTCGGTGCGCACGCAGCCCGAGCGCAAAGAGGTGGAAGCGGCACAAAAGCTGTATGAAACCATGCATGACAAGGGCGCTGCCGCCCCCGAGCTGCACAAGGGCATCGTCTCCAGGAAGGGGCTGGGGAAGGTGCTTTCGATCTGGCGGCACATGGGGGTGCGCCGGCGTATCCGGCTGAACTCGCTGGCCTTGTGGGGCGCCCTGGTGCTCGGCGCCTGGCTGCTGGGCCAAAGCCAGATGCAGTTTCTGTCGATGGCGGCCTTCATGACGGTCGCCCTGATGGTCATGACGCTATTGCTCGAGAGCCAGTTCGCCACGCCGCTGGAGCTGCTCAAGCGTCAGTCGCTGAACGTGGCAACCGGCAACAACCGGCAGACGGAATATCTGCAGCGCACGGATGAAATCGGCACCACGCTGCGTACGGTCAACCAGATCGGTCTCATGTTTCGCTGGCTGGTGGACGATGTGAATCAGCAGGCCCTGAATGTCCAGCAGGCCTGTAACGAGATCGAGCAGGGCAACAGCTATCTGCACGGGCAGACGGAGCAACTGGCGGTGAATGTGGCCCAGACCTCGGCGTCCATGGAGCAGATCACGGCCCGGGTTCAGTCCAGCGCTGATACGGCGCAAAAAGCCGGTGTGCTGGCCAGCGAAGCCAGCGCGGCGGCCTTGCGCGGGGGGCAGTCCATGGATCAGATCGTCGCCACCATGGAGTCCATTACGGCCAACTCCCGCCGCATTGCCGACATCGTCGGCGTGATTGACAGCATTGCGTTTCAAACCAATTTGCTGGCCCTGAATGCAGCCGTGGAGGCAGCTCGTGCGGGCGAGCACGGCAGGGGCTTTGCGGTGGTTGCCGGCGAGGTACGGGCACTGGCTCAGCGCAGCGCAGATGCAGCCAAGGAGATCAAGACACTCATTCAGGCCAGCACCGCCAATATCGAAGCCGGCTCTCTCGTCGTGAACGATGCGGGGCGCAACATCGGCGATATCGTTTCCCAGGCCCGCAGCGTTGCGGACTTCATTGCCGAGATCAGCAAGGCCACGCGCGAGCAGAGCGAGGAGATCACCCAGGTCGGCAAGTCGGTGGCGGACATGGACTATCTGACGCAGCAGAACGCGCAACTGGTGACTCAGGGCGCGCAGGCCTCCAGCAGCATGCAATGGCAGGTGAAGAATCTCGTGGAAGCGATTGGCGTGTTCCGGTAGCTGGCGAATTCAGGGCAGTCCGATGGCTGCGATGGGCTGCGGGCTGCCCTGCTTGGGCAGGATGTGGGCGATCAGCCCGTGACAAGTACCTCAGCCCCAGAGCGCTGGCTTGTTCACCATCAAATAATAGGTGCCGGCCATGGCTACAAAGGCGGGGTAGCCCAGGGCCTCCCAGCGCAACTGATACTGCCGGAAAAGCGGCGGCAGGGCTTGGCTCTGGCTATGGGCCTGAGTCGCCATCGCCGCCATGCGGATCTGCAGCCAGACCACGGGAAGCCAGCAAATGCCGGCCAGCGCATACAAGCCCAGCGAAAGCGCGAGCCAGGGCGTGGTCAGCGGCCAGCCTGCGAGATAGGCCATGGCAATGCCCGTGATGGGCTGGATAAAGACGCAGGGAGTGGTGAACCACCAGTCGGCCCGAACCACCAGGCGGCTGACCACGGCCTGGGCCGCGACCGAACCACTGCGGTTGGCAAAGAACATATAGAAGGCCGACCCCAGGCCGGTGCCGACCAGCAGCACACTGGAGAGGATGTGCAGCGTCTTGAGCAGCAGATAGGTATTCATGATTCAAGCCTGTGGGAAGAGTTGTGTGCCTGCAGCAAAAACCACAACATGGCGGCGATGGGCAGGTTCTTGAGCAGCGGCCCGAGCGGATGCAGCCACAGCGCGGGTTGAAGCGCCGTGCCGATCACGGTCATGGCCGTCATCAGCAACAGGGCTGTCAGATAGCTGGCCCGCCCCGGGCGCAGCAGCAAGGCCAGGCCCAGCGCCAAATCGGCCAGCAGCCCGGACCAGATCAGCAGTGCCTGCCAGCGCGCATCGACGATGCCGCCTTCGGCCAGCAGGCTTGCACCTTCGTGCCTGAGTCCCGAGAGTCCGAAATAGTCCAGTGCGCTGACGAGGGCCGTGCCCAGCCAGACGACGACCAGGCTGGCGTGCATGTATCTGGCTGCCTGTTCGCTGGCGTGGCTTCTGTTCTGCAGATCAGGCATGGCGGCGGCCTTCCCTGGGCACGGTACCCAGCATGGCACCCGGAGCCACGGGCGCACGCCCCAGCAACGTGGCCAGGGTCCGGGGATCGGTGACGTTGTCGTTTTCCAGCAAGGCCATGGTTTCGCTGCACCAGGGCAGGGTGGGAATCTGGTCGCCGACTCTGGCACTGCCCTTGCTCATCCAGTCGGGCAGCGCGTATACCGATGCCGGGCCATAACCCATCTGGCTGCGCAGGCTGGCGATGAAGGCCTCTGTCGAAAGCGGCTCGGGGCCACCGATTTCGACCATGCCTTCGGGGGCATCCGATGTCGCCATATGCGCGAGCACATCGGCCAGATCACGCACGGCCACGGGCTGTATCTGGCTGCTGCGCATGAGCTCGGGCAGCAGCAACAGGGGCAGCCTGGCCAGATTCATGAACAGCTGGCTGCTGGCGCCCCCCGCACCGAAGATGATGCTGGGGCGCACGACGACGGGATTGAGCAGGCCCTGCCTGCCCAGCGCCAGCAGGTGTTCGTCGGCAGCGCGCTTGGTCGTGGCGTACTGGGTGCCGCTCAGTCCCGCGCCCAGTGCCGAGACCTGAACCACGCGGCGCACGCCGGCCTGCGCACAGGCATCGAACAGCGCCATGGGTGCCAGGGCGTGCAGGGTCTGCAGATCCTGGCCGGGCTTGTCGCGCAGAGCGCCTACTGCATTGATGACGGCGTCGATGCCATGCAGATGCTCAAGCCACGCCTCGGCTGTCGTGCAGACGCTGAAATCCAGAGGCGGCTGGCTGTGGCGGCTGCGCACCACGGGGTCGTGGCCCAGCAGGGCCAGGGCATTCACGATATGTCGGCCCAGAAAACCGGTGCCGCCGCAGATCAGAACTCGCATACGCTACTCCTTTTCAGTTTTCTGCCTTGACAGAATTCAGCTCGGTTTCAGTCGTTGTCCTTGCCCTGGCCGCCGTCCCTGCCGCGGACAAAGCGCTGGACGCTGGCACCCAGGCGCAGGATCTTGTCCAGCGTGGCAGGGGACAGGCGCAGCATCTCGTCGGTCCAGATGCCCAGCGAATCCATGAGGCGCAGGGTCTCGTGCACGCGGTCCTGGGTATCGGCTGTCTCCTGCTCGAATTCGGGCCTGGCGATCAGCTCGCGCAGCAGCGCGCTGGTGGGATCGAACTCGCGCTGCTTGCGCTCTCGCACAATGGTGCGCAGCAACTCCCAGACATCGGCCGAGGTCTCGAAATATTCACGCCGATCGCCGCTCCTGCGGCTGGTGCGAATCAGGTTCCAGTTCAGCAGCTCCTTGAGGCTGTTGCTGACGTTGGAGCGGGCCGCGCCCAGGGTTTCGCAGATCTCATCGGCATTGAGGGGGCGGCCATGAAAGAACAGGAGTGCATGAATTTGCGCCACCGTGCGATTCACGCCCCAGGCGTTCCCCATGTCTCCCCAGTGGTGCACAAAGCGTTCAGCGATAGGACTCAGTTGCATGAGATGCAGTGTGGTCTTGCTCGAAATTTCTGTCAATACAGAAATTTGAATTTTTGAGCAGCCGCTTTTCTGCTTAGGGCAATGCTCATGTGATCAGCGCACTCCGGCGGGGAGGATTGGAAGCGGATTTTCTTGGGCTGAAGAAAATTCGAGCAGATTCGCTCACGGTGTCCGTACTCGTAAAATAGCCGCATTACAGGGGGCATGGAGCCCCGTCAGGGAAGGGAGAGTTCATGACCGCTGCATCCGCCTTGCGTGCCGCCTTGATTTTGTCGGCCTGCGCCT
The DNA here is from genome assembly GCF_000739375.1 of Comamonas testosteroni TK102. Taxonomy (NCBI): domain Bacteria; kingdom Pseudomonadati; phylum Pseudomonadota; class Betaproteobacteria; order Burkholderiales; family Comamonadaceae; genus Comamonas; species Comamonas testosteroni. The sequence goes on along the minus strand of NZ_CP006704.1, from coordinate 4,000,927 downwards.
TGGCACAGGCCGCGTCGGCCGCCTGCTATTTTGTCTATGCGCCCAATAACGAGCTGATCTATCGCTCCAATGTGGCGCCAGTCGATCTCTCCTTGCCCCTGCACCAGACGGTGTCGCAACTCTCCCCCGGAGCGCGCATGTTTTTCTCGCTCGACGAGTACAACTGCGCTACCGAGGTCAATCTGATTGCCGAGCGTGCCCAGATTGCCGCGGCGCGCAACAACCGCGAGCGTCGCCTGCGCGAAGAGCAGCGCTTCTGATTACATAGCTTCCAGCGCTTTTTCAATAAGCGTTTGAGGCACTTTTTATGCTTGCTATCTGATTCACGGCAGATGCAGGGGCCAGGGCGTCATCCCGCAGCCCGTACAGTTTTTTGCCGTGGTCTGCCCTCGGGTATGGGGTGGCCTGAGACAATCGGCCACCATGAGTGAATCCCGCGACAACAAAATTCCCGAGAACCTGCCCGAAGTCCCATCTGATGCCCCGGCGTTGCCCGAGGGTTGGCTGGAAGTGCTGTCCATGGACATGGATGCCCAGGGTGTAGCCCGCAAGCCTGATGGCAAGGTCGTCTTCATCGACGGCGCCCTGACCGGTGAAATCGTCAGCGCCAACACCCATCGCAAGAAGAACAACTGGGAAGCAGCCACGCTGACCGAAATCCATCGCGAATCCTCGCAGCGCGTTACGCCTGGCTGCCCTAATTTCGGCCTGCACGCCGGTGCCTGCGGCGGCTGCAAGATGCAGCATCTGCATGTGGCGGCCCAGGTCGCGATCAAGCAGCGTGTGCTGGAGGACAACCTCTGGCATCTGGCCAAGGTCAAACCCGAGACGCTGCTGCGCCCCATCGAAGGACCGGCCTGGGGCTATCGCTTCCGCTCGCGCCTGTCGGTGCGCTATGTGGCCAAGAAGGGCAAGGTGCTGGTGGGCTTTCACGAGCGCAAGAGCCGCTACATCGCCGACATGGAGGTCTGCAAGATTTTGCCGCCCCATGTGGATGCCATGCTCATGCCCATGCGGGCTTTGATCGCCAGCATGGATGCCCGCGAAACCTGCCCGCAGATCGAAGTGGCTTGCGGTGACCATGTCACCGCCCTGGTGCTGCGCCATCTGGAGCCTCTGTCGGATGCCGACAAGCAGCGCCTGCGCGACTTCGCTGCTGCGCAGAACGTGCAATGGTGGCTGCAGCCCAAGGGCCCGGATACCGTGCATCTGATGGAGGAAGGCGGCACACAGCTGTCTTATGGTCTGCCGGACTTCGGCATCACCATGCCTTTCAAGCCTACCGACTTCACCCAGGTCAATCCGCATATCAACCGCGTGCTGGTCACGCGCTCGCTGCGCCTGCTCGATGCGAAAGAAGACGAGCGCGTCATCGACTGGTTCTGCGGCCTGGGCAATTTCACGCTGCCGATCGCCACCATGGCCCGCGAGGTGCTGGGCATCGAAGGCTCGGAAACCCTGGTCAAGCGCTCGCACGAAAACTACGCTGGCAACAATGCCACGCGCAGCGAAGATGACAAGCTGGCTCCCACCAGCTTCGTGGCGCGCAATCTGTTCGAGATGACGCCTGCCATGCTGATTGCCGACGGCAACTCCGACAAATGGCTGGTCGATCCCCCGCGTGAAGGTGCGTTTGCGCTTTCCAAGGCACTGGCCGATATTCACCAGATCCGCATCGGCGCCAAGCAGACTGGTGTGGCTTCCGAAGAGCAGCCCGATTTGCTGCCGCCGCTGCCCGAGGGGCAGGAAAACTGGCAGTTCCCCAAGCGCATTGTCTATGTGAGCTGCAACCCGGCCACGCTGGCGCGTGATGCGGGCTTGCTGGTGCATCAGGCGGGCTATCGCTGCGTGGCAGCGGGTGTGGTGAATATGTTCCCGCATACGGCGCATGTGGAGTCCATGGCCGTTTTCGAGCGCGCATAAGAGCGCAAGCGCATGAACTGCGCCGGCATGGCGCAGTTCAGCCGCCCAGGGTGGTGTCCAGAATCATCATCAAGACAAAGCCCAGCATGAGCCCTGTGGTGGCCCAGGCTTCATGGCCTTTGCGATGCGATTCGGGAATGATTTCGTGGCTGATGACAAACAGCATGGCACCAGCGGCGAAGCCAAGACCCCAGGGCAGCAGCATGGTGGAGCTGCTGACCACGATGGCGCCGATCACGGCGCCCAGGGGCTCGATCAACCCTGTCAGAGCCCCCAGCACCACTGCAAAACCGCGGGTATAGCCGGCTGCCAGCAAAGAGGCCGCGACGACAAAACCCTCGGGCACATCCTGGATGGCAATGCCCAGCGTCAGCGAGCTGGCACGCAGCCCCTCATTGGCGGCATAACCCACGCCTATGGCCAGACCCTCCGGAAGATTGTGCAGGGTGATGGCAATGACAAACAGCCAGGTGCGCCGCAGCTGCTTGGCATCGGCGCCTTCACGGCCTTTGATGAAGTGCTCGTGCGGCAGCAGGCGATCCATGACCAGCAGGGCTGCACCTCCGAGCAAGATGGCTGCGCCGATCAAGGCACCGCTCAGCCATTCGCTGCTGGCGGGCGAGGTCGCTGCCTTGGCGGCTTCCAGTCCGGGGAGGATCAATGAAAAGGCGCAGGCAGCCAGCATCACGCCTGCGCCAAAGCCAAACAGCGTGTCCTGTGTGCGCTCGGATGGATGTTGGGTCAGCAGCACCGGCAAAGCGCCCAGCGCGGTCGCCAGTGCCGCTACGCTTCCGCCTAGCAGTGCATTCAGTGCTGCGGGATTGGTCTGCAGCTGCTTCCAGACCATGGATGCCAGCACCAGAGCACCGGCCGCAGAGATCAGCAGCCCGAGCCTGGTCCTGAGCGGCAGGGGCGTCTGGCTGGAGGAGGCGGTCTGCAGTCCGTCCGGGCCCATGGTTCAGCTCCTGACAGCCTGGGTGGCGGCAGCAAAGCGGCGCGCCACTTCATTCCAGTCCACCACGTTGTAGAAGGCGGCGATGTATTCGGGGCGGCGGTTCTGGTATTTCAGGTAATAGGCATGCTCCCAGACGTCCAGGCCCAGAATCGGCGTGTTGCCGCTGCCAATGCCCAGCATCAGAGGGTTGTCCTGGTTGGCGCTGCTTTCCACATGCAGCTTGCCGCTGCGGTCCACGCTGAGCCAGGCCCAGCCGCTGCCAAAGCGGCTGATGGCAGCCTTGGTGAATTCGGTCTTGAAGTTCTCGAAGCCGCCAAGGTCCTTGTCAATGGCTGCTGCAAGAGCGTTCTGCGGAAGACCTCCGCCGCCGGGAGACATGACTTGCCAGAACAGGCTGTGATTGGCATGGCCGCCGCCGTTGTTGCGCACGGCCTGCCGCAGCGCTTGCGGCAGCGATTCGACCTTGGCGAGCAGATCGTCCAGCGACCATTGCGCGTACTCGCTGCCTTCGAGTGCCGCATTGAGGTTGTTGACGTAGGTCTGATGGTGCCTGCAGTAGTGGATCTCCATGGTTTGCGCATCGATATGCGGCTCCAGTGCCGCGTAGTCGTAGGCCAGTGGGGGCAGGGTATAGCTCATGATTGAATGCCTTGGCAGTGAGAGAGAGGTCAGTGCAGTGATGAATGCACGGACTCGAAGCTGGCAAGGCAGGACTGCCTGTCGCTGGCGGGGTGAGTGAGAGGGAAAGCGGATGTCGAGGCGCAGACGCCCGCGGCGGCATGAGGGGCTGCTGCACCGTGCCCGGCCCGTGCGGCCAGCAGCTGGGGCAGATGACGGTATATCGCCAGACTCAGGGAAGGGCTGGCACAGCCCTGCTGCAGCAGTGACATCAGGGTCTGCTGCACTTCATGCAGACATTCGGAGGACGAACCCGGCTGGCCTGCGGCAGCAAAGGCATCCGCCAGATTCAGGTGGGCCACGACAAAGGCTGCAACGCGGTCATCGTCGGCAATGTCTCCGGGTTCCGCGTTGAGTAGCTGCAGACCCAGCTGCTGCGCATGGCGATAGTGCTTTTGCGCCGAGAGATGGCGATGCTCCAGCGTTGCCGCCAGCGCCGTGCGGGTGTGCCGCTTCCATGCGGACAGCAAATCGGCAGCCGAGGCGTTTGTCGTGCGGACTTTCATGAGGCGCCCTCGATGCAGGCTTGGGCTGCCACGACTTTTCCGTCCTCTCCCGATGGATGAATGCGCACCACCCGCAAGGCGTTCGGCTGATCCACCAGCAGGCAGGTCTTGCCGGTGCGCTTGCAGTGATCCTTCACGCGCCAGTAGGCGCCATCACTGATGCAGCCCGTCTGGCAGATCACCAGATCGGCAGCGTGCAGGCTGTCCTCCAGCAACTGCTGCTGGCTGTCGGCCGCCTCGACCAAAGGCCAGTCAATGCCGGCTGCCGTGGCTGCCTGAGATGCTGGGGGTACTTGAAGCGGGGCTTGCACCAGATTCAGTGCCATGGCCTGGGCCAGCGCGTGGCGCTGCTCACGCTCCCAGGCCAGAGCGCTGTCACGGACAATGACTTTGGCCCTGAGGTGCACCAGCTGCCGCTTGAGCGCCTCCACTTCGCGAGCCAGCGATTGCATCTGTGCCGTGCAGCGGGTCTGCACTTCCATGTAGGTCAGCATGAGGGCCTCATGCTCAAGGCGTAGTTGGTTGAAGTCATCATCTGGCACGGCAGTCTTGTCCCCATGGTTGAGAGCACAACAGAACTCGTCGCTGGGATGCGCGTATGTGCAGCTAAGAATGGAATCAATAATTCATGAATATAAATGAGAATTGTTTGTATTCAATACACGCAAAGAAAATATGCCATCCGGGAGTGCGTGGACAGGGCGGTTGCCGGATATGAAAAAAGCCGTAGCAGTGTTGCTACGGCCAGTGCCGATCGATGTTCAGTGACAGTGCCAGGAGCTCATGCTCCGGGCCTGCCATCAGCGATTTCAGCTGCGGTTACGGCTGCTGCCGTTGTCGGGCTCTGCAGCACCGCGCTTTTCGGCGGCACTCTGTCCCAGCACGGAAGGCACGCCTTCGATCTTGTTGGAGCGCATGTATTCATCCATGTCCTTCCAGCCCGCAAACACCAGCGCCTTGGGTGCCTTGGGGTTGAGGACGTAGCAGTCTTCCAGTCCGCGCATGGCATGCCGACAGGCGCCGCCAATGGCCTTGGCTTCGGATTCGCGCGCCACGGTGCGTGGATCAGGGCCCAGGCCCGGAATGTCTTCGATCTTGCAGCCTGCCAGTACCAGAGGCAGCAGGGCAATGGCAAGTGCGCGGGGAAGGTGGTTTGGCTTCATCTTGTTTGCTTATCGGCAGCGGCAGCCGGGAATTTAGGCCATGGCTGAAATTTCCATTGCGGCGATGGCCGCGCCCGGCATCAGATTACTGCAAACAAAAAGGAGTGCGCAAGGCACTCCTTCTTGACCGAGCAGCAGCGAGGCTTAGTCGCGATCGCCGCCCATGATGCCGAGCAGGGCCAGCAGGCTCTGGAACACGTTGAACAGGTCCAGGTACAGGGCCAGGGTGGCGCTGATGTAGTTGGTCTCGCCGCCATCGATGATCTGCTTGAGGTCATACAGCATATAGGCGGAGAAGATGCCGATAGCCAGCATGGAGATGGCCATCATGCCTGCCGTGGAGCCCACGAAGACGTTGATGATGGCACCCACCATCAGCACCAGAGCGCCCACGAACAGGAACTTGCCCATGCCCGACAGGTCGCGCTTGATCACGGTGGCCAGCATGGCCATCACGAAGAACACGCCAGCGGTGCCCGCAAATGCCGTCATGATCAGCTGGGTGCCGTTGGAGAAGCCCAGGATCATGCCGATCAGGCGCGAGAGCATCAGGCCCATGAAGAAGGTGAAGGCCAGCAGCACGGGCACGCCGGCGGCGCTGTGCTTGGTCTTCTCGATCGCGAACATGAAGCCGAAGGCGCCGACCATGAACACGATCAGGCCCACGCCGCCCGTCAGCGCGCGAGTCATGCCAGTGGCTACGCCCAGCCAAGCGCCCAGCACGGTGGGGATCAGGCTGAGTGCCAGCAGCCAGTAGGTATTGCGCAAGACACGGTTGCGCTCTTGCTGCGAGACACCGTAGCCCGCAGAGCCCAGTGTGGTGACTTGTTCGTTCATGTAGCCATTCCTCCTTCAGGAATTGTGGGTTGAAACATTGTCATTCTAGGTGGGGGTCTTGAGAAGCCTTTGCAATACCCCGTTGCAATGCGGCAGTTTTAGGATGGAATGTTTTTCACATCGCATCTACTTTTGCCTGCAAGGTACAGAATATGCTTGCTGCATTGACAATCCAACGGAGCTTTTTATCTCATGAAAACCAAGCACGAACTCGAACTGGCCGATGTGAAAGCCATCGCTGCGGCTGCCGAAGCTGAAGCACTGAAGAACAACTGGCCCGTGACGATCTCCATCGTGGACGACGGCGGCCATCTGCTGCTGTTGCAGCGCATGGATGGTGCTGCTCCCATTTCTTCCCATATCGCGCCCGCCAAGGCGCGCTCTGCAGCCGTGGGCCGCAAGGACACCAAGGCTTTCGAAGACATGATCAACAACGGTCGTACCGCTTTTCTGAGCGCTCCCTTTGTGGACGGTCTGCTCGAAGGTGGCGTGGCCATCGTCAAGGACGGCCAGGTGCTGGGCGCCGTGGGTGTCTCCGGCGTGAAGGCCAATGAAGACGCACAGGTTGCCAAGGCCGGCATTGCGGCCCTGGGTCTGTAATCGCGCTTGATTTCTGCCACTGCGGTGGCAGAGGCCAAAACAAAACCCCTGCCGCTTGATGCGCGCAGGGGTTTTGTTTTGGCGGGTTGCGAATGAGGAAAAAACGCGTGGCTATGTGAAGTGTGGGCACAAGAGAGGGCAGGTGCTCTGCAACGACTATGGCTGGCGAATCGACACTTGCGGTGTCGCCCCACGATGAAACGGTCTATTTGGTCAGGATGAGCTTGCCCAGCTTGGTGGCCTGCAGACGATAGGGCGTGCCATTGTGCAGGATGGTGACGGCCTTCTGGCCGTTGAGCAGCAGGGCGCTGTCCAGGCCCAGGCTGGAGCCGGCAGCGGCTGAGGGATTTGCAGCAGCCATGGAGGAAGAGCTGCGGTTGTTGGGCTGTGAGGTCGCAACAAGCGGTGCAGACATGCCGTGATTCCTTAAGTTCAAAACTGGTGTAATGATAACAATTCTCAATTGAAACGCAAGTGATACTTAGTCTCATTTGCGAAAAAACATTGTTTATTTTCTGGCGGAATCTGTCCGTCCGTGCGCCAGCCCGGGATTTCTGCCTTGCGATGGTGTGCAAGAGCTGGGCGGGCGGGATGCGGATGCCATTGCTCGATGTCATTCGAGTCATAAAAAACGGCCCCGGAGGGCCGTTTTTTGAATAAGCATGCGCTTACTGGGTGGGGTCGGTCACAAAGCCGATTTTCTTGACGCCAGCGCGCTGGGCGGCGGCCATGGCCTGAGCCACACGTTCGTAGCGCACGTCCTTGTCGCCGCGGATGTGCAGGTCGGGCTGAGGCTCCTTGACGGCTTCGGCCTGGAGATTGGTCTCCAGCTGCTCGTCGCTGATGTCCTGGCCGTTCCAGGAATACTTGCCGTCGGCCGTGATGCCCAGCTGCACGGTGGCAGGCTTGGTGTCCTCGGGCTGGTTGGTGGCGCGGGGCAGGTCCACGTTGACCGAGTGCTTCATCACGGGCACGGTGATGATGAAGATGATGAGCAGCACCAACATGACGTCCACCAGAGGGGTCATGTTGATTTCGTTCATCACATCATCGCTGTCCCCATCATCCATGGTTCCGAACGACATGGCTTAGGCGCCTTTCTTCAGGGGCAGCACATTGCCGGAAATCTGACCGTCCACGGAAACGCGGGCACCGGTCACGAAATAGGCGTGCACGTCGTGGGCAAAGCTGTTCAGTGCATTCAGAATGCCCTTGTTGCCGCGTACCAGGGCGTTGTAGCCCAGCACGGCAGGGATGGCGACGGCCAGACCCAGTGCGGTCATGATCAGCGCTTCGCCGATGGGGCCGGCCACCTTGTCGATGGAGGACTGACCCGACATGCCGATGGCCACCAGTGCGTGGTAGATGCCCCAGACGGTACCGAACAGGCCGATGAAGGGGGCGGTGGAGCCCACGGAAGCCAGAATCGCCAGACCGGATTGCAGGCGGGCAGTGAATTCGTTGATGCCGTTGCGCAGGCAGCGTGTCACCCAGTCGCTGATGTCCAGTGTGTCATGCAGATGGACGCTGGTCTTGCGGTGGTGAGCCGAGGCTTCACGGCCTTCGAGCACCATGAAGCGGAAGGGGTTCTGCTTGTCGTCACCGAGCTTTTCCAGGCCGGTGGCCAGATCGGGGCTGTGCCAGAAGTCCTGCGCCTGGGTGGCGAACTTCTTGAATTTCACGATATCCAGGGCCTTGAGAACGATGACCAGCCAAGAGGCCACCGACATGACCAGCAAGATGATGGCCACGCCTTTGGTCACGAAGTCGCCCTGTGTCCAGACGTGGGCAATGCCGAATTGGGATTCCATGGGTACTCCTGAGAACTGCAGATTTATTTGAGAACAAAGTTGATGGGCACGATGTGCCACATGGGTTCGGCCACGCCGTTGCGCTTGCCGGGGACAAACTTCCACTGGCGCACGGTATTGACGGCCGCTTCATCCAGACGGTCAAAGCCGCTGGACTGCTTGATTTCGATTTTCTCGGGCTGGCCCTGCTCGTTGATATAGACGCGCAGCAGCACCTTGCCTTGTTCACCCATGCGCTTGCTGACCGAAGGATAAGCGGGAGCGGGGTTGTTCAGATAGGCCGCATTGCTCGATGGCTGCTCGATCTTGGGCGGAGCTGGTGGTGCCGGAGGTGCGGGCGGGGCTGGAGGAGCCGGGGGCGCGGGTGGCGCTGGCGGCGTCTTGTCCGGTTTGCTGTCGCTGTTCTCCAGGGCGCCCTGAGGCGCGGCCGGTGCCGGCGTTGGATCCTTGATGGCCTTGGGCAGCGGAGCCTTCTTGATCTCGGGCTTGGGCTGTGGCTTGGGTACGGGTTTGGGCGCTGGTGCAGGAGGCTTGGGGGGCGGAGGCGGAGCCGGCGGGGTGGGTTCGGCGGCAGGCGGTGCCACAAACTGGGCAATCACGCTGGCGGGAATCACTACCTCTGGCAGCTTTTGCTGTGCCAGACCATGTTGCATGGCCCACAGGGCAGCAGCATGCGCAACCACCACAGCACCAGCAACTGCCATATTGCGGCTTGGGCCGCTGGCAGGTGCAAATCGATCAGACTGGGACATAAGAGCGAGAAGAGCAACCAGCGCAGGCTGGAATCAGAAAGGAGAAGCGCTGGTCAACCGGCAATAGCAGGCACAGGAAACAGGGCACGCAGACAGGAACGCATCATTCACGCAGGATCCACCAGGTGCATACCATCACGAGGATCAGACTGCCGAAGACGGCTGAGAGGACGGAGAGGTGGGCCATGCTTTGCTTTCCAGGATATTGGTGGCAAGCTGAACCGTCTGCATCGACGCGCGGGATTGCGCTTCGTTGTGGATGGCCGCGATCGGATGACTGGCACTGCACTGGGCGACGACATCGCGTGCGCAGCCTTCGCAGCGCCCGCATTGTGTGGCAACGCCCAATTCAAACTGGATTTCGTCAAAGCTCATCCCCGCATGCGCGTGGCGTGCTATTTCTCGGTCAGAAACCCGGCGGCATACACAGACGATCATGGCTACAGGCAGTTGTTGCTGGCTATTGATGCAATAGGCGGAGTATAAATGAGAATCCATCGCATTTGCAATGCATGCCGCCAAATTACGCACATTCAGCAAGTGGTTAAGAGCCCGGGCCCGATCTGATCGAGGCTGGCGCAGCCTGTCTGCGCCATGGCCAGTTCCAGCTCGGCGCGCAGCAAATACAGCATATGGGCCACGCCCAGCATCCCGGCCACTGCCAGGGCATGCATCTGGGGCCGTCCCAGCAGCACGGCACTGGCGCCCAGGGCGATGGCCTTGAGCACATCGGTTCCCTGACGCACGCCGCCATCCATCAGCAGCGGGATATGGGCAGGCGTGGCCTCGCGTATGGCAGGCAGCACTTCCAGGGCGGAGACGGCGCTGTCCAGCACGCGCCCGCCATGGTTGGAGACCACAATGGCATCGGCCCCCAGTTCCACGGCTTTCGCGGCGGCGCGGGCCGAGAGCAGGCCCTTGACGATCAGCGGCAGCCGGGTTTGCTGGCGCAGCCAGACCAGGTCGTCCCAGGTGGGGGCGCCTCGGGCCAGCTCGGAGCCGAACAGAATATGCTCGCTCATCAGATCGCCACTCTGGCTCTGCCTGGGCATGCCGTGCAGATTGACGGCCTCTACGCCTGGCGGCAGCGGGTAGCTGGAGCGTTTGATATGGGCGTCCACCGTCCAGACCAGTGCCTGATAACCGGCGTCTTCGGCACGCCGGATCAGCTGCAGCGTGTGCTCGCGTGCCGCCTGCTGGTAGAGCTGAAACCAGAGCGGGCCGCTGCGCCCCAGCTCCTGGGCTGCGGCTTGTGCGGCCTGGGCAATGGCTTCCAGGGTGTAACTGGACAGGGTGCTGACCACCATGCCGGTGCGCATGGCCATGGCCGCGCGTGCCGTGGCGAGTTCGCCTTCGGGATGCGCCAGCTGTTGATAGGCTACAGGTGCCAGCAGCAACGGCCAGTCCAGACTCCGGCCCAGCAGGCTTTGCCGCGTATGGGCATCTGACAGATCGGCCAGCGGTTCCGGGCAGAGGCGAAAGCGGTCAAACGCCTGCCTGTTATGTGCCAGCGTCAGCCCCTGATCGGCGCCGCTTTCGATATGCGCCCAGGAGTGGGCTTCCATATGCTCGCGCGCCAGCCGGGCGTAGTCCGCCAGGGAGCCTATCTGCGCGGAAATCTGCGGCAGTGGCGGTTTGACGGGCTGGCCTGCGGCATTCAAACGTTCAACAGTCATAAATCAAGCCGGTTGGAGGGGGATGGGGCGGCAGAGCAGGCACGGTGCAGGGGGGGCAGCTGGCAAGGCCTGCCCAGCAGCGCAGGCTGTCGTCCCCCGGGGGCTAGCTTTCAGACCACATGCGCAACAGATTGTGATAAGTGCCCGAGAGGGCGGCGACGCGCGGGTGTTCGGGCTGCTCCTGGGTGAGTTGCTGAATGCTCTGGTCCAGATCGAACAGCAGACGGCGCTGCTCCGCCGACTTGACCAGGCTGTGCGTCCAGAAGAACGATGCATAGCGCGTGCCGCGCGTGACGGGGTTGACGCGGTGCAGGCTGGTGCCGGGGTAGACGATGGCATCGCCGGCCGCCAGTTTCACGCCTTGCTGGCCGAAGGTATCTTCCACCATCAGCTCGCCGCCTTCGTATTCGTCGGGATCGCTGAAGAAGACCGTGGTGGAGACATCGGTTCTGACCTTGATGGCGGTACCCGGAATGGTGAAGAATGCATTGTCGATATGGTTGCCATAAGTGCCTCCGCCCTCGTAGCGATTGAAGCGCGGCGGCAAGACCTTGAGCGGCAGGGCTGCCGACATGAACAGGGGGTTGCGGCCCAGCCGGTCCAGGATCAGGTCGCCGATCTGCTGGCCGGTCTTGCTGTCCAGCGGCAGCTGCAGATTGCTCTTGACCTGAGCCGCCACATGACCGGCTGTGGCCTTGCCGTCCTGCCAGCTGGCGGCTTCCAGCGCCTGGCGGCAGTGGCGTACTTCATCGGGAGTGAGCAGGCTGGGGATGCGTAGCAGCATGGCAGGAGTGAGGCGATATCTATCTGTGGATGATCGTGGTTACATCAATAACCATAGCTGGTAGCGCTTGTTAATTATTGTTTTCAGTGGATTTTTGACTTGAAAACGTTTGTAGGCGGGCGCAAGAAGCTATGGTTTTGATGGCAAATCAGACTTTGCGAGCCAGCGGCAATGCGCTTGACCCGCCAAGTGTGCATGTAAAAAGCCCCGCTGGCATCAGGAGCCTGCGGGGCTTCGGGGCATGGTTTGCAGCAAGCCTGCGCCAGATCAAGCGCAGGCAGGGCTTGCATCAGTACGTGAACTTGAGCGAAGCCACGGCAGAGCGGCCGGCAGCCATGGTGGCGTAGTGGGGTGAACGCACGCCGCTGTAGTAGACCTTGTCGCCCAGGTTGAAGACATTCAGCTGGAAGGCCAGATTCTTGTCGATCTGGTAGGCCATCATCGCGTCAAAGCGGGTGTAGCCGCCGACGCCCTTGGTCACGATGCCGCCAGAATTGCTGTATGCATAGGCTGCATTGACGCTGCTTTGCGCATAGACGCCCAGACCCAGGGTCAGCTTGGGCATGGGCTTGTAGCTGGTCCACAGGCTGAAGCTGTGCTTGGGCGTGTTGATGAAGGCCTGACCGTTGGCGGCCGAGGTGACGCATTTGAGAGGCGTGCCGGAGCAGGTCTGTCCAGCGTTCTTCTGCTCGCTATCCATATAGGTATAGCCGCCGAAGACGCTCAGGTTGGACAGGATGCGGCCGGTGAAGCCCAGCTCCAGACCGTTGACCACCTTGTCGCCACCCATGAAGACGGCACCAGTGCCATCGGTGATACGGACATTGGTGACGTTGTTGCGGAAGATGGCGGCAGTCAGGCCCAGGTTCTTGTCCAGCAGATCCCACTTGGTGCCCAGCTCCATGGAGCGGGTTTTCTCGGGCTTCAGATTGGCCAGCGCATCGGAGGTGATGGCCAGATCTTCGCTGCCGTTGCCCAGGGTCGAGCCGCCGGGACGCGAGGAGGTGCCGATATTGGCGTAGATGCTGCCATTGGCGGCGGGCTTGTAGACCAGACCCAGCTGGTAGTTGAACAAGGTGTCGCTGCGAGAGTAGTCGAAGGCGGCAGACTTGGCGTTGGTGATGGGGTTGGTGTAGTCAGGAGCCGCAGTCGATGTCTTGTAGTGGTCGACGCGCAGGCCCGCATTGAGCAGCCATTGCTCATTGAACTTCAAGGTGTCGAAGCCATAGATCGCAACGGTGTCGATCTTGTTGCGGGTGGTGCGACCCTTGTCCCAGGCGTAGTTCCAGGGCGTGGAGGCATCGGGATTGTTCAGCGAGGTGCACCACATATTGAGTGATGTGCAAGTGCTGGTGGTGCCGTCTTGTATGGCGCCGGACTGGGCATCGGACTTTTCCTTGGACAGCTCCAGGCCGAAGGCATAGCTGTGGCCGATGGAGCCGGTCTGCTCCTTGCCGGTGAACTCGGTCACGTTCTGCAGGGTTTCCACATCGGAGAAGCGGAAGTTGCCGCGGCGCCAGACATAGCCGTTGAGAACGTTGCCCTTGGAGTCGTCGGGCTGGGTCCAGACATAGTCCTGCTTGCTCTTGCTGTAGCGCAGGCTGTTGCGGATCTTGTTGGTGTCGGTGAACTTGTGTTCCACCGAGGCCGTGAACAGATCGCTCTTTTCCTTCTGGTAGTCACGGTTGTTCATGCCGTACCAGTTGGCGCTGTTGCTGCCATAGCTGGGGCGAACCGTCGAGCCGCCGGCCAGCTTGGCCATGGCGGCATTGCTGTACAGATAAGGCACGCCGCCATCGGGCATGCTGTCGGTCTGCAGATGCTGCCAGGACAGGGTCACTTCGGTGGGGGTGCCCATGCCGAAGGTCACGGTGGGGGCAATGCCCCAGCGCTTGTTGTCGGGGCCGTTGCGACCCGGAACGTCGGCGCTGTGACCCATGGCGTTCAGACGAATGCCGGTGGCCTCGTTGATCTTGCGGTTGATGTCCAGGGTGCCGCGCAGGTAGTTGTCGGTGCCCAGGCCCACATCGCCGGAGATGAAATTCTCGTTCTTGGCCTTCTTGGTGGTGATGTTGATGGAGCCGCCGGCGCCGCCACGACCGGCGTAGGCCGAGTCCGCGCCCTTGATGACTTCCACGGATTCCACGTTGAACAACTCGCGCGTGCCGGAAGCGATGTCACGCATGCCGTCCACAAAGGTGCTGGACTGGGCGTCCATGCCGCGGATGAAGGGCTGGTCGCCGGTGGGGTTGCCACCTTCGCCGTTGCCGAAGGTGATGCCGGGGGTGGAGCGCAGAGCATCCTGCAGGCTGGTGGCACCGGTCTGCTTGATGATCTCTTCATTGATGACCTGAACGGTCTTGGGCGTGTCCAGCAGGGGCGCGGTGAACTTGCCCTGGGGGCTGGCTTCGGTCTTGAAGCTGGCGTCGGCCGCGGCTTCCACATTCACGGTGGACAAGGTGGTTTCCTGCTGAGCCATCGCGCTGGCACCAATCAGGCACAGGCCTGCGGCAATCACGATTTGCTTGAGCTCGCAGCGCAAGCCGTTGGAGTCAGTGGGGGTCAGATAGTGGTTGGACATGCTTTTGATGAAGAGTCGATTTTTGAAAAAGCGTGCGGATTCTAGGTGATATTGATAATAATTCTCGATACCATTCAATAATGGCTGCGGATACCCTACGTTTTGTTGCAGCAGGGCAACAGAATAGGATGCGAGGCGGCTATGCGAGGGCGTGGGACCCGCGCCGCCGTGGGTTCTCGGGACGGCTCAATGACCCTGGTCATGACCGGGCGCTTTGTTTACGCCAGGTAAAGTAAATAGAAGTGATATGCATTTAGAATTTTGCGCAACTAGAATGCCGCCTTGCCGTGTACCCAAGGCCGGGCCTTGTGGCGCGATGTCGCGCAGGCCGGTTCGGCCCGGCGGCGATGCAATCCCAGAAAGTTCTGAATGACCGCGGCTTCCTCCAACGCTCCGCAGCGGGCGTATTGGCTCAAAAAATTACATGAGTGGCACTGGATCAGCTCCGCCATCTGTCTGATCGGCATGCTGCTGTTTGCCGTGACGGGGTTCACCCTGAATCACGCCGGGCAGATCGAGTCCAAGCCCAAGGTCGAATCGCGTGACGCACAGCTGCCCCCGGAATTGCTCGAAAAGCTCCAGCAAGCCCAGAAGCAGGGCTTGCTGGCTGCCGGCAAGGATGCGGTGGGTATGCCTGCCGATGTGGATGGTTGGCTGGCTCAGCAGATCAAGGTCAGTGCCAAGGGCTTTGCCGTGGAATGGAGCGAGGACGAGGCCTATGTGCCCATGCCGCGCCCGGGCGGCGATGCCTGGCTGCGCGTGGACCTGAAGGAGGGCTCGGTCGAGTACGAGAAGACCGACCGGGGCTGGATCTCCTACCTCAACGACTTGCACAAGGGGCGTAATACCGGCGGTGCCTGGAGCTTGTTCATCGACATCTTTGCGGTCGGTTGCCTGGTGTTCTGCATCACGGGTCTGCTGATTCTGAAGATGCATGCACAGCGCCGGCCGATGACCTGGCCCATGGTGGGTCTGGGGCTGGTGCTGCCGGCCCTGCTGGTTCTGCTGCTCGTGCACTGAGTCCAAGAATTTTGTGAAGGAAGAGAAAATGGCTAAGCGGATTTTCAAAACCTCGGTGGCATTGAGCGCCGTGGTGGGCCTGCCGGCACTCGCGGGCGGCATGAATGTGGCGGTGACCGTGCCCCAGTTGCAGGTGGCCGAATACCACAAGCCCTATGTTGCTGTGTGGCTGGAAAAGGCCGATGGCGGCGTGGCCGCCAATCTGTCCGTCTGGTACGACGCAAAGATGAAGAATGCCGAGGGCACCAAGTGGCTCAAGGACATGCGCCAGTGGTGGCGCCGTACGGGCCGTGAGCTGAGCTTCCCCATCGACGGTGTGACCCAGCCGACCAAGCCCGTGGGCAGCCATGCGCTGTCCTTTGCCGAAGGCAAGAACCCGCTGCCCCAGCTGGCTCCCGGTCAGTACAAGCTGATGGTGGAAGCCGCCCGTGAAGTCGGCGGCCGCGAGCTGGTATCCATTCCCTTCGAGTGGCCCGTCAAGCAGGCCACCAGCCTGAGCGCCAATGGCAGCACCGAGCTGGGCGCGATCAAGCTGGAATTGAAGCCTTGATCGCCCTCTGAGGCGCTTGGCCTAGGCGGCCCCGCGCCTTCCCCCTCTCTGCTTCGCGGAGAGGGGCAGCACCTTCGCTGCGAGGCGGCTCTTGTTCGGTGTTCCTGGCCTGGGCATCGCCTCATTTTCGGATTTGTCACCCTTTCTGTTTTCAAGGACCTGATATGAAGTTCCAAACTCGCGCCATCGTCGCTGCAACTCTGGCTCTGGCTGCCCTGGGCGCTCAGGCGCATGATCTGTGGTTCAAGCCTTCCAGCACCGTGCTGTCCAAGTCTGACTGGGTCACGGTGGATGCCGCCGTGTCCAACGATGTGTTCTTCTTCAACCATCGTCCGTTGGGTCTGGAGGCCGTCAAGGTGACCGCGCCCGATGGTGCGGCGGTGGAAATGAAGAATGTGGCCAAGGGCGAGCTGCGCAGCATGTTCGACTTCAAGCCCGAGAAGACAGGTACCTACCGCGTCACCATGCTGATGACCGGCGTGATGGGCGGCTACAAGGATGCCAACGGCCAGCCCAAGCGCCTGCGTGGCTCGGTGGAAGAAGTGCTCAAGCAGATTCCTGCCGATGCCAAGGAAGTGCGCGTGACCGAGAACCTGCGTCGCATGGAAACCTTTGTGTCCCTGGGCAAGCCCTCGGCACTGGCGCTGACCGGCAAGGGCCTGGAACTCAAGCCCGTGACCCACCCCAATGATCTGGTGGCCAGCGAAGAGGCGACTTTCGAATTTCAGATCGACGGCAAGCCTGCTGTGGATCTGGAGCTGGAGCTGGTGGCCGACGGCATTCGCTACCGCGACGGTGTGGATGCCACGAAGCTCAAGACCGATGCCAAGGGCCAGGTCAAGATCAAGTTCCCTCGCGCAGGACTGTTCTGGCTGAACGCCGATGCCACGGACAAGAAGACCAGCATCGCCAAGGCCACGGAGCGCCGCCTGGGCTATATCGCGACTCTGGAAGTGCTGCCTTAAGCGCTGTCGCTTGATGGACTGAATACGCGCCCGATCCGGGCGCGTCGTTGTTTTCACTGCTGTTGTGCCCTTGTCCGCATGCCCATGACCACTTCTGTCCGCGTACGCTTCGATGCCAGCCTCTGGCAACTGCCCTCATCCGAGGGGCAGAGCCAGGTGCATGAGCGGACGCCGGCGCCGGACTTCGGCGTGCAGCGCTGGAGGCCGGCAAGCCTGCAGCACCAGCAGGATGGGCGCATTCACCGCCTGTCCGGCCAGACCATGGGCACGCACTGGTCGCTGCGACTGGTCAACCCGGATTACCTGCCCATGGCGCCGGTGCAGGCGCTGTTGCAGCAGGTCTTTGAGGATGTCGTCGCCCAGATGAGCAACTGGGAGACCGATTCGCTGATCACCCGGTTCAATCGTTCAAGACCCGGTGAAATGCATGTGATGCCGGCAGAGTTTGCGCATGTTCTGGAGGCGGCCTTGCACTGGGCCCGATTGTCTGGCGCAGCCATGGATCCCTGCATGGGGGCGCTGGTCTCGCTATGGGGGTTCGGCCCACGTCAGAACCCCTTGCAGCCGCATCACGGGCAAACGCCGCCTGGTGATGAGATCCAGCGCCTGCTGCAGACCAGCGGCTGTCGTCATCTGCACTGGAATGCGCAGACCCGGCAATTGCAGCAGAGCGGTGGCCTGGAGCTGGATTTTTGCGGCATTGCCAAGGGCTTTGCCGTGGACTGGGCGGTGCAGAAGCTGCAGGCAGCAGGCTGGGCTGGGGGCCTGTTCGAAATCGGCGGCGAGCTGCGCAGCTGGGGGCAGAGGCCCGATGGCCGGCCCTGGCAGGTGCAGCTGGGCACGGGCGGCACTACCGAGGCGGAGTCCCTGATCGTGGCCTGCCGCGAGGGCGCTTTTGCCACATCGGGCGACTTCTGGCACCAGTTCACGCATGCCGGCAAGCGCTATTCGCACACGCTGGATCCGCGCACCGGCTGGCCGGTGGCGCATGATCTGGCCAGCGTCACGGTGTTTCATGAGGAGTGCATGCATGCCGATGCCCTGGCCACCGTGCTCACGGTGCTGGGGCCTCAGCAAGGCATGGACTTTGCCCTTCAGCATGGGATTGCAGCCGTGCTGACATCGCATCTTGCATCCGATGGCAATGAGACCCGCAGGCAGGTGATCAAGACACCCGCCTGGATCAACCAATTTGAGGCATGACAGTGGAATGGATTTTGACGCCCGAGCGCATCTATGGCGCCATGGGCCTGGTTGCAGCGTACGCCGGCATGTGCTGGGGTATCGGCTCCAGGGTACGCAGGCAGCGCCTGGTCGACGAAGCCCAGAGCCAGTTATCGCAGGGCGATGCCCAGGCGCCTGCCGTCCTGGTCGCCTATGCCAGTCAGACGGGGCAGGCCGAGGCTCTGGCCCGTGCCACGGCCAAGATGCTGGTCGAAGGCGGGCTTCAGGTGCGCCTGCTGCCCGTGGAGAAGCTGACGACCGAGCTGCTGCAGGAATATGCGCATAGCCTGTGGATGCTGTCCACCACGGGCGAAGGCGATGCGCCCGACCATGCGCTGGGCTTTGTGCAGCAACTTATGGCTGCGCAGCCCGTGCTGACCCGGCACCAAAGCCTGGTGCTGGCGCTGGGTGATCGCGAGTATCAGGAGTTCTGTGCTTTTGGTGTGCAGGTGCACGAATGGCTGCAGACCAGCGGCGCGCGCAGCGATCTCGTCTGTGTCGACAATATGGATGGGCCGAGTTTGCAGAGCTGGCAGGCCCAGGTCGGGCAGATAAGGCAGAGCCTGCTGGGCGAGTCTGCATCGGCTCAGGAGCTGGATGCAGACTGGTTGCAGGCACCGGCAAGCGTAGCTTTTGTGCTCAGCCGGCGGCATTTGCTCAATCCCGGCAGCCAGGGCGGGGCGCTGTATCAGCTGGAATGGACACCGCAGTCTGGCGAGCTGCCGCCGTGGGAGTCGGGCGATCTGGTGTCCCTGTGCGTGCCCGCCGATCCGGAGCGCGCACGAGACTATTCGATCGCCTCGATCACGGCCGACGGCAGTCTGCAGTTGCTGGTGCGCGAGAGCACGCGTGCCGACGGCTCGCCGGGGCTGGCCTCTCACTGGCTGTGCTGCGGCATGGCAGAGGGAGATGTACTGTCGCTGACGCTGCGCGAGCACCGTGGCTTCAGGCTCGGGGACAACGCTGGTCGGCCGCTGATCCTGATCGGCAATGGCTCGGGCCTGGCAGGCCTTCTCAGCCACATCAAGGCGCGTGTGCAGCAAGACCGAAATGATCAATGGCTGTTGTTCGGGGAGCGCAGCCCACAGCATGATGCCTTCTGTGCCGAGCAGTTGGCGGCGTGGGTAGAGCAGGGGCGATTGGCGCGGCTGGATCAGGCCTGGTCGCGCAACGGCAAGGACTCGCGCTATGTGCAGGATTTGCTGCGCAGCCATGCCGAGGAAGTCCGGCAGTGGGTGGAGCGTGGCGCGGCCATCTATGTCTGCGGCAGCCTCAATGGCATGGGACAGGGCGTGCATCTGACGCTGCAGGCTATCCTGGGCGAGGCCAAGGTGGCGGAGTTGCTGGGCTCGGGTCGCTACCGGCGCGATGTGTATTGAGCTCCTGAGATACACCACTTTCATTGCCGTGCAGGCATAGGCATGTCGCACGGTGGCTTTGCGGCAGGCCTGACGTTGGGCAGGGCCATCAGCCATCTCCAGAAACACAAAAAGCTGGCTCGTGCCAGCTTTTTTGTGGTCAGCGCAAGCGCAGTGCTTACTTGACGTGCTTGCCGATCAGGCCGGCCATCTCGAACATGGAGACTTGGGGCTTGCCGAAGACTTCCTTGAGCTTGGCGTCGGCGTTGATCATGCGCTTGTTGGCGGCGTCTTGCAGGTTGTTGGCCTTGATGTAGACCCACAGCTTGCTGATGATTTCGGTACGGGGCAGGGGGTCCTTGCCAACCACTGCGGCCAGAGCAGCGCTGGGTGTCAGGGGTTTCATGAAGGCAGCGTTGGGAGTGCGCTTCTTAGCGGCGGGAGCTGCTGCCGGTGCTGCAGCGGGTGCCTTCTTTGCAGTTGCCATTTTGCTTATTCCTAATTGGGTAGTGGACTTATCACCAGCGAAATACAGCTGCAATCCACTGGCTGAGTCTGATGCTAATGGCAAAAAATCTCTCTTCCAAGCTCGTCAGCTGTTTTTTTGCCTCGATTTGTTGATCTCGGGCCTTTTAGCGCCTGTTTTCATGGGTTTTTCCTCGATAGTGTTGTGAAAAAGTTGCTCTCCGTGGGTGCTCGCTTGTGCTTGTGCTAGTGCCCGCGCTGGAGGCAAGATGGGCGAAACCTGACCCTGTGGAGATTTTCATGAGCGATTCCCCGGCTTCTCTGCCCTTCAGCACCTGCGATCTTTGCGATGCGCATATCAGCGACGACAGCAGCGATTTCCGCGTCCTGCCACCCGTGTTCCACAGCTATGGAGCGAATGTCGGCTTCATGGGCGAGGTCAGCACCGTGCAATGCCTTGACGACAACAGCCTGGTACGGGCGGCGCTGGCCGAGCCCGGTGACGGCCGTGTGCTGGTGGTCGATGGCGGCGGTTCGCTGCGTCGTGCCCTGGTGGGCGGCAATGTGGCTGCATCGGCGGCCCAGAACGGCTGGGCCGGGGTGCTGGTCTACGGTTGCGTGCGCGACCTGGCCGAGTTGAAAGCCGCTTCCGTGGGGCTTTATGCACTGGCGCTCAACCCCATGCCCACGGTCAAGCAGGGTCAGGGACTGCGCGATGTCTATGTTCAGATCGCGGGCCTGTGGATTCGTCCGGGCGACTGGCTATATGCCGATGCCGACGGCATTGTGCTCAGCCGCCGCAACCTGCTTGCCTGATGGGCTGTGCAGCCTAGCGCCTGATCTGCAGCGGGCGGGGCCAGGTGGCAATCACCACGCTGCTCAGGGCGATACCGAAGGCCAGCAGCTGCACGGTGCTGATGCGCTCCCCAAGGGCCAGCATGCCCACCAGCGCCGCGCTGACAGGCAGCAGCACGGTAAAAATGCCGGCCTGCGATGCGGGCACGGCGCGTAGTCCCGTCATCCACAACCACACCGTCCAGACGCAGGCGGCCAGCGCGTAGAACAGCAGCAGGCCCCATGCAGGCGCAGAGACCTGGGAAAAATCAAACTGCCAGGCCAGATAGAGCCCGGCCGGGGCGGAGAGCGCAAAGCCCCAGAGATTGATCAGAGCGGTAATGCGCTTGGGGCTTACGCTGGCGGTGAGTTTTTTGCCGATCACGGCATATGCGGCTTCGCAGAGCACGGCGGCAATCAACAGCAACTGGCCCAGGCCTTGCTGAGTGGCGGGGGCAACGTTGCTGCCATCGGTTTTGCTCAAGGCGTTCAGTCCTATTCCGGCCACCGCGAAAACAATCGCTGTCCACGTACGTGCACCCACGGCCTCACGCAGAAAAAGCCAGCTCATGATGGCGACGGCGGCGGGAATCGCGGCCATGGTCACTCCGGCAGTGACGGCGCTGGTCATGGCCACGCCACTGATCATGCAGAGCGTGAACAGGAAATTGCCGAAGAGGGATTCAAAGAACAGCAGCCACTTGGTCTGCCGGGTCAGGGCCGTCTCATGTGCGGGGGCCTTGAGCCAGCCGAGCATGGCCACGGCGCCGATGCCAAAGCGCAGCCATGCCAGCAACATGACCGGAAAGATGGCTGCCAGAGGCTTGGACAGGGCCACATAGCTGCCCACCAGAGACATGCTGAGCGCCAGGCAGAGATAGGCAAGTGGGCGGCTGGGCGTGTGCATGAGGTGGCGGGATGAAGGTCAGAGGGAGAAGAAGGTGGCAAGGCAGTGTGGCAGGGCTGTTGCATGCTTTTGGCTCGGACGCAGGGAACTGTTGTTTTTTGGTTCTCGCGCGACTGGCGCCCTGTCTTTGCCGTGTCACCTGTTTGGGTTCAAGTGCGTTGAACCGGGCAAGGTGGCTGGCAAATGAGCGCTTCAGTGCATACGGCACGGCTTGTTTCGTGCCGCACCGGAGAGATTCCGGTTCTGATGGCCAGGAATGCGCCAAATTTTCATGAAGCAAGAATTCGATTCCGTATTATGAAAAAACGAAATGCTGCGCTGCCGCAAAATTTCTCGATATGAGAAATGTGTTTTCTTATTGTGAAAAATAAAAATAAGATGTTGATTTTGTTGAAATAAATTTCAGTCTTTTATAAGACATAAGACTCTGAGAAAAAGCGTTGCAGACATAAAGTAAATCCCAAGGACGAACACCAACCCATCTTGTTTAACCGCTAAGGAGTGCACCATGCCCCAATCCCTGACCCAGCAACTGAGCCGTGAACAGCAAATCGCAGCCCTCGAAAAAGACTGGGCACAGAACCCACGCTGGAAGAGCGTCAAGCGCGGCTACAGCGCCGCCGATGTGGTGCGTCTGCGTGGCAGCCTGCAGCCCGAGTACACCCTGGCCCAGCGCGGAGCCGAAGTGCTGTGGGACAAGATCAACGGCAGCTCGAAGAAGGGCTATGTGAACGCCTTCGGTGCCATCTCTGCGGGCCAGGCCATGCAGCAGGCCAAGGCCGGTCTGGAAGCTGTGTACCTGTCGGGCTGGCAAGTGGCTGCCGACGGCAACACCTCGGAGACCATGTATCCCGACCAGTCTCTGTACGCCTACGATTCCGTGCCCACCATGGTGCGCCGCATCAACAACACCTTCAAGCGTGCCGACGAAATCCAGTGGGGCAAGGGCATCAACCCCGGCGACAAGGAGTTCATCGACTACTTCCTGCCCATCGTGGCTGATGCGGAAGCCGGTTTTGGCGGCGTGCTCAACGCGTTCGAGCTGATGAAGAACATGATTCAGGCGGGCGCTGCCGGCGTGCACTTTGAAGACCAGCTGGCTGCAGTCAAGAAGTGTGGTCATATGGGCGGCAAGGTGCTGGTGCCCACCCGTGAAGCGGTCGAGAAGCTGATCGCGGCTCGCTTTGCCGCCGACGTGATGGGCGTGCCCACCATCGTGCTGGCCCGTACCGATGCCGAAGCGGCCAATCTGATCACCAGCAACCACGACGAGAACGACATTCCGTTCCTGACCGGCGAGCGTACGCAAGAAGGCTTCTACCGCGTCAAGAACGGCCTGGAGCAATCCATCAGCCGTGGCGTGGCCTACGCTCCCTACGCGGATCTGGTGTGGTGCGAAACCGGTGTGCCCGATATCGGCTTTGCCCGCGAATTCGCCCAGGCCGTGCATGCCGCCTGCCCAGGCAAGCTGCTGAGCTACAACTGCTCGCCTTCGTTCAACTGGAAGAAGAATCTCAACGACAGCCAGATCGCCTCCTTCCAGGAAGACCTGTCCGCGCTCGGCTACAAGTTCCAGTTCATCACGCTGGCCGGCATCCACAGCAACTGGTACAACACCTTCAAGTTCGCCCACGAGTACGCTCGCGGCGAGGGCATGAAGCACTACGTGGAAATGATCCAGGAGCCCGAATTCGCGGCACGTGACAAGGGCTACACCTTTGTCTCGCACCAGCAGGAAGTGGGCGCAGGTTACTTCGACGACGTGACCACCGTGATCCAGGGCGGCTCGTCCAGCGTCAAGGCGCTGACCGGCTCCACCGAGGAAGAGCAGTTCCATTGAGTTGCGATCAATCGTGATTCTGTCTAGGTAAAAAAGGGGTTATGCGCCCGGGGCGAAAGTCTCGGGCGCTTTTTTGATTGCCGGGTTAAAATGCCACGACTTCAATTCACAAGGGCGAGAAAGGCATCAACGGTTATGACACCGCGAACTACATCGGAGATGTATTTCAGCTGCTGATGGCAGCTGGCGGTTCGCGCCTGCCCGAGATTTCTCGACATCCTCATCAAAGCGCGGACTGGTTCCGCGCTTTTTGCTTTCAGGCGATTCCAAAGCTCTGGCGCTGGCTTTCCCCCACACAAATTTGGTTTGACAAGGAATTTCATGATCAACATCACGCTCCCCGATGGCTCCAAGCGCGAATATCCAGGTCCGGTTTCGGTCGCTGAAGTCGCTGCTTCGATCGGCTCCGGCCTGGCCAAGGCCGCACTGGCCGGCAAGATCAACGGCAAGGTCGTGGACACCAGCTTTGTGATCGAGCAGGATTCGCCGCTGTCCATCATCACCGCCAAGGATGCCGATGGTCTGGAAGTGATTCGTCACTCCACCGCTCACTTGCTGGCGTATGCTGTCAAGGAGCTGTTTCCCGATGCCCAGGTCACCATCGGCCCCGTGATCGAGAACGGTTTCTACTACGACTTCTCGTACAAGCGCCCCTTCACTCCCGAAGATCTGGCTGCCATCGAAAAGAAGATGACCGAGCTGGCCAACAAGGACGAGCAGGTGGTGCGCCGCGTGCTGCCTCGCGACGAGGCCGTGCAGTACTTCAAGGGTCTCGGCGAAGCCTACAAGGCCGAGATCATTGCCTCCATTTCCAGCAACGAGGACGTGAGCCTTTACCGCGAAGGCGCTTTCGAGGATCTGTGCCGCGGCCCTCACGTGCCCAGCACTGGCAAGCTCAAGCACTTCAAGTTGATGAAGGTGGCCGGTGCCTACTGGCGTGGCGACCACCGCAACGAGATGCTGCAGCGCATCTACGGTACCGCTTGGGCGACCAAAGACGAGCTTAAGGACTATCTGTTCAGGTTGGAAGAAGCCGAAAAGCGCGATCACCGCAAGCTGGGGCGCGAGCTGGATCTGTTCCACATCGATGAGCATTCGCCCGGCACCGTGTTCTGGCACCCCAAGGGTTGGGCGGTCTGGCAGCAGGTCGAGCAGTACATGCGCCGCGTCTATCAGGACAACGGCTACCAGGAAGTCAAGGCTCCGCAGATTCTGGACAAGGGCCTGTGGGAGAAGACCGGCCACTGGGACAAGTATCGCGAAAACATGTTCACCACCGATTCGGAAAAGCGTGAATATGCCCTGAAGCCCATGAACTGCCCGGGCCACATCATCATCTTCAAGCAAGGCATCAAGAGCTATCGCGATCTGCCGTTGCGCTTTGGCGAGTTCGGCAACTGCCATCGCAACGAGCCCACCGGTTCGCTGCACGGCATCATGCGCGTGCGTGCCTTCACCCAGGACGATGGTCACATCTTCTGTACCGAAGACCAGATCCAGGCTGAGGTGACGGCTTTCACTTCGCTGCTGCAGAAGGTGTATGCCGACTTCGGCTTCACCAATATCCTGTATCGCCTGTCTACCCGTCCCGAGAAGCGCATCGGCACCGATGAAGCCTGGGACAAGGCGGAGAACGCGCTGGCCGAGGGTCTGCGCGCATCGGGTTGCGAGTTCGAGTATCTGCCTGGCGAGGGCGCTTTCTACGGCCCGAAGATCGAGTACACCCTGAAGGATGCGCTGGGCCGCGAATGGCAGTGCGGCACCATCCAGGTGGACCCGAACATGCCCGAGCGTCTTGATGCGGAATTCGTGGGCGAGGATGGCGAGCGCCATCGTCCCATCATGCTGCACCGCGCGATTCTGGGTTCGCTCGAGCGTTTCATCGGCATTTTGGTCGAGCATCACTCGGGCGCGCTGCCTGCCTGGCTGGCTCCCGTGCAGGCTGCCGTGCTCAATATTACGGACGCTCAGGCCGACTATGCGCAGGAAGTTGCGCAGAAGCTGCAAAAAGCATTGCCGAATCAAAGCCTTAGGGTAGTGACAGATCTGCGCAATGAAAAGATTACGTATAAAATACGCGAGCATTCCATGCAGAAGCTGCCCTACATCCTTGTCGCGGGCGACAAGGAGAAGGCCGCTGGTGCGGTTGCAGTGCGCGCCCGGGGTAACAAAGACCTCGGAGTGATGTCGGTTGATGCATTCATTGAATTGCTCGCCAAGGACATCACGGCCAAGGCCTGAAGCAGATTAATTTTTGTGGCGGGTCGGTCAGCGTGCAAGGCACGCTAGCCGGCTACGCTGTTGTAGCCATTTCAATCCAAGGGTGAAAACCATAGCTACTGAATTTCGCGATCGGCGCCACCGTGAAGAGCGCAAGCATCGACTGAACCGAGAAATCATGGCGCCTGAAGTGCGTCTGTCTGGTCCTGAGAACGAGCCTCTGGGCATCGTGCCGCTGCAAGAAGCGCTGCGCATGGCCGGCGAGCTGGATGTCGACCTGGTGGAAATCGCGGCCAACGCATCTCCTCCGGTCTGCCGTTTGATGGATTACGGCAAGTTCAAGTACCAGGAACAGAAGAAGGCTGCCGAAGCCAAGGCCAAGCAGACCGTCATCGAAATCAAGGAAGTGAAGTTCCGCCCTGGTACGGATGATGGTGACTACAACATCAAGCTGCGCAATATCCGCCGTTTTCTGGCGGAAGGCGACAAGTGCAAGATCACGCTGCGTTTCCGCGGCCGTGAAATCACGCACCAGCAGCTGGGTCTGAATCTGCTCAACCGTCTGCGTGACGATCTGGCCGATTCCATCCAGGTGGAGCAGTTCCCCAAGCTGGAAGGCCGTCAGATGATCATGATGGTTGCGCCGGCTCGTGCAGGTGGCAAGAAGCCCGCTGGTGGTGCAAAACCACAAGGCGATGGTGTCGCTGCTGCACCTGAGGCTGCAGATAAGGCATAATTGCGGTTTTGCCTTTCGGGCAAGAGTGGGCTTGGCCCACTTTTGTTTTGTGCGGCAGACAAAGAATTTGCAGGCTTGCCTGCAATAGTCAGTCCGGCCTGGCCGGACTGACAAACAAGTGCCTCGGAGGCCAGCGAAGTGTGTGCGGGTTGCACACCGCCTTGCGAGCACAAATTCAATAGGAGCATTCACATGCCCAAAATGAAGACCAAGAGCAGCGCGAAGAAGCGTTTTCGCGTTCGTCCCGGTGGTACCGTCAAGCGCGGTCAAGCCTTCAAGCGTCACATCTTGACCAAGAAGACCACGAAGAACAAGCGTCACCTGCGTGGCATTGTCAACGTGCATTCCGGCGATATGGGCTCCATCGCAAAGATGTTGCCTTCCGCAGGCCTGTAATTCACTGACGAACTAGGAGAAAACACATGCCTCGCGTCAAACGTGGTGTAACGGCTCGCGCCCGTCACAAAAAAGTTCTGAATCTGGCCAAGGGTTTCCGCGGTCGCCGTGGTAACGTCTTCCGCGTTGCCAAGCAAGCGGTCATGAAGGCTGGTCAATATGCCTACCGTGACCGTCGTACCAAGAAGCGCGTGTTCCGTCAGCTGTGGATCGCTCGTATCAACGCTGCTGCACGTGAACTGGGTCTGACTTACAGCCAATTCGCCAACGGCCTGAAGAAGGCTGCCATCGAAATCGACCGCAAGATGCTGGCCGATATCGCCGTGCACGACAAGGCTGCTTTTGCAGCTATCGTCGACCAAGTCAAGGCCAAGCTGGCTGCCTGAGGTCACGATCGGTAGTTACTTCTTGTAGGACTTTTGCAGACAAGGATCCTCAAAGGCATTTGCCGATGGGCGAGCATCTTGCTTGAACTTGATTGCAGAAGTCGTGTCTTGTTCAGTAGCTGCTGATGCACAAACAGCAAGGGCTAGGGCTTGAAAAGGCACTAGCCCTTGTTTATTTTTACAAGTCGATAAAGAGTCGATATGAACGAGTTGGATTCTCTGGTCGAAAGCGCACAGCAACTGTTTGCGCAAGCCCACACCCCCGCTGATCTGGAAAATGCCAAGGCGCAGTTTCTGGGCAAGTCGGGCAAGATGACCGAGCTCATGAAGGGCATGGCGCAGCTTTCCGTCGAAGAGAAAAAGTCGCGCGGCGCTGCCATCAACGTGGCCAAGCAGGCGATCGAAGCGGCTCTGACCGCCCGCCGCAAGGCCTTGGCGGATGCCGAGCTGCAGGCCCATCTGAAAGCCGAGGTGCTGGATGTGACTCTGCCCGGTCGCCGTCGTGGCGCGGGAGGGCTGCACCCCGTCTCCATCACCATGGAGCGTATCGAGGGCATCTTCGGCTCCATGGGCTTTGATGTGGCCCAGGGCCCCGAGATCGAATCCGACTGGTTCAACTTCACGGCGCTGAACACGCCCGAAGACCATCCCGCGCGTTCCATGCACGACACCTTCTATGTCGAAGGCGGCACCCAGCACGCGCCCAATCTGCTGCGCACACACACCAGCCCCATGCAGGTGCGTCATGCCGTGCAGCATGTGAAGAATTACCGCAACGCGCTCGACGCCGGCCAGACCATGCCCGAAATCCGCGTGATTGCCCCCGGCCGCACTTACCGTGTGGACTCGGATGCCACCCACTCGCCCATGTTCCACCAGTGCGAAGGCCTGTGGATCGGCGAGAACGTGAGCTTCAAGGACCTGAAGGTGGTGTTCACCGATTTCTGCAAGACCTTCTTCGAGCAGGATGATCTGGTGCTGCGCTTTCGTCCCAGCTTCTTCCCGTTCACCGAGCCTTCGGCCGAAATCGACATCCAGTTCCAGAGCGGCCCGCTGGCCGGTCGCTGGCTGGAGGTCTCGGGCGCCGGCCAGGTGCACCCCAATGTGGTGCGCAACATGGGCCTGGACCCCGAAAAATACATCGGCTTTGCCTTTGGCATGGGCCCCGACCGCCTGACCATGCTGCGTTATGGCGTCAACGACCTGCGCCTGTTCTTCGACGGCGACATCCGTTTCCTGTCGCAGTTTCAGTAATTAAAAAAGTGAGCTGCTAGCGCATGATATGAAACAATTTCAGATAGTTTTGATGCTGAGATCGTTGTGAGCCGAGCGCTAATAGCTCATCTTTTTGAAATACGCATGCCCAGCCAGTTGCAGACCGCCTGCGGTGCGACTGGCATGAACGCCAAAGAGTCTGACTATGCAATTTCCTGAATCCTGGTTGCGCGAATACTGCAACCCCAATCTGACCACCCAGCAACTGGCCGATACCCTGACCATGGCCGGTCTGGAGGTGGAAGAGCTGGATCCTGTGGCGCCTCCCTTCACCGGTATCGTGGTCGGTGAAATCAAGGAAGCCGTGCAGCACCCCGACGCCGACCGCTTGCGCATCTGCCAGGTCGACGTGGGCGGCCCCGAGCTGCTGAACATCGTCTGCGGCGCGCCCAATGCGCGCGTGGGCATCCGCATTCCCTGCGCCACCGTGGGCGCCGAGCTGCCGCCCGGTGCCGATGGCAAGCCCTTCAAGATCAAGATCGGCAAGCTGCGCGGCGTGCAGAGCTTTGGCATGCTGTGTTCGGCCAAGGAGCTGGGCATCGACGAAGACGCCAGCGGCTTGCTGGAGTTTCCCGCCGATGCGCCTCTGGGCCAGAACGTGCGCGAGTACCTGAATCTGGACGACACGCTGTTCACGCTGAAGTTGACGCCCAATCTGGCGCATTGCCTGAGCGTCTACGGCGTGGCGCGCGAGCTGTCGGCGCTGACCGGCACGCCGCTCAAAGCCCTGTCCTTCCCCGCTGCGGCCGTGGCCTTGCAAGACAAGCTGCCGGTCAAGATTGAAGCCACCGACCTGTGCGGCCGCTTCTCGGGCCGCATCGTGCGCAATGTCAACACCCGGGTGAAGACGCCCCAGTGGATGGTGGACCGCCTGGCACGCTGCGGCCAGCGCTCGGTCAGCCCTCTGGTGGACATCTCGAACTACGTGATGTTCGAGCTGGGCCGTCCCAGCCATATCTTCGATCTGGACAAGATCAGCGGCGGCCTGAATGTGCGCTGGGGCAAGGAGGGCGAAACGCTCAAGCTGCTCAATGGCAACACCATCAAGATCGACGATTTCCTCAAGGTCGGCGTGATTGCCGATGACAAGCAGGTCGAGTCGCTGGCCGGCATCATGGGCGGCGACGCCACGGCCGTGTCCGACGACACCAGGAACATCTACATCGAAGCCGCGTTCTGGTTCCCCAAGGCCGTGGCCGGCCGTTCGCGCCACTTCAACTTCTCGACCGACGCCGGTCACCGCTTCGAGCGCGGCGTGGACCCCGAGTTCACCACCGAGCACATCGAGCGCATCACCGCGCTGGTGCTGGAAATCTGCGGCACGCCCGAGACGCAAGTCGGTGCCATGGACGACCAGAAGCCCAATATGCCCGCCTCCAAGGCCGTGCAACTGCGCGTGGCGCGTGCGGCCAAGGTCATCGGCATGGCCGTGACGCAGCAGCAATGCCTGGATGCCCTGAACGGCCTGGGTCTGCCTGCCACCGTGGCTTCGGAAGGCGTGATTTCGGTGACTGCTCCGACCTTCCGCTTCGACATCAATCTGGAAGAAGATCTGATCGAGGAAGTGGCCCGCATGATCGGCTACGAAAACCTGCCGACCACCAAGCCGCTGGCCCCGATCTCGCCCAAGCTGCGCGCCGAGAACGAGCGCAGCCCCTATGCCGTGCGCCACGAGCTGGCGGGCCTGGGCTACCAGGAAACCATCAACTTCAGCTTTGTCGAAGAAAAGTGGGAGCAGGAGCTGGCCGGCAACAGCAACGCCATCAAGCTGCTCAACCCCATTGCCAGCCATCTGAGCGTGATGCGCTCGTCCCTGCTGGGTTCGCTGCTGCAGGTGCTCAAGTTCAACGTGGACCGCAAGGCTCAGCGCGTGCGCGTGTTCGAGCTGGGTCGCGTGTTCTTCAAGGACGAGTCCGTGGCCGACTCCGACACCACCGTCAAGGGCTTTTATCAGCCCATGCGCGTGGCGGGTCTCGCCTACGGCGCAGCCGACCAGCTGCAGTGGGGCAGGGCAGAAGCCAAGGTCGACTTCTATGACGTCAAGGGAGATGTGGAAGCACTGCTGGCTCCGGCCAAGCCGGTGTTCGAGCCCGCCGAGCATCCGGCCATGCACCCCGGCCGCTGCGCGCGCGTGCTGCTGGACGGCAAGGCCATCGGCTTTGTCGGCGAGCTGCATCCCCAGTGGCGCCAGGAATGGGATCTGGCCCAGGCTCCCGTGATGTTCGAGCTCGAGCTCGATGCCGTGCTGGCCCGCCAGGTGCCGGTCTTCAAGCCCGTGACCAAGCACCAGGCCGTGGAGCGCGACATTGCCGTGGTCGTCAAGGAAGCCGTGACCCACGCCCAGGTGATGGAGGCCGTGCAGCAAGGTGTGCAGGGCGGCATTCTGCGCTCGGCCGTGCTGTTCGACGTCTTCCGTCCCAAGAAGCTCAAGGCTGGCGAGGAAGCGGCGCCGGGCAGTCTGGCCCAGGACGAGAAGAGCCTGGCCGTGCGCCTGACGCTGGGCAGCGACACCGCGTCGCTGACCGATGCGGAAATCGAGGCCGCCATGCAGGGCACCATTGCGGCGCTGGTTGAACGCGTTGCGGCTCGTCTGCGCTGATATGTTCAATCCACAAGGAGATCGACCCATGGAGCTTGCCGTAGAGAGCATCGACAGCCCCGCGCTGACCAAGGCGCAGCTGGCCGATCTGCTGTTTGACGAAATCGGTCTGAACAAGCGCGAAGCCAAGGACATGGTGGATGCGTTTTTCGACCTGATCTCGCAAAAGCTGGTGGAAGGCGAAGATGTCAAGCTTTCGGGCTTCGGCAACTTCCAGATCCGCACCAAGGCACCACGTCCCGGACGCAACCCGCGCACCGGTGAGCTGATTCCCATCGCTGCTCGCCGCGTGGTGACCTTCCATGCCAGCAGCAAGCTCAAGGAGCTGATCCAGGGCGAGAGTTCGGGGTCTTAAGCGACTTGCACACGGCTGATGCACTGTCAAGCGGAGCATCGGTCACTGAAGAGCTGACAGTCTTGCGTCGCGCGCGGTGCAAGGTCCTGTCAGCTCTTCGCGCTATATTGCAAGGACTTGTACAAAGAGGGAGGCGCAACGGGCTTTGCTATCGGCAAAGCACCGTGCCCGATCCTGATTTGCACAAGCCGTGATGGCCTATCTTTCACTCGTCCCTTCACCGACTGCTTGCAACCAGCCATGGCTTCATCTTTGCCGGCAATTCCTGCCAAGCGCTATTTCACCATCGGTGAAGTGGCGGATCTGTGCGACGTCAAGCCTCATGTGCTGCGTTACTGGGAGCAGGAGTTTGTGCAGCTCAAGCCCATGAAGCGGCGCGGCAACCGCCGCTACTACCAGCACCACGAGGTATTGATGGTGCGCCGCATCCGGGAGCTGCTGTACGAGCAGGGCTTCACCATCAGCGGTGCAAGAAATCGTCTGCGCGAACTGGTGACGGGCCACGGCAGGGCAGTCGAGCCGCAGGCGGCGCTTGCGCAGTCGGCACTGCCTGTGCCGGGAGAGGACCTGGCGCAGAGCCATCTGCTGAGCGCAATGCTGCAACAGGGCCTCTCAGAGCCTGCCGGTGTCATGGGCATGGAAGAGGTCAAAGAAGAGCTTTTGCAGATCAGGGCGCTTCTTTCTCTTTGATGTCGGATTTCTGTGTATAATTGAGGTCTTCGGAATGTAGCGCAGCCTGGTAGCGCACTTGCATGGGGTGCAAGGGGTCGCGAGTTCGAATCCCGCCATTCCGACCAATTAGACAAGGGCTTCTGACTATCAAGTCAGAAGCCCTTTTTCTATTGCCGCAGCGATACGGCGTGAAGCATTTGATGACGGCTTCCCTGTAGGAACGGGTCTGATTTCGTCCGATTGCGTTAACCCCAGCGGGAATAACGAGAGCGGATGCGGTATTGATTCTTGGTTTCTTTGATATAAAGAACGAATGAAAAGAATTGCCAATTCCGGGCAAAAAATTCGAAGTTCGGCTGTTTGAGTGATTTTTGAAACAAATTCTTGCATGCGTTGTGCTAGATTTGCATTCGAATCCAATTGTTTGATGGTGTTGCCAGGAGATCAGCCATCAACGCACGGCTTCGCATGCAAGGTTATGCGTCAAGAACACCGGCCGGAAACCGGAGGCTCCGCCTTGCTATCGTGGAAAGGAAAATCTCCAAATGCGCTGTGTCTAGCCTATCGCCGCTTCACAGCCTGTCCGCGTGATTTGTTTGGCCTGGGGATTGGTGACGCCATCCCTTCAGCACCGCCTTGCGGTCGCTCGTCAGGCAAATGTGATGAGTCTTGTCGATCAGGCAACAAGCTTGGCCTGAACTTCAGTCTCCTGCGCGGCGCTGGCATGACGCCAAAGGTTGTGAGCAAGAGAGTTACAGAGTTCCATTTTGCGAGTTCTGAGGCCGTCTGCTATGCCTTGCCGGGCAGCAGCGAGCCCGTCCACATCAACACCAGCTTCCGCGGGGAGCGACTTGCAGAGGTCGCACCGATTGCTCTCGCTCATTCGTTGGCGGGCCAGACATCGCATTGCCCGGTCGGAATCAAACAAGAGGGATAACAATGAAATTCAGTCAGATTGCACAAGTGGTTGCCACTTTGGGCGTGGCCTCGTGGGCCATGGGAGGCATGGCCCAG
The DNA here is from genome assembly GCF_000739375.1 of Comamonas testosteroni TK102. NCBI lineage: Bacteria > Pseudomonadati > Pseudomonadota > Betaproteobacteria > Burkholderiales > Comamonadaceae > Comamonas > Comamonas testosteroni. Next base: position 3,967,845 of record NZ_CP006704.1, on the reverse strand, counting down.
ACAACCATGAATGCACAGCAAGCCAACGAGCAAGGTGTCGCACTGCAAAAAGTGGTGGAGCAGGCACTGATGACGCATCCGGAAGTGCAGGCGCGATTTCAGGATTTCACTTCGTCCGCCGAAGGTCAGAACGTGGCCCGGGGCGGCTGGCGTCCACAAGTCACAGCGCAAGGTTGGGTCGGGCGCGAGTGGCGCAGCCATATTCAGGATTCGCCATCGCAGAACTGGAACCGTCCAGGCTGGAATCTGCAGCTGCGTCAGCTGATCTTTGATGGTTTCACCACCAGCAGCAATATCCGTCAGCTGGGCTTTGAGAAGCTTTCAAAGTTCTACGATCTGCGTGCCACCACGGAAAGCCTGGCCAATGATGTGGTCGCGGCCTATCTGGATGTGCAGCGCTACCGTGAAATGGAAAAGCTGGCGCGCGAAAACTTCGGCACCCACCAGGTGACGCTGGGCCAGTTGCGCGAGCGCCAGCAGTCCGGCGTGGGGCGTGGCGTGGACCTGGAGCAGGCCAGCGGTCGTCTGTCGCTGGCACAGACCAATCTGATGACCGAGAGCAACAACCTCAACGATGTGATGCAGCGCTACCGTCGTGTGGTGGGCGAGTATCCGGCGGCCACGCTGGATCCCGTGCCCGAGGTGACTGGCAAGCTGCCGGTATCCGGGGTTGCCAAGGATTTTGGCGATTCGCTGCGCGCGAGCCCGCTGCTGCTGTCGAAACAGGCCCTGGTGCAAGCGGCCGAGGCAGGTCAGAAGGCCGCCAAGGGGGCGCATATGCCCAAGCTGGAGCTGCTGGCATCCACCGGGCGTGACCGTGACCAGAATTCGCCGGCCTACTGGGATGTGCAGAGCTCGCGGGTGCAGCTGATGCTGACCTACAACCTGTATCGCGGCGGCGCGGACGAGGCACGTCTGCGCCAGACGATCGCCCAGGGCTATGCGGCCCAGGACGTGCGCGATTACACCTGCCGCAATCTTCAGCAGGAGCTGTCGATTACCTGGAACACCATGGCCCGTCTGCGTCAGCAAACGCCGTTCCTGCGTGAGCATGTTCTTTCCACTGCCAAGGTGCGCGTGGCGTATCAGCAGCAGTTCAAGATCGGTCAGCGTTCGCTGCTGGACCTGCTGAATACGGAAAACGAGTTGTTCGATGCGCAGCGCGCCCTGGTCAATGCCCAATATGACCTGAAAAAGGCCGAGTACCAGTGGCTGACCTTGTCCAGCCAGATTCTGCCGGTGCTGGGCCTCGCACAGCCGCATGACGATAGCCGTCCGGAGGAGCAACAGGCACTGGCCTTGCCCGATGACTTGCTGCGCAGCTGCAAATCTTCGGTGCCGGACACCAACAATCTGACGCCGGTGCCTGCCAGCATGGAGACCGATCAGGGCGTTCCTGTGCAAGCTCCAGCTCCTGTGTCTGCACCTGCCGCAGCTGTCCGCCAGTGATGGCTGCCGGCGTCTGGCGCATCTTTAGTGGGAGTTGAACAAGATGGATAAAAGCGATTCACCACCTTCAGAGCGGTCTTCCCGGCAGGAACTGTCGGCACTGGATGCGGATTTCATTCGCGTTCTGGAGGACTTGATTGATGCCTTGCTTGCCAATGGAACCTTGCGCTTGACGGATCTTCCGCCACAGGCGCTGGAGAAGCTGAGCCAACGCAAGCAGGCGCGCCAGCGCATGCGCAATTCGCTGGACTTGATTGATGATGACGAAGAGCTTTTATAGGTTGATTGTTGAAGATGACCAAACCAGACGTTGAACCTACTATGGCATCGGTCAGCGGTACGGATGCGACCCAGAAGCGAGGGCATGGTGCTTCGCCGGACACGGCGGCGGAGCAGGCCGGCCCGGCTTTTCTGGGGGCGCGCGGCTCAGGGCATGCGCCGGCTGGAGACTGGCGCATGCCTGCCCACGAGACCCATGCCGACCCCTTGCTGGACTGCCTGGTTCAGCTCACCAACCTGCATGGCAAGCCCTATACCGCGCAGGCCCTGAGCAATGGTCTGCCGCTGGTGGACCAGCGTCTGACGCCTTCGTTGCTGGCTCGGGCCGCGGCTCGCGCGCAGTTCAGCACGCGCATCGTGCAGCGCGGTCTTGATGATGTCCCCCAGGGTTTGCTGCCGGCCATTTTGATTCTCCATGGCGGCCGTGCCTGTCTGCTGCTCAGGCCCCAGGAGAGCGGTCGCTTCCTCGTGCAGTACCCGGAGTCGGAGAGTCCGGTCGAGGTCGAGGCCCAGGCTTTGCTGCAGGACTATGCGGGGCTGATGTGCTTTGTGCGTCCCCAGTTCCGTTTCGAGCCGCGCTCCGTGCAGCAAGGCATGGAGCCACGCAGCAGTCACTGGTTCTGGGCCGTGATTCTGGAGAATCGGCGCCTGTATCGCGATGCCCTGCTGGCTGCCGTGCTCATCAATGTCTTTGCGCTGGCCATGCCCTTGTTCAGCATGAATGTGTATGACCGCGTGGTGCCCAACAACGCGGTGGAAACATTGTGGGTGCTGGCGATCGGCATTTCCCTGGTGCTGATCTTCAACTTCGTGCTGACGACGACGCGCGCCTATGTCGTGGATGCTGCGAGCAAGCGTGTGGATGTGCAGCTGTCCGCACAGATCATGGAGCGTGTCCTGGACTTGCGCATGGAAAGCCGGCCTGCATCCGTCGGTTCGTTTGCGGCCAATCTGCGCTCGTTTGAGTCGGTTCGGGACTTCATTGCGTCTGCCAGCTTGACGACCCTGGTGGATCTGCCCTTTGTGCTGCTGTTCCTGGTGGCGATTGCCTGGATTTCGCCCTGGATGCTGATCCCTCCCGTGGTCGCGATTGCCGCGATCTTGCTGGTCTCCTTCTGGGCCCAGGCGCGCATGGAGAGTCTGACGCTCAAGACCTTCCAGGCCTCGTCTCAGCGCAACGCGTTGCTCGTGGAGTCGCTGACCAACCTGGAGGCCGTCAAGACGCTCAACGCCCAAGGCGGCGTGCAGCGTCTGTGGGAGAGCTCCACCCAGTACATCGCCTATATGGGCGGCAAGATCAAGTTCATTTCGTCGGGCACGGTGAACTTCGTTCAGACCCTGCAGCAACTGGTCACCGTGGCGGTGGTCATCGTCGGCGTGTACCAGGTGCAGGATTCGGCGCTGTCCATGGGCGGCATCATTGCCGCCTCCATGATTGCGGGGCGCTGCCTGGCGCCTTTCGGTCAGGTCGCAGGGCTGATGATGCAGTTCCACAATGCGCGCACCTCGCTGAATTCCATCGACAACTATATGAAGATGCCGGTCGAGCACGAAGCGGACCGGGAGTTCGTCTCGCGTCCGGATCTGCGTGGCGCCATCGAATTTCGCAATGTCAGCTTCAGCTACCCGGGCAGCGAGCAGGCCAGTCTTTCAGGCGTGAGCTTTTCGGTCCGGCCCGGGGAGCGGGTCGGCATCATCGGGCGTATCGGCTCGGGCAAGACCACGCTGGAAAAGCTGGTTCTGGGTCTGTATCAGCCCACTGAGGGCTCGGTGCTGATCGATGGAGTGGATGCTCGTCAGATAGATCCCGTGGACCTGCGCCGGGCCATCGGACATGTGCCGCAGGATCCTATGCTGTTCTATGGCAGCCTGAAGCACAACCTGCTGGTGGGGGCGCCGTTCGCGGGCGAGTCCGATATGTTGCATGCGGCGCGCATTGCCGGCGTGGATGAGTTCGTGGCGCGCAACCCCAAGGGCTATGACATGCTGGTGGGCGAGCGTGGCGAGTCGCTCTCTGGCGGCCAGCGCCAATCCATTGCGGTCGCCCGTGCGCTGATCAACGACCCGGCCATATTGTTGCTGGATGAGCCCAGCAGCAATCTGGACAATCAAAGCGAAGCCCAGCTCAAGCGGCGGCTGGAAGAGGCTGCCCGGGACAAGACCATTTTGCTGGTCACGCATCGCACGGCCTTGTTGACCCTGGTTGACCGGTTGATCGTGATCGATGGCGGCAAAATCGTTGCCGATGGTGGCAAGGAGCAGGTCATCGAAGCCTTGAAACAAGGACGGATTGGCGGAGTAGGAGGGCGAGCATGAGCGAGTCCAAGGCAGAGAAGAAGCCCTCGCGCTTCAGCAATGCACTCAAGGCGCGCTGGTCGCGGCTGGAGCGATGGCTGCTTGACGGTAGCGAGGTGGTGGGAACGCATCAGCCTGGAGATCTCAAGGCCGATGCGCAGTGGGCGGCAGGGCAGCAGCAGGCGCGCGGCTCTCGTCTGCTGATATGGGTGGCCTTGGTCACCGTGCTGGTTCTGGTGCTCTGGGCCTGTCTGGGCCGCATCGACGAAGTGGTTCGAGGCCAGGGCAAGGTGGTTCCCTCGCGTCAGGTTCAGGTGGTGCAGAGCCTGGATGGCGGCATCGTCAAGGAAATTCTGGTGCATCCCGGCGAACATGTGGAGCAGGGTCAGGTCATCTTGCGTATCGATCCAACGCGCTACAGTTCGTCCTTGGGGGAGAACAAGGCCGAACTGCTGGCATTGAAGGCCAAGGCTGCACGCCTTCAGGCCCTGGCATCGGGTGAGCCCTTCAAGGCTCCGGAGGATGTGCAGGCGCTGGCGCCTCAGCTGGTGGAGATGGAGCGGCGCATGTGGGAGAGCCGCTCCCAGGAGCTCAACACCAATGTCAATATTGCGCGTGACCAGCTGCGTCAACGTCAGCAGGAGCTGCGCGAAACCCAGGCCAACCGGGACCAGGCCTCGTCCAGTTGCAGTTTGACGTCCGAAGAGCTTTCGGTGACCCGGCCTTTGCTCAAGAGCGGTGCGGTGTCCGAAGTGGATTTGCTGCGCCTGCAACGGGATGTGGCTCGCTTCTGTGGCGAGGCCAAGGCAGCCGGCGCGCAGATCGGGCGTATTCAGGCGGCGATTCAGGAGGCGGAACGCAAGATCCAGGAGTCCGAGCTGAATATGCGTAACCAGTCCCGCTCCGATCTCTCAGACACCCAGGTCAAACTGGGGACTCTGGAGCAAGGCAAGGTGGCACTGGAGGACAGGGTCAAGCTGGCCGAGGTGCGCTCGCCCGTGCGCGGCACGGTCAATACCCTGATGGCCAATACCGTGGGCGGTGTCGTGCAGCCTGGCAAGGACATCCTGGACATCGTGCCGCTGGATGACACCTTGCTGATGGAAGTGCAGGTCAATCCACGCGACATCGGCTTCTTGCATTTCGGTCAGCAGGCAGAGGTGAAGTTCACGGCCTATGACTTTGCCATCTACGGAGGTTTGCAGGGGAAATTGGAGCAGATCGGTGCCAACACCGTGACGGACGAGAAAGGGAATTCCTTCTATGTCGTGAAGGTGCGCACGGACAAGGCTCATGTGGGCGATGACTCGCGCCCCATCATTCCCGGCATGCAGGCGGAAGTGCACATCCTCACGGGCAAGCGCACCTTGATGCAGTATTTGCTCAAGCCGATTCTGCGTGCCAAGTCCAATGCCTTGATCGAACGTTAGTTCATGGATCACCAACAATTAAAAAGGACCTCTATGAATGCCTTGCCTGTATTGATGCTGACCCAGGATGCCACGCTGTGGCAGGAATGGCAGCAGATCGCAGGCCCTCAGTGGATGCCTGCGCGCGGCCAGACTCTGGCCGATTTGCAACGCTGGAAGCAGCAAGGCCGTACCGTGGTGGTGCTGGATGCAGCCCTGCCATCCTTGCCCGAGCCGACGGCTTCACGCTGGAATGAGCTGCTGAAGGATCTTCAGGTTCTGGTTCTCAGCAACCGTCCCAGCGATGAGGAGGGCCGGAACTTGCTGTCCCGTGGAGCATGTGGCTATGCCCACGCGCAATCGAGCTCGGAAGTGCTGTCGAGGATGCTGCAAAGCATGGCTGGTGGCAACATCTGGCTCGGACGTTCTCTGCTGCAGCGCTTGTTGCGCGATGTGGACGCCCGCCTGCCCGAGCAGGAATCGGACTGGGCTGAACCGTTGTCCGCACGCGAGCAGGAGGTTGCCCGCTATGCATCGCTGGGTGACAGCAATGCGGAGATTGCCGAACGCATGTCGATCAGCGAGCGTACCGTGCGTGCCCATCTGTCGGCTGTCTTTGAGAAACTGCAGGTGCAGGATCGATTGATGCTGACGTTGAAGGTTCACGGTATCGGACGCAGGCAACTGGCCTGAACCTGACCTTGGCGCTGCTGATGCAGACCTGATCATCTGCGGTGTTTGCCGCTGGAGTGCCAGTTGCTGAAAAGCCTGAAGCCTGCATATTGCAGGCTTCAGGCTTTTTTGATGTTCGGCAGCAGACACCGAATAAAACCGATCCTGATTGGCTTTGACGCCAATAGTGCGGCGGGGTGTTGGCTTCTACTATGTCAGTTGAATTATTGGACAGGTGCCTTTGTGCACCTTCACTTTTTAATCTGACTGGATAGGCAGACCCTCATGGCAGCTCAAACCGTTCTCGTTACCAAACTCACTGGCCAGGCTTGGATGCGTGGTCCTGATGGCAATCTGACGGTACTCCATGAAGGCATGCGTATCCCCGCCGATGCCGAGATCGTTACGGCGTCCGGCAGCACCGTGCAGCTGCAGGCGGATGGTCAGCCACCGCTGATGGTGGGCGAGAACCAGGATGTGCATCTCACCGCTGACCTGGTTCAGCCGCCTACAGTGGAAGAGGCTGCTGTAGCGAGTCCTGCGAGCACCGAGATCGACCAGATCATTGCGGCCATCAATGCAGGAGGGGACCCATTCGATGAGCTGGATCCCACGGCGGCCACCTTGTCCGGCGGTAGCGAAGGCGGCAGCACTTTTGTGCGTCTTTCCAGCATCATTGAGGCCGTGTCGCCGCTGGCGCTGGAATACGGACGTTCTGCTCCAGTGACTACAGTGCTTCCGCTTTTCAGTGGGGGGGGGCGCTTTGCCGGAAGGCACCGATCAAGGGACGCCGACCCAGCCTGCGAGCATTCCCCAGGCCAGTGCGGACTCGGGCGTGACCTTCGAGGATGCCGTATCTGACTTGCAAGGCAATGTTCTGAGCAACGACAAGCTGGGTGAAGGTAGCATCACAGAACATCGTGTGGCTCTGGTTGGCGCAGATCAAGGGCTGTACGGCAAGATCATCCTCAATACCGACGGCAGCTATAGCTATCAGCTCGACAGCGGTTTGAAGACTGTGCAGGCATTGGCTGAGGGTGAGTCCCTGGTCGAGACCTTTACCTACACCCTGGTCGATAAAGACGGTGCCAGCTCTACTGCGACATTGACTATCACCATCGTCGGCACCAACGATGCCCCCGTTCTCAGTGGCAACACGGACGGCGCTGTGGTCGAGGACGGTGCTACCACCGCCACCGGCAAGCTCGACGTCAGCGACGTCGACACCACCGACACACACACCTGGAGCGTGAACAACGGCGGCAAGGGCAGCTACGGCTCCTTCTCCGTGGACGGCTCGGGCAACTGGACCTACAACCTGGACAATGCCAACAAGGACGTGCAGGGCCTGGCCGAAGGTCAGAAGGTCACCGATACCATCACCGTGACCGTCGACGACGGTCACGGCGGCACAGCGACCCAGACCATCATCGTTACCATCACTGGTACCAACGACGGTCCGGTTTCCACTTCCATTTCCGACACTTCGGGCATCGATGCTCAAGCCGGTGTGAGCTATGACGTATCCAGCCATTTCTCGGACCCGGACACCAGCGACAAACTCACCTACACCGCAGCCGGCTTGCCGCCAGGCCTGAGCATCGATCCGAACACCGGCCTAATCACTGGCAGCATCGATCATTCCGCTTCGCAGGGCGGCAACAACGGTGTCTACACGGTCACTGTGACTGCGACCGACCCATCCGGCGCTACGACCTCCCAGAATTTCAACTGGGACGTCACCAACCCGGCCCCCTCTGCCGCCGACGATACAGGTACCACGGACGAGGACACCACGCTCAATGTCGACGCTCAGAACGGCGTCTTGGCCAATGACGTTGACCCGGACGGCGACACCCTGACTGTCTCGCAAGTCAATGGTGCCACCGCCAGCGTAGGCACGCCGACGGCTGGCTCCAACGGCGGTACGTTCATCCTTAATGCCGACGGTTCGTACTCGTTCAACCCCGGCAATGCCTTCCAGTACCTAGCTACCGGCCAGACGGCAACCAGCTCGATCACCTATACCGTCACGGACAGTGAAGGCGGTACCAGCACCGCCACGCTGACCATCACCATCACCGGTCAGACCGATGCGCTTCCGGTCATCACGCCCGAGGACAGCGACGGCGGCGTGAGCACTGCCCACAACAGCGTGGTCGAAGGCACGGGCAATACCGTCACCGGTTCCGTGACGGTCATCGCCGAAGCCGGCATCGCCGGCGTCACCGTCGGCGGCAAGGACATCACCGGCGCCACCGCCACCAGCCCGGTAGTCATCACCACTGACAAGGGCATCCTGACCGTCAGCGGCTACGACGCTGCCACCGGCAAGATCACCTACGCCTACCAGGAGACTGGCGGCGCCGCTGACCACGGTGCTGGTGATGACTCGGTCCGCGACCTATTCCAAGTTTCCGTCAAGGATTTTGCCGGCGAGACTCGCAGCAATGACTTGGTCATCCAGATCACCGACACGGCTCCCGAAGCCAAGCCCGACACGGCCTCCGTCACGGAAGACACCGGGCTGAGCGCCAGCGGCAACGTCATCAGCGGCACCGGCGCCGACAGCCTGGGAGCGGATGCCACCAACGTCGTGGGCGTGGCCAAGGGCACCGTCACTGGCGGCCAGAACGTCAGCGGCAGCGTCAACACCACAGTCAGCGGCGAGTACGGCACGATCGTGCTCAAGGCCGACGGCAGCTACACCTACGAGCTCAACAACAACGACCCACGCGTGAACGCGTTGCTCGATGGCCAAAAGCTCGAGGACACCTTCAGCTACACGATCCGGGACGCCGACGGCGACCTCAGCACCACCACCATCACGGTCACCATCAACGGCCACACCGATGGTGTGCCGGGCGTGACCATCCCTGACGCCAACGGAGCCGCAGCCGGCAACGTCAGCATCGCCGAGAACGCCACCCAGCCGGTCACCGGCGAGCTGAGCGTCTCCGCTCCCGAAGGCCTGGCCAGCGTCCAGATCGGCAACGTCACACTCACCGTGGCCGAGCTGCAAGCGCTGGGCACCACCCCGCGTGTCATCACCGGCACCGAAGGCAAGCTCACGCTGACTGGCTACGACGCCAGCACCGGCAAGATCAGCTATAGCTACCAGCAAGACGGCACGGCCAAGGACCACACCGCTGGCGACGACTCCGTCAAGGACAGCTTCACGGTCACCGTCACCGATGCGGCCAACCAGAGCAAGTCCGACAACCTGGTCGTGCTCATCACCGACACGGCTCCCGAAGCCAAGCCCGACACGGCCTCCGTCACGGAAGACACCGGGCTGAGCGCCAGCGGCAACGTCATCAGCGGCACCGGCGCCGACAGCCTGGGAGCGGATGCCACCAACGTCGTGGGCGTGGCCAAGGGCACCGTCACTGGCGGCCAGAACGTCAGCGGCAGCGTCAACACCACAGTCAGCGGCGAGTACGGCACGATCGTGCTCAAGGCCGACGGCAGCTACACCTACGAGCTCAACAACAACGACCCACGCGTGAACGCGTTGCTCGATGGCCAAAAGCTCGAGGACACCTTCAGCTACACGATCCGGGACGCCGACGGCGACCTCAGCACCACCACCATCACGGTCACCATCAACGGCCACACCGATGGTGTGCCGGGCGTGACCATCCCTGACGCCAACGGAGCCGCAGCCGGCAACGTCAGCATCGCCGAGAACGCCACCCAGCCGGTCACCGGCGAGCTGAGCGTCTCCGCTCCCGAAGGCCTGGCCAGCGTCCAGATCGGCAACGTCACACTCACCGTGGCCGAGCTGCAAGCGCTGGGCACCACCCCGCGTGTCATCACCGGCACCGAAGGCAAGCTCACGCTGACTGGCTACGACGCCAGCACCGGCAAGATCAGCTATAGCTACCAGCAAGACGGCACGGCCAAGGACCACACCGCTGGCGACGACTCCGTCAAGGACAGCTTCACGGTCACCGTCACCGATGCGGCCAACCAGAGCAAGTCCGACAACCTGGTCGTGCTCATCACCGACACGGCTCCCGAAGCCAAGCCCGACACGGCCTCCGTCACGGAAGACACCGGGCTGAGCGCCAGCGGCAACGTCATCAGCGGCACCGGCGCCGACAGCCTGGGAGCGGATGCCACCAACGTCGTGGGCGTGGCCAAGGGCACCGTCACTGGCGGCCAGAACGTCAGCGGCAGCGTCAACACCACAGTCAGCGGCGAGTACGGCACGATCGTGCTCAAGGCCGACGGCAGCTACACCTACGAGCTCAACAACAACGACCCACGCGTGAACGCGTTGCTCGATGGCCAAAAGCTCGAGGACACCTTCAGCTACACGATCCGGGACGCCGACGGCGACCTCAGCACCACCACCATCACGGTCACCATCAACGGCCACACCGATGGTGTGCCGGGCGTGACCATCCCTGACGCCAACGGAGCCGCAGCCGGCAACGTCAGCATCGCCGAGAACGCCACCCAGCCGGTCACCGGCGAGCTGAGCGTCTCCGCTCCCGAAGGCCTGGCCAGCGTCCAGATCGGCAACGTCACACTCACCGTGGCCGAGCTGCAAGCGCTGGGCACCACCCCGCGTGTCATCACCGGCACCGAAGGCAAGCTCACGCTGACTGGCTACGACGCCAGCACCGGCAAGATCAGCTATAGCTACCAGCAAGACGGCACGGCCAAGGACCACACCGCTGGCGACGACTCCGTCAAGGACAGCTTCACGGTCACCGTCACCGATGCGGCCAACCAGAGCAAGTCCGACAACCTGGTCGTGCTCATCACCGACACGGCTCCCGAAGCCAAGCCCGACACGGCCTCCGTCACGGAAGACACCGGGCTGAGCGCCAGCGGCAACGTCATCAGCGGCACCGGCGCCGACAGCCTGGGAGCGGATGCCACCAACGTCGTGGGCGTGGCCAAGGGCACCGTCACTGGCGGCCAGAACGTCAGCGGCAGCGTCAACACCACAGTCAGCGGCGAGTACGGCACGATCGTGCTCAAGGCCGACGGCAGCTACACCTACGAGCTCAACAACAACGACCCACGCGTGAACGCGTTGCTCGATGGCCAAAAGCTCGAGGACACCTTCAGCTACACGATCCGGGACGCCGACGGCGACCTCAGCACCACCACCATCACGGTCACCATCAACGGCCACACCGATGGTGTGCCGGGCGTGACCATCCCTGACGCCAACGGAGCCGCAGCCGGCAACGTCAGCATCGCCGAGAACGCCACCCAGCCGGTCACCGGCGAGCTGAGCGTCTCCGCTCCCGAAGGCCTGGCCAGCGTCCAGATCGGCAACGTCACACTCACCGTGGCCGAGCTGCAAGCGCTGGGCACCACCCCGCGTGTCATCACCGGCACCGAAGGCAAGCTCACGCTGACTGGCTACGACGCCAGCACCGGCAAGATCAGCTATAGCTACCAGCAAGACGGCACGGCCAAGGACCACACCGCTGGCGACGACTCCGTCAAGGACAGCTTCACGGTCACCGTCACCGATGCGGCCAACCAGAGCAAGTCCGACAACCTGGTCGTGCTCATCACCGACACGGCTCCCGAAGCCAAGCCCGACACGGCCTCCGTCACGGAAGACACCGGGCTGAGCGCCAGCGGCAACGTCATCAGCGGCACCGGCGCCGACAGCCTGGGAGCGGATGCCACCAACGTCGTGGGCGTGGCCAAGGGCACCGTCACTGGCGGCCAGAACGTCAGCGGCAGCGTCAACACCACAGTCAGCGGCGAGTACGGCACGATCGTGCTCAAGGCCGACGGCAGCTACACCTACGAGCTCAACAACAACGACCCACGCGTGAACGCGTTGCTCGATGGCCAAAAGCTCGAGGACACCTTCAGCTACACGATCCGGGACGCCGACGGCGACCTCAGCACCACCACCATCACGGTCACCATCAACGGCCACACCGATGGTGTGCCGGGCGTGACCATCCCTGACGCCAACGGAGCCGCAGCCGGCAACGTCAGCATCGCCGAGAACGCCACCCAGCCGGTCACCGGCGAGCTGAGCGTCTCCGCTCCCGAAGGCCTGGCCAGCGTCCAGATCGGCAACGTCACACTCACCGTGGCCGAGCTGCAAGCGCTGGGCACCACCCCGCGTGTCATCACCGGCACCGAAGGCAAGCTCACGCTGACTGGCTACGACGCCAGCACCGGCAAGATCAGCTATAGCTACCAGCAAGACGGCACGGCCAAGGACCACACCGCTGGCGACGACTCCGTCAAGGACAGCTTCACGGTCACCGTCACCGATGCGGCCAACCAGAGCAAGTCCGACAACCTGGTCGTGCTCATCACCGACACGGCTCCCGAAGCCAAGCCCGACACGGCCTCCGTCACGGAAGACACCGGGCTGAGCGCCAGCGGCAACGTCATCAGCGGCACCGGCGCCGACAGCCTGGGAGCGGATGCCACCAACGTCGTGGGCGTGGCCAAGGGCACCGTCACTGGCGGCCAGAACGTCAGCGGCAGCGTCAACACCACAGTCAGCGGCGAGTACGGCACGATCGTGCTCAAGGCCGACGGCAGCTACACCTACGAGCTCAACAACAACGACCCACGCGTGAACGCGTTGCTCGATGGCCAAAAGCTCGAGGACACCTTCAGCTACACGATCCGGGACGCCGACGGCGACCTCAGCACCACCACCATCACGGTCACCATCAACGGCCACACCGATGGTGTGCCGGGCGTGACCATCCCTGACGCCAACGGAGCCGCAGCCGGCAACGTCAGCATCGCCGAGAACGCCACCCAGCCGGTCACCGGCGAGCTGAGCGTCTCCGCTCCCGAAGGCCTGGCCAGCGTCCAGATCGGCAACGTCACACTCACCGTGGCCGAGCTGCAAGCGCTGGGCACCACCCCGCGTGTCATCACCGGCACCGAAGGCAGGCTCACGCTGACTGGCTACGACGCCAGCACCGGCAAGATCAGCTATAGCTACCAGCAAGACGGCACGGCCAAGGACCACACCGCTGGCGACGACTCCGTCAAGGACAGCTTCACGGTCACCGTCACCGATGCGGCCAACCAGAGCAAGTCCGACAACCTGGTCGTGCTCATCACCGACACGGCTCCCGAAGCCAAGCCCGACACGGCCTCCGTCACGGAAGACACCGGGCTGAGCGCCAGCGGCAACGTCATCAGCGGCACCGGCGCCGACAGCCTGGGAGCGGATGCCACCAACGTCGTGGGCGTGGCCAAGGGCACCGTCACTGGCGGCCAGAACGTCAGCGGCAGCGTCAACACCACAGTCAGCGGCGAGTACGGCACGATCGTGCTCAAGGCCGACGGCAGCTACACCTACGAGCTCAACAACAACGACCCACGCGTGAACGCGTTGCTCGATGGCCAAAAGCTCGAGGACACCTTCAGCTACACGATCCGGGACGCCGACGGCGACCTCAGCACCACCACCATCACGGTCACCATCAACGGCCACACCGATGGTGTGCCGGGCGTGACCATCCCTGACGCCAACGGAGCCGCAGCCGGCAACGTCAGCATCGCCGAGAACGCCACCCAGCCGGTCACCGGCGAGCTGAGCGTCTCCGCTCCCGAAGGCCTGGCCAGCGTCCAGATCGGCAACGTCACACTCACCGTGGCCGAGCTGCAAGCGCTGGGCACCACCCCGCGTGTCATCACCGGCACCGAAGGCAAGCTCACGCTGACTGGCTACGACGCCAGCACCGGCAAGATCAGCTATAGCTACCAGCAAGACGGCACGGCCAAGGACCACACCGCTGGCGACGACTCCGTCAAGGACAGCTTCACGGTCACCGTCACCGATGCGGCCAACCAGAGCAAGTCCGACAACCTGGTCGTGCTCATCACCGACACGGCTCCCGAAGCCAAGCCCGACACGGCCTCCGTCACGGAAGACACCGGGCTGAGCGCCAGCGGCAACGTCATCAGCGGCACCGGCGCCGACAGCCTGGGAGCGGATGCCACCAACGTCGTGGGCGTGGCCAAGGGCACCGTCACTGGCGGCCAGAACGTCAGCGGCAGCGTCAACACCACAGTCAGCGGCGAGTACGGCACGATCGTGCTCAAGGCCGACGGCAGCTACACCTACGAGCTCAACAACAACGACCCACGCGTGAACGCGTTGCTCGATGGCCAAAAGCTCGAGGACACCTTCAGCTACACGATCCGGGACGCCGACGGCGACCTCAGCACCACCACCATCACGGTCACCATCAACGGCCACACCGATGGTGTGCCGGGCGTGACCATCCCTGACGCCAACGGAGCCGCAGCCGGCAACGTCAGCATCGCCGAGAACGCCACCCAGCCGGTCACCGGCGAGCTGAGCGTCTCCGCTCCCGAAGGCCTGGCCAGCGTCCAGATCGGCAACGTCACACTCACCGTGGCCGAGCTGCAAGCGCTGGGCACCACCCCGCGTGTCATCACCGGCACCGAAGGCAAGCTCACGCTGACTGGCTACGACGCCAGCACCGGCAAGATCAGCTATAGCTACCAGCAAGACGGCACGGCCAAGGACCACACCGCTGGCGACGACTCCGTCAAGGACAGCTTCACGGTCACCGTCACCGATGCGGCCAACCAGAGCAAGTCCGACAACCTGGTCGTGCTCATCACCGACACGGCTCCCGAAGCCAAGCCCGACACGGCCTCCGTCACGGAAGACACCGGGCTGAGCGCCAGCGGCAACGTCATCAGCGGCACCGGCGCCGACAGCCTGGGAGCGGATGCCACCAACGTCGTGGGCGTGGCCAAGGGCACCGTCACTGGCGGCCAGAACGTCAGCGGCAGCGTCAACACCACAGTCAGCGGCGAGTACGGCACGATCGTGCTCAAGGCCGACGGCAGCTACACCTACGAGCTCAACAACAACGACCCACGCGTGAACGCGTTGCTCGATGGCCAAAAGCTCGAGGACACCTTCAGCTACACGATCCGGGACGCCGACGGCGACCTCAGCACCACCACCATCACGGTCACCATCAACGGCCACACCGATGGTGTGCCGGGCGTGACCATCCCTGACGCCAACGGAGCCGCAGCCGGCAACGTCAGCATCGCCGAGAACGCCACCCAGCCGGTCACCGGCGAGCTGAGCGTCTCCGCTCCCGAAGGCCTGGCCAGCGTCCAGATCGGCAACGTCACACTCACCGTGGCCGAGCTGCAAGCGCTGGGCACCACCCCGCGTGTCATCACCGGCACCGAAGGCAAGCTCACGCTGACTGGCTACGACGCCAGCACCGGCAAGATCAGCTATAGCTACCAGCAAGACGGCACGGCCAAGGACCACACCGCTGGCGACGACTCCGTCAAGGACAGCTTCACGGTCACCGTCACCGATGCGGCCAACCAGAGCAAGTCCGACAACCTGGTCGTGCTCATCACCGACACGGCTCCCGAAGCCAAGCCCGACACGGCCTCCGTCACGGAAGACACCGGGCTGAGCGCCAGCGGCAACGTCATCAGCGGCACCGGCGCCGACAGCCTGGGAGCGGATGCCACCAACGTCGTGGGCGTGGCCAAGGGCACCGTCACTGGCGGCCAGAACGTCAGCGGCAGCGTCAACACCACAGTCAGCGGCGAGTACGGCACGATCGTGCTCAAGGCCGACGGCAGCTACACCTACGAGCTCAACAACAACGACCCACGCGTGAACGCGTTGCTCGATGGCCAAAAGCTCGAGGACACCTTCAGCTACACGATCCGGGACGCCGACGGCGACCTCAGCACCACCACCATCACGGTCACCATCAACGGCCACACCGATGGTGTGCCGGGCGTGACCATCCCTGACGCCAACGGAGCCGCAGCCGGCAACGTCAGCATCGCCGAGAACGCCACCCAGCCGGTCACCGGCGAGCTGAGCGTCTCCGCTCCCGAAGGCCTGGCCAGCGTCCAGATCGGCAACGTCACACTCACCGTGGCCGAGCTGCAAGCGCTGGGCACCACCCCGCGTGTCATCACCGGCACCGAAGGCAAGCTCACGCTGACTGGCTACGACGCCAGCACCGGCAAGATCAGCTATAGCTACCAGCAAGACGGCACGGCCAAGGACCACACCGCTGGCGACGACTCCGTCAAGGACAGCTTCACGGTCACCGTCACCGATGCGGCCAACCAGAGCAAGTCCGACAACCTGGTCGTGCTCATCACCGACACGGCTCCCGAAGCCAAGCCCGACACGGCCTCCGTCACGGAAGACACCGGGCTGAGCGCCAGCGGCAACGTCATCAGCGGCACCGGCGCCGACAGCCTGGGAGCGGATGCCACCAACGTCGTGGGCGTGGCCAAGGGCACCGTCACTGGCGGCCAGAACGTCAGCGGCAGCGTCAACACCACAGTCAGCGGCGAGTACGGCACGATCGTGCTCAAGGCCGACGGCAGCTACACCTACGAGCTCAACAACAACGACCCACGCGTGAACGCGTTGCTCGATGGCCAAAAGCTCGAGGACACCTTCAGCTACACGATCCGGGACGCCGACGGCGACCTCAGCACCACCACCATCACGGTCACCATCAACGGCCACACCGATGGTGTGCCGGGCGTGACCATCCCTGACGCCAACGGAGCCGCAGCCGGCAACGTCAGCATCGCCGAGAACGCCACCCAGCCGGTCACCGGCGAGCTGAGCGTCTCCGCTCCCGAAGGCCTGGCCAGCGTCCAGATCGGCAACGTCACACTCACCGTGGCCGAGCTGCAAGCGCTGGGCACCACCCCGCGTGTCATCACCGGCACCGAAGGCAAGCTCACGCTGACTGGCTACGACGCCAGCACCGGCAAGATCAGCTATAGCTACCAGCAAGACGGCACGGCCAAGGACCACACCGCTGGCGACGACTCCGTCAAGGACAGCTTCACGGTCACCGTCACCGATGCGGCCAACCAGAGCAAGTCCGACAACCTGGTCGTGCTCATCACCGACACGGCTCCCGAAGCCAAGCCCGACACGGCCTCCGTCACGGAAGACACCGGGCTGAGCGCCAGCGGCAACGTCATCAGCGGCACCGGCGCCGACAGCCTGGGAGCGGATGCCACCAACGTCGTGGGCGTGGCCAAGGGCACCGTCACTGGCGGCCAGAACGTCAGCGGCAGCGTCAACACCACAGTCAGCGGCGAGTACGGCACGATCGTGCTCAAGGCCGACGGCAGCTACACCTACGAGCTCAACAACAACGACCCACGCGTGAACGCGTTGCTCGATGGCCAAAAGCTCGAGGACACCTTCAGCTACACGATCCGGGACGCCGACGGCGACCTCAGCACCACCACCATCACGGTCACCATCAACGGCCACACCGATGGTGTGCCGGGCGTGACCATCCCTGACGCCAACGGAGCCGCAGCCGGCAACGTCAGCATCGCCGAGAACGCCACCCAGCCGGTCACCGGCGAGCTGAGCGTCTCCGCTCCCGAAGGCCTGGCCAGCGTCCAGATCGGCAACGTCACACTCACCGTGGCCGAGCTGCAAGCGCTGGGCACCACCCCGCGTGTCATCACCGGCACCGAAGGCAAGCTCACGCTGACTGGCTACGACGCCAGCACCGGCAAGATCAGCTATAGCTACCAGCAAGACGGCACGGCCAAGGACCACACCGCTGGCGACGACTCCGTCAAGGACAGCTTCACGGTCACCGTCACCGATGCGGCCAACCAGAGCAAGTCCGACAACCTGGTCGTGCTCATCACCGACACGGCTCCCGAAGCCAAGCCCGACACGGCCTCCGTCACGGAAGACACCGGGCTGAGCGCCAGCGGCAACGTCATCAGCGGCACCGGCGCCGACAGCCTGGGAGCGGATGCCACCAACGTCGTGGGCGTGGCCAAGGGCACCGTCACTGGCGGCCAGAACGTCAGCGGCAGCGTCAACACCACAGTCAGCGGCGAGTACGGCACGATCGTGCTCAAGGCCGACGGCAGCTACACCTACGAGCTCAACAACAACGACCCACGCGTGAACGCGTTGCTCGATGGCCAAAAGCTCGAGGACACCTTCAGCTACACGATCCGGGACGCCGACGGCGACCTCAGCACCACCACCATCACGGTCACCATCAACGGCCACACCGATGGTGTGCCGGGCGTGACCATCCCTGACGCCAACGGAGCCGCAGCCGGCAACGTCAGCATCGCCGAGAACGCCACCCAGCCGGTCACCGGCGAGCTGAGCGTCTCCGCTCCCGAAGGCCTGGCCAGCGTCCAGATCGGCAACGTCACACTCACCGTGGCCGAGCTGCAAGCGCTGGGCACCACCCCGCGTGTCATCACCGGCACCGAAGGCAGGCTCACGCTGACTGGCTACGACGCCAGCACCGGCAAGATCAGCTATAGCTACCAGCAAGACGGCACGGCCAAGGACCACACCGCTGGCGACGACTCCGTCAAGGACAGCTTCACGGTCACCGTCACCGATGCGGCCAACCAGAGCAAGTCCGACAACCTGGTCGTGCTCATCACCGACACGGCTCCCGAAGCCAAGCCCGACACGGCCTCCGTCACGGAAGACACCGGGCTGAGCGCCAGCGGCAACGTCATCAGCGGCACCGGCGCCGACAGCCTGGGAGCGGATGCCACCAACGTCGTGGGCGTGGCCAAGGGCACCGTCACTGGCGGCCAGAACGTCAGCGGCAGCGTCAACACCACAGTCAGCGGCGAGTACGGCACGATCGTGCTCAAGGCCGACGGCAGCTACACCTACGAGCTCAACAACAACGACCCACGCGTGAACGCGTTGCTCGATGGCCAAAAGCTCGAGGACACCTTCAGCTACACGATCCGGGACGCCGACGGCGACCTCAGCACCACCACCATCACGGTCACCATCAACGGCCACACCGATGGTGTGCCGGGCGTGACCATCCCTGACGCCAACGGAGCCGCAGCCGGCAACGTCAGCATCGCCGAGAACGCCACCCAGCCGGTCACCGGCGAGCTGAGCGTCTCCGCTCCCGAAGGCCTGGCCAGCGTCCAGATCGGCAACGTCACACTCACCGTGGCCGAGCTGCAAGCGCTGGGCACCACCCCGCGTGTCATCACCGGCACCGAAGGCAAGCTCACGCTGACTGGCTACGACGCCAGCACCGGCAAGATCAGCTATAGCTACCAGCAAGACGGCACGGCCAAGGACCACACCGCTGGCGACGACTCCGTCAAGGACAGCTTCACGGTCACCGTCACCGATGCGGCCAACCAGAGCAAGTCCGACAACCTGGTCGTGCTCATCACCGACACGGCTCCCGAAGCCAAGCCCGACACGGCCTCCGTCACGGAAGACACCGGGCTGAGCGCCAGCGGCAACGTCATCAGCGGCACCGGCGCCGACAGCCTGGGAGCGGATGCCACCAACGTCGTGGGCGTGGCCAAGGGCACCGTCACTGGCGGCCAGAACGTCAGCGGCAGCGTCAACACCACAGTCAGCGGCGAGTACGGCACGATCGTGCTCAAGGCCGACGGCAGCTACACCTACGAGCTCAACAACAACGACCCACGCGTGAACGCGTTGCTCGATGGCCAAAAGCTCGAGGACACCTTCAGCTACACGATCCGGGACGCCGACGGCGACCTCAGCACCACCACCATCACGGTCACCATCAACGGCCACACCGATGGTGTGCCGGGCGTGACCATCCCTGACGCCAACGGAGCCGCAGCCGGCAACGTCAGCATCGCCGAGAACGCCACCCAGCCGGTCACCGGCGAGCTGAGCGTCTCCGCTCCCGAAGGCCTGGCCAGCGTCCAGATCGGCAACGTCACACTCACCGTGGCCGAGCTGCAAGCGCTGGGCACCACCCCGCGTGTCATCACCGGCACCGAAGGCAAGCTCACGCTGACTGGCTACGACGCCAGCACCGGCAAGATCAGCTATAGCTACCAGCAAGACGGCACGGCCAAGGACCACACCGCTGGCGACGACTCCGTCAAGGACAGCTTCACGGTCACCGTCACCGATGCGGCCAACCAGAGCAAGTCCGACAACCTGGTCGTGCTCATCACCGACACGGCTCCCGAAGCCAAGCCCGACACGGCCTCCGTCACGGAAGACACCGGGCTGAGCGCCAGCGGCAACGTCATCAGCGGCACCGGCGCCGACAGCCTGGGAGCGGATGCCACCAACGTCGTGGGCGTGGCCAAGGGCACCGTCACTGGCGGCCAGAACGTCAGCGGCAGCGTCAACACCACAGTCAGCGGCGAGTACGGCACGATCGTGCTCAAGGCCGACGGCAGCTACACCTACGAGCTCAACAACAACGACCCACGCGTGAACGCGTTGCTCGATGGCCAAAAGCTCGAGGACACCTTCAGCTACACGATCCGGGACGCCGACGGCGACCTCAGCACCACCACCATCACGGTCACCATCAACGGCCACACCGATGGTGTGCCGGGCGTGACCATCCCTGACGCCAACGGAGCCGCAGCCGGCAACGTCAGCATCGCCGAGAACGCCACCCAGCCGGTCACCGGCGAGCTGAGCGTCTCCGCTCCCGAAGGCCTGGCCAGCGTCCAGATCGGCAACGTCACACTCACCGTGGCCGAGCTGCAAGCGCTGGGCACCACCCCGCGTGTCATCACCGGCACCGAAGGCAAGCTCACGCTGACTGGCTACGACGCCAGCACCGGCAAGATCAGCTATAGCTACCAGCAAGACGGCACGGCCAAGGACCACACCGCTGGCGACGACTCCGTCAAGGACAGCTTCACGGTCACCGTCACCGATGCGGCCAACCAGAGCAAGTCCGACAACCTGGTCGTGCTCATCACCGACACGGCTCCCGAAGCCAAGCCCGACACGGCCTCCGTCACGGAAGACACCGGGCTGAGCGCCAGCGGCAACGTCATCAGCGGCACCGGCGCCGACAGCCTGGGAGCGGATGCCACCAACGTCGTGGGCGTGGCCAAGGGCACCGTCACTGGCGGCCAGAACGTCAGCGGCAGCGTCAACACCACAGTCAGCGGCGAGTACGGCACGATCGTGCTCAAGGCCGACGGCAGCTACACCTACGAGCTCAACAACAACGACCCACGCGTGAACGCGTTGCTCGATGGCCAAAAGCTCGAGGACACCTTCAGCTACACGATCCGGGACGCCGACGGCGACCTCAGCACCACCACCATCACGGTCACCATCAACGGCCACACCGATGGTGTGCCGGGCGTGACCATCCCTGACGCCAACGGAGCCGCAGCCGGCAACGTCAGCATCGCCGAGAACGCCACCCAGCCGGTCACCGGCGAGCTGAGCGTCTCCGCTCCCGAAGGCCTGGCCAGCGTCCAGATCGGCAACGTCACACTCACCGTGGCCGAGCTGCAAGCGCTGGGCACCACCCCGCGTGTCATCACCGGCACCGAAGGCAAGCTCACGCTGACTGGCTACGACGCCAGCACCGGCAAGATCAGCTATAGCTACCAGCAAGACGGCACGGCCAAGGACCACACCGCTGGCGACGACTCCGTCAAGGACAGCTTCACGGTCACCGTCACCGATGCGGCCAACCAGAGCAAGTCCGACAACCTGGTCGTGCTCATCACCGACACGGCTCCCGAAGCCAAGCCCGACACGGCCTCCGTCACGGAAGACACCGGGCTGAGCGCCAGCGGCAACGTCATCAGCGGCACCGGCGCCGACAGCCTGGGAGCGGATGCCACCAACGTCGTGGGCGTGGCCAAGGGCACCGTCACTGGCGGCCAGAACGTCAGCGGCAGCGTCAACACCACAGTCAGCGGCGAGTACGGCACGATCGTGCTCAAGGCCGACGGCAGCTACACCTACGAGCTCAACAACAACGACCCACGCGTGAACGCGTTGCTCGATGGCCAAAAGCTCGAGGACACCTTCAGCTACACGATCCGGGACGCCGACGGCGACCTCAGCACCACCACCATCACGGTCACCATCAACGGCCACACCGATGGTGTGCCGGGCGTGACCATCCCTGACGCCAACGGAGCCGCAGCCGGCAACGTCAGCATCGCCGAGAACGCCACCCAGCCGGTCACCGGCGAGCTGAGCGTCTCCGCTCCCGAAGGCCTGGCCAGCGTCCAGATCGGCAACGTCACACTCACCGTGGCCGAGCTGCAAGCGCTGGGCACCACCCCGCGTGTCATCACCGGCACCGAAGGCAAGCTCACGCTGACTGGCTACGACGCCAGCACCGGCAAGATCAGCTATAGCTACCAGCAAGACGGCACGGCCAAGGACCACACCGCTGGCGACGACTCCGTCAAGGACAGCTTCACGGTCACCGTCACCGATGCGGCCAACCAGAGCAAGTCCGACAACCTGGTCGTGCTCATCACCGACACGGCTCCCGAAGCCAAGCCCGACACGGCCTCCGTCACGGAAGACACCGGGCTGAGCGCCAGCGGCAACGTCATCAGCGGCACCGGCGCCGACAGCCTGGGAGCGGATGCCACCAACGTCGTGGGCGTGGCCAAGGGCACCGTCACTGGCGGCCAGAACGTCAGCGGCAGCGTCAACACCACAGTCAGCGGCGAGTACGGCACGATCGTGCTCAAGGCCGACGGCAGCTACACCTACGAGCTCAACAACAACGACCCACGCGTGAACGCGTTGCTCGATGGCCAAAAGCTCGAGGACACCTTCAGCTACACGATCCGGGACGCCGACGGCGACCTCAGCACCACCACCATCACGGTCACCATCAACGGCCACACCGATGGTGTGCCGGGCGTGACCATCCCTGACGCCAACGGAGCCGCAGCCGGCAACGTCAGCATCGCCGAGAACGCCACCCAGCCGGTCACCGGCGAGCTGAGCGTCTCCGCTCCCGAAGGCCTGGCCAGCGTCCAGATCGGCAACGTCACACTCACCGTGGCCGAGCTGCAAGCGCTGGGCACCACCCCGCGTGTCATCACCGGCACCGAAGGCAAGCTCACGCTGACTGGCTACGACGCCAGCACCGGCAAGATCAGCTATAGCTACCAGCAAGACGGCACGGCCAAGGACCACACCGCTGGCGACGACTCCGTCAAGGACAGCTTCACGGTCACCGTCACCGATGCGGCCAACCAGAGCAAGTCCGACAACCTGGTCGTGCTCATCACCGACACGGCTCCCGAAGCCAAGCCCGACACGGCCTCCGTCACGGAAGACACCGGGCTGAGCGCCAGCGGCAACGTCATCAGCGGCACCGGCGCCGACAGCCTGGGAGCGGATGCCACCAACGTCGTGGGCGTGGCCAAGGGCACCGTCACTGGCGGCCAGAACGTCAGCGGCAGCGTCAACACCACAGTCAGCGGCGAGTACGGCACGATCGTGCTCAAGGCCGACGGCAGCTACACCTACGAGCTCAACAACAACGACCCACGCGTGAACGCGTTGCTCGATGGCCAAAAGCTCGAGGACACCTTCAGCTACACGATCCGGGACGCCGACGGCGACCTCAGCACCACCACCATCACGGTCACCATCAACGGCCACACCGATGGTGTGCCGGGCGTGACCATCCCTGACGCCAACGGAGCCGCAGCCGGCAACGTCAGCATCGCCGAGAACGCCACCCAGCCGGTCACCGGCGAGCTGAGCGTCTCCGCTCCCGAAGGCCTGGCCAGCGTCCAGATCGGCAACGTCACACTCACCGTGGCCGAGCTGCAAGCGCTGGGCACCACCCCGCGTGTCATCACCGGCACCGAAGGCAAGCTCACGCTGACTGGCTACGACGCCAGCACCGGCAAGATCAGCTATAGCTACCAGCAAGACGGCACGGCCAAGGACCACACCGCTGGCGACGACTCCGTCAAGGACAGCTTCACGGTCACCGTCACCGATGCGGCCAACCAGAGCAAGTCCGACAACCTGGTCGTGCTCATCACCGACACGGCTCCCGAAGCCAAGCCCGACACGGCCTCCGTCACGGAAGACACCGGGCTGAGCGCCAGCGGCAACGTCATCAGCGGCACCGGCGCCGACAGCCTGGGAGCGGATGCCACCAACGTCGTGGGCGTGGCCAAGGGCACCGTCACTGGCGGCCAGAACGTCAGCGGCAGCGTCAACACCACAGTCAGCGGCGAGTACGGCACGATCGTGCTCAAGGCCGACGGCAGCTACACCTACGAGCTCAACAACAACGACCCACGCGTGAACGCGTTGCTCGATGGCCAAAAGCTCGAGGACACCTTCAGCTACACGATCCGGGACGCCGACGGCGACCTCAGCACCACCACCATCACGGTCACCATCAACGGCCACACCGATGGTGTGCCGGGCGTGACCATCCCTGACGCCAACGGAGCCGCAGCCGGCAACGTCAGCATCGCCGAGAACGCCACCCAGCCGGTCACCGGCGAGCTGAGCGTCTCCGCTCCCGAAGGCCTGGCCAGCGTCCAGATCGGCAACGTCACACTCACCGTGGCCGAGCTGCAAGCGCTGGGCACCACCCCGCGTGTCATCACCGGCACCGAAGGCAAGCTCACGCTGACTGGCTACGACGCCAGCACCGGCAAGATCAGCTATAGCTACCAGCAAGACGGCACGGCCAAGGACCACACCGCTGGCGACGACTCCGTCAAGGACAGCTTCACGGTCACCGTCACCGATGCGGCCAACCAGAGCAAGTCCGACAACCTGGTCGTGCTCATCACCGACACGGCTCCCGAAGCCAAGCCCGACACGGGCAACGTCAGCGAAGGCTCGACCCTGACCGTGGCAGCCGCCGCAGGCGTTCTGGCCAACGACAAGGCCGGTGCCGACGACTGGAATGCGGGCGGCGCCGTGGTGGGCGTGAGCAACAGCAGCAGCGTGCAGGGTACCGCCAACGCCAGCGGCTTCACGATCGTGGGCCAGTACGGCACCCTGAGCCTGAACAAGGACGGAAGCTACAGCTACACCTCCAACCCCAATGCCGTCACCAAGGGCGAGGCAGACGTGTTCACCTACACCGTCAAGGACGGCGACGGTGACCTGAGCACCGCCACCCTGATGATCAACGTGGCCGACGTGACCGGCACCCCCGTGACCACCACGGGCGGATCGGTCACCGAAGCAGGCCTGGCCGGCGGCACGAGCGCCGGACAAGGCAACGTCTACAGCGGCAGCCTGAGCCTTCAGTCGGGCTGGACGGCGCAGGCGGCCTCGGGCACGACGGCCAACGGCACCTACACGGTCAAGGCGGACGGCACTTACACCTTCACGCTGACTTCGGCGACCACGGACGTGGCCGGCCAGGCAGAGACCAATAGCTTCACGTACACCGCGAAGGACGCCAACGGCAACACCGTCACCAACACCGTCACGGTCACCATCGTGGACGACACCCCGGTGGCGGCCAACGACTCGGGCAACGTCAGCGAAGGCTCGACTCTGACCGTGGCAGCCGCCGCAGGCGTTCTGGCCAACGACAAGGCCGGTGCCGACGGCTGGAATGCGGGCGGCGCCGTGGTGGGCGTGAGCAACAGCAGCAGCGCGCAGGGTACCGCCAACGCCAGCGGCTTCACGATCGTGGGCCAGTACGGCACCCTGAGCCTGAACAAGGACGGAAGCTACAGCTACACCTCCAACCCCAATGCCGTCACCAAGGGCGAGGCAGACGTGTTCACCTACACCGTCAAGGACGGCGACGGTGACCTGAGCACCGCCACCCTGACGATCAACGTGGCCGACGTGACCGGCACCCCCGTGACCACCACGGGCGGATCGGTCACCGAAGCAGGCCTGGCCGGCGGCACGAGCGCCGGACAAGGCAACGTCTACAGCGGCAGCCTGAGCCTTCAGTCGGGCTGGACGGCGCAGGCGGCCTCGGGCACGACGGCCAACGGCACCTACACGGTCAAGGCGGACGGCACTTACACCTTCACGCTGACTTCGGCGACCACGGACGTGGCCGGCCAGGCAGAGACCAATAGCTTCACGTACACCGCGAAGGACGCCAACGGCAACACCGTCACCAACACCGTCACGGTCACCATCGTGGACGACACCCCGGTGGCGGCCAACGACTCGGGCAACGTCAGCGAAGGCTCGACTCTGACCGTGGCAGCCGCCGCAGGCGTTCTGGCCAACGACAAGGCCGGTGCCGACGGCTGGAATGCGGGCGGCGCCGTGGTGGGCGTGAGCAACAGCAGCAGCGCGCAGGGTACCGCCAACGCCAGCGGCTTCACGATCGTGGGCCAGTACGGCACCCTGAGCCTGAACAAGGACGGAAGCTACAGCTACACCTCCAACCCCAATGCCGTCACCAAGGGCGAGGCAGACGTGTTCACCTACACCGTCAAGGACGGCGACGGTGACCTGAGCACCGCCACCTTGACGATCAACGTGGCCGACGTGACCGGCACCCCCGTGACCACCACGGGCGGATCGGTCACCGAAGCAGGCCTGGCCGGCGGCACGAGCGCCGGACAAGGCAACGTCTACAGCGGCAGCCTGAGCCTTCAGTCGGGCTGGACGGCGCAGGCGGCCTCGGGCACGACGGCCAACGGCACCTACACGGTCAAGGCGGACGGCACTTACACCTTCACGCTGACCTCGGCGACCACGGACGTGGCCGGCCAGGCAGAGACCAACAGCTTCACGTACACCGCCAAGGACGCCAACGGCAACACCGTCACCAACACCGTCACGGTCACCATCGTGGACGACACCCCGGTGGCGGCCAACGACTCGGGCAACGTCAGCGAAGGCTCGACCCTGACCGTGGCAGCCGCCGCAGGCGTGCTGGCCAACGACAAGGCCGGTGCCGACGGCTGGAATGCGGGCGGCGCCGTGGTGGGCGTGAGCAACAGCAGCAGCGTGCAGGGCACCGCCAACGCCAGCGGCTTCACGATCGTGGGCCAGTACGGCACCCTGAGCCTGAACAAGGACGGAAGCTACAGCTACACCTCCAACCCCAATGCCGTCACCAAGGGCGAGGCAGACGTGTTCACCTACACCGTCAAGGACGGCGACGGTGACCTGAGCACCGCCACCCTGACGATCAACGTGGCCGACGTGACCGGCACCCCCGTGACCACCACGGGCGGATCGGTCACCGAAGCAGGCCTGGCCGGCGGCACGAGCGCCGGACAAGGCAACGTCTACAGCGGCAGCCTGAGCCTTCAGTCGGGCTGGACGGCGCAGGCGGCCTCGGGCACGACGGCCAACGGCACCTACACGGTCAAGGCGGACGGCACTTACACCTTCACGCTGACCTCGGCGACCACGGACGTGGCCGGCCAGGCAGAGACCAACAGCTTCACGTACACCGCCAAGGACGCCAACGGCAACACCGTCACCAACACCGTCACGGTCACCATCGTGGACGACACCCCGGTGGCGGCCAACGACTCGGGCAACGTCAGCGAAGGCTCGACCCTGACCGTGGCAGCCGCCGCAGGCGTGCTGGCCAACGACAAGGCCGGTGCCGACGGCTGGAATGCGGGCGGCGCCGTGGTGGGCGTGAGCAACAGCAGCAGCGTGCAGGGCACCGCCAACGCCACCGGCTTCACGATCGTGGGCCAGTACGGCACCCTGAGCCTGAACAAGGACGGAAGCTACAGCTACACCTCCAACCCCAATGCCGTCACCAAGGGCGAGGCAGACGTGTTCACCTACACCGTCAAGGACGGCGACGGTGACCTGAGCACCGCCACCTTGACGATCAACGTGGCCGACGTGACCGGCACCTCCGTGACCACCACGGGCGGATCGGTCACCGAAGCAGGCCTGGCCGGCGGCACGAGCGCCGGACAAGGCAACGTCTACAGCGGCAGCCTGAGCCTTCAGTCGGGCTGGACGGCGCAGGCGGCCTCGGGCACGACGGCCAACGGCACCTACACGGTCAAGGCGGACGGCACTTACACCTTCACGCTGACCTCGGCGACCACGGACGTGGCCGGCCAGGCAGAGACCAATAGCTTCACGTACACCGCGAAGGACGCCAACGGCAACACCGTCACCAACACCGTCACGGTCACCATCGTGGACGACACCCCGGTGGCGGCCAACGACTCGGGCAACGTCAGCGAAGGCTCGACCCTGACCGTGGCAGCCGCCGCAGGCGTTCTGGCCAACGACAAGGCCGGTGCCGACGGCTGGAATGCGGGCGGCGCTGTGGTGGGCGTGAGCAACAGCAGCAGCGTGCAGGGCACAGCCAACGCCACCGGCTTCACGATCGTGGGCCAGTACGGCACCCTGAGCCTGAACAAGGACGGAAGCTACAGCTACACCTCCAACCCCAATGCCGTCACCAAGGGCGAGGCAGACGTGTTCACCTACACCGTCAAGGACGGCGACGGTGACCTGAGCACCGCCACCCTGACGATCAACGTGGCCGACGTGACCGGCACCCCCGTGACCACCACGGGCGGATCGGTCACCGAAGCAGGCCTGGCCGGCGGCACGAGCGCCGGGCAAGGCAACGTCTACAGCGGCAGCCTGAGCCTTCAGTCGGGTTGGACGGCGCAGGCGGCCTCGGGCACGACGGCCAACGGCACCTACACGGTCAAGGCGGACGGCACTTACACCTTCACGCTGACCTCGGCGACCACGGACGTGGCCGGCCAGGCAGAGACCAATAGCTTCACGTACACCGCGAAGGACGCCAACGGCAACACCGTCACCAACACCGTCACGGTCACCATCGTGGACGACACCCCGGTGGCGGCCAGCATCAATGCTGGCTCGCTGACCGAAGATGCGGCGCAGACTTCTCTGAGCGGCACGGTGGCACCGGCAGCAGGCAACAGCAATAGCTTTGGCGGCGACGGTGCGGCGACCACGGGAGCCACCGGCTGGGGCAGCGTCAGCGCCAAGCTGGGAGCCACCACGGTCAACCTCGGCGACTATGGCAAGCTCACGCAAAACTCCGACGGGACCTGGAAGTTCGAGCTGGACAACAGCAAGCCTGCCACCCAGGCGCTGACCACCGGTCAGAGCATCATCGTGACGATGGGCTATACGCTTACCGACAAGGACGGCGACCAGCGCAGCAACAATGTCACCTTCCAGATCAACGGGGTAAACGACGCTTTCCCTGATAAAAACACGACGACCGAGGATCACGCTGTTTCAGGGAATGTGCTGCTCAACGATGAGGGCTATGTCTCGGGTGGAACTCTTGCCATTACAAGCTTTAGTGTCAACGGCTCGACCTACAGCGTGGGTGCTAGTGCCGTGAACGTGATGGATGCGGGCAAGGTCGTCGGAACGATTTCTTTGGCTGCGAATGGCGGTTATGTCTTTACGCCAAGCAGCGATTGGAGCGGCAAGGTTCCGACCGTGACCTACACCACCAATACAGGAGTCACCAGCACGCTGGATATTGATGTGACGCCAGTTGCGGATACTCCCTTGGTGACGGTGAATGTGGGTGCAGGATCGACGCCGGTTACGACTTCGATCACTGCTACCAGCGTGAACAGCTCAAATGCGGGCCACACCGTGACGGCTTACAACATCAATGGCTCGAAGGGGGCGGTGAGTGTCGTGACCGGAACGGATCACGATGGTTTTGGTGTGGTTGGCGCCGCGTCCGGCGATTCCACTGAAATTGGACGCAGTTCGTCAGGTTCTGAATCTTTGGCTATTCAATTCAATGTACCTGTGACGGCCATCACGGTGCAGTTTGCCTGGTTGGCTTCGGGAGAGTGGGCGCGTTATCAAATGTTTGACGAGGCGAAAAAGCCCGTTGTTCTGGGATACAACGCAGACGGCACTGTCAATGCGGCCAGCGGTCTTTATGGATTCGTCAAGGGCGGCACCGACAAGGTGGATACGCAGTTCAAACTGAGTGTGCCCGCAGGAAACACGATCAGTCAGATCGTCTTTGACGCACCGCGTGTGGATGATGACTATCTGATCAACAAGGTAACTTACACGACGGCAACGACTTATCCGGTCACGATCACGGCTACTCCTCAGGATGTGGACTACTCCGAGGCGGTCACGAAGGTGACTGTGGAAGTACCAAAGGGCGTCACGCTGTCCGCTGGAACCCAGATTGATGCGACTCACTGGTCCTTGCCATTGGTCAGCAACGGCAGTTACTCGGTGAGCATTGATCCCATTACCAAGGCTGTCACCATCACCGGTCTGAATATGACCGTTCCTGAGAATGTGCAGGTCAATGAGATCAAGGTCGTTGCAGTAGTTGCCGACGGCAGCAGTACGGCGGACGGGAGCGCGAGCTTCACCAGCAAGCCGGATGCAGTCGACGATACGAACAGCGCAACATTGACATCGAAGAGCGTGGCTACCGCACCGTCGATTACTGCGCTGGCGACTTTCACCAGTGGTGAAGCCAACGCGTGGAAGCTTGACAATTCAAGCAGCACTCGCGTCTACAAGAGCAACTCCGAGCTGTCGAGCACGGACACGCTGAACAGCGACAAGGGCAAATGGCTGGTCAGTTCCGTCAATGGCACGACATGGGATGGCATCTCCACCGGCGGCGGCTTGGTGCTGACAGACAATAACGGTCGGGCGAGCGGTGATGCCAAGGCGGTGACGCCCATCTACACCTCGACCGTGGCGGGGACCACGCTGCAGTTCAAGGTGACAGGCTTCAGCAATGCGAGCAACTCAAGTGATTCTGTGAACTGGACGCTCTACAAGAGCACCGATGGCGGGGTAACCTGGTCTGCTGTTCCCGGGCAAGCCAACTCCGGCGTCATTACCGGAACGGGCACCTACACCACGACGGCACTTGAAGCGGACGCGACCTATCGCATTCTCTTGACAGTGCATGAGGGAAACAGCAACAGCACGGATGCTGCGGTGACGTTCGATGACTTCACGGCCAACGTTCCCAACCCGGACACTATTGTCTGGAGCAGCACGGCCGTCACCGGCTCTGTCACGTCCAATGACACGCTGGGCACTCTGGGCGAGACATCGACGCTTTCGGTGTTCAATGGTTCGACCTGGGTCAATGCGGCATCGGGCGGCACGACAATCACCGGCAGCTACGGCACGTTGCTGATCAAGGCCGACGGCTCCTACACCTACACACCGACCGCGAGCGCAGCCGGAGCAGGCAAGGTCGAACATTTCGACTACAAGCTGACTCAGGCCGATGGCGATACCGATACGGCAAGCCTGGACATAAGCATCGACGCGACCGGACCGGGTGCCACGACGCTGGCTGCTTCGCGCATGGCTAGCGATACCGGCAGCCATGAAGTGCACAGCACCTCGTCCGGCGACTCGCTGCTGGGCACGGCCGAAGACGACTTGTTCATCTGGCACCAGGGCGATGCGGGTACTGTGTCGAGTCCAGTCACCGATGTGGTGAAGAACTTCGGTGCTTCGGGTAACGACGCACTTGATCTGGGCGATTTGCTGCAAGGCGAAGAGACTTCGAGTGATCTGAGCAAGTTCCTGCACCTTGAGACCCGCACCGAAGCCGATGGTAAGACCATCGATACGGTGATCAAGGTCTCGACGGCTGGTGCACTCGATGCGAATGGCAATGGCTTCAACCAGAAGATCTTGGTCGAGGGCGTGGATCTGGTGGGCACGAGCCATGATCAGAATGCGCTGATCAAGCAATTGATCGATCAGGGCAAGCTCAAGATCGACCACAGCTGATAGAAGGGCCCGGCGAGGGCCGGCAGAAGTCTTGAAATATCAAGTCTTCTGCCGCCTTGCCCGGTGGCGATCGCCAGGTCGTTTTCAGAGCTTGCATGATTGGTTACATTTGTGAGCGTCGAGTCTTGGTCGTGTTCTTTCGGAACTATCAAGATTCATAGCGGTTATCACAATATCTACAGGCGTTCTAAGCAGATTCTGTCTTGGACGCTTGCTCTTCCTGCAACTCGATTGAGCACCTCGCCCAGCCTACTGTTTCCACATCCCGTGGAAAGAACCCAGCGTCTGTCGCGCAGAGGCATGCTTTTGTATGGCTCGGCGATTGTCG
Source organism: Comamonas testosteroni TK102 (assembly GCF_000739375.1). Lineage (NCBI taxonomy): Bacteria > Pseudomonadati > Pseudomonadota > Betaproteobacteria > Burkholderiales > Comamonadaceae > Comamonas > Comamonas testosteroni. The sequence goes on along the minus strand of NZ_CP006704.1, from coordinate 3,935,891 downwards.
GGGGCTGGGCGCTGCAAAAAGGCTTTGAAGCCGCTGCGTTGGATTTCGACAGCGAACGGCTGCAGAGCACCATGCAGTCGCGCTATGGCAGTGCCGGGGTGCAGAGACTGGGGCAGTGGCTGGCGATGCTGCAGGCCCAGAAAGACAGGCCGCTGCAACAGCAGTTGTCGGCCGTCAATACCTTCTGGAACCGCGCGGTGCTGCAATCGGAGGACAGCACGCTCTGGTCTCAGCCCGACTATTGGGCCACGCCGCTGGAGACGCTGGGCAAGGGAGCGGGAGACTGCGAGGACTATGTGATTGGCAAGTATTTCTCGCTGCAGCGCTTGGGGGTGGCGGTAGAGAAACTGCGCCTGATCTATGTACGCGCGCGCCTGGGTGGCGTGGGCAGTACGCAGAGCATTGCGCATATGGTGCTGGGCTATTACGAGACACCTGCTGCCGAGCCGCTGGTGCTGGACAGCTTGCTGGACAACATCATGCTGGCCAGCCAGCGCAAGGACTTGACTCCCGTGTTCAGCTTCAATGCCCAGGGTGTCTATGTCGCGGGTGCACAGACAACGTCAGTGGATCGAATTACGCGTTGGCGCGATTTGTTGGCGCGCATGAAGCAGGAAGGTTTTTTGCCATGAATGCCATGTTCCGCGGTGCAGGCAGCGAAGCCCTATTGAATGGTAGACACAAATAAGGCAGCAAGATGTCGTTGTTGAAACAACTTTTGATCAGCGTGACGGTGGCCATTGTGGCCATCTTGATCGGCACCCTGGCGTTCAGCATTGGTGCCGCGCGCCAGTATCTGGATGGACAGTTGCAGTCCGAAAGCGAGAACGCGGCATCGTCGCTGGCCTTGTCACTGTCGCAGCCGGCCAATCAGGACCCGGTCACGCAGGAGCTGCTGATGATGGCCTTGTTCGACGGCGGACAGTTCAAGCTGATTCGACTGGCCTCGCCCCAGGGCGAGACCTTGTTCGAGCGCCGGCGCGACAACGGCACGACCGAGAGTTCTGCCGCTGCAGCCAAGCCCAGGCAAAGTGCTGCTCCACGGTGGTTTGTCGAGATGCTGCCGCTGCGCTCGCCCAAGGCCGAGCGTGTGATCAGCGATGGCTGGAAGCAGGTCGGGCAGCTGACGCTGGTGGTGGACGACAGCTATGCCAGCCAGGCGCTCTGGGGCAGCAGCGTGCGTCTGGCCGGAGTGGTTGTGCTGGCCGGGTTGGCCTGGGCTTTCTTCGTGGTCTTGCTGTTTCGTTGGTTCCGCAAGGTCTTGCAGCAGGAAATCTCGGCACAGGTTCAGGCGATTGGCCGCCAGCCGGATGAGGCGGAATCGGCGCAGCCTGCCAGGGCTGCAGTGGCCGAGCTGGTACCGGTGCTCAGCGCTATTGCGGATACCCGTGAGCGGGTGCAGGCAACGGCGCTGGAGCAAATGGCACGTATCGAATCGCTGGAGATCGAGGTCAATCGTGATCCGGTCACCCAGCTGCCTAACCGCAAGTATTTCGTCAACGAGCTGCGTCGCGCGCTCAGCGGTGCCGATGGTCTGGCAGCGCATGGCCATGTGATGCTGTTTCGCCAGCGCGATCTGCTGGCCCTGAATGCCCAGATGTCGCGAGCCAGCGCCGATGCCTGGCTCGCGGCGATGGGTGAGCAGGTCAATCAGGTGTTGAAGAGTCATGCTGACTGCAAGGCTCAGCTGGCCCGCCTCAATGGCTCGGACTTTGTGGTGCTCATGCCGGCCCTGGCGGGGCCTCAGGCCATGTCACTGGTGCAGCAGATCCGTCAGGTGCTGTTGTCCATGCGTGTGACCCTGAGCAGTGGTCAGTGGTGCCGCTGGAGCTTTGCCCTGACCGATTACTCGGCATCGAGCTCGGTAACCGGTGTGCTTGCACGGCTGGACTACGGTCTGATGCGTGCCGAGAGCTCGGGACAGGCCGAAGTGGAATATGTGGCCTACGGCGATGATGAGGTGGTTTCCGATCTGGCCGGAGAAACCTTGTGGCGTCAGATGCTGATTGCGGCCCTGGAGGCGCAGGATGCGCTTTCCCTGTCCGTTCAGCCGCTGCAATTCAAGGGCAGCAACGGGATGCAGGAGCGCGGCGAAGCGTCGCTCTCGCTGCGCACTGCTTCCGGCGAGACCTTGATGGGTTCTCTGTTCCTGCCGGTTGCCGTGCGCCTGGGCCTGTCGGCAGAGTTCGATTTGCGAGCGGTGGCCCTTGGGGCTGCGTGGCTTGAGCAGAACGATTGCGAGCTGGTCATTCGAATCTCCTTGCCCTCGCTGGCTCAGCCCGACTTCCTGGGCCGTCTGCGTGAAGAGCTGAGTGCACAGAAGTGGGAGCATCGCCTGTCCCTGCTCTGTCTGGAGCTGGATGCGCATGGACTGACGGCCTATCCCGATGAGGTGGCCGAATTCTGCCGGGCCATGGCATTGGCCGGTGTCGGCGTGGGGTTGCGCCGTCTGGATCAGCAGCCCATGGGCCTGACCAAGCTCCACACCTTGCCGCTGCGCTATGTGAAGCTGGGCAGCGAGTTCTCGGAGCAGGCCGCCCAGAGCCCGGGTGCCCTGCATCTGCTGCAAGCCATCGCCGAGACCGCGACAGCACTGGGAATCCAGGTGATGGTGAGCGACTCCGTCAATGCGGAGACCGCGCAACTGCTGCATCGGCAAAACGCGTTGACGCTGGCCGTCTGAAACGGCGAATTCTCCAACCCACCAAAAAGGGGCGCATGAGGCGCCCCTTTTTGGTGGGTCATGGGATCCTAATGGGTCGTGGTCTGATCGGCAATCTGGACCCGCCTGGCATAGCGCTGCGCCAGCACCGCACAGACCATGAGCTGGATCTGGTGGAACAGCATCAGCGGCAGCACGATCGCGCCCACGGATGCGGCAGGAAAGAGCACATTGGCCATGGGAATACCGCTGACCATGCTTTTCTTGGAGCCGCAGAAGACCAGCGTGATCTCGTCTTCCTTGCTGAAGCCCAGGCGACGTGCGCCCCAGGTGGTGATGAAGAGCACGGCGGCCAGCAGGATGGAGCACAGCACGATCAAGCCCAGCAGTGAGGGAATCGGCGTCTGCTTCCACAGGCCGCTGATGACTGCGGCGCTGAAGGCGGCATAGACCACAAACAGGATGGAGCCCTGGTCCACCAGCTTGATGATGGAAGCGCGACGCTGCAGGAAGCCGCCGATCACGGGGCGCATCAGATGGCCGATGACAAAGGGCAGCAGCAGCGTCATGGCAATCTTTCCAATGGCATGCAATGCATCGCCGCCTTCCGCATTCTTGTGCAGGACCAGACTCACCAGAATCGGCGTGACCAGAATGCCCAGCAAGGTGGAGGCCGATGCGCTGCACACGGCCGCAGGCACATTGCCGCGCGCCATGGAGGTGAAGGCAATCGCCGATTGCACGGTGGCGGGCAGGGTGCAGAGAAACAGCACGCCGATATACATCTCGGTGGTGACCAGGGGCGAAAGCACCGGGCGCAGTGCCAGCCCCAGCACGGGGAACAGCACAAAGGTGGCGATGAAGATCCAGACATGCAGGCGCCAGTGGCCTATGCCCGCCAGGATGGCCTGGCGCGAGAGCTTGGCGCCGTGCAGAAAGAACAGCAGGCTGACGATGCCGGTGGTGACAAGTTCCACATATTCAGCCACCTGGCCCGATGCGGGCAGAAAGCTGGCGAGGATGACGGTGGCAATCAGTGCCAGCGTGAAGTTATCGGGGAGAAAGCGGGGGCGAGACATATTCTTGAGCTGAAGCCATCCATGCAAGGCACCGGGTCGGTGCGCGATGGCTGCGTATTGGACACGCAATCCATTTAAAAGAGAAATGGATTTATTCGATAGACCTATAATTTTTCGATATGAATATCAGTCTGCGTCAACTGCGAGCCTTTGTGGCAGTGGCCCAAAGCAGCAGTTTCAGCCGCGCCGCCGACGCCCTGGCCTTGACGCAGCCTGCCGTCAGCCGCAATGTGACGGATCTGGAGCAAGCCATGGGTTTGCTGCTGCTGCATCGCACCACGCGTGAGGTGGAGCTGACCGAAGCCGGGCGTCTGCTGCTGGGCAATCTCTCGCGCGTGCTGGAGGATCTGGATGCCTGTCTGCTGGAGGTGCAGGGCCTGGCGACACAGCGCAAGGGCCGGGTCAAGGTGGCCAGCAGTCCCACGCTTTCCGCCCACCTGATGCCGCAATGCATTGCGCGCGGCAGGCAGCAGTCGCCGGGCGTCAATATCCAGCTGCTCGATCGCATTCAAAGCGATGTGCTGCTCAGCGTGCGCAGCGGCGAGGTGGATTTTGGCGTGGTGATCGACCCTTCCGAGAAACAGGATCTGCATGCTCAGACCATTCTGGCCGAGCCCTTTTGTCTGGTCTGTCTTTCCTCGCATGACCTGGCGCGCAAGAAAGAGGTGCACTGGGCACAGCTGGCGGGCGAATCCCTGGTGCTGCTGGACCATGCATCGGGCAGTCGCCGCCTGATCGATGCCGCGCTGCAGGCCCATGGCGCGGCGGCATCGGTGGTTCAGGAGGTGGGGCATACGACCACCATCTACAGCATGGTGCAGCAGGGTCTGGGTCTGAGCGTGGTGCCGCGTCTCGCTATTCCTTCGGCCTGGGCTGCGCAGACCGCCACTGTCGCGGCGGCTGGCGGTGCGCTCCTGGTCAGTCGTCCCCTGGTGCCCCGGGTGCAGCGCAGCATCATGCTGGTCAAGCGCCAGCAGCGTGAACTATCGCCCGTCGCGCATCTGGTCTGGGATCTGATTGCGGCAGAGGCCGTCAGCCTGCTGGACGGATAGCGGCTCAGGGCCTGAGCACGATGCGCGAATCAATCACCAGCCCCTGCGGTTGCGGCGCGACATAGACCGGCTGGGGCGGGGCCATGTACACGGGCTGGGGTACATGGTAGGCCGCGGGACGGCTCCTGCACTTGCGCTTTTCCTTGTACTCGCCGTTGCTCTTCCACTTGCGCTCCACCTTGCATTGGCCATCCCAGTACTCTTCCTTGTGCTCGCGCTTGTGGTGATGGTGATGATGATGGCGGTCATGTGCCAGGCTGGTCAGAGGTGTGGCAATCAGCGCCATGGGCAGGCAGATGGAAACGAGAGCAAGGGTTTTCTTCATTCTGGATGGGGCAGTCAAAGGCCGGAGCCATGGCTGCATCGGTGTTCAAAACGCTGCGAGCATAAGCGCAATGCACCGAGGAGACTGTATCAATTCATGAGCGCAATTCGCGCTGTGGCTGTGGCTTGTGCGTGGGTTGTTGTTCCATGCTCATAAAAAATATGAGCGCCTTACGCAGTAAATACGGGAACTTCAGACTATTTTCCATCTGAAATGGAGAATTGGACAGCGGAAGAAGCTATGTATTAAGTAGCTTTTCTTCGAGGGCTGTTTTGACGTGGACTTCGGTAGACACGAACCCGTGAATGCCATGGCTTCCGGGTCCAGGCATTCCTCCCGGGCCGCGGCGCCGGGATGCCTGCAAGGCCAGTTCGATGATGGCCTGCCTGACAGTGCGGCACCATCAGCAGGGCGATAGCAGCCATGCCATGGGGCGCAGAGTTCTTGGAGGGATAGTTGGGGTGAGGCCGGTTGCAGCCTTGCTGCTCCGGCTTCCGCATGCCTAAGGGATGTCGGTCAAGGCTGACTGCCGACTTCGGAGGTGATGCAGCATCTGGCGCCAAGTGGCGCGAGCCTGCCTCAAGCGAATTCCGGTGCCAGAGCCCTGATGTTGGCACGATGCTGCTGAGCGGGCGCTTGCGCAGCGCCGAAGCTGGTGGTCGGGGGCCGTCCACCAGATCCACTGCTGATGCTTAGTGGCGGCGCTGCTGCGGCGCGGGATGGCTGTTGTTGGAGCGCTCGATGTGACGGAAGGTCAGGCGACCCTTGTTCAGATCGTAGGGAGACATCTCCAGCGTTACCTTGTCGCCTGCCAGCACGCGAATGCGGTGCTTGCGCATCTTGCCGCCGGAGTAGGCAATCAGCTGGTGGCCGTTGTCCAGCGTTACACGAAAACGGGCGTCCGGCAAAACTTCGTCCACTCTGCCTTGCATTTCAATCAATTCTTCTTTGGCCAAAACATTTCCTTTCAACAAAAAGGTCAGTTCAACTGGTTGTCCAGCACCATACTGCGCCCTTCGGCGAGTGCATATTTGCTGGCCATGTCCGGGGTGTCGAACTGGCGGATAAATCTGAAAATCCGGTCATAGGTTCCGCGACGGATGGAAACCGCTGCAGCAACCTTGCCGGAGTGAGTCATTTGGGTGAGGGCAGTCACAATGTAGTTGCCGACACGCTCTGTGATTTGTTCTGTGTGCATATCGAGTCAACGGGCGGCACCAACCCTGGGCAGGGCATGCCGTCCAATGAAAAATGAAGGAATCCGGCTCTGACGAGTCGGGATCAAATAAGCCAGCCCGCTTGCGGGTGGCTCATGCTTCTTGCCAGGGAATGCTCCGGCTGTATGTAGCCGAGCGTGGGCAACGTGAGATCTGCCTGAGAGATGCTGCGCAGGGCAAGTGCCGCGCAGCAACGCAGATATTATAAAGCATTGCTCTTTTATGCGCAAATCGTAATGAGCCAGCGGTGCTGGCAGAGATGGTCGCCGGGTGGCCGGCCCTTGCGCATCGCGCGGCTGATAGGCTGCGCAGGGTGATGGGTGTGGAGGTTAAAGCGCTCTTGGCATCCAGGTGGAAGTTGTCATGCAAGGACTGCAAGACCGCAGCAGCGCTTGCTGCAGAGCTGAGAGGCTCGATCGTGGAAAAAAGGCTTGGCTAATAGGAGAGGGCCGCTGGCTAGCTAAAACGCTGCAAGCCCCTGCTTGTCAGCGCCCCACGATGAAGAGGCGGTACAGCGATTTGCTGCACCATGGGATGAATCATAAACGCAATTGAGAATCGTTCACAAATAACCCTTTGACGTTGAGGACTAAGGGTTGAGGAAGCGGCGGCCAAAGAGCCGGCCATGAACGCCGAGACCAAGGCATGCAGGCCGGCAAGAGAGAGGACCACAGACGGGAACGCGGCAGAAGGCCAGACAGCCAGAGTCAGGCCGGCGGCGATCAATATTGTGGGTGCCCTGCAAGAGGGCGGCTTGTGCGGGTTGCCGCTAACGGGTTGAGACTTTTGCCATCTGGCTGTCACATTTCAAAGGCAAGATGCGTAGCGCTGGGTTCTGGTTGTAGCACTGAAAGATGGCTTGACCCCTGGCGCCAATTCCAAAGCCTCGGCCCCAGTGCCGGGGCTTTTTGCTGGCCCGAAAACGCAGTCCCAACGAATCGCTGGATTGCCGGACTTGTCCAGGTCTACAGGATCTTGAACGGCAATTCCGCCTGCAGTCGAAGCTGATTCATATTGGCCTCGCCTTGGGCCTTGTTGGTGCGATGCACGCCGTAGCGCAGCTGCAAATTCAGATGCTTCGCCGCCCCATGCTGCACCGTGTATCTGAGCAGAAGGTCGCGTTCCCAGTGCTTGCCCTGGGTTCCCGAATAGCCGAGGTAGCTGGCATACACGGCATTGAGGCGGCTATTGTCGATTCCGGAGCCTCTGGTGTAGGCAACGCCCGCGCTCAACCCCGGGGTGGCGATGGAACCCAGGTCCACATCGTATTTGAGTTGCCAGGACGCTTCGCGCGGGCCGTTGAAGTCGGACAGCTGCATGGCGTTCTCCAACCAGATGGAGCCGCGGTTCACATAGTCAAACGGATTGTTGCCGTTGACCTTCTGGTAGCCGAGGCCGAATCTGTGAGCGCCTGCGACGTAGCTGCTCATCAGGCTCCAGGTGGTGGTGTCAATCTCGCCAGACCTGGCCCTGCCGGTATCGGTGCTGCGATAGAGGTTCAGGTTGAACGACAGCGCACGCTTGTCTGACAGAGGAAGCTTGTAAAAACTTCCCAGGTACGCGGTGTTCCAGTTATCCGCGTATTGTCCGTAGTAGCTGCTCAGCGTCAGATGTGGAACGGGAGTGTCCCATGCTGCGCCTACAAAGCTGAAGGAGCCGCTGGTTACGCCCGAATAGTTGCCCAGCAGGTCGGCACCGTTCTTGCGCGCATTGCGGTCGGCCCAGCCGGTAAATCGCCCGGCCTGCAGCGTGAGTGTGGGGATGTCTCTGCTGGTGACTTGCCAGCCCCGATTGCTTTCAGGCAGCAATCGGGTATCGGACGAACTGAAGATCGGTGTCTTGGTCCGCATCTCGCCCACTTTCAGTTCCGTGGAAGAGATTCGGGCTTTCAGTGCAGCGCCGGCACGACCGAAGCTATCCGCAATCTCTTGCCCATCCTTGGCCACGTAGCGAGGCGTTGCCCGTGCATGCTCGGCCTGTGTCCCCAGATTGACGGCGCCATAGGCATGTGCATCGAGCCCCAGGCCGAGAACGCCCTGCGTGTAGCCCGATTCGTAATTGAGCATCAGGCCGTAAGCCGATTCTCGGGCCAGTGTCTGACCTCTTTGTCCGCTGGCCGCACGAAAGCTGCTTCCTTTCTGGTAGTCGAGCTGTTCAAGCAGCATGCGGTTTTGCATATGGAGTGCAGCGCCCTCGACAAAGCCTTTGGCGTCATCTTGTGCACCGGCAACAGCGCCACCACTGGCGCATAGCATGACGGTGCGCAGTGCCCAAAGACGACAAACACGGACTCTCATCGAATGGATCTTTTCAGTGGCGGCTGCAGGCCCGATGGGCCGGATTTCATTGGCCATGGTGTGGCTCTCTGGATGTTCGGGCTGCGGTCTGGGCGCGTGCAGCGATGTCCTGGAAGCGCTGCCTCGCCTGTTCAGGCACGTCATCCGGTACGGATAGCTGGGACAAGGGGCTGTCGCCGACCTGGATCAGCATCACCATGCCCATTGCATAGTGGGGCTGGCACTTGACGCCGTAAAGACCTGGCTCGGTCATGGTGACCGTGATTTCCTGATTGGTCTTGCCTCTGAAGGGCGTCGCGCCTGCCGGCGCCATCCCCGCGATGGATACCGCATCGTGCCCGCTGCTGGTCGCGAGGAATTTGACGCTGTCGCCTGCTGCGATCCTGACGAACTCGGGCTCGTACGCCATGGCTGCGTGAGGACCTCGGTTGAGCATCTTGATTTCGACGGTTTCTGCTGTGGCGAAGTGCCCTGACAAACTGCAGGCAAGCAAGGCGGCAATACGGATGGCGCTGGGAGCAGGCATGAGGAACTTTCGGTTTTAGTGACTGGCCATCGCTTGAAAGCGCAGCACGTGGCTGCCGTCTTCCGGATCCAGCAAGGCGCGCACCTGAACCTGAAAGACTTGCTGCAGCAAATCCGGACTCAGCACCTCCAGGGGCTTGCCCAGCTGAACCAGGCGGCCCTGATGCATGACGGCCAGACGGTCGCAGGCCATGGCTTGGTTGAGGTCGTGCAGCGCGATCACCTTGGTGATGGGAAGCTTCCGGATCAGCTGCATCAGCGACAGTTGTTGGTGGATATCGAGGTGGTTGCAGGGTTCGTCGAGCAGCATCAACTGGGGCTGTTGCGCCAGAGCCCGTGCAATATGTGCTCTCTGGCGCTCGCCGCCCGACAAGGTGTTCCAGCGGCTGCCTGCCTTGGATAGCAGGCCGACATCGCGCAGCGCATCTTTGACGATGTTCTGGTCGGCGGCCGACAAAGGAGCCAACGCGGACAGCCAGGGCGTTCGCCCGAGCTCCACGGCCTCGGCCACGGTGATGGCATCGAGGGTGTCGGCGTCCTGCGCCACCAAGGCCAGCCGGCGCGCCACGGCACGCCTTGGCAGGCGCCGCAGTGCCTGTCCCCCCAGCAGCACCTCGCCCGAGCTGGGCTTGAGCACACCGGATAGCAGTCGCAGCAGGCTGGATTTACCCGAGCCGTTCGGCCCTATGAGTCCCAGCATTTCACCCGGCTGCACTTGCAGGCAGACCTGCTGGACAATGGCTGTGCCACGCGCCTTCCAGCTGATATCACATGCTTCAAGCGCGACAATGTCCGGCTTGGCGAGGGGGTCAGGCGTCATGCATGACCTCTTCGGCCTCTGAGCAAAATGCCGGCAAACATCGGCGCGCCGACCAGGGCGGTGATGACGCCAATGGGCAGAACCTGTCCCTTGATCAGGGTGCGTGAAACCACATCGGCGGCAATCAGGAAGATGGCTCCGATCAAGGCGCTGGCCGGGATCAGGCGCCCATGGCGCACGCCAACCAGCAGACGGGCCGCATGAGGAATCACCAAGCCCACGAAGCCTATCGCTCCGACCACGGAAACCATGACGGCTGTCATCAAGGCAGCTGCCAGCAGCAGGGTCAGCTGCACGCGGCGCACGGGCACTCCCAGCGCGGCGGCCGATTCGCTGCCGAAGGTGAACGCGTCCAGAGAGCGGGCATGCATCAGACACACCAGCACTCCTGCCATAGTCACCGATGCCGTCAAAACCGTATCGGGCCAGCGCACGCCGCTCAGGTTGCCGAGCAGCCAGAACATGATGCCGCGCGCCTGCTCGGCACTGCCGGACTTGGTGATGATTAACGAGGTCAGCGCATTGAACAGCTGCGAGCCGGCAATGCCGGCCAGCACGATTTGCCCGCCGTTACGCAGGCCGCCATTGCCAGCGGCATGGGCCAGCAAGGCCACCAGGGCAAATGCGCAAACTGCTCCGAGGAAAGCCCCGGTGCTCATCGATACCAAGCCCGCACCCAGGCCGGCGACCGAAACCAGCACGGCCCCCGTGGAAGCGCCTGCTGAAATGCCCAGCAGGTAGGGCTCGGCCAAGGCATTGCGCAGCAGGGACTGCAGAACAACGCCGCAGACGGCCAGCCCGGCCCCGCAGCTGGCTGCGACCAGGGCTCTGCTCAGGCGGTAATTCCAGACAATGCCCGCATTGATGGGGTCTATGACGTAGCTGGTGCCCAGCATTTGATTTGCGAGCACCTCGTATACGATGCGGGCGGAGATATCGGTCTCGCCAATCGCTATGCCGGACACGACGGCCAGCAGCAGCAAGGCCGCTGCTGCGGCCCCGAGTAGGGCGGCGCGCAGCAACCGGCCGGCCGGTAGATGCGGTCTGGAAAGGCTCGGCGTGTAGGTATTCATGGCTCAGCGGCCGGGGCAAGGTGCGCCGGCATGCGGACTTCGTTGATGCCTGGCTTATTTGGAGAGGCCTTCGATCTTCAGCACCGCATTGGCAATCTGCTCCATGCCGTCCACCTGGCGGATGGATCCCTGCAGGGCATCGGCGTCGACGATCACGATGCGGCCGTTCTTGACGGCATCCATGTGCTGGGTGACGGGATCCTTCTTGAGGAAGTCCAGCTTTTTCTGGTAGTCGTCTGCAGGGAAGCGGCGACGGTCCATGCGGGCAACGATCAAAATCGAGGGATTGGCCCTGGCAATCGTCTCCCAGCCTACGGTCGGCCACTCCTCTGCGGATGTGATGACGTTGCGCAAGCCCAGAGCTTGCATCATGTAGCCGGCCACGCCGTTCTTGCCGGCCATATAGGGGTCGGCGGCCAGGTCTGCGCTGGAGAACCACAGTGCGGCAGACAGGTTCTGGAGCCCCGAGGATTTGACCTTGGCCACGGCCTGGGTCTGGCGATCGCTCAGCGCTTTGACCAGGCTTTCGCCGCGGGCCTCGACATCAAAAGCCTGGGCCAGCTGGCGAATGCCTTTGTACAGGGCTTTCACGTCGTAGCTGGCAGTACGCGTGCCGTCCGATCCCACAAGATTGTTCTTGCCTTCGCAGTCGGCAGGCATGGCATAGGTGGCGATGCGCAGATCATGGAATTGCTCGCGCGTGCCCACCACGCCATCCTTGCCCACCATCCATTCAAACTGCGAAACCACCAAGGCGGGGCGCTTGCCGAGGACCGACTCGAAGCTGGGAATGTTGTCGGACAGGCGTGGCACCTTGTCGTTGACAGCCTTGAAGCGGGGCTGTACCGGGTTGAACCAGAGCGCTGTTCCGACAACCTTGTCGCCCAGGCCGAGGGCATAAAGCATTTCAGTGCCGGCCTGACCTATGGTGACCACCGAGGTGGGCGCCTTGTCGAGAGTGAGGGTGTAGCCGCAGTTTTGCAGTTGCACAGGAAAGTCGGTTGCATGAGCGGAAAATGCGGTAGCGAGCAGGGCAGTGCTGGCAAGGCTTCGAAGCAGCATCGGAATATCTTTCCAGAAGCGGCGAAAAGCACCTTGGAAGACATAGCAGGACACGCGCCTGAACTTTGCCTTGAGTGGCAGCACGTTAGCGGAGCGATGAAATGCTCACTTCCCGGACACCCCGCCGGCAATGAATTGTTGGTGCTCTGGCAGGTCTCCTGACTGGCAAATCATCGCTGGCTCATCGCCTTCCCAAACAGATGTTCAGTGGCTGTGTGATGGCTGGCTCATTGCCTACAGTTGCGGGGGCAGTTCCATTTCACGGGCCGGCCCCGAAGGTGCCTGACCACTGGATTCCCTCATGCATTCGCCGCAGCGCACGCATGTTCTTGTGAAACCAAAGTTGCGGTAATGTAGCTGATTTTGTAGCAACAGTCCCAAGCCAAGACGACGAATGAGCTCGGATTGCCTCTCCATGCCCCGCTTGCAAGACGTTTCCATCCAGCGCGTTCGTGAATTGCATCAGGTTCACAGCTTTCTGCAAAGCGCACGTGTTTCCATGTTCGGAGGGCGCATCGCTTCACTGGAAATTCCCGAGGATCTTCGCCATTTCGAAGAGACCTATCTGTCGGGCAGCGGCTGCATGCTGGCGGCTCTCGATGCTGACCAAAGCATGCAGGCCACGATTGCCTGCCGGGACTATGACGGCAGATTTGCGCAACTGGATTTCGGACCGCAGAAGGTGGTCGAGGTCGTGCGCCTGTTTGTCGCGCCGCAATTCCGGCGCTCAGGCGTGGGGCAGGCGATGCTGGATGTGCTGATGCGCCATGCTCTGGCCCAGCAGGTGCAAGTGCTTTATCTGCACACCCATCCATTCCTGCAGGGAGCTCTTGAGTTCTGGCAAAGACAGGGCTTTGCGGTGATCGAGCGCGAAGAAGACCCGCTATGGCAGACCGTTCATATGCAGCGTCTCATGTGAAGCTTGGAAGAGCTGTCCAAGGCTCGGGCTGTCGACCGGGTCCTCGACCTGCGCATTGGAAGCGGAGGTGAAATCGAGCATGTCTGCGCCAGACACCGGGTATGAATTGTTATGATATTGATAATTCGATATCAATAAAGCCAACAACTTGTCCTCTCTGTCTTCTCCATCAGCAAGTGCTGGCCGTCTGCAATCGATCGATGCGCTGCGTGGTCTGGTCATGCTGTTCATGTTGCTCGACCATGTCCGTGAAACCTTTTATCTGCATCTGCAGGTTCCCGACCCCATGGTCGTGGCTGACACTCCGCCCGGCCTGTTTTTCCCGCGCATGCTGGCCCATTTGTGTGCGCCGGTATTCGTGTTTTTGACGGGCCTGGGGGCGTATCTGTATGCCAGCCGGCATGCCGGGGCTGCTCAGGCGCGCACCGCATCCGGCTTTTTGTGGCGGCGCGGCCTGTTCTTGGTGCTGCTGGAGGTGACGGTCGTCAACTTTGCCTGGACCTTCCAATTTCCTCCCGCCAAGATCTTTCTGCAGGTGATCTGGGCGATCGGTCTCTCCATGCTGGCCCTGTCGGTGCTGGTATGGCTGCCACGCAAGGCATTGCTGCTGCTGGGGCTGGTGCTGATTGCGGGGCACAACCTGCTCGATGGTCTGCATTTTCCTGCGGGCCACGTGATGCATATGCCCTGGGCGATCCTGCATGACCGTGGCTGGCTGGAGCTGGCTGGAGTGCAACTGCGCACGTCCTATCCTCTGCTGCCCTGGATCGGCGTGATTGCTCTGGGCTACGGCATCGGTCCGTGGTTTGGCAAAGCCTGTGATTCGGCGCAGCGCAGCCGTTGTCTGCTGATGGCAGGCATTGCCTCCCTGCTGGGCTTTGCGATGCTGCGCACGCTCAATGTCTATGGTGATGCGCCCTGGCTGGCCGGTACGAATGCGCTGCAGACACTGATGTCCTGGTTCAACGTCACCAAGTATCCGCCCTCGCTGTTGTTCCTGATGTTGACGCTCGGTATCGGCTTGCTGCTGCTATGCGCCTTCGAGAACGCCGCAGGCCGCACCGGGCTGCAAATGCTGGCCACCTTGGGGGCCGCACCCATGTTCTTTTATGTGCTGCACCTGTACGTGCTCAAGTTCATGTACCTGGCGGCGGTGGCGTTCTGGGGGGCCAACCAGGGACAGTTGTTCGGACTGAGCAGCCTGCTTTGGCTGTGGGCGATCGCAGCGCTGCTGGCCGTGGCTCTGTATCCCGCAGCAAGCTGGTTTGCCGCACTCAAGCAGCGCCGGCGCGACATTACCTGGCTCAAGTACCTCTAGGATCGAGCCACGGCACAATACGGCCTCCTGTCGCTATTGACCCCGCCTCGCCACGATGAACACCTCCAAGCAACGATCCACCAAGCAGCGCGCGGCCATTGAGCAGGCCATGGCAGAGGCCGACAGGCCGCTTGCGCCACAGGAGGTGCTGGAGTTGGCGCAGGCAAGCTTACCCGGGCTCGGCATTGCAACCGTGTACCGGGCACTCAAGGCGATGGCCGAAGAGGGATTCCTTCATGAGGTGCACCTGCCCGAGCGCACCCCCATGTATGAGGTGGCAGGGCACGGCCACCATCATCATTTCCAATGCACGGTCTGCCAGCGGGTGTTCGATGTGCATGCCTGCCCCGGCAATCTGGCGAGCTTGGCGCCAGCGGGATTTCTGGTCGACAGCCATGAAATCACGCTGTATGGCCGTTGCCGTGACTGCGCAGCCTGAACTAGCATGGCCTGCTTGCGGTGTCGGTACCTGAGGAGCGCAGCGGGCGACTTGACCGCTGCCTACTGCTTCAAGGCTGCCGTTCGCAGGTGGATTTCCGGTGGCGGCAAAGAGCAGTTGGATGGCGTTGACAACGCTTGATACTTCCAATGTCGAGAGCGCTTTGTTGGCATTCGGTGCATGGCCTGCGCCTTGTGCATCAGGCAGGTCTTTGCTCCGGCTCGTGAACCAATTGTTCGGTGATCTTCTGGCAGGCACAGGCGTGGCAAATGACTGGCGTCCCGCACTGCCAATCTATGGGTGACGAACAGGTGCAGAGCCTGCCTTGAGTCGGCTCCTGCCGGATAGCCCCATCGCTTTCGGCAAAGTGGGTGCGTTGTCCTTGCGGGAGTCTGGAGGTTCTGCAGGCAAGTCATGGGGCACAATCAATCACAATTACTCCACACTGTAGTGGAGTGCTTGCCAACACGGTGGACATTCTGATGGCGCGCAGCGGTACTCTCATCAACCAGGTCATGTCGCATATTCGGGCGGGCATTGCTTCTCGAAGCATCTTGCCCGGAACGCGGCTGCCCTCGATCCGGCAGCAGGCCCGACTGCTGAAAATGTCGGTTTCCACCGTGGTGGAAGCGTATGAGCGACTGGCGGCAGAAGGCACTGTCGTATCGCGCCCCGGTGCCGGTTTCTATGTCAACGGGCCCGTGGCGCCGCTTGCCTTGATGAAGTTGGGGCCCAGGCTCGACCGTGTTGTCGACCCCTTGTGGGTGTCGCGTCAGTCGTTGGAGAGCGACCCTGCATCGCTGCGGCCCGGTTGTGGCTGGCTGCCGCCCACATGGATGTTCGAGGACGGACTGAGGCGAGCACTGCGGGCACAGGCGCGAGGCTCGCTGTCGGAGCTGACGGAATATTCGACACCTCTCGGGAACCCGGCCTTGCGCCAGCTTCTGGTCCGTCGCATGGCTGCCACGGGTATCGATGCGTCACCCGAGCAGGTGATGCTGACGGAATCAGGAACGCAAGCAATCGACTTGATTTTCCGTTTTCTGCTGAAGCCCGGGGACAAGGTTCTGGTTGATGATCCCTGCTATTTCAATTTCCATGCCCTGCTCAAAGCCCATCAGGTCCAGGCGATTGGAGTGCCCTACACGGCCCAGGGGCCGGATCTGCCCTTGTTCGAAAAGGCTCTTCAAGAGCATTCACCGAGGCTATACATCACCAATTCGGGGATTCACAACCCGACGGGAGCAGCCCTGTCTCCACTCGTTGCCCACAGACTCCTCAAGCTCGTTGACAGCTCCGAGCTGGTGATCGTGGAGGACGACATCTTCGCGGATTTCGAGAGCACCCACGCGCCCAGACTGGCTGCATTTGACGGGCTTGCACGCGTCATCCACATCGGCAGCTTTTCAAAGACGGTGTCGGCATCCATACGTTGCGGATTCGTGGCTGCCAGGCCCGAGTGGATTGATGCGCTGGTCGACCTCAAAATTGCCACGAGCTTCGGTGGAGGCCGTTTGGCGGAGGCACTTATTCTGAAGACGCTGACGGATGGCGGTTACAGAAAGCACATGGAAACCGTGCGTCAGCGGCTGTCGCAGGAGATGGAAAAGGTGGCCGGTCGTTTGCAGAAGATGGGGGTCAGGCCCGCCCTGATACCGCAGGCAGGCATGTTTCTTTGGTGCCGGCTGCCGCAAGGCATCGATGCCGCAGCGCTTGCGCGCACCTGTCTTCACGAGGGCGTGGTGCTTGCACCAGGCAATTCCTTTAGCCAGTCCCAGTCGGCCGGAGATTTTCTGCGCTTCAACGTTTCACAGTGCTCCGACGAGCGTGTTTTTTCCGTCCTGGCTCGAGCATTGAAGCGCCCGGCTCTGGGCCGGATTCAGGACTAGGCTTACGTTCTGTACTGGTTTTTATTGAATACAGTTTCTTTAAACTGTGCTGTTTTGTGCATGGTTGACGCACAGGCATCATGATGTACTCAAGGCTCGATTGAGGAGCCTTGAATGGAGAAAAGTACTGGCGGATGGGTCAACGGGATGATTGGCGTCGCCATCTTTGCCGGATCGTTGCCTGCCACTCGCGTGGCCGTCGCAGATTTGAATCCCACATTTCTGACATGCGCACGCGCTGCAGTTGCAGCGCTTTTGGCCTGGCTGCTGCTGCTTTTGCAACGGGAGCGCCGACCATCGTTGGCCGATCTGCCATCACTGGCAATTACCGCAGCGGGCGTGGTCGTCGGATTTCCATTGTTTACAGCGCTGGCGCTGCAGCACGTGACTTCGGCGCACTCCATCGTATTTGTCGGCTTGTTGCCGCTGTGTACCGCGGCCTTTGCCGTGCTGCGCGGTGGCGAGCGTCCTCGGCCGCTGTTCTGGGTCTTCTCGGCAGCGGGCGCTGCGGTGGTTGCAGGTTATGCGGCAATGGGAGGGGCGCAGGCATCCCTCACCGGTGATTTGCTGATGCTCGCCGCCGTCGTCGTTTGCGGCATGGGCTATGCGGAGGGCGCTCGTCTTTCGCGCAAGCTAGGGGGCTGGCAGGTCATCAGCTGGGCACTCATCCTGTCCTTGCCTGTGATGCTGCCTATTGCGCTGTGGACGACTCCGCCGGCCTTGGCGAATGTCGGCATGCACGCTTGGCTCAGCTTTGCCTATGTGGCACTCTTCAGTCAGCTTATCGGTTTTGTGTTCTGGTATCGCGGCCTGGCCCAGGGCGGCATAGCGGCAGTCGGCCAGCTGCAGCTGCTGCAGCCTTTTATGGGCCTGGGCCTTGCGGCTCTGCTGCTGAACGAGTCCGTGAGCTGGTCGATGCTTGTCGTGACTTTGCTTGCGGTGGTCTGTGTCTCTGGCGCCAAAAAGTATGCCTGATGGGCATGCCGCGACCATGGCATTCCGGGACTGTCGATTGCGTGAGCAGATCGGGAAGCCATGGCAGGCGCCGATACGAGCCCTGCAGCGATTTGAGGAGCAGCAAAGCCGTTGCTGATTCATGCTTGCTCAAGACCGCAGCGGGCTCAGCCACTGTCAGGCAAAGCCTGGTCGGATACGACTATTCGAGCTTCAGGCTGCTTCGGCTTTTGCGGGCCAGTTCGACGAAGGCGAGGGCAGCCGGCGAGAGTTTGTCAAAGCGCAATGCGGCCAATGCTATTTCACGGCGGCAACGAGGCTTCAGCGGGCGATAGACCACACCTGCAGGTGGGACAGGCAGAGCCAGACGCGCGGCAATAGTGACGGCACTGCCTTGTGCGACAAAGCCCATCATGGAGGTGAGCTGCTCAAACCTGAATAGCGTTCTGGGTTCGGCCCCGTGGCTGGCCAGAAATGCATCGATGTGGGGGCCTGAGCCAGCGCTGGTTCGGATAAAGGGCTGTCCATGCAGGTCCATGGCGCCGATGGCGGATCGGGACGCCAGGAAATGCGTAGCAGGCATCACTGCCACCAGTTCGTCTTTGGCCAGGGTCAGGGTGTCGAAGCGCTCATCGGGCAAGGTGACAAAGCCCAGTTCCACGCGCCGCTCCAGCAGCCATTGAACGACCACGCTGTCGGTGGCTTCCTCAATGTGCACCTCGACCAAGGGGTGCTCATTCTGAAAGCGTGCCAGTAGCTTTGGCAGCAGCTGCAGCGACGAAGTGGCACCAAAGGACGCAATGCGCAAGCGGCCCCGGGCAATGCCGTGTTTCTGCATCGGCTTCCTGCTGCAAGGCCTCTTTCTGCTGGAGGACGTCGTTGGCACGGATCAGTAGCCGGGCGCCCACCTCGGTCAATGTTGCGGCAGCGCCTTCCCGCTTGACAAGCGTGACGCCCAGCGCTGTTTCCAGCTGTTTGATGGCATGGCTGACGCCACTTTGAGAAATACCGAGTACGGCCGCTGCGCGCGAGAAACTGCCCATCCGGGCGAGTGCGGCAAAGACTTCGAGTTGCGTGAATGTCATGAGTTTTTGCTCATTCGACGATGAGTTCCGATTAGCAGATAGTAGCTGGCATGAACACCTCACGAACCTCAACCCATATGGGACTGATTGCCATGGCTGCCCTGTGGGGCGCTTCCTGGCCATGGGGGCGCATCGTCGCCCAGGCCATGCCCCCGCTGGCTGCAGCCAGCCTGCGCTTCTGGCTGGCCAGCCTGTTGCTGCTGTTGTGGCTGTATCGCAGCGGCCGCATGAGTGCATTGCGCACCCTTGGGGGGAGCCAATGGGCGGGCCTGGCCTGTGCTTGCGCCGTAGGGGTGCTGGGCTACTCGGTGTTCTTTTTGCTGGCACTCAAGACAGTGCCTGCAGGCAAGGCGGCTACGGTGGTGGCGCTTAATCCGGTGTTGACCATGCTTTTTGCGGTGCTGCTGTTTCGTGAACGCGTGAACACCGTCATGTGCCTGGGCCTGGGTTTGGCCGTGATGGGCACTTTGTATGCGCTCAGTGATGGTGCTCCAGCCGCTCTGATGTCTTCTTCTGGTGCCGGAGAGTGGCTGCTGCTGGGCTGCGCTGCTTGCTGGGTCGCGTACACCTTGATTGGACGCGTCGTGCTGACCAGCGTGGATGCGCTCACCGCGACAACGGTGACTGCCTGCATGGGGGCGGTGCTGCTGTTGGTGGCGAGTTTCGTGCAGGAGGGGGGCTCTGCATGGGCCGGCCTGTTGAAGGCGACTGCTGCAGCCTGGTACAGCCTGGTGGCACTGGCGCTGGGGGCCACGGCGCTGGCAAACGTCTGGTATCTGAAAGGCGTACAACAGCTGGGTGCCGGAGTGGCTGCCGCATATATGGCACTGGTGCCACTGTTTGGCATGCTGTGGTCCAGCCTCTGGCTGCAGGAGCCCGTCACCAGATCGTTGCTGGAGGGCGGCGCGGCTTCCATTCTGGGTATGTTGTTGATGAATGCGGGGCGTATGAGGATGGGGAGAGAAGTCCCTGCGACGAATGTCTGACTTGCCATGGGTTCAGGCACTCGATGCAGCCCATTCGCCAATGCCCCTCCGCCAGGGGTCTATATCCTGATGCTCGTTGGGCTGTTCATGTTTTCTCGCAGTCGAGCCAATTGCTCTGCGAGTGACCCCAGATGCCAGGGCCCCACCTCAGCGGCCCCTTGCTGCTCTCGTTCGTTTCGTGCAGCCAGGCGCAGCGAATTGCAGAAGCGAATCCGAATGTCGCCGGCTGCGGCGAATCGCTTGACCCTCGACGCGGCAGATTAGGCGTCACGACGGGAGTCAGCAGCGGATTGCAGGCTCCCAACCGGATCAGGACATGCGGTCATCCGAGACCGTGGCAGGTAGACGTTGCAGGCCATGACCAAACCAGCCAATGCGCTCCGTCTGGCGCACATCCAGCTGGGGAACGTAAGGCTTGATGTCTATCACGGGGGTGCCGTCCAGCATGTCGTTGCCGCGAAAGCGCAATATGCGCTCATTCAGGTGCACCAGCTTCACGATGGACAGACCAATCCGGTTGGGCCGGGCCGGAGCGCGCGTGGCAAACACCCCGTGGCTCACGGTATCCATAAACGGCACGACTTCCAGCTTCTCCACGGCTTGGTGCAGATGGGTGAGCAGGATGAGAAATTCAAAGCCTTCGATATCACGCAATCCTGCGGTGAATTCTTCGAGGATCTCCAGCTCGCCTTCCGCATCGGCCGCCGCCACGGTCTGTATCGGCATGCCCTGCGTGCTTTGAAAAGGGCTATGGATGATGCCAATGGGGCGTAGGGTGATGGTGTCGGTCATAGGCGGTGATCTCTTGTTTCCTAGTGTTATATTCCGTCGAATATAACGTGTGCGTTGCAACACAGATGCCATCTTCTACCGAAGTTCTGAATGTCGATTGCTATTACCGATAACGCCGGCCCCCTTGATCTGAATCGAAATCGAGGGCTCCATTTTTCGCGACGCGTCTTCGCTCGCAACCTTCTGGGGCTGGCCTGCGTGGCCACGCTGCTTGCCAGCACGCCCGCAAGGGCCGCCGAGACCGTACTGGTTGCCGCGATGGGAGGCTATCGCAAGCCGGTGCTTGAACTGATTGAGGCGTTTCGCAAGCAAACGGGAGTTGAAGCGCAGGCTGCCTTCGGGCATATCAAGCAGATCGAGACCCAGGCTCGGCAGAACCGGGAAGTCGCCTTTCTGATTGGTGACAAGAGTCTGCTGGAGCCCACCGGACTTTTCAGCCGCTTCGACCGTCTCGGGACAGGCCGGCTGGTTCTGGTGGCCCGCAAGGGCAAGTCGCTAAGCAGCCCTGAGGATCTGAAAGACGCAGCCTTCGGCCGGGTTGCACTTCCTCATCGCACCCGGACGGTATTTGGCGGCGCAGCCGATGCTTGCGTGAAGCGACTTCACCTCGCCGATGCGCTGTCGTCCAAGCTGCTCGAGGTTGAAGGTGTGCCTCAGGTGGGGAGCTACTTAAGCTCCGGCGAGGTCGATGCAGGGTTTGTGAACAAGACCGAGGCGTTGGCGCTTGCCGGTCGCGCAGGCCCCATGCTCGAACTGCCCCAGAGTTGCTACGACCCCATAGAAATATCGCTCGGCACCGTCAGGGATCGTGCACTTACCGAGTCGCAGAGCCGGTTTCAGGCCTTTATGCAAGGCGACACTGCCCGGCGCATCATGACCGCCAATGGCCTCTGAGCTTTTGGCGGACTGATTTGCTCCCCGAGACTTGTGCCTGGACGTCCTTTCCGCTCACTCTGAAAGTGATGGGTTGGAGCGTGCTGCTGCAACTGGCGCTTGGCGTCCCGCTGGCCTGGGTTCTGGCCCGTTGCAGCTTTCGCGGCAAGGCCTTGCTCGATGCACTGGTGACCTTGCCCCTCGTCTTTCCGCCGATCGTCATTGGCTATGTACTGCTGCTATTGCTCGGGAGAGAGGGCTGGCTGCTGGCCTGGTTGCCGCAGGATTGGAGACCACATTGGGTCTTCAGTGAAACAGGCCTGGTCATCGCTGCGGTGGTCGCTGGCCTGCCGCTGATGGTCAAACCTGCTCAAGCTGCCTTCGCCGAACTGGATGACTCATTGCGTGAGGTGGCTGCGACGCTGGGGGCACGACCTTGGCAAGTGATCATCAAGATCGAGTTGCCGCTGGGCAGGCTTGGCATCTTGGCTGGCCTGGTGCTGGCCGCCGGGCGGTCGATGGGAGAGGTCGGTATTTCGCTGATGCTGGGAGGCAATATCAGCGGGCGCACCGAAACACTGTCGCTGGCTGTCTACAACCATGTACTGGGGTCGGAAGCAGACTGTGCGAATGCGCTGTCCCTGGTGCTGGCCGGGCTGGCCGCGCTGGCGTTCTTCTTGCTCCGGAAGTTCGAGCGGCCAATTGCGAAAACAGGTTGAGGCCTGTTTTCATTTCTCCTGCCAGCGTTGCTCGCATGGCCGCGTTTACTTCGCTTGGAAACCTGTTTGCGGCATGTACTTTCGGGGAGGCGTGCACAACGCTCAGTGAGGCTTTTGCGACTCGGTAACTGCTGTGCTGGGCATTGAATCGCGGCAGCCGTTGCGCTGGGCCGGCTCTGGCACGCCCGGGCCCCAGACGGCTCTTACCGCATCGAGCATGGCAGGCTTTCGCGGCGGCGGGGTCACAGCAACACTGCCCAGGCTGATGAATCCTGCCAGATACTCCGTGGACTCGACCCCCAGTTCCGTGCAGAGCAAGGAGTCGAAGCAGCGTTCACCGCTGAGCATGATGGCGCCATAGCCGAGCTGATGTGCTGCATTCAGGAGGTTACTCAGTGCGCAGCCGGCTGCCAGGCATTGCTCACGCTCCGGCACTCGCATGCGCAGCTTGGGCGATATGACGAAAGCCAGCAAGGCTGGGCTGCGCGTGGCGTGCTCGCGGGCACGCTTGATATCCTCAGGGGACGCCAGAGGGTCGCGCCTGAGCTTCTCCTGTTCAAACAAATCTGCCAGCTTCGCGCGGGAATCAGCGGGAAATACAAGCACACGCCAAGGGTGCAAGCCGCCATGATCTGGTGCGCTGAGTGCAGCTTCGATCATCAGATCGATCTCTTGGCGATCTGGTCCCGGTGCCTCAAGCCGCTTCGGCGAAATGGAGCGTCGCTCCAGGAGAGGGGCAATCGCCTTCCTGCTATTTGAAGCGGCAAATACCTGCTTGAGCGTGGAAAGCGCTTCGGACAAGTTTTGCGCCCAGGCAACAACCTTCTCGCCTTCCACCGTGAACCCGCGAAAAACTGCCCCTGTCTTGACCAGGGCACAGCCGTATTCGCGTTCGACGCCTGCCACTGCTTTTTTCAGCTGGGCTTGAGAGAGTTGACATGCGGCGGCTGCGGCCGCCCAGTCCTGCTGCCGATGGAGGGCCAGCAGGTAGGAAATCTGATCTTGCTGCACTAGAGCCCTCTACTCGACATGATCGTTGTGGAATACGAACAAGGAACGGGGTGGTCGAACCAGCCCATGAACGGTGATTGGTGCCAGCGGGTTGATCATGTCCTGGCGCATGGAGCGCGCATCTTCTCGAACGGATGTCTGCCTTCGCAGGGCTGTGACGGCTGGCGCATATCTTTCAGGAGGCAGCATTCAGTCATCAGCCCCTGAATATCGGATCAAGGGACGTAACAGAGGCTTGAGCGGGTCAGGCGTATTGTCCAGCTCGGACAGCGCATCGGCATGCTCATACAAGGCAGCGGCCACGCCTGCAGGGTACGCCTGATGCCGGCTGGCCACTTCAAGGCGCGTGTAGAGCGCCGATGCAATGGCCTTGCGTTGCTCCGGTCGGTCGAGGTGAAGTCCCCATATGGACTCCTCCAACAGTATTTCCAGCACCTGCAGTCGCTCTTCGAGGCTGAGTTTTTCGCTGCCCATATGGATCTCAATTCACGTAAGCGCAAGGGTTCGGGAGGCTGGAGCAGCGGAGTGCAGAACAAGTCGCTGCACGCCCGGCAGATGCAATCTGCCAGGTCGGCTTTCGCTATATCTCAGTATATATTACGAAGCGTTGAGCTTTGCTCCCAATGCCGGGATGAACACTTGTGATGCGGTTTGCTACCGGGGCCGCCGAGCATGGTTCGATGCGTTCAGCGTCCTGTTGCCGTGCTGCAGGGGCGGCGCTGTGCTGTGAAGTTCATGCTGAAGTGATCGGGCCCAATGCAATGGGCGCATGCTTTGCATGAGGCCCGTCCGGGTTGTGCACGATGCCGCGGCATGCCGGCGACGGCGTTGTCAGCCCGCCTGGCTGCTGCGGACCATGGCGACTAGCTGGTCCAAATCGGCTTCACAGGCCTTGAGAGCATGCTGCTCGATGCGCCGATACAAGGCGACGACCTGATGGCCTGTTTCGGTGAGCGCGGTACCGCCGCCATGAGAGCCGCCGGTTGATGTGACCACTGCGGGGGTCTTCAGCGCCTGATTGATGCCATCGACCAGCAGCCAGGCCCGGCGGTAGGACATGCTCAGGGATTTGGCCGCCGCAGCGATGGATTTGGTGTCGTTGATGGCTTCCAGGAGCTCGATCTTTCCGGGGCCAATGGCAATGATGTCATCTGCCATCACACGCATGCGAAGCTTCACCACTGGTGCAGCAAGATTGGAGCTTGAGGGTGTGTGGGACATGTGGTTTGAAATCGAGAACCGAGAAGTGACTGGACACGCAGTCTAACCATGCCGCCTAAGCGGGGCTACTGCAGCGCAGCATGAATGATCGGGAGGGGATGCAGCTGCGCAAATTCCTGCCGAAAAGGGGGACGTGCGATGACTCACTTTTCAAGGCGTTGGGGACTCGGACAGAGTGGCTGTCTTCGGGTGAACTTGAAAGAGCATCTAGCGAGTCAGCCTTGCTGTTCGGTGCACGCG
Source organism: Comamonas testosteroni TK102 (assembly GCF_000739375.1). NCBI lineage: Bacteria > Pseudomonadati > Pseudomonadota > Betaproteobacteria > Burkholderiales > Comamonadaceae > Comamonas > Comamonas testosteroni. Next base: position 3,911,333 of record NZ_CP006704.1, on the reverse strand, counting down.
AGGCCTGTCTTCGCCGCATTGGTCACGCTGGAGCAATTGCGCGCGTGACGCCAGGCGTCAACGGCGCCTTGATAGAGCAGACAGGAAATCTACACTCGCCGCAAGGCCATGGACATCAAAAAGTGAGCGCGTAGCGTATGACCAGAAAAGACTTCAGGTACTTTTCATAGTGAAATGCATATAAACAATACGTGAGAAGCTCACTTTTTAATGAGAGTAGCCAGGCACAAAGCCTCAGACTGCAACTGACTCTTGCATGGCATGGCTCGCTTCACCGCCAGATGACAAGCATGTGTCTAAACACTCTCGATCAAGGTGGGAGGAACCATGAAGATGGGTCAGCACCAATATCGCCGAACAGTTCAACGCGCTGATTTCGAGGAGATGCATGGCTGTGTTGACTTAAGTCAGCAAGCATTCAACAGGGGCGACGACTTCCCGCTGAAAATATTACGCTGGTTTACTCACCATCTTTAGGAAGCGTCTTGTGTCAAAAATCACGGTGGAAAAATACGTGGCCGGAACCTTGGAAAACAGCTTTGGAGTCCCTTTATTCGCGGTGAATATTCTGGCTCAGCTTCTACCCGCTTCCGCCAGCAAAGAGCTTGCAGGTCGGGGCATAGACCTCCAGGGCATTCTCCATGCCAAACAACAGGGCACGTCATATCGCTCTTCGGTTGCGGTGACGGAGGAGGGCGTAGAAAAAACGGTGGTCATTACAGTTGCATAGGGCTCAAGCGCTTGCACCGGCTGCTTGCCATGAACCCTCCAGGCTTTAGTCTTGGACATTGCTTGTAATCTCTGGAGAGCTTCCATGTCTCACACGGCCTAATGCAAAGTGGCCGAGATCGGGCCGACGAAATGGATGCTTCCACTGGCTGCCTGGGTCAAGGGGGGAACAGATATTGGAATTGCAACAGCAAGCATTGGCAGACAGATTTTCATGACTGCTCTACTTTCTGGGATCGTTTGAGGAAAACGCTCTTCACATTTGGAGTGATCAAATAATCACATACTCAAATCGGTGTCCGATTGTGTGCTGACTGTGGTTGCATCCGGCGCGATATGCGAGTGCGCGATTGCTCATGGAATCGGTCATCCAGCGGCACAAGGCACGAGAGGCAGTGGCGTGGGTAAAGTACGCCTCAGTCGCCGCCTCGGCCAATCCTGCTTTTTCATGTGCATCTTGGCGTCTGTTCCGCAAGACTGGTATCCCTGGCCGCAACTCGGCAAGACTGAAGGAATCCGCAGTGCGTAACGCATTGCCATCTCCGAGCGGTCATGGCGCATTCCACACAGGACACGCCATGGGGCTGCCTCGTGAGTTTGGACATTTGCAGGCCATCCTCCTGTGTGAATCGGGCGTGAAAGATATACCAGCTTGGGTGTGCCAGGCCCAATCCGTCACTAGAGATGTGGAAGCAACGGGCGATCCGGCGCTGTGGAAACGGGCCCTGGCTGGCCGGCATTCGCATGCGCCGATGATCGAGCACGCGCTGTGGTGGGCTTCCATGACGGTCACCTCCGTGGGCTCCAGCATCGTTCCCGAGACAACTCTGGGCAAAGTCTGTACTGCGCTGCTGGCGACCTGTGGAATGACGATCTTTCCCATATTCACGGTCTACATCACCTCCCTCGCGCAGCGTATGAATCAAAGCCGATAGAGCATTTGCCCTGTCTGTGAGGAGCAAGGCTCGGGGGCAGTTCCAGGCCAGCGCAGGCATGGCCAGACCGTACGTGTGCCAGGCAAGGAGTAGCCCCGTGCTCCGGTGCTGCACTCCAGGCATCTCGCACGACGCATCTATCTCATTGATGGAATGAAGGCGCTGTCCATGCACGCCGGTTACCTTGAGCCAGAGCCGTAGGAATTCCTCATTCCTTGACGCCGGGCCGGCTGTGGCTTCGCCAATCGGCGCGTCTTGCTTTCTGGCCGCTCTGGATGGTGGACACCCGGGGCGTCTAGAGTCTCGAGCGGGTTCTTGCCTCTATGGGCTACTGAGATGATGAACCCCGCACAGGGGCGGGCTCCGAGGTACTGCCTGGTGGCTTGCAGCTGCTTATCGAGAAAGCGAACTTGATTCTGGCCGGGCTGTGTAGCTGCTCCGAATTCCATGTGTGGTGACATGGTGCTTGCTTGCGTATCCAGTCACATGACTCTGCCTAAGGGTCAGCCAGGATCGGCAGCGAGGCGAGGGCTGGGCCTGCCTCGGTCTGTAGGAGCACTGCGCCTTCTTCATCTGACTCCCCTTTTTGAGGGGCTCAACAGGCCCTTGCGCCCAAAGACCGGCTGCCGTCTTGGCATAAGCCGATGCGTTGCAAGCCGCATCCTGCGCTTGACATTGTCTGAAATGGGAAAGAGCCCACCGTCACCATGGACGGTTGATGTATCACCTATGAGACAAGATGTACTATCTCTATTTGGTTACAAAAGATACATAAAGACACGTTATTTTAAATAACGTAGATTGTTTTCTATTGTTAATAAAGGATGGCTATGGGCTTTTTGAAAGATATGAAACTGAGCAGCATGCTTGCCTTTGGATTTGCAACTGTGATCTTGATTGGCTTCCTGGTCGCTGCTTATGCTCGGCTGGAGTTGGTACAGGTCGGCGAGGAAGTCCAGGTGCTTTCGCAGGAGCGTGTGGCCAATATGCTGCTGTTGCAGGAGTTGCGAGACGATATCGGCCTTATCGAGCGCCAAGTGCGCAACTTGGCCCTGCTGACAGACCCAGCTCAGGTTGCCGAAGAACACGCACGCTACACCAGTGTGCGCAAGCATGCCGCGGGAGTGATTGAGCGACTGCGTACCAACCTGAAATCGGCTGAGTTGCGTGTCCACATGCAAAAAGTGGAGCAATTGCGTCCCGCCTATATTGCGGCCCTGGACAAGTCGGCACAGATGGGCCTGGACAATGATCAGGAGGGCGCACGCGACCTGATCCTGGGCGAGCAGCGTCAGCTGCAGCGCCAGTATCTCGAAGCCCTGGATGAAATGATCGCCTACCAGCGGCGAATGACCTCCGCAACAGCCGAGTCCTCAGCCAAGGATGTGATGGCTGCCAGCGCCGCATTGCTGATTCTGTCCCTGCTTTCAGCTGTGTTGGGTGTGACGGTGGCCTGGGCTATCACGCGCCGTGTCAGGGGGCAGCTTGGCGGCGAGCCGGCGTATGCCGTGCAGATCGCGCAACAGGTGGCTCAGGGCAATTTGGCTGTGAATGTGGAGCGCCGCATGGGCGACGAAACCAGTGTGCTGGCTGCCATGGACCAGATGCGCGGCCGTTTGGCTCAGATCGTGGGCGAGGTACGGGCCAGCAGCGAATCCATTGCAACAGGTGCAAACCAGATTGCGACAGGCAACACAGACCTGAGCCAGCGAACCGAAGAGCAAGCGTCCAACCTTGAGGAGACTGCGGCGTCGATGGAAGAGATGAATTCCACGGTGCGCCAGAATGCCGACACCGTGCGCACGGCCGCTCAGCTCGCAAATGCCGCCAGCTCGACGGCAGGCCGTGGTGGTGAGGTGGTGCGTCAGGTCGTGCGCACCATGGAAGACATCACTGCCAGTTCGCGCCGCATTAGCGACATCATCGGTGTCATCGACTCCATTGCCTTTCAGACCAATATTCTGGCCCTCAATGCTGCAGTGGAAGCGGCCCGGGCCGGTGAGCAGGGGCGTGGTTTTGCCGTGGTCGCCAGTGAGGTTCGCACCCTGGCCCATCGCTCGGCGCAGGCTGCCAGGGAAATCAAGGACCTGATCGGTGAAAGCGTGTCCAAAGTTGACGCCGGCGCCCATCAGGTGGATCAGGCTGGCGCAACCATGCAGGAAGTCGTCGAGCAGGCTCGGCGCGTCGCCGAACTCCTGGACGAGGTGGGCGCGGCCACGCAAGAGCAGGTACAGGGCATCTCCCAGGTCAATGTTGCAGTGAACCAGTTGGACCAGGTCACGCAGCAGAATGCTGCCTTGGTAGAGGAATCCTCTGCCGCTGCCGACAGTCTCAGCAGCCAGGCAGCGCGTCTGGTCGAGCTGGTCAGGGTCTTTCGTTTGGGTGGGGCAGTCGTTGACACTGCTGCTCCCGTTCGCCCAAGCGCGTCCGTGACGGTGACGCAGCGACAGGCGAAGGCACCTGCTGCGTCAGCTCGTACATCTGCCATGCCACGCGCTGTCACCAAGGCCACGATGCTGGCGCCTGCCGCGGCACCTGCCCGGGCGCCCAAGGAGCCCGTAGCGTTGAGCGGTTCATTGGACGACTGGGAGAGGTTCTGAATCACGGGCTGACTGGGCTGGATGAAGGCCGTGGAGCGGCCAAGGAGTGCTGCCAGGATGTCAGGTTGGAATGCGTCAAGTGATATCCGATCTGCAACAGCGTGCAGCAAGGCGCCTTGGTCCTGGTTTTCAGTTCTGGTTCAGGGCTTGGCTCAAAGGAGAAGCCCGCCGACGGCTCCAGGGTGATCCAACCATGCGCTATGGCTTGGCCTGAGTGACCAGCAGAGCCGGCAAAGATGGACAGGCCTTCTCGGCACCGTGCCGATCCAGTCGGCGCGGCCCGGTTTGGCCGCGTCCTTGAACTCCCGTTTCTCCTTCTTGCCTTTGCGCGATGTGTCATGAATCGCTTCGTGGCACATATCCATCAATAGCAAGCAACCATCTCTATGACCCAGGCTGTGCTGCAAGGGCCATGAATTGTTGGTGGTTGCGAGTGGCGTGCGTGGAATTTCATTTGGACAAAGAAAAAGCCCGCGAGCGGCTGCTGCGGACTTGGATAGAGCGCCGACGACCTTGCGGGTCATGCCTGGGGAATTTGGTTGAGGGAGGGAAGGCCCAGGCTCGGCAAAACTGTTGGATTGCGTCGAATTCTGCTTGAGGCCTCTGGGGCAAACAAGACGAGTTCGGCTTACCTAAAAGTGGTGATGCGCTGTCTGGCGTGGCCGCTGTCGCTCACGACGCGCGCTCTCAATCGGCCGTCGCCTTGGCGTACTCCTGAGCGGCCCCACCTGCTCCAGTCGTCTCGCAGGATGGCCCCACTCCGCTTTGCGGAGGCGCGCCATAGTTGCCGGATGCTGGCCAATTGCCCACGTTCTCGTCTTCGAGGTGAGTGCCATCTTTGGTTGATAAAAAAAGCGCCTCATTTGAGGCGCTTTTGCTGAGCGAGTGACTGGGTCAGTGCTGCTGCTTGAAATCCAAGCCTTTCTGTACAGCATCCCTCATGCGCTGGTCCCGCTCGTCGCCAGAAACAGGCTTGCTGAGGCGGTCCTCAATTTTTGCTTCGGACTCAGGGAATGCAGGAAGCTCTGAGCGAGTGGTAGCGCCTTTGGGCAGGTATGAGGGCTGTGCCTGGAAATACACAAACAGGATCGCTACTGTTGCCGGCAGGATCCAAACCTTCTTTAGCCTCCAACTCAAGCCAAGACCTGCTGCCACGATCATGAAAGGCAGAAGGTTGAAGAGCAGCGTCATTTGCCAATACTCACCATGGGAACCGCATCACCCAACGTTGTGGTGGGTAATTGACCATTCCACTTTTCGATCCAGGCACGATCATTTTCCAGCTTGCGCAACTGAAGAACCCGACTGTCTACGGATTGAGCCAGCACTGTTTGAGACATGGCTTCCGTTTCCGCCTTTTCCTTGTCAATCGCTCGCTGCAGACGGGCTTCCTGCAATTCGCGCTCTAACTGCGCTTTGGAGATCGCCAATTGAGCTTCTTCTTTTTGGATCGCTTCGCGGCGCTCTGCAGCGGACTCCTGCGCATCCGTGATGATTTTGGGGTACTTCAGATTGGTGATGCCCACAAAGCGAACAGAGAAGGGGGTCAACGATTCGATGGCCTTGCCAAGTTGTGCCCGCAAGTCAGAGTTGATCTTTTCATTGCTCGAAGCGATTTCACTGATAGAGAGCTTGCTCAGGTATTCGCGTACCTCGGCTTGAATGATTTGACTGGCATAGGTGCGATACACCTGCTCGTTTGCAATAGTGGAGATATCTCCCGTCACCTCTGTCGGTGCGACAGCATTGAACAGCTCCGCCGTTTTCTTTGGATTAATGCTTAAGGTCGCGCGGATGGTCACTTCCAGATTCAGCTTATCTTCAGGTATGAAGATGTTCATGCTCTCCTGATAGGCCTTGTCTGATACATCCAGCAAGACCAGGCGGTCACAGTATGCCCAGCACTGGCCTAAGCGAAATTTGGACGTGGGGATCAAGCTTTCCTGATAGCCATCTTTGGTCATGATCTTGCCAACATGTGCAGGTGGAACCTCCACTTTTTGACCGCATGCTCCTAACACAAAGGCGGCAGTCACCGCTGACAAACTGATTCTGTGCTTCTTCAATAAATTCAAATCGAGCCGCCTCCTTCGGAGCTATCAAGCCGAGATTGAAACAAACTGCAGCTCTGTATGCAAGGCGCCCAGGATATTACGAATGGTCCGTCTGGCCGGGCGGGCAGGGTATAAGCATGCCGCAGGCTGCCCAAACGCTCACGTTTCAGAATCTGCAGACACAATAAAGCTAGCTAAAGGGTGGCTATAAAAAGCCCGCTCAGGGCGGGCATGGGTTAATCGATGAGGCCGAGGTCGCGCAGCGCTTCTGTTTCCTGAATGTACTCAGCATCTTCAATCGGCAGCACGCCGTCAGGCCCATAAACATTGCGCTGGGGTGCACCCATGCCCGTTCAATGTGTTCGACCTTGTAGCCGTGCCGCTCCCATATTTCGGTGATGTTGATGCGTGTCATTGGCTCGCTCTACTCAAACCAATGCTCTGCGCGCCAGGCGCTGGTTTGAGCGCTGATCTCGTCCAGGAGCTGGCGCTGCTTTCGCGGTTATATCGGTCATATGCGCGTGGCTCACTCCTCAAATCATCGGTCAGCTTTGAGCCCCTACCGTCTTTCCCGTGGCTCCCACGCTTGCCTGCGGATGGTTGCGCTCGGTCCTGGTCATCCAGCCTGTTCATCTCGCCATTTCGTGCGTGATCTTTTTCGCAACGTGTGGCTGCCTGGTCGCGATGCTCTCGCTGGCATCGATTCAGCAGTGCTCTGGCCCGCGTGTACCGCGGAACTTTGGTTTGGAATTACCGTTGTGAGCAATTGATAACGTGTAAGGGTATCTACCACAAAGATGCCCAAACTAGTCCCACGGCAGTCAACCTTCATAGCGTTTACCTTTGAACCAAGGCCGCAGTTCGTGGCCTTGTTCATAAGGAGAACATCATGAATACTGATCAAGTCAAGGGCACGTTGAAGGACGCAGCAGGTAAGGTTCAGCAGAAGTTTGGTGAACTCGTTGACAGCCCTGAACAGGAAGCCAAGGGCATCGCGAAACAGGTTCAAGGCACTGCCCAGAAGAAAGCCGGTGACTTGAAGGAAGCGATTCACGACGCGGCCAAAAAGTAAGCTTCTCAGGTTGCAATGAACACAGCCCGCTTGGTACGCCAGCGGGCTGTGTTCATTTTCTGGTCATGGTGTAGGCCACTGAATGAAGATTCATGCTGTGAATTTATACATATGTGCTAGAATGCCTTGGTCGGGGAAAGAAGCTGGCGCCTAGGAATGGTGGTCGGCCCCCGACGCGGAATATCGCGAGGTGGAGCAGTCTGGTAGCTCGTCGGGCTCATAACCCGAAGGTCGTTGGTTCAAATCCGGCCCTCGCAACCACTTAAAGCCCTGATCGGAAACGGTCGGGGCTTTTTGCCATCTGGCTGTCATATCTCGAGCGCAAGGTGCGTGTCGCTGGGTTCAGGCTGAAGCACTGAAAGATGGCTTGATCCCTGGCGCTAATTCCCAAGCCTCGGTCACCGTGCCGAGGCTTTTTTGGTTGGCCTGGTGCGCTTGCAGGTGTGGCTGTCGCGACGGCCGCTTTACTTGCCGCCGACGCGTCAAGCAACCTGCAGAATAGGCGTGACTGTTCTACAGCAAGTGAGGTCGGCGAAAGAGGCTCAAGAAGGTCTTCTCGGTTGGATTGCTCTCTCTGGGACTGATGTCGGTACTCGGTTGATCGGGGGCGTCGTGGCTCCCGAGCGACATTCACGGCTAGCGGTGGTTCATGTCCAAGAGCGCGTGATGCCTGAGTCATCATCGAAGAGCGAGGCGCACCGCCGTCGCTTCGGTGGCATTGGGTGAACCGGTGCTGGCGCTGGGAGTGAGACCAGTGGGTTTGGCATAAAGGCCACTGCTTGGCGAGTACAGTGCCTCCCATGCTGCAGAGCATCGTTGAAAACAGACCGCCGGCACCGAGCCCGACCCATTGTTTGGGTTCCTGGTCGTTGGATATGGCGCGGAGAGCTGGGCAACTGGTTCTGGATCAAGGGCCAGTGGCACTAGCATCGAAGCTATCCAGTCCTGCAAGCCGCCTTGCGACGGAACTGAGCGGCAGCCTCTGAGTTCAGTGGCCGACTCCGCAGACCCCTTGTTTGCGATGGGCCTTGGCAATCTCAGTCGGCTGGCAGCTCAGTCAATCTGCCGTGATTTTTCGTTCACGGATGATGCGGCTCCACTTTTCATTCTCTGTCGAAATGAATTTGGCTAGTTCTTCACGCGAGGTAGGGGCCGCAGTTTGACCGTGCTTGAGCAGGTTCGCCCGAACCTCAGGCGCATTCAGCACCCTTACGAGTTCAATGTTCCATCTGTCCAGCAATGGTTTGGGTGTTTTTCCAGGCGCAACGAACGCATACCAATTGGTGGCATTGAAGCCGGGATAGGACTCTGCAACGGTGGGTACATTGGGCAGGTAGGCTGGGCGTGTCAGACCGGTGGTCGCGAGCGGAATGAGCTTGCCGGACTCGATATGCGGCAGTGCCGTAGGCGGCGCAGCATAGAAAGAGCCCACGCGCCCTCCCAGCACGTCCTGCAAAGCCGGTGCTCCGCCCTTGTAGGGAATGTGAACCGTATCGATCTTGGCAATGTCGTTCAGCAATTCTCCCGCCAGGTGAGCTGCAGAGCCGGGGCCCGTGGAGGCAAAGTCCAACTTGCCCGGTTCGCGTTTGGCCGCAGCGACAAACTCTCCCAAGGTTTTGATGCCTTTGCTTGCAGGCACGACAAGAACATTGGGAAAGGTCACGCCCATGGTGATGGGGGCGAGATCTTTGAGAGGGTCGTAGCTCACTTTCATGAAGTGAGGTGAGATGCTCAAGGGGCCGATGGAGCCAAACAACAAGACGGAGCCATCTGTGGCCCCATGAGCTACCTGGGCATGTGCCAGGTTGCCACCTGCGCCAGGTTTGTTATCTACGACCACGCTTTGGCCGATGTTTTCGCCGAGTTTCTTGGCAATGATGCGTGCCGCGATGTCCGCTGAGCCACCGGCGGCAAAGCCGACCACCATGGTGACGGGCCGTTTGGGTGGGAATTCCTGGGCGTAGGCGCCGGCAGGCGGCAGACAGGCTGCCAATGCGGCAGCCAGGACGAGAGGGCGTCTTTGCATGTTGTCTCCTGGTCGAGTCGTAATCAACTCTGTGCAAGCGGCCATCGTAAATTTCAGGGACTATTCTGTAAATTGCAAGATATGGGTAGACTATTGCATGGAGCGCATTAAATTCGACATCTCCGAGCTGCAGGCCTTTGTAGCCACTGCTGAGAATTCAAGCTTTCGCATCGCTGCAGAGCGTCTTTGCCTATCAGCGCCGGCGTTGAGTCGAAGAATTGAGCGCCTGGAAGATGCTTTGGGAACCAAGCTGCTTGAGCGCACAACCAGACACGTTCAGCTGACCGCAATTGGCCAGGAGTTCCTCACTGAAGCGCGTGCTGCGTTAGAGGGCCTTGAGACTGCAGTGCAGCGGGTTAACGATCAGACCCTGCCTCGTCGGGGATCGGTGACGGTGGCTTGCATCCCATCGGTTGCAAACCATCTCCTGCCTAATGCACTGCGTGCCTTTGCTGCCGAGTACCCGGAAGTTCAAGTCCATGTCATTGATGAGAATGCAAGCCATGTCCTGGATGCCGTAGTACGCGGTCGAGCAGATTTCGGCGTGAGCTTTACTGGAAGCCAGGAGCCCGGAATCCAATTCGAGACCTGGACGCGTGAGCGATACGTGTTGGCGATGCTGCACAGTCATGCATGGGCATGTCGCTCAGAGATTGCATGGACCGAACTCGCCGGAGAGCGCCTCGTATCGGTATCGCATCAGAGCAGTAACCGCCTGCTTTTGGACCAAGTCATGGCGGGCTTGCCGGATCAGCCAATGGCCTGGTACGAATGCAACCATGTCACCGGCGCACTCGCTCTTGTAGAGGCCGGGTTGGGCATGGCAGCCATTCCGCAGCTTGCGCTGCCAGAGAGTCATCCGAAGATCCGTGGTGTGCCGCTGACCGAGCCTCAGCTGTGGCGCACTTTGGGCTTGATAAAGAAGCGAGGGCGTGTGCTTAGTCCTGCCGCTGAATCTCTGAAGACTCGCTTGCTCGCTGCCCATGTGGATCTCTGAATCCCCACGCTGTTGATTTCCACTCAGAAGAGATGCGTCAGGTGCAAACACACTGGCCTGCAATTTGCCAGAAACTCTCAATTGCGAATCTGGCTGAACTGAGTCATTCAGGAGCCAGGACCTGAATGGCGGTAATCACTGACACCAGCCGTTGAACGCCGTGGCCGCTTTTGATTGCAGCGACGGACTGGTTCGACCCTGAGCAATCATTGAGGTCGGACTCCGAATACAAGTGAAGTGGGGGATACTGGAGTACGTCAAATGGGGGCTACTCTATAGCTTGAGCCCACTTCGTGAAAGCATCCAAACGACGCTGCATATCTCTGCGGTAGAACACAGCGATCAATGGTTCAATGATCCATCCTGGAAGCGCAGGACGGGCCTTAAAGTTGTAGATGAAGCAAACTTCTGTCTTTCCGTCCTGCAGTGGTTTAAAGCGCCACGTCCCACCGAAATTGCTAAGGATCCATGGCCCCTTGGTCATTAGGACCGCTGCGTGCGTAGGGGGAGAAAACGATATGTACTTCGACTCAATCACTGAGCCACTTCGATTCTTGCAATGAGACTTGATGCCAACCGCCGCAGTTTGATGGCCCCCAATGAGGTATGCCTCGCAAAGATATCTATCCCATTCGAGTCTGCGTGCGTAGTCCTGAGAAAGCCAGAAAAGCACAGCAGTTGGCTTTGCGATGATGGAGGAGACGGAGATGCGCATATTTTGAGGGACAGTTAAATTCAGACGAAAGCTGTCGCTGGCGATGCCTCCCAATACTTGAGTGGACTTGAGTTTGGAATTCAGTCCCAGCGGCGGCTTCTGACCGCGAGCAGAAGTTGGAGATCAACTGCTTCAACCTATGTCCACAGGCGAGTTGCCAAGCCGCCACTCCAAACTGGCGCACCTAGATTGTGATAGTGCCTGTCAAATAACGAGCACAGTGACCGGCCACTTTGACGTTTGAATCGGTCACCTCGCAAAACAGGGTGCCTGTGCGCTGTGATGCCTGGTGCGCAATCAGGACCTTCTTATGGAGTTTCTCGGACCAGTATGGAGCAAGTGCTGCGTGTATGGAGCCGGTCACCGGATCTTCATCCCCGCCGTTTGCAGGCCAGAAATAGCGGCTGACAAAATCGTAGGGAGCACCAACGTCCGCAGGTGCCGTAACCACCACGTCCAATGGGCCCAAAGATTCGAGCAGTTCTAGGTTGGGTTTGACCGACCGCACGCCAGCTTCGGACGTATAGACAGCCATATAAGCCTGTTGATTCACCCAGACATGGTCGGGTGAGGGGCTTAGACCCTCAAGAAGGGCCGCTGGAACCTCGCCCAAGGGGCGTGCATCTCGGCGTGGGAAGGTCATGACGATACGCCCAGTGTGCTCTCTTGCTGCTGTGACATCGCCGACTGCCGCGGCCCAGAACGTTATGTTGCGCAGTTGTCGGTCGGCCTCAAAGAGAACAAATGCACTGGCCAGCGTTGCGTGGCCACAAAATGCGATTTCCTTGAGCGGAGAGAACCACCGGATCTCAAAGGCATTTCGCGCAGGGCTCCAAACCAGGAAGGAGGTTTCGGAGAGGTTGTTTTCCGTTGCGATGGCCTGGAGTGTGGGCTCCGCGAGCCAATCTTCCAGCAAGACAACCGCAGCTTGGTTGCCTTTGAACTGGACGGATGTGAATGCGTCAACGATGTGGATGGGAAGTTGCATGGTGAACAGGCCGAGGGGGAATTTTGGGACTTTGGCTGGTGCATGAACCTGCAGCTGCGCTTGCTGCCTTCGCACTGCCATTCCCACGCTGAGCATGATAGTCGGGCCGGGCGAGGCCGCTGCCAGCCGTCAATGGCGTGGATTAGGCCGGTCATCAGTACTTTTGCCGAGGCAGCCAGGCGCACTTGTATCCGTTTCAGCAGCGCCCTGACACGCCCCGTCACGGAATGGCGATGGCTGTACGCTCCCTGCAATTGCAGTGGCGCGGGGCGCAGGTTCAGTGGCAACTACTGCAATCGGCCTGCAGCGAGGTCTTCCTGGCAGGGATAGGCCGCCACAATCGCAAATCCTATGCCTTGCCGTGCGCCTGCCACGGCCAGTTCTCCGCTTTTGACGCGGTAGCGGCTGCGAACCGGTACCTTGACGATGTCGCCCGCAGCATCCTGAAACTGCCAGGGCTGCCCCTTCAGCGCACTGAGGGTGATGATGCAGGGCAGAGACTTCAGTCCACGCACATGGCGTGGCATACCTGTCTTGGCCAGCAGGGATGCGGCGGCAACCACGATGCTGGGCAGTGTGGCGACTTCGCGTGTGATGAAAGCGCGGTCCTCCTGGTGACCTCGGTGGAAGACGATAGAAAGGTCGAGGTCTTCTCGAAGCACTTCCAATCCGGTCATTCGGGTATCGCATTCGAGCTTGATCCCCGGATGGAGGCTACAGAATTCGGCGATGACGGGAGCAAGCAGCCTAGGCGCCTAGCCCGGCATGCACATCCTCAAAGGACTACGCAGTTCGCACTGTACCGCACCAAGTTCATCCTGCGTGGAGAGCAAAGTGTCGAGAAAGGGCACGGTGCGCTCGTAGAGCAGTCGGCCGGCTTCCGTCATGCGCAGATGTCCGTTATGCAACTGAGAGTGCTGCAGTTCGATAAGCGGTATCCGGACGGCCTGCTCCAACTGGCAGTTGCATGACATCTTTACGCATGTACAGTCAGAGCCTTTGGAGACCGTTGAAATCCAGCAGTGAAAGCAGTTTGTCGTCATGAGCAAAGCAAACTCCGCGCAGTCCGTTCGTATACGAATACTGGTGGTCGATGCCCCACCTGAAGTTTGGTTCGCCGTGCAGCGCGGCAAGTCGGACTTGCTCGATCCATTGGACGGCCAGCAGGAGCCTCTTCGATTCGAGTTCTCGCTTCGCTTGGGATCGCCCCTCGCAACGGGCGCAGTCAATTTCCTGGGTGAGTTCGCGCAGGGCCCATCTTCCGAACGTTTCGTTTACATCAATTCCGGCACCCTTGCGGGGCAGGCGGGCTCGCCCTGGACTCGTCGCGCCAAGCTGAAGCTGGCGTCTATTCCCCAGGAAGTCGTCGACGCCGTGCTCTCCTCTGGAGGAGTCATTGAGGCACGCGTTCAAGGGACGATGGGAGACGGCGGCCCTGTTTGCGCTTCGCTGAAGCCGCATGCAGTCGTCTGGGGCGTTGCGCACGATGCGGCTTAGTCTCCGATACATCTGTTGGTACATGTTCTCCGCGGAATGAGAAAAGCCCGCTATTGCGGGCTGTGAGTTTTGGTGGCTGGCGAGGCCGATGTGCGGCCTGCACCTCCTTTGGAGACTATTCTGATTTCGTCGTCTGTCTGGATTGGCTGTTTTTTGTCAGCATGGGAATCACGCTCAGGATAAGAAGCGCAAAGATTGTGCTGATGACTGCTGTTGCCTCTTCACCGAGTCCTGCGCATACGCCGATGGCAGCCGTGAGCCAAAGTCCGGCAGCAGTAGTCAGGCCCTTTACATGAGGTGCTGAATTCTCTCCATCAGATTTAAGGATCGCCCCGGCACCGAGAAAGCCGACGCCAGTGATGACCCCTTGCACTACTCGTGCAGCATTCGCTGTATCCACACCAGACTGTAGCGACACCAGCACGACCAAAGATGATCCCATTGCCACCAGCATATGGGTGCGCAAGCCAGCAGCTTTTCCGTTGGCCTCGCGTTGCCAGCCGAGGAGCCCACCCAGGACGGCCGCCAGAAACAGGCGAACCACGATTCTTGTCGCTTGGGCAGCGTCTGGGACATCTGAAAACTCACTGGCAATGGTGCTGGTGATGGTGTTGAGCGTGTCATTCATTGATGGGTCCTTCGATCGGTGAACAACCGGCGATGAAGCGAGGTGCAGGCAGGCATGCAAAGCCATTTTGGTTGTGCTGTAGGAATTGAGGAGTAGGCATAGGGCTCCAGATAGCAAAAAGCCTGCTTATTGGCGGGCTGTTGATGGGTGGATAGGTCGTGACTGGTCGTGCCGGCCAGCTTCAGCTCAGTTAGTAGTGAGCCGCGAGCCGTATTGCGCACGGGGGCGCTGGCCCGCCCGAAAAGCTATGTGCATTGGATGAGCTCAGGTGCCAAAGGGCAGAGCCGTCTACGGACCGGGAATCCCGGTACTCAACAGGATGACCTGGGGTATAGCAATAGCTCCATCAGGTCTGCCTTGCCAGCTACCGTCACTAGTCCAGCTGCCGCGAGTGCGCGCACAAAGCCGAACCCATGCTGTCGAGCGTTTTCCAGCTGTATCGCCGATTCCGGCTTCTTGTCATAGGCTGCGCGAACCCTGTCAACGATGATTTTCCAATCAGCGTGAAGGTTGCTGGGCAACAGTTCGTAGCGATATGTCTGTACGGTTACTGAAGCATTGCTCGTCATGTTCGCTCCTCCGTGACATGGCCTCCAGCTTACGCTTCTTCCCTCCTGGCATGAGGTCATTCGGAATGAAAAAGCCCGCGGCGGCGGGCTGGGGTGTTGGTGCTCAGGTGGGAAATATTCATGCTCTTGAACATTGAGACTCCAGAAATAGAAAAAGCCCGCAGGTGCGGGCTTCAGGTAAAGATGGGTAGGTGGCAGCAAGTCGATGGGCGGATAGGGCTTTCCGAGATCCCCGCGTGACTGCCAGTGAGCGATGTACTGCTTCGCAACTTCAGGCATGTCGCGAATGACAACGACTTTCTCTGAGTTGGCTGTTTCAGCAGACGGTGCAAAGTTGAATGAGCCTGTTTCTGCGGTAGAGCCGTCAACGATGATGACTTTGTCGTGATGAATGTGAAAGTGGTCGTTGGTTCTTGAATCGACGCCGTTGCTGGTGGCAAAGACCATGGCCTTTTTGCTGGTCTTGCCTTTGTTGCGCTTCTTGTCGACCACAACTCTGCCCTTGACGCTGCGGTTCTTGGCCGCCACTAGTGCTTGCATGATGTCGGCGCCTGAAATGCGTAGGCCAAATGGTCATTCTCGTGAACCTATGGACTCCTGAAATGACGAAGCCCGCTCAATGACGGGCCGTTCAGATTTAAAAGTTGGCGGTTGCGGCCGCTGAGTACTGGGGCTTGAGCGTTGCGGCTCATGTCATGGATAACGTGCAGCTTGTTGTGGGTTGAGGACATGCGGTACTTTACATATTGGGGTGATGGCGCCGGCACGGTAGATCTGACTACTTTGCTCTTTTAGGAGCGAGATTTCGGTCAAATTGACGTGGTTCTCAACGCACTGGTCCCCAGCTAGGAGCTGGTCATGGAAACGATTGAGCAAATGGCTGAAAGACACATACGCGAGTCCGAAGCTGATCTGAATCACATCGATGTGCTGATGAAGCGTGCGCAGAAGGCGAGTGCAAACGCCGCAGATCAAGCAGAAGCCGAGATGCTTTTAGAGCAGGCCGCCAAGCAGCACGCAAAGTTGGATCAACATTTGACGGCCCTAAGAAGCCAGCAAGAGCCTGACCACGAGAAGCTGGCCGAGGAAGGGGCGCGCTTCAGAGAGGCGCTTGGGAAAATACGGTCGAATCTCGAAGTACTGCTAGCTTCCTGGCTGTGATTGCGCAGTGCTCGCGCCGACAGACTGTGACTTAACACGATGTTGGCGGCTATCGGTCGTGCGGTTGCCCTTGAGCGGCATAGCTCCAGAAAAGAAAAAGCCACCGAATCGGTGGCGGATGGAAACAGGTGGGTGCCGAAGTCACGGCGGCACTTTCAGGCATTGCACAGTCTTGCCGTCCAGCCACTCGGTGTGCATGCCCGGGAAGGCGAACTCGTCGCGCAGGCTTGGGGTGATGCTTTGGGGGTCATCGGCTTGGGCATCAGGCACAGTCAGCCAGGCCACGATAAGCAGGGCGCCAACGATGACTAGCGCGGAGTCAACAATCGTCTTGAGCATGAGGATCTCCTGTTCAATAATCGCGCGCAGCTATCAAAGCTGAATGCATAGAGGGGCCAGGCTTCGGGTGTGAGCGCCATGATCACGGCCGCACCGACTAGGCAGAAGAGGCCGAAGCCGGTGAGAGCCCATTGCGCGGCGAGCAGCAGCTTTGTGGTGTGGGATCTGGATGGAGTCGAATGCTTGGTCTCCTGTAGGCAAAGAAAAAGCCCGCAAGCGATTGCTGCGGGCGTTAGGTGAGAAGCAGTGTGTTTTGTGGAGATCTGGCGATCAAGTCTTCATCGCATCGCTGAAACTGTGGTGCTCATTCGGCAATGGCGACTTGTTATGCTGACAGATCATCAGAGTTAATGGGGGAGCCATGTCGAGTTTGGGATCGCGGCGCTAGTCGTTGGCGGTGCACTGAGCGCGTTTGCCGCAGTAGCACACTTGGCGTGTATCGCAATGGGCGCTCCCGCCTACCGGGTGATGGGAGCGAGTGAGCGGATGGTCCGAGCTGCCGAGCAAGGAAAGCCTAGGCCAGCACTGATAACGCTTTTCATCGCAATGATTTGGTTCATTTGCGCGGGTTACGCATTGGCCGGAGCTGGCATCATTGAGCCCTTGCCGCTAACCAAACTCGCTCTCACAGCTATCTGTGCCGTGTATCTGGCGCGGGCGGTTGCTTTTCCACTTCTCAAACCGGTGTTCCCTGCAAACACGCAGACTTTCTGGCTGGTGTCATCTGGCATCTGTCTTGTGATTGGGCTGTTTCACTTGGTTGGCCTCGTTGAAGTGTGGGGCGCACTCTAGGCATTTCACTGATCAACACTCAGTGTCTTTCGCAAGCGCTGGTGATGACAAAAGAAAGCCCGCTGGCGTTTGCTGCGGGCTTGAATAAAGAGCCGGTGACCTTTCGGGTCGCGCCTGGGGAGAGGTCAGAAAGGGAGGGGGAGATATCCCAGGCCCGGCGTAACAGGTAGATGGGGTCGAATTCTGCATGACGCGTTTAGGGCGATCAATAGGAGCTCGTCTTACACCAAAGGAGGTAGAACCATCTGGTGTGGTCACTGTTGCCAAGACGCAAGCGCCGTGCTCCTGATTGCCGCCAGCCCAGGCCCATTCCTGAACTGCCGTACCTGATCGAGTGGTCACACCGGATGGCCCCGTTAGAGCCCTGCGGGGGAAGGCACATGCATGTCGCATGCTGGCCGAACGCTCACATCTCGAGATCTCCGTGCACCAAAAAGCCACCTCGGAAGGTGGCTGTTGAAAATGAAACCACGAAATCGTGGGAGGACTGTCGAGCACTGTAGCTACCAGTAACGATAGCTATGGTGCATGCGCGATTGCTTCTCTTTTTGCCTCCGCTTGTTTTTTTCAGGAGGTCCGCACTGCTCGATGTTGGGTGGACTGGGGAGTGGCTCGCCTCTGGCGAAGACTCGTCTGACTGTTCTCCAAACCTTCAGGAATGAAGATGGGATGCGGTTTACTGACATATAGACCTCCGGACTGACACGCGCGGGCTACGGGCTCGCTGCGTCTCCGTGTGGTACTGTCACACCTTGTCGTTGACAGCAGGTGCTTCGGAGCTGGGCTGTGGGGCTTTTGGTGTCGGTGCGAGTGGTGGATCGAGACTGGATTCGATGGGTTGAATCTGTGAAATCGGCTCGAGGAGCATCACCCACATATCACGCCAGAACTCGGACTGACGCTTGTAGCCAAGTAATGAAAACATATAGACCTCCGGTCAGATGCTTGCTCAAGCGGCAGAGATTTTGTTGAGGACCGCTTGCAGCAAAAGACGGTTCGTTTTTTTGCGCAGCATCTGCTCAGGAGATTCCTCCTGCAGCTGTGCATCCGTTTGAAATGGCGTGTGAAAGATTCGGTCGTCATCCGGCACCGTCCGGGAATCGACTTCCTGTTTCACGGCGGGAAGCCGGGAGCGGATGTTGAAGATGGTTTTGTCGATGAAAGACATATAGACCTCCGGTCTATGCTGGCGGTCCAAGATAGGCCGTCTCACACCACAGTACTCCTTTTAATGCCCTTAAACGGATCACGTCAGCAATGAACTGCGGGGCGTCATTCGCAGCCGTTTTTCCAACGAAAAAGCCACCTTGAAAGGTGGCTCAGGATCTGGCAAAACGCGGCCGCGCTGATGCAGGCGCAGCTGTCCAAGGAGCAGTTGGACTGGGCCAAGCAGATTTACGGCGAGACAGCCGATGAACGCGCTGCGGCCACGGCGATTGCCGACAAGGTATCCCGCTCGCAGCTGGAAGCGCAGAACCTGCAGAACAAGGTGGCGCAGGCGGGCTACGAGGACTACACAAGCACCTATCGGCTGCTCGAGCAGAAGCTGGTGGCAGATGCTCAGGCCTATGACACCCCGGAGCGCCGCGCAGCCGAGGCGGCAGCCGCGAGCGCCGATGTGGAAACCTGCATCGCGGCCCAGCGCGGCGCCACGATGCGCGCGATGGAACGCTCTGGTGTGAATCCAGCCAGCGGCAAGGCGATGGCGCTACAGGGCTCCATGGACATTGGCGCGGCCAAAGCCAAGGCCAAGGCCGGCGCGGCGAATGCCGCCATGAAAGCGGTGGAGCAGCAGGGCTACGCTCGACGCATGGACGCTGCCAACCTTGGGCGCAATATTGCCAGCGCGCAGGGCACGAATGCCTCTATCGCATCCCAACTGGGCGCCGGCGCTGTGGGCAGCGCCAATGCTGGACTGGGCGCGGCTACGAGCGCGGGCAGGGGATTCTGAATTCAGGATACGCGGGCGCCCAGGCCGGGCTAGCTGGGGCTGCGAATACATACAGCCAGATCAATCAGAACCAGATCGCAGCCAATTCCTCGAGCAATTCGCTGTGGGGGAGGTTTGGGGAGCGCGCTGCAGGGATGATCGGCGCAGCTTATGTGGGGCGTAAGCCTGTTTGAAGTCTCAGTGCACTGTGAGATCTACAGTTTTGGTTTGTCCACTTTTCCCTGGAAAGTCCTGCAGTAAAGCCTCAATCATGTACGGCATGACGGGCGCGATCTGACCACCAGCACCACGACTTTGCACTTTGCCTAAATAGAGACGGCGATACTTTCCATCGGCGTCCTTCTCGTTGGCGTCAACGATGTCTACAGTGAGCTGGCGTGTGAATACTGTGTCTGATCTGGTTGTCGCACCAACGATGCCGTAGGTTGGTGTGTTGTATGTTGTTGCCGAGAAACTGCCGGAGCGGTTCACTTGCCCGTAGGTGGTTGATGAGGCGACACCAGTCTGGCCAATGATGGGTACAGACGAGATTTCGGATTTGCCGTTGTCGATGCTGTAGTTCATCAGCACCGCGTATTTAGCATTTGACAGGTTTGTCTCAAGCAACCCAGCTTTGGTCAAGCCAGAAGCCAGGGCCTTTGCATATGTCCTGTATTCCAGATCAGCTTTTTGTTCCGGGTAGGGAATCATGGCAAAGGTTGAGCCTTTGACCGCATCGAGCTCATGAAACGCGGACACCTGCGAGCGAACCGTGCTGCCGCACCCTACAAGAACAATGCATGCGCCGGTAATGGCCGCGATCTGAAAAGCTCTCATCTTTCTCATTCCTCCTATGTGAAGGCATGTAGCAGAGGAGCAACTGCGGTCTGTCAGTAGCCCTCGACCCAAGGCATTTCCGTCCCATTGACCGCAATCATCACGCACCACATCGCTGATGATCAGTCCGCATTAGCCAATCCACAGCAGTGACAGACCTGCCCCTGTCACCATAGAGGCCAGTCCCAGACTGACTCGTGTTCCATATTTGGCTCCCCCGACGGCGAACGCCAGTACGGATTTGGCGATTGCGCTGGAAGCAAGAATCACAACCAACCCCCATTGAGCGGTGGACAGGGGCAGACTACCTGATGCAAAAAGCTGCCCTAAGCTAGCAGCCGCGGCATGCAGTTCGGCCAAAGCTGCAAATGCCGCCGCGACCAGGACGCCAGTGCTGCCAAAGGCATGCTGGAGCCAGGCGCCTAGAACTAACATCAGCGCAATGGTGCCGGCAATCAGCAATGCAGTTG
Organism: Comamonas testosteroni TK102; assembly: GCF_000739375.1. Classification (NCBI taxonomy): domain Bacteria; kingdom Pseudomonadati; phylum Pseudomonadota; class Betaproteobacteria; order Burkholderiales; family Comamonadaceae; genus Comamonas; species Comamonas testosteroni. The sequence goes on along the minus strand of NZ_CP006704.1, from coordinate 3,890,994 downwards.
AAAGCTTAAATACCCGTTCGGTCTCAAACGCAGTTTGCGTGGCAATTTTTGGTCGATTCAGCAATCCTGTGGCAGCAGCCAGCACAAGGCAGGCTGCTGCAACGATAAGAGGCACTGCCATGGATAGCATTAGCGCAAGGGATGTGGCAGAGAGAATGGCTATGAACAGACATAGCGAGGCCAACTGAGCCAGCATTGCACTGCCGAAGGCTTGCGCTTGCTGATGTTCGTCTGACTTGGCCAAGTTGCCAAGGCTGGCGATAGCCGCAGTAGATGACACAAACCCAGAAAAGAATCCGGTAACAGGCAGTCCCCAATGTGGGCCGAGCACTCGGGTAAGTATGTGGCCCAGCATGCCGACAGCCATGAACAGCACAACCACTTTCCAAAGGGCTGCGAGGCTTAGTACACCCCATGGATCTACAGGCGCGTGCGGCAAAAGTGGCATCACGACCAGCGCTGCAGCACCCAGCAGAAGGCCATCCCTCAGTTCATTCTCTGTGAGTAACTCACGACTCCAGCGTTGTATGGGGCCTTTGGAATGCACCAGCAAGGCGCAAAGGATGCCCAGGGCTGCAGTCAAGGTAGGACTCTTGTGCGATAGGGCACCCAGAGTTAATGTAAAAAGTAGAGTCACTTCACTGGTCAACCCTGGGTCTTTGGGGGCTGAGTGCCAGTAGGCTGCAACGGTCAGAGCACCGACCAACAGAAGTACAACGGCAAAGGGCAGCACGCCTAACCACCAGGCCGCGCAGCCAAGCAACGCTGCTATGGCATGGGTACGAGTTCCAGCGATGCTCTCGTGCTCACTCCCGCGACGCTCACTCACGAGCCCGATAAGCAGACCACAGCCTAAGGAGACTACCCAATGATCGACACCGGCCCAACTCAGCTGCATAAGTCTCAACCTCTCGATGTGAGTAAGGCTCGTCCGATTGATGGGACTGCGCCTCAGCTACTACTACGCAGCATAGTTGAGTACGAGATGACGCCGAAAGCAATAAGAGCTGGATCGTAAGACGCCTAAATCTCTATCTAAGGCCTCCGCGTGACGGAGGAGGGGTCAAGCCTGCACGCTCCCTCAATAGCCCTCGACCAAAGGCATTGCCGTCCCATCGACCGCAATCATCACGCCCGTGGTGTTGGGGGCGATTTCTATTGGGACGCCCCACAGCTCATTGGGCTTGCCCAAGGAGTTGACGATGTTGAACTGCCGCAATGCTTCCGGCGGCATCTTGATCAGCTTGGGGTAGGCGTTGTCGTGGGCCTTCCAGTGCCTCAGGAAGGCTTGGCAGACGCGCTTGTGGGCGATGTGGATCGGCGATTCATCGGTCATGGTGCGATTGTGTCAGAGCATGTTGCCGTGACACCAATCCCGTGGAAGCCTTCGTCTGGGACCAGATGTTTGTAGGCAGTTGTCGTTTGGAGTGAGTCTCGTGAACGGCAATGTGGTCCAGTCTTCTAGGCTGGGTTTTCCTTTAGCCAGTTTGGGTGAAGACTTGGCGAGCCAAGGCATGAAAAATATTGCTTCCCAGTCAATGAATAGGCGATATGCGACTTCTATTAGTGTTTGCGGCAGTTTTTGCTCCAGGCTGCGCACCCGGGCGGGTTTCCTGACTTGAGGGCTGCATTGGCGTCTCGGAATGCTCAACAAAGGGATCAATCCCGACACAGGTGAAACGTTGGTTGAAACCAAGCGCCGAAAAGCACAAAGCTCAGCAAATTTTCAACGCGACTTGTCAAATCTATCGACGAACTTGCGCCAGCAGCTGGCCAATGTTGAAACTGCTTCACGTGGTAGCTCTGTAGCAGCAGACAGAGCAAGAGCTGAGCGCAATGCGCGATACGCTGCGGACGAACGTTTGCCTGTTCAATAAAAATCTATGCCAGAAATCACCATGCCCCATTCCTTCATTTTCCGGCTATTGAAACTATCGCCCGTGGTCTTAATGAGTGGTTGCGCTGCGGTGCAGTATTACACCGGCGCCTACGATGATTCGGACGAGAGCGGGATCGTCATGATGCAGCAGTCCTACCGGGGTCTCGACTGCGACGGCTTGGCGAATTCATTGAAAGGAATGCAGGGAAACACGGCCAACGAATCGACCGGCCAGTCCTACGGCCGCCGGATCAACGTCGCCGCGATCCAGCGGGTGCAGGTGGAGAAGAACTGTGCGGCCGCTAGGCCGGTCTCCGCGGCGGAGGCTAAACCGGCGATGCCACCGGTTCCGACCGCCAAGTCGAACGCTGCCATGGCGGCAGGCCCGCTCAACCTTCAGCGGCTTGGAGTGAAGGTCGATGCGGTACCTCCGGCGCTGGCCGCTGCCATGCAGTTGCCGACGGGGCGCGGTGTTCTAGTGGTGTCACTGCAAAAAGGGCGTCCCGCAGACCGCGCCGGCCTGAAGCCGACCGAGGTGGTGCTGGAGGCTTCCGGCCAGGTGCTGGAGTCGCCTGCCCAGCTCGATGCAATCGTCAAGCGCATGCGCGATGGCTATCCCTTGCCTCTGGTCGTCCGGGGCGATACAGGCGAGCGCGAGGTAACGGTGTCGTTGGCGCGCATCGGAGCGGTCGCCGCTCCTGCACCCAAGGTGGCGACGCCGGCATCGGCCGCGAAGTGAGGTTCGCCATGCAATCGAAATCGCCGTCGATCTCTTTCTTCCGGACCCTGGCGGCACTGACCCTGCTTGGCTTGGCTGCTTCTGCGCAGGCTCAGGCTCAGGCTCAGGCTCAGGCCAAGACAGGTTTCGGCTTCTGCTATGTGCAGGATTTAACCAGCTTTAAGACCTATGCCTCGCCGGTGTTCCCGGTGTCGTGGAAGCCAGGTGAAGAACTTCCTCGGGCGGAAGCCTTGGCGACTGAGTTCTTGGCCGTAGTCACCGCCGTTGGCGGCACCGGTCAGAAGAATTGCTATCCGCCAAACGAGTCCAAAGCGGTAGCCGATTCCGAGCGGGCGGAAGTTAAGCGACTGGGAACTAGTACCTTCCTGCAGAAATGGCAGGACCTCGCCTTCACCCCCAGGCCCTGGGATCCCGCGCAGCGGTCCCTTTCCGGCAACCGGACTCGCTATTTCTTCTGCGCTGTCGGCGACCCAGACCTACGCAAGGGGGCCGCCACCAGCGTCTTCCCGGTTGAGGTTCCGGCGGCCAACCCGTCCGCCGCCTTCACCCTGGCCGAGCTTTACACGGAGGAATTCACCCGCGATGTGCTCCCGGGCCTGAGGCTGTCGGCGGTCTATCCGAGCTGCCTTTCGTTTGAATCGATGGCGGAGGCCCAGCACGGACGCGCAGTGCACAAGAAGGTATTCGATGGTTTCAACCTCACCTTCGTCGATCTGAGCTGGCGGCCGACTGCGCGTTTGCCCGACGCCGCCTCGGCTGCGCCGGTGCGGCGCTCATCGACCAGACCCGTGCCGGCATCCACCGCCGGAAAGCAGGGGCCGGGCACAGTCGCCACACCGATTTCCGCCGACGGTCTGGGCGCCACTTTCGGTGCACTGACACCTTCCTTGTCGGAAGCCCTGCAACTGGGTCAACGCAAGGGTGTGATGGTGGTGGATGTGACGCCGGGTGGAGCTGCCGCAGCAGCCGGCTTGAAGCCGCTGGACGTCATTCTGGAGTTCGCCGGGCAGAAGGTGTCCGGACCGGTTGAGCTGCAAACCATCGTCGCTAGCACACGGGCCGGTTACCGCGCCCCGCTGCAGGTATGGCGCAAACAGGCATTGCTGAACATCTCGATCACCTTGTCGGCAAGCGTGCAGGTGCCTGTACCTGTGGCTATGCCGGCACTGACTCCGTCCGGCCCCGCGCGCCCGCTACCGCGCGGGCTGATTGGCGCGCAAGTCACGAAGCTGACCCCTGCGCTGCAGCAGGCGCTGAGCGCCGCTTCGACCGATGGAGTCATGGTAACGAACACCGTACCCGGCAAAGCAGCTGAGGAGTCGGGTATCCGCAGCGGAGACGTCATTCTGCAGGCGCTCGACCAGCCGGTGCGCGACCTGAACGATCTGGCCACCATTCTCGGGCAGGTGCCTGACGGCCAGACGGTCATGCTGCGTATTCTGCGGGGCGGCCGCGACCTGGACCTTCCAGTCGGCCCGATCCGCAGCGATACGCCAGCGCTGCCGGTCGGACGGACCTATGCCTTCGCTGCCAAGATCGTGCCGCCGCCTGTCGTCAAGCGTTTTTGCCATATGCACGTGCAAACGACGCAGGACTTCTTCGACAAGGGTGTGCGGTCAAACGTCTTCGAGTTGAATGCGGACGAAAGTGAGAAAACCGCCTTGCGTGTGATGACCGCCTTTATCGCCCGAGCTAACGAGGCGGAACCGGCTCGGTGGGACAGCCCTGCACGGGTCTATTGCGAAGCTTCCCACTGCAGCGGCATAAGTACTCAGCGTCATCACATGATGACCTCGTTCTGCTCGGCCGACCGGCAACAGGCGGACGATATGCTGATCGCTTCCGAACGCGGAAAGTCATTGCCGCGCATCGAATTCAATCCGAAGTAGTCGGTCGAGTCACTGGCCCTGGTCTTGCCAATGCCCAGCCCCCACCCTGGGTCGCCTTGACTGACCCGGTTCAGGACCCGTTCACGGGCGGCGCCGGACGGCAGGTTCCTTGCTAAGTGACGAACTGGCATTTTCGGTCAATGGTTGTCAGGCCGAATTTGCCTGCGGCTGACCGCTTCATGTCGGTGTGAACCTGCGCACGGCACTAAAAAAAGCGCAGGGGAGCGCACAACATCTGCCGGGGCAGTAGCTACGGCTTGTAGGCCATTGAGCTGAGCTGGAAGCAAAACAAAAACACTTCCGGGCGAATGAAGACCCCCCAGGACGGTGCATCGGTTATGGTGGGTAACTTAAACCACTAAGGAATCGCCTGATGCCAAAACCCAACTACCAATTCGAAAAAAGGCAGCGGGAGCTCGAGAAGAGGAAAAAGAAGGCTGAGAAGGCTCAGCGCAAAGCTACAGGGTCCGAAACAGTTGCGCCAGTCCTGAATTCTGAGGCACCGGTTGAGAACAAGTAGGTAAGGGATAGGCTTTGTGTCGGTGCGACTTTTGAGAGTCTTAAAAGAACCTCGTCGGCACTTCGAGCAGCGGCTTACCAACGCATGATCAATGGTGCCTGGGTGTCTGCAGTCTCGAACTTTGGGTGCTGGAAAAAGGTTGCCTGCAAGATGAGTCATCGTGCAGGCAATCTTTTTGCTAAAACCGGAACACATGCCGGAACATTTCCCGGAAAGTCTTTAAAAGTTATAGCATTATTTCTTTGGTGCCCCGAACCGGAATCGACCCGGCACGCCTTGCAGCGGGGGATTTTGAGTCCCCTGGGTTGGGCGCTCGATGAGCCGAGCTAGGGGCAGGTAAAACATGTGGTGTAGATTTCGCCAGGCGCGATGGCGCACCGTGTGGGCTGGCCGAGTTGTGGAATCGCTGGAAGGATCTGACGCCCGGTGCGCTGGCGGAGGGCTACACCATTCTGACCATCAATGCCGACTCGCATCCCCTGATGAGCCGCATGCACAAGCCAGACCCCAGGCTGCCGACTGACCAGCAGGACAAGCGCAGCGTGATCCCGATCGAGATGGAGGATCTGGATCAGTGGCTGGCGGGGACCCAGCAAGAGGCGTCTGCCGGTCGGCGTATTCGATGCTGGCCCGGCCTTGTTCCAGATGCCTGCTAGCGGCCAGGAGCCGTCCTCTGATGTGTTTCCGCCAGCGACTGCTTCAGGCTGTGAATTCAACTGGTCAATGCAACACAATGACTGCCTCTGGCGGATGGAGTGTTGGCATGAAGCAAAGACCGCGGTTTTACTACACCGAAGCTCAGAAGGCCCTGATGTGGGATCGCTGGAAAGCGGGCGATACCCTGCACGAGATCGGCAAGCTGTTTGACCGACCACACTCGTCCATTCACACCATCTTGAGTGCGACGGGGGGCATCCGGCCACCAGCGAGGCGTCGGTCTCGCTGGGCATTGACCATTTCTGAGCGAGAAGAAATCTCCAGGGCGTTGGCCGCAGGTGAATCCATCCGCTGCGTTGCCAGGCGCTTGAAACGAGCAGCATCCACCATCAGCCGAGAACTCCTACGCAATGGCGGCAAGACTTGCTACCGAGCTACAAATGCAGATGAGGCAGCCTGGCAGCGAGCGCACCGCCCAAAGATGTGCAAGTTGGCCTGCAATCCTGCGCTGGCACAGATCGTGGCGGGTAAATTGCAGAGTCAATGGTCGCCCGAGCAAATAGCAGGGTGGCTCAAACGAACTTACCCGGGCGCAAAGGATATGCAGGTGTCTCACGAAGCCATCTATCGCACGCTCTTCGTCCAAACACGCGGAGCCTTGAAGAAAGAGCTTCTGGAGCATTTGCGGCGCACCAGAGGAATGCGTCGCTCACGCCATTACACCCAGAAGACGCCGATCCATGGCCGAATCGTCGATGCAGTGCCCATTAGCGAGCGCCCAGCCTGCATAGAGGATCGGGCAGTGCCGGGCCATTGGGAGGGCGATCTGTTGTTTGGCGATGCCTACAGCCAGGTGGCAACGCTAGTAGAGCGGCACACCCGCTACGTAATGTTGGTCAAACTAGTGGACAAGGACTCGTACACCGTGGCGGCGGCGCTGGCCAAGCATGCGCAGACCTTGCCACAAGAGCTCTATCGTTCCTTGACCTGGGATCGAGGATCGGAAATGGCGGGGCACAAACGATTCACTGTGGCCACCGACATCCAGGTCTACTTCTGCGATCCACAAAACCCATGGCAGCGCGGAACGAACGAGAACACCAATGGGCTACTGAGGCAGTACCTGCCCAAGGGCATCGACATCTCTGGCTACTCGCAAGATGAATTGGATGCGATTGCGAGAAAATTAAACGAGCGGCCCAGGAAGACCTTGGGGTACAGAACCCCGGCTGAGATGTTTAACGAATGTGTTGCATCCATCGGTTGAATCCACAGCTAATCAGAGTCATTCATGTTGCAGTATCTGGGTGACATCAATCGTCAACAGCGATTGCTGAATGTCGCCAGCCTTAATTGACAGATTAACCTGCAGAGTCAGCGACTTGATCGTGCGGCTCGTCGATCATGTGCACAGGGCTCAAATTGAATAACTAGGTCACCCAGTAATCCTGAAGATACGTTAGCAACGCTTTAACCCGCTGCACGCCCATCCGCCGTCGAGGAACATAGGCCTTAAACCAGTTTTCCTGCGGCGCGTAGCCTGGCAGTAGGATCTCCAGCTCACCGGCCGCGATTGCCTCAGACGCGATGTAGGTAGGGAGCAGCGCCACCCCAAGTCCCGCGACTGCAGCTTGCAAAAGCGTGCGATTGTCATCCGCCATAAGTCGAGGGTGAACGTCAATGGATAGAGTTCCTCTATTACTTTGGAAAGTCCAATTCCGTCCTGTCGCAGAAAAAACCAGGCAAGCGCAGTCAGCCAAGTCTCGTGGATGATTGATCTGCGTGTGTGCACGCAGATAAAACGGTGAAGCACACAGTAGAGGCTTGACTGGACGTAGCGGTACGTCGACGACACCTTCATAGCTGGCGGCTCGTCCGCTGATGGCCATGTCGAAGCCGCCTTCAGATGGATTGGTGGAGCGATCTTCTAAAGTCAGCTCCAAGGTAATGCCGGGATTCTTTTGCAGGAATCCGCAGAACACTTGTCCAAGCTCCGTCATGGTCAAAGTTGTCGGGGCCATCACCTTCAAGTGCCCTTCTGGTTTGCCTTCATCTCGCTCAACCGAACGCACCAGATCCTCGAACTCTGCGACGACATTGGTAGCCCTTGCGTAGAGCTTCTCGCCTTGTTCGGTCACTGTGACACGCCTCGTGGTTCGTTCAAAGAGCTTGGTATTGAGTTCTGTCTCGAGCTGGCTCACACGTTTGGCAATGACAGAGGGGACTACCCCCAGATGCCGAGCAGCTTCGGAGAAGTTCCCATAGCGCACGACCGCTACAAAGGTTTGAACGTGGGTGACTATGTCCATTCTTTGACCTCTATGTAGGTCTTTATTTATTCAATAAATCGTCAAATGATTTCCAGAATTGAGTTTAATTGACTTCGATTGGAATCAATAAACTTACTTGCTCATAAACCGTCGGTTCAGGCGGTGCACAGGAGACAAAAGTGAGTAATTTGCCAATGTCGGTGGACGTCAAGTCCTTTATTGATCAACGACACATCACAGGCCGGCAATGGCTGTTGGTGTTGCTATGCTTTTTGATAGTCGCAGCGGACGGTATCGACGTAGCAATCATGGGGTTCCTTGCCCCTTCGATCATTCAAGAATGGGGAATTTCACGAGCAGGCTTTGGACTGGTGATGAGCGCAGCCCCCGTGGGCTTGGTCATTGGAGCACTTGCAGCGGGTCCTTCATCAGACCGCCTGGGACGAAAGACCGTCTTACTGGCATCTGTCTTGGCTTTCGGAGTCTGCACAGTCCTGACCGCTTTTACCCATGACATTTCCCAAATGGTTGTCATGCGCTTCCTCACAGGCATCGGCCTAGGTGCGGCCATGCCTAACACGACAACGCTGCTATCCGAGTATGTGCCCGAACGTCGCCGTTCCTTGCTGATCACGATCATGTTTATCGGCTTTGGCGTTGGCTCGGCAATAGTCGGATTCGCAGCTGGCTGGATGATTCCGCATTGGGGATGGCGCTCAGTCTTGATCGCTGGTGGCGTTCTTCCCTTGGCCTTGTTGCCTTTCCTGTTCTTCCTTTTACCGGAATCAGTCCGATTCATGCTTGTGCGTAACTATCCAACGACGCGCATTGCCTGCACTCTGGCAACTGTCTGCAAGACGGAGTTTGCCCCAGGGACCACCTTCTTTGCTCCGGAGCCTCCTGTGCATACGAAGAAGCCTATCGGTGTTCTCTTTTCACAAGGCTATGCACTCACGACCGTGAGTTTGTGGGTGACCTACTTCATGGGTCTCCTGGTCATCTATCTCATCACTGGATGGCTTCCAACCTTGATGAAGGATGCGGGTTTGCCAATCACTGAGGCTGCAAATATCACGGCCATGTTCCAGACCGGAGGCATTCTCGGCGCCGTTCTCACTGGCTGGATGATGGACCGACTCAAGCCTGCCTTAGTCATTTCGGTTGCTTACCTGGGTGGTGCTATATGCGTGCTGGGTGTTGGTGGTGCCGGTGCGACTGCATCGACATTGCCGCTGTGGATGCTCGCTGCCGGTTTCTTCATGAACGGCGCCCAAACGGGACTCAATGCTTTTGCACCGGCGTGCTATCCGACCATGGCGAGAGCCACTGGCGTGAGCTGGATGCAAGGCATGGGCCGATTCGGGAGCATTCTCGGCTCAGCCGTCGGAGGCATTCTGCTCGGAATGGGGTGGGGATTTACGGGCATCGTTTCCACGCTGGCCATCCCGGCAGGGATCGCAGCCTTTGCCATGTTGGCCAGTTGGGCAGAAGGCAAGCGTAGCCAAGGGCAAACAAAGTCGCTGGCTCATTCCTGATCAAGGAAATCGTTATGGCAAGACCCAACTTCAATGTTCAAGTCGCGTCGGTGCGTCAATTGACGGATCGAGTTCGCGAGTATCTTTTGACCTCGGCAGATGGTCATCAACTACCAACCTACTCAGCTGGTTCACACATCGCACTGCATACCATCTCTCCGGAACGAGGTCTAATCGTCCGTCACTACTCTCTTGTGGGAGGAGACAACCTCGAGGACGATGCTCGGAACACATATCGAATTGCAGTCCTGCGAGAGGATCATGCCCGAGGATCCGCGCATATTCACGCGACATTTGAGGTAGGTACCAAGCTGCAAATTGGGCCACCTATCAATAACTTTCCCCTCGATAGGCGTGACCAAAATGTTTTGTTGATTGCCGGAGGTATCGGCATCACGCCCATCTTTTCGATGGCCCGCAGCCTACATCGCCGCCATTGCAACTATCGAGTGTTTTATGCAGGTCGAAGTGCCAAGACCTTGGCTTACCGTTCCGAACTAGCCAGGCTTGCTGGTGACCGGGTGAGTTTTCACCATAGCGATTCTGAAGGCCCCCCTGATATCGAAGCGTTATTGCGCAACCAACCGGAGGGGACTCGCGTTTATGTCTGTGGTCCTCGGCCGATGATTGATGCAACACATGCTGCTGCAGCCCAACTGGGTTGGGCTCCGGAGCGAGTACGCAGTGAAAAGTTCACCGCGGCCATTTCCGGTGACGCAAGCCCATTCACAGTCCATCTACAACGATCTGGTAAGACCGTACAAGTCGGCAGCGATGTGAGCATCCTTGATGCATTGATAGCAGATGGCGTGTCTGTCCTCTGGGACTGCCGCCGCGGCGAATGCGGACTGTGCCCACTTCCCGTGATAGAGGCTCAAGGCGGCATCGAACATCACGACCACTACCTGACAGCAGAAGAAAAAGAATCAGATGAGACGCTATGCATCTGTGTCTCGCGAACTCGAGGTTCTCGCCTCGTGCTCGACGCCTAATGGCTATTGCCGGAGAGATAAATGGAACTGATTGTTGAACGCCCCATTGAGATCGAAGTACATGAGCAGCGTGAATTTGTGCCAGGTGGATTTGCTGATCACTCAACACCCCTAATTCGAAACTGCTGGTACGTTGCAGCTTTGGCCAGCGAGGTATCGCGTGAAATTATTAGCCGGCGTCTGCTTGGTATCGATGTCGCGCTGTACCGAACCCTGGCGGGGGAGCCAGTAGCCGTTCGGAATAGATGCCCGCACAGATCATTTCCCTTGGCAAAAGGCAAACTCATCGGTGACACACTCGTCTGCGGGTACCACGGCATGCAGTTCGACCCATCGGGCCGCTGCGTCAACATGCCCGCCATGCCAATTGTTCCGACAAATGCCAATGTGCGTAGTTTCCCGACGGTTGAACGAGGACCTCTAATCTGGATCTGGATGGGTGATCCGGATCATGCCGATGAAAGCCTCGTGCCGGACACCACATGGCTGGCCAGCGACGATTGGAAAACCGTCAGTGGCAGCTTCCACATTGCTTCTGACTATGTGGCAATGCATGAGAACCTACTGGACCAAACCCACTTTCCCTTCTTGCACCCAGGCGCCATCGGAACCCCCGAGTACGCCCGCTCCAGGCTGAAGGTTCGTGAGGAGAACAACACCGTCATCATCGACCGCGAGCTTCGCAACTCGCCGCCACCGGGCGTGTATGGGGTGCCTACAGGCCTCACTGGCAAGCCGGTTGACCGTTTTTCCGATGCGCGTTTCGTCTCTCCTGCGCTGCATACGGCATACGCGCGTATCGTGGACAACAACGACCCCGGTGGGCAGCCTCGCACCTATCGCTTCAACATCAGCCACATCTTCACACCGGAGACAAACGGCGGCATTCATTACTGGTGGTTTTGCAGCCGCAACTTCAACCTCGATGACGAGGCCGCAGACGAACACTTGTTGGCTGCATCAACGAAGGCTTATCAAGAGGACGTTGACGCACTGGAATGGATACTGGATGTCGTTCGGAACGACAGCGAGCCTCAGTTTGATTTGAACTTTGCCCCTGACAAACCTGGTTTACTCATGCGACAAGTCCTATACCGGCTCGCCGCGGCAGAAGCCGGTGCCGATATTTGACAACAACTGAATACCTTAAATAGCTCTACGCCGGTGTCTGCAGCACTTGCGTGGAGCTATTTCATTTCTTCTCCAAGAACGACGTTCATCAGCCGCGCAAGCCAAGATCATTGCTCGGCAATTTGATGTGCAGCCCTATGCAGATGCGCCATGAAGTGACGCACACTTGGTTTGAGGTGTGTTTCCGTGCGTGTGAGCACACAGAGCTCGGCGATTAGCGGACCTTCTTCCAGCTTGATGACATCCAAATGTTGCATGGCCATGGGATGGGCGGCGATTTGCCTTGGCAACAGGCCTACGCACTTTCCGCTTGCAACGATAGACAGTAGGCCAAGCGTTGAATTGACAATAGCCCCTGCCGGTGGGGGTGGAAGGCCGTGCTGGGCGAACAAGGTCTTTGCGTAGCCCGCATCCGACGTGGCCCCTGTATAGACCCAAGGTGCTTCAGCGAGATCGCGCAGACAGCGCGCCTGTCCCATGGGACTGCCTTTGCGTGCTACGGCAACCATGGCAATAGGCATCAGCTTCTCCACGACGAACTCACCTGGCGGTAGTTCAGGAGGCAGGGGCCCCAGAGCAATGTCGACTTCTCCTTTGCGTAGCCTGGTGAGCTGGGCGATATAGAGCTCCTCGACAATGCGCAATTGAATTGCTGGGAATGCACTGCCGAATGTGCGCAAAGTCTCCGGTATCAACAGCATTACAGCCAGCGGCACTGCACCTATATTGAGTACACCACTCATGTTGCCATCGAGTTGGCGCACCTGCTCCACAGCCTGTGTCAGTTCACGCTCGGCCGCCACGGCCCGCTCGTACATCACCAAACCCTGCGCAGTCGCGATAACTCCAGTCGTCGATCTCACCAGTAGAGTCGTTGACAGTTCCCTTTCTAACTCTCGGATCAGCTTTGTCAGCGCAGGCTGCGAAACGCCAAGCCGCTTGCCAGCTGCTCTCAGGCTGCCTTCCTCAATAGCGGCAATCAACGCTCGCAGGTTCGTCAGTTTCATGTTGGAGATGATAGCTCCCGGTTATCGCGCCAGGCAGCACAACATCTCCTCAAACACTCCTCCGATTTCTAGACTTTCGCCCTGTATTTGAAGCAGTTCAATTCAAGCTGAACGCGAATCTGTGATTCGCACGGGCAAGTTATCGCGCCTGCATCCATCGACGAAATACCCTTGTGGCTTCAGGAGGGCCACAAAACCATGGCCAAGATCATTGGCGGCATTGCCGCATCGCACACTCCCACGATTGGTTTTGCCTTTGACCGCGACAAGCGCGAAGACCCTGATTGGGCTCCGATCTTCAAGGCTTTCGAGCCTGTACAAGCTTGGCTGACCGAGAAGCAGCCAGATGTTCTGCTGTTCATCTACAACGATCATGTCACTTCATTTTTCTTCGACCACTACTCGGCGTTCACGCTTGGCGTAGGCGAACAATGGGCCGTTGCGGATGAGGGCGGTGGAGCACGTGAGCTGCCACCTGTTGCAGGACATCCAGGCCTGGCGGCGCACATCGGCCAATCACTGATGAGCGAGGAGTTCGACATGTCGTTTTTCCAGGGTAAGGCCTTGGATCACGGCTGTTTCTCACCACTCTCCGTCATGTGCCCGCATCAACCAGAGTGGCCGGTCAAGCTGGTGCCGCTGCAGATGGGTGTGCTGCAGTTTCCTATTCCCAGTGCACGGCGGTGCTTCAAGCTCGGTCAGGCCTTGCGCCGTGCCATTGAGAGCTATCCCGAGGAGCTTCGCGTTGCCATAGTGGCCACCGGCGGCCTGTCCCACCAAGTACATGGAGAGCGCGCCGGCTTCAACAACCCTGAGTGGGATGCTCGCTTTCTCGATCTACTAGAGAAGGATCCAGAACAACTGGCTGAGATGACGCAGGCCGAGTACGCCACCCTGGGCGGACTGGAAGGTGCCGAAGTCATCATGTGGCTGGCCATGCGTGGTGCTCTGGCGGCCCAGGTCCAGTGTCTGCATCGGAGCTATTACCTGCCGTCGATGACCGGCATAGCCACCGCCATCTATGAGCCAACCGAGAGTGGATTGCCTCAAGCAGCAATGCAGCGCCACCTTTCGCGTATGGCAACGCAACTGGCAGGTGCTGAATCGCTTCAGGGCACGTATCCGTTCAATCTCGAGCGCAGTGTTAAAGCGTTCCGCCTGAACGGTTTTCTACATACGCTGATCGAGCCCGATGCGCGCACAGCGTTCCTGGCCGATGAAGAAGCCTCTTATGAGCGCGCAAACCTCAGCGCTACAGAGCGCGACCTGCTGCGCCGCCGCGATTGGCGCGGACTCATTCATTACGGCGTGATCTTTTTCATGCTGGAAAAGCTGGGCGCCGTCATCGGCGTATCAAACCTGCACATCTACGCGGCAATGCGTGGTCAATCACTACAGGAGTTCCAGAAAACCCGTAATACCCAGGCCCTGTATTCAGTGGCCGGCAATAGCGCCGGCCCATTGGACTGGGATGCAAACGGCCGAAGCGAAGCCTGAGTCTTCGCGGCCAATTTTTTTGTTAGCCACAAAGAGGAAAGAGGAGACATTCGAATGAAACATGTAGCACTCGCTTGCGCGCTGCTGGCCACAGCCTGCGGAGCCGCGCAGGCTCAGACCAACGTGACCATTTACGGCGTACTGGATGCAGGTGTTGAGCATCTGAGCAACGTCGGCGGCAACGGCAGCCTGACCCGTATGCCTGGCCTGGGTGTAAGCGTTCCTTCGCGCCTTGGTTTTCGCGGCACCGAGGATCTGGGCGGCGGGCTCAAGGCAATTTTTACGTTGGAATCTGGCTTCGGCACGGACAGTGGCACTCTCAATCAAGGAGGTCGCTTCTTTGGGCGCCAAGCTTTCGTAGGGTTGTCTGGGGATTGGGGAAGTTTGACGCTTGGCCGTCAATATTCCATGTTGTTCTGGTCGCAGATCGACGCGGACATATTGGGTCCCAACGCTTATGGAGCGGGATCGCTGGATAGTTATCTTCCAAATGCTCGCGTAGATAACTCCATCGCCTATCGCGGCACATTCAATGGCTTGACAGTTGGTGCCACATATAGCTTTGGGCGCGATACCGTCAATGCGAATAGCCCGTCAGGGACCAACTGCGCTGGCGAGAGCGCAACTGACAAGTCGGCTTGCCGCCAATGGTCCGCTATGGTAAAGTATGACGCGCCCACTTGGGGAGCATCTGCTGCCGTAGATGAAATCCGCGGTGGCGCTGGCGCCTTCGCGGGTCTGAACTCTAGTGACAAGAAGGATCGCCGTACAACCGTGGCTGGCTGGGCCGAGTTTGCAGCGCTAAAAGTTGGAGGAGGTGTGATAGCTCGCAGCAATGACGCAACGCCTGCGACACGACGAAGCAACCTTTGGTACTTGGGCGCTTCTTACCCCATCACGCAGGCACTTGTCCTGGATGGCCAAGTCTTCAAGCTCGATTACAAGCATAGTGATAATCAGGCACTGTTGTATGCCGTCCGCGGTACGTATCACTTGTCCAAGCGTACGGCGTTGTTCGCCACGGCGGGTCACATCGCCAATGATGGTACGTTGGCCTTGTCAGTCAGTGGCGCTGCTGCTGGTGGAGGAACCACTGCCGGAGGTTCGCAGACTGGCGTAGCGGTGGGCATTAGGCACTCGTTCTAAGTAGTTGTAAACAGGGGCGTCTGCATAGCATGTAGTTGGGTATTCAACGGCTCCCAGGTTGATGCGTGCGCCCCAATAGGTAAATTTGTAGCGAACTCTTTGCTTGTAATCGCCTTTAAAAGTAGAGCCGTGGCGTCTGGAGTTGGCCGAACTCAAGCAGCTTCATACCGCCTTGTCAGCTGATAGCCTAGAAACTGTCCTTGACCAATCGCCAGCTCTGGTGATCAGACGACCGCTATGCGGCTGCGGCCAACAAGTGACGGGGCCGCTAGGAGCCGCAGCACTCGCTACGCAGCCGGCATTGATCGAGGCTTTGCGGTCGGCTGCTTGGGGTCGAGGCTGTGTGGAAACTCAAAAACTTCATCAGCATCTCAGCCAACGAATCGATAGATTTCCAGCCTTTCATGGTGTCGAAGATTTTTCCAGCCAAGAACAATCTGCCCCCTCCCAATCGGGCATTCAGGCCTTTTTGCTCTAATTTCACCGCGTAAAAAGGCTCATCTGCCCACCAGACGCATCGCGGCCATTGTTCTCTCAAACCCAAGAATGCTAAGCACTCGCTTGAGGTTGTAGGCCAGTACATTCAAGCTCATCTCGGTGCTGACATTGGGCAACCGCTTGGTCAAGAAGTGCGTGTACCCCATCCAGTGCTTGAGCGTGCCGAACACATGCTCCACTGTTCGCCTTCTCACCATCATGGCGTCTGGCATTTGATCTAAACGCTGCTGCGCACGTTCCACAACACCTTCATGCGCCCATCGGCTAATACGTCGGTAATCGCTGGACGTGCACTTGGATTTGATCGCACATTGCGTACACGCGCTGCTCCAGTAGCGCCGCATTTGCAAACCGCCTTCCTCGCGGGTAAAGCGGTAAATGGCACGCTGCCCTGCAGGGCACTGGTATTCATCATCCTTCGGGATCTAGATGAAGTCCGAATGATCGAAGCGTCCTTGGAAGCGAGCGTTGGAGGAATTGGGTTTGGGAAGAATGGCTGCGACGTCAGTGTCTTCACATGCTTTGATCTGCTCGCTGCTGTAGTAGCCTCGATCTGCAATGGCTTGCAGCTTACGTTTGCCCATGGCCCTGCGTGCAGCCAGCGTTATGGAGGCCAAAGCACTTCTGTCATGCCCTTGGTTGATCACTTCATGGGCAACGATCAAGTGATGTTTGGCATCCACTGCCACTTGAACGTTATAGGCCACCATGCCTGAGCCTCGGCCACTGGTGGCCATGGATCTGGCATCAGGGTCTGTCGTTGAAAGTTGCTTGGCTTGTCTGGTTGCTCTTTGAGCTGTTCTTTCACTTCATCGAGAGCCTGCATTTGTTTGCGCAGCATTGTGATCTTGTCTTGGAGCCTGGTGGTCTTGGCTTCCAGTTCCACAGGCTGCGTACGGTCCGCTGTATCCAAAGCGGTCAGATAGCGTTGGATGCTTTCTTCGATCTGCTGTTGGCGCTTGTCGATCTTGCCCATGGTGAAGTTCTTGTCACGGGTGTTGACGGCTTTGAACTTGCTGCCATCAATCGCAACCAGCGCTTGGCTGAATAGCTTCAGATCACGACACAGAACAACAAATCGTCGGCATACATTGCGAATGCCCGAGCCATTGTCTCGGCGGAAGTCAGCGATCGTTTTGAAGTCTGGCGCCAAGCGCCCTGTAAGCCACATCAACTCCACATTGAGCTGCGCTTCACGCTCCAAGCGTCGACTGGATTGGATGCGATTGAGATACCCGTAGATGTAGACCTTGAGTAGTACCGCAGGGTGGTAAGCCGGGCGGCCTGTGGCTGCGGGTGTTGACCCATCAAAGCCCAGTGAGAGCAAGTCCAGTTCTTCAACGAACGCATCGACAATACGCACCGGATTGTCTGCACCCACAAAGTCATCGAGACACTCGGGCAGCAAGGTCACTTGCTCGCGGGTCTGGCCTTCAATGAATCGCTTCATGGGTCACTTCGCTCAAAACGGGTGCTGTGATTTTAATTTTTGAAGCGTGGTCAGCCAAGCGTTTCCACACAGCCTCGGTCGTTTACGGACTTAGGCTTTGTCGAAGCTTGCGTGAGGCCTTGCGCCAATCCCATGGCGCTAATGGCTGCGAATCACGCCAGAGACCCACTTTGTGCGGCGCGGCTTCTTGCTCAGCAAACGCGTATTGCCCGCGCTCCTGCGCTGACTGTTCGCGGGCGTAGGCGCAATACCACCAGGCCATGCCTTGTGTGACCATTGCCAAGCCTGCATCTAGTGTGCGAGGCCCGGCAGGCGATGATGCGGGCGCAACCCAGACAGAGCACACCTGTCGCTTGTAACGGTCTGTCTTGGTGCAGCGCAGCTCGCCCTCTTTCTGAAAGGTCAGCTCGGCCAGTGCCTGCCGGGCGGGCTGCTTGCGCTCAGGGACGTCGATGCCCTGCAGCCTCACTTTGACCTGTTCGTATTGCCCCGGACGCCGCATCGAGCGGTCAGGGTGTCACCGTCTGAAATGCAGACGACAAGGCAGGGCAGGGTGGCTGTGAGCATGGGCTGAGTGTAGCCAAGTATGCCTCTTCCGCTTTGCAGTGTGCGGATGCCGATTTTTGAACTTGCGGGATAGCCGTTTGTTATGGCATTGCCGGAGCAAGGCAAAAAAGCCTGCGATTGCAGGCTTTTTTGTGTTCCTCTTCAGGGCGGCTTTGTGTGGGAGCTGTTTGACGCTGCTTTTTCGCAGCGCCCAATTAGCGCCCACTTTTTGCCTGAAACCCAATGAATTGGTAGTATTTTGGTGCCGGAGACATGAATCGAACACGCGACCTTCTCATTACGAATGAGCTGCTCTACCGACTGAGCTACACCGGCGATAAGCTGCAAATTATAGCGCTTTTTCGTCGGCCTCAAGGTGGTAGCCGGTCACGCGTTCCACTTCGTTCTTGGAGCCGAGGACGACGCTCACACGCTCGTGCAGTTGTGTGGGCTGGATGTCGAGGATGCGCTGGCGGCCGTTGGTAGCCATGCCGCCGGCCTGTTCGACCAGCCAGCTCATGGGGTTGGCTTCGTACATCAGGCGCAGCTTGCCGGCCTTTTGCGGCTCGCGCTTGTCCCAGGGGTACATGAAGATGCCGCCGCGGCACAGGATGCGGTGCACGTCGGCCACCATGGCCGCCACCCAGCGCATATTGAAGTTCTTGCCGCGCGGGCCGTCGGCGCCGGCCAGGCATTCGTCCACATAGCGCTTCACGGGGGCGTCCCAGTGACGCATATTGGACATGTTGATGGCGAATTCCTTGGTGTCTTCGGGGATCTTGACGTTTTCCTCGATGAGCACGAACGAGCCTTGCTCTCGGTCCAGCGTGAACATGGAGACGCCGTCGCCCACGGTCAGCACGAGGGTGGTCTGGGGGCCGTAGATGCAGTAGCCGGCCGCCACTTGCTGGGTGCCGGGCTGCATGAAGTCGCTGTCATGCACGCCGGGGTGGCCTTCGGGCTTCTTGAGCACGCTGAAGATGGTACCGATGGACATGTTGATGTCGATGTTGGACGAGCCGTCCAGGGGATCGAACATCAGCAGGTACTCGCCTTGGGGATAGCGGTTGGGCACCACATAGATGCCTTCCATTTCTTCCGAAGCCATGGCTGCCAGGTGGCCGCCCCACTCATTGGCTTCGATCAGGGTTTCGTTGGCGATGATGTCCAGCTTTTTCTGCACTTCACCCTGCACATTCTCGCTGCCGGCCGTGCCCATGACGTCGCCGAGTTCACCCTTGTTCACGGCAAAGCTGATGCGCTTGCAGGCGCGGGCCACCACTTCCAGCAGCAGACGCAGCTGGCCGGGGATGAGCCCGTCCACGCGTTGCTGCTCGACCAGATAGCGGGTCAGGCTGATGTTTTTCTTCATGTTTCAACTCCTTGAAATTCGATGCAAGTCTGAAATGGACAGAAAACAGGGCAGGGCGTCCGCATTCACGGACGATGCCCCGTGGTGCGCTGCTCCAGTTCCGTCAGCAGCTCCCTGGCGCGGGTTTGCTGCTCGCTGTCTTTCTGGTCTAGCGCGTATTGTTCATAGCGGGCCAGCCATTGGCGGGCCTGCGGTTCCTGCTTTTGCTCATGGGCAAGTACCATGAGCTGGAAATAGCTGTCGTAGACGGAGGCATGGTCTTGTGCCGTTTGCGCAATCTGCAGGCGCTCCTGAAGGTAGGCACCAGCCTGCTTCAGGTCGCCCAGCTCATAGCAATTTTGCGCAATATTGGTGAGCACACCACGTATCTGCTGCAGCTTGCCCATGTCGTTGAGGCGTTCGCGCGCCACGGGCAGCAGCCGCTCATTGGCCTGCCTGGCTTCGCGGAATCGCCCCAACTCATGCAGCAGATAGCCTTCGTCCTCGTAGATGCCGAGAATCTGCATCTGGCTCGGAAAATCCAGAGCCCGTGCGGGTTTCGCGCTTTCATCCCAGCGCATCTCGGCGGGCAGGCCGGCAATCTGCTGCAGCGGGTATTGAGCCTGAAGGGCCTTGACCTGCTTGAGCGCTGCCGCGTGCTGTCCAGCATCCGCCAGCCAGCGGATGCTGGAATAGCGCAGGAAGAACTGTGCATAGGACAGCTCAGGGTCTGTCTGGGGGGCGGGCAAAGCGGTCAGCGCTGTGCTGGCTGCCTTGGCGGCCTCCTTGGACATGCCGCGGCGCGCATAGACGCTGGCCTGTGTGTAGTAGAGCCGGAAGGCGTCGCGAGCAACGACTCCGGGCTTTTTCAACAACGGCTCCAGTGCCTGCAGATCGGCACTCATGGCACGTCCGCTGAAGCTGCCGCCTTCGCTGAAGACGGTGGCGTACAAGGGCGCGAAACGGGTTTGGAATCCTGCATCGGGTTTGGCTGCCGCGCCCAGCGACATGCTCGCCGCAGCGACGGCAAGGGCCTGGAAGCCCCGGGCCGTGCGTCGGGCAAGCATGTGCAGGTCCATCAGTCCGCCAGGGCGCGGGTGATGACCTCGCGCACATCGTTGGACAGATCGGGCTTGGCTGCCACGCGGGCAATGGCTTCGCGGGCTGCAGAGCGGTAGGGCTCGGCCAGTTTTTTCCAGCGGTCCATGACCCGGGCCAGGCGGGAGGCCACCTGGGGGTTGATACCGTCGATCTCGATTACGCGATCGGCCCAGAACACATAGCCCGCCGCATCGGCGCGATGGAAGGCGCCAGCATTGTTGCAGTAGCTGAAGATCAGGCTGCGTGCGCGGTTGGGATTCTTGATCTGGAAGTCGGCATGCTTCATCAGCGCCTTGACGGCCGGAAGCACATCGCCGCCGCGGTCGCTGGCTGCGCCCTGCAGTGCAAACCATTTGTCCAGCACCAGTGCATCCTGCTTGAACAGGGCGTGGAAACGCTGCAACGCCTGCTCGGCCAGGGGGCTGGCGCTGTAGACCAGGGCGGAGAGGGCCGCCATGCGGTCCGTCATATTGCCGGCGTCCTTGCAGCGCTGGTAGGCCTTGCCGGGCCAGACCGTGTCGCCAGTCCGGGCGGCCTGCAGGCACAGCATGGACAGGGCGCGGCCTGCAAGAGCACGGCGGCCGGCGCTGACATGGTCGGGGCGGTAGGCGCCGGTGTCGCGGTTGGCCTCCCAAGCCGCTTCCCACTCGGGCTGCAGGGCACTCGCCAGCTGCAAGATCATGGCTTCGCGCACGGCATGAACGCGCTGCGGATCAACCTCGGCCAGTTGCTCGGCGATATAGCTCTCGGACGGCAGCGTGAGCACCAGGTCCTTGAACGCGGCATCCAGCTTGTCGTCACGCAGCACGCGGCGCATGGCTTCGATGAAGTCTGCCGGCAAGATCTCGGCGTTGGCGTCGCCGCTGGCAGCGATCGCCTTGAGTGCATAGCGCAGGCCCAGGCGCTGGCTGGCTTCCCATTGGTTGAACGGGTCGCTGTCATGGGCCAGCAGGGTCAGCAGATCGGCATCGCTGAATTCATGCTCCAGCACCACGGGGGCACTGAAGCTGCGCAGCAGCGAGGGCACGGGAGCTTCGCTCACATTGCTGAAGACAAAGCGCTGTTCGGCTTCGGTTAGCACCAGCATGCGGCTGGCGACTGCCTGGTCCGCATCCTCGCCTTGCAATTGCAGGGCGATGGGCTGGCCGCTGGCCGTGAGCAGACCCATTTGCACGGGAATGACGAACGGCAGTTTCTCGGCCTGACCCACGGTGGGCGCGCAGCTTTGCGACAGCGTCAGCGTATAGGTCCGGGCGTCGGCATCGTACTGGCCCACGGCCTTGAGCACGGGCGTGCCGGCCTGGCTGTACCAGCGGCGGAACTGCTGCAGATGCAGGGCCAGGGGAGAGTCGGGGTTGGCGTCGGCAATGGCTTGCGAGAAGTCGTCGCAGGTCACGGCTTGGCCGTCATGGCGCTCGAAGTACAGCTTCATGCCCTTGGCAAAGCCTTCGCGGCCGACCAGGTTGTGCTGCATGCGCACGACTTCCGCACCTTTTTCGTAGATCGTGACCGTGTAGAAGTTGTTGATTTCGATATAGCTGTCGGGGCGCACGGGGTGGGCCATGGGGCCGGCATCCTCGGGGAACTGCACGGTGCGCAGCACGCGCACATCGTCGATGCGCTTGACGGCGCGGGCCGAAGCCGTGCCCGCCATGTCCATGCTGAACTCCTGATCGCGGAATACCGTCAGGCCTTCCTTGAGACTCAGCTGGAACCAGTCGCGGCAGGTGACGCGGTCACCGGTCCAGTTATGGAAGTATTCGTGTCCGACGACGGATTCGATATTGGCGTAATCGGTGTCGGTGGCGGTGGCCTGGCTGGCCAGAACATACTTGGTATTGAAGATGTTCAGACCCTTGTTCTCCATGGCGCCCATGTTGAAGTCGCTGGTGGCGACGATCATGAAGCGGTCCAGATCCAGGCTCAGGCCAAAGCGGGCCTCGTCCCATGCAACGGAGTGCATGAGGGAGTTCATGGCGTGCTCGGTCTTTTCGAGGTCGCCGGGGCGCACATAGACCTGCAGCAGGTGATCGCGGCCGGCACGGCTCTTGATCTTCTGCTCGCGGGCCACCAGATTGCCGGCCACCAGTGCAAACAGATAGCTGGGCTTCTTGTGCGGATCGACCCACTTGGCAAAGTGGCGGCCGTCCTCCAGATCGCCGGACTCCACCAGATTGCCGTTGGACAGCAGCACCGGGTACTGGGCCTTGCTGGCGCGCAGCGTGACGGTGTACATGGCCATCACGTCAGGGCGGTCCAGGAAGTAGGTGATGCGGCGGAAACCTTCTGCCTCGCACTGCGTGAAGAACGTGTCCTCGCTCACATACAAGCCCATGAGCTTGGTGTTCTTGATGGGGGCGCAGGTGGTGAAGATCTCCAGCTCCACGGGCTCGTTGCCCTCGGGCAGGTTCTCCAGCACCAGCTGGTCGCCATCCATCTTGAAGGAGGTACCACCGCCGTTGACCATCACCCGCGCCAGATTCAGCTCGTCACCGTCCAGGCGCAGCGCCTGTGCCGGCACCTCGGGGTTGCGGCGCACGCGCATCTTGCTGAGCACGCGCGTCTTGGCCGGGTCCAGGTCAAAAGTCAGGTCCACCGTGTCGATCCACCAGGCCGGGGCCTCGTAGTCGGCACGATAAATCGCGGTGGCCGGGGCTTGCCCGTCACGCAGTTGCAGCATATCGATTCCTTTCTAGGATCAGAGGCCTTGCTTGAGCGAGGCTTCGATAAACACGTCCAGGTCGCCGTCCAGCACCTTCTGGGTGGCCGAGACTTCAACGTTGGTGCGCAAGTCCTTGATGCGGCTGTTGTCCAGCACATAGGAGCGGATCTGGTGACCCCAGCCCACATCGGTCTTGGTGTCCTCGAGCTTTTGCTGCTCTTCCATGCGCTTGCGCATCTCGAAGTCGTACAGCCTGGAGCGCAGGCGCTGCCATGCCACGTCACGGTTGCTGTGCTGCGAGCGGCCGTCCTGGCACTGCACCACGATGCCCGTGGGGATGTGGGTCAGGCGCACGGCCGAGTCAGTCTTGTTGATGTGCTGACCGCCGGCGCCCGAGGCGCGGTAGGTGTCGGTGCGCACGTCCGACGGATTGATGTTGATCTCGATGGAGTCATCGATCTCGGGATAGACGAACAGCGAGGAAAAGCTGGTGTGACGGCCGCCCGAGCTGTCGAAGGGCGACTTGCGCACCAGGCGGTGAACGCCGGTTTCGGTGCGCAGCAGGCCATAGGCATACTCGCCTTCGACCTTGATGGTGGCGCTCTTGATGCCGGCTACGTCGCCCGGAGTCTCTTCTTCGACCGTGGCCTTGAAGCCCTTGCGTTCGGCGTACTTCAGGTACTGGCGCAGCAGCATGCTGGCCCAGTCGCAGGCCTCGGTGCCGCCGGCGCCGGCCTGGATGTCGATGAAGCAGTTGAGCGGGTCGGCTTCGCCGCCGAACATGCGGCGGAACTCGAGCTCCTCGATCAGCGGCTTGAGCTTGGCGGTTTCGGCTTCGATGGTCTCGAGGCCGGCATCATCGCCTTCTTCCTTGCTCATCTCGAACAGCTCGACGTTGTCGGCCAACTCGGTGGTGAGCTTCTCCAGCGTCAGCACGACGGAGTCGAGCGACTTCTTTTCCTTGCCCAGCTCCTGCGCCTTCTTGGGGTCGTTCCAGACGGCCGGGTCTTCCAGCGAGGCGTTTACCGTGCGCAGACGTTCGTACTTGGCATCGTAGTCAAAGATACCTCCGGAGATCTGCCGTGCGCTCGGACAGATCTTGGAGGGTGTTGCCGATAGAGTTGACGCGTTCTGCTTCCATGGTGAATCCGTTGTTCTTGCTGATAAATAACGGGTGATTTTCTCATGCCAAACGGCTGTGGGGATGCAATGGCCTTTGACAGGGCTTTTGCGTGCGTCATCGGGGTGTCTTTTTGATCCCCGCTATGTCCCTGATACCCCCATCGGTTTTATTCATGGATGCCGTTACTCGAGGTAACAAATACTGCATAGAATTCGCAGGCGCGCGCAGTGTGCACGCGCTTTTCTGACCGTTCTTCCTACTTCCCATCTCGCAGGTGCCAGACCTTCCAGGTCGCCCAGGCCCCCCATCCCCCATGAACTTCTTTCGCAACCTCAAGCTGGCCAACAAGCTGCTGGTGTCTTTTGTGCTGATCCTGCTGATCAGCGCGGTATCGGGTCTGTACGGCCTGGTACAGATGGAGCGTGTCAATGCCACGGCCACCGATCTGGCGCGCCAGTGGCTGCCGGCGGCGCGCAACCTGCAGGACATGCGCTATCAGCTGCAGCGCTATCGCTCGCAGACCATGCAGCATGTGATGGCGCAGTCGTCCGAGGAAATGGCGGTGTATGACAAGAGCATGCCCAAGCTCTGGGACGAACTGGTCCAGAACCAGCAGTCCTATGCCAAGTATGTGAAGACCGACAAGGAGCGGGCACTGCTGGCCGAGATCGGCGAGGATCTCAAGGCCTATGCCGTGCAGACGGCCAAGGTGGTGGATCTGTCCCATCAGTTGCTCAACGATGACGCCAGCGAGATTTTGCGCGGCGAGTCGCTGAAGATCAGCCGCGGCATCAACACCCGTCTGGATGCGCTCAGCGAGATCAACTACCAGGCCACCGAGGAAACCAACCAGGCGGGCGACGACCTGTATGCCGCTGCCCGCTGGTGGGTGATGGCGCTGCTGCTGGGCTCCATCGCCATCGGCGTGGCGCTGGCAGTGCTGATCGCGCGCTCCATCTCGCTTCCGCTGCAGTCGGCAGTGCAGTTGGCGCAGTCCGTGGCCGCAGGCGATCTGAGCGCCAGCATCACCGTGCAAAGCCGCGATGAAGTGGGCCAGCTGCTGCAGGCGCTCAAGGGCATGAACACAAGCCTGCAGCGCATCGTGGGCCAGGTGCGCCAGGGCACGGACTCGATCGCCTCGGCCAGCAGCCAGATTGCCAGCGGCAACCAGGATCTGTCCTCGCGCACCGAAGAGCAGGCCAGCTCGCTGGAGCAGACGGCGGCCTCGATGGAAGAGCTGACCGCCACCGTGCAGCAAAATGCCGGCAACGCCCAGCAGGCCAACCAGATGGCCTCTGCCGCATCGCAGGTGGCCGTGCGCGGCGGTGCCACCGTGGCCCAGGTGGTGCAGACCATGTCGGCCATCAACGAGTCCTCGCGCAAGATCGTGGACATCATCGGCGTGATCGACTCCATCGCCTTCCAGACCAATATTCTGGCGCTGAACGCAGCGGTGGAAGCGGCCCGTGCGGGCGACCAGGGCCGCGGCTTTGCCGTAGTGGCCTCCGAAGTGCGCACCCTGGCCCAGCGCTCGGCCGAGGCGGCCAAGCAGATCAAGCAGCTGATCGACGACTCCGTGAGCAAGGTGCAGGAAGGCAGCACCCAGGTCGACGAGGCCGGCAAGACCATGGACGAGATCGTGATGAGCGTGCGCCGTGTCACCGACATCATGGGTGAGATCTCGGTGGCCAGCCACCAGCAGACCTCGGGCATCGAGCAGGTCAACCAGGCCGTGACGCAGATGGATCAGATGACCCAGCAGAACGCCGCCCTGGTGGAGGAGGCCGCAGCCGCGACCGACGCACTGCGCGGCCAGGCCGCCGCGCTGGCCGAGACGGTGAGCTTCTTCAAGCTCGGCGCCCAGTCCGGCCTGCAGGCCGCGCCGGCCATGGCGCCAGCCACGTTCAAGCCCGCGCCTGCCAGGGCCGCCATCAAGGTCTCGGCTCCGGTCAGGGCCCAGTCGACTGCGCTCAAGCGCCCCGTGATGTCGGCGGCGAGCAAGCCGCCGGTCCTGAGCTCGGCGAAAAGCGCAGCAGCGCCCCAGCCGCAAAAAGCCGCAACGGCAGACGATGGAGAGTGGGAGAGCTTCTAAGCACGGTACGGGCATGCGGTGCCGGTCCCGGTGCTGCTAGCCATGCTGCTATTGATTAAGAAGCATTTATCGCACGTATTCATTGAGTTTCAAGATGTTTTATATCTGAAATCGTTTGATGCAGGGAGATATAAGCTTCTTTATTGATAGCGAATAGCAAGTCTGCCTTCGAAACAAGAACACCCCGCAGCCGTGGCTGACGGGGTGTTTTTGTTTCCGGGGAGCAGCAGCGGCGCGATGTGCTACCGCTGTCCCGCATCAGCCGCCGCGCGTGATGGGCACTTCGGCGTTCTTGCCGTAGCTGCCGTATTTGCCCAGCTCCCACTTGGCAATCGCGTTGCGGTGCACCTCGTCGGGGCCGTCGGCAAAGCGCAGCGTGCGGGCTGCGGCATAGGCATAGGCCAGCGGGAAGTCGTCGCACATGCCGCCGCCACCGTGGACCTGCATCGCCCAGTCGATGACCTGGCAGGCCATGCTGGGGGCGACGACCTTGATCATGGCGATCTCGGTCCTGGCCACCTTGTTGCCGGCCACATCCATCAGCCAGGCGGCCTTGAGCGTGAGCAGGCGCGCCATGTCGATCTTGCAGCGCGCTTCGGCAATGCGCTCCTGCGTCACGGTCTGCTGGGCCACGCTCTTGCCGAAGGCCACGCGGCTGCTGGCGCGCTTGCACATCAGCTCCAGCGCGCGCTCGGCCAGGCCGATCAGTCGCATGCAGTGGTGAATGCGGCCCGGGCCCAGGCGGCCCTGGGCGATCTCGAAGCCGCGCCCTTCGCCCAGCAAGATATTGCCGACGGGAACGCGCACGTTCTCGAAATACATCTCCATGTGGCCGTGGGGCGCATCGTCATAGCCCATCACGTTCAGCGGACGCGCGATGCGGATGCCCTTGGCATCGGCCGGGATGATGATCATGCTCTGCTGCGAATGCTTGGCCGCTTCGGGGTCGGTCTTGCCCATGGTGATGAAGACCTGGCAGCGTGGATCGCCGGCACCCGAGATCCACCACTTGTGGCCGTTGATCACGTATTCGTCGCCCTGGCGCTCGATGCGCGTGCAGATGTTGGTGGCGTCGGAGGAGGCGACTTCGGGCTCGGTCATGGCGAAGGCCGAGCGGATCTTGCCTTCCAGCAAGGGCTTGAGCCAGCGCTCCTTGAGTTCGGCACTGCCGTAGCGGGCAATGGTCTCCATATTGCCGGTGTCAGGCGCGGAGCAGTTGAAGACTTCGGAAGCCCATGGCACGCGGCCCATGATTTCGGCCAGCGGTGCGTATTCCTGGTTGGTCAGGCCCGCGCCGTGGTAGCCCGAGGCCTCGGCGCTGTCCACGGGCAGGAACAGATTCCACAGGCCTGCGGCCTGGGCCTTGGGCTTGAGCTTTTCGATGGTTTGCAGCGGCGTCCAGCGTTTGCCGGCGGCCGTGTTGGCCTGCATCTCCTCGGCATATTCCTTTTCCGCCGGGTAGATGTGTTCTTCCATGAACTTGAGCAGGCGCTGCTGCAGGTCCTTGGTTTTGGGCGAGTAGTCGAAGTCCATGAGTGCTCCTTTTGTTGTGGGACGGGCTGATTGCGTGGTGGTGGATGAAAGTCAGGCGCGCTGAGCGAAGGACCAAGCCAGCTCGGCCATGGGGCGGGCGGTGTCGCCCGAGGCCTTGGCCTGGGCGCTGGAGGCCGTGCCGGCCTCGACACGTTTGGCAATGCCTTGCAGGATGGCCGCGATGCGGAACATGTTGTAGGCCAGGTAGAAGTTCCAGTCGCGCTGCAGCGTGGCCACATCGGCAATGCCGGTGCGCTGGCAGTAGCGCTGCATGTAATCGTGCTCGGCGGGGATGCCCAGGCCCGCGATGTCCAGGCCCGCGATGCCGCGGCCCAGCTCGGCCGGGATATGCCAGCTCATGCAGTGGTAGCTGAAATCGGCCAGCGGGTGACCCAGCGTGGACAGCTCCCAGTCCAGCACGGCGATCACGCGCGGCTCTGTGGGGTGGAACATCAGGTTGTCCAGGCGGTAGTCGCCATGCACGATGGAGACGCGGCCCTCGTCGCGCGCACTGGCCGGCATATGGGCGGGCAGCCACTCCATCAGCTTGTCCATCTCGGGGATGGGCTGGGTCACGGAGGCCACATACTGCTTGCTCCAGCGACCGATCTGGCGCTCGAAGTAATTGCCGCTCTTGCCGTAGTCGGCCAGACCGCGCTCGGCAAACTTCACGCTGTGCAGGGCCGCGATCACGCGGTTCATCTCGTCGTAGATTGCTGCGCGTTCGGCGGGCGTCATGCCGGGCAGGGACTGGTCCCAGAGCACACGGCCTTCCATGAATTCCATGATGTAGAAGGCGCGGCCGATGACGGACTCGTCTTCGCACAGCGCATACATATGCGGCACGGGCACATCGGTGCCGGCCAGGCCTTTCATCACGCGGTACTCGCGCTCGATCGCATGCGCAGAGGGCAGCAGCTTGGCCACGGGCCCGGGCTTGGCACGCATCACATAGCTTTTGCCGGGCGTGATCAGCTTGTAGGTGGGGTTGGACTGGCCGCCCTTGAACATCTCCACCTGCAGCGGACCTTCAAAGCCCTGGACATGCCCGCTCATCCAGGCACCCATGGCATCGGTGTCAAAAGCATGCTGATCGGAAACCGCGCGGGTGCCGACGAAATGGTCATAAGTGCTCATGCTGTCTCAGTCCTGTGTTCGATTTGTGATGCGCAAGGCGCAGCCCGCCACCCTGCGCCGAAGGCGCAGCGAGCGAATGCGTGAAAGGGGAGAGTTGCCGCAGAACGCGGCAATGAAGCGAGAAACGAAGGTGAAAACTGGCGCGATCCCAGCCAGAGATGCCGAGCAAGAGCCGCCTCGCGGCGATGGCATCGTCCCCCTCCCGCAAGCGCAGCGAAGCGAGAGAGGGGGAAGCGGCGGGGGCGCCCCCGGCAAAGCCGCTCAGGGGGTGAATCAGTGGTCGGTGTCGGCAATACGCAGCAGCGTCACCCGGTCGCGCACGATGAGGCCACCCGGCTCGATGCGAATGACTTCCTCGCGCTCCATGGACTTGAGCTCCTGGTTGACCCGCTGACGCGAGGCACCCAGCAACTGCGCCAGCTCTTCCTGCGCCAGATGCAGGCCGATGCGGATCTCGTTGCTGTCCGACAGGCTCATCACGCCATAGCTGCGCGTCAGGTGCAGCAGTTGCTTGGCCAGGCGCGCGCGCAGCGGCAAGGTATTGAGATCTTCCACCAGACCGTAGAGCTGGCGCACACGGCGCGCATTGAGGCGCAGGATCGCCTCGGAAAACTCCACATGTTCGGCCAGAATGCGCCTGAAGTCTGCCTTGGTCAGGCACAGCAGCGTGGTCTCGCCATGTGCATAGGCGTCGTGTGTGCGCTTGTCGCCATCCAGAATCGCCACATCCCCGAACCAGATGCCCGGCTCCACATAGGTCAGCGTGATCTGCTTGCCCGTGATGGAGGTGGAGCTGACCCGCACCGCGCCACGCGCACAGGCAATCCACTCCTCGGGCGGTTCGCCGCGAGCGCAGATGAGCATGCCATCTTTGTATCGTTTGACGTAAGCGCATCGAAGAATGTCGTGCCGCAAAGAGGGCGAAAGGGATGAAAACCAGCGACCAGAGTTGATCGCCTCACGTTCTTCCATACTAAGAATTGGCTCGTCCATGTTCTGTCTTATGCGTGACTGGTAACCGCCCCATTGTCGCGTGTGGGACCGGCCATGCCGAAGCTGATGGACTCAGGGTTGTCACCTGTGTGTCCGCTTTTACGGCGAAGAGGGCTTGCGCCAATCAAGAAAACCCAGCAGCCATGCGGCCTGTGCAGCGGGGCTCCAGAAAAAAAGCCCGCTGGCTGCGGGCATTTTTTCTGGTCGTTTCCGGTGTTTTCTGTGCCAGTCAGGTCTGGCGCGGCGGGAGTTTTGAGTCTCTCAATGAAAATAGCCGCCGGCGCCTGTGTATCAAGCGCCGGCGGCTATTGAATGGGAAGCCGATGCGCTTCGATGCGCTCAGGCCGCAGCCTGCATGCGCTGCAGCAGATGCTGGGCTGCTGCTTCTGGGTCGGGGGCGTTGACCAGGGCACGTACCACGGCCACCGAGCCCACGCCCGTGGCGCGCACGGCGGGGAACAGGTCTTCGGAAATACCGCCAATCGCCACCAGCGGGTACTGCTGCATCAGTCGCACGTAGGCCGCCAGACGAGCCAGGCCTTGCGGGGCCGTCGCCATCTTCTTGAGCGTGGTCGGGAACACCGCTCCCAGGGCGATATAGCTGGGCTGGACAGCATGGGCGCGCACCATCTCGGCGTAGCCATGGGTAGAGACGCCCAAGCGTGTGCCCGAGGTGCGGATGGTCTCCAGATCGCGCTGGCCGATGACGTCCAGATCTTCCTGACCCACATGGATGCCGTAGGCGCCTGCGTCCAGCGCGGCCTGCCAGTGGTCGTTGATGAAAAGGCGTGCGTGCGTGCCCTTGACGGCTTCAACAGCCGCCTTGACCTCACGGGCCACGGCGGCCTGGTCGCCGGATTTGAAGCGCAGCTGCACCGTGGGCACGCCAGCACGGGCCATGCGGCCCACCCATTCGGCCGTGGGCAGCACGCCATACAGGCCCAGCTCGCGCGGGCAATGGGCAAAAGCCTGGGCCGGGTCGGCCTTGCCGAGACCGAAGTCGCGTGGGTCGTCAGGCCAGTGGGTGGCATCGAAGTGATTGTTGCGCTCGCTCTGGCACTGCCAGGCCTGGGCCAGAGTCTGCGCATCCACGGCGATAAAGCCCAGCTGGCTGCAGGCCTCCAGCGCGGCCAGATAGGCGGGTTCCTGGCGCAGTGCGGGCGGCACGGGCTGTGGCGTCAGCTCGACCGAGTTGGCATCATGGTGCAGCTGGGCGCCAAAGTTGGCACTGTGCTGGTGGACGATGGCTTGCGCCAGAGCCTTGATTTCTGCGGAGTCCATGGGCCGACCTTTATTCCTGATGCCAGAAAGGGGTGCCCAGCACGGGAGTGCTGGGCTGGGCGGCATTTTGCTCTGCCATGGCGCCAGCGCGCCAGGCGGCGTGACCGGCATTGACGGCATCGGTGAATGCGCCGGCCATGGCCACGGGGTCTTCGGACAGTGCCACGGCGGTGTTCAGCAGCACGGCGTCATAGCCCCACTCCATCACGGTGCAGGCGTGGGAGGGACGGCCCAGGCCGGCATCGACGATCAGCGGCACCTTCAGGCGCTCGCGCAGCATCTGCATGGCATAGGGGTTGATGGGGCCGCGGCCGGTGCCGATGGGCGCGGCCCAGGGCATGACGGCCTGGCAGCCGACGTCGACAAGCTTTTGGCACAGCACCAGGTCGTAGGTGGTGTAGGGCAGGACCTGGAAGCCGTCCTTGATGAGGATGGAAGCCGCTTCCACCAGATTGAGCGTGTCGGGCTGCAGCGTGTAGTCGTCACCGATCAGCTCCAGCTTGATCCAGGGTGTGTCGAAGACTTCACGCGCCATCTGGGCCGTGGTCACCGCCTCCTGGATGGTCATGCAGCCTGCCGTGTTGGGCAGCACGGGCACGTTGAGCTTGCGCAGCAGCTCCCAGAAGCTGGCACCGGTCTCGGCGGCATTGCTGCCCTGGCGGCGCAGCGAGGCCGTGACCATGGCGGGCCTGGAGCGCTCCACGGCCGCTTCGAGAATCGCGGGCGAGGGATAGCGCGAGGTGCCCAGCAGCAAGCGGCTTTCAAAACGCTGGCCGTAGAGAACCAGGGCGTCGTCGTTAGTTTTTGTATTCATGATTGGTCTTTATCTTTGATCAGCAAGCCATTGCACAGGCACGACCCAAGTGAGAGACACCCAGCAAGAGCCGCCTCGCAGCGCAGGTGTCGCCCCCCTTGGGGGAAGGCGCGTAGCGACTCAGGGGGATTCATCTCATCCGCCGGTGACGGGAGAGATGACTTCCATCCTGTCGCCCTCGTTGAGTGCATGGGCGGCATATTGGGTCTTGGGCACAAACACCGTGTTGACCGCCACGGCAAACGGGGGCTTGGCCTGCATCTGCGCCAGCGCATCGGCCACGGTGGCATGGGCTGGCAGCTCGGCGGCTTGCTGGTTGAGAGTGATCTTCATGGCATGAAACGGAAAATAAAGCGGGTGCTAAGTTAAACCTCTGCACGGCGGCGCTTGCGTGCGCCAGGGGTGCAAGTGCTGTGCGTCAAAGTTCGGGCTCGCAGTTCAGCCACGATGCACGGCGACATCGAACTCGCGCGCCAGCGGCGAGTCGTCGTGGTCCAGCAGCTCCAGCACCACGTCCAGCATGGCGGGCGAGATCATGAAGCCGTGACGGTAGAGGCCGTTGACTTCCATGACGCGTGGAGTCAGCAGACGCACGGCGGGCAGATTATCGGGCAGGGTGGGGCGGCACTGGGTGGCGATTTCCACAATCCGCCCTTCGGCAAAGCCGGAGTGCACGGTATAGGCCGCGCTCAGCAGCTCCAGCGTGGAGCGCACGCTGGCCGGCGACATATCGTCGGACTCGATCTCGGTCGCGCCGATCACGAACAGATGGTCTTCCTTGGGCGCGATATAGATGGGGTAGCGTGGATGGATCAGGCGTGTAGGGCGCTGCAGCGTGACTTCGGGCGCATGGATGCGCACCACTTCGCCGCGAATGCCGCGCAGCTGCTTCCATTGGGTGCGGGCACCCAGGCCCCGGCAGTCGAACACGAAGTCGGGCTGGCCAGCCTCGCCGGGGCGGAAGTCGCCAACTTCGCGCGGGCTCTCCCAGTGCTGCTGTACGCCCAGTGCGGTGAGCTTGTCGACCAGCGCCGTCAGCAGCTGGCGGTTGTCCAGCTGGCCTTCGCCGGGCAGGTAGACGGCCTGGTTGAAGCGTCCCTGCAGTGCGGGCTCGCAGTCCTGCAGCGCCGCGCCGGTCTTCTCCTGCATGGCTGGCAGGCTGGGGTTGATGCGCCGGTTTTTTTCCAGCAGGCCGAAAAAGCGTGCCGCGTCGCCCTGATCCTGGCGGTGCCAGAGAATCAGCGTGCCGTTCTGCTGCAGAAACACATGCTGCTCAAGTTGGGCTATGAGTTCGGGCCAGCGCTTGAGCCCATGCTGGCCCATGCGCACCACGCCGGGCTCGGTAATGGCCGACTCGGCCAGCGGCGCCAGCATGGCGGCCGCCACGCGCGCGGCTGCGCCATCGCCTTGCGGGCCATGGGCGTCATAGAGGTCGATGGCGTGACCGCGCTGGGCCAGGGCCAGCGACAGCAGACGGCCCATGAGGCCGCCGCCGAGAATTGCGATCTTTGAAGAAGCTTGTAGCAATGACATGTGCAAATCGTTTTCCATCCGGACACAGGAACAGGGCCATGTGCAGGACAAAACGCGGCATGCCTTGCGGCTTGTGAAACTCCCCACGCCAGCATGACCTGGATCGGGTGCAGGGGGCACAGGGCACGGATGGTGCTCTGGTGCGCAGCCGGCAGCTGGCGCAGCCCCAGGGTGTTTCTCAGTCCGCACAGGCTGCTTGCCTGCGGGACACCCCTGTTTCGTCCGTTGGACATTACAGCACAACCGCAAACAGCACGCATTGACCATGCGCATGGGCGATAATTTTTGCCATGACAGTGATTGCTCCTTCCTCTATCTCTGGCGCCGCAAAAAAGCGCTATGCACGCGTGCTCTCCATCGCCGGCTCGGACAGCGGCGGTGGCGCCGGCATCCAGGCCGATCTCAAGACCTGTGCGGCCCTGGGCTGCTATGGCATGACGGCGATCACGGCCATCACCGTGCAGAACACGCTGGGCGTGACGGGCATTCACGGCATTCCGCTGGATACCGTGCGCGGCCAGATCGATGCCGTTGTGCAAGACATAGGCGTCGATGCGGTCAAGATCGGCATGCTGGCAACCCCCGATGTGGTGAGCGTGGTGGCGGATGCGATCCGTCGCCACCAGATCAGGAATGTGGTGCTGGACCCCGTGATGGTGGCCACCAGCGGCGATCGCCTGATCGTTCCCGAGACGGCCCAGGCGCTGGTGCGGGAGCTGTTCCCGCTGGCGACGGTGATTACCCCCAATCTGGATGAAGCAGCTTTGCTGCTGGGTCGCAGCATCGACGGCATTGCCGCGCTGGATGCGGCCGTGGCCGATCTGCTGGCCATGGGGGCGCCTGCGGTGCTGCTCAAGGGCGGGCATCTGAGCGGCGATCTGGTCATGGATGTGCTGGGTCGGCAAGGCCAGCAAGCCAGCGACTATCTGCGTCTGCAGTCGCAGCGCATCGTCACCCATAACGGCCATGGCACGGGCTGCACGCTTTCGTCGGCGATTGCCTCCTTCCTGGCCCAGGGGCTGGCACTGGAGGCCGCAGTGACCGAGGCGCGGCGCTATATCCTGGGCGCCATCGAGGCGGGAGCCGAGGTCTACACCGGCCAGGGCCACGGCCCCCTCAACCACGGCTATGCGCCGCGCGCGCAGCTGATCGTCGAAGGCTGATTGCCGACACTCGCAAAAAAGGCCTGCAGTTGCAGGCCTTTGCCTTTTGGGGCGCCTGTTGCCGCACTTACCAGCCCCAGACCAGATTCTTGGCTACCCAGCCGCTCTGGCCGTTGCTGCGCTGGACCTGGGCCCAGCTACCTTGCTTTTTCAGCGTCTGCAATACCTCATATTGCTCCAGCTTGCCGACCCGGTTGTGCTTCTGGCCGGGGCCGGAGCGCAGATTGGCCGTGCGTGCCGTCACCACCATATGCGGGCTCTTGCTGGTCAGCGGGGCGTGGACCCAGCCCAGTGTGGACTCATAGTCCTTCACACGCAGCCACTGGCCTTTGCGCTGGGTGACTTGCAGTGGGTAGCCCTTGCTCAGTTCCCAGAGGGTGGCGGAGCGGGTGTTGGGCTGCTCGCGCACATTCACGGTCTTGCCCTTGATGCTGACGAATTCCTGGGCTTGTGCGAGGGCCGGCAGCAGGCCGGCGGTGAGCGCACCCAGCGCGATCAGACTTGAAGTGGCGGCGGTGCGGATCCAGCGGTTGCAAGACACGGGGCAGATTCTCCTTTTATCGATTGAAAACATGCTGTAACCCTCATCGGACTTGCGTGGTTAGCTATAGTTCCTGTAGAAAGCTGACAGGGGCTGAACACCCAGCCAGCCATCAAGGAATGC
This sequence comes from Comamonas testosteroni TK102, assembly GCF_000739375.1. Lineage (NCBI taxonomy): Bacteria > Pseudomonadati > Pseudomonadota > Betaproteobacteria > Burkholderiales > Comamonadaceae > Comamonas > Comamonas testosteroni. Next base: position 3,855,791 of record NZ_CP006704.1, on the reverse strand, counting down.
CATGAACCAGCCAGTCCGCGCCCGTGGGAGCGCCTCGTTGACTACCCGATTGACGATTGCATTGACGGCTTCGGCCGCAGTGACGCTGCTCACGGCCTGCCAGAGCGGCACGTCGGCGAATGCTGCCGCTGCAACACCTGCCGCTGCTACGGCGGCAAAAGCCGGGGACCCGCAGATGCTAGGCCAGCAATTGCTGGCCGCTGCCGCGCAGGGCGATGCCGTGGCGGTGCGCAATCTGCTGGCTGGCAACGCGCCCGTCGACGTGCAGGACGCCCGAGGCAATACCCCGTTGCTGCTGGCCACGGCAGCCAACCATATCGAGGTGGCACGCTCGCTGCTGATGCATGGTGCCAGTCCCAATATCCAGAACCAGATGCAGGACAGCGCCTATCTGTTGGCCGGCGCGCAGGGCCGGCTGGAGATTGTGCGCATGACGATTTCCTATGGCGCCGATCTCAAGAGCACCAACCGCTATGGCGGCACGGCCCTGATTCCGGCCTGCGAGCGCGGCCATCTGGAAACAGCCCATGCGCTGATCACGGCAGGTGTGGATGTGAACCATGTCAACCGGCTGGGCTGGACCTGTCTGATGGAAGCTGTGGTGCTCAGCGATGGCGGGCCGCGCCATCAGGCCATCATCCAGGCCTTGATCGAAGCGAAAGCGGATCTGAACCTGCCCGACAAGGATGGGGTGACGGCCCTGGCCCATGCACGCCAGCGCGGGCAGCAGGCCGTCGTGCAGCTGCTGCGGGCGGCGGGCGCCAGATGAAAAACAGAGAAAATGGCTGAGTTGCCCAGTTGAAGGGAATTGGCTGCTATTGAATTTGTTTTTTGCTCAGGCGGCAACGGAGCGCGGCTGCAGCTGGCGTGTGGCGAGAGCCACCACAAAGGTCAGCGCCAGCGTGGGCAGGGCCGAGCCCAGGGCCGTGCTGGCATAGGGCAGCAGGTGATAGAAGGCAATGCCCAGCACCCAGATGGCCACGGCATCCCAACGCACGGCGGGCGCTTTCTGCATCAGCTCCACGGCATCGGTGCCAAAGGCCAGGCGGCCCAGCATCACGCCGAACAGCGGCACAAAGCAGGAGCTGAGCAACAGCAGAAACGGCTCCAGGCTGTGCATGGGCAGCACCATGGCCAACGCGGTGCACAGGGACGCGATCAGCAGGCCCCAGCGGCGAACACTCCAGCCCGGTTGCAGGCTGTGGGCCGACATGGCGCCAGAGTAGGCATCGCCATAGGCGTTGTCCACTTCGTCGATCAGAATCAGTGACAGGGCAATCAGCCCGCCCTGGGCCAGCAGCAGGGCCGTGACCAGGTCTTCGCTGGGCAGCGTCAGGGCCACCAGCACGCCCAGGGAGTAGCACCAGATATTGGCCACGGCAAAGCCGGTCCAGGCTCCGGTCAGCGCGGATTTGCCGCTTTTGCCGTGGCGCGCATAGTCGGCCACCAGCGGCAGCCAGCTGATGGGCATGGCGATCACCAGATCGACGGCGCTGAGCATGCTCATGCCGCCCGCACCCTCGCGGGCCAGCAGGGGCCCGAGGCCGGTGGCTCCGGCCATTTTCAGGAATTGCCAGCTCAGCCACAGCAGCGAGGCAATCACCAGAGGCAAGGCCACGCGCGAGATGATGCGGCGCACCAGGGTGGTCATGGAGCCGCTCATCAGCAGCAGGATCACGCCACCCCAGAGCAGCGTGGCGAGCCAGGGCCAGTAGGGCGCGCCCATGATGCCGCTTTGCCTGCCCAGCGCCACGGTGGCGTCGCGCATCACCACCAGCTCGAAGCTGCCCCAGCCCAGCAACTGGATGATGTTGAGCACGATAGGCAGTCGTGCGAAGCGGCGGCCGTAGACGCTGTGCATAAGCCCGGCGCTGGACAGGCCGCTGTCGCAGCCCAGCTTGCCCACCCAGCCCAGCAGGCCGGCGCCGATCAGGGAACCGATGCCGATCGCGATCAGCGCATGCAGCGGGCTGAGCGCTGGCAGCAGAAAGGCTCCCATCTGCATGACCAGCAGGCCTACGCCCAGACTGAACCACAGCGAGGCATGGTCGCGCCAGGCAAAGACGCGCTCCTGCGCCGTCACCGGGACCAGGGCCCGATTGGCCGATGTGGAAGAAGATGACTTCATGAATGCTCCGCCAGAAAAACGAAGCAGGGGCCGCATGGTTTGCGCGGCGGGCCATGAAAGACATGGCGAGTCGCGGTCTGACACCTTGGACAGCTTCCCTGCGCGAGGATGATCTCGGGCAAGCGGTGGTCAAGACACCGCTTGCGCAATCAGGTTCAAAGGGACTCTCTCAGCCCTGACCGGTCATAGTCAGGACACCCCCAGCATTGCTGCCTGCCTTGGGCTGCAGCGAGCGCGATTGTGCCAGACATGCCGGGCCGGAGCACGACTGCGATGCCAAGCGGTGTTGCAAATGGTGTTGCAAATGCTTGCAAATCAGAGCGCCTGTCCTGACCCCGTTGCGTCTGCTGCTGCGTTTGAGCCTCCGACAAGTTTGTTTCAGCCGCTGTGGCTGTGTCTTGAGGAGGCCTTGTCCATGCTGTCTGTCCGTACCGAACCCCCGGTTCCTGGTTTCTTGCTGTCGCGCGGCCGTCTGCTGCGCGCTTCGCTGCTCTGCGCTGCCGCAATGGTGGTCGCCGCGCCGGCTTCGGCCTGGACGCGCGGCAACCCAAAGCTGGCCCAGATCAGCATCGTCGAACGTGCCACGGGGCGGGTACTGCCCCAGTACAGCCACGAGGGCGAGCTGTGGGTGGTGGGCCGTCCCGGTGCCAATTATGCGGTGCGCATCCGCAACCTCGAGAGCCGTCGCATCATGGGCGTCATCAGCGTCGACGGGGTCAATGCCATCAACGGCCGGGCGGCGAGCTCCCGCGCCGAAGGCGGCTACGTGCTGGATGCGGGCGACAGCTATGACGTGCGGGGCTGGCGCAAGAGCAATGACAACGTGGCCGCGTTCTATTTCTCCGAAAGCGATATGTCCTATGCCGCCAGGACCGGCCGGCCGCAGGATGTGGGCGTGATCGGGGTTGCGCTGTACCGTGAAAAACTGCCCGAGCCTGCCGCCTACCAGGGGCCGCTCTATGAGCCGCAAGCGCCAGCCAGTGCCTCCGCGGCTGAATCTGCGACGGCGGATGTCGCCGTGCCGCAGGCCGCCAGCAAGAGCCGCAGTGCCGAACGCCGGGCTCCATCGGCTTCGCCGGCCCCTTCGCTGGGCACGGGCCATGGCGCGGTGGAGCGCTCGCAAGTCACCCAGGTGGAGTTCGAGGCCGATACCGACCAGCCGCGGCAGATGGTGCGTATCCGCTACGACAGCTATGCCAATCTGGTCGCCAGAGGTGTGATCCGCGAGCCTCGCCCACGGCCGTCGCAGCCGCGCGCGCCCAATCCCTTTCCCGGGGACGATGGCTTTGTCCCGGACCCGCCGCGCAACTGAGCAAGGTGGGCTGCGGAGTTTGCATAATCGCGGGCATGCTCGCACCGCAGCCTGCACCAGACACACCCGCCGACGAAGCCCTGATGCGCAGCTATGCCGCAGGGCAGGCCACGGCGTTCGAGACGCTTTATGCCCGGCACAGCCTGCGTATGTGGCGCTATTTCTATCGCAACACGGGCGATGCGGCACTGGCCGACGATCTGGCGCAGGACCTCTGGTTTGCCGTGGTGGACAGTGCCTCCCGCTATGAGGTGCGCAGCAAGTTCACGACCTGGCTGTTCACCATGGCACACAACCGCCTGGTCGATCACTGGCGTAGGCAAAGGCCGGGCATCAGCCTGTCGGCAGACACGCAAGAGTCCCTGCGGCTGGCCGAAAGCCTGTTTGCGGCATCGGGCTTCGAGCCTGAGCAGCAACTCGATCGCCAACTCATGGCCCAGGCCATTCTGGCGGCATTGGCGCGGCTTCCTTGTGAGCAGCGCGAGTGCTTTCTGCTGCAGGTCGAGGCTGATCTGACACTGGCCGAAATTGCCCAGGCCACCGGTGTTGCCGAGGAAACAGCTAAAAGCCGCTTGCGCTATGCGCGTGCCAAACTGCGTGCCGCGCTGGAGGAACTGGCATGAATATGCACCCCGAAACCCCGCCCGGCAACGGCAAGCCCGATGTGCTGCGCGAGCTCTACCACGAGGCCGTGGCAGAGGACCGTGGCCCCAGTGCGCAAAGCAGCGCCGCCATTCTCGAGTGCGCACGCCAGCGTGCGGCCGGGGCACCGGCGGACCAGCCTGCGGCCAACGACCGCTACTGGCTGCGGCATGCGCTGGGTGGGCTGGCGGCCGTCGGACTGGTGGGCTGGCTGATGCTGCAGCATGCGGCCTGGTGGAGTGGCCCGGACCAGGGCAGGGGGGGCGAACCGGATTCCAGGGCCGAAGCCGTGGCCCGGCCTGAGGGGGACGCTGCGTCGCAGGCCGTCGATGCACAGCGGGCAACGCCTGAGCCAGCTGCTTCGGCCGCCAGCGCTGAACGCGCGGCTGCGCAGACCCCGGAATCCAGGGGGAGCCGGGCGTCAGTGCAGACAGAGAAAGCACCGGAGGCCTTGGGCATGGAGGCTGCCGTATCTGCGTCGGCGCCCATGCCGCCATTCCAAGCTGCTCCCGCTCCCAGTGCGGCACCGGCTGCGCGCGGGGCTCCGGCAGCCAAGGCGTCTTCTCGGAGCACGGACGCTGTGCAGCCTGTTGCCCCGGCAGCCGATGCCACGGTGGCCGACGCCACGGTGGCCGATGCGATGGCGCCACAAAACTCTCGTTTGTCGGCGCAATTGCCGCTGTGTCCTTTGCAGACCGAGGACCAGGGTCGTCGGCGAGCCGCCAAAGAGGGGGCGGAAGAAGGCTCTGGCGCGGCACGAAAGCCCCCGCATTGCCGTCCAAGAAAGCCCGAGCAATTGCCGCCAGCCAAGTCTGAGTCTGGTCAGGGTGCTGCGGAAGATGTAGCAAAACCGCAGCGATGAGACAAAAAAAGCCCGCTTGACGCGGGCTTGGGTGATGGTCTGGCCAGTCCTTTTCAGGTCTGGCGTAAGAGCATGTTACTGGATTTTTGCGCTTTTGCGCAGCTGATCCTGGAATTGCTGCAGCTTTTGCTGTTGCAGCTGCTGGGTGATCTGGGGCTTGACGTCCTCGAACTTGGGCATTTCGGCCTGGCGCTCGTCATCCATGCGGATGATGTGCCAGCCAAACTGGCTCTTGACGGGCGTGTCGGTCATCTCGCCCTTCTTGAGCTTGATCAGTGCCTCTGTGAACTCGGGCACGTAGTTGTTGGGGTTGGCCCAGTCCAGATCGCCGCCGCGGGCACCCGATCCGGGGTCCTTGGATTCCTTCTTGGCGATGTCTTCGAACTTCTTGCCGGCCTTCACTTCGGCGATGATGGCCTTGGCGCGGTCCTCGGATTCCACCAGGATGTGGCTGGCCTTGTATTCCTTGCCGCCATTGGCCTCGACGAACTTGTCGTATTCGGCCTTGGCTTCGGCATCGGTCACGGGGTTCTTCTTCTGGAAGTCTTCGAACAGCGCACGGATCAGCACGGTCTGGCGGGCCATGTCCATCTGCTGCTTGTAGGCCTCGGAGGCGGCCAGACCGCGGCGGTTGGCTTCCTGCATGAAGACTTCACGTGCGATGACCTCGTCCTTGATCATCTTGTCCATCTCGGGGGCAACGGGCTGGCCGCTGGCTTCGATCTGGGCCTTCAGGGCGTTGACGCGGGCCATGGGCACGGCCTTGCCATTGACGATGGCCACATTCTGGGCCGAGGCGGACAGGGCGGCAAAGCCCAGAACTGTGGCGCCCACGATGCGGGCCAGTTGCTTTTGTTTCATGCTCATTCGAGTTGAGATCGAGAAAAGTGAATGAAGTTCAGTCCATACACAACAGGCTCCCGTCAAGGAGCCTGTGGTCAGAACCGTGGGTTCTCAAAGTACTTCAATGGCGATGGCATGAGCACCCTGGTCAATGAAGTCTTGCAGTGCATCATACACAAGGCGATGGCGTGCCACGCGGCTTTTGCCATCAAAGGCTGGGCAAGCAATGCGTACGCGAAAATGCGTGCCCACGCCGCTGTCATTGGCACCGGCATGGCCAGCATGCTGATAGCTCTCGTCGATGACTTCGAGCTGGGTCGGGGCCAGACGCTGGCGCAGGGCGGCGTCCATGGCCTGGGCACTGATGGTCAGGTTCATGGCTGCTTGTCCTTGGCTTCGGCGGCGCTGGGCGCGCCGTCCTGGGGCAGGTAGCGGCTCATGTAGATGGCTTGCGCAATCACGAACACCACCATCAGTCCCATGCCTCCAAACAGCTTGAAGTTGACCCAGGTGTCGGTGTCGAAGTTATAGGCCACCCAGATGTTGAGCGCGCCCATGGCCGCGAAGAACGCGGTCCAGGCCCAGTTGAGCTTGAGCCAGATGGCATCGGGCAGCTGCAGCTGCGCACCCATGACGGAGCGCAGCAGGTTCTTCTTGAACACCAGCTGGCCGATCAGCAGCGCGCCGCCCATGAGCCAGTACAGCACCGTGGGCTTCCATTTGATGAAATTGTCGTCATGGGCCAGCAAAGTGGCGCCGCCGAACAGCACGATGACACCGAGGCTCATCCATTGCATGGGTTCGATCTTGCCGGTCTTCAAGCGCAGATAGGCAATCTGCGCCACGGTGGCGACAATGGCCACGGCCGTGGCGGTGTAGATGCCCCAGACCTTGAAGGCCACGAAAAACAGGATGATGGGGAAGAAATCAATCAGCAGCTTCATGCGCGAAATGGTAGTCGTTCTGAAATTCAGACTGCGCAGCACCGGCAAGGTTCCCGGCGCAGCGAGCAAATCCGCATCATGCACCAAAGCTCGGGCCGTACCGCCAGCAAAGCCTTGTGAGCCGGACGGATTCAGCTATCAAAGCTGATAGCCAGGGCCTGCGCAGCGCGCCCGTGCCGGCATGGCTGAGGCCTTGCTGCTCAAGCCTTGTCAGCTCTTATTTTTGGTGTTCACCCTGGAAATCCAGCGAGGCTGAATTCATGCAGTAGCGCAGTCCGGTGTCGGTGGGACCGTCGGGAAAGACATGGCCCAGATGAGCGCCGCAGTTGCTGCACACCGTCTCGGTGCGCACCATGCCGTGGCTGCGATCCACGATATTGGTGATGGCGCCGGGCACGGCCTGGTCAAAGCTGGGCCAGCCGCAGCCCGCATCGAACTTGGTGTGCGAGTCGAACAGCTTGTTGCCGCAGCAGACGCAGTGGTAGCTGCCGTCGGCCCAGAACTGCTCGTATTTGCCGGTGAAGGGGCGCTCGGTGGCCGCATGGCGCGTGACCTGGAAGGCCGCGGTTTCAGCCCCCTTGTCCTGCAGCAGGGCTTGCCATTCTTGGTCGGATTTCTGGATGGGAAAGCTCATGATGAACAGCTGATTTCAATCGAGGAAGCCCAGTCGGGCGGGAAGCCGGCCCAGTCAGCGTGGTCCGGATGCGAGTCACAAGGCGCTTGCAGCACGGCCAGCATCTGCTGCACCGGCGCGAAGTCACCGTCCTGGGCGGCGCGGATCACGGTTTCGCCCAGATGGTTGCGCAGCACAAAGCGCGGATTGGATTCTTGCATCAAAGCCATGGCCTGCACGCTATCCACTTGCGCCAGCTGCTCTGAATAAGTGAGCGACCAGGCATCGAAGCTGGCCCGGTCAAGAATGATGTTACGCAGCGGCTCGAAGTCGATCGGTCTTGCCTGCCCCTGTGCGACGGCATCGGTCAGGCGACTGAAGAAGATGGTGTAGTCCACCTTGTTGTCGGCCAGGATCTGCAGCAGCGGGTTGACCAGCAGTGCAAAGCGGCCTTCGGTGGCCGGCGTGCCGGCCTCGTTCTCGGGCAGGCCCAGCTTGGCCAGCATCTGGCGCGCATAGGCGGCGGGAAAGACGGTCTTGTACGACTCAAGCGCCGCAATCGTCAGCTCTTCGTCGCCGATCAGCGGCAGCAGGGCCTGGCCCAGGCAATACAGATTCCAGTAGGCCACCTGGGGCTGGCGGTTGAAGGCATAGCGGCCCTGGCTGTCGCTGTGGTTGCAGATATGGCCGGGGTCGAAGGCGTCGAGAAACTGGAAGGGGCCGTAATCGATGGTCAGGCCCAGAATGCTCATATTGTCGGTATTCATCACGCCGTGGCAGAAGCCCACACCCTGCCACCGGGCCAGCAATTGGGCCGTGCGCTCGCTCACGGCCTGCAGCAAATTGGCGTAGTGGTTGCCGTTCAGCGCGGTGGCCGTGCGGCACTCGGGATAGTGCTGGTCTATGACCAGATCGGCCAGGGCGCGCAGCTCGGCCTGCATATCGCGTGCGGCGAAATGCTCGAAATGGCCGAAGCGGATGAAGCTCTCGGCCACACGCGTCACGACGGCGGCGGTTTCCATGGTCTCGCGCGCCACGGGCAGGGGCGAGCCCGTCAGCGCCAGCGCACGCGTGGTGGGAATGCCCAGGGCCGCCATGGCTTCGCTGCAGAGAAACTCGCGAATCGACGAGCGCAGCACGGCCCGGCCGTCGCCCATGCGCGAATAGGGCGTGCGGCCTGCTCCCTTGAGCTGGATTTCAAAGCCCTGCTCGGTTTCGCCCAGCAGGATGGCGCGGCCGTCGCCGAGCTGGCCGGCCCAGACGCCGAACTGGTGGCCGCTATAGACCGTGGCCAGCGGCTTGCTGCCGCCGCTGCCTTGGTCGGAGACGGCATTGCCGCTGAGGATTTGCAGCGCTTCGGCGCTGTGCAGCCATTCGGGGTCCAGATCCATCCAGCGTGCCGCGCTGGTGCTGGTGGCAATCCATTGCGGCTCGGGTACGGGCGTGGGTTGCAGATAGGTGAAAAAAGCCGGGCCCAGGGCTTCGAAGCGGCCGGGCTTGCGCCATTGCGGGGCAGGGGATTCGCTCATGCAGGCATTGTGCTTGAGCGGCATCAGGGACAGGGCTTGCAGGGTTGTTGAGCCGGTTGACGCTGGAGATCGTCCTAGGTTTTTCCCTGAGTGCTTGTTTGTCGTTCAGAGGGAGGATGCAGACAAACGTCGCCACGGTTACGCATTGGTGACAGTCCTCGGATGACGGCAGGGAAGCCCGAGATAGGATGCTTGCCGATCATCACAACGCTATCCAGGAGACTGCCAATGTTGGGTCTGATGCAAAGCCAGCCGCTGTTGATTTCTTCCCTGATCGAGTTTGCCGCGCGCAACCATGCCGACGGGGAGATCGTCTCCCGCCGTGTGGAGGGCGATATCCACCGCTATACCTACAAGGAACTGGCGGCCCGCTCGCGTCAGCTGGCCAACAAGCTCGATGCTATGGGCCTGGCCCATGGCGACAGGGTGGCCAGCCTGGCCTGGAATGGCTATCGGCACATGGAGATGTATTTCGGCGTCAGCGGCTCGGGCCGGGTGCTGCACACCGTCAACCCGCGCCTGCATCCCGAGCAGATTGCCTGGATCGTCAACCACGCCGAAGACAAGGTGCTGTGCTTTGACCTGACCTTTTTGCCCATCATCCAGGCGGTGCATGCCAAATGCCCAGAGGTGCGGCAATGGGTGGTGCTCTGCGATGCGGACCGCCTGCCGGCAGACAGCGGCATTCCCGGCCTCATCAGCTACGAGAGCTGGATTGCGGGCCAGTCCGATCAATACCGCTGGCCGCAGTTCGACGAAAACACCGCATCCAGCATGTGCTACACCAGCGGCACCACGGGCAATCCCAAGGCCGTGCTCTACAGCCACCGCTCCAGTACCTTGCACGCCTATGCTGCCGCGCTGCCGGACGTGATGTGCCTGTCGGCCCGTGATTCGGTGCTGCCCGTGGTTCCCATGTTTCACGTCAATGCCTGGGGCTTGCCTTATTCGGCGGCGCTCACCGGCTGCAAGATGGTCTTCCCGGGCCCGGCGCTCGATGGCAAGTCGGTGTACGAACTCATCGAGTCTGAAGGCGTCACCTTTGCTGCCGGCGTGCCCACCGTCTGGCAGATGCTGCTTGGCTACATGAAGCCGGGCGGCCTGCGTTTTTCCAAGCTCAATCGCACGGTGATCGGCGGCTCCGCCTGCCCGCCAGCCATGATCACGGCCTTCCAGGATGACTATGGCGTGGAGGTTCTGCACGCCTGGGGCATGACGGAGATGAGTCCCCTGGGCACGCTGTGCACGCTCAAGAACAAGCATCTGGACCTGCCCAAGGACGAGCAGATGAAGATCCGGCAGAAGCAGGGGCGCGCGATCTATGGCGTGGAGATGAAGATCGTCAACGACGCCGGCGACGAGCAGCCCTGGGATGGCAAGAGCTATGGCGACCTGCTGGTGCGCGGCCCCTGGATCATCGACAGCTACTACAAAGGCAGTGGCAACCCCCTGGTGCGCGGGGCTGACGGCTATGGCTGGTTCCCGACGGGGGATGTGGCAACGATCGACCCCGATGGCTACATGCAGATCACCGACCGCAGCAAGGACGTGATCAAGTCCGGCGGCGAGTGGATCAGCTCCATCGATATAGAGAACATCGCCATGGCCAACCCGGCCGTGGCCATGGCAGCCTGCATAGGCATGCCGCATCCCAAGTGGGACGAGCGCCCCATCGTGGCGGTGGTCAAGAAGCCCGGCGCGGAAATCACGCGCGAGGAGCTGCTGAAGTTCTACGAGGGCAAGACGGCCAAGTGGCAGATTCCAGATGATGTGGTGTTTGTGGAGGCGATTCCGATTGGCGCCACGGGCAAGATGCTCAAGACCCGTTTGCGTGAGGAGCTCAAGGACTACAAGCTGCCCACGGCAGCCTGAACCGCCTTAGGCCTGACGCGGCCCGACCAAAGCCATCATCGCGAGATGATGGCTTTTTTGTCTGGGCGGCTGGGCCATTTGGATCGATCTGGGCGACAAACTGCCGCCGTTGGCCATGCAATGGTGGGTGCGTCAGCAACCGGTGTTTGCTCGTCCCCATGGGCTTGAGGGAGCGCGTGGCCTGTTCCACTATCTGCTTTGGCGCCGATGGAGGAAGCACGCTTTGAAAAGCTCTACCCGGTGGGGTGGAGCAGCAGGCCAGGGTCAAGGCCGGCAGGTTGAGCTTCGGCCCGTTGACGCTGCAGATGCGACCGCATCTGGAGGAGAGGAGATTGCCCAAGCCCAGGTGTTGAGCAGCTTGGGCGGCCAGCGGCTGACGGAAGCCAGTTGCCGCTCCAGACTGTTGAAGTCTCAAGTGCCTCTGGCCCTTAATGGGTAGGAGAATGCAGCTATGGTTTTTGAAGTTGTGGCCTAAGGTAAACCCTGCAGTCGCCAATGTGATATGCGCTAGGGCAACCCCCAGGCCGCAGGCGCTGGCTTGCCCTTTAGTCTGGGTGTCGCTCATAAACACCAACGGAGACGCTCTATGAAGTTTGCAATCAAGGCTTTGACAGCATCGGTGATCCTGGCGTGCGCGGGGAGCGCGATGGCCCAGAAGGGAGAGACCGTCAAGGTCGCCTGGATTGACCCGCTCTCGGGCCTGATGGCAGCGCTGGGTTCCAACCAGCTCAAAAGCCTGCAGTACGTGGCAGAGGAACTCAACAAGGGCAATGCTTCGGGGGTGAAGTTCGAGATCATCGGCATCGACAACAAGCTCAGCCCGCAGGAGACCACGGCCGCGCTGCGTTCGGCCATGGACCAGGGCGTGCGCTATGTGTTCCAGGGCAACGGCTCGGGACCGGCGCTGGCCATCATGGATGCGCTGGAAAAGCACAATGCGCGCAACAAGGGCAAGGAGGTCGTGTTCCTCAACTATGCGGCCGTGGACCCCGATCTGACCAACAGCAAGTGCAGCTACTGGCATTTCCGTCTCGATGCCGATACCTCCATGAAGATGGAGGCCTTGACCACGTATATGAAGGACGTGCCAGAGATCAAGAAGGTCTATCTGATCAACCAGAACTACTCGCATGGCCAGCAGGTGTCCAAGTACGCCAAGGAGATGCTCAAGCGCAAGCGCCCCGATGTGGAAGTCGTGGGTGACGACTTCTCGCCGCTGGCCCAGGTGCGCGACTTCGCGCCCTATGTGGCCAAGATCAAGCAGTCGGGCGCAGACACGGTGATCACGGGCAACTGGGGCTCGGACCTGGCACTGCTGATCAAGGCTGCCAACGATGCGGGCCTGAACAACGTCAAGTTCTACACCTATTACGCCATTGCCACGGGAGCTCCCACGGCCATGGGTGCGGCGGCGGCAGGCAAGGTCTATATGGTGGGCTACGGCCACTTGAACATGCCCGGCGCCATGGACAAGATCGTCAAGGGCTTCAAGGCCAAGGTCAACGAGGATATGTACACCGGCACCGTGTACACGGGGCTGAACATGCTCGATCAGGCTTTTGCCAAGGCCAAGACCACCGATCCCGTCAAGGTCGCGGCGACCATGGAGGGCATGAAGTTCCAGAACTACAACGGCGAGGTCGAGATGCGCAAGAGCGATCACCAGCTGCAGCAGGGTCTGTACATCGCGCGCTGGGAAAAGGCCGGCGGCAAATACCCCATGGACTCCGAGAACACGGGCTATACCTTTGCACCCGTGAAGTACTTCGAACCCTATGTGGCCAGCACTCCCACCAGCTGCCAGATGAAGCGTCCCTCCTGAGGCGATGCGAGAGAAGCGGATTTCGGGGCGCCCTGGTGGCGCCCTTTTTTGATCGCGGGTTTCATTCGTCTGCAAGTGCGAGCAGCTGTCGCGCAAGTGTCGCCAACTACTGCGAATCGGCCCGGCAAGTCGCATGCGTGATAGTTCCTAAGGCTTTCCCCAGCGGGAAAAAGTCTACCGACCGGTAGATTGGCGTCAGTCGCTAGCAAAAATGGTGAAAGGAGACAAGTATGAAATGGGTTATGCGAGCAGTGGCCGTCTCGGCCATGGCCGTGAGTGCAGGTGGAGCCTGGGCTCAGAAGGGCGAAACCGTCAAGATCGCCTGGATTGATCCCTTGTCAGGTCTGATGGCCGCTGTGGGAACGAATCAGCTCAAGACCTTTCAGCTGCTGGCGGAGGAGTTCAACAAGAAAAATGCCTCGGGCGTGAAGTTCGAGATCGTGGCGCTGGACAACAAGCTCAGCCCGCAGGAAACCACGGCCGCGCTGCGCTCGGCCATGGATCAGGGCGTGCGCTATGTGACGCAGGGCAATGGCTCGGGCCCGGCGCTGGCCATCATGGATGCGCTGGAAAAGCACAACAGCCGCAATAAGGGCAAGGAGCTGCTCTATCTCAACTACGCGGCCGTGGACCCGGACCTGACCAACAGCAAATGCAGCTACTGGCATTTCCGTCTCGATGCCGATACCTCCATGAAGATGGAGGCGCTGACCACTTACATGAAGGACGATGCCGAGGTCAAGAAGGTCTATCTGATCAACCAGAACTACGGGCACGGTCAGCAGGTGTCCAAGTACGCCAAGGACCTGCTCAAGAGAAAGCGTCCCGATGTGCAGATCGTGGGCGATGACTTTTCTCCGCTGGCCCAGGTACGCGACTTCGCGCCCTATGTGGCCAAGATCAAGCAGTCGGGTGCCGATACGGTGATCACCGGCAACTGGGGGGCCGATCTGTCGCTGCTGCTCAAGGCCGCCAATGACGCCGGCCTGAACAACGTCAAGTTCTATACCTATTACGCGTTTGGAGCCGGCGCTCCCACCGCCATGGGTGCGGCCTCCGACGGCAAGGTCTATACCGTGACTTACGGGCACTACAACATGGGAGCGCCGATTCAGGCCAGCATGGAGAGCTTCAAGAAGAAGTTCAACGACGACCTGACGCAAAGCTCGATCTACCATGTGTTCGCCTTGCTGGATGCGGCCTTTGTCAAGACGGGCTCCACCGACCCGGTCAAGGTGGCGGCGGCTCTCGAGGGCATGAAGATCAAAAGCTTCAATGGCGAAGTCGAAATGCGCAAGAGCGACCACCAGTTGCAGCAGGGCCTGTACATCTCGAAGTGGCAGAAGGCGGGTGGCAAGTTCCCCTATGACGCCGAAAACACCGGCTACACCTTCGCGCCCGTGAAGTACTACGAGCCCTATGTGGCGAGCACGCCCACCAGCTGCCAGATGAAGCGTCCGTCCTGAGCCGGGCCCGAATATTCTCACCCTCCCTCGTGCTGCAGCATCCGCACCGACCAGAACGCATAACAGGTGCAGTGCTGCAGCGGTCTTTTCGCTCATGAGAACAAGGCAAGTCGATGACGCCTGAATTTTTCACCATATCCATGCTCAACGGTGTGAGCTACGGGCTGCTGCTCTTCATGCTCAGCTCGGGCCTGACGCTGATCTTCAGCATGATGGGCGTGCTGAATTTCGCCCACACCAGCTTCTATATGCTGGGCGCGTATTTCGCATACACGCTCAGCGGCATCATCGGGTTCTGGCCCGCGCTCTTTTTCAGCCCGGTGCTGGTGGGCGTGCTGGGGGCGCTGTTCGAGCGCTACAGCCTGCGCCGCGTGCACAAGTACGGCCATGTGCCCGAGCTGCTGGTGACCTTTGGCCTGTCCTATCTGATTCTGGAAGTGGTGCAGCTCGTCTGGGGGCGCGGCACTGTGCCCTATGCGCTGCCTGCGGCTCTGCAGGGGCCGCTGTTTACCTTGTACGGCACGCAGTTCCCCAAGTCGCGCTCCTTTGTGATGCTGGTGGCGCTGCTGATGCTGGTGGCCGTCTGGCTGTTGCTGACGCGCACACGCATCGGCCTGGTGATCCAGGCCGCGCTCAAGAACCCCGAAATGGTGGAGGCGCTGGGCCACAACGTGCCGCGCGTCTTCATGCTGGTGTTTGGCGGCGGCTGCGCGCTGGCAGGTCTGGCCGGTGTGATCGGTGGCAACACCTATGTGACCGAGCCCGCCATGGCGGCCTCCGTGGGCTCCATCATTTTCGTGGTGGTGGTGGTCGGCGGCATGGGCTCGCTGGCCGGGGCTTTCGTGGCTTCGCTGCTGATCGGCGTGGTACAGACCTTTGCCGTGGCGCTGGACTGGTCGCTGGCCGGCCTGTTCAGTTCCATGGGGCATCAGGTCAATGAATCCACCTTCGGCTGGCCCGTGCTGCGGCTGACGCTGTCGCAGGTCGCGCCGATTCTGCCTTACCTGTTTCTGGTGC
Organism: Comamonas testosteroni TK102; assembly: GCF_000739375.1. NCBI lineage: Bacteria > Pseudomonadati > Pseudomonadota > Betaproteobacteria > Burkholderiales > Comamonadaceae > Comamonas > Comamonas testosteroni. Next base: position 3,840,741 of record NZ_CP006704.1, on the reverse strand, counting down.
TGATTCTGATCTTCCGGCCCAAGGGCCTGCTGGGTACCAGAGGAGATTGAGCCATGTCTTCGATTGCAAAAACACCCATGAATTCTTCTGCTGCAGACAAAGCTCGGGCGCAGGCACATTACCGCTTCAAGCCCCTGAACATAGGGCGCATTCTGGTCTGGGGTTTGTTCGCGCTGGCGCTGATCGTGGCACCGCTGATCTTCACCAGCTCGCTGGCGCTGACCATGCTGAGCCAGATCGGCTATCTGATCATCATCTGCCTGTCCTACAACATCCTGCTGGGACAGGGCGGCATGCTGAGCTTCGGACATGCGGTCTATACCGGCCTGGGCTCGTTCCTGGCCATCCATGCCATGAACAAGGCCGCCGCAGGCGAGATGGCCATTCCGCTGGTGCTGATTCCCATCGTGGGCGGCCTGGCGGGCATGTTCTTTGCGGCGCTCTTCGGCTATGTGACGACCAAGAAATCGGGCACCACCTTTGCCATGATCACCATGGGGCTGGGAGAGCTGGTGGCCTCCATGGCGCTGATGTTCCCCGAGTTCTTCGGCGGCGAGGGCGGCATCACCACGGACCGTGTCTACAGCAAGTTCTTCGGGCTGGACTTCGGCTCGGGTCTGCAGGTGTATTACCTGATTGCCGTGTACTGCTTCGTCTGCACGGCAGCCATGTTCGCCTTCACCGGCACGCCGCTGGGGCGCATGCTGAATGCCGTGCGCGACAACCCCGAGCGTGTCGAGTTCGTGGGCTACAACACCCAGCGCGTGCGCTACTTCGCCTTCATCATTGCAGGCTTTTTTGCGGGTATCGGTGGCGGGCTGACGGCCATCAATTTCGAGATCATCACGGCAATGGACAGTGTCAGCGTGGTGCGCTCGGGCGGCTATCTGCTGTTCACCTTCCTGGGCGGCGCCACCTTCTTCTTCGGTCCCATCATCGGTGCGGTGCTGCTGGTGCTGGCTTCGGTGTTGCTGTCCGAGCTGACCAAGGCCTGGCTGCTGTACCTGGGCCTGGTGTTCCTGCTCATGGTCATGTATGCGCCCGGCGGTGTGGCCAGCCTGATCATGATGAATCTGCGCGTGGCCAAGTTCGGTCATTTCAAGCGCCTGCTGATGCCCTATCTGGGCATTCTGGCGGCCGGAATCGTGACGGTGGTAGGTGCCGCGTCGCTGATCGAGATGATCTATCACATGCAGCTCAACGCGGCGCTGGGCCCCAAGGTGCCCTTCATGGGCGCCGAGCTGGACACCAGCGCAGCCTCCACGTGGACCGTGGCGATTGTGGTGTTCGTGGTGGGCCTGGGCCTGCTGGAGGGCGTGCGCCGCCTGACGGCCCGCCGCTGGGGACGCATACAGGAAGCGATCGAAGAAAGCATCAAGAAAGGGGAGGGCTGAACCATGTCCAGCATCGCCATCCATCAACCGGCTGCGCAAGTGGTGCAGCAGTCCTCTCATGCGCTGGAGCTGCGTGATCTGCGCAAGAGCTTCGGCAAGACCGAAATCATTCGCGGCGCCAACCTGGCGGTCAATGCCGGCGAACGTATCGCCATCATCGGCCCCAACGGTGCCGGCAAGAGCACGCTGTTCAATCTGATCAGCGGTCGCTTCGAGCCCAGCAGCGGCGAGGTGCTGCTGCACGGCCAGCGCATCAACGGCAAGAAGCCCTTCGAAATCAATCGCATGGGCTTGTCGCGCAGCTTTCAGATCACGAACATCTTTCCCAAGCTCTCGGTGTTTGAAAACCTGCGCTGCAGCGTGCTCTGGAGCCTGGGCTATCGCTACAGCTTCTGGCGCTTTCTCTCCAATCTGCATGACGCCAACGAGCGCGCCAACGAGCTGATGGAGATGATCGGCCTGCACCGCAAGCGCGACACGCTGGCGGTGAACCTGACCTATGCCGAGCAGCGTGCGCTGGAGATCGGCATCACCATCGGCGGCGGTGCCAGCGTCATCCTGCTGGACGAGCCCACGGCCGGCATGAGCAACAGCGAAACCGCGCATTTCATCCAGCTGATCAAGAAGGTCACCGAAGGCAAGACGCTGCTGACCGTGGAGCACGACATGGGCGTGGTCTTCGGGCTCGCGGACAAGATTGCCGTGGTGGTCTATGGCGAGGTCATCGCCTATGACACGCCCGAAGCCGTGCGTGCCAACGCCAGAGTGCAGGAAGCATATCTGGGATCTTCCGTCGCAGACCAACAGGCAGGAGCGCATTGAGATGCTGAAGATCAACGATTTGCATGCCTACTACGGCAAAAGCCATGTGCTGCATGGCGTGGACTTCGAGGTCCATGCGGGCGAAATCGTGGCCTTGCTGGGGCGCAACGGTTCGGGCCGCTCCACCACGGCCAAGGCCATCATGGGCCTGGTGCACTGGGAGGGGGCGCTGGACTGGAAAGGCAAGAACCTGAACGGCAAAAAAGCCTATGAGGTGGCCCATCTGGGTATCGGCTATGTGCCGGAGAGCCGCGATGTGTTCCCCAATCTGACCGTGCATCAGAACCTGATGCTGGGCCAGAAAGGCAAGGGCAAAAGCAGCCGCTGGGGTTTTGACGATATGTATGCCATGTTTCCTCGCCTCAAGGAGCGCCAGCACACCGAGGCCGGCGTGATGTCGGGCGGAGAGCAGCAGATGCTCACGCTCTGCCGCACGTTGATGGGCGACCCGGATCTCATCATCATCGACGAACCCACGGAAGGGCTGGCACCCAAGATCGTGGAGCTGGTGGGCGAATACCTCAAGAAGATCAAGGATCGCGGCGTGTCCGTGCTGCTGATCGAGCAAAAGCTGACCATTGCCATGAATATCTCGGATCGGGCCCTGGTCATGGGCCATGGACATATCGTGTTCGACGGCACTCCCGAGACCCTCAGGGCGAACGAAAAGGTTCGCAAGGAGTGGCTGGAAGTTTGAGGTGAATCTCGCCCTGGGGCGCCTCTCGCGCCTTTCCCCTGCCTCGCCTTGCGGGAGGGGGAGGATGCCATCGCCCGGGCGGCCTCGCCGCGCCGCGGCTTGCATGGCATCTCTGACGGGGATGGCGTCAGTGGTTGTTTCCCAGGGATGTCTCATTGAGGACAAGCATCAGTTGCGCAACGCAGCAAAACTCGGAAAATAAAAAACGCACGACCGTTCTTTTCTATTTATTGAACAGGGGACAACAGCATGACTGCTGAATACAAAGTCGACGGAGCCATCGCCGTCATTACCTTGAACAACCCGCCGGTCAACGGCCTGGGTCTGGCCACTAGACGAGGTGTGGTCGAAGGTTTGCGCCAGGCTCTGGCGGACAATGCCGTCAAGGCCATTGTGATCACCGGGGCCGGCAAGGCCTTCTCGGGCGGAGCCGATATCACCGAATTCGGCAAGGAAGATGCCTACCGTGAGCCGCATCTGATTTCGGTCATCCAGCAACTGGACCTGTCGACCAAGCCTGTGATTGCTGCGATCCACAGCGTCTGCATGGGGGGCGGGCTGGAACTGGCGCTGGGCTGCCATTACCGCATTGCGGCTCCCGGCACGGCCGTGGCGCTGCCCGAGGTCAAGCTCGGCCTGCTGCCAGGCGCCGGCGGCACCCAGCGCCTGCCGCGCGTCTTGGGTGTGGAAGCCGCGCTCAACATGATCGTCAGCGGCGAGGCCGTGATGAGCGAAATGCTGGCCACGCTGCCCGGCCAGAAGCTGTTCAACAAGATGTCGGCCTCGGCCGAGACGCTGCTGGCCGAGGCTAGGGCCTTGGCGCTGGAGGTCGCCGATGTCCGCCCGCTGCCGCGTGTGCGCGACCTGTCCTGCAAGCATCCCCAGGGCGAGGCCTATTTCGAGTTTGCCGCCACCATGGTGCAGGGCATGTCCAAGAACTTCCCTGCGCCCCTGCGCTGCCTGGAAGCCGTCAAGAACGCCACGACCAAGAAGTTCGATGACGGTATGGTGGCTGAGCGCGAAGCCTTCATGCAGCTGATGATGACGCCCGAGTCGCGTTCGCTGCGCCATCTGTTCATGGCCGAGCGTGCCGCCTCCAAGATCCCCGACGTGCCCGCAGACACGCCAGTTCGCGAAATCCGCACTGTGGGCGTGATCGGTGCCGGCACCATGGGCGGCGGCATCTCCATGAACTTCCTGAATGCGGGCATTCCCGTCACGATTCTGGAGACCAAGCAGGAAGCCCTGGACCGTGGCGTGGCGACCATCCGCAAGAACTACGAAGCGCAGGTCAAGAAGGGTAAGCTCTCCGAGCAGAAGTACGAGCAGCGCATGGGCCTGCTGTCCACCACGCTCAACTATGGCGATCTGAAGAATGCCGACCTCATCATCGAGGCCGTGTTCGAGGAACTGGGCGTGAAGGAGCAGGTCTTCAAGCAGCTTGATGAAGTGGCCAAGCCCGGCGCAATTCTGGCATCCAACACCTCTACGCTCGATGTGGACAAGATCGCAGCCTTCACCAAGCGTCCGCAGGACGTGGTGGGCATGCATTTCTTCAGTCCCGCCAATGTGATGAAGCTGCTGGAAGTGGTGCGTGGCAAGGCCACGGCCAAGGATGTGCTGGCCACGGTGATGAAGGTGGCCAAGAAGATCAAGAAGACGGCCGTGGTCTCCGGCGTCTGCGACGGCTTTATCGGCAATCGCATGATCGAGCAGTACTCGCGCCAGGCCGGCTTCCTGCTGGACGAAGGTGCATCGCCACAGCAGGTGGACAAGGCCATCGAGAAGTTCGGCTTTGCCATGGGCCCGTTCCGCATGGGCGATCTGGCCGGCAACGATATCGGCTGGGCCATCCGCAAGCGTCGCCATGTCGAGCAACCCGACATGAAGTACAGCGCCAGCGCGGACCGTCTGTGCGAGCTGGGCCGCTTTGGTCAGAAGACCGGTGCGGGCTGGTATGACTATGTGCCCGGCAAGCGCGACGCCATCCCTTCGGAGGTGGTGACCAAGATGATCGACGAGCATCGCAAGAGCCTGGGGCTGACGCCGCGCAAGATCTCCGACGAGGAAATCGTGCAGCGCCTGGTCTTTGCGCTGGTCAACGAAGGCGCGCACATTCTGGAGGACGGCATTGCCAGCAAGTCCGGCGATATCGACATGGTGTATCTGACCGGCTACGGCTTTCCGCTGTGGCGCGGCGGTCCCATGCACTATGCGGGCGAAGTCGGCCTGTTCAATGTGGTTCAGGCCATGGGTCGCTTTGCCCAGAACCCCAACGACGATGCCAAGTTCTGGCAGCCTGCTCCGCTGCTGGCCAAGCTGGCCGCCGAAGGCAAGCAGTTCAGCTAAGCGCCGCGCACACAGACCTTGAGACGTCGTAGCGAAGCCTTGTCGTACTACTCGTACTGCTTGCGGCTTCGCTCCCCGTCTCCAACGCAAATCGTCGATTTGCGGGCCTGTGTGAACGGCGATCTGCCACGAAATACCCAGAATCAAAGGACAGAACATGACATCCGCAGTGATTGTTTCTACCGCGCGCACCCCGCTGGCCAAGAGCTGGAAGGGCGCTTTCAACATGACTTATGGCCCCACCCTGGGTGCCCACGCCGTCAAGGCGGCTGTGGAGCGCGCAGGCATTGAGGGCGCCGAGGTCGAGGACGTGATCATGGGCATGTCCCTGCCCGAAGGCACGACAGGCGGCAATGTCGCCCGTCTGATCGCCATGCGTGCAGGTCTACCTGTCACGACCTCGGGCCTGACCATCAACCGCTTCTGCTCCTCGGGCCTGCAGGCGATTGCGCTGGCTGCCCAGCGCATCATCGCGGGCGAGAACGATGTGCTGGTGGCCGGCGGTCTGGAGAGCATCTCCTGCGTGCAACCCCATCTGAACCCGCACATGGCTTTCGATCCCGAGCTGACAGCCATGAAGCCCGAGATCTACTGGAGCATGCTGCAGACTGCCGAGCAGGTGGCCAAGCGCTACAACATCAGCCGCGATGCCCAGGACGAGTACGGCGCCTCCAGCCAGCAAAAAGCGGCTGCGGCACAGGCGGCTGGCCTGTTCGAAGCGGAAATTGCTCCCATGAAGACCGTCATGGGCGTGGCCGACAAGGTGCGCGGCCTGATCACCAAGGAGGTGACCGTCAGCAAGGATGAGGGCATTCGCGAGGGCACGACCAAGGAAGGCATCAGCGGTCTGCGCAGCGCGCTGCCCGGCGGGGTGATTACCGCCGGCAATGCGAGCCAGTTCTCCGACGGGGCCGGCGCCTGCGCCGTGGTCAGCGAGGAATACGCCTCGCGCAAGGGCCTCAAGCCCCTGGGCCGCTTCCTGGGCTTTGCCGTGGCCGGCTGCGAGCCCGACGAAATGGGCATCGGCCCCATCTACGCCATTCCCAAGGTGCTCAAGAAGCTGGGTCTGTCGGTGCAGGACATTGACCTGTGGGAGCTCAACGAAGCCTTTGCCGTGCAGGTCATCTACTGCCGTGACAAGCTGGGCATTCCGGCCGACAGGCTCAATGTCAACGGTGGCGCGATTGCCGTGGGCCACCCCTATGGCGTTTCGGGCCAGCGCCTGACGGGCCATGCATTGATCGAGGGCAAGCGCCGCGGCGCCAAGCGTGTCTGCGTGACCATGTGCATTGGCGGCGGCATGGGCGCGGCAGGCGTGTTTGAAGTCCTGTAAGCAGGGCTTGGGTCAAGCCGTCTTCTGGCCACCTTGGGATGGGGGGCTGGAGGCGGCTTTTTTCTCCTCTGGATTTATGAAATTGATAGCTTTGATCGCTTTATTCATAAGCGGTGAAGCCTGTTCTGATAGGTAATCTATGCGCCTGCGTTCCACCATTGACTTTCTGCTCTACGACTGGCTGCAGGCCGAAGGCCTGACCAGTCGCTCACGCTTTGCCGATCATTCGCGTGATACCTTTGATGCGGTGATGGATACCTGCGAGCGCATCGCGCGCGAGAAATACGCGCCCTTCAACCGCACGGTGGATCTGCATGAGCCGCAGTTCGATGGCGAAAAAGTCATCCTGCCTCAATGCACCTATGAAGCCCGCGAGGCCTATGCCGAATCGGGCATGCTCAGCGCGGCCCAGGACTACGAGATGGGCGGCATGCAGCTGCCCTATACCGTGGAGGCAGCGGCCAACTGCTTTTTCGCAGCGGCCTCGATCAGCATTGGTTCGAACATGCTGACCTCGGGCAATGCCAACGCCATCATGGCCCATGGCACCGAGCGGCAGAAAAAAGTCTTTGCCGCCAATGAGTTCAACGGCCGCTGGGCCGGCACCATGGCCTTGTCCGAGCCGCAGGCGGGCTCCTCGCTGTCGGACATCGCCACGCGCGCCGAGCCCGATGGCGTCGAGTACGAGAGCGATGCGCTGGGGCCGCGTTATCGGCTCAAGGGCAACAAGATGTGGATCAGCTCGGGCGACCACGAGATGACCGAGAACATCGTGCACCTGGTGCTGGCCAAGATTCCCGGGGCCGATGGCAAGACCATTGCCGGCGTGAAGGGCATTTCGCTGTTCATCGTGCCCAAGAAGCTGGTCGATGCTGAGGGGCGGCTGACTGGCGAGCGCAACGACGTGGCCCTGGCGGGCCTCAACCACAAGCTGGGTTGGCGCGGCACGACCAATACCTTGCTCAATTTCGGCGAAGGCAGATACCCGGTGCGCGGCCAGCATGGCGGGGGCCTGGATGGCCGCGGCGCGGGTGCGATCGGCTACCTGGTCGGCCAGCCCGGCGAGGGCCTCAAATGCATGTTCCACATGATGAACGAGGCGCGTATCTCCATCGGCATGGCGGCTTCCATGCTGGGCATGGCGGGCTACCACGCCAGTCTCGAATATGCGCAAAGCCGCCCTCAGGGCCGGCCCATAGGCGAGGGCGGCAAGGATGCGAGCCGGCCACAGTCGCGCATCATCGAGCATGCCGACGTCAAGCGCATGCTGCTGGCGCAGAAGGCCTATTGCGAAGGCGCGCTGGCCCTGAACCTGCTGTGCGCGAGGCTGGTGGACGAGCAGTACACCGGCCAGAGTCAGGAGGCGGCAGAAGCCAGGCTGCTGCTGGAGGTGTTGACGCCGGTTGCCAAGAGCTGGCCCAGCGAGTTCTGCCTGGAAGCCAATTCGCTGGCCATCCAGATCCATGGCGGCTATGGCTATACGCGGGACTTCGCGGTCGAGCAGTACTGGCGCGACAACCGTCTGAACATGATTCACGAGGGAACGCATGGCATCCAGGCGTTGGATCTGCTGGGCCGCAAGGTCGTCATGGACGGTGGCAAGGGGCTGCAGCTGCTGGCGGCCCGCATCAACGCCACCATCCAGCGTGCCATGCAGCATGAAAAGCTGGCGAGCCATGCCAACCAGCTGGCGCGCGCGCTGGCCGATGTAGGCGCCGCCACCAAGGCGGCCTGGGCGAGCGGCAATCCCCAGGAGGCCCTGGCCAATGCCGTGCCCTATATGCAGGCCTTCGGCCATATGGTGCTGGCCTGGATCTGGCTGGATGTGGCGCTGGCCGTGCTGGCCATGGACAGGGATCTGGCGATTGCTGCCCATCGCGGCAGCCTGGCGGCGCAGCGCTATTTCTTCCACTACGAGCTGCCGCGCATCGGTGCCTGGCTCCAGGTGGTCAAGGCGCGCGACATGACCTGTGCAGGTATGGAGGAAGAGGCGTTCTAATCCGCGCAGCGCAACAAAAAAGTGCCGGTGTCAAGTCTTTCGTGTAAATCACGAAGGGCTTGAAACCGTATGTGGGGCAGTAGGTTAGCTCTTTTCGGGGCCGCTTTGCAGCACTGCGGCTTCGTGGGCTAGGAGCCACATAAGAGCGTCGGGAGGGGAAGCCGCATCGCACTGTGTCGTGCTTGATTGCCGAGGAACGGCGGGCCTGCCGCATCATCATAGCCCAAGAGGCTTGGCGGCATCCAGAACGAAGAACGCGCAGCCTTGGGGCTGCGCGTTCGATGGATGCGGCGGGCGATGTACGACACCATCATGCCGGCTTCGATGGCGCGCTCCGCGTGGCCGTGCCCTTCCTGAATCCCCTGTCTCCCGCCATGAAGGCTTCCAGCATGTGCGGGATCAGCGTCATGGCATCTACCGCCTCGCCATACGCCTGCGCGTGCAGCGCGGCGTAGCGATCGAGGTCGGCTTTCAGGCTGGCCGGACAGGCGAAGGTCAGCTTGACGCTTTCGGTCTTGGGCAGCGGCCCGAGCCGCAGCTTCTTGGTCGTGCTCATTGCGAAGCCCCCCGGTTGAAGAACAGCGGCTGGTACGGCCGCAGCACAAGATCCCGGTTGACGATGATCCGCACCGGCAGGCCGGGCCGGCTGGTCAGCGTGGGTTGGATGTTCATGTTGCGCCGGGTCATCTCCTGGCCGACCTGATTGATGCTGTCCTGTGCGCTGTCGCGTCCGGCGATGACGATGCGGTTGCCGTCCTGGCGGTTCTCCGGCGCGGCCAGCTCGGCGCCAACGCCCAGCAGCGTCGTCAGCACAGCACCGGCGACGATGCGATCCCAATGCCAGTCCACGTCGTCTTCCAGGCCGGCGTAGCCGGCCGGGTCGGTGCCCACGAGGTTGTCGAGCGTCAGCGAGGACGTATCGGGCAGGATGATCCGGTTCCACACCACCTGCACGCGGCTCTGCCCGTAGCTGACCTGGCTGTTGTAGCGCCCGAGGATGCGCGATCCCTGCGGGATCAGCAGGAACTTGCCCGTGGCCGTGTCATAGACCGGCTCTGTCACCGTGGCGATCACGTCGCCCGGCAAGTCCGACTTGATACCTGTCACCAGCGCGCCGGCGATCACCGTGCTCGCCATCACCTGATAAGGCGATGCCGGCAGCGCCAGGTTGCCGGAATTGCGGGTTTCCGTAGAGCCGCCTTTCAGGAATGCCTCTTTCTGGTCTTGCCGGTTCTGCACGGCGGTCGGATCGGCTGGCTGTGCAGCCACAGAGGCCGGCCCGGCAGCGAGTGGGTCGAAGGCCGCGAGCGCGCTGGCAGCGCCAGGCACCCCCGGCGCCGCCTGCGCCACCGTGGCGGCGGCCTGGCCTTGGCCGCCCGAGCGGAAGAACACCGACGAAGCCGCCGCCGCATCAGCTTCCTTGCGCAAGGCATCCTCGGGATCGTGACCCGGAGGCGTATAGGCCGGTGTCACCGGCTGCTGCGAGTTCACGATGGCCGGGCCAAGATCGCCCGGTAGTGGCGGCCCCAGTTCGGGTGCGGCGGGCGGCAAGGCCGGCAGCTTCGAGTAATCGGTTGGCAGCGCGTCCAGCCCTTCGGACTTCGACACGCGATCGACGTTGTAAAGCTCGGCCTGCTCGCTGGCTCCGCGCCGCTGCGGCTGCAATGACCAGATCGTGGCCCCGAACACGGCGACCGACAGGCCGCCGGCAAGGATGGCCAGCGTGCGCCGATTCAGGCGCGTGACCGGGCGCGGCTGGGCGCGCAGCGCCACCGCCTCGGGCGCTACCTTGCCCGCCTGCGGCGTGGCAAGGTCAGGGGCGTCGTCTTGGCTCATGGTCAGTTCCTCCGCGCAACGCCGTCCGTGCGCTCGATTCGCACCACGTCGCCCTTGTCACTGCCCAGGCGCAGTTCGGCCGCGCCGAACAGCCGATCCACGATGTAGTACGGCGAGCGGAAGCGGTAGTTCACCAGTTGTCCATCGCCCTGCGCGCCGATGACGAACAGCGGTGGCAGCTCGCCTTGCGCGATGCCCGGCGGAAACTGGATATAGACCTTCTCGCCGTCATCGAAGGCGCGCAGCGGCTTCCACGGCGGATTGCTGCCGCTGATCGCGTAGCGGAACCGCAGCTTCTCCAGCGACAGTCCGGTATCGACCGGGGCGGCGGCACTGGCCGCCTGCGCCTGGCGCTGCAATGCCAGCATCCGGTCGCGCGGGTACTCCCATGACGCCGACGCCATCCACGTCTTTTCCGTCGAGGTCAGCTCAAGCAAATAGGTGCGGCGGCTGGTAGTGATGACGAGGTTGGTCTTGAGGCTCGAGCGAATCGGCTTGACCAGCACGTTCACGCGCAACTCGGCGCCGCTGCCGCTGGACGTGTCACCCACGATCCAGCGCACGGTATCGCCGGCGGCTACCGTCACCAGTTCTTCGCCCGGCTGGAGCGAAATCACGGTCACGCGACCCACGGCGGCATAGACCTGATACAGCGCGCCATCGGTGAAGGGCCAGACTTGAATCGCGTTGACGTAGCCCTCGCGCGTGGGTGCGACGCGGGCCTCGGCATTGGCGCGCGAGACGCGCACCTTCTCGTCGGCCGGTTCCGGCGTGGGTTTGGCGTCTTCTGCTTCGGGCGCTGGCTTCAACTGCGCCGGCATCGGCAACACCTCGGGTACGGCCACCACCTCCACCGGCGCGGGCGGCTCGGGCAGCGGCTGAGCCTGCACCGGCTCATCGAGCGAAATCACCGGCGGCGGTTTGCCCTGCGTGGCGCAGCCCGCCAGGGCCGCAAGCATCAGCACGGAAACGTAAATACGGAAAGACAGGTTCATGGCTTGGCTCCTTCGGAAGAATCCAGTTCTCGGCTCCACGACAAGCCGTTGACGTAGATGCCCAGGGGGTTCTTGCGCAGGCGTTCTTCGGTGCGCGGCGGCTGGAGCACGATGGACACCACGGCCGTCCACCGCTCTAGGCCAGCCGCGGCGCCGTTGACGTAGCGGCGTTCCGTCCAGCGCACGTTGAAAGACGTGTCGCTGGCGCGCACGACGCTGGCGATCTGCACTGTCACCGACTCCCTGCCGATGCGTGCGAATGGGTCGTTGACCCGCGCGTAGTCGTTGAGCACGGCTGCGCCCTTGTCGGTCGTATAGTCGTAGGCGTCCAGCCAGTTTTGGCGGACGACGATGGGGTCGATGGACAGCGAGCGCACCAGCGTCACGAAGCGCGCAATGTGGTGCGCGGTCTGCGCATCGTTGGGCCGGTAAGGCGTGGCGGCTTCGCCGACGGCGCGCACCTGGCCCGCGCTGTCCACCTCCACCACGTAGGGCGTCACGATGGACTGCGCCGAGCGCCACACCAGGCCGCCAGCCATCAGCAGCGCGAGTGTCAGGCAACCGAAGGCCATCAGCCGCCAGTTCTTCGCCTGCACGCGCGGCGAGCCGATACGCTCGTCCCATACCTGGCCGGCAGCTTGGTACGGCGTGGCAGGCTGCGGCGTGTCGGCATAGCGCACCTGCGGTTTCTTGAATCGCATTGTCAGTTCTCCTTATGAATCGGAATCGCGCAGGCTCGGCCCCTGGCCGGAGCCGCCGCCGTCGCCGCCGCGCAGCGCATGGGCGGTGGTGGTCGCGGCATGGGTGAGTTGCTGGCGGCGATGCAGCCGCTTGGCCCAAGCGGGCTGTGTATTGGCTGCGCCGGACGTGGCCTCGCCTGCGGCGGCCTGGCCGGATGCTCCGGCTGCCGAGTCGCCGTCAGCCGCCTGGCCGTTCCAACCAGAGCGGAAGGGAGCTGCCATGCGTTGCCCAGCAGCGGAAGCACGGGATGCGATGCCGCGCCCGGCGGACTGCGCGCCGGTCTTGGCGACGTTGCCCAAGCCGGCCATCGCGCCCTTCGCGCCACCGCCTGCGGCGGCGGAACCGGCCTGAAACGCCGAGCGTGCGCTGCTGGCCGTCGAGGCGGCAGCACGCGCGCCGCTGCCAGCGAGCTTGGCGGCGGCAGGCGCCATGCGCGCCCCGGCCATGACGGCGCCGCCTACGCCCGTCGCGGCAGCGCCGACGGCAACGGCCGTGCCGGCGGCGCCGACAGCGGCCCCGGCCATCGCGCCCGCGCCGAGTTGCGGCGCACCGGACACCAGGCCCGTGGCGATACCGGGGCCGAAGATCCCGAGCGCCAGCAAGGTGAGCGAGGCCAGCATGATGACCAGCGCATGGTCGATGGAAGGCTCGGCGGGATGGACTTGGAACTCCGCGAACACGCCCGAACCGATGCCGACGATGACAGCCAGCACCAAGACCTTGACGCCAGACGACACCACGTTGCCAAGCACCTTTTCCGCCAAGAAGCTCGTCTTATTCCAGAGCGCGAAAGGCACCAGCACGAAGCCTGCGAGCGTGGTCAGCTTGAACTCGATCAACGTGATGAATAGCTGGATCGCCAGCACGAAGAAGCTCAAGACCACAATCAGCCAGGCGAGGAACATCACCGTGATGGCGTCAAGATTGACGAACACCTCGGGGAAGCCGGCCATCTCGCCGACTTGCTCCAGAATCGGCGCTCCTGCGTCGATGCCGGTTTTCGCCAGCCGGCCCGGCTGCAAGAAGTTCTCCATCGTGATGGCCGAGCCGGTGGCGGTGATGCCCAGCCCGGCGAAGGAGCGGAACACGATGCCGGCCAGCCAGTTGAAGTTGCCGATGATGTAGGCGAAGGCACCGACGTAGAGCACCTTGCGCAGCAGCTTGGCGATGACGTCCTCGCCCTGGCCGGTGGCGTGGCTCATCGCCCAATACAGTCCGGCGATCGTCATGTCGATGACGATCAGCGTTGCGGTGAGGAAGGCCACTTCGCCCTGCAACAGCCCGAAACCCGAGTCGATGTAGGCGGCGAAGATACTGAGGAAGCGGTCGATGATGGTCACGTCATTCATGGCGCGTCCTCTTGATCGGATGCGGCCGGCGATTCGCTGCCGTCGTCCGATTCGGCCGGTGCATCGAAACTTGGCGGGATCGGCGGCAGGTCGGCCAGCGTCTGGTACTCATCCGGCCCGGCCTGGCCGGAGAAGAAGCGCCGCCGGAAGGCTTCGGCGGCGGCGCGGCAAGCGTCCTCGCCCGTGGCCTGCCGGTCGGCCGCGCATTGCGCGCGCAATGCCTTGAGCCGCACGGGATCGGCGGTCAGGGCATCGGCAAGGTTGTCGGTCGGCTGCTCGCTGCAAGCGGCCAGCAGCGCCACAAGCAGCGAAACCGACAGGGCGAGGACGCATCGCATGGCGGCCTCCGTCAGTTGCCGTAGAAGTCCACGCGCTGCGGCGTGTACGGCGTGCCTTCACCCAGGAAGCGCCGCCGCACCTCGCGGGCGCGTTCGGTGGCCGCCGCCTGCCGCGCCAGCTCCAGCGAGGCGGCCCGGTCTTGCGTGATCTGGAGCCGCTGCGACTGGATCGACTGCTTGGCCTGCAAAGCCAGCAACTGGTTCATGGCCTGCATCGCCTGCAACGCGCCTTCGGCCGACTGGCTCTTGCCCACGAGGTCGGCCAGCACGCTTTCGTCTTCGCCCAGGTTCTGCGATACCTGCGCTTGCATCTGCATGGTGGTCTGCAAGCCGTGGAGCGTGTTCCTCCAACGCTCCTGCGCGTCGCGGTACATCTGGTCGCCGCTGACGGTGGCGGCGTACTGCTCGGGATACAGGCGCGCGAACTCCCGATCCAGATTCGTCACGTCGTAGGCCAGGCCGCGCGCCTGGGCGATTAGCCGCTCGGTCGTCGCCAAATTGGCGCGCAACTGGTTCACCACGCTGGACGGCAGGCTGGCGAGGTTGCGCGCCTGGTTCATCAACATCTGCGCTTCGTTCTGAAGCTGCTGGATCTGGTTGTTGATCTGTTGCAACGTGCGGATCGCGGTCAGCGTGTTCTGCACGAGGTTCGTGGGATCGACCACGACCCATTGCGCATGGGCGGTGGCGGTGCAAAGCATGGCCGCGATGGCGGCGGCGATAAGGCGCTTATTCATGGCAGGTTCTCCAGAGGTTGGTCAGCGAGGGAACCCGGCGCGAGGCCGGGGAACGAGGGCAGCAGGTCGGCCGCCCAATCGAGGCCGCGATGGCGCAGCCAGGCGCCCGCGAAGCCGGGCACGCCGGCGTCCAGCAGCACGCGGTCTATGTCGCGCTGGTCTTGCGGCGTGGAAGCGCCCGCAAACGCCAGAGCCGCCGGCCCCAGGTCGAGTTCGAACAGGCGGTTGCCGAGGCGGGATTGGTAGTAGTAGTCGCGCTTGGGCTGCGCGGTGGCGACGATCTCGATCTGCCGCCTGTTGAGGCCGAAGCCCTCGTAGATCGTGCGAATCTGCGGCTCGGTGGCCTGCGGGTTGGGCAAGAAAATCCGACTCGCGCAGCTCTCGATGATCGCGGGCGCGATGCTCGAATCCTTGATGTCGGCGAGGCTCTGCGTGGCGAAGATGACGCTGACGTTCTTCTTGCGCAGTGTCTTGAGCCACTGGCGGATACGCGCGGCAAACACCGGGTCATCGAGGAACAGCCACGCTTCATCAAGGATCAGCAGCGTGGGCGCCCCGTCGAAGCGTTCATCGAAACGCGCAAAGAGGTAATGCAGCACGGCCATGACGGCGGCCTTGCTGTGCATCAGCTCCTCCATCTCGAAGCACTGCACGTCGGCCATGCCCAGCCGGTCGTGGTCGGCGTCCAGCAGCTTGCCGTGGGCGCCACCCAGCACATAGGGCGACAGCGCTTGTCGCAGCGTGTTCGATTGCAGCAGCACGGAAAGTCCCGTCATCGTGCGCTGCTCCACCGGCGCACCGGCGAGACTTCCCAGCGCCGACCAGATAGCCGCCTTCTCGTCGGGGCCGATCGCCACGCCTTCGTGCAGCAAGCGGCCTTCGATCCA
This sequence comes from Comamonas testosteroni TK102, assembly GCF_000739375.1. Taxonomy (NCBI): domain Bacteria; kingdom Pseudomonadati; phylum Pseudomonadota; class Betaproteobacteria; order Burkholderiales; family Comamonadaceae; genus Comamonas; species Comamonas testosteroni. The sequence continues at coordinate 3,825,264 of NZ_CP006704.1, read as the reverse complement.
TTCGGCGGCCCAGGTGCGGTAGCCCTCACGGTCGATGCGCGCGAGTGGCTGGAAGGCGATTTCGCCATCCGTGCCCAGGTCGTAGTGTTCGCCGCCCAGGCCGAGGATGGCGGCCCGCATGGAGCGGCCCATGTCGAAGGCGAAGATGCGCGAGCCGCGATAGCGGCGAAATTGCATCGCCAGCGTGGCGAGCAAGACCGACTTGCCCATGCCGGTCGGCCCCGCGACCAGCGTATGACCCACGTCGCCGATGTGCGTCACCAGCCGGAACGGCGTGGCGCCGTCGGTGCGTGTCACGATCAGCGGGGGGCCGTCGAGGTGTTCGTTCTTCTCCGGCCCGGCCCATACCGCCGACACCGGCATCATGTGCGCCAGATTCAGCGTCGAGACGATGGGCTGGCGCACGTTGGCGTAAGCATTGCCGGGGAGCGAGGACAGCCAGGCATCCACGGCATTGAGCGTTTCAGGGATGGTGACGAAGCCCCGACCCTGGATGACGCGCTCCACCATGCGCAGCTTCTCGTCTGCGACGGCGGCGTCCTCGTCCATGACGGTGACGGTCGCCGTCAGATAGCCGAAGGCGACTTGATCGCTGCCCAACTCCTGCAAGGCGGCGTCGGCATCGGCGGCCTTGTTGTTGGCGTCGGTATCGACCAGCGGGCTTTCCTGCTGGAAGATCGTTTCGCGCAGCAGCGCGATGACGTTCTTGCGCTTGGCGAACCACTGGCGGCGCAGGCGGGAAAGTTCTTTTTCCGCCTCGGCTTTGTCGAGGCAGAGAAAGCGCGTGCTCCAGCGGTACGCAAAACCGAGGCGGTTGAGGTCGTCCAGAATCCCCGGCCAGGTCGAGGTCGGGAAGCCCCGCACCGACACCAGCCGCAGGTGCTGATCGCCTAGCATGGGCGCCAGGCCGCCGATCAGTGCGGAATCGGTGAGCAGCGCGTCGATGTGGAACGGCACTTCGGGCACGCCGACGCGGTAGCGCCGCGTCGAGATGGTCGCGTGCAGGTAGGTCAGCGTCTGCGCGTCATCGAGCCAGTCAATTTCCGGCATCACGCCGTCGAGCAGGTCAAAGACGCGATCCGTTTCCGCGACGAAGGCTTGCAGCCGCTCGCGCCAGTCCACGCCATTTGTCGGCGTGTTCTCGTAGAGCATCTTGGCTGCACGAGCACGGGATTCCTCCGGCGGCAGGTACACCAGCGTCAGGTGATAGCCGCTCTCGAAGTGATGGCCGGATTCCTCAAACGCGGCCCGGCGTTCTTCCTCCACCAGCCACGAAAGCGGCTCGGGAAACTCCGAGCGCGGATAGTCGGCGGCCGCATGGCGCTCGGCTTCGATGAATAGCGCCCAGCCCGATCCCATGCGGCGCAGCGCGTTGTTCAGTCGCGCCGACGTGGCGATCAGTTCGCCTTGCGTCGCGCTGTCGAGGTCAGGCCCGCGAAACCGGGCCGTGCGCTGGAAACTGCCGTCCTTGTTCAAGACGACGCCCGGCGCGACCAGTCCGGCCCAGGGCAGCCAGTCGGCCAGCAAGGCCGGGCGCTGGCGGTATTCGGCGAGATTCAGCATCGCGGCGTCCTCCCCTCAAACATCCAGCAGCGGCTTGTGTTTGATGTGGCGGGCGAACACGGCCATGAACTGCGGATCAAGGCGCGCGCCCCAGACCGCCAGCGAATGGCCGACGATCCAGAGCACCACGCCCGGTATCCACAATTGCAGGCCCAGCCCGACAGCGGCGGCCAGCGTGCCGTTGGCGATCGCCACGGTGCGCGGCGCACCGCCCAGCAGAATCGGCTCGGTCAGCGAGCGATGCAGCGGCACCTCGAAGCCGGCGGCGAAGGTGTCCGGGGCACTCATACGACGGCCCCGCCGGAGAAGCTGAAGAACGACAGGAAGAAGCTCGAAGCGGCGAACGCGATGGACAGGCCGAAGACGATCTGGATCAGCTTGCGGAATCCGCCCGACGTATCGCCGAAGGCGAGCGCGAGGCCCGTGGCGATGATGATGATGACGGCCACGATGCGCGCCACCGGCCCCTGGATGGATTCGAGGATGGATTGCAGCGGGCCTTCCCACGGCATCGAGGAACCGGCGGCCTGCGCGGTTCCGGCCAGGAACAACAGCAGCGCGGCCAGCAGCAGCCCTTGTCCCGCAGGACGGGCCAGGCAGCGCAGCCGCGCAAGACGCAAAGCCGGATTTGCAGAAAAACGGAAAGCAGGAATGGTCATCTGCGTCATGGCAGTTCTCCAAGTGAGTCAGGGGGTGGGGAAGTCGCCGCAGCGGGTGCGGCATCGGGAAGTGGCTGAAGCTCGGGAAACGGCGTTTCCAGCGCGTCCGCCAGTTGGTAGCCCACTGCGTCGAAGCCGACGACACGGGCGATGCTCTCGATGCGGCGCTTGCGCCCGCGTCCGGCGATGTGGATCACCACGTTGACCGCCTCGGCGATCAGCGCACGGGGCGGATTCACCGCCACTTCGAGAATCAGTTGCTCCAGGCGCAGCAGCGCGCCGAGCGCGGAGCCGGCATGGATCGTGGCGATGCCGCCGGGGTGGCCCGTGCCCCATACCTTGATGAGATCCAGCGCCTCGGCGCCGCGCACTTCGCCAACGACGACGCGATCAGGCCGCAGGCGCATGGACGAGCGAACCAGCTCGGTCATCGACACCACGCCTGCGCGCGTGCGCAGGGGAACGTGGTCACGGGCCGCGCATTGCAGCTCCACCGTGTCTTCGAGCACCAGCACGCGGTCGCCCGTGGCGGCAATCTCGGCCAGCAGCGCATTGGCCAGGGTCGTCTTGCCGCTGCTGGTAGCGCCGGCGATCAAGACGTTCTGCCGCTCGCGCACGGCGCGAACGAGAAAGCCCGCTTGCGCGCTGGTCATCATCCCGTCGATGACGTACCGCTCCAGCGGAATGACGCCGATGGCGCGCTTGCGCAGCGCGAAGGCTGGCCCCGGCGCGGCAGGCGGCAAGATGCCCTCGAAGCGTTCTCCCGTTTCCGGCAACTCGGCCGACAGCAGCGGTTGGCCGCGATGCACCTCCGCTCCGACATGGGCTGCCACGAGGCGGATGATTCGCTCACCGTCCGCTTCGGACAGTTCCACGCCCATCGGCGCCCGACCACTGGAAAGCCGATCCACCCAGAGGGTGCGATCGGGATTCAGCATCACCTCCACCACGTCCGGGTCTTCGAGTGCCGCGGCGATCAGCGGCCCCATCGCCGTGCGCAGCATCTGGAAGCGGCGGTCGAGCGACGTGGCGCTCATGGACTGCGGAACGGCGCTCATGACGCACGCTCCTGCGCTTGCGCGGCTGCCGCCGCGTCTTCCATCCGCATCGGGTCGGGATGCAGTTCTTCCACCACGTCGCGCACCAGGCTGCGCCCGCGCAGCAGGTGCCGGCCCAACTGTTCAACGAACTGCTCGAAGCGCGCTTTGCCTTGGGCGCGGGCGGCCTCTTGGTGTGCCTCGGGGACTGGCGTGCTGACCGTGAGGTAGTAGCGAATGAACAGCGCCAGCGTCTCGATCTGGATGTTCTGGTCGCGCTCCAGGCGTTCGGTTTGGCGCGACAGGCGATCCAGCCGCTTGGCGATAGCCGCTTCGCGCTGGTCGGCGGCATCGGGCGACAGCCACGATGCGAGCGCCGCCGCGACGATGGACGACTTGGACACGCCTTTCTTGGCGGCCAGCTCGTCCAGGCGCTTGGCGTGCTCCGGCTGGATAAAGAGATTCAGGCGATATTGGCTCATAGCTCGATTCCGTCGTTGGGGTCGAGGGAAGCCAGCCGGGCCGTGCGCTGCATGGCTGGATCGAACTGGCGAGGAAGGGGAAGCGGCAGGTCGTCGTCGTCATCGAGCAGCCCAAGGTCGGCCGCAGGCGCGGCAAGCTCGGGGTCGTAGGCGACGGTTTCGGAGAGTTCGGGCTGACGGCGTGGGCCACCGTCATCGGCGGAACCCAGGCCATCAGCGGATGCCGCGGCGGGTGCGGTGGGCACGGCGGGAATCGCCAACCCGCTCCAGTCGTCGGGCCGCAATGGCGGCGCGTCGGCGTACTGCCCATCCGCCAGCGCGGGCGGTGGCAGCACGCGACGCTTGAAATTGGCGTCCGCGTAGTAGCGCAGCTTCTTGGCCTTGATCGGTGCCACGCTGGACACCATCACCACGGCCTCGTCAGGTGGAAGCTGCATGACTTCGCCCGGCGTCAGCAGCGGGCGCGCGGTTTCCTGGCGCGACACCATCAGGTGGTCTAGCCACGGCGCGAGCCGGTGGCCGGCATAGTTGCGCTGCGCGCGCAGCTCGGTGGCCGTGCCCAGCGTCTCGGAAATCCGCTTGGCGGTGCGCTCGTCGTTCGTGGCGAACGTCACGCGCACATGGCAGTTGTCGAGGATGGAGTGGTTTTGCCCATACGCCTTGTCGATCTGGTTGAGCGACTGCGCGATGAGGAAGCTGCGGATGCCGTAGCCCGCCATGAAGGCCAGCGCCGTCTCGAAGAAGTCCAGGCGCCCCAGCGCCGGGAACTCGTCGAGCATCAACAGCAGCTTGTGGCGGCGCGCGATGCCATCGGAACCGTCGAGCGATTCGGTGAGCCGCCGCCCGATCTGGTTGAGGATCAGGCGAATGAGGGGCTTCGTCCGCGAAATGTCCGAAGGCGGCACCACCAGATACAGCGACACCGGATGTTCCGCAGCGATCAGGTCGGCGATGCGCCAGTCGCAGCGCGAGGTGACTTCGGCCACCGTGGGATCGCGGTAAAGGCCGAGGAACGACATGGCCGTGGACAGCACGCCCGAGCGTTCGTTGTCGCTCTTGTTGAGGACTTCACGCGCCGCCGATGCGACGACCGGATGCGGCCCGTCGCCGAGGTGCGGCGTGGTCATCATCCGGTGCAAGGTCAGCTCGAACGGGCTGGCCGGATCGGAGAGAAAGTTGGCGACGCCGCGCAGCGTCTTGTCCTCGCCGGCGTAGAGCACATGCAGGATGGCCCCGACCAGCAGCGCGTGCGAGGTCTTTTCCCAATGGTTTCGCTTCTCCAACGCGCCTTCGGGATCGACCAGAATGTCCGCGATGTTCTGCACGTCGCGCACTTCATGCGCGCCACGCCGCACCTCCAGCAGCGGGTTGTATGCCGCCGACTTCGCATCGGTCGGGTTGAACAGAAGGCAATGGCTGAATCGGCTGCGCCAGCCGGCGGTGATCTGCCAGTTCTCGCCCTTGATGTCATGGATGACGGCCGAGGCCGGCCAGGACAGCAGCGTCGGCACCACCAGGCCGACACCTTTGCCCGAGCGCGTGGGCGCGAAGGTCAGGACGTGTTCCGGGCCTTCGTGACGCAGGTACTGGCGATCGTGCTGGCCGAGGAACACGCCGGCCGGCTGTGTGAGGCCGGCCTTGCGAATGTCATCCGCGTTCGCCCAGCGGGCCGAGCCGTAGGTCGTGACCAGGCGCGATTGCCGCGAGCGCCAGATCGACATGCCAATCGCCACCAGCACGGCAACAAGACCGCTGCCGCCCGCGATGGCGCCGCCGGTGTCGAACACGCGCGGCGCGTAGGCGTCGAAGAAGAACCACCACTCGAACAGCCGCCACGGGTGATAGACCGGCGTGCCGAAGAAATCAAACCAGGGCGAGCCAAGGCGTAGTTGGTAGCCAAGGGCCGCTGCTGTCCATTGTGTGGCGCCCCACACGCCGGCGATCACGATGCCGAATACCACGGCGATCTGACCGAACAGCACGTTCGTCCCTTGCATGACCTGGCCTCCGATTTCTCCTGAGCTGATTCCTCATGGAAAGAGCGGCACAAAGGCGTGCCGCAGGCGTCAGGATCGGTGCCGGGTCAGTGCCGGTCAAAGACCGTTTTCAGAAGAAAGGTCGAGCAAAAAGACAGAATGAGTGCGACGGCGAACCAAAGAAAAACGCCGCAAGCGCGAGCGCATTGCGGCGTGTCGAAAAAAAAGTGAAGGCGAATCGGCGAGCGGCCAACAATCAGAACTTTGGCGACTCTTTCGGCGGTGTATAGGGCGTTTCGCCGTCGCCATAGAATCGCTTGCGCGTGGCTTCGGCCACCCGGTTGCACAGCATGTCGCCCAGCTTGGGGCGATCGGTCTTGCACTGTTGGCGCAGTCCTTTAAGCTGGTCAGGGTTGGCCGCCAGCTCTTCCACCGTCGGAATATTCGTCTCCGAATCGGCGGCCTTCTGAGGTGCCTCGGATTGGCCGCAAGCAGACAAGGCGGTCACGAGCAAGAACGGAATGATTTTCTTCATGGCATCAATTCCTCCGGTGGATCAGAACTGCGGCCTCGGATGGGCCTGGGAGTCTCCGGCGTTTCAATTGTCTGTACCCGTTCGATGAACCGTGCAAGTTCGTCGGACGGATCACCGTCAAGACGAAGCAAGTAAGTCGTCAGCGGAGGTACACGCGACGCAAGTGGCCGCGCTACCACTCCCGGTTCACGGCTGGCGGAAATATGCGCAGCGCCCGCCAGCCCGAGCGCGAAGCCGGCTGATACCAGCGCCATCATCAGATCGCATGTGGCAACTCGCTCTGCGATCAACGGTTCCATGTCAGCACGACGCAGCACTCGTTCCACGTGTTTGGCATGGCCTTCACACACTTGCGGATCGCACAAAACCAGCGGATAGCGCAGCAGTTCGTCCAAGGGGATACGCTTGTGGGCCAGTAGAGGATGGCGAGCGGGGACCGCCACCATTAGCGCATCACTCCAAGCTGGCAACGCGACGATGCCATCGCCCACCTCGTCGGACTGAGCAAACCCCACGTCGTATAGATCATCGTGCAACCCTTTAATCTGCTGCGACAGCGGCACCTCGAAGAAGCGGATTTCGACCTCGGGTTCTTCCTGACGACATAACGCCAACAAGGTCGGCAAGCGCGACGGTGTAATGCCATCCGACAAGGCCACTCGCAATTGTCCATGAAAGCCATTAGCTGCCGCTTTCACGCTATCACGCGCTTGTTCCAAGGCGGCAAACACGCGACGCACATGCTCCAAGAACAATGTTCCGGCATGGGTTAGCCGCGTACTGCGCGTGGTACGGGCAAACAGCGCCACACCGAGTTCTTCCTCCAGTTCCTTGATGGCCCGCGACAGCGGCGATTGTTCAATATGCAGCTTCTCCGCCGCACGAGCGAAACGGAGTTCTTCGGCCACGGCCAGGAAGTATCGAAGGTGACGAAGCTCCATGGCGATTCACATCCCATTTCGCAAAGAGAACAATCAGTCTTTTCTTTGGCTGTCGGTTGATCCTGCTTTCAAATCCTTGACAAACTGATATAGCTGCGGCAGGAATGAAAATAGAAGCGGGTTGTCTTTGTTCGCCAGGATGGCTCCGCCAAACAGCTTCAGGCCAACCGCAAATGCCGCCGCATCTGCCTGGCTGCTGAAATCACCTCTGCTGCGAATCCACGTCACGACAGAGATGATGTCGTCATGATTCCCAACCTTAAACTGCAGAGGCTTGCGTTCACTGGGGACGCCATGTGAATCCGTCAATTGCTCCAGAGTTACGCGATAAAGGTATTGCCTCATTTGTGTGGCTCCTCATGTTGGAGTGATGACCTAGTCGCCGATGCGGATCTTCGGCGTTACGGACATACCGACGCGCAGATTCGCCGCATCAGGCTGGTCGGAGTCGATGCGAATACGCACAGGCAGGCGCTGGACGATCTTGGTGAAGTTGCCCGTGGCGTTGTGTGGCGCGACGGCCGAATAGCTGACGCCACTGGCCGGCCCCAGGCTCTCCACGGTTCCCTTCAACTCGGTACCCGGCAAGGCATCCACCTTGATGTCCACCGGCTGCCCAGGCCGCACGCGCGCCAACTGCGTTTCGCGGAAGTTGGCCGTGATGTAGACCGCATCCAGCGGAACGACGGCCGCCAATGGTTTGCCGGCATTCACGAACGATCCGACGCGCACTGACTTCTGGCCGATCACGCCACTGATGGGCGCCGTGATTTGGGTATAGGAGAGCTTCAACTCCGCTGCGGCCTGTGCGGCTTGCGCTTGAGAAAGCGCAGCCTTGGCCTTTTCAAGATCGGCTTTCAGGATGTCCGTCTGCTGCCGCGCCGCTTGCAGGCCCGCGCGATTCTTGTCCCGGCTGGCCAGCCGAATGGCCAACTGCGCCTCGGCCTGTTGCTGTGCCTGGATCGAACCTGATCCATCGGAGGCCAGGTTCCGGTAGCGTTTCTGGTTGGCCTCTGCCAATTTGAGTTCTGCATCGTCCACCGCAACGGCCGCCTGCGCCTGACGTATCGCGGTTTCCTGCTGCACCACACGCGCGGCAAGCCCCTCGACACTGGCCTCGGCAGCGGCGACCTGTGCCTTTGCCGTGTTCACCGCAACGATGAAATCCCGGTCGTCGATGGCGACGAGCAAATCCCCAGCCTTCACTGGCTGGTTTTCTTCGACCAGTACCTTTCCGATCACGCCGGACACCTGCGGCGCGACGAGGGTGAAATCGGCTTGGACGTAGGCATCGTCCGTAGATTGGGTCGATGCGCTGGACTCGGGACGATTCAGATAAATGACACAGCCCACTGCGACTGCGAGCAGCAGCACGGCACTGGTAATCTTGGCTTTCTTCGGCATGGCCATGGTGAAACTATCCTTGGGGCAAAGGTTTGGATTGAGGAGCAGCGGCCTGCAAGTCGGGGGCGGGAATGCAGGTCAGCCGCAATACGAAGGGGACCATCACCAGCGCCAGAACGCCGAGTACGCGATAGGCATCCGCGACTGACAGCACCAGCGCCTGCTGGCCGATGATTCCCATCAGTTGAGCGGGCTCCGGAGCAAGCGGGACGGAGTTGCCTACCAACGCAGCGTGGTCCAGCAGCATTTCCGCGTGGAACCGCTGTCTCACGGTCACGAGTTGCCCAACCACCGCGCCCCCGAGTACCGACCCCAGGGCGCGCAGCGTGTTGATGTTCCCCGACACATACGGGCCTTCGCTGGGATGTACGACGCTGGTACACAGGAACAGCATCGAGACGACAGCCATGGGCTGGCCAAAGGCTTGCAGCGTCTGCGTCATAACGAACTGGTCGCGGTTCCAATCGGAAGTCAATTGCGCACCAAAGAAGCACGCCAGGGCGATCAGCAGCAGGCCGCCCGCGAACACGAATCGGGCATCGACCCATTTCCGGTACAGGAACAGCGCCACCACGGAACCCAGGACCAGTTGAGGCAGCGCGACGATGAGCCCGATTGGTGCCATCTGAAGCGGTCGGTAGCTTTGGAGCGGCCCGAGATAGGTCATCGGCAACATCACGCCAGAGGTCAGCACGACCAGAAGGCAGATGAACAAGGTGAAGCCCAACGCCAGGTTGCGGCGGCTGAGCATCTGCAATTTGATGAACGGCGCCGGGTGATACCACTCCGTCAGCAGATAGGCCGCCAGCAGCGTCAGCCCGGCCACCAATGAGACGACGATGAGGGGGGAGTTGAACCAGTCCAGCCGCACGCCCTGATCCAGGGCGACGGTAATCAGGGCAAATGCCGGCATGCCGAAAGCCATGCCCGGCCAGTTGGCCTGCGGGAAGCGGTCTGTCTGGATCGGGTCTTTCGGCAGGCCCCATCCGATCAACAAGGCGGCAATGGCCGCGAGCGGAAGGATTTGCCAGTACACCCAGCGCCAATCGAACAGGCCATCCGTCCATTGCCCCGCCAGCCAGATCGAGAGGTTGGGGGCGAAGGTGGCCGTCAGTGCATACAGCGCCAGTCCGTGCAGCCGTATGTGGGGTGGCAGGAACTTCAACGCCGCCATCATCAGCACGGGAATCATCGTGCCGCTGGCGATGCCTTGCAGGAAGCGCATGGCCAGCAGCAGATCGAGGTCATGGATGAAGGGAATGCACACCGCCAGCAAGGTGCATGCGCCGATCATCCACAGCTCGAAGCGGCGCACTGAGAGCGTGATGGCGAACCATGCCGCAAACGGCATGGCGATCACTTCGCCGGCGCTATAGACGGTCGTGAGCCAGGAGGCGTCGTCCAGGCCGAAGCCCAGCGCGCCACGCACGTCCGCCAGCGCCAACGCGCCCACGCGGTTGTTCAGTCCGGCCATCATGGCCGCGATGAGGATGCCGACCAGCCCGGCGATCGCCCGCTTCGGAGGGGCTACCGCAGCAGCGGGTGCGGGTGGCGCCGCTGTCGGCTGCAATGCTGCGGCACTCATTGGCCGGCCTTTGATGGCGAGGTGGCAGACGACGCAGTGGTCGTCAGGGGCGCATCGCCGCCGGCCTGCCGGTCGGATGTGAGTGCGTCAGGGTCCCAGCCACCGCCCAGCGACTTGTAGAGATTGACCAGGGTGAGCGCGGCGTTGGTGGCGCTGGCATTGAGGCTGGTCTGGCTGGCAAGGACGCCACGCTGCGCGGCCAGGACATTCAGGTAGTCGGCAGCGCCTTCCTGATAGCCGCGCTCGGCAGCATGCAGCGCCTGCTTGTTCTGTTCATACGAAACCAGCAATTCGGCATGTCGGTGCTGCTGGGCTGCCCAGGCGTCCAGGGCGTTGTCCACTTCATGCCAGGCTTGCAGCACCGTCTGCCGATAGGCAATGGCGGCTGTTCTTTGCCGTGCCTCGTTCAGCGCCAGGCGCTGCTTCAAACGACCGCCCTGAAAGATCGGGAGATAGACTGTCGGGCCAACGGAGAAGAACCGGGAATCCCAACTGTCGAGGTCGTTGAACTCGAAGGCCTCGACGCCGACTCTTCCCCGCAAGCCGATCCGCGGGTAGAAATCGGCCTTGGCGACGCCGATGGCCGCCGTCGCGGCATGGAGCTGGGCTTCGGCGCGCTGTATGTCCGGCCGCCTGTGCGCCAATTCGGAGGGCAGGCCCACCGGCACATTGGAAGGAAGCGAAGGCAAGGGCATCGCCTCAAGCAACTGCGCATCGAGGGCGCGCGGCTCCTCCCCCTGCAGCAGTGCCAAGGCGTTCATCAGCGTGTTGCGGCGCTGGACCAGTTCTGGCACCAGCGCCTCCACCGTTGCCAGTTGCGCGCGCGCCGAAGCGGTTTCAAAGCGCGTGGCGACACCGTTGCGCTCACGGCTTTCGGCAAGGCGCAGGGTGCGATCGGCGACCTCCAGGTTCTGCCGGGTGATGTCCAGTTGCGCCTGCGTTCCTCGCAATTGGAGGTAGGTGCGGGCCACTTCGGCGGACAAGGCCACCCGTGCCGCCTCGCGCTCATACACAGTGGCCTCGAAGGCGGCTGCGGCGCCTTCGCGCGATCGCCGCGCGCGGCCCCACAGATCGAGTTCCCAACTGGCGTCGAATCCCAACTGCCAGAAATCGCTCGCGCTCGTCGGTGCACCCAACGCGGCAAACTTGCCGTGCTCGCTGAGGGCCTCGCGGGAATAGCCTGCCGATGCGCCCACGCTGGGCAGCAGCAGCGAGGAAGCAATCCCCAACTGCGCCCGGCTTTGCTCAATGCGCTCGGAAGCGATCTGCAGGTTCAGGTTGCCCGCCTGCGCACGGGCTTGCAGATCCGCTAACACGTCATCGTTGAACAGCGTCCACCATGACGATGGGAAGTTCGCAGCGGATGTTTCCTGAGCCTGCGCGTAATCCGCCCTGGGCGACAGTTGAACGGCTGCAAGCCTGTCGTCGGGTTTCACGAAGTCAGGACCCACCGCACAGCCGACCAGTGAGATCGTGCAGAGCGCCGTGCCTGCTTGTCGCAGCAGTTGTGAGAGCAGCGGTTGTGACGTCATGAAGGTTTATCCAATGCGCGAATAGTACCGAACCGCTCGGTGTGATTTACGATAAAAGTTAAGCCGACGGCTCACAAGAAACCTGCTTAGGTGCAGATGCCTGTGAGACGAATGGTTAGGTTGATGCGTACCGAGCGGTTTGGTACTATATAGAATCCTGGCCACCGTGTCAAAACTTCCGACCCAAGCAGATGCGACGAACCAACCAAGTCATGACCGCCCCGCCGCCGAGCAGCGGCGAGCTGAACGCCAAGGCTCTCACCGTTCTGCGCGCTGCGCGAAACGTCTTCCTGACCCATGGGTTCAGCGCGGCAACAACCGACATGATCCAGCGCGAGGCTGGCGTGTCCAAGTCCACGGTTTACGCGCACTACGCGAACAAGGAAGCACTCTTCACCGCGGTAATCGAAGCCGAATGTGCAGCGTTCACGAACACGGTGCAGGGCATCGAGTTCCGCCCGGGGAAGCTGCGAGAAACGTTGACCCTGTTGGCTCGGGCCTACTTGAACATCGTGCTGTCTCCGGGCGGGCTGGCTGTCTTCCGCGTCGTGATCGCCGAAGGCCCACGCTTTCCCCAGCTCGCACGGACGTTCTATCTGGCCGGCCCGCAGGTCATGACGGCGATGGTGGCCGAACAACTGGCCAATGCGGCAGCATCCGGCGAGGTCGATCTTGGCGAGATTGGCCGCGAGACGGCCGCCAGTCTGTTCATCAACCTGGTTCGGGGTGAACCCCAGCTTCAGTGCCTGACTCATCCGGATGCCGCGCCTTCCTCGGCGCAGATTGACCAGTGGGCGAATGCAGCCGTAATGACATTCATGCGTGCCTATGGTTGCGGCGAGGACTCGCCCAATAAGCGTTCCCGGTCATGATGCCGAATGGGTCAATCGGCACGGAGAAATCAGACGACGCCCTTCGGGTGATGGAGCTTTCTACGGCCATCACGCGGCTTTGCACAGCAAGGAATCAAGTGCTGAATCGCGTGGCTGCTCCGTTCGGTTTGACCGCTGTGCAGGTGATGGCGCTACACCATATTTCAGCCACTCCAGCATGTACGCCTAGCACTTTGGCCCGCAGTCTGGCAGTCGACTCAGCCTCTGTGACAAGGCTATTGGACCGTCTTGAAAACAAGGGCATGCTCCAAAGAGCAGCACAAGAGCGCATGGATCGCACGCATGACCGCAGAGTTGTCGAGATTATTCTGACTGAACATGGATGCAACGCGATACGTGAGTTGAAGTCACATTGGCAGTCCGCTCGCTCGGAATTGACCGAGGCTTTCAAACAAAGCGAAATACATGGGTTAGCACTAGCTGATTGACGGCCCACGCTGCCGCCCAATCTCCCACGACACCCCGCCGCCGCGCACCGTGGCGGCAAGTTGCTGCCCCAAGCGTTGTTCGATCACGGGTTTCCACGGCACCAGTGAGAACCCCATGCCGTCATCGAGCATCGCGTAGCGCCCACTGGCGAGCATGACGGAGCGCCGGTAGATGCCAGCCACGCGCTGCCCGTCGGCCACCGGGCGATGCTCTAAGCCGGTGTCGGCCGCAATGTCTTTGGCGACCTGCGCCAGGTCCTGGTTGCGCAGCGTGCCCAGCAGATTGCGCGCGAGGATCACACGCTGCCCGTGCCGCTCGGCCAGCCCCTGTTCGGCCAGAAAGTCGGCGCGTTGCTGCATCGCCTGTCTGGCCTCGCCACCAAAACCCAGGTCGCCCAAGCCCGAGCCACCAGCGATCAGTTGCTGGTCGAGCCAGGTGGCTCCGATCACGCGGGCCTGCCGCTCGATGGGCAGGTGCGATTTCAGTTCCACGGCCACGCCGCCCAGGCGCTGTGCGTCATAGCGGCGGCCCTGTTCGGCCAGGTCGTCCGGCACCTTCCATAGCCCCTCGGCCACGCGCTCCACGATGCCTGCGCGGCGCAGGGCTTCCAGCCGGCGGACGTGGGCCGCGACGACTTCCTGCGGATCGCGGCCGGGCACGGCTTGACCCTGCGCAACGGCCAGGTGATGGTCGGTGCGGTATAGGCCGCCGCTCGCCAGTGCGGTGATGTTCTTGTCGGCAGCGCGCACGTCAGCCGATCCCTTCACCTCCACCACCGCGCCGGTCGGATAGTTCGCCAGTTCGTCGCGGGCATTGAGCGCGACGTAATGGGCTTTGCCGTCCACGCCGTCGATGACCAGATAGCCCCGGTCGCGCAGCTCGTCGGCCAGCCCCTTCGCGGCCACGCGACCGACGATGGTTCGGCCATCGTCCCCCGGCTCGAACACCGCCAACTCGCGCGGCTCGCCACGCATGGCCCGCTGCATGGTGCGGATGATGTCGCCACGCTCGCCCAGGGCACGCAAGGTCTTCTCGGCGTCGGCATGGAAGGCCAAGGTGCCCGGCCGCAGCTCGTCGGCCAGGCCAAGGCGCTGCAAGCGTTGCAGGCGGCCGATCAGCAGCAGGCGCTGACGTTGCAACCGCGGTTCGTTGAGGCGTTCGACATGCACTCGGCCATCATCGCCGGCCTCACGTTGCAGCGTGCGGTCGAGGCTCGTCCATCGCTCTTGCTCGACCTCGCGCTGCAAAGTCTGCTGGATCTCCAGTTCGGTGCGCGGCCCCAGCCATTCGGTCGCCAGTTCGGCGGCGCGATGGCGGAAGCCATCGGCGATGTAGTCGCCCGCGATGATGAGGTCTTTGCCGGTGTCATCGCGCCCGCGCACGACGATGTGCGTGTGCGGGTTGTCGGTGTTCCAGTGAGTGACGGCCACCCAATCGAGGCCCGTGCCCAGGTCGGCCTCCATGCGGCCCATGAGGTGCCGCGTGTAGGTGCGCAGGTCTTCCAGTTCCGCGCCATCCTCGGGCGAGAGGATGAAGCGGAAATGGTGTCGGTCGTCGGCGCAGTGTTCCTTGAAGGCGTCGAGGTCGGCAGCATCGGTCTGCGGCCCATAGGCTTGGCCCGGCTCGCCATCGCGGCCCACACCGTCGCGCTCGATGTAGCGCAGGTGCTTGGCGAGCGACTGCGGGCTGGCTTGGCGCTGGTTGACCAGCAGCGTCTTGATGGTCACGCGCCGCGACATGGGCGTGAGCTTCGCTCCGGCGAAGCGCGCCGCCGTGTGGCCGCGCCCCAGGCGCGAGCCGGGCCGCTGGCCGGTGCCCCTCCCGGTGCCGCTCGCAGTGCCAAGACGGCGCACAGTGGACTTGCCGCTGCTGGCCTTGCCTGCCTGCTTGAGCACCTTGGAGACGAAGCCCTGGCCCCGGTTCTTTGGGGCGCTGGGGCGGATGCGGAAATCATCGTCGCGGCGGTCGGTCATGGCTGCGCTCCCTGCAAGCTCTGGCGTGTCCGGTCGTGCGAAGCACGCGGACATGCCTGCATTGGCGCGGGCCTCGCGCCCCAAGCGGCACGGTGGCGAAGCCGCTGCGTGCCGCGCCACCCCCATGTGCAGACTGGCTTTCGACGCGGCCCGGTGCCGCGTCCTTTTGTCTTGCCTTCCGCCTTTGCCCCTCGCTGGCGCTCCGGGCAGCGGCGGCCCGGCGGCGCTGCTGCGCGAGCGGCCAGCGCGCCGGCGAACGCGGCGACGGCCACAGGCCGGGCGCGTTCGAGGCAAGACGCCTGCACGTTGGACGGCTGCGCCGAAGGCAGCGCGAAGTGCGGTGCGAATGCACCCGCACTGCATGCGCGACGACACGGCGACGAGCAGCAGAACGACACGCCCGATGGCACGATGAGATGCACGGCGACGTGCAGCGAATCGAAGGCCATCATGGGCGAGATTCCAGCCAGACCGGATGCGCGATGCCGATCACGGCGCCCGCATTGATCGGCCCGAAGTACCTGCTATCGAACGACGCCGGGTTGGTCACACTGAGCAGGAACAGTTCGCCGGGTTCAAGGCGACGGCATTGCTGCCAGGATGGCAGCGGCCGGCCCCAGCGGTCGGCAGGCAGCACGGCGGCCGAAGGCACGCCGTCGATGCGGACGATGCGGCCAGTGATGCACACCTCCTGCGGCGCGACGGCGCCCACGCGCTTGAGCAGCGGCACGCGCGCCGGCAGGTAGCCGCGCTGCGCGGCCAGCGCGGCGGCGTCTGGCGGCAGCGTGGTCAGGACGATGCTGCCCACGGACAAGGGACGTGGCGGCGAGTCGGTGCCGTGGCCTTGCGGATCGACGCGATACCAGCCGACCGCCACGCTGTCGGATGGGTTGTAGATCAGGCGCGGCAGCGGATGCACGAAGGACGCCCAGGCCAGCGCAGCGAGGCCGCAGGCGGACAGACCCGTCAGCACGATACGAGCGCGCAGGCGCGAGCGAGGACGCGGCGCGGTGCCGGCAGTGGAAACGGCGGTCATGGCAGTGC
Organism: Comamonas testosteroni TK102; assembly: GCF_000739375.1. Classification (NCBI taxonomy): domain Bacteria; kingdom Pseudomonadati; phylum Pseudomonadota; class Betaproteobacteria; order Burkholderiales; family Comamonadaceae; genus Comamonas; species Comamonas testosteroni. The sequence continues at coordinate 3,809,211 of NZ_CP006704.1, read as the reverse complement.
CCTCGCGGTCAGCCAGGCGGCGTGCCGCTCGGCGGTGTATTCGGGCAGCGGCAGGCGGGCAGCGAGCCGGTTGGCGAGCGTGCGCCAGTACGCGGGCGAGACAGCGGCGGGGGCGATGTCCAGCGCCTCGATGGCGTCGATGCGCTCCAGCACGGCGCGCACCTGGTTCTCGCCCTCGGCGTGCAGCAGCAGGCGTGCGCCGGGCTGCACGCCGGGGATGCGCTGTGCCGCATCGAGCGGCGTACAAGCCTGCATCACCATGAGCTGCCAGCGAACGGTGCCGTAGTCGTTGGCCTGCCAGCGGATAAGGCACAACATGGCGCCTGGCAGGAACACCGCGCAGCGACGCCAGCGGTCGAGCTGGTGCGTGCGCGCAGGTTCACCGAAGCGCAGGTAGAGCTTGAAGCGCGGTTCGATGTAGGCCAGCGCCACGCGCGTCAGCGGCGCGCCGGCAGGCTGGTCGAAAGGTACTGCGAGCTCAGCCGTAGCCGCGAAGGCAACAGGCGCGGGAGCAGACGAAGCGGATGCAGTCATGGCGTGTTCTCCCTGCGGTGTTCTGGAAACTCCCGCTCCAGCAGGCCGCGCAGCAGGTCGGCTACGGTCACGCCTTGCGTGAAGGCGGAAACCTTGATGCGCGCCCGCATGGCGGGCGTGATGTCGAGGGTCAGGCGTGCCGTGTAGAGGTCGCCCTTGTTCAGCGCATCGGCGTCGCCCTGGCGAATCCACGCCTCGGCGTGCGGATTCGCGGGCGGACGCGCGCCGATGCCGACGCGCTTGGCCGTGCGTTTGCTGTTCGGTGGCGGCTTCGCTGTCATGTCGGCCACCGCAGCAGTTCGTCCGCCAGTGCGGTGATTTCGCGGGTGGCGGCGCTGTCCGGTGCCGTCTCGCGTGCAAGCCGGCCAGCGGCCACGCTGTCGGCGAACACGATGCGCTGATGCACTTCCGCGCGCAGCGCAGGAAGCGGCTGGTCAGCAAGCGCCTGGCGCGCTTCGCGCCCGATCACGGTGGTGCTGACGCGCCGATTGATGACGAAGGCCGCGCGCAGCGCAGGCCGAAAGACCTGCGCCTCGCGGATCAGCGCCACCATCTCGGCGCTGGCCCACAGGTCGTAAGGACTGGGCTGCACGGGGATCAGCACGCGCTCGGCCGCCAGCAGCGCGGAGCGCGCCAGTGCCGCGATGCGTGGCGGGCCGTCGATGATGACGTGATCGGCCCGCCTGGCGAGTTCTGGCGCTTCCTGATGCAGCGTTTCGCGTGCAAGGCCCACGGCGCTGAACAGCCGTGGCAAGCCTTGCTGGCTTCTGCGCTGTGTCCAGTCCAGCGATGAACCCTGCGGGTCGGCGTCCAGCAGGACGACGTGCTGTCCGCGCATCGCCAGCTCGCCGGCGATGTGCGTGGCGAGCGTGGTCTTGCCCACGCCACCTTTCTGGTTGAGCAGAGCGACGATCATGGCGCGGCCCTCCGTGTTGGAAAGCCGGGCTTTTGCTGCTGCGTTTTTGGCCGCGTGGTAGTTGTCCACCGCAGCGGCGCTTCCCTACTAAAAGTTAGAGAAATTAAGTTAGGGAAGTTAGAGGACGCGCAAACCCAGTGCTGGCGCGGGTTTGCAGCCGGTCGGCACGCCTGATAGCACGATAGTCCCACGCCCGATAGCACGATACCCCGCACGCCTGATAGCACGACACCATTTACAGGCTTTCCCGGAGTTATCCCCGTGCCGTCTGCGGCACGGGCCGGAATGTCAGCAGCTCCATGCCGTTGTCCGGCATCCGCTCGATGCCCAGGACGTAGCCGGGCAGCGACTGCCGCGCGACCAGCGCGCGCAGGTCGCAGGCGAAGTCGTAGGGCTTGGCGGTGCTGCCGGATTTCTGGTGCAGGTAGCGAAAGTCGAACTGCCAGCCGTATGACTGCTTGCCGCCGTGCTTGCGCACCAGGCGGTACAGCCACCGCTCGATGCCGCCCGTGAGCCGGAAATACGCCGGGTCGATGGTCAGCACCAGGGCGGCATCGAGCACGCCGGCATAGAACCAGTCCGGCAGGATCAGCTCGATGCCCAGCGGCGTGCCGCTGGCGTCGGCCAGCTCGCGCCATTCGTTCACCCACGAAAAGCGGTGCAAGCGCCTCCCGGTGGTTTCGTGGATGGAAGTCGCCACGCTGGTCGATTGCAGCCGGTCGAGCGCGGCTTTCAGGCGCTGGTAGTCGTTCAAGGACGTGCCGCGCCCGATGAAGCGCAGGATTTCGTAGGGCGTGGCGTGTATCCAGCGCGACGGGCGAATGCCTGCGTCGCGCGCCTCCACGATCTGCGAGGCCGCCCAAATCAACACGTCGGCATCCCATATCGTGGCGATGCCGTGCTCGGCCGTGCCTTCCACGCGGATGGTGATGTTCCCGCTGCGGAAGTCGATCGGCGCCGTGCGCCGCGACTTCGCCAGCGAGAAGAACGGAAAGGCCATCAAGTCCTGGCTGTCGCGCGGCGCCATGCCGTCGCCCGGCAGCGCGCGGAACAGGTCGAGCTGTTCCCGCTGCTGCGATCGCTGCCCCGACGGCAGCGATGGGCTGGACATGACGATGGCCACCGGCGAGCCGACGATCAGCGGCCATCACGGTAGTCGCCCGCGTGACGCTCGGCATATTCCGGGTCGGACGTGGCCTCGTAGCTGCGCTGGTCGGCCCAGGCATCGAGGTCGGCCACCGCGTACATGACGCGGCGGCCGAACTTGCGGAACTTCGGGCCGCCGCCGATCACGCGCTGTTTCTCCAGCGTGCGCGGCGACAGACGCAGGTATTCGGCGGCTTCGTCGTTGGTCAGGTAGCGTTGGGGCTGCACGGGCGCAGCGACAGCAGCGGCGGCAGGCCGCAAGGGAGCGGGTCGCATGGGATGTACCTCCATCAAGCCCGGCCACACCACGCGGCCGGATAGAGGCACTTTCAAGAAAGCAAGGCTTCCTGCTCAGGGACGTTTTGCAGGGGATGCAGCGCGTCCCTGTGCAACGGGCGGAAGCTGTGCCAGGCGGCGATAGCCGCCGCGCATCAGCGCATCGCCCCGGTGCACCAGTCGCCGCACGCGGGCGCGCAAGGCGCTATCGGCGTACCAGTCGGCGGCGACAGCATCGACGCCGAACAGCCCTTCGGCCACGTCGCGCAGGGACGCGCCCGCGAGGGTGCCGTCGAGCGCCTGGAGCGTGTTCAACTCCAGCAGCGCAGCGGGTGCCGGCCGCGACCGTGCCGTTCCCGCTGGCGCTGCATCGCCAGCGGCGGCCAGCTTGTCCAGTTCGGCCGCCAGCGCCTGATAGCGTCCGCAGGATGCGGCGCAGGCGCGAATGGCATAGGCGTAAGCCATGCCGTCGGCCAGGCCGGGAGCGATCACCAGCCGCAGGCAGCAGCCCAGCCAGCGTGTCAGCAGCACCAGGCGCTTGCCGTCGTGGATCAGGTGCTTCTGGCCGGGAAGGCACCAGAACGCGAAAGCCACCGCGTCGGGCGGCGGGTCGGCGTCCGGGTAGAGCTGCACTACCGCATCGTGATCGGGGAACCAGGCCGGGTGCGCGTCGCGCGCATCCAGGGCGGGATCTTCCAGCAGGCGCAGTCCCCAGCGCGCGGCGGCCTCTGGCCGGCGGCGGCGGCGCAGCCAGTCGCGGCGGTAGTCGGGGTGGCGACGCAGGTATTCCCACGCCAGCGCGGGGCCGTCGAGGTGCAGCATGTAGAGATACGCGGCGGTCGGATACCAGTGTTCGGCGCTCGGGTCAGCCATGACGCAGCCTCCTGTCATTCAGCAGGAACGTCGCCACGGATTCCGCTGTGCGGGAGCTATCGAGTCGCCATCAAGTCGTCATCGAAATCGGGGTACTCTGTAACTGCGGTGTCAAGACCGATTGGCTCCAGGGCATTGCGGAAATCGTCTGAATGCGACGGTTGCGCGCCACAAAAATGGTGCGCAGCATGGAGCACCGTGCAGCAGCCCGCGCCATAGATCATGACTGTTTGCATCAGAAGCGCACCGCTTCGGTGCAAGAGTGCGGATTCAGACCAATCAGGTCTTGGGTAAGACTGAAATAGTCAGAATGCGCCGTCGTTGGCTGGGACTGCTCAGTCGGTGATCGAACCGTTTTCCTCGGCCAGCCGCAGGTACTCCGACAGCCGCCGCACGGGCTGGAAGTAGCGATCGCGCATCACAGGTTGCTTGTGCGGCCCGACGATGGACGCCAGATCGGACAGCTTCACATGGCCCAGGCCGGGCATGCCTATTCCCAGGTCGATCAGCCCCCATGCCGTATCGCCATCGGCCGGGTCGAGCGCGGCCAGCAGCCAGGTGGCGTGCGCGTCGGGGGTGAACAGTCGCACCGCCGGCATTGGGTCGATGCTTCGGCCAGCGGCGCGTGCCGCGCCGACGGCGAGCAGTTGCGCCCGCTGTTCAGCGGTGACGAGCGGCTGGGTCATGGCCCGAATCCCCACGCATCCGAGGATGCACGGATACGATTTTCCACCGAAGCGCGGAACCGCCGAAGCGGATGCGTGCTTTGGCGGGAAAGCACGAAGGCGCAAGCCATCGAATCCGTACATGCACGGAAACGCGGAAGCGGAATTGCGCAGGCCAGGAAAGACACAGATGCGGTTCCCAGATTCTGTCGGAATCCGCCCATGCGGATTTCTGCAAAGGCACGAATACGGAAATCAACGACACCAAATGCGCACTATAGTTTGTAGCCCTATAGTGCGCAATCGGCTGTCATCTTGGTTTTCTAAGGAAAACCATAGGTGGCGGCGAAAGACTCATTGGCGACAGCAATACGGACGGTCAGGAAAGCGCGCGGCTTGAGCCAGGAAGCGTTCTCCGACGTGTCCAGCCGTACCTACCTGAGTTTGCTGGAGCGCGACCTGAAGAGCCCGACCATGCACAAGCTGACCGAGCTGTGCGAGGTCATGGACGTGCATCCGCTCACGTTGCTGACGCTGGCCTATGCCGGCGACAGCACGCGCAGGGCCGATCAGCTTCTGGCGCAGGTGCGCCAGGAGCTGGAGGCGGTGTTGAAGGAACGCGACACGCCGTAGGCGCGTGCGTGACGTGCTGCGCCAGCAGCACGGCGCCCCGCCGCAATGGACGGGGCGCGGTGGGCGGCCGTCAGGCTGCCTTGGGCTTGCTGCGCGACCAGATCAGGTCGTGCGTGCCGTCCTCGTTCTCGATCAGGCGGGCATAGACCGTCGCCGGGAACGAAGGGTCGTCGATGCTCACGGACAGGTACTCGCGCCCGGCCTCACTGGTCTTCTTCCACGCCGCGCCGATCTCGTGGCCGGCCGCCTGAAGGTGGAAGTCGGGGGCGTTCTCGCTGTCGCCCTTGTCGTTGGGAACCAGCTTGACCTTGACGTTCAGGGTCAGGGTGCGGAGCTGGCCGGTGAAGCCGTCTTTCTCTGCGGTGAAGGTGCCGATGTTAGCCATGATGTTTCTCCTTTCGGGTTGAACAAGGTCGCGCCAGTGCGTCCTTGTTGTGATCCGGCCGGCGGGGGATGGGCTGGCCGCACCGCGCAGCGGTCGCAACACCGTGGAGAACCTGGAAGCGAAAAGAATTTGCCGCGCGAGGAAGCCGCGCAGCGGCGGGGAAATTGTTTTCGCTGGAAGGTTGCGGCCATGAAGCCCAAGGCGTAGCCGTTCCCTCGCCAGGATTCACGACAAGCCAAGGACGCACGGGCCGCCCGCCCCCGAAAGGAGACATGGCCGACTCGGCATCCCCGCGTGACGGCTGCACCGGCTTGCGCCCTGACGCGAACCAGGTCAAAGCCCCGACGACAAGGCCAGAGCGCCCCTGCCGCAGCGCGCGACCACATGCTTGAGGCGTGGTGTGGATGCTCCATAGCGAGGCCGGGTGGCGTGTCGGTGAATCGCCCTTCGTGACGTACAGGCGCGAATCGCCAGCGTCGGGGACGGCACGCTATCGCACAACCTGCCGCAGCAAGCCGGGGCGTAGCCCTACAAGCCCCGCCCATTGCGGCGGGGCGCCATCGAAACCTTGCCCGCGCCAGCGGGCACCGATGGACGTGTCGCGTGCAAGGCACTTGCACGTCCGCCCCGTTGCCGCCTGGACGAAGGCGGCAACGGGGCGATTTTGACTTCGACGTTGGAACCGGGCGCGGCCACCGACGCCCCGGATTTTTGACCACCGGCCCCAAGGCGGAACGGCTTGGGGCCGGTGCTGCTCGTTATTCCTTGGTTTCGACAATCCACCACGCGGCACGCGGCAAGGTGTGGCCGGTAATGGGATGTAGGTCGGTCAGGTCGGCGCGGGCCGTCCAGCCACGCGGCGGACGGTAGCCGCGCACGTCGCCATCGCCGTGCCAGCGGCGGGCGCGTACCGTACCGGGGGCATAGATCGCCGCCATGCGCGGGCGGTCCGTGGTGTTGCGGCTCATGATAGGAATCCTTGGCGTGAAGCGCCCCGGCCGGAACCGGGGCGCTATCTGCGGTGCAGGATCACGCGGCCAGTGCCTCGGCCTGCGGCAGCTCATCCGCCACGGCGGCGACTTCCTCCGGCGCTTCGGCGCCCGCATCCACTGCCACGGCCTGCGCGTCCTGTTGCGGGCTTTCGGTGCGGAAGATGGCGGGCATCCAGCCCGTACCATCGGCCAGCCGTTCCGCTTCGCTGGCAATGTCGGCCTTCTTCAACTTCGCCAGCCGTGCAGCGTGCGACGGTGCGAACTCGCCCACGGCTTCCAGAATCGCGGCCTTCGGCACATGCTGGAAATACCCGTCTGCGGTGGGCTGCCACCATGCGGCCATGTCCAGCCCCACAGCCTGCGCCAGTTCCGCGCCCGGCTGGTGCGCAGTGGCGCGAGGCGTCACCACGTCCACGGTCGCCGCTACGCATACCGCCAGCAGCCGCACCAGTTCGCCTTGCTCCATCGCCAGCAGCGCGACGAACAGTTCGGCGCTGTCCTGCGGCAGCGCTTCGCCCGCGACCTGCTGCAACTCGCGCTGGGCGACGGCGGCGGGCGACTCGGGCCAGTCGGGGGCCATGCCTTCCAGCCGGTCTTGCACTTTCAGGCTCACGCCCAGCGGCAAGTCGTGGCCGTAGTGGTTGTCCTGCAAGACGCTCTGCACCATGCCATGCACCAGCGCGGCCAGCGCGACTTGCGGATGCCGGGCGACTTCGATTTGCAGCGCGGCGGTGCGGTGCGCGCTCAACCGCTGCGCCAGCCGGTCGGACAGGCTCGCGGCCTTGGGCTGCTCGGTGTCCTCGCCTTCGTCGTCGTTCCCGGCCTCGCCTTCCGCGCTGCCGAAACCCTGCCGCAAGCGTTCCAGCGTGCGCAGCGCCTTGGCTTCTGCCTCGCGCAGCAGCCCGCGATGAATCACGGCTTCGCCGCTGCGGTCGAGGGTGACGATGGCGCCGGCCACGGCGCGCACATCCGGGGCGTAGCCCTGCAAGGCTTCCTCCACGGCTTGCAGTTCCCCGGCAACCTGTTCGCGGCGCGGTTCCAGCGCTTCGGTCTTGTCCTCGTCCTCGGCGTCGTAGGCTTCTTCCAGTTCGGTGTCGATCTTGTCGAGGCGGGTTTGCAGCGAGGCGATGCGGCGGGCTTCGCGGGCGCTCGGTTCGCGGCGCTGGCGCGGTGCGTTCTGGAACGCCTGCCGCTCGGCGTAGCTCATGTGCGGCACGGCTTCGACCCACGCCCAACCCTCGGCGCGCACGTCCCCAGCCAGCGCATCCAGCTTGCCGCGCACCAGCGTTTCCAGCAGCGTGGCGTCGGTCAGGTAGGTTCCGGCATCGCCTTCCGCGAACAGGTCGCGGCGGATGCCGCCGCCCGCCGCCGTGTAGGCGTCCAGCCCGGCGAAGCGCACCAGCGGATGCGTGGCGTCGATTTCGCGTTCGGTCAGGCGTTCGCGCAGCGCGGACGCGCCACGCTGCCATTCTGGCGCACCGTAGAACGCACTTTCCTGCGCGGCGTGGTCGTCGGTGATGGTCAGGGCCATCAACTGTTCCAGGGTGACGGCTCCGGCGCGGTAGTCGGCCAGCAGGCGCGGCGAGACGTTGGCGAGTTTGAGACGGCGCTGCACCACCAGCGGGGTCACGCCGAAGTCGGCGGCAATGTCTTCGATGGGGCGGCCTTCCTTGACCAGTGCGGCGAACGCCTCGAACTGGTCGGCCGGGTGCATCTGCTCGCGCAGCAGGTTTTCCGCGAGGCTGACGGTACGGGCCGAAGCATCGGGCACCAGCAGGCACGCCACTTCGTAGTCGGCAGGGATGCGCTTCTTCTTCGCCAGCAGCTTCAACGCGGTCAGTCGGCGGTCGCCGGCCACCACTTCGTACTGCTCGCCATCGGCGGCGAGGATGACGACGAGATTTTGCAGCAGGCCGATGCGGGCGATGCTCGCGGCCAGTTCGGGAATGGACAGGCGCGGGGTCTTGCGTGCGTTGCGCTTGGAGCGGCGCGGCAGCAACTGCGAGAGTGGAACCAAAATCAGGTTCTTGCTCGGGTCGGCCACTTCCAGCGGCGCGGCAGTTTCGATGGCGCGGGTTTCGGTTTGGGTAACGGCGTTCATGGTGATAACTCCTTGCGGTTAGGGATGCAGCAGCGAGAGAAGCGGCAAGGGCTGCTGCCTGCCCCTGCCGCGTGGGGGTTCAGGCTTTCAACTGGCGCATGCCATCGGCCAGCAGCCAAAGCGCACGGTTGAGGCGGATGTTCTGGTCGATGCCCTGTACCGGGCGGGTTTGCTGGCGGCGTCCGTTGGCGCTGCGCCCGCGCAGGCCGCCTTGGGTCAGGTTCTCTTGCGTGCGGTTGAACACGCTCCACAAGTCCGGGCGGCGGTCATCAAAGCGGCGCGGCATCAGGATTTGCGATTCCGTGATGGGCGCGGGCTTGTCGGGGTCGTCGTACTTGAGGGCCAGCGCGGCGCGGGCGAACACTTCGGATTCGCCATCGTTCAAGGTGATGGCGCGCATGGAATCGCGGGATTCCTGCACGCGGTCGAAGCCGCGCAAGACTTCGTAAGCGCCTTCGATGACGGAACCGGCCACGTCGCCTTTGTGGGGCACGCGCACGTCCGCCACCGTGTCGCCGCAGACAAGGCCATTGCTGCACACGAACCGGAACATTCCGGCCAGCATCTGATAGCTGCTCGTGCCGTCATGCGAGTTCAGCAGCACGATTTCGTTAGCCTCCGCGCCGTTGATCTGGCTGGCGTGGCGCAGGCGCAGCATGTGTTTGGTGTAGTCGCGGCGGTCGTCGTGGCGCACGCGGGTTTGCGCTGCCATGAAGGGTTCAAACCCTTCCTTGCGTAGTTCCGCCAGCACGGCGGCGGTGGGGATATAGGCGTACCGTTCGGAACGGCTTTCGTGCGGCGCGTCCGCGAAGATGGACGGGGCCACACGGCGGATTTGGTCATCGGACAGCGGGTAATCGCTGCGCAGCGACGGGGAACGGGAAGCGAATCGGGATGCGAGTTGCATTGCATTTCTCCTGACGAAAAGGGTTTGCTGTTCAAACCGCACACCGGATTCCTAGATTCGGAGCCCAGCCTTTCGGCTGTTCGGTGCGGTCGGCACGAGGAACCCGGTTGGCCCTGTTGCCACCGTCTTTCCTGAGTTCATCGCCCGCGGCCAAAGGAGCGCGCGGACGGGGGCCGTCAAGGAGACAAGCGCAGGGTTGGTGCGGCCCGCAGGCGCAGCCGAGGACACGGCCCTGCGCGCCTTGACGGCACACGGGAGCGGGCTACGGTCGCGGGTAAGGTGATGAAGTCAGGGGAGACGGCTGGACAAGGCAACGGCCATCCCTTTGTGCTGACCGCACGCAAGCGAAGCGCGCAGGCCCGAAGCTGGAAGCCGGGCCGGAGGCGTCAGGGATGTGGAAGGCTGGCGAATGCCAGTCCCGTCAGGGATGAGCGAATAGCGAACCTGGAGCAGCGCGGTCCGCGAAGCGGAGACGCAGGCGCACACTTTCAGCTATCATTTGTAAGGAAATTTACAAGAAAGTATTTCAAGCCAGCGATTAATTACGACTTCAGTTAAATAACTATCGCAATCCTCAATTCGAGATTTGCTTCATCGAAGCACCAACGACAAATGGAGATAAGTCATGGCGAATAAATGCTTTCTGAGCTTTCACTATAAACAGGATAGTTGGCGCGTGTCGCAAGTTCGGCAAATCGGAGCTATCGAAAAACAGCCTCTACTGGATTCGAACAAATGGGAAGAAATCAAGAAAGCAGGCGATGATGCCATCAAAAAATGGATCGCCGACAACATGAAAGGCAAAGAATGCCTTGTCGTACTTGTGGGCGAGAAGACTGCCAGCCGCCGCTGGGTCAAACACGAGATAAAGAAAGCCTGGAAGGACGGGCTGGGTGTACTCGCCATCCATGTCCACAATCTGAAAGACTCAGACGGAAATCAGTCGTCGAAAGGATCTAATCCGTTTACAGGCCTCACCGTTGATGGAGAAGCTGTCACGGGTAAAGTCTACGATCCGCCATACACCACCAGCACCAATGTGTATGACTACATCAAGTCGAATATTGAAACTTGGGTCAGCGACGCTATAAAGGCACGATGAACCGGCAATATCTGAATTGCATCCTGCGAGGTGTCGTTTGCTGTGGAGGATGCGGGTCACCTACATCCAAATTTGCCTGGGTTTAGTGTAATAGATGGAGTCAAAATGCCACGCAGAACATTCTTTTCTTTTCACTATGAGCCTGATGTATGGCGCGCCTGGAATGTCCGCAACAGTTGGGTTGTGAAGGAATCCGATGAGGAAAGCCGGGGCTTCTTTGACAGCAGCGTGTTTGAGGCATCGAAAAAAGAGAGTGACGATGCACTAAAGACTTTTCTCCGCAAGGGGTTGGAGAATACTTCGGTAACTTGTGTCCTTGCTGGAACCCATACATGGTCACGGCGATGGGTGCGCTACGAAATTGCTCGCAGTGTTATCAAGGGAAACGGCTTGCTAACCGTTTTCATTCACGGTGTCCAGAATAAAGACAAAGCGACATCTACAAAGGGTGCTGATCCATTGGCGCAGATGGGACTTTATAGAACCGATCGCGGCATATATCTCGCCGAGTGGAAGGACGGAAAGTGGGTGGCCTACGCAGATTACACGCTTGCGATTCCTGAGGGTGATCTGTGGTTCACAGCACCAAAAACGAATAGCGTAGTCCAACTGTCAAATCACTGCCTGAGTTACGATTTCATAGGCCAGGATGGCAGGAAAAATATTGGCGGATGGATTGAAACTGCTGCGGGAATGGCTGGCCGATGAGCGAGAACTCAAGCATGAGATCACCCTACCAGCTTATCCTGCTGGGTGCGGTCCATGGGCATGACACTCGCCTCCGCCGTAGCGTTGATCTGGCGCTTCAGGGGCTCGGGATTCCGAGCAACGCAATTACGTTTCTCAGCGATGCCAACGCCTCTAACCGCAGCTTAAAATCGCCGGTGATGGCAGTATTTTTCGGCTCGTCGGAAAGCACTGCCGATACCGCACTTGTGACGGAGTTGATTGATGACTCGATCGTTATCGCTCCGGTCGTTTCGGATTTGTCCCAGGTTCATGCAGAAATTCCGCCGCAGCTCAGACATGTCAATGCTATTGTATTGGGCACCAACGATGAAGGCATCACCCGCCTCGTTACGCTAGTCCTTGAGACATTTAGGCTGTTGCGACGTGAGCGACGACTTTTCATCAGTTACAAACGAACAGGGTCTCAGCCGCTGGCCGATCGGTTGTACGATGCGCTCGATGCTCGTGGCTTTGACGTTTTCATCGACGTGAGGTCAGTGCCTCCAGCCGCAGATTTCCAATCACAACTCTGGCACAGGATGTCGGATTCCGATGTCGTGGTGCTGATCGACACACCTGGCTTCAGAGAAGGTCGTTGGACGGCTGAAGAATTGGCGCGCGCAAACGCGACCAATGTGCAAATCTTGCACCTACTATGGCCGGGGCAAAAGGAAGACCCTGCATCGTCCTTCAGCCACTTCATGAAGCTTAGGCGTCGGGACTTCTTTGGATTTATTCCAATGCGGGGGCGTTGGGCCACGAAGGGATTGGTGACGAGAATTTGCGACGAGGTCGAACGGCTACGCGCACCAGCAATTGCCGCCCGCCACCGATATTTGGTCGATAACTTTTGCGACGCCGCCCGCGACGAGGGACTTGATCCAAGTGTTCAGATTGAAGGCTGGATTTCTCTCAAAACCGAGTCCAATCGAACGCTGGCGATCGTACCGGCAGTGGGAATACCAACCGCTGATCGCATCAACGAAGTGTTCGAAGCCATTACCAACCCCACTGTTGAGACGAGAGAAATATGGGTGATTTACGACAATAGAGGTGTACTGAGAACGTGGCTCTCTCACCTAGATTGGCTTGACTCGTATTTGCCGATCCGGGCCGTGCAAATGTCGAAGGCGCCACAACTTCTGAAGGAGCTCACCGCATGATAGATATATTTCTATCTGCCAGCGTGCCTTTGCCTGATCGCAATCGGGTATTTTTCGACACCGCCGATGTTCTTGCTATACGGGAAGCAATCAAGGCTTTGGTTGAAGTAGTGTTGCCGATTGGACGAATCACGTGCGGCGGCCATCCGGCGATAACGCCGCTATTGGCTCTCTTTTCCCGCGAGGCAAACCTTGACCGCAACAGGGTGGCGATTTACCAAAGTAAGCTTTTTGAGGGTCGATTGCCTCCTGAGCTAGCGGAGTTCGTCGACGTGCATATGGTGCCAGCGGTTGATGGCAACAGAGAAGCCAGTTTGACGGCCATGAGGCAAGCAATGATCGAAAGCCGCCGTTTCAGCGCAGCGGTGTTCGTCGGCGGCATGGAGGGGATCTATGAGGAGCATAAATTGTTCGTCGAACACCATCCCAAAGCTACAGTGCTCCCGCTTTCAACAACAGGGGCCGCCGCCAAAATAATTTATCAACAGGGAGAATATGATCCAATTTTTTCACGCGACCGAACCTATTCCAGCTTATTTCGTCGAAAGCTTCTGCCTGTGGATTAGCCGGGAAATTTTGCAGTAACTGCGTTCAGTAAGCTTGATGGAGCGAATAAAAAAATGGGGCCGCCTGTGCAGCCCCCTCGGTTCACAATAGCCCTCGCTCTGCAAATGAAGTTGTTTCCTGCCCGGCCACAACGACGTGATCCAGTGTGCGCACCTCCACCAGCGTCAGAGCCTCTTTCAGTCGCTGCATCAGTGAAAACCTGGCGAGTTGGATAGAAGGGGCGGTATCCGCTCGCTAAAATGCTGGAGCAATTCGTCAGAACAGCGATCCAGTCTTCATTGGATGTCCATACAGTTCAGAGATTTGCCCTTGAAACTGCGTCTGTCCGCCATAGCTCGGATGCCTCACGCAGATAACAGGCACGCTATCCGTGATTCGATGAGCGGCTGCGGCAGCATCGTTGCCGATGGCGACGATGCGCGAGGGACGAAGCAGAACGATGAGCTGTTGTAGTAGCTCTTCGCCGGCTCGCCTTTCACGGGCGTTGTGTTGCCGGTTGGTGAACGGATCCCCTGATTCATGAGGGTGAAGTGGGAAAACATTCCAGAGAAAGATGCGAGCATCAATGTGCTCTAGCATTCCCCATATAACCGCAGCGGTTCGCTCGGCTACGGCATTGCCGACTGTGGGCCGTTCTGGAGCCAGATCGACATTCCAACGTTTGGCATGTTGGCTCATGTGAACATCGTCAGTCAGGGCCAACCCAGTTCGGCGGCCTCCGCGATACCCCAAATCTCGACCGATCCAAATCGCATCTACAGGCTCCTCTGAAGCGCGACGCAATAATGCGGAAAGTGCGGCGGCGCGGCGGCGGGGCGCGTCTCGACGATCATGAACTTCACAGCGATCAGAATAAGGATTGAAGCAGTCCTCAAATTGCAGCGAGGAAACTGATTCAACAAAGGGGTGGATTTTCATTCTTAAGACTCAAGCGGCATATATTGTAGGGTGCGTTCTTTTCGGTTGCCGATGATCCAGCCGCCTTGATTTTTCTTGATTTGACGGAATACGGAATATCCGTCCATGATGGCTTTTTCCCAAAGCTTTAGCGGGCACTTCTCAACCTCATAGCCACTCACAAACTCTTCAATGGTTTTGAGAATCCCAAGGGAAACCTTTTCTTGATTCTCAAAATAGTTTAATTCCTTGGCTCTAGAGAAAATCCATGCCGTAAGCCCTTCCTCAACGACGATTGCCCGGCCGCTGTCTTGCTCTTCATCATATTTGGACTGGCTCTTTCGCTTGTGCTTGATCAATGCCCGTATTACAGGTGACCAATGCAAGATGGCTGCATATGCAAAATGGAAAACATCATGAAATCGGTAGCCATCTCGGTCAGCGATGTTGTCGGTCAGGGGATCACCTATGAATACGCCATTCCATTGGAGATAGCTTTTGCCGCTACCGCGTTGATTGACTCGGATCTTGAACTCTCTAGGGAGCTGCTCTTCTATTCCAAACTCGCTATCGAAATCAAGGCCAATCAGGTCAACCGCCTGTGGCTCCAAGAATGCACCCCTAGCTTTCCGGAGGTTCCCCCGCGCTACGTCCGAGAACGCCAACTCTGCGGCATGGATTGCATCGAGATAGGCTCGCGCGAAGGTGACCACGTCATTGCGCGCAGGCCCACTTCCCAGCAGAGCTGCGGCCGCCTGCCCCAAGCGTACCAAGGTAATGTCCAACGACGCAGGGGCCGCCACAGGCATGGCGATGTAAGCGAATGCACCTTCGGCTATGTCGCTTGCTGCCCCTATGTTCTTGAAGTTCCCGTGATTCGCCGCCTCGGCAAAGATATCTTCAAGTGGAGCTTGCATGCGCCGGCAGATCGCAGCCAAATACCAAAGCGTATCACCGAATTCTTCTTCCGCCGCCCTTCTGAAACCAGGGTACGCAGATTTTTCCCGGACATGTTTTTTGACAGTAGACATTATTCCACCGACTTCCCCATAAAGCCCTTGAAGGACAGGATTGAAATCGGTTGGACTGAGTACATCCGTAGCTGCAATTTCCGAAGCGTAGTCCGAAAGCAGCAGAGAACCTTCCTTGTGCATCGGTTACCTCCGAAGCGTCAGCCATTCGAATGGAGCGCCCTGATATCCATTCAGCCCAAAGCTACGAACCCATTGCTCTAGGTTCGCAATCAGTTTTGGATCGTCAAAAGTAGTTAGACCTATTCCTGTTTTGCATAGAGACCGGCCTTGCTGGTCTTTTAGCTCTTCCGGGAACTCCGGCCCCTCTCCTCCGAAGTACACGAAGTCATTGCTGATGAGAACCCTGTTTACACCCGTGTCGCGAGTGACGTGATCAGGATTAAGTGAACCATCGGGGCGAGAGTGAAAGGAATCTCGTTGCTGCCAGACGGCCGCTGGTGCGGCTCTGAAGTAGATATTGTCCCCGCAACTTTGCTTCCGACTACCGTTGCGATAGGGCTTTTTAGATTCAAACCGTGGATCTGCCCCATATTCATCAAATGTCATCGTTTCGGTGACTTGCATCGCATAAACCAGATACCCGCCTCGCCGAACACTTCGATCATTGCTGCCACTGCCTACCACCCAATCACCGATGTCAGCGCCCTTGCGGATATTTGGCTTGCAGGTTGCAAGCGTGCAGTATTCGTAAAAGGGATTGGGTGCGAAACCACTGTCGTACCGCACCACGTAGGAGTGGACACGTGCCATCAGCAGGGATGCCTTTTCAGAGGAACCGGATCACAGGCGCCACCGTCGGGTTTTTCCCATGTATCTTTTCCGTTGATCGCATCAATGATTGAGTCACCATTCCAGCCGACCAAGGCATCGGCGTATTCTTTCAGTGCCTCAGGAATGTCGCATTCCTTCTCACCATGCTCCCAGATGCCAACAATACGTTTGCCTTGCTTGGCTGCATATTCGATTTCCCAGGTCACCCAGTCGCTATCTTTCGTCTGGGGTGAGACGTAGCAAATAAATACGCCCGCCCAGTTTATCGCTGGGGCCAGAATCTGCGTCTTGATGTAATGCTCATCCGTGGCGTTGTTGAACTTTCCTGTATGGATGGAGGAGTCCCTTACATCCATCCCTTTCGGAGCCAGCAGATCTTTGAGCTTTTGGAGCCCATGATCGTCCTTATGGACATGGCTGATAAACACGTTCCTTTTCTCTGCCATCTGTCACCTCCATCGACGTTTTGATAGCGTAAAAGATCGTAACTGAAATTAGGTGGTTATGGCAGAAAACGCAGATCAATCAAAGGATCGCCCGGAGCCCCTTGTCGGCGATGATGTTGAGCAGCTTCAGCGCCGGGCCAGCGGGTCGGGTTTCACCTTGCTCCCACTTGCGCACGGTCGAGGCCGAGGTGTGCAGGTGATGCGCGAACACCGGCTGGCTGAATTTCAGCGTCTCCCGTAGGCGCCTAATGTCCTCGGCGCCAAACTCCCGCACTGGCGGCGGGCAGATCGCGTCGAACTCGCGCATCGTCACCTTGCTGATCGCACCCACTTCATGAAGCGTGGCCAGGTCGTCACGCAGGGATTCAATGATCTTGCTCACAATGCACCTCCAATAACACGCCCGACTGCAACGCCTTCGATAACGTTTCCCCGGACAGTTGCAAGAACGCTTTGCCGGCGAATTGCAGCGCCTTCTTCTCGTCCTGCGTGATGTTCGCCTTGTCGTTCTTCGGGAACCCATGCAGGAACACGTAGCGGCTGCCGATCCTGGCCGATACCAGTGTGCGGTAGCCGCCGCTTTTACCACCACCGGGGCGGGCCACCCGCTTCTTGTAGAGGGAGCCGCCCAAGTCCGCGTCGATCAGACCGCTTTCCATCTCCTGAACCGCCTTGCACAACGCGGCATCGGACAGCTTCTCGCCCGACTGCCAGCGTGCAAAGTCCTTGCGCTTGAGGATGACCGTCATTTCGACCTCCAAACTATACCCGAAACGGGCATACTTTTCCAGTCTCCGGTGTAGCACCTAGATAGAAGGGATGGCCCGCCCGATTGTCGTGACGCCGGCACGACAATCGGAGCCGACTGGACGGGATGCCGGCCACCGATCCGCGGGCATCCTTGACCGAAATCAGCAGCGCATAGGCCGACCACGGCAGCGTGAAGACCTTGGCCAGCTCGGCGAGGCCGAATTTCCCAGACACTGTCTCGGAAATTGCGGAACGGGGATAGTCGGCCGCCAAGGCGGCGGGGGGCGCCACCGAAAGCGTCCTCTTGCTCATGCCGTGGCCTCCGCAGGGCGCCGCGCGCCCGTGATGGCCTGCCGCCGACTCGCCACCAGTTCGGCAGCATCCCGCACCGGCTTGTCCTCGGTGTGGACGTAGTGCATGAACATCGCCACGGTCTTGTGGCCCGTCAGCTTCATGCCTACCTTGGTCGGCACTCCCGAATTGGCAATGTCGGTCGTGGAGCGGTGGCGGATGCCGTGCGTGCCGACGTGTGGGACGCCGGCTGCCTTGAGCACCCGGCACCATCCGCCATAGTGCTCGCCAAAGGTCAGGTGCTTGGTCGGGTCGTTGGGCGAAGGCAGGACGTAGGGGCAACCTTCTCGGCGCGGTGCCGTCGAGAACAGTCGATAGGCTTCCGCGCTCATGGGCTTGGAGAGGCCGCCGGTCTTGCTGTCGGGCCAGACCACGCGCCGGTTCTCCAGATCGACCCAATCCCATTCAAGCATGCAGATTTCGGAGCGGCGGCCGGCGAACTCGAATTGCAGGCGAATCGCCAGCGGGATGACGTAGTTCTCCAGTCCTTCCGCCTCCAGCTTCTCCAACTGGCGGAAGATCAGCGCCAGTTCGTCGTCCACGATGAGCCGGGTTTCCTCGCCGGGCGGGTACATCGGGACGTGGCGGCACGGGTTCGTGCCGTCCGGGCGGTAGCCCCACACTTCGGCCAGGTTGAACATCTTGCGCAGCACGCCGAAGGCGTTGTTCGCCTCGGCGGGCTTGTAGGCCAGTTTCTCCATCAGCCCGGCAATGTCGGGCCGCTTCACGTCCTGCACCTTCTTGCGGCCGATCAGCGGGACGATGCAGCGGTCGATGACGGCCTGATAGCCGCGCTGCGTGCTCGGCTTGTTGCGCTTCTTGGAGTAGTCCTCCATGAACTTCTTGCACAGCGCTTCGACCGTGGGCGCCTTGCGCGCCTCGGCCTTGGCGCCGCCGGGGTCGCCGCCTCGGCGAACCTCGGCCAGCCAGTCCTGCGCCATGACGCGGGCCTGCTCCACGGTCAGTTCCCCGAACAGGCCCAGCGAGGGCTTGCGGGGCTGCCCGGAGTTCGTGCGGTACTGGAGCATGAACACCCGACGGCCCTTCGGGGTAATCTTGCAGAGGAAACCCGGCACCACGGTATCCCGTAGTTCGATGTCCTTGGCCTGGGGTTGCGCCGACTCTACGGCGGTCTTGGTGAGCTTGATCTTCGCCATGATGACTCCTTGGAACGACCCGAATTCCAAGAGCCAGATAGGAGCGGCGCGAGGGAAAACCGGGTCAAGTTTCAGAAAGCACCGGCATATGATGGACGCGCGTAAGTCCTTGATAAACCTGCTTCATCGAGCTACGGCGCAGTCCAGCGAAGTACCGGGCTGGAGTCATCGTCAAACAAAAAAGGCCCGCGTCAGCGGGCCTTTTTATTGGCGAGGGCTCGGCTCAGGGCTTTGCGCAGTTATCGCTCATGCCCACCATGCCGGAGATCTTCTGGAGGCTGGAGCGCTGTTTCAGACATTCCTGATAGCTGGCTTCGGCGGCTTTTTGCTGCGCCACCTGGGTGGCCTTGGCACGTTCGGCGCGCAGCTGGGCGATGCGTTCACGAATCTGCGGCATCAGCGCCGTCGCGGCCTTCTCGCCTTCCACAATCGCATGGCTGCGCTGAGCGAAGTCGGCCGGGCCGATGTCCAGAACCTTGGGGCGGATGATGATGTCTGCGCGTGCCAGCTCGGCCTGTCCCAGCTTCTGGCCCATGATGGCAATCGACTGGTTGAGCGCGCCCAGCATATTGGCTGGGGTCTTGCCGCTGGCCTTGTTGGAGATGTCCACGGCAATCACGATGTCGGCCCCCAGATTGCGCACGGCATCCACGGGCACGGGGCTGACAATGCCGCCGTCCACATAGTGGTACTTGCCGATGGTGACGGGCTGGAACACGCCGGGCACGCTGCTGGAGGCGCGCACGGCCTGGCCCACGTTGCCACGGGCAAACACCGTGCGCTCGCCGTCTTCCAGGCGCGTGGAGATGGCGACAAAGGGCTTGGCCATCTGCTCCAGCGGCTTGCGGTGCACCTGTTCATTCACATAGTCTTCGAGCTTCTGGCCCAGTACCAGGCCGCCGGAGGACAGTTGCAGGTCGCGGATCTTGGCCTCGTCCAGCGCCACGGCTTTTTCCTGCAGCTCGAAGGCGTTCATGCCGCTCGCATAGAGCGCGCCCACCACGCTGCCGGCACTGGTGCCGGCCACGAACGAGGGCGTCAGGCCATTGGCCTCGAGCATCTTGATGACCCCGATATGGGCAAAGCCCTTGGCCGCACCGCCGCCCAGGGCCAGTCCGATCTTGATCGCGGGGGCCGAGGTGGTGGCGGTAGGCGGCTCGGGTGTCGCTGCGGGGCTGGGCGGATTGCTGCCGCAGGCGGCAAGGCCAAGCAGACTCAAACAGAGCAAAGGGCGCAAAAAAACGTTCGGGCGCATGCCGGGAAATCCTGCTGTCATTAGGGCGCAAAGTATAGCGATGGGTGCCGGAGTCGGTGATGTGCGGTTTTGCTTGTCAAAAAGCATAGCCGTCATCGCTTGCCTGTAAATCGTTTGAGGCATGTATCCCTTGTTTGGCCTATGCGCGAGCAAGCCGTGCTGCCGACAATGTTCTCATCGCAAGCAAGTGGCTGGTCCGCTCTGACGGCGCGGCAGGATGAACGCCTGTGCGTTCTGTCCCTGATGCGGGAGCGGCACCATGAAGAGGCAGCAGATGTCGCAAGGCAATACATGGCAGGTGGAAGTCGAAAAGGCACAGGCCGCAGTCTGGTGGGTGGGCTTCGGCCTGGTGGTGGGAGTGCTGGGGGCAGCGCTGATCAGCCCGCTGTATGCGCTCTACCAGCAGGACTGGCAGTTGCGGCCCAGCGATATCTCGCTGATCTATGTGCTCTATATGTGCGGCGGGCTGTGCGCCCTGCTGTTTCTGGGGCGTTTGCCCGATCGCATTGGTTTCCAGCGCGTGATGCTGTGCTTTCTGTGTCTGACGCTGGTGGGCACGCTGATCTCGATGCTGGCCTGGAATCTGCCCAGCCTGATGGTCGGGCGTTTTGTGGTGGGGCTGTCCTCAAGCCTCATCACCATCAGCGCCACCACGGGACTGACGCTGCTGGCGGCCAGCGGTGCCACCCGTCTGCAGCCTCGGCGTGTGGCCATGGTGGCCAGTTTTCTCAATGTGCTGGGCTTCGGCCTGGGGCCGCTGATCGGCGGTGTGGCCGGGCAGTGGCTGCCCCGGCCCTTGGCGACGGCCTATCTGGTGCCGCTGGTACTGGGCTGCATTGGCGTGGCCGGCGTCCTCATGCTCAAGCTGCCTGAGTCGGCGCAGCTGAATCCAGGGCGGCCCGCCCAGGCGGCGGCTTGCCTGCGCTGGCAGGACTGTCTGCCGCGGCTGACCTGGCCTGGGCGCGAGGACTCCCTGGCTTTTGCGCTGACCTGCGGCTATCCGTTCGTGGCGTTTGGCGTGTTCGGGCTCTATGCCTCCATGGCGCCGCTGTTTCTGCAGCAGATGATTGCCTGGAGCGGCCCAGTGGTCAGCGGCACGGCCATTGCGCTGATCCTGCTCGTCTCTGCGGGCATTCAGCTCTTGGCTGCCAGTCTGCCACTGCATCGCTGCGGCTTTGCCGCAATGGCGCTGCTGGCGCTCAGCAACGCCGTGCTGATATTGAACCTGCAGGCCCGATCGATGCTGCTGTTTGTCCTGGGAGTGTGTCTGACGGCGCTCGGGCATGGCATGTGCATGCTTGCCGGCATGAGCATGGTCGGCCGTCTTGCGGGGCCTGACAACCGGGCAGGGCTGCTGTCCACCTATCAGACCATAGGCTTGCTCGGCTCCATGCTGCCCATGCTGGTCGTGGGCTGGATTGCCGACCGCTGGAGCATCACGCTGGCCGTGAGCCTGTTTGCCTGTTTTGTCATGCTGTTGGCTACCCTGTTGGGACTGGCATTCGCGCGACACCCGCGCATACGGGAGGCTGCGGACTGAGGCGGGGCTTGCAGATAGTTTCTGTAAATAACAGAAAATAACATTCATTAATTAAATGTCACAAATTTGGATAAATTTGTCCTACAGGGATGCGGGAAAAGTTCGTATCCGGGCCAAAATGGGGACTGGTTACAGTTAATAGTCATGTTTTTGCAAGCATTAAGGGAGAAATCGATATGACCACTATGTTCAAGCGCTCCGCTCAAGTTCTGGCCATTACCGCCTTGGCCTTTGGCTTGGCTGCCTGCGGCAAGTCCGAAGACAAGACCGCTGGCCAGAAGCTCGATTCCGCCATTTCCCAGACCGAGAAGGCTGCGGAAAATGCAGGCACCAAGATTGAAGAAGGCACGGCCAAGGCCGGCGATGCGGCTGCCGATGCACTGGCCAAGGCTGGTGAAGCTGCTGGCGCTGCTGTGGACAAGGCTGGCGAGAAGATGGAAGAGGGCGCTGCCAAGGCAGGTGCTGCCCTGGATGACGCAGGCATCACCGCCGCCGTCAAGACCGACCTGATCAAGGCCCCGGAAATCAGTGCGCTGCAGATCAATGTGGACACCAAGGCCGGCGCAGTGACCCTGACCGGTACCGTGCCCAGCGAAGCCGTCAAGACCCAGGCCGGCGATATCGCCAAGGCCGCCAAGGGTGTGACCTCGGTCAACAACAATCTGACCGTGAAGGCTGGTTGATCCCTTTCGGCCTGCATCTCGCATGAAGCCAGAGCGCGCAAGCCCTCTGGCTTTTTTGTGCTCGCATGGCACTAAGATCAGGGCATGACCCAAGCCGACCACAAGCTTTCCACCCATCTGATTCACCATCCCTACAAGGCTCCCACGGACTTCGAAGGCCCGCAGCCGGCCGTGCACAAGGCTTCGACCGTGTACTTCGAGAACGTGCAGGCCATGCGCGAACGCCGCTGGCTGGACAAGAGCAGCTACACCTACGGCCTGCATGGCACGCCCACGACCTATGCCCTGGAAGAGCGTCTGGCTTCGCTGGAGGGGGGCCTGCAATGCCTGCTGGTGCCCAGTGGACTGGCCGCGATTGCCACGGTGTCGCTGGCGCTGCTGAGGACGGGCGACGAGGTACTGGTTCCCGACAACGTCTACGGCCCCAACAAGACCCTGACCGAAGGCGAGCTGGCCCATTTCGGCATCGGCCACCAGTACTACGACCCCATGAGTGTCGAAGATCTTGCGGCCAAGATCACGCCCGCCACCAAGCTGGTCTGGCTGGAAGCTCCGGGCTCGGTGACCATGGAGTTCCCGAATCTCGTCGAGCAGGTGCGCCTGTGCCGGGCCAGGGGCGTGACCATGGTGCTGGACAACACCTGGGGCGCGGGCCTGGCGTTTCGCCCCTTCGACCTGCTGGGCGATGGCAGTCTGGGCGTCGATGTCACGGCCCATGCACTGACCAAGTACCCCAGCGGCGGCGGCGATGTGCTGATGGGCAGCATCATCACGCGCAACCAGCCCCTGCATATGCGCATCAAGCTCGCGCACATGCGCCTGGGCCTGGGCGTGAGTGGCAACGATGCCGAGGCCGTGCTGCGCAGCCTGCCCAGCATCGGCCTGCGCTATCACGCACAGGATCGCTCGGCACGCCGGCTGGCACAGTGGCTGGCCACCCACAGTGCGGTGGCGCAGGTCTTGCACCCCGCCATGCCTGACGCCCCGGGCCATGCTTACTGGAAGCAGCTGTGCGCACAAGGCCAGGGCCAGGATGGCGTGGCTGCCGGTTTGTTCAGCGTGGTCATCGACGAACGTTTTGACCAGGCGGCCGTGGACCGCTTCTGCGACAGCCTGCGCCTGTTCAAGCTGGGCTACAGCTGGGGCGGGCCGGTGAGTCTGGTCGTGCCCTACGAGCTGCCCGAGATGCGCAGCCGTGCCACACCGCATATCAAGGCGGGGACCGTGGTGCGCTTTGCCATCGGCCTCGAAGACGCGACCGATCTGCAGGCCGATCTGGCCCAGGCGCTGCTCAAGGCTTTTGGTTGATGCTATTGAGATGAGAGCTTCTAGCGCCTGCTGATCATTGATTTCAAGGTTGTTTTTTATTGAAATCAAGTATGGATGGCTGCTATAAGCTCTTATTTTTATAGTGAAGACCTATGTTTGGGCATGCGGGCTTTCCGCAATGCAGATTCAGGGTCGAGCGGGTAACTTGTTCCTGTCAGCTGCCGCCACCCAGGCGCGGCACGGGCGACAAGGAGGGTCTCGCATGCAAGCTTCCCCTGTTTCCGAAGTCAAGGCCGAGTCCGGCAATCTGCAGATTCTGCAGCTGCGCTGGAGCGAGCCCTGGCAGTGGCTGCTGCTCGGTTTGCGCGATGTGCGGCGCGCACCCATCATTGCGCTGTTCTACGGCCTGTGCTTCTGGGGCATGGCGCGGCTGCTGGCCTGGGTGTTCCGCTCCAGTCCCGAATATGTGATGTCCATGGCCAGCGGCTGTCTGCTGGTCGGACCCTTCATGGCCATGGGCCTGTACTACGTCAGCAAGCAGCAGGAGCAGGGCAAGCCCGTGCTGCTGTCGGAGTCGCTGACCTGCTGGGACCGACACCTGGCCAGCATGGGCATGCTGGTCATGGTGTTGATGGTGCTGGAGATGCTCTGGGGGCGCGCCGCCATGGTGGTGTTCGCCATCTCGTTCGACACCGGCATGCCCAGCACGGCAACCTTGCTGCAGACCCTGCTGCGCCCCGAGAACTGGGAGTTTCTGCTGGGCTACAGCGCGGTTGGCGGGATATTTGCGGCCCTGGTGTTTGCCAGCATGGTGGTTTCGCTGCCCACGATTCTCGATCTGGATACCGATGCGTTGACGGCCTGTATCACCAGCATGCGTGTGGTGGGCGCCAACACGGGCGTGATGCTGCTGTGGGGGCTGATCATCACCGTGTTGATCGCGGCCTCGCTGCTGTTCTACAGTGTGGGTCTGATCGTCATCGGGCCGCTGCTGGGCTGTGCCAGCTGGCATGCGTATAAAGCCAGCGTCCGCGCCGAAAGCAAGGAGGGCGCTGCCTGAGGCGCAATGAGGGGGATGCCATGGAGTTCTGGAACTGGTTGAAAAAAGTCTTCTCGTCTCAGTCCGGCGTGCCGGGGCGCAGCGCCGACTCGCAGCTGGCATGGACTTCGGCGAGCAGCCGCGAAGACGGCAGCGACGTCTTCAACGACAGCTATTTTTGTGGCGCGGGCAGCAGCGAGGGGGCCTGCAGCACGGATGGCGGCGATTCCGGCGGTGATGGCGGAGGCGGCGGCAGCGACTGAGGCCGCGCGGGCACCGCCTATTTCAGCAGCGGCCTGAGCTTGGGCCAGACATTGGCCAGCATCTGGGGCTGCGCCTGGGCATTGGGGTGAATCCGGTCGCTCTGAAACCACTGCTCGGCATCCGCCGCATCGCCGATTCCCGACAGCAGAAACGGCACCAGCGGCAGCTTTTGCGTGTCGGCAACCTTCTTGAACATGCCGGCGAACTGCTCGGTGTAGGTTGCTCCATAGTTGGGAGGCACCTGCATTCCCACCAGCAGTACCTGGGCTCCGGCTTCCTTGGCGGCCTTGATCATGACTTCCAGATTCTGCTGCGTGCTCTGCAGCGCCAGACCGCGCAATGCGTCGTTGCCGCCCAGCTCCAGAATCACGATGCCGGGTTCATGCTGCCTGAGCAGCGACGCCAGGCGCGCTCTGCCGCCAGCCGTGGTCTCGCCGCTGATGCTGGCATTGACCACCTTGCGCGGGTTTTTTTCATCATTCATGCGCTGCTGCAGCAACTGAACCCAGCCCTTGCCGCGCGTCAGTCCGTACTCGGCACTCAGCGAATCGCCCAGCACCAGCACCGGGCCGGATTTAGCTCCGGGCGCGGCCGCCGCTGCAATGCCGCAAGCCCCCGAAATGGCGAGCGTCAGGGCAACAGCGATACAGTGACGACGCTGCAGTGCAAACTGCGGGCTGCGATCCTTGACGTTTTTGCTATCCAATTGATTCATGTCCACAACTCTTGCCATTCCTTTGATTGCCGTTGAGCAACTGTCCAAATCGGTGAGCGATTCCACAGGCGTGCTGGATATTTTGCGGGATATCAATCTGAGCTTCACGGCCGGTGAAACTGTTGCCATTGTCGGTGCCTCGGGCTCGGGTAAAAGCACTTTGCTGTCGATTCTGGCCGGCCTCGATACCCCCAGTCACGGCACGGTCCGGCTGCTGGGCCAGGATTTGTTTGCACTCAGCGAGGACGACAGGGCGGCGGTGCGGGCCCAGAAGATGGGTTTTGTATTCCAGAGCTTTCAGTTGCTGGGCAATCTCACGGCACTGGAAAACGTCATGCTGCCGCTGGAGCTGGCGGGGCAGCGCGATGCGAGGGCGCGCGCCGCGCAGATGCTGGAGCGCGTGGGCCTGGGCCAGCGCCTCAATCACTATCCCAGGCTGATGTCGGGCGGCGAGCAGCAGCGCGTGGCCCTGGCGCGCGCCTTTGTGGTGGAGCCTGCCGTGCTGCTGGCCGACGAGCCCACGGGCAGCCTGGATTTCGCCACGGGCCAGACCATCATGGAGCTGATGTTTGCGCTCAACCGCGAGCGCGGCACGACACTGATCCTGGTCACGCATGACCGCGAGATAGCGGCGCAATGCGAGCGCAGCATCACCATCGAGGCCGGTCGCGCAGTCTAGGAAGCAAAAAGGCCTGTGTGATCACAGGCCTTCTTTCATCTGGCGCTTATCAGAAAAGCGCTTGCAGCTATCAAATCAATGGCTTTCGAGAGGCAGGCCTCATATGCGTGCCACTTCCAGTCCGGCCTTGCGTTCGGCGGCGCGGCAGGCGGCGGCGGTGAACAGCACGTCGGTCGAGGAGTTGAGAGCCGTCTCGGTAGAGTCCTGAATCACGCCGATGACATAGCCGACACCCACCACCTGCATGGCCACATCGTTGGGGATGTTGAACAGGCTGCAGGCCAGCGGAATCAGCAGCAGCGAGCCGCCTGGAACGCCCGAGGCACCGCAGGCGCAGACTGCGGAGACCACGCACAGCAATATGGCTGTGGGGATGTCCGCGCTGATGCCCAGCGTATGGGCTGCGGCCAGCGTCAGCACGCTGATGGTCACGGCCGCACCGGCCATATTGATGGTGGCGCCCAGCGGAATCGAGATGGTGTAGGTGTTCTCGTCGAGCCCGAGCTTCTGGGCCAGGGCCAGATTGACGGGAATGTTGGCGCCCGAGCTGCGCGTGAAAAAGGCGGTTACCGCGCTCTCGCGCAGGCAGGTCAGCACCAGCGGGTAGGGGTTGCGGCGAGTCTGGGTCCAGACAATGGCGGGGTTGACCACCAGGGCCACAAACACCATGCAGCCGACCAGCACGGCCAGCAGATGGGCATAGTCCTTGAGTGCATCCAGTCCGCCCGAGGAGAAGGTGGCGACCACCAGTCCGAATATGCCAAAGGGGGCCAGACGGATCACGCCTTGAATCACGCGGGTGATGGCGTCGCCGAAGTCCTCCACCATGGTGCGGGTGCTGGGGCTGGCGTGGCGCAGTGCAATGCCCAGTGCGATGGCCCAGGCCAGAATGCCGATGTAGTTGGCATTCAGCAAGGCATTGACGGGATTGTCGAACAGGCTCTGGACGACAGTGCTCAGCACCTGGCTGATCTCGCCGGGCACGCTCTGGACTTTGGGCGCTTCACGAAAGTGAATCACCGAGGGGAAGATGGCGCTGGCCGCCACGGCCACGCAGGCCGCCGCCAGCGTGCCGATCACGTAGAGCCAGAGCACGGGCTTGATCTGCGTTTCCTGGCCCGGGCGGTGGCTGCTGATGGCCGCCATGACCAGCAGCAGCACCAGCACCGGTGCCACGGCCTTGAGGGCGGCAATGAACAGGCCGCCCAGCAAGGCTGAGGGCTGGGCGGCAGCTGGCCATAGCCAGGCCACCAGGCCGCCCAGAATCAGGGCAATCACAATCTGCAGCACCAGGCTGGTGCGGTTGAACCAATCGAGCAAGGCTTTGAGCATGCTGGGTATTCGTTAGGGGATTGGAAGGGGATGCAGGCGCGCCAATCTCGTCATGCCGGGCATGAAGAGACCCTGTGCGCGAATGCAGGGGGAGCTGCAGGGCAGGCCTGCTGCCAGTCTTTCTGGGCGGCTGCGCGGCTTCATGTAAAGACTTGCACTCGGCACAAGCCATGCCGGTTCTGCTTGATGAAGCGGGTGCCGCCCGTTGGGGGCGCAGTGTAGCGGCAATGAAAAACCTCAGCTGCCAGCCCAGACATGGCCCTGCGAGTCCCAGGTCTGCCGCAAACGCCGGGATAATACGGCCCCATGTCGTCCCCCAAAGTTCTTTTCGGCTTTCACGCCGTCGGCGTGCGTCTGAAGACCGCCCCTCAATCCATCATCGAAGTCTATTTCGAGGCTTCGCGCCGCGATGCGCGCATGCGCCAGTTTCTGGAGCGCGCCAAGGAGGCCGGGGTGCGTCTGATCGAGGCCGATGCCCTGCGCATTGCCAAGCTCGTCGGCTCGCACGGTCACCAGGGTGTGGCAGCTCGTGTGGAAGAGGTCAAGGACACACGTACGCTCGACGAGCTGCTCGATGACCTGGAAGATGAAGGCGTGAAGGCCCCGCTGCTGCTGGTGCTCGACGGCGTGACCGACCCTCACAATCTGGGCGCCTGCCTGCGTGTGGCCGATGGTGCAGGCGTGCACGCCGTGATCGCCCCCAAGGACCATGCGGCCGGCATCAACGCCACCGTGGCCAAGGTGGCCAGCGGTGCGGCAGAGACCGTGCCCTACTTCATGGTCACCAATCTGGCGCGCACGCTCAAGGAACTCAAGGAGCGCGGCATCTGGATCATCGGCACCAGCGGCGATGCCGACAGGCATCTCTACCAGATGGATCTGACCGGCCCGACGGCGCTGGTGCTGGGGGCCGAGGGCGATGGCATGCGCCAGCTGACCCGCAAGACCTGCGATGCACTGGTCGGCATCCCCATGCAAGGTGCGGTGGAAAGCCTGAATGTGTCCGTTGCCAGTGGTGTGTGCCTGTATGAGGCATTGCGCCAGCGTCTGGCAGCAGCCGTGGCGATCAAGGCCTGAGCAGGCTAGCCAGGCCGCTGAAAGCGAAAGCAAGGCGCGACTGCGACAGCGGTGGCGCCTTTTTTGCGGGCGGCCGATCCGTTCTCAGGCGGCCGGCAGATCGGCCGGGGTCGTGCAGCCCGGGTGCAGCATGCGCTGTACGGTGCGTGCCAGCTCGCCAATATCCATGGGCTTGCTCAGTACGACATAGCGGCATTCCCGGGCCTGCGGCAGTTCGGCCTCTTCGCTGCTGGTCATGAGGACGAGCGGAATGAGAATCTGCTTGCGGGCCAGCTCCTGCTGCATGTTCGCAATGTTCAAAGGGGCCGGGAATTCATCGGCGGCAATGATGAGGTCCACCTTCATGCCGCTGTTGATATAGCGCAGCGCGACTTCGGGCAGGTAGGCGGTCACGACCTGGTAGTCCAGTCCGTACAGCACCTGGGCCATGGCATTGCGCGCGGCCAGGTCCGGCTCGATGAGCAAGATCGTTTCCTGCCGGCCTGCCGGGGTAGCCGCTTGCGGGACCTGCGCAGCAGCCGGCTGTGCACGCGGGAAGTACAGGCTCACGATGGTGCCCAGGCCCTGGGTGCTTTCGACTTCGATCAGGCCCTGGACATGGTCCATGAAGTTCTTGACCATGGGCAGGCCCAGGCCCGCGCCCTTGCCCTCGGGCTTGGTGGTGAAGAACATGTCGAAGATGCGGGCCTTGATCTCTTCACTCATGCCCATGCCGTTGTCTGCCACGCTGACCATGACATAGTCGCCCGCATGGCCGGCACGCTTGAGCAGCACGTTTTCTGCGGTCAGCGTGATCTGGCCATGTTCTTCGGTGGCATCGCGCGCATTGATGCAGAGATTGATCAGCGAGTTCTCGAAATACAGCTTGTCCACGCTGATGGGCCAGATGCTGGACGCCATGTGCAGCTGCAGTTCAGCGTTCTGGCCGACGGCCTTGCTCAGCAGAGGCTCCAGATCCTGTACCAGCGCACGGGGGTCGGCAGCGGCCAGCTGCATGGATTTGCGGCTGCTGAACCCGGTCAGATGCGATGCCAGGCTGCCCGCTTTCTGAATCGTGTTGAGGATCACGTCCACATGCTCGAGCTGCTCGGGCTCGCCCAGCTGCTTTTCCAGCATGCCGGCATGCAGGCCGGTGATGAAAAGCAGGTTCTTCATGTCGTGCGCAACACCGGCAGACAGCTGGTTCACCATGCCCATTTTCTGGGCCTGTGCGAGGTAGGTTTCAGCCTGATCCAGCGCTTGCTGTTTGAGCCTCAGCTGGTGGCTCAGCGTGGTGATCTGGTCGCGCAACTGGTTCTCGGACTGCCGGATGCTGTCTATGCCCAGATTGGCGCCGACCCAGTAGAGAATTCTGCCCTGCACATTCTTGACCGGAGACAGCGACGAAAAAAACCAGTGGAACTGGCCGTCATGGCGCTTGATGCGCAGCCGGTATCCCGTCGGCTTTTCGGTGATCAGGGCACGCGACAGCCCGGTGTTGACGGCGGCCAGATCGTCGGGATGCACGATGTCGATCCAGATGCCTTCGCGCAGGCTCAGCGGGCGTACCTCCCGGTAGGCATACTCCTGCAGGGCCTGGTTGAACCAGGTCACTTCTCCATGGGGGGTGGCCATCCAGATCTGATAGGGGAGGTGATCCAGAAAGGCCTCGAAGCGGTTGACATGGCCCAGCCCGAGTTCGTCATCGGGCTCATGCGATGCGGTCTCGGCCTGCAATACATAGCACTGCACTGCGGGGCGCATTCCATCGTCCGGAATCGGTGAGAAATGCCAGAGCCCGGCGAGACCGGGCAAATGGGTCGTGGTTTCCCGGCCTGTTTCCATGCACTGGCCGACAGCCTTCCTGGCCGAATCGAACATCGCCAGCCCCTGCGTGGCAGGGGATTGAATGCCGGCTTGCAGCAGCCGCTGCATTGCGGGGTTGGCAAAGCGAAGTTCCAGCGTTCTGGCATCAACAACAGCCCATGCCAATGCTGCAGGCAGCATGGCTTGCTGAAGTGCGAACAATCGGCCCGATTCGTTCATGTGCTGGTGTGGTGCAATATCAGGCAGGGCAAACGCTCTGCACAGTGATTCAAGTATTCCACGTTGCAACTTGATTTTTGGGGTCATTGCCTTGGTTCAAGCACTTATTGACAATTCTTCGGCCTCCTTGGGTGCGATTGCCTGCGTGCGCCGCTGGCTGGGCGAGGCGCAGCGGCTGACCGTGCTTACCGGGGCCGGCGTCAGTGCCGAATCGGGAGTACCTACTTTCAGGGACACGGAAAACTCTTACTGGTCCCGGTTCAAGCCCGAGGAAATGGCCAGCGAGGCGGGGTATCGCCGCGATCCGGCTCATGTCTGGCGTTGGTACCAGCACCGGCGATCCCTGCTTGCCAGGGCGGCTCCCAACGAGGGACATCTGGCGCTGGCGCGCTGGGCAAGGCAGCATCCCGGGCAGATGACGCTCGTCACGCAGAACGTGGATGGGCTGCACCAGCAGGCGGGCAGCGAAGAGGTGCTGAGTCTGCATGGTGAGCTGAGCAGGAATCGCTGGCTGAATCGCCGCTGTGCGTCATGCGATCTCGAGCATGCTGTCCCTGGCGAGCCGCCGCATTGTGCCGCCTGCGGCAATTTGCTGCGGCCTGCGGTCGTCTGGTTCGGCGAGTCTTTGCCTGGTCAGACCTGGGCCAGGGCAGAGCAGGCGGCAGAGCAATGTCAGCTGATGCTGGTGATAGGCACATCGGGCGCCGTCTACCCGGCCGCAGGTCTGGCCAAGATTGCCAGGCGCAACCGGGCCCGCGTGGTCATTGTCAACCCGCATGCCAGCGAGCTGGACTCGGTGGCTGATCAGATGATCGCGATGCCGTCGGCGCTGGCGCTGCCCTTGCTGCTGGCAAGTCCCGAGGATGGCTTGCAGCCGGGACAGCCCTGCTGACTCCTGCCTCTACTAGACCCAGCCCAGCGCACCCAGCGCCGCACCGGCAGCCAGCAGCCACAGCAGATGAATGCGGGTGCGCCATACCAGCAGGGTGCACGCAAGGCTCAGCAGCCATAGCTTCCAGTCCTTGCCTGGGCTGCCGCTGGCGCTGCCCAGCAGCCAGCCAGTCGCCAGCAGCAGTCCGATCACCAGCGGAGCCATGCCTTGCTTGAAGGCACGCACGCCGCGCTTGTCACGGTTGCGCTGGCCCCAGCGCGAAGCCTGCCAGGTCAGCAGCGAACTGGGCAGCAGAATGCCCACCATGCATACGGCAACACCGAGTGCACCCAGGCCCCAGGCAGCAGGGCCGGTGCCTCCACCTGCATTCAGTCCCACGTTCCAGCCCAGCAGGGCGATGAACAGCACGTTGGGGCCGGGGGCTGCCTGGGCAATGGCGATGGAACTGGTGAACTGGGTTTCCGACAGCCAGTGGTTGCCGTCGACCAGATAGCGGTGCATATCGGGCGCGGCCGTGATGGCGCCACCCACGGCCATCAACGACAGCGTCAGGAAGTAGACAAGCAGATGCAGCCAGTCCACGGTCTGCAGATCGATCACCAGGGTGTTCATTCCAGGCTCCGATAGGTCAGCACGCAGCCGGTCGCGCCCACCAGCAGCAAGGCCCAGAACAGCGGCAGGCGCAGCACGGCAACCAGCACAAAGGCGGCAATGGCCAGCCCTGCGCAATACCATTTGCCCAGCGGGTGTTTGCGCAGCGTGCCGGCCAGCTTGAGGCCCATGCCTGCGACCAGTCCCGCCGCCACGGCACCCATGCCGCGCAGGGCGCCGGCCACGGCCGGATTGGCCGCGAACTGGGAATAGACCAGAGTGAGGCTGATGACCACTAGCATGGGAAAGGTCAGCATGCCGCACAGCCCCACGAGGGCACCGCGCCAGCCGAAGTAGCGTTCGCCCAGCATGATGGAAAGATTCACCACATTGGGGCCGGGCATGATCTGCGCCACGGCCCAGTCCTCCATGAACTCCTCATTGCTCAGCCATTGGCGCTTTTCGACCAGTTCGCGCTGCACCACGGCCAGCACGCCGCCAAAACCCTGCAAGGCCAGAAAGGTCAGCGACCAGAAAAGTTCGCTCAGATGGGCTGGGCGTGGCCGCTGGGCTTGCGGCAAGGATGGTGGGGCGGGTGCGCTCATTGAAACGGCCTTGAGGCCTCTGGAGAAAGTGATGGCGATCAGCCGTGGATGCTAATGCGGGCGCCTCTGCCCGGATAGCTGCCAGCCATCTCCAGTCGAGAAGGGCGTATCGACCACTTTGATGGCTCCCGTTGCCGTATCGCGACGCCGGCTGTGATCAGAGGTCGCCCAGTATCTGTTCCAGATCGGCGTCGTCGGCATCGGCCTCCAGGCGCAGGCTGCCCTGTATGTGATCCAGATGGCTGAGCATCAGCTGTTCTGCCAGCTCGCCATTGCCCGCGACAATGGCATCGACCACGGCTTCGTGCTCGTCCACCAGGCAGCAGGTGTTGACTGCCGACTCATACAGCGAGATCGTCAGGCAGGTCAGCGTGGACAGTTCACGCATGCTGCGCAGAAGCGCGGAGTTGCCGGCCAGCTCCGCCAGCAGCACATGAAACTCGCCGGACAGCCGCACCGTGGCTCGCTTGTCGGAGTTGGCGCGAGCATCGCGCTCCTGCTTCAGATGGGCTTGCAGACGACGGATCTTGCCATTGTCCATGTGCAGGACGAGGCGGCGCACAATGCCCGGCTCTATCAGCCGGCGTGCTTCGAAGACGTCCAGTGCCTGTTCGATGCTGGGTTTGGCGACAAAGGCTCCACGTTGCGGGAACAGCTCCACCATCTGGTCGCGTGCCATGCGGGCCAGCACCTCGCGTACGCGAGCCCGGCTGGTGTTGAAGATATTGGCCAGCCGGTCTTCGCCGAGTTTGGTTCCCGGCAACAGGCGATGCTCATGGATGGCTGTGGCAATGCGGGCGGCCATTTCATCCACGGTAATTTCGGATCGAGATGTATTGCTTCGATTGTTCACTTTTGTAGTGTTTTTTGTCGACATGCTGCTGAATTCTAGTGTCACACAGCATGCCGGCTTGCATCATCTCGATGGAGGTTATCCCGCAGCCGCGTGTTCAGGGTAGCTGGCTAAAGAGCTGGGTGAGGCCCGGGGGAAGATTCCTGAACTCCTTGCGCGGCGGCTTGGCAAAGCTGCCGGCGCGTGCCGCTGCGGGTGCCAGCGAGACCAGGCTTTGCGCGTGGTTGACGGCGCTGGAGACGCCATCGACGGCCGGCACCGGCAAGCGCTGCTTGATGGAGCGTGCCAGGCCGGCCAGCGGTGCGCCGGCAATGATCAGGACGTCGGCGCCATCTTCGCTGACCGCTGCTTCGCACAAGGCCTGCAGGCGTGCTGCATGATCGTCCTGTACGCTGGCAATGTCCCGCAGAGGCTCGTCCAGGCAGCGAATGCTGGCCAGCCGGTCCATGAGTCCGTTGCGCTCGACCATGTCTCGGTACCAGGCGGTGATGCGCCTGGAGATGGCAATGATGGAAAAGCGCTTGCCCAGCATGCATGCGCTCATGAGCGCGGACTCGGTCATGCCCAGCACGGGAATGTCCAGGGCCTCGCGCAGGCCTTCGAGACCGGGGTCGCCAAAGGCCGCCAGGATGACGGCGTCATGCCGCGCGGCATGGGTGGCTGCCAGCTCGGCCACCGCGTAGGCGGCAATCATGGCCTCGAAGCGCGTCTCTATATAGGCCACACCCATGGGGGCGGTCAGCATGGTGATTTCCGTACCCGGAGCAGCGGCCAGCCTGGCCTCTTTCTCTATCAAGCAAGTGACGCTCTCGGAGATATTGGGATTGATGATCAGCAGTTTCATGGTGTGTGCTCCGGTTCAGAAGCGGGGTGCGGGTCGCTTGGGCAGCAAGGTGGGGGCGCCACGCTGCAGGAATCGTCCCTGGCCGGCTCTGGCCTGGAATCTCTCGCCATCCCAGACGATCTGGCCGCCCGACAGGGTCAGGCAGGGCCAGGCCTTGAGCAGCTGGCCTTCGTAGGGAGTATGGTCCACGTTGTGATGCAGGTCGCGGTTGCGGATGGTGCGCTCGCCCTCCTGCCAGACGACCAGGTCGGCATCGGCACCTATGGCGATGCTGCCCTTGCGCGGGTGCAACCCATAGACCTTGGCCGGGTTGGTGGAGGTCAGCTCCACGAAGCGGTTGAGTGTCATGCGTCCCGCCAGCACGCCATGGGTGTAGAGCAGGGACAGGCGGGTCTCGATGCCCGGGATGCCGTTTGGAATATGGCTGAAGGACACTTCCTGGCCACCCGGCTTTTTGCCTTCCGGGGCGTCGTAGTTGAATGGCGCATGGTCGGATGAGAATACGGTGAAGAGCCCGTCGTTGAGACCGTTCCAGATGACCTCCTGGTTGGCCTTGTCGCGTGGCGGCGGGCTGCATACGCACTTTGCGCCTTGGTAGCTGTCGTCCAGGCCCAGGTCTTCTGCGCTCAGGAACAGGTATTGAGGGCAGGTTTCGGCCATGATGTTCATGCCATGGGAGCGCGCCCAGCGGATCTGCTCGACGGCCTCGCGGCCCGAGACATGGACGATGAGGATAGGCACATCGGCCAGCTCCGAGAGCGCGATGGCGCGGTGCGTGGCCTCGCGCTCCACCAGCATGGGGCGAGAGACCGCGTGGTAGCGAGGGGCGGTGCGGCCGCTGGCTTCCAGGCGCTTGGTCAGCCATTGGATGCAGTCGGCATTCTCGGCATGGATCATGGCCGTGGCATCGTATTTGCGGGCCACGTCCAGGACATCGAGAATCTGACCGTCATCGAGCTTCAGATCGTCATAGGTCATGTAGATCTTGAAGGAGGTATAGCCTTCCCGAATCAGCGCGGGCAGCTCGTTTGCCAGCACTTCGGGCGTGGGGTCGCTGACGATCATGTGAAAGCCGTAGTCCACATAGGCCTTGCCTTCTGCGCGGCGGTGGTAATCGGCCACGGCAGCGCGCAAGGACTGGCCTTTGGCCTGGGCGGCGAAGGGAATGATCGTGGTGGTGCCGCCGCAGGCCGCCGCACGGGTGCCGCTTTCGAAGTCGTCTGCCATGCGCACCGGCGGCTCCATGGGCTGATCCAGGTGGCAGTGGGCGTCGATGCCGCCCGGCGTGACGATCTGGCCTTGAGCGTCGTATTCGTGAGTGCCGGCGGGCAACTGCTTGCCCAACTGGGCGATCTTGCCGTTGCGGATACCGATGTCGGCTTCAAAGATGTCACTGGCAGTCGCGACTTGTGCATTGCGCACCACGATATCGAATTCGCAGGGGTTCATGTTCGGGATCGGTTTTACGGTGAGTGTGAGAGGCCAGTCGCAGCTGGCATGACTGTGGCGAGGTTTGCAGAACGATGAGGTGTCATCGCTTCCAGCGAGGGGGTGCCTGGTGCCGGGCGGGCAGGAGCGTGCCGCTCCTGCCGTCTTCGGGTCCCAGGTCTACACGGGTACTTTCTTGCTGTAGTCGATTAGCAGGGCCGAGCAGATGAACAAGCCCAGGCCTGCGCCGGTGAACATCATCAGCGCCATGAAGTAGGAGCCTGTGGCCTGCACGATCAGCCCCACGATGATGGGCACGCCGATGCCGGCGCAATTGCCGCCGAGGTTCATGACGCCGCCCAGAAAGCCGACGCGATTGCGGGTGCCGATCAGGGACGGGATGCACCAGAACAGGCCGCACCAGCGCAGGAAGAACAGGGTGATCGACAGCAGGATGACGACGGTGACGGGGTCGGTGATCTGCGAGACGCCATAGATGGCGATGGTGGCGATGATGGATGCAATGCCGAACAGGGTGCGCAGCACGGTGGCCTGGTTGCCACCTTTCTCACGCCATTTGTCGGCGATCCAGCCGCCGATCATTTCTCCCACGAAGCCGGAGAAGAACATGGCGAAAAGCGCACCGCCCATGGCCTTGATGTCCATGCCGTGCACCTTGGACAGGTAGGTGGGCATCCAGGTCAGCAGGCCGTAAAAGAGTGCGTTGAAGCACATCCAGCCAAAGAACATGCCCCATACCGAGCGGTACTTGAAGAAGTCCAGCAGCTTGCCCTTGCTGGTTCCGGCGTCGGCCCTGGCATCTTCGGCATGTGCTGCTTCGATGTGACGGGCTTCGGCCTCGTTCACACCGGAATGCTCGCGAGGGTGGTTGCGGATATAGGACCAGGCAAAGTAGCCCGCGATCATGGTGCCGACGCCGGCGACCACGAAGGAGATGCGCCAGGAGCCGAAGAAGGCGATCAGGCCCGCAATGATGATGGCTCCCAGGGCGGCTCCCAGCGGTGCGCCACCGTCAAGCAGCGTGGCGCCGCGGCCGCGCTCGTTCTGGGACATCCAGATGCCGTTGAGCTTGCCTCCGGCCGGGTAGATGGGGGCTTCGGCGGCTCCCAGCCCCAGGCGTGTCAGCAGCAGAGAGAACCAGCCCGTGGTGAAGGCGGCGATGGTTTGAAACAGACCCCAGCCCAGGGTGGCGCCGGCGATGACGGAGCGTGGGCCGTATTTGTCGGCAAGCATGCCTCCCGGGATCTGCATGAAGGCATAGGTCCAGAAAAACGAACTCAGCAGCAAACCCTGCATGGCAGGACTCAGATCGAATTCCTTGGCAATCATCGGCATGGCCACCGATAGGGAAGCTCGGTCGATGTAGTTGATCGAGATGAGGAACAACATCATCAGGAAGATCTTCCATCGGACTTTGGTCGGAGCCTGCGTGTGCTCCGCTGCGGCTGTGGTCGGGATATGCATCTTCGGGGTCACTCCATCCAGGGTTGGTTGATGTGATGAAAATTTAAATGTCGACAATGTTGTAAACAATATAGAAAACACCTATGTGACTAAATTCGCGTTGAAATATCTGCGTTTCCGCAGTGCTACAGACGAAGTGGAATGTATTTTCTGGCAACTTTGAGAATTGATGCTTTTATTGTTGTTGACAGTGTTGTTGACGTTTTGTGGTGGACTGAGAACAATGTGATCTGGCTGCCGAGACGGCCAGCCCTTCACGGAGAAACACAAGAGATGACTGCAACCAAGACATGCCTGGGCGTGCTGACGCCTTCTTCGAATACGGCGCTGGAGCCTCTGACCAGTGCGCTGGCCGCCAGCGCGGGTCGATGCTCGGCACATTTTTCGCGCTTCACGGTGACGGAGATTTCGTTGGCGCAGGCCGCGCTCAATCAGTTTGATGACAGCAAGATTCTTGCGGCCGCAGAGCTGTTGGCGGATGCCAAAGTGGATGTGATCGGCTGGAGTGGTACCGCTGCTGGCTGGCGCGGCTTTGAATGCGATCGGCAGCTATGCGAGCGCATCGAGCAGCGTACGGGCATCAAGGCAACGACGGCCATCCTGGCGCTCAATGAGCTGATGCAAAAGCTTTCCGTCAAAAAGCTGGCCATCGTGAGCCCCTATACCGCGGATGTGCAGCAATGTATCGTCAACAATTACCGCGCAGCCGGCGTGGAAACCACGGCTCATCGACATCTGAACATTTCGGTCAATCACCGCTTTGCGCTCGTGGAGCCGGAGCAGTTGCTGGGGCTGATCGAAGAGGTGATCGAGGAGGGAGCCCCCGATGCGGTGGTGACTTACTGCACCAATCTGCATGCAGCGCAGCTGGCGGATCAGGTGGAGCGGCGCTGGAATGTGCCGCTGCTCGATACGGTCAGCACCACGGTGTGGGGGATGCTGCGTGCGGCAGGACGCAGTCCGGCAGATATCAAGGGATGGGGGCGCTTGTTTGAAGTGGCGTGACAGCCGGTGGCTCAAGCAAGGGCTGCCGGCAGGCTGTGGTGAAAGACGAGTCGGGGATGGCGGCGCTTGGTGAAGAAAGACCCGGGCTTGCGCCGTGCGCCCGAAAGTGATGTCCGAGGAATGGAGAGACTATGAAACTGGTTCGATTTGGAGCTGCCGGAGAGGAAAAGCCCGGTCTGCTGGATGCGCAAGGGGTGTTGCGCGATGCTTCGAGCTGGGTGGCCGACTGGCGCGGCGCCGAGCTGCAGCCTGAAAAGCTGGCGCTATGGCGCGACCGACAAGCGGAGGAGCTGCCGGCCGTGTCAGGAGCCCCCCGACTGGGCTGCCCGGTGGCGCAGGTAGGCAAGATCGTCTGCGTGGGCTTGAATTATGCAGACCATGCGGCAGAGGCCGGGGCCGCGCCACCGGCCGAGCCGGTGCTGTTCATGAAGGCGGTTACGGCCATCAGCGGGCCCAATGACGACATACAGATCGTGCCGGCTGCGACCAAGGTGGACTGGGAGGTGGAGCTGGGTGTGGTCATCGGCAGCCGCGCCACGCGGGTGAGCGAGCAGGCCGCGCTGGGGCATGTGGCCGGCTATGTGCTGGGCAACGATGTGTCCGAGCGTGCCTGGCAGATGGAGCGCGGCGGCACCTGGGGCAAGGGCAAGAGCCATGACAGTTTTGCGCCCCTGGGGCCCTGGCTGCTGACGGCCGACGAGGTGGCCGATCCGCACTGCATTGCGCTGTGGCTGGAAGTGAACGGCCAGCGCATGCAAAGCGGCAATACCCGCAATTTCATCTTTGGCGTGCCCAAGGTCATCAGCTATATCAGCCAGTTCATGACCCTGGAGCCGGGCGATGTGATTCTTACCGGCACGCCTGCAGGCGTGGGTCTGGGGCAAAAGCCGCAGCCTGTCTTTCTCAAGCCCGGCGACGTGGTGCGGCTGGGTGCCGACGGACTGGGCGAGCAGCGCCAGGTCTGCGTGGCCGTGAGCTGAGCTGCATTCCTTCCGGAGAGCTGGCTTTCAGAGCTTTCCTGGAGAAACCGGAGCGGAAGGCGCGCGCCTTTCTTTGGCCCGCTACGGATGCTGGGCCTGCTTGATGTCGATTCGCCTGGCCGTGATCTTGGCCACGCATTCGAGCTTTTGCAGATCCTTGGCTGTCAGGCTTTCATCGGCGGCCTGACTGAAGCAGCACAGTGTGCCGTAGACCTTGCCGCTGGCCAGCACGATAGGTGTGCTCAGATGGGCACCTACGCGAAAAGGCGTTGCCGGCAGCTTGGAAAAGGCCGGATGGGTGGCAGCGTCATGGACCAGGCCGGGCAGAACGCCGTCGAGCACGCACTGGCAAAACGACTCTTCCAGAGAGCCGCCGCCGCCGGTGGCAATCAATTCCTTGCCGGGGGCAGTATCGACATGCTGGAACATGCGTTGGCCGTTGCGGATCTCGGAGACAAAAATCACCTCCATATGCAGGTGCTGGCGCAGCTCCTGCAGGACCAGGCGCACGTTTTCATCGACCAGTTCGTCGCTTTGATCTGCCGTGGCCAGCAATAATTCGCTGACCTGTACCTCCAGTGCCTCGGGTGCGTAGTCCCAGTTGTGAATCGCCATCTCTCAAACCTCTGCATATCGCGCAAAAACTCGGTCCATTTTGGCCGAGCCAACAGGGTTCTCAAGCTAACAATACGTAAGACTTCAAAGTGAATCCTGGCCGGCTTGAGTCTGGATGAGCGCCAGCACCTGGGCATGCAGCTCGGCGGGCACGGCGATCAGCTCCATATTCAGCACACGGGCCATTTCCTGCAGGGTGGAAAAGCGCGGGTCGACATCGCCGGTTTCCGTGCGTTGCACTGCCATGCGCGACAGACCGGCGCGTTCGGCCAGATCGGCCTGGGTGATGCGGGCGGCCTTGCGGGCCTGGGCCAAAGTCGTGATGAGTTCGGAAGTCATGCGTATCAATATACTCTTTGTAGCGCGGTGCAAAAGCGTGGCGCCGGCTGGAGGGTGTTTCCCCGGGGCAGGCCGGGCGCCGCAGTCTGCCACGCCACTGCCATACTGCGAGGGCATGGTGGCGATGGTTCACGGAACAACAGGAGTGCGCAATTGGACTGGATAGCAATGCAGCTGAGCCACGAGAGCGTCAAGCTCTGGCTGTCCGTGGGCTGGTCGCTGTATGTCATCGTGGTGGGCATCTGGATCTTGCTGCAGCGCAGCCAACCGATTGCCACACTGAGCTGGCTGCTGTCCATGGCAGCGCTGCCCGTGGTGGGTCTGCTGGTCTATTACTACTTCGGCCCGCAACGCATGAAGCGCCAGCGCATCAAGCGGCTGCGCTCGCGAAAGCGCTCGCGTGTGCGCAACAGCATGCAAAAGCTCCGGGAGCGCATTCCGGCCCAGCAGGAGCGCCTGCGCCAGGTGGCGCGGCTGGTCGGCATGACCAGCGACTTCCCGGTAAGCACGGCCACCTCCAT
Source organism: Comamonas testosteroni TK102 (assembly GCF_000739375.1). Taxonomy (NCBI): domain Bacteria; kingdom Pseudomonadati; phylum Pseudomonadota; class Betaproteobacteria; order Burkholderiales; family Comamonadaceae; genus Comamonas; species Comamonas testosteroni. The sequence goes on along the minus strand of NZ_CP006704.1, from coordinate 3,768,780 downwards.
GCAGTTGCTGGTGGGCGGAGCCGCGACCTTTGATGCGATTGCGGAGGCTGTCAGCGCCGCACGTCACCATGTTCATCTGGAGTACTACATCTACGAGCCCGATCAGACCGGCACGGCCTTGCGTGATTTGCTGATCGATAAAGCACGTGCAGGTGTGCAGGTGCGTCTGCTGGTGGATGCTCTGGGCTCCAAGAAGCTGGGGCGCAAATTTCTGGAGCCGCTGCTGCAGGCCGGGGCCGAGGTGCTGCGCTTTCACGACGCCAAGATAGGGCGGCGGCTGCGGCCTGTGGTCAATTTCCGCACCCACCGCAAGATTCTGGTCTGCGATGGCAAGGTGGGCTTTACCGGCGGCGTGAACGTCACCGATGAAGAGAACGAGCGCATCTGCGACGATGCCTATCACGACGTGCATCTCCGGGTCGAAGGCTCCGTCGTCAACTGGCTGCAGACGGTGTTTCTCGAGGACTGGACCTACACCCGCAGCGATGATCCGTACCGCCTGCCCGACGATCTCGATGACCTGCTGCCCGACTGCGAAGACGGCCCCATCCCCATGCAGGTCGTGACCTCGGGGCCTGACGACCAGCTGGACGCCATCTACCGTGCCTATCTGGCGGCCATCAATGCAGCCCAGCAGCGCATCTTGCTGACCACACCGTATTTTGTGCCGACCGAAGGCGCACTGACGGCTCTCACCAATGCCGCGCTGCGCGGTGTGGAGGTCCGCATCCTCGTGCCCAAGAAGTCGGATTCGCTATTGGTGACGGCCGCTGCGCGCTCCTATTTTGACGAGCTGATTCGCTGCGGTGTGCATATCTATGAATATGCGGCCAGCATGTTGCACTCCAAGACGCTGGCGGTCGATGACAATATGGCCATGATTGGCACGGCCAATTTTGACTATCGCAGCTTTTTCCTCAATTACGAGGTCTGCGTGATCGGCTATGGGCCGGAGCTCAATCAGGCCATCGCTGCCCAGTTCGAGGCCGACCTGGGCCAGGCTCGAATGGTGCAATATCGCAGCGAGAAAGGTCTGCGGCGACGGTTGTTCGGCTCCATGGCCCGGCTGACATCGCCGCTGCTGTAATGCGTGAAACCGTGAATCATTGTGTGGACGCTCTGGCGCTGTGGCGCCTGCAGGACTGGCTGCATGCGCATCCGCGCGTGGTGGTCATTGGTGGTGCCGGCTGCAGCACCGAAGTCGGCATTCCCGACTACCGTGACCGCAACGGGCAGTGGAAACGTCCGCAGCCCGTGACCTATCAGGCCTTCATGGGCGATGCGCTGGTGCGTCAGCGGTACTGGGCGCGATCCATGCTGGGCTGGCGCGTGATGGGCCAGGCGCGGCCCGGTGCCGCCCATCAGGCGCTGGCGCGGCTGGAGCAGCAAGGCCGGCTGGAGTTGCTGATTACCCAGAACGTCGATGGCCTGCATGATGCGGCCGGCAGCCTGAACATCGTGGACCTGCACGGTCGCATCGACACTGTGCGCTGCATGGACTGCGGCAAGAGCTCTGCCCGCGCCGATCTGCAAGTGCGGCTGCTGGCGCTGAACCCCGCCTGGGCCGAACTGTATGCGGCTCCTGCCCCTGATGGCGATGCCGATCTGCAAGGGCAGGACTTCAGCCGCTTTGCCGTGCCGGCGTGCCCGCATTGCGGTACGGGCCTGATCAAGCCCGATGTGGTGTTCTTCGGTGAAACCGTGCCGCGTGAGCGTGTGCAGGCCTGCATGGCTGCCGTCGCCAGGGCCGATGCACTGCTGATCGCCGGCTCTTCGTTGATGGTGTATTCGGGCTACCGCTTTGTGCTGGCAGCGCATGCGCAGGGCAAGTCCGTCGTGGCCATCAATCAGGGGGTGACGCGAGCCGATGCACTGCTGGATTTCAAGCTTGAGGCCGATGTGGGGCAGGTCTTGACGAGCCTGAGTCTATAGCTGGTCCCGGAGTTGGATCAGCCCGGGGCGATCTGCACCTGATGGGCATGCGCCCCGGACTCTGTTGTGATCCGCACAGGCAGAAAGCGCTGAATCACCGCGAAGTTGCTCAATGCGTGGGGCGTCAACTGCGTGCAGCTATAGCTGGCGGGCTGGCCGCGCAAATGCACGGCCAGCGCCAGCGGCAGCACCCACTGGTCAGCCAGGTGCGGGCCCAGAGCGCCATCGCTGCTTTGGTAGCGGCGCATTTGCTGTGCCAGCTGGGTGGCCACGGCTTCGGCGGTTACGCCTTTTTCGCCGAATTCGGTAAAGACCTCGGTCACCTGCTCGTGCACCAGCGTGCCCAGCAGCGCATTGCCAGGGCCCTCGTTCTGGCGCACGCCGGCTTGGCGCAGCTGCCCGGGCTGCCAGGCCATGAGGGTGGCCAGCTTGTTGAGCTCGCGCCGGGCAATCGACGAAGGCAGGGCCGGGGCCAGGCAGTCCGCATAAGCCTCTAGAGCGCTGCCTCGTTCGTTAAGGTCAAAAGGAGTCAGCACCTCTCTGGCGCCGCCGATCACGGCCTCGAACTCGCCGCCTCCGGCGGGGTAGAAGCCGTGGCGCTGCAGGCTCAGTTGCACAGGCGCACCAAGGCGGCGCAGCAGCGGTGCATAACTGCGCTCCAGAAAATGAAAGGGCGGAGCCATGGGGTTGTGCGTGCCGCCCCTGAGCTGGACACGGCTGTCGCCAGCGGCCAGCATCAGCGCGGGCCACACGGTCTGCAGCACCAAGGTGCAGCTGCCGGCCGAGCCCACATTGAACGTATAGCTGCCGCAGCGCACGGTGCCGGGCGTGAAGTGCAGTGTTTGCGAATGCAGCGCTGCACCTTCCACCCGGGCGCTGCTGATTTCGGTGGCTGCGTGAACGCAGGTGAGGTGCTGGCGCATCAGCCCGGGCTTGGAGCGGCCCGCACGGATCCGGGTCAAGGCAAAAGCCTGGCCCGTGCACATGGACAGGGCCAAGGCGCTGCGCAGTATCTGGCCGCCGCCTTCACCCTGGGAGCCGTCGATTTCTATCATGGTTCTATTCCTCTTGTTCTTGATTTTTTCTTGATGATTGGGTGTTGAAGTGCGTTACGGCCTCCAGCAAAAACGCATCGGCGGCTTGCACCGTTTCGGCACTCAATGGCTTGGCCTGCGGCGCATATTGCTCGGCCAGGTCCAGCTCGGTCCGCAGAAATTCCTGTATGCGAGACCAGGGGGCGCTGGTGGCCGCTTCGCCGGCGCGCATCTTGACCGTCAGCAAGGCATTGAGTTCGCTGAGCAGCTCGGCATCATGCAGCAGCGCCGTCGCGAGCTCGGCAAAGCGCATCGGCGGCACGCCGCCGATCTCTCGTATCCAGCGTGCGGCCAGCAGGGGGCGCAGCGCGTAAAAGTATTTTTTGTACTTCACGAGCTCGTTGTCCGGGCGCAAGTGGTTCTTCATGGTCTTGCGCGCCATGGACAGATAGTGGTGATAGCCGCGCACGGGCGAAAAGCTCTGCAGCGCCAGCTCGTGCAGGCGCTTGACCCAGGCGGTCTCGCTGCAATAGACCACGGGCGAGCGCAGCCACTCCAGCAGCACCGGGTTGGACGCCTGCATCAGCTGCAGCGCCTTGCGCAGTTCCCAGCCGCTCACGTCCAGCTCGGCGCTCACAGGCAGCTCGATCACATCGCGGCCCGCGCGGGTGCGCAGATACCAGGGCAGGCGTGGCACATAGACAAAGCGCACGTCATAGTCGCTGTCGGGCGAAGCAAAGCCCCAGCCGCGGCTGCCTGATTCGCAGGCAAACAGCACCTTCACATCGTGTTCGCGCTCGAGTGCCTTGAGCTGGGCTAGCACGGCACTGCGCATGGCGCCGGATATCGGGTGCGCGCTCAGCACGCTCTCTTGGGGTTTGAATGCTTGTTCAACGGTTTGCATGATGGTTCTCGTTCTTTTACCGGCAGCGAGAACCCATGCTCCCGCTGCATTTGCTAACCCTTGACGCAGATCACCTGCTTGAGGGTATGGACCACTTCCACCAGGTCTTTCTGGGCGGCCATGACGGCGTCGATGTCCTTGTAGGCCATGGGGATCTCGTCGATCACGCCCTCGTCCTTGCGGCATTCCACGCCTTCGGTGGCCTTGATCTGGTCAGCCACCGAGTACAGCTTCTTGGCCTTGGTGCGGCTCATTACGCGGCCCGCGCCGTGGCTGCAGCTTTCAAAGCTCTCGGGGTTGCCCAGGCCGCGCACGATATAGCTGCGCGCGCCCATGCTGCCGGGGATGATGCCCATCTCGCCGCGCCTGGCGCTCACGGCACCCTTGCGGGTGACGAACACATCCTCGCCAAAGTGGTGTTCCTTTTGCACATAGTTGTGGTGGCAGTTCACGGCCTCCACATGGGACTCGAAAGGCTTGGCAATCACCTGGCGCACGGTGGCGATCAGGTTGGCCATCATCACCTCGCGGTTGCTTATGGCGAACTTCTGCGCCCACGAAACTGCGCGCACATAGTCGCCAAAGTAGCGGGCTCCTTCTTCAAGGTAGGCCAGGTCCCGGTCGGGCAGATTGCGCTGATGCAGCTCGGCGTCTTTTCTGGCCAGCTCGATGAAATGGTTGCCGATGGCATTGCCCACGCCACGCGAGCCCGAGTGCAGCATGAACCAGACAAAGCCCACCTCGTCCAGGCACACTTCCACAAAGTGATTGCCGCTACCCAGAGTTCCCAGGTGCTTGCGGTTATTGGTCTTTTCCAGGCGCGGGTGCAGCTCGCACAGCGCGTCGAACTCGTCGGCCAGCGTGGCCCATTTCTGGTCCACCAGATCGGGAGGGTTCTCCCAGGCACCAGGGTCGCGGCCACGGCTTTTGGGTGCCGAGCCATGGGGCACGGCTTTTTCAATGGCCGAGCGCAGCGTGGCCAGGCTGTCGGGCAGGTCTTCGGCGCGCAGTGTGGTCTTGGCGGCCATCATGCCGCAGCCGATATCCACGCCGACGGCTGCGGGGATGATGGCCTTGACGGTGGGAATCACCGAGCCGATGGTGGCACCAATGCCCAGATGCACATCGGGCATGGCGGCAATATGTTTGAAGACAATGGGCAGGCGAGCGGCGTTGGCCAGTTGTTGCCGGGCCTCGGCTTCCACGGGCACGCCCTTGGTCCACATCTTGACGGGCACGCCGCCAGCGACTTCCAGCAGTTGGTAATTCTGTTCGGACATCTTGATTTCCTTTAGGACTTGCGCAAACAGGAAGGCAACAGCTGACTGCCGACTGAGGCAGTCGTCTTGCCTGAACCCGTTTTGCGCAAGTCGTTTCCTTGTTGTTCCTGTCATGGATGACGGCCCTGCAGCGACAAGGGGTGGTGAAACATCGTGCTCTACCAGGCTGAGCTACAACAGCTTTGCAACTGCTGGCGGGATTCGAACCCGCGACCACGAGATTAAAAGTCTGTAGTTCCACCGGCATTCGCTACAAGGCAGCCAAACCGATAATTCATTTGGACTCACGCTTGCGCAAGTCGCGTTCAAAAAAAGGCGGCGCGACCAGAGAAGCAAGACATAGCCGTGACCGGTTTCCCGGCTTGGGAGTCGAACCCGTGGCAACCGATGTAGTCCTGCTGGCATTCGCGCCAAACGCAAACCATGGTGATGAATGTCTGGCTGCGACAAGGTTTGGGTGAAACATAACCCGTGCTGTACCTTTGGCTACCGCTCGTTGATCTTCCGATCCGACGAGGCGGGCAGGAATCGAACCTGCAATCCGGGCACCCATGTAGTTCCACCGGCATTCGCAGCCAGTCATTCAAACCGCTTAACTTCATTCAGGACATCCGCCGCAGGCGACAAGGGGGTGGTGAGACGGGACAGTTTGGAGATGTAGTCCCACCAGCATTCGCCAGCAACAGATGATCACTTCAAATCACTGAGGTTCGAGAGCGATCTTCTCGATCTCGCCCACCCAGTGCTCGGCACCAAGCCTGCCTTCGGCAAAACTTGCCACCACATCGAATACCGCATCGCTGAAGCCGCCGACATTCAGAATGTCGTCACGCTCCATGGCCTGCGTCGTGCCATAGGGCTGGATGTCTATGCAGACCAGCCGGGCGTCGGGGTTGCGCTGCTTGATGCGCTCCCACTGCTGCATGGTCTCGGTAGCACCGCGGCGCACGCCATCGACCCAGGACTCGTTGTCCGAGACCATGATCACCATATCCACCCGGGCCTTTTCATCGGCCAGCTGCTTCAGTGGTGCACTGCAGTTGGTGCCGCCGCCGCCGATCTTTGCCAGCCTGGTCGCATTGGTCATCACCGAGTCGCGGCCGTTGAGCTCCAGCTTCACCACCTTCTGCTCGAAGGGCAGCACGCGGGCCGTCCTGTTCTTGCGCAGCACGGCGGCGGCCATCAGGCCGGTCACATCGATGCAGCGCACCGCCGAGGTGGCTCCGGCGCGATAACCCGTCACAGGGCTGTGCATGGAGCCCGATACATCGGGGCAGACCACCACCGCTCCTGCAAAGCAGGGCACGTTGGCAATCGCATGCTCCATAGCATCCTGCAGCGCATCGCGCACCTGGGCCGGTACCTGCTCGCCGGCAGCCTGGTAGGCCGACAGCAGCTGGTAGGGCATGGCGCGGGCCCTGGCCACGGCGCCGGCATCCGCCAGCTTGCGGGCAATCAGCGCCGCCATCCCCTGGATCTCGAACACGCCATGGCGTGCAAAGGTGTTCAGGTTCTGGCGCACCATCTGCCATGAGCCGTTGCGGGCGATCTGCGCCCATTGCTGGGCGTTCAGCTCCAGCGCGGTCAGCATCTGAAACGGCACATCAGGCAGCTCGGCACTCAACAGGCCCTGGGCCGCATCGCGCTTGAAGCGCTCGAAGGCCTGGGTGATGGGCGGCAGCGCTGCCTCATCAAAAGGCTTGCCGATCAACCAGGCAAACCATGCGGAACGCCAGGCCTCCCGGGGCTTGGGGTGGACCATCTTCACCACGTCGGCCAGCGAAGGGGTATTGCCCACGGCAGCGCTGAGCAACTGCTTCTCGCTCGCGTTCAGCAGCCAGTTCTGCACCAGCTTCTTGGGTGCCGAGCCCAGGGACTTGCGACCCATGGCGCCGCTGCGCACGATCTGCACAAAGTTGCGCAGCATCTTGCCGTTGTCGATCACGCGGCCGAACACCTGGCTCAGCAGCGCGGTATCCCAGACAGCCAGCGCGGCAGCCAAGGTAGCTGGCACGTCCTTCATATAGCCGCGTTGACGGGCGTAGATGGCCGTCTGGGCTGTAAAACGCGTGTCCACTTCAAGCACCAGATTGCCCAGCTGCTCCAGCTGATCCTGACCGCTGGCATAGAAAGTCTGGCTCAGGCAGCCGGTCACGGCCATCTGGGCCAACTGGTGGCGGGGGCTGAAGGCATAGGCTGCGGCGCCTTCCTGATTGATCGTGTTGGCCGCTGCAGTCAGTGCACCGCGGCTGGTTTGAAACAATTGCGTGTTGACCATTCTTCTTCTCCTGTTTGCATTCAACTTGCAGATGCTCTGGTTATTGCAAGCGGTGTGCCAACTTCTCGAAGATCAAGTGATTAAATTACAAGTCATTGAATTGATTGAATAAATTCCATATCCATTGCTTTTGGTGGTAGTTGAGAGGGATGAGGTATTGAAAGATTATTAGAATCAAAGATAGATATTTATCTGGAAAGATATGTCCAAAAAGAATGTGGTGATTGGCTTCATGGGCACGCAGCTCGATTCAGGGCAGGGAGCGGGGCGCTGGAACAAGTGGCGGCCCACGGTGTCTCTGACCCAGCATGAGGACCAGGTGATAGACCGGCTGGAGCTGCTGTACTCCAGCCGCTACGACAAGCTGGCGCAGACCCTGGTGCAGGACATTGCCAATGTCTCACCCGAAACCCGGGTCAATCTGGTGGAGTCCGAAGTCCAGGACCCCTGGGACTTTGGCGAGATGTATGCCGTGCTTTACGACTGGGCGCGCAATTACCGCTTTGATACCGAGCGCGAGAATTACTGGGTGCACATCACCACGGGCACCCATGTGGCCCAGATCTGCATGTTCCTGCTGGTGGAGTCGCGCCAGATACCGGGCGTGCTGCTGCAGACCTCGCCACCGCGCAAGCAGCAGGCGGGCTCGCCGGGCAGCATGATCCTGATCGATCTGGACCTCACGCGCTACGAAGCCCTGGCCCAGCGCTTCCATCAGGCCCAGACCGAGGCGCTGGACTTCCTCAAGAACGGTATTGCCACGCGCAACCCGCAGTTCAACCAGTTGATTGAAGAGGTAGAGCGCGTGGCGATTCGTTCGCGCGCACCGATTCTTTTCACCGGGCCCACGGGTGCGGGCAAGTCGCATCTGGCGCGGCGCATCTTCGAGCTCAAGAAATCGCGCCACCAGGTGGCCGGCGAGTTTGTCGAGGTCAACTGCGCCACCTTGCGTGGCGACGGCGCGGCCTCCACCTTGTTCGGCCACAGAAAGGGCGCGTTCACCGGGGCGGCGGCAGACCGTGCCGGCCTGCTGCGCACGGCGCATGAAGGCGTGCTGTTTCTCGACGAGATCGGCGAGCTCGGTCTGGACGAGCAGGCCATGCTGCTCAAGGCCGTGGAGGAAAAGCGCTTTTTCCCCATGGGCAGCGACAAGGAGGTCAGCAGCGACTTCCAGCTCATAGCCGGCACCCATCGCGACCTGCGCGTCGATGTGGCCGAGGGGCGCTTTCGCGAAGACCTGTTTGCGCGTATCAATCTCTGGTCCTATACCTTGCCGGGCCTGGCCCAGCGGCCCGAGGATCTGGAGCCCAATATCGACCACCTGCTGCTACGCACAGTTGCCGAGACCGGCAGCTCCGTGCGCTTCAACGCCGAGGCCAGGGCGCTGTATCTGCAGTTCGCCAAGTCTGCCCAGGCTCTCTGGAGCGGCAACTTCCGTGACCTTGCGGCCAGCATCACGCGACTGGCCACGCTGGCCGACAGCGGCCGCATCACCACCGCGCAGGTGCAGGCCGAGATCAAGCGCCTGGACTGGCTGTGGCAGCATGCGCAAAACCATGTCCTGCCCAAGGCCGAAGTGGATCTGGGCGACTATCTGTCCGAAGACGCCATCGCCCAGATCGATCTGTTTGACCGCTTGCAACTGCAGTCCGTGATTGCCGTGTGCCGCGCATCGACCACGCTGTCCGATGCGGGGCGCAAGCTGTTTGACCAGTCACGCCAGCAGAAGGCCGTGGTCAACGATGCAGACCGGCTGCGCAAATTTCTGCACAAATTTGGTTTGAATTGGGAGCAGTTCAAACAATCATATTGATAGCTGCCTACGCTTTATCCATAAGGGGTAAAGGCCAAAAATGCTTTAAGTTGATAGGGCTGAGTCGTAAGCTGTGCCGGTTCGCAGGCATACTTCGGGCCCATGGCTCATACCTTCTTCTGGCACGACTACGAAACCTTTGGCGCTCAGCCGCGCTATGACCGTCCCGCGCAGTTTGCGGGCATACGCACGGATGACCAGCTCAATGAAATCGGCGAGCCCGTGATGTGGTATTGCCAGCCGGCCAATGACTATCTGCCCGACCCGCAATCCTGCCTGATCACGGGCATCACGCCCCAGCGTGCACTGCAGGAAGGCGTTGCCGAGCATGAGTTTGCAGCGCTGATCGAGGCCGAGCTGGCCCAGGCCGGTACGGTGGGCGTGGGCTACAACACGATTCGGTTCGACGACGAGATCACGCGCTTCATGTTCTGGCGCAATCTTACCGACCCTTATGCGCGTGAGTGGCAGAACGGCTGCGGCCGCTGGGATTTGCTGGATGTGGTGCGCATGGTCTATGCGCTGCGTCCCGACGGCATTCAGTGGCCGACCAAGGAGGACGGCACGCCCAGCTTCAAACTCGAGGACCTGGCCCGCGCCAATGGTCTGCTGCACGAGCAGGCACACGATGCGCTGAGCGATGTGCGCGCCACGATTGCCCTGGCCCGGCTGATCCGCGAAAAGCAGCCGCGCCTGTTTGACTTTGCCTTTGGCCTGCATAAAAAGGATGGCGCTCTGCGTGAGATGGGTCTGCCTGCCACGCAGGAGCACGCGCGCCCCTTTCTGCATGTGACCGGCATGATCAGCCCCGCGCGCGGCTGCCTGGCCGTGATGTGGCCGCTGGCTACCCACCCCACCAACAAGAACGAAGTCATCTGCTGGGATCTGGCGGCCGACCCGACCGAGCTTTCGGGCATCAGCATCGAGGACCTGCGCCTGCGTCTGTTCACGCGTCAGGCCGAGCTACCCGAGGGCGTGAGCCGTCTGCCCATCAAGAGCATCCACGTCAACAAGTCGCCCATGGTGGTGGGCAGCCTCAAGACCCTGAGCCCGGCCATGGCCGAAAAATGGGGCGTGGACATGGAGCTGGCGATGCGGCATGCGGCGATGGCCCGCGACCTGCCCGATATGAGCGCGCAATGGAAGGCCGTCTTCACGCGCGAGGCGGGTGAGCCGCTGGACGCCGACCAGGATCTGTATGGCGGCTTTGTAGGCAACGAGGACCGCCGCCGTCTGGAGCGCATCAAGCGCCTCTCGCCTCAGGAGCTGGCGCTGGACAAGACCGGCTTTGATGACGCGCGCCTGACCGAGCTGGTCTGGCGCTACCGTGCGCGCAACTTCCCGCAGACGCTTGATGCCGGCGAGCAGCAGCGCTGGGAGCAGCACCGTGCTGCCTGCCTGATCGAAGGCCAGGGCGGGGCACGCACGGCCGAGCAGATGTTCGCCATGATCGACAGCCTGTCCGAAGCCGCCGACGAGCGCGCCGAGGAGATTCTGGGCGAGCTCTACGACTATGCCGACGCCATGGTGCCCGAGGCCTGAGGCCTCGGCGGTGGCGCTCGCTGACTCTATGCAGGCCTAGCGTTTGGGCAGGATGTCCAGCTCTGCTGCGGTGGGCAGGAAGCTGCCGTTCCATACGGCGTTGGCCGGCACCGGGTTCTTGGTGGCATAGGCCTTGGCGACCTGCTCGGCCATCCTGGCCAGGCGCTCGGTGCGCAACTGGCCAAAGCCTTCTTCACGTGCGCCCTTGCTGTCGATGGCGGTCTCGATCGTCAGCTTCAGGCGTTTGACCTCCTGTGGCACGTTGACCAGTCCGTCCTTGGCTTTCATGGATGCAATGGCGGCTTCGGGATTGGCAATCCCTTCCCTGGCACCCCGCGCAAAGGCCTTGAGGAAGGCACGCACCGCTTCCGGCTTTTCGGCAATCAGCCTGGGGCTGGCGATGATCACATTGCCGTAGAGCTGAACGCCGTGCGTGGCGTAGGGCAGGACCACCACATCCTCGCGCTTGATGCCGCGGGCCTCCAGATTGAGCAAGCTGGTGAAGGTATAGCCGGTGACGGCATCCAGGTCGCCGCGCGCCAGCATGGTTTCTCGCAGCTGCGGCTCCATGGTGCTCCATTGCACCTCGCCCACGCCATTGGCCTGGGCGAAGATGGGGAAGGTGCGGCGGCCGGCGTCAAAGATGGGGGCTCCCATTTTCTTGCCCGTCAGGTCGGCGGCCTTGGTGATGCCCGACTTCCTGAGTGCCATCACCGAGGCCGGCGTGGTGTTGTAGATCACCATGATCGCCACGGGCTTGATGGGCGCGTCGGGGTTGTTGGCGTGGAATTCCATCAGTGCGGCGAGGTCGGCAAAGCCCAGATCATGGGTGCCTGAGGCCACGCGCTGGATGGCGCCTGCGCCGCTGGCGGCCTCCACATTCACATCCAGACCGGCCTGTTTGAAATAGCCTTTTTGCTCGGGATGGACGAACAGGGCTGCAGGTCCTTCGAAGCGCCAGTCCAGCTGGAACTTGAGCGGCGTGTCCGCTGCCTGGGCAGTGCCCCAGCTCAGGGCTGCAGCGACCGTGGCGGCCTGAAGAAAGGTTCGTTTGCGCATATGACTCCTTGGTTTATCGATGGCGAAGGGACTGCTGCCTGTGCGCAAGATCGATGCCAATGTGTATACAAAGCGTGAACCGCTGGAGAGGGCACTGCGACGGTGCGTCCCGGACCTGCATGTCCGGCTCTGGTGCATGGGGCGCCTGCGATGGTGCGTGGCCGTGCGCAGATCGAGCGCGGATCAGCTGGAGGCGTCCGGCATGAATATTGCACTCCTGTACAGCTTCAGGGCTGCTGCTGATTGCGCAGCCTGCTATCGAATCCATACCAGATCCGCCGCCAGGGCGAGAACGGCTACAAGGGCCGGGAGAGACTGCAATGACCGAAATTGATTTTGCGCAACTGGACACCTATGCCCGCTACAAGCTGATGGCCAGCCTGATCGTGCCGCGCCCGATCGCACTCGTGACCACGCTGGGTGTCGATGGCACGGTGAACGCGGCGCCTTTCAGCATGTTCAACATGATGGGCGAGGACCCGCCGGTGGTCATGCTCAGCGTCAACAAGCGCCAGGATATGGCGCAGAAGGATACGGCCACCAATATCCTGCGCACGGGCGAGTTCGTGGTGCACATCACCGACGAGGCCATGGCCGCCGCCATGCACCGCTGCGGCGACAGCCTGCCGCCCGAGCACAGCGAGCTGCAGCACACCGGCCTGACAGCGACCCCGTCGCAGAGCGTGCAGCCGCCGCGCATTGCCCAGGCGCCAGTGGCCTTTGAATGCGTGTTGCACGAGACGCTGGAGACCGAGAGCCGCTATGTCTTTATCGGCCGCGTTCAATGGCTGGCCGTGCGCGAAGGGCTGGTGGACACCGAGAAATGGCGGGTGCGTCTGCAGGAGTTCTTCCCCGTGGGGCGTTTCGGGGCCAGCTTCTACGTCAACTGCCGCGACCGCTTTGCCGTCGAGGCCCATGAGGGCAGGGCGCCTGCGCTGAGCGCCACGGCCAGCACGGTCATTGACGAGATGTAGACCTGTTCAGGTGATCCGCCGCAGATTGCTGCGGGCCCGGGCCTCCAGCAGTTGCCGAAAGTGCGGTGTGGCATAGATGAAGGCCTGATCCAGAAAGCCGCGCAGCACCTGCTTGCGCTTGAAGCCATAGACCAGCGGCGGCACCCAGGCATATTCGGCGGCGACCTGGCGGTCGTACTCGGCAAAACGTACAGGGTCGGCACCCAGAATCGCCAGATCGATATCGACCAGCAACCTGGCATCGGCCTGCGTGGGTGTGGCGGTGTGGCAGGTCGCCATGATCAGCTCATGCACCCGGCGCCAGCAGGCCTCAGGCGCGCCACTGTCCTGCAGTGCCTGAGCTGCCCAGTCGGCGCTGCGCAGCTCGTTGTCGCTGGCCTTGATGTCGTAGACAGCATCGTGAAACCAGAGTGCCACAGCCACTTCGCCGGGCCGCTGCGCCTGTGCCCAGACGCAGTCGAGTTGGCCCAGGCATTCGGCCAGATGCTGCTGGGTGTGATAGTGGCGCTGGGGTTCGGCCCAGGCCGCGAGCAGGCGTTGCAGCAGATCTGCGGGCGGCGTCAGCCCCAGGGCCTGCCATGTGCGCTGCCAGGAGGTCTGGAACAGGGAAGCTGCGGTGTCCATGGCATTGCTCTTTCCGGTTGACTTGATGAAAAATGGCTTGCAACGACCGCCAGTTCAGGGATTCATCCAAAAAACTGATAGCAAACCACGATGGCGGCGACCACGCCGGCCAGCTCGGCCACCAGCGCGCAGGGCACGGCATGGCGCGCGCGCTGAATGCCCACGGCTCCAAAGTACACGGCCAGCACATAGAACGTGGTTTCGGTGCTGCCCTGAATCGTGGCTGCAGCCAGAGCCGCAAAACTGTCCACGCCCTGGCTTTGCATGGTCTCGATCAGCATGGCGCGCGCTGCGCTGCCGGAAAAGGGCTTGACCAGCGCCGTGGGCAGGGCATCGACAAAGCGGGCATCCATGCCCAGAACGTCCACCGTCCAGCGGATGGCCGACAGCGCATATTCCAGTGCCCCCGAGGCGCGAAACACGCCAACGGCGCAAAGCATGGCGACCAGATAGGGCAGCAGGTTCTTGGCTACATCAAAGCCCTCCTTGGCGCCCTCGATAAAGCTGTCGTACACGGCCACCTTGCGCAATGCGCCCAGACCCACGAACAGCACGATCAGCGCAAACAGCGTGAGATTGCCCATGAGCGCGGAAAGCTGGGCCAGCGCCGCCGCGCTGAGCGTGGCCAGAAAGGCCATGAAGGCTGCCAGCGCCAGCCCCACCGGCAGCAGATAGGCCAGCACCACGGGGCTGAAGAGAGGCAGCCGCTGCACGAGTGCGACGCTGAGCAGGCCCACCAGCGTGGAGGCGGAAGTGGCCAGCAGAATCGGCAGGAAGACCAGCGTCGGATCGGCCGCGCCCTGCTGCATGCGGTACATGAAGATGGTGACCGGCAGCAGCGTCAGCGACGAGGCATTGAGCACGAGAAACAGAATCTGCGCGTTGGTCGCGCTGTCGGGCTGGGGGTTCAACTCCTGCAGCGCGCGCATGGCCTTGAGCCCCATGGGCGTGGCCGCATTGTCCAGCCCCAGGCCGTTGGCGGCAAAGTTCAGCGTGATCAGACCGAGCGCGGGGTGGCCGCGCGGTACCTCGGGCATGAGCTTGGCAAACAGCGGGCCCAGCATTTTTGCCAGCCATTCGACCACACCCGCCTTTTCTGCGATGCGCAGAAAGCCCAGCCACAGCGTGAGCGTGCCAAACAGCAGCACCATCACTTCGACCGACAGCCTGGCCATGGCAAACAGGGCCTGCACCATGGCCGAGAACACCTGGGCCTGACCGCCGAGCAGCCATTGCGCGAGAGCCGCCACGGCCGCCACCAAGAAAAAACCGAGCCACAAGGCATTGAGCATATGAGCGCCTGTTCTGTACTGCTGCCGATTGTGGCGCGAAACCAGGGGGGAATAGTGCTGGATGTCCGCTATCCATCGCAGATGCGAAGGCCGGTTTGCGGGAAGCATAGAGCGCTGCTCCGGCCTGAGTCCGGCTGCTGCAGACGTTCAATGGCGGCCTGCAGCCGCAGTCGCTCGAACCTTGCGTGGCACGCCGGTTGCGGCCAGTTCAGGCAGCAATCGGCACAAGCCGCGATAGAGCAATAACCGTACCGTACCGACTTGTTATGTCACTAGGGTTTCATGGTTGGTCTTGAACATGGCGAGCTTTCGCCCATAGAGATCCGTTAGCGTATGCAAACTTTCGTTCATTTTTCGGCGCCCAGGACAAGCTTCGCGCTCCGCGCCGTCGCCCTGGCAACTCTCCTGACCCTGGCAGCATGCGGTGGCGGCGGGGGGGCGAAGAGACCGCCGAAGGCTATGTCATTCCCGGCCCGCCCGCAGGACTGGGCTCGCAGACGTTCAACACCACACCGCAAGCCGCCACCAGCATGCCTGCGTCGCGCACGGATGTGCCCAAGTACCGGGAAGATGCCACGGTCTACAACTCCGGCAGACACGATGCAACGGCCGACGGCAACAACTCCTGCTACGCCGATCACACCACCAACAGCACGCTGCGCATCCTGTCGGGCTTTCTCGACATCTGGGAGCCTTCCGAGAGGAAGATGAACGGCTTCAAGGCCTCCGACTATGCCGGCATTTTTGCCGCCGATGCGACCACGCCGGACAAGAACGTGGCCGGCAGGGAAGGCTGTGATGCGTTCGCCTTGACCAGCTGGAATGGCGTCTGGCATGTGCTGACTGCCGACAATACCAATGGCACGCCAGGTCAGGCGCCAACGGCCGGGACTACGGGATCGGTCAAGAGGAACGATCTGTTCCTGCAGAACATGGCGTATTCCTCCAAGCTGACCACGCAGACCAGCTACACCGATGCGCAGAAGGAAGATATCAAGCTGGACGATACCGGCAACAAGGTCACTCGCACCGTCATGGGCGGCTCGCTGGGCCCGCTGGGCCAGGCCTGGGACGATCTTGCGAAGAATCCCAAATCGGGATGGGGCGACACCAGCACGCAGACCAATCCCGAATTCGGCGCGGTGCTTCAGTTTGTGGACAATGCCACGGTGGGCAACATTGCTTCGGACAACGGGCCCAAGGGCTTCTACAAGTTTGCCCGTCCCTATCGCTGGTCTGCTGCAGACAGCAGCCTTCCGGTGGTCAAGGTGCTGCCTGAACTGCTGGCGCGCCGCGCGGCAGGCGATGACGCGGCGGCAGCCCAGACGAAAGCACAGCAGGACTCCGATTTCCCCAGTGGTCACACCGCCGAATTCGTGCGCTACTCCATGGCCGTTGCTTATGTGGCACCGCAGCGCTTCCATGAAGCGGTCGCCCGTGGACTGGAGGCCGGAGAGAACCGCATCCGCGCAGGCATGCACTCGGCATTGGGCGTCATGGGTGGGCGCATGCTTGGCTCCTCCGTCTGGATGCCATTCCTCAAAGGTGCCGGGGATCGAGGCCTGGCCTATACCGAAGCCCAGCGTGCGGTCGTTTTCCAGCAGGCCCAGGATCAGCTGCGGACCAAGCTCGGCGCGAAGACCGGGGTCGAGCTTTGGAATATCGCCCACTCGGCCAGTGTCAGCGAAGACCGTTTTGCGGATTTCCAGGCCGCCAGAGCCGATTATCTGCGCCGCCTGACCTTTGGCTTTGCCAAGGACAGTGCCAAGGCAGGCAAGCCTGCCGTCGTGCCAAAGGGAATGGAAACTCTGCTGGAGACCCGCTTCCCCTATCTGAGTGCCGACCAGCGACGCGCAGTGCTCAAGACCACTGCCATCGATTCGGGCTATCCGGTGCTGGATGACGAGGAAGGCTTTGGCCGCCTGAACCTGTTCGATGCGGCCAGCGGCTATGGCCGGTTTGAGGCCGACGTCAGCGTCACCATGAACAACCGTACCGACGGCTTCTGCGTCTCAGGTTTCTGCTCCTTTGATCGCTGGCGCAACGACATCAGCGGCGGAGGCAAGCTGACCAAGCGCGGAGACGGCACGCTGGCATTGACAGGTGCCAATACCTACAGCGGTGGCACCGTCATTGCTGCGGGCACATTGCGCGCCGACTCTTCGTCCGCGATGGGCAAGGGGGCGGTCTATGTCGATGGCGGCACGCTGGCCACCAACGGCCTCCAGGTCAATGTGGCAAGCAGCTACACCCAGAAATCCGGTACGCTGAATCTGGCTCTGTCCGCAAGCAGCGCCGGTACGCTGGTGGTGAGCGAGCACGCAGCGCTGGCCGGTGCGCTGAAGGTGAGCTTTACCCAGGGCTACGTTCCCAAGGCTGGCGACCAGATCGTTGTGCTAACCGCCAAGGGCGTACACAACAGGTTCGATAGCGTTGCCGTGGATGGCTTTGCCAAATCCACCGTGAGCTATGGCGATACCAAGGTGACCATCACGCTGGCCAGCTGAGCCGGCATGCCAGTCAAGGGCCTGCGCGGTTCGACCGCGCAGGCCTTTTTGCTTTCGGGGTGCCTGATGGTGCCGGGGCGCATGCATGCTCTCACTGGCCAGCCTCGATGGCCAGATATCGCCCGACCTGAGCATGGGCGTCTTTGAGTACCGTCGCCCGGCATTGGACCGCGAAGCTGGCCGCAGTAGGATATCGGCGGTCTGGCAGCCTATGTCGAGGGACGGCTGCGCGCCGTCACGGCGGTCACGCCGATTCGCAGGATCAGACGGGAAGCCTTGCATTGATGAAAACAACGAAGACGCTTTGGGAGCAGCCACACGGCAAAGGCCTGTCGCTGCTGATGTGCCTGTTCGGAATTCTGGGTCTGATGAGCGGCTGGATGCTGCTGGAGGCGGATTTTTCCGACGGCTGGCAGTCTTCAGGACGAGCCTGGTGGGCGCTGTTGCTGCAGGCCCTGTTGGCGCTGAACTCGGCTTTGTGCTTCACGCTGGTGTGGCTGCTGTGGACTCGCAATCGCGCAGCGGTGTTGGTGGGCGCTCTTTATGTGGCTCTTGGCATTGCCAGCCAGGGCGCCATGTCCTGGTATGTCTCCAGGCTGGGCAGCCGTGTCGATGCGTTGTCCATCGGCTTCTGGCTTGCCGAGGCCTTGTTCTGGTCGGCCATTGTGGCTTATCTGTACTGGCTGCGGCGACGGGCTGTGCTGTGCTGAGCGTCGTCGCAGCTGCAGGGAGGCGAGGGCTGCTCAGGGCTTTGCCAGCACGCGCAGCAATTGACCATCGGATGAATCGGTGAGCAGGTACAGCAGACCGTCCGGACCCTGGCGCACATCGCGTACGCGCTGGCCCAGGCGCGGCAGCAGCACTTCGGTGGCGGTGACCCTGCCATCGGCAATCTGCAGGCGCTGCAGTTGCATGGCCTTGAGCGCACCCGTGATGAAGGAGCCTTTCCAGGCCACGCCATAGCGCTCGCTGCTCAGATAGGCGAGCCCCGAGGCGGCGATGGACGGTACCCAATAATGCCGGGGTTGCTCCATGCCTGTTTTTTCGGTGATGCCGGCACCAATCTTGCCGCCCCCATAGTTTTCGCCATAGGTGATGACGGGCCAGCCGTAGTTCTTGCCCGGCTCGATACGGTTGAGCTCGTCACCGCCCTGCGGGCCATGTTCTGTCATCCAGAGCTCGTCTCCTGGCCCCAGTGCGGCACCCTGGCTGTTGCGGTGGCCATAGCTCCAGATCTCGGCCAGCGCATCGGACCTGCCCGCAAAGGGGTTGTCGCGAGGCACGCTGCCATCCTTGTTGACGCGTACGATCTTGCCCAGATGGGTCTGCAGGTTCTGGGCCTCCTGCATGGCCTTGTAGCGCTCTCCGAGCGTCAGAAACAGCGAGCCGTCGGGTTTGCCGTTCACCTTGCGTTCCACGATGCGGCAGCCGAAGTGCAGGGCCGAATCGATCTTGGGGCGCTGGCTGAACAGAATCTGCACGTTTTCCAGGGTGCCGGAGTCGGCTGAAAGTCGGGCTTTGGCCATGGCCGTGCTGTTCTTGCCTCGGTCTGGTCCTTGCCCCGGCTCCGAGAAGCAGAAATAGAGCTGACGGTTGCTGGCAAAGTCGCTGTCAAGCACCACGTCCAGCAGGCCGCCTTGCCCGGCTGTGGCGATGGCAGGAAGGCCTTTGAGAGGGGCGTTGAGCCTGCCCCCGGCCTCCACAATGCGCATGCGGCCAGGGCGCTCTGTCACCAGATAGCGTCCGTCCGGCAAAAAGGCCAGTGCCCAGGGGTGCTCCAGTCCTGCTGCCACGGCTTGCGTGCCCAGCTCGGCGGCAGCCAGGGCGTGCGAACCGAGCAGGGCCAGCACGCTGCAACTCAGGGCTTGAATGGTGGTGCGATGCATGTTTTCTCCTCTTGGGTGGCTGGGTGGCAATGTGCTGTTTGCCTGTGCTTATGACCCGGGCTTGATGCAGTTTGCCAACAAAAGATTGCGCGCAGGTGTATAAATCCGGCTTTTGCTCGCCACAGTTTGGCGAGCGGCCTGTGTGTGCACAACGCAGGCTTGGACCATATTCAACAAGGAACGCAGCCATGGGCGCGCAATGGAAAGCAAAGGGCAAGGCGCTGGTCGCCGATGCCAAGGGTAAGCTGTTTGGCAAGCTGGTCAAGGAAATCATGGTTGCTGCGCGCCTGGGCGGCGGTGATCCTGCAGCCAATTCGCGTCTGCGCATGGCGGTGGAAGCGGCCCGCAAGGCTTCCATGCCCAAGGACACGCTGGATCGTGCCATCAAGAAGGGGGCCGGCGTTGGCGCCGACGCCGTGAACTACTCCAGCGTGCTGTTTGAAGGCTATGCCCCCCATCGCGTGCCCGTGATGGTGGAGTGCCTGACCGACAATCCCAATCGCACGGCTCCCAATATGCGTGTCTGCTTCCGCAAGGGCCAGATGAGCGCCGTGGCCTGGGATTTTGACCATGTAGGCATGATCGAAGGCGAGCCTGAAAACGGCGCCGACGTCGAAATGGCCGCCATCGAAGCTGGCGCGCAAGACTTCGAAGCTGGCGAAGAAGAAGGCACCACCCTGTTCATTACCGATATTGCCGATCTGGACGCCGTGAGCAAGGCTTTGCCCGCGCAAGGTATCAAGGTGCTGTCGGTCAAGCTGGGCTACAAGGCCAAGAACCCCATCAGCATGAGCAGCCTGTCTGCCGAGCAGCAGGAAGAAGTTCAGGAATTCCTGGCCGGTCTGGAAAACGACGACGACGTGCAGCATGTCTACGCCGGTCTGGTGGACTGAGGCCATTGCAGCATGTCAAAGAGGGCGGCCCTGGGCCGCTCTTTTTTTGCCCTGAGTCGTCCCGGGCCTGCGGGCAGGCAGCAGCTTTCTATACTGCAAGTCTGCTGAACTGTCTTGTGGATCGACTTCATGGTTTTTTTGCCGCGCATCCCCGCGCCTGTTTCCCTGACCGCCATGGCGGTGGCCTTGCTGCTGGCGGGCCCTGCGCCGCAGGCGGCTGAACCTGCAAGGCAGACGGGGGCTGCCGGACAGGCGGATTTGCCCGCCGAACAGGATTCGCCTTTTTTGAGGCTGCGCCGTGCCGTGGTCGAGGCCGCACAGGCCAGGCGCTGGGACGATGCGACCGCGCAGGCGCGCAAGCTGCTGGACATGACGCTGCCGCGTGGCAATCCTTACGAACAGCTCGATGCTTCGGGTTTGCTCTACGCCTTGCTCTATCAGCAAGGGCAGTACCCGCAGGCCGTGTTGCAGACCGACCAGATGATGGCTCTGGCCGCCGCCGACGGCTACGACCCGGTCAGCGGGCAGATGCAGGCGCTGATACAGCGCGGTCTGACGGCCGCCATGATGGCCGGCGATCAGGGCGCACTGGCTCGCTATCTGCAGGCGCTCCAGCAGGAGTCCAAGGCTTTTGCACCACTGTGGCAGTGGAATACGGCAGACCAGCAGCTGCGCTACCAGGCCGCGCAGCTCACGGTGCCGCTGGTGCAGGGGCGCTGGGTACTGGTCCAGCTGGAGCCGGCCAGGGATCGCAAGGAGGCCGCGAATCTGGAGTATGTCTATCTGAAACCCGATGGCAGGCGCCTGCGGGTCCGCATGCGGCTCGGCTATGACGTTGGTCTGAAAGACATGGACGCAGCAGCCAGGCAGAAGTCGTTGCAGCAGGAACGCAGCTTTTTTGCCAGCGAGCAGACGCCAGAGCCTGGGCTGAGGCTGACGGCCCTGCCGTTCGCTGACGTCGTGCAAAGCCAGCAGGCCAGCCGCGAGAAAAGAGAAGAGGGGAGGCCCGATGTCCTGCATCTGGACTGGGGGCTGGTGCGCGGTAACTGGAAACTGAGCCTGCACGCCGAGCAGATGGACAGCGAGAGTGACAGCGCGCTGCAGCAGTTGCCCCAGCTGTGGCAGGCCATGCAATGGCCCAAAGCGCCCGAGCTGCCGCCCGAGCTGCCGCGCCAGGAGCGCGAGGTGAGCCATGCCTGGCGGGTCGATGACGATTGGTCCAGGGCCGGTCAACTGGCCCGCGCGGCCTTGGCCGATGCCCAGTTCCCCGCCGAGCTGGCACGCCTGAATACGGTGGCTGGCATCTCGGCCTTCAAGGCCGCTCAGCAAGCCGAGGCCGGCCGCTATCTGGAGCAGGCACTGCAGGCCTGGCCCTATGTCAGCCTGTTCAGGCTGGAGTCCGAGCTGGTGGACCTGGCCCAGCAATATGGGGCCGAGCTGGCGGCGCAGCAGGGTCGTGACGCCGATGCCGCGCGACTGATGCGCCAGTACCTGCGCAATGCCGGCGGGCTGCAGAACATCTGGGTGCAGGCCCGGGACCCGAAGGTGGCCGACCTGGAAAATCGGCATACCGGCATGGTGCTGCCCATGCGTGCGGCCGGCTTTCATCTGCAGGAGTCGCAGGATTCGCAGCGCATGATGTACCGTGATCTGATGACGGGACAACTGCTGGGCCTGACCACGGGGCTGAAGATCCCCGAGTCCGACGAAGCGCAGGAGAAGCTGTTGCGCACCGCGCTGGAAAAGCAGTTCCGCTTGACAACGGGGAGCTTGAAGAAGCGCAGCTTCACTGCGCAGACGCGCTCCAGGGACCGTCGGCCTGAAGGCCGGCAATGGACGTTTGAAGTGAGCCTGCAGGAGAGCAGGCCGGGCGCAGCTTCCGTCAAGCGCGTCGTCTTCTGGATCGTTGACCAGGGCGCAAGCCGCGCCATCCTGCGGGCTCCGGTGGCGAGCCCGCGCGAGCAAACCCGGGCCGAGCAACTGGCCCAGGCGCTGAGTTGGTAGCCTTTTAACTATTGATACTCATTTGATAGCTGCTTTCGAAGGCTGGGCAAGGGATTGCTGCTTGTTTCTCTGAAATTCATCGGCAATCAGCGCCAGCCCCTGCCGGTAGCTGGTGACGGCAAACCCCGGAAATGCCTGCTTGAACTTGCTGGAGTCAAACAGATTGTCGTGGGCATAGCGGGTCAGTAGCTCTTGCAGCTCGGCCACGGGTTTCGAGATCAGGCCGGCTACGCCCAGTGCCCAGCGGGGCAGTCTGTGAAGGCGGGAAGAGCGGCCAAAGCTCTGGCTGGCCCAGTCGATCAACTGCTTGTAGTTGGGGCGTGCATCGTCGCATGGCAGATGCCAGGTCTGGCCGTAAGCATCGGGTGTGTTGCCCAGCAAAGCCAGTGAGCGGCTGGCATCGGGGGTCCAGATCAGGGTGCGCAGACGGTCGTCTCGCACCGGGGCCAGCGGTGTCTTGCCGGCCCTGAGTCTGTCAATCACCAGAGTGTTGGTAATGCTCTGCGTCTGGGCAGGGCCGTAGAACTCGGGCGCCCGTGCGATCAGCACGGGAATCTCCCCGCGTGCGATTTCGGACAGCACCATCTCGGCCATGGCGGCGCGCACCCGGCCTTTGCGTCCCAAGGGGGCGAATACCGTCTGCTCGGTCTGCAGCTGTGCGTCCTGCGGGTACATATAGGTGTTGTCGAAGTAGACAAACGGGGCACCCGCAGCGCGGCTGGCCGCCAGGGCGTTGCGCAGCATGCCTGGAAACTGCTGCTCCCAAAGCTGGGTATCGGGAGGCAGGCCTGCGGTGAAATAGACCACACTGCTGCCCTGAACGGCTCTGGCTGTTTGCGCGGCATCGAGTAGGTCGGCGGCTTCGAGCAGGTCCGAGTCATGTATCTTGCGTGGCCTGCGGCTCACCAGCTTGAGCTCATCGGTGTAGTGGCGCTTGAGTTCGCGCGCCAGCTCGGTGGCGATCTGCCCGTTGGCGCCCAATATGGTCTGCATTCCTGCTCCTTGATGAATAGCTTCACCAGCCTTGATGGCCGGGAATGGTGCAAGCGTAAGCTTGAAGCTTGGTTCAAGGTCAAGCGCAAATTACGCAGGAATGACGGGCTCTCCCGCTCAGTCCGGAGGGAGAGCAGGCTTGAGCGAGGCATAGCGCGCTTCACCAGCAGCTCCCATCAGGCAGCCGTCTACTCACAGCTTTGCGCTCAGTTCAACTGCTGGATATGAACCAGTCGCAATGCCCTCTGGAGTTCCTGAGCCATGGCAGAAAGAGCCTTGCCCCGTCGCGAGATCAAACCGATGCTGCGCAATACCTGCGGCTCTACCAACGGGATGCCGCAGAGATCGGTCCCGCTGATTGCGTGCTGAGGGACCGCGCCCACGCCCACCCCGCGCCGAACCAGGCTGAGCAGGCTGGGGACATGTTGAACTTCGCATACCCAATGGGGTCGGGTGACGGTGTTTGACAGAGCCTGGTCGATGAGCAGGCGATTGCCGCTGCCTTGCGCTTGAGTGACACAGTCCTGATGTGCCAGCTCACTCCAGCAAATGCTGCTGCGGGTGGCCAGAGGATGGTCTTTGCGGCAGGCCAGCACAAAAGACTCCGAAGCCAGTTCTTCGAAGTCGAGGTCAGGCTCGCTGGCTCCGAGATAGCCGATTCCGAAATCCACTTCGGAGCGCGCCACGGTCAGCAGGATGTCTGCAGCGGGTTGATCCAGGATGCGCAGCCGAATGCGAGGGAACTGCTTCTTGATCTGATGGATGGCGCTCGCCACCACTGTATCCACGACAGAAGGGATGCAGGCAATGGTCACCAGACCGTGCAGCCGTTCGTTGAGTTCGGTCATCCCAATCAGAGAGGCCTCCAGTTCGGCCAGCACATGCTGGGCACGAGGCAAGAACACACGTCCCATGGCATTGAGTTCCACTTTGCGAGTGGTGCGCTCCAGGAGCTTGAGCGACAGGGCTTGCTCCAGTTTTTCGACTCGTCTCGATAAGGCCGGTTGGGAGATGTGCAGCAACTCGGCTGCGCGCTTGAAACTGGCCAGCTCTGCCACAGCCACAAAGGCTTTGAGATCAGCAATGTCGAAATTCATTTGAAAAACGCATCAATGAGAAGTTTTTTTGCAATTTACTGCATTAATTAAATCACTGATCATTCGTCCAGAACATAAGAAACGGAGACGAAATGCAAGGCTTGGGTGATTTCAGAAAAGCGTGGCTCGCCGCTGCCGCTGGATTGATGCTGGTGAACTCGGCAGCAGCGCAGGGAAAGTGGCCCGAGCGTCCCATCACACTGGTTGTTCCTTTTGTGGCAGGTGGTGGTACAGACAGCATCGCACGTGACATTGCCAGCCAGTTGTCAAATCGCTTTGGTCAACCAGTTGTCGTTGACAACAAGGGTGGGGCAGGTGGCTCCATAGGTGCGAACTTTGTGGCAAAAGCCAAGGCCGATGGCTATACGCTGCTGTTTGCAACATCCACTTTCGCGACGAACGCAGCCATTGATCCAAAGCTGCCCTACAAGCCGGAAACTGACTTTGCTCCGGTGGCAATGATCGGTCGTGGGCCTCTGCTTTTGGTAACCAACAAGGCTCTGGGAGCGAAGTCGGTCGCGGATCTGCCAAGGATTGCCAGAACACGCGAAGGCGGCATCAATTACTGTTCAGCTGGCGCAGGCAGCATCAACCACCTGTCTGGCGAACTTTTCAGGCAGCAGGCGACGCTTCCAATGACGCATGTCCCTTTCAAAGGCAGCGGCCCTGCTGCGCTGGAACTGCTGGCAGGTCGTGTGGATGCATTCTTTGCCACGGTGCCGACCATTCTTCCGCACCTCAAGACCGGCAAGCTGGAGCTTCTGGCCGTCACCAGTGCTCAGCGCTCCAGCCTGTTTCCGCAGGTGCCCACCATGGCAGAAGCCGGGATCAAGGGCTATGACGTGACCACATGGTGGGGTGTGCTTGCGCCCGCCGGGGCGTCACCAGAGATCGTGAATCAGCTCAATCAAGCCGTTAATGCAGCCGCCGCTGCTGAGCCAGTGCGCTTGCGTCTCAAGCATGAAGGCGCAACGCCTATTTCCCTGAGCCCGAAAGCCTTTGCCGCGGAACTTCACGATGAGTTGGGCAAATGGAAAGCTGTGGCAAGCAAGCCCGGCATGGAGCTCTGAGCATGTTGCCATCCCACGACCCATCAGGCCTGGTGTCGAGAAGACAGGTGCTGGCTGCCATCTGCGCTGGCTCTGCAGCGGCGGCCGCGAGTATGGCAAGAGCGCAGGCAGGCTTTCCCGGGCGGCCAGTTACAGTCGTCGTTCCGTATGCGCCAGGAGGACAGGGCGATGTATTCGCACGACTGATTTCCAACGATCTGGGCAAGGCACTTGGGCAATCCGTGATCGTTGACAACCGTCCTGGCGCCAGTGGAGCGCTGGGTACACGCATGGTGGTGCGCGCTGCCGCTGATGGCCTGACACTGCTGCTGGGCCAGACCGGAGAGATCGCCATCAACGGTGCGGCCATGAAGAGCCCAGGCTATGACAGCCTGAAGGATCTGCAAGGTGTGGCCCTGGTTGGTGACTCTCCGCTGGTGCTGGCGGTTCCTGCCAGCGCACCATGGAAATCGCTGGACGACCTGATCGCCGCAGCCAAGGCGGCGCCAGGCAAGGTGGCATACGCTTCGTCCGGTACGGCAACGCCCGGGCACCTGGCCGCAGCAGCCCTTGCAGAGGCCGCCAAAGTGCAAATGGTTCATATTCCCTACAAGGGAGCCGGTCAGGCGATCACCGACCTCATTGGAGCGCAGGTGCAGTTCTTCATGGCCAGCACGCCATCCATCCTGTCACATATCAAAGGCGGCAAGGTGCGGGCATTGGCGGTCACCGGTCTGGAGCCCATTGCGGCCATGCCTGGGGTGCCCACGGTTGCAGAGAAATTTCCGGGCTTCGAATTCAGCCTCTGGGGTGGTTACTTCGCTCCCAGGCAGACCCCGGCGTCGGTGGTGCAACTGCTGTCGCAAAGAATCAACCAGATCGTGCAGCAGCCCGCGTTGAAGGCACGCTTCGAGACAGAGGGCACTTTGGTCAAAAGCTATACGCCGCAGGAGGTGGATGCTTTTGTCCGCAAGGAAATCACCAAATACCGGCAACTGGTCCGAAGCACTTCCGTATTGATTGACTAAGCGTTGAGAAAAGAGAGTTGAGTATGAAACTGGTTGTATTGCCTGGCGATGGAATCGGCCCGGAAACCATGGCCGCCACAGTGGAGGTGCTGGAGGCTGTATCTCATAAATTTGATCTGAATCTGGCCCTGGACCACGATATCGCGGGCCACGAAAGTCTGCGTAAATATGGTGCGACGGTCACGCCGGAACTTCTGGCCAAGGTCAAGGCCGCCGACGGCCTGATGCTCGGCCCTATGGCCACCTATGACTTCAAGGACGAAGCCAAGGGGGAGATCAACCCCTCCAAGTTCTTTCGCAAGGAGCTGGACTTGTTTGCCAACATCCGGCCTGCGCGAACCTGGGCTGGCGTGCCACACAAGGTGAATGATTTCGATCTGGTCGTGGTTCGTGAGAACACCGAAGGCTTTTACGCAGATCGCAACATCGCATCGGGCGGCAGTGAAATGCTGATCACGCCTGACGTGGTCGTCTCTCTTCGCCGGATCACCCGCGAATGCTGCGCACGCGTGGCGCGTTCGGCCTTCGAGCTGGCCCAGCGCCGGCGCAATCATGTCAGCATCGTCCACAAGGCCAATGTGCTCAAGCTGGGCGACGGCATGTTCATTGAAGAATGTCAGCGTGTCGCCAAGGATTTCCCGGAGATCGAAGTTGACGAGTTCATCGTCGACGCGATGATGGCCCATGTGGTGCGTGCGCCTCAACGCTTCGACGTCATCGTCACGACCAATATGTTCGGCGACATCCTCTCTGATCTGACGGCCGAGCTGTCCGGCAGTCTGGGCCTGGGAGGCTCCGTCAACGCCGGCCAGCAATATGCGATGGGGCAAGCGGCTCATGGATCTGCGCCGGACATCGCAGGCCAGGACATCGCCAATCCGTTTTCGCTGATCTTGTCGGCCAGCCAGTTGCTGAACTGGTACGGTCAGCGCAGCAATGACATGCGTTTTGTGCGGGCCAGCGAGGCCATCGTCACCTGTGCAGGCCAGGCTGTCGAGCATGGCGAGGCCACACGCGATGTGGGCGGTCAGCTCGGCACGGCCGCCACAGGCAGCAAGCTGGCACAGCGTATCGCTGCGTTGACGCTGTGAAGCCGGGAAAGGCGAAGTCATGGAGGTAGTTGAACGAAGTTCAAGGACGGAGGCCGGGCCTCCGGCTTTCCGCTGCGACACGCACACCCATGTATTCGGGCCGCAGCATCAATATTCCATGGATCCGATGCGGCACTACACACCGCATCAGGCATCTGTGCAGGCGCTGCGGCAACATTTGCAGGCTATCGGCATGCAGCGCGTGGTGCTGGTGCAGCCAAGCGTTTACGGGTTTGACAACCAGTGCCTGCTGGATGCCCTGACCGAGCTCGGCGACAGTGCGCGTGGCGTGGCAGTCGCACCGCGCGACGTCAGCGAAGCTCAGCTGAAGGTCTGGCATGCAGCAGGTGTGCGAGCAATCCGCGTGAACCTGCAAAGCTCGGGCAACGAAGACGTCGCCTCGGCTTGCAACGAACTCTCTTACTGGAGTGAACGCGTCTGTCACCTGGGCTGGAGTATCCAGCTGTACATGGCTTATCCGGTGCTGCAAGCCGTGAGCACGCACCTGAGTCGGTTGCCGGGGTCTTTTGTCCTGGACCATTTCGCAATGGTGCCGTTCTCGGCTACAGCCTCTCAAGATGACGGATTGCTGCTGCGGCTTGCTGAAAGTGGCTGCATATTTGTCAAGCTTTCCGCGCCTTATCGTCTGGCTGATGCGCAATGGGCCCGCGCCTGGGCAAGACATCTGGTGAGCCATGCACCACACGGAGTGCTGTGGGGCAGTGACTGGCCGCATACAGCCAGGGATGCTGGCGTCCCCGCCTTGGAGCCTAGTCAGTTTCGCACGGTGCCTACCCAGACCATCCAACAGGACATCGCTCATTGGCTGATGGATGACGATGATCAGCAACAGGTGCTGGTGAAAAATCCTGCGCGCCTGTTTGGCTGGGCTTCAGGTTGAGTGCTCAATTGGGCTGAAAGTGTCCAGCACACCAGGGCGCAACCGCCTGGCTGCTCAAAGACAAAGGTGGCTGAGCGTGCCGCGGCATTTGCCCAGAACATGCCCAGCGCTACCGGGGTGATTCTGCGTGGACATACGCGCTTGGCATCACTAGGTCGACAAAGGGCTCAATCTCTTGGGCCCAGGTCGGTAGAAGCAGTCCACCGGAGCTTCCCGAATCGACCAAACTTCAGTGCAGCGCGGCCCCCGAGGGGACGACGACACCGTACAAATCGGCAATGGTCGCCAGCGCGCAATGATGCAACTGCTTTGCCTCTACGTCTGCCACGGCACTGCGCAGCGGGCGCGTGGCGCAGGCATCGGCCACGATGGTTGGCTGGTTGCCGCGCAGAAAGGCTCCCTCGGCCGTGAATGTCACGCACATATGTGTCATGAAGCCGATGATGATGAGTGGCTGGCGGCCTGCTGCGTCCACCAGCTCGCCGAGATTGGTTCCTACAAAGCTGTTGGGGGCCTGTTTCACCACCACGGCTTCGCCGGTGATGGGCGCCACGCTGGCGTGAATCTGCCCGATGTCCTTCCTGATGTCGTAGGCAGAGCCCGCGCCGCCGTCATGCATCACATGAATGATCTTTGTTCCCGCTGCACGTGCGCGGGCAAGCAGGGCTGAGGCTGCTTCCAGCGCAGGCTTCCAGCCCGTGAGTTCCATCACGCCGTGTGTGTAGGTGTTCTGGTAGTCCACCAGCACCAAGGTGGCGTTGGCCAGGTTGGCAGGCGAGGCGTCGAGAGCGTTGAGTTCTCTCAGGGTCTTGGAGGGCGTCATGGTCCGGCTTCCTTGTCAATGTTGAGCGATGAAGGAATGGTAGGAATGCGGGGGAATGTCTGCAATGTCATATAACATGCAGATTCAGACATTCTCTGCAGGCAGCACATGGAACGCCTCATCGTCATCGTCCTGTTCAACCAGGTGGATCTGCTGGACATGACCGGTCCCGCCGAAGTGTTCTCGCTACTCGAGCGTGAGATGGATCAGCCCACAGGCTATCGTGTGGTGCTGGCGGCCGAGACATTGGAGGCGGTGCAGACCTCCGCGGGTGTGCGTGTGCTGCCCGACATCACCTTTGCCCAGTTGGCGCGCAAGCGCATCGACACGCTGGTAGTGCCTGGTGCGGTGCAAAGGAATGCGGCGCGCGAGTTGCGCGCCGTGGTCGACCCGCAGGTCGTCTCTTGGGTGAAGAAGCTGGCTGCCCGTACCCGCCGCGTTACCTCTGTCTGCGTGGGCGCACATGTGCTCGCCGCGGCAGGGCTGCTGGATGGCAAGCGTGTCACCACGCACTGGTCCACCGCGCAGCAGCTGGCGGCAGAGTACCCGGCCGTTACTGTGGATGCCGAGCCGATCTTTATCCGCGAGGGCAATCTGTGGACGGGGGCGGGTCTGACCGCCTGTCTTGATCTGGCTCTGGCCCTGGTGGCAGACGACTTCGGTGAGGCAGCAGCACAGCGTGTGGCCCGGCAGCTTGTCATGTTCCTGAAGCGGCCCGGCGGGCAGAGCCAGTTCAGTGTCGCCATAGCCCAGCCTTCGACCACACGTCGCATGGACGCGCTACGCCATTACATAGCGCAGAACGTTGCTAGACCGCTCACGCTGCCGGTTTTGGCCGAGCGAATCCATGTCAGCGAGCGACAACTGGCCCGCCTGTTCAAGACCGAGTTGTGCACCACACCTGCCGCGTACATAGAATCCGTGCGTGTGGAGATGGCACGCAACCGCCTTGAAACGTCTGATGAGTCATTGGTGCGCATCGCCACTGCCTGCGGCCTGGGCACTACCGATACGCTGACTCGCGCGTTCCGCAGGCAACTGAACACCACGCCTGCCGAATACCGCAGCCGATTTCGCACCCATGAATAAAGAGGCTGGCCACAGAACCGGGCAACTCATGCGTAGCTACTGCCCAAGCGATCAGACCAGGCATCACCGGCTCGCAGCTTGCAGGCGCTGCCGCTCAGATTTTCTTGCTTGCTTTGCTCTGGCAAGCTTCCAGTTGAAACGGACATCGGATGCCAGGTCAGGCATAGTGGCTGTCTCTGTCAGAGACTGGCATCAATCTCTGCATCGATACGGAAGCTCAGCGGGCGAGCAGGTATCGCAGAATTGCTTTTTGCACGGGCAGCAATAACGACTTTTGACTGTAGCCGGAGAAGCGGGGATATTGCACCGGGTCAAATGCAATCTCGCGCCCAATGGAAAATGGCGGTGTCGCAAGCAGCATGGGCATGCCCATGCAATCCAGATCTGCCACAGTGAGTGACTTAGCCATTGCTTCGGCACCGCTTGGCCAGCCATCGGTAATGACAATGTCAGCGGCTTGGGATGGAGCTGATGCAAATTCAACGTATGGCAGGGTCTCATGCAGCCGTTCATCGCAGATATGCATGATTGGCAGTTGCAGCGAGAAAGCCAGCTCGTGCCACGACCGCAGCACATTGGTCGTCGGGCCCCACAAACAGATGCGGGCTTGCTCAATGGGCGCTATCGACCTGTCAATGTAGAAAGCGTCAGTTAGCACCTCACATGGGTGCCCCATGCCGGACATGGCATTGATTACCGGGCGTTGTGATGCAAAGGCAAACTCAGCGAGGCGCTGATGATTCGATTCCCTCACGACATAAGCATCGTAAAAAGGGTCGAGATAGCCGGCCAGATCGGCAGCTCTCTCGGGTGTTTTGAGCAAATTGGGCAGCTCGACAAATGATAAGCCAAGCTCTTGAAACGCCTGGATGAAGCTTGTGCGAGTGCGAATACCGTTGCCTTCAAACGACCAGGCCACCTTGCGCTGCAGAGGTTGGCAGGGCGTGTCGACGAGTGCCCAAATGGCACGCACCTGCTCAGCGTTCAGTTGCGAAAGGTCTATAAGGTTCATGGCATGCCGCTCGATGAGACTCCGGGCAGTATCTCAGAGACTTTGCCTTCAAGGGCCGCAGTCTGGCGAGCCACCCCAGCTCCACACCTTGTCAGCATCTGTGCCTGACCGAGAGTTGTGATTGACCTGCTGCGGGTTTCGACCTGTTGCGGCCGTTTGAGTCTTAGCGGTCAGCGCTTTCTGTTCAGCGGTTGCCGTCACACATTGCGCCAGCATCAAACCGCTTCAAAATGCTCCTTGACTGTATGAATGAAATCCTCCACGGCTTTGGGGCGGTGCTGGTGGGACGGAAGAACGTAGGAGCATTCAAACGGAATCATCGGAAACAAAGGGCGGCTGACCACCAGGGGATCTTTGAAGTTCGCTGCAGTGAATGGATCCACGACAGTGATCCCCAAGTTACCTCGGACAAAATTGCAGGCCGAATAGGCAAGAGTTGTCTCAATCGGCCTTTGATAATCGACACCTGCATCACTCAGAGCGGACTCCAGCCGAACTCGCAGTGGGTTGTTCTGGCCCAACGAGATGATCTGTTCGCCGCTCAGGTCGTGGAGATGAACCGAGTCCTGTGCAGCCAATCGATGGCTCGCTTGCATGACACAAACGGCAGGGACACTTTTCAAAGGAAAGGTGTCGACTCCTGGATATTCCGCTTTGAGTTGGTGTACGAATCCCACATCAATCTGATTTGCGGCCGCCAACTCTAAAACACTGAGTGAGTTCCTGACGTCGAGTGAAACCTCAACGCCTGGTCGCGACGCCGAATACTGGTTGATGCACTCGCACAAGACATTGAGGGCCAGGGCGCTGAGCGATGCAATTCGAAGTCGGCCAATGCGTACTGACTTGAGATCCCTCGCAACACGCTCGACCTGTTCGATGCCTCGATAGAACAGGTCGACCTCCCGGAACAGCACTTGCGCCTCAGCTCCCGGAATGAGGCGATTGCCCTCCCTGCGGAACAGACGTATTCCAATAGTCTTTTCCAGGTCCTTGATAAGTCTGCTAACTGCTGGCTGGCTCACCTGTAATCGCTCTGCCGCAACGGTCATGCTGCCTGTGAGCATCACTTTTCGGAAGGCATCTAGCTGTCTTGGATTGAGTTCCATGCCTCCTACTGTAAGTTGTTGCGTGCTTTTAAGTTCATAACATTTTGTTATGTGCGTCAAAGTGAATATGGGGTTGTGTTATGTGTTCGTGCCATTCATCATTTAGTCATTCACGGAACAACAGATACATCTGCTGTAGAAAAATGACATCAAGTACCGAAACCCTTTTGACGGATGCCCGTCTCAAGTCTCCTGCTGCTGCACGACATTTGAAATACAACGAATTACCAAAGCTTGAAGGAGAGAAGAGGAAATTCGATGAGTTTCTGGCGGTGGATTTGGCTCACACCACAATGCTGGTAGAGCAGGAGATTATTTCTTTCGACGCCGGGCGTGCAATATTGGAGCAGTTACTCTCCGCTAGGAAATTGGGGGAAGAGGATTTTCCTGTCGATGTCCGAAAAGGCAGCTTTTTACTGCAGATTGAATCTTTTCTATTTTCGGAAGTTGGCGAAGATATCGGTGGTCAAATGCATACCGGCCGCAGTCGCATTGACCAAGGTGCAACCGTTCGCAGGCTCTATCAGCGCAATCGCATGCTTGAGGTGATTGCGCAGTTGGTCTCATTTCAGGCGGTGATTGCCGAGAAAGCCGGCAGACATGCGGGCACCATCATGCCCGGATACACCCATATGCAGCAGGCACAGCCCTGGGTTTTCGGCCACTACCTGCTCAGTTTCAGTTCTCGGCTGCACGATAGCTTCGAGCGCCTCACCCAGGCGTTTGCACGGGTCAATCGCAACCCGTTGGGCGCTGTCGGGCTGGCGGGAACTTCCTGGCCTTTGAACCGCAGGCGCACTACGCAATTGCTGGGTTTTGATGGTCTGATCGAGAATTCGAAGCTGGGTCGTGAAGCCTTCTACGGTGTTGACGCATTGAGTGCACTGTCGTTCGTGATGGCTGATCTCAATGATCTGGCGACAGACCTGCACATCTGGTCAAGTAGCGAGTTTGGTCTCGTGGAGTGCGATGACAGCTACTGTGGGACAAGCAGTATCTTTCCGCAAAAGAAGAATCCTTCCGCGCTGGAAACCATCCGCCGTGCGGCCGGAGGGTCGGTGACCTGGGTCGCAACCGCGCTGGCAACTTTTCGAGGGGAGGGTACGGGTGACCAGGCAATGCGTGAGTTACCAGTGCTTGATGAAGCATTAACGACGACCGGGGCGATGCTGGACCTGTTCACCGGTGTCATGGAAACGCTCATCGTCCACGAGGGGCGCATGTCCCAATCGCTTAAGAACAGCTGGTGTACGTCCAGCAACCTCGCAGACCTCATCGTGCGTGAATGCAAGCTGTCTTTCCGCCAAGTCCACCACATTGTTGCGCGCCTTGTTCGCGACAGCTTGGCAGCAGGTGTTCCGCCCTATGAACTGACTGGTGCGATGCTTGACAAGGCCGCCGTGGATATCGGAGGGAAACCGCTGGGTCTGAGCGACGAATTTATTCAGGCGGCATTGAACCCGCGCCGTTTTGTGGAGACTCGCATAACGGATGGGAGTGTGGGCCCTGCCCAGGTGGCCAAGCTGCTCGGCCAAGCGCTGACGGACAACGCAGGTGATATTGATTGGCTGCATAGCACTAGGTTGAAGCTGGATGCTGCCAATGATGAGCTGGAGCATGCCGTCAACGAGATTGTTCAGGCCTCGTTTCACGCATGACCACTTGTCGGGCAGTGCGCCAACAGCCTGCCCTGTGCCGAGATTTTCGAATAAAGAAGACAAAAACAGCCCTGCCATACCCTCAATGGCAAATGCCTTAAACCTCAGTTGAAAACACCATTTCCTGACCCACTGGATACTCCGATGATTAAGCACCTTGCAGCTCTCGCGGCCGTACTGACTCTTTCGTTCAATGCAGCCGCAGACACCTATCCCTCCAAGGCTATTACCTTGGTGGTGCCGTTTCCTCCAGGTGGAACCGTTAATTTGATGGGTCGCCTCATCGCAGATCGCATGGGATCACTTTTGGGACAACCAGTGGTGGTGGACAACCGTGCGGGGGCCGGCGGTACGATTGGTGCAGCCTACGCTGCGAAAGCCCAGGCAGATGGATACACCTTGCTGATGGGCTCCATGGGGCAAGCTGTGCAGCCGCTGCTGTACAAGAAGCTGTCTTTCAACGGCAACAAGGCTTTTACGCCGGTAGCAACCTTTGCCACGGTGCCAAATGTTCTGGCCATATCCACGAACACTCCCGCGAAGAATCTCTCCGAGTTCGTGGCCTATGCAAAGGCCCACCCGGGCGGCCTGAACATGGCGTCCGCAGGTATCGGCTCCATCAATCACCTGACAGGTGAGATGTTCGAGAGTCGTGCGAACATCAAGTTGACCCATATTCCTTACAAGGGGGCGTCGCCAGCCACCACAGATCTGCAAGCAGGGCAGGTCAACGTTCTATTTGCGAACCTGCCCAATGTTTTGCCGTTCGCCAAGAGTGGCAAGGTGCGCTTGCTGGGAATCGCTTCGGACAAGCGCGCAGCCGCTATTCCAGAAGTTCCCACATTTGCCGAGGGTGGTGTGAAGGATGTGGTTGTTGAATCCTGGTATGGAATCATGGCTCCGGCTGGAACTTCGCCTGCCATCGTCAAAAAGCTACAAGATACGATCCTGACCATTGCACATGAGAAGGATTTTGTGGCTCATCTGGCTGAGCAGGGTGCTTATCCCTATCCCAACAGTGCGGCTGACTTCGCCAAGCTGATGGATATGGAAGTAAGGCGCTGGACCGGAATCATCCAGAGCGCGAAGATCTCAATGGACTAACCAAGCCTCAGTCATGCCCTCCAGGCCCGTCAGTCTGACGGCGCAAGCTGGCGGGTGTGGAGGTAGACGGGTACAACTGGATATGGCAGACCGTGAATTAATTGTTCCACCGACGATGCAATCTATAGTGGAGCGTGCGGGGTATGTGCCGGCCGTGAAGGTCGGCGCTACCGTTTTCTGCGCCGGGCAGGTTGGGCGCACCGTCGATCTAGAAGTGATTGGTGATCCCGAGGCGCAATTCCTGGCCTGCTGGGAGAATCTGCGCGCAGTGCTGGAAGCTGCAGGATGCACATTTGAGGATCTGGTCGATATGACCACCTACCATGTGCAGATGAGCAAACATATGCCCGTGTTTCGCGAGGTGAAGAATAGGGTTTTTCCACGCGGCACCTGCGCATGGACGTCAATAGGCGTTGCAGAACTCGCACATCCGGGCTTGCTCGCCGAGATCAAGTGCGTGGCGGTAAAGCGAGAGTGGGAGCCAGCAGCTCCCTTCGCTGCAGTGCGGACCTCTGCCTGAGGCTTGAAGTATTGAACTGGCGAAGATGGCAGCCAGGACTTCAGGCTCATCAGGCACTCGATGTCACAGCCGCCGATCAAGCAATGGCATTGGGTGTCTTGGTGAACGCTGACATACATCGCAAGCGAATTGCTTGGATGACGCTACTGGCGGCTGCAGGCGAAAACAGTCGCATAGTCCGATTTCCTCAATGGCCGATCATCGACAGTCGAAGATCGGCCGGTAGCTTGCTTTCCTGGTTTGCCCTGGCGTGGACCTGGCCTTGCTGGAACCTAAGGAGGAATGTACCGAGCTTGATCCTCGGAGTTCATTGACCACTCAAGCGCTTGCCAAATGACACCGCATAGGCCTGGGAGCGAAAGCGGAGCACCGGATCATTGGTGGGCGCAATGCCGTCGGCCATCACCATCGGATCAAAGTTGATCGGCTCGCACAAGCCTCCTTTCTGAGTCGAAGCGCTCGTGATCGTCAAGGTGCCAGCCTTGAACTCAGGTCGCTGTGCGGGCCATGATTGCGTGGGGTCATCCTGCGGATCACCCGGCTGCCCGACCGTCACCAGCATGTCCCAGCGAGCCGGTTTTTTCGATGTACTGCTGATCAATGCGGTTTCCAGAAAGTCCGTCCCAGCCGTCTTCAGCGCCTCGTTGCTCAGCGGCTTCTCCCCTTCCTGCGGTACGAAGCGCCAGCGCACCAGAGTCACCTTGTCCTGTGCATTGATGAACTTGAAGGTGTGAATGCCAAAGAATGCGCTGCGGGTGTAGCTGTCGGGAGGGTTGTGGCTGGCCAGATATTGCGCCTGAGCCAAGCTGTCAGGATGGGAGGCCCTGAATGCTTTGAGCTTTTCCGGGTCCGGTTTGCCGGTGGCTGGATCGGGGCGCTGAGCTTCGGTCAGGTCCAGAAACGTTCCGGGGTGGGCGGCGCCGAACATGGGGGTGTTCAACATGGTCATCTGGTGCAACTGTCCCTTTGAGAGCTTGAATTGCAGGGCCATTCCACGCGCGCTTTGGGCAACATCTGGAACCTTGGGGTTTCCTCCTGCCAGCGAGAAGCGCGCAATCACCGGAACGGCTTGGCCGGAAAACAGTGCAGAGCGCGAGTAGCTGGCGGCCTCGGCGGTAGCGGTGAACTCGCCCACCGCGCAGGTCCCCTTGATGTGATTGCGGCGCTCTCCCTGATGAACGCCAAAGGTCGCTTCCAGGGCCTGGACCACCCGCGGTGCCGTCACTTCCTGCTCGGCTGCCAGGGTGAAAACCGGCGACACCACCATGACACAGCTTAGCGCGAGCTTCATTTTTCGGAGCTTCATTGCTTCTTCCTCTTGATGATCCAGGCTTGAGTTCTCAGGGCTTGGCGATGTGCCAGCTGTTGTTGAGCAATCCATCTCCCGTTCTGTCTCCGGGCTTGGCATCCTTGGCCCAGTAATAGAGAGGACGGCCCTTGTAGGCCCATTGCTGATCACCGTTGTCGCGGACAATCAAGCTCCAGTCACCGGTAGCCGTCGCACCCGGGGCCATCGTCAGAGGCGGCCAGTTCGTGGCGCAGCCACCGTTGCATACGCTCTTGCCGGATCCGGCGGCGTCTTTGTCGAAGACATACAGCGTCATCTGGTTGGGGCCCACGAGCACGCCATTCATGGCAGAAGCGGGCGCCTGCGCCTGCGCCTGGGCGGCAGTTGTCACGGCACAGGCCGCCAGGAACACCGAGGTGAGGGGGGCGAAGGAAGCGAGACGGGTCATTGAGATCTCCTTGAGGTTGACCTGCTGTAAACAGTTCAAGGACGTTGTTTATTCCATTGGAATCTCTGGCCGTTCATCCTCCGAGACTGCCCAGGCAGGAATCGCCGTACTCCGCGCAAGGCGATCTGACCATTGGTGCTCGATATGAATCGGCGCTTCAACTCCTTGAAGCACAGGCTTCGCCGGCCTCAACGACCGGGAATGGTGTAGGCGTGAGCTTGAAGCTCGGTTCAAGGTCAAGCGCGGATTGCGCGAGAATGGCGCACATGAAGATCGGAGAACTCGCCCAGCGCACAGGTCTTGCCGCATCGCGCATTCGTTTTTACGAGCGCATCGGCCTGCTGGGCGTTGCCCAGCGCCAGGCCAATGGCTATCGCAGCTATCCCGAAGAGGCGGTGCTGGCGCTCAGGCTGATTGCCACGGCGCAGCGGGCCGGCTTCAGCCTGCAGGAGCTGCGCCAGCTGCTGCCCGAGGATCTGGAGAAGTGGCAGCATGACGAGTTGCTGGCCACGCTGCATCGCAAGCTGCAAAGCATCGATCTGATGCTGGCACAGCTGACGCAAAATCGCGCCGAACTGGGCGAGCTGATCGCCCAGATCGAGGCCAGACCCGAAGACATGGACTGCGCCGGCAACGCTCGGCGTGTGCTGTCGCAGATGCGCTTGCTGGGGCGGGACGAGGAGGCGGCGGGCCGGCCCGCTCAGCCCGGCAACTGAGCCACCTGCAGGGCAGTGGCCCGGGCCGACTGCGGGTTCTGCCCAGTCACCAACCTGCCGTCCGTCACGACCTTGGAGACAAAAGGCAGGCAGGCTTTCTCATACTGGGCGCCGCGCTGGCGCATCAGCGCTTCGGCGTTGTACGGCACTTTGCCGGCCACACCGGCGAGCCTTTCCTCCAGCCAGGAAAAGCCTGTCAGCCTGGGTCCGGCGACCAGCAGCGAGCCGTCGGACAGGCGGGTTTCGAGCAGACCGCAATAGCCGTGGCAGACCGAGGCAACGACGCCACCGCGC
Organism: Comamonas testosteroni TK102; assembly: GCF_000739375.1. NCBI lineage: Bacteria > Pseudomonadati > Pseudomonadota > Betaproteobacteria > Burkholderiales > Comamonadaceae > Comamonas > Comamonas testosteroni. Next base: position 3,730,538 of record NZ_CP006704.1, on the reverse strand, counting down.
TCATGGATGTCGCGCGTGATGCGCTGCAGTCCCTGCGAGGATGGAAAGTCCCACATCACGGCATGGCCGCCGGTGAAATAAATGGCATCAAAGTCTTGCGCGTCCAAGGCATCAGGGGCGGCCGTTTTGGAGAGCAGGGCCATGCGCGCTGCATCCGCGAGCCATGCCCTGGCCGTGGCATCCCGGTTCGGCCATTTCAGCGAGCGCGGCTCCAGCGGCGAGCGGCCGCCCAGCGGGCTGACCAGTTGCTGCGCATAACCCTGCCTGGCAAAGACTTCCCAGGCATGGCTGAGTTCCGACAGCCACAGTCCGGTGGGCTCGGCAGGGTCATTGTAATGGGCGACGTTGCTGACAACGTGAAGAATGCGACGAGGCATGGGGAGTCTCCTGTGGCTCCCAACTTAAGCTTGAAGTTCAGTTCAATGTCAAGCATGCGGTGTGCTGGAGGTATTCCTGTTTTGATAGCTTTAATCGCTTGTTAGGTAAGGGATTGATCCGGTCTTTATAGATATTTTCCGAGCCGCGCTGCCAGCCATCCTGCTTTGTGATGGTGGCAGGCCTCAGCCTGGCTGCCGAGGTTTGCTTTATGCGTTAAGTTTCAAGCTGCTGTCCCTGAGCGTGCACATGCTTGGCGGACCCGAGTTTCCCGGATTTGTCTTGAAAGGTGCCCATGGTGCACAAGCGTTCTCTCGTAAAAGCCCTGGCAGTTGCCGCCCTGGTACCTGCCGCATTGCTGGCCCAGGCCCAGGATCTGGCCGTGACCGTCGGCGTGACGGCCGGCCCCCACGCCCAGATTGCCGAAGTGGCCAAGCAGGTTGCGGCCAGGCAGGGCCTGAAGGTCAGGCTGGTGGAATTTGGCGACTTCATCCAGCCCAATGCGGCGCTGTCCACCGGCGATCTCGACGCCAACATCTACCAGCACCAGCCCTTCCTCGATGCCCAGAACAAGGACCGTGGCTACAAGCTGGTGCCCGTGGCCAAGGCCGTGAACCAGCAAATGGGCGTGTACTCCAGAAAGGTCAGGAAGCTGGCCGATCTCAAGAGTGGCGCGCGCGTGGGCATTCCCAACGATCCCACCAATGGCTCGCGTGCCCTGATGGTGCTGGCCAAGCAGGGATTGATCACGCTCAAGGCCGATGCCGGTGCGCGCGCCTCGGTGCTGGACATCACGGCCAACCCCAGAAAGCTCAGGTTTGTCGAGCTCGAAGCCGCCCAGCTGGCCCGCGCCCTTGATGATCTGGATGCCGCGGCCGTCAACAGCAGCTATGCCGTGGCAGCCGGCCTGTCCCCCCAGGGCGACTCGCTGGCGCTGGAAGATGTGAACACGCCTTATGTGACCGTGCTCATCGTCACGCGTGCCGGCCACGAAAACAGCAAAGGCTTGCAGGCCTTTGTGAAGGCCTACCAGTCACCCGAGGTCAAGGCCTTTGTGGAAAAGACCTTCAAGGGTGCCTACACAACTGCATGGTGAGCGCATGAATCAGCCCTGGAATCAACTGGATGAGGCGCTGTTCGAACGCGCCAAGACCTTGCTGGACGAGGAATGGCTGAGCCGTGACGCCGATCTGGCGCCGCTGCTGCCTGTGGTGCTGGAGCGCGGTGTGGGCCAGGATTGGCACAAGGCCGGCACTTTTCGCCACCATCTGGCAGGTGTGGCGCGCTCTCTGGCGCTGTGGCAGCAACCCAGGCAGGTGCGCCAGCTGGGTCTGCTGCACAGTGTCTATGGCAATGCCTTTGTCGATCTGGTCAAGTTCGATGCCGGCAACGAGCGTGAGCAGCTCAAGAGCCTGGTCGGGGAGCAGGCCGAGCATCTGGTCTATCTGTTCTGCACCATGAGCCGTACCCAGTTTGTGCAAAAACTGCTGGCGGGCGAGCTGGGAGCCGACGGCAGCCTGCAGATCGAGCGCAACGGCCCCGAGCCGCGCGAGACCATCAGGCTCACCGCCTATGAAGTGGCTGTGTTCGCGATTGTCAGCATGGCCGACAGCATGGAGCAGTGGTTCAGCTGGCAGGAAGACATCTATTCGCGCTTCCCGGCCGTGGACCACAGTCGTCAGCAGGCCGTGCACTGGGCGGCGTCGCTGTGGCCCGGCCCCATGCGCCCCAGCAGCCGCATGCTCAGCCAGATCAGCGGCCTGGGCCGGGCGCTGCAGCATCCTGCGCTCAAGACCCGGCTGCCGCTGCCGCCTGTGTTTGCGAACTGCAGCCAGCTGCTGAGCGCTGGCAACGAGGCTGCGGCCGTGGCACTTTACTGGTCGGTGATTCAGCTCGATCAGCCGCTGGTCGATCTGGACGCTGCCACCGCCACGCTGGAGCAGGCCGTGGCCCTCAACCCCTGGGTGGGCGAGCCGCAGATGGTGCTGGCCCAGCTCTATCTGAGTGCGGGCCGCAGTGCCGATGCCGCCCGGGCCGCCGAGAGCGCGCTGCAGTGCTTTTGCAGCTGGGGCAATGCCTGGGACAAGCGCGTGCAGTGGGATGCCTGGATTGCCTGGACGCGTATCTTGCTGCAGTCGGCCCGGCAGGACAGCTGGCCTGCCCGGCTGGACAAGCTCAACAATCTGGCGCTGAATCAGAGTTGAACCGGATCTCATATTGATAGCTGTCAGCGCTTGATACATAAGCGCTGCAGGCTGTTTTGAGCATGAAAAAAGCCCCAACGCCTTGCGCCTGGGGCTTTTTGTTGGCAAGCAGCCGTGCTTACTTGGTGCCGAAGATACGGTCGCCCGCATCACCCAGGCCGGGCAGGATGTAGCCATGGCTGTCCAGTTCGCGGTCCACGGCGGCGGTGTAGATGTCCACGTCGGGGTGGGCGGCCTGCATGGTCTTCACACCTTCGGGGGCGGCCAGCAGGCACATGAACTTGATGGACTTGGGCGCGCTCTTGTCCTTGAGCTGCTGCACGGCCGCCACGGCCGAGTTGCCGGTGGCCAGCATGGGGTCGACCACAATCACGTCGCGCTCGCCCATGTTTTCGGGCATCTTGTAGTAGTACTCGACGGGCTTGAGCGTCTCCGGGTCGCGGTACAGGCCAATGTGGCCGATACGGGCGCCGGGCACCACGTTGAGCATGCCATCCAGGAAGCCGTTGCCGGCGCGCAGGATGGAGACCAGGGCCAGCTTCTTGCCGTCGATGACCTTGCCCGTCATTTTTTCCATGGGCGTCTCGATCTCGATGTCCTGCAGCGGGAAGTCGCGCGTCAGCTCATAGGCCATCAGGGTGGACAGCTCGCCCAGCATGCGGCGAAAGCTGTTGGTCGATGCTTCCTTGCGGCGCATCAGTGTCAGTTTGTGCTGGACCAGAGGGTGGTCGATCAAATGCAAAGTGCTCATGTTCTTGGTCTTTGTGGTGAAGGCAGGCAGGCCCGCTTGTGGCGGGCTCGTGCTTGCAAAATGGAGATCAGGAGGATGCGGGCCGGGCCGCAACGGACGCTATTTTCGCTGTCACTCGGACAGCAGGCTGGCAAAACGCTCTAAATCCACATTGCCGCCACTGATCACGATGCCCGCGCGCTTGCCCTTGAGCGGCAGACCGCCGTTGATGGCGGCAGCCAGCGAGAGCGCGCCCGTGGGTTCGACCACGATTTTCATACGCTCGGCATAAAAGCGCATGGCCTGGACCAATTGCTCGTCGTTAACGGTCAGCACCTCGTTCACGCGCTGCTGGATGATGGCAAAGGTCAGATCTCCCGCTGCCTGGGTCTGGGCGCCGTCGGCAATGGTACGCGGCGTGGCAATCTTGACGATATGGCCGGCACGCAGCGACTGCTGCACATCGTTGCCGGCTTCGGGCTCGACGCCGATCACCTTGCATTGCGGAGCCAGGGCGTTGGCGGCCAGCAGACTGCCCGAGAGCAGACCGCCGCCGCCCAGGCAGACAAACAGATAGTCCAGGTCCGGCACTTCCTCCAGCAGTTCCTTGACGGCCGTGCCCTGGCCGGCGATCACGTCGCGGTGGTTGTAGGGCGGGATCAGGGTCATGCCGCGCTCGGTCGCCAGCTTGTCGGCGATGGCTTCGCGGTCTTCGGTGAAGCGGTTGTAGGTGACGACCTGGGCGCCATAGCCGCGCGTGGCCGCCATCTTGGAAGCTGGTGCATCCTCGGGCATGACGATCAGGGCCGGCATGTCCAGCAACTGGGCCGCCTGGGCAATGGCCTGGGCATGGTTGCCGGAGGAAAAGGCCAGGGCGCCGCCCTTGCGCTGCTCGGGCGTGAACTGCGCCAGAGCGTTGTAGGCGCCGCGAAACTTGAAGGCGCCTATGCGCTGCAGGTTCTCGCATTTGAAGAACAGGCGCGCACCCAGCTGTTCGTCCATGGTGCGGCTGGTCAGCACCGGCGTGCGGTGGGCGACGCCCTGCAGGCGCTGGGCAGCGGCCACGACATCGTCATAAGTGGGCAGGGGGGCGTTGTTTGTGCTCATGGCAAGACAGGCTGGGGTGGTACTGAATCCATGATAACGGCGCCTCGCCCACTTCAAGCCGATTTGCTGCGTTGCGGTTCGGCTACCTGTCGATGGCGCTCAGCGGGCCATCGAGCAGATAGAGGAATACGAGAAGAAAAGGCACATAAACCTTTGCTGGTAAGTACTGATAGCTATTTAATCAGGAGTAATTGCCCGCTGGAGGCAGTGCTGGTGCAAACGCCTGCAGCGGCTCCAGCGGGGGGAAATCGCCGGCGCGCTTGGCCTGCATGGCACTCACGGCCTCCATGACATGGCGGTTGCTCCAGATGCCGCTCTGCACCCAGCCCATTTGCTGCAGCGAGTCGCTCACGCTGTGGTCGCGCGCGTAATTGATCACCTGCTTGCTGCCCCAGATGGCCACGGGCGGCTTGGCCGCAATTTCGCGCGCGCAGGCGAGAGCTGCCGTGACGGTGGCTTCGGGCGTGTCGCAGACAGCGTTGACCAGACCGTGACTGGCTGCCTCCTGCGCAGTCATGCGGCGGCCGGTATAGGCCAGCTCCTTGACGATGCCCAGCGGCATCAGCTTGGGCAGGCGCTGCAGGCTGCCCAGGTCGGCGGTCATGCCGATATTGATCTCCTGCACGCAGAAAAAGGACTCGGCGCTGGCATAGCGTATGCAGGCCGTGGCCACCAGATCCAGACCGCCTCCCACGCAGGCGCCCTGGATGGCGCAGATCACGGGCATGCGCAGGGCTTCGATCTTGTTGAAGGTGGACTGCAGCTGGGCCAGGGTGTCGATGATGGCGGCGCGGCCCTCGGGCGTGCGGTCATTGGGCGCAAAGGCGGGGTCGGCGAAGGTCTCGAGTGCCATGCCGGCGCAAAAATGCCTGCCCGTGCTGCTGATCACCAGCGCGCGCGACTGGCCGCTGCGCTGCAGCGTATCCAGCACCAGGTCCAGCTCCTGCCAGAACCTGGGGTTCAGGGTGTTGAAGGCATCGGGGCGGTTGAGCACCAGATGGGCGATATGGTCGACCAGGTCCAGGCGAAAGCTGCTCAGACCGGCGGTCAGCAAGGTGTCGTCAGAGGTATGGGGCATGCCGGCATGGTGTCTTGCGGCGCCGAGCGGGCCAGTCACAAGCGTGACTGCCCCGGGCAAACCGGGGTGGACAGCCGGCATGCCCCTGCCGGTTCAGGCCGTCAGCGCCGGCGCCCTGTCCGCAGCCTGGACCTTGAACACGGACACCATGCCGGTCAGGCGCTGGGCCTGGTCGCTCAGCGAGACAGCGGCCGCCGTGGATTCCTCGACCAGGGCGGCATTTTGCTGCGTCATCTGGTCCAGGTTGGTCACGGCCTGGTTGACCTGGCTGATACCGTCATGCTGCTCCATGGCCGAGGCACTGATCTCGCCAATCATGTCCGAGACCTTGCCGACGCTGCTGACGATTTCCTCCATCACGCGCCCCGCCTGGGAGACCTGGTCTGCGCCTTCCTGGGCGGCGTCCACGGAGGTGGTGATGAGGGCCTTGATCTCCTTGGCCGCCTCGGCACTGCGGTGGGCCAGGGCGCGCACTTCGCCGGCGACCACGGCAAAGCCTCGGCCTTGTTCGCCGGCGCGCGCGGCCTCGACCGCCGCGTTGAGGGCCAGGATATTGGTCTGGAAGGCGATGGAGTCGATCACGCCGATGATGTCGGAGATGCGGTGTGCGCTGTCGCTGATGCGTCCCATGCTGCTGACCACGGACTGCACCACATGGCCGCCGCGCTGAGCGACCTGCGCGGCATTGCCTGCCAGATGGTTGGCCTGGCGGGCGGTGTCCGAGGCCTGGGCGACGGTGGCGGTCAGCTGTTCCATGCTGGCCGCGGTTTCCTCAAGATTGGCGGCGGTCTGCTCGGTGCGTGCAGACAGGTCATGGTTGCCGGTGGCGATTTCGGCCGAGGCGGTGCTGATGGAGTGCACGCTGGTGCGTACATCGCTCACCAGGCTGCGTAGCTGGGCTGCCATGGTCGAGACGGAGCTCAGCAGGCGGCCGAACTCGTCATGGCGGTTGTTGCTGGCGGTCACCGTGAGATCGCCCTGTGCAATGGCCTGGGTCAGCTCCACGGCTTCATTCAGGGGGTGGGTAATCGAGCGGGTCAGCGCCAGCGCCAGGCCCAGTGCGGCAGTCAGCACCAGGGCCTGCACCGCCCAGGACAGCCAGATCGCTTTTTGCTGGTCTTGCTGCAGGTGAAGGCTGGCGGCGTCGCGCTGCTGCTCCTGCAGCTTCACAAAGTCCTGCAGGGAAGCTACATAACGGCCGATGGCGCCCAGATACTGCAGGCGGATGAAGTCGCGCATGGCTTCGATATCGCCGCTCAGCTTGATCTCCCGCGCCTTCTTGTTCAGCGCCAGAACTTCGGCGCGCACGGCTGCGATCTTCTGCAGGGCGGCCTTGTCGGCATCGCTTTGAGCCAGTTTGATGACCTGTGCCTGCAGCGCCCCATTGACGGCCACGCCTTCGCTGACACGCTCGTCCATGCGCAGGGTCAGCGCTTCGTCGGTGGTCATATTGCTGGTGAGCACGCGTTCGCCCGTAGTCTCGGTGGCACCTTTCCACTGAAGGGCGAGATTGATGCGATTGTCATAGTCGGTCAGGGTCTGCATGCCGGCCTGCAGGGCCTGGGTGGACGAGTGCTGGTTCCATAGCGAGACGGCCAGCATCATGGTCAGAAGCCCGCCCAAAGTGCACCACAGCTTGGTGGATACACGCCATTGATTGAATTGCATTGGCTGAAAATTTGCAAAAGCACTGCCCGGCCCGAGCGAACTGGTGGTCTGCGGCAAGACTGGGCAGCGTGGTTAGCGTTGAGGAAAGAAGCGGCTGTGCCTGCAGGCAGCAGCACATGTCCAAGAGACTGGCGGCTGGCACCAGGGGATGGATTTATTATGTATCGTCATAATGACTGCCGCCTTGAGCGCTTTCTGTCCGACGGCTACAAAAAAAGGCCTGCTGACGCAGGCCCTTGGGGCGAGTGCACACCCTGGAATCAGCGCTTCTTGTTGCCCAGAATGCCGCCCAGCACGCCGCGCAGAATCTCCTTGCCCAGGCTGTTGCCCACGGTGCGCACCGTGGACTTGGCCATGGTCTGCACCAGACCGTCGTGCTGGCCGCCGCGCGGGCCGGTACGGCCGAACAGCAGCTCCTTGAGTCCGTCCATCATGGAGTCCGTGGCGCCGCCTTGCGCGGCCGCTCCGGCCGCAGCAGGCGCATCGCCGGGCTTGGCGGGCACGGCGCTGGCAGTACGGCCGCGCAATATCTCGAAGGCCGATTCGCGGTCCACGGCTTTCTCATAGACGCCGGCAACCAGGGAGCCCTCGATCAGCGCCTTGCGCTGCTCGGCCGTGATGGGGCCGAGCTGGCTGCCGGGCGGAATCACGAACACACGCTCGGTCACGCTGGGGCGGCCTTTTTCGTCGAGGAAGCTGATCAGGGCTTCGCCCACGGCCAGCTCGGTGATGGCGGCGGCAATATCCAGGCCCGGATTGGGGCGCATGGTGGAGGCGGCCGAGGCCACGGCCTTCTGGTCGCGCGGCGTGAAGGCGCGCAAGGCGTGCTGCACACGGTTGCCCAACTGGCCGAGCACGCTGTCGGGAACGTCCAGCGGGTTCTGGGTGACGAAGTACACGCCCACGCCCTTGGAGCGCACCAGGCGCACGACCAGCTCGATGCGCTCGATCAGCACCTTGGGCGCATCGTTGAACAGCAGGTGGGCCTCGTCAAAGAAAAACACCAGCTTGGGCTTCTCGGGGTCGCCGATTTCCGGCAACTGCTCGAACAGTTCGGACAGAAGCCAGAGCAAAAAGGTCGAGTACAGGCGCGGGGCATTCATCAGCTTGTCGGCCGCCAGCACGTTGATCACGCCCATGCCGCTGGCATCGGTCTGCATCAGGTCGTTGATGTCGAGCATGGGCTCGCCGAAGAAGCGGTCGCCGCCCTGGCTTTCGATGGTCAGCAGGCCGCGCTGTATGGCACCCACGCTGGCCGAGCTGATATTGCCGTACTGGGTGGTGAACTGCTTGGCGTTGTCGCCCACAAAGTTCAGCATGGCGCGCAGATCCTTGAGGTCCAGCAGCAGCATGCCGTTGTCGTCGGCAATCTTGAACACCAGATTGAGCACGCCCATCTGGGTCTCGTTCAGATTCAGCATGCGGCCGATGAGCAGAGGGCCCATGTCCGAGATGGTGGCGCGTACGGGGTGGCCCTGCTCGCCGAACACATCCCATAGCGTTGCCGGGCAGGCCAGGGGCTGGGGCAGGGCCAGGCCGCGATCCTTGAGCGAGGCTGCCAGCTTGCCTTCGATCTTGCCGGCCTGGCTGATGCCGCTCAGGTCTCCTTTGACGTCGGCCATGAAAACCGGCACGCCGATCTGCGAGAAGCTTTCGGCCAGTTTTTGCAGCGTGACGGTCTTGCCGGTGCCGGTTGCGCCTGTGATCAGGCCATGCCGATTGGCCAGTCCGGGCAGCAGTACACATTCTGTGGCAGAGTGCTGGGCAATCAAAAGGGGTGAAGCCATTTCGGGTTTCCTCTGGGGGGGCATGCAGTCAAAAGTAAAATCGCTCCCGCTAGGTTAAATCAAATATCAAAGGATTCCCTGTGGCAGGACACAGCAAATGGGCCAACATCCAGCACCGCAAGGGTCGTCAGGATGAAAAACGTGGCCGCATCTGGACGCGCATCATTCGTGAAATCATGGTTGCCGCCCGCCAGGGTGGGGGCGATCTGAGCGCCAACCCGCGTCTGCGTCTGGCGGTGGACAAGGCCAAGGCAGCCAATATGCCGGCCGACAATATCAAGCGCAATATCGACAAGGCCACGGGCAACCTCGACGGCGTGACCTACGAGGAAATCCGTTACGAAGGCTATGGCATCGGCGGCGCGGCCATCATTGTGGACACAATGACGGACAATCGCGTGCGTACGGTGGCCGATGTTCGCCACGCATTCAGCAAGTACGGCGGCAATATGGGTACCGAAGGCTCGGTGGCCTTCCAGTTCAAGCATGTGGGTCAAATCATGTTTGCCCCCGGTACGGACGAAGAAAAAGTCATGGAGATCGCGCTGGAAGCTGGTGCCGAGGATGTGATCACCGATGACGAAGGTGGCATCGAGGTGCTGACGGCTCCCGGCGACTTTGAAGCCGTGCGTGACGCACTGCAGGCCGCCGGCTTTACCGCCGACATGGCCGAGGTGACCATGCGCCCCGAAAATACAATCGCTCTCGAAGGCGATGATGCAGCTCGCATGCAGAAGCTGCTGGACATGATTGAAGACTTGGATGACGTTCAGGACGTCTACCACAACGCAGAAATATGAAAATTCTTGTGATTGGCGGCGGTGGCCGTGAGCACGCTCTGGCGTGGAAGTTGGCCGAATCGCCCAAGGCGACCAAGGTCTATGTGGCTCCCGGCAACGGTGGCACAGCCCTGGCTGGCGGCAAGCTGGAGAACCTCGACATCACCGATGTGAAGGCTCTGCGCGAATGGGCCCAGGCCGAAAAGATTGCCGTGACGGTGGTGGGGCCCGAGGCTCCGCTGGCGGCTGGTGTGGTCGATGAGTTCCGTGCCCACGGACTCAAGGTCTTCGGCCCGACCAAGACTGCAGCCCAGCTGGAGTCTTCCAAGGCCTTTTCCAAGGACTTCATGGCGCGCCACAGCATTCCCACGGCGCAATATGAAACCTTTACCGACGCCGTCGCGGCCCACGCCTATGTGGATCGTCTGGGCGCTCCCATCGTCATCAAGGCTGACGGCCTGGCTGCCGGCAAGGGCGTGGTGGTGGCCATGTCGCTGCAGGAAGCCCATGATGCCGTGGACTTCATGCTGGTGGACAACAAGTACGGTGTTCAGCACAACGAAGGCGGTGCACGCGTCGTGATCGAGGAGTTCCTCGAAGGCGAGGAAGCCAGCTTCATCGTGCTGTGCGACGGCAAGAACGTGCTGGCGCTGGCAACCAGCCAGGACCACAAGCGCCTCAAGGATGGCGACCAGGGTCCCAATACCGGGGGCATGGGCGCTTATTCGCCTGCGCCCGTGGTGACGGCCGATGTGCATGCCCGCGCCATGCGCGAGATCATCCTGCCCACCATCCGCGGCATGGAAAAGGACGGCGTGCCCTACACCGGCTTCCTGTACGCGGGCCTGATGATCGACAAGGCAGGCCATCTCAAGACGCTGGAATTCAACTGCCGCATGGGCGATCCGGAAACCCAGCCCATCATGATGCGCCTGAAGAGCGATCTGGTGGATGTGATGCTGGCTGCCTGCGAAGGCAAGCTGGATCAGCTGGAGCTGCAATGGGACCGCCGCACTGCATTGGGCGTGGTCATGGCTGCTGCCGGCTACCCCGAAGATCCGCGCAAGGGCGATGTCATCACGGGCCTGCCCGCCGCAGCCGACGATGCCATGGTCTTCCATGCCGGCACCCAGCTGGGCGACGACGGCCAGCCCGTGACCAGCGGTGGCCGCGTGCTGTGTGTGACCGTGCTGGCCGACAGTGTCAAGCAGGCGCAGCAGAAGGTATATGACGTGGCACGTGGCATCCATTTCGATGGTGCCCAGTATCGCCGCGACATCGGCTTCCGCGCTGTCAAGAAAGCCGACTGATGACCCAGACATCCTCATCTTCTGTGGCTGATCAGCTGCCTGCGGCCGAGGTGCGTGAGTACCTGATGGGTCTGCAGACCCGCATCACCGAGGCGCTGGAAGCGATCGAAGGCGAGGGTGGTGCGCGGTTTCTGGCAGATGCCTGGCACAAGGAGCCGGGCGAGAAGCTGCAAGGCAACGGCGTCACCAGGATCATGGAGGGCGGGCGCGTGTTCGAGCGCGCAGGCTGCGGTTTCTCGCATGTGCGCGGGCCACAGCTGCCGCCTTCGGCCACACAGCACCGGCCCGAGCTGGCAGGGGCGCCGTTCGAGGCCATGGGCGTGTCGCTGGTGTTTCATCCGCGCAACCCCCTGGTCCCCACGGTGCACATGAATGTGCGCATGATCTCGGCCGGCCATGAGGGTCAGCCCAAGACCTGCTGGTTTGGCGGCGGCATGGATTTGACGCCGGTCTACGGCTTCGAGGAGGATGCCGTGCATTTCCACCAGAGCTGCCGTGATGCGCTGGAGCCATTTGGCGATCAGCTCTATCCGCGCTTCAAGCAATGGTGCGATGAGTACTTCTTTCTCAAGCATCGCAACGAGCAGCGCGGCATTGGCGGTATCTTCTTCGATGATTTCAGCGAACTGGGCCAGCAGCAGAGCTTTGCCATGCTGCGCTCGGTTGGCGATGCCTTTCTGAAGGCCTATCTGCCCATCGTGGAGCGACGCCGGGAGGCGCAGTACACTCAGCAGCAGGTGGATTTCCAGCGCTACCGCCGTGGCCGCTATGTGGAATTCAACCTGGTCTGGGACCGAGGCACGCATTTCGGCCTGCAGTCCGGCGGCCGCACGGAGTCCATCCTGCTGTCCATGCCTCCTCATGCGGACTGGAGCTATCAGCGTGAGGATGCACCCGGTACGCCCGAGCGCGATCTGCTTGAAAAATACCTGATTCGCCGTGACTGGCTCTGAGGCACAGGCCTTTGTCCGGTAGGCCGGATTCCCCTGTTGATCGGGCATAAAGCCCTGTCAGCAGGGAAATTTTTAGAAAACTATAATTTCCATAGCTGGATGCGCGCTATTGACTGGCGCGTCAACCTTTTTCAATGCGTGAAGAGCACAGGCCCCTGGCGGTCTGGACGCCTATGCCAACCCAACCCTGATACGGGTGTGGCGCGGCACACGCTATATTGATCCCATCATTTACTGATTCCATCGCCTGATGACCACCTCCACCAAATCGGATTCCGCAGCCAAGCGCGACGTCACCAAACTCCAGCGAGCCATTGTTGACGGCCTCGAAGACGTCAAGGCCCACGACATCCAGGTGTTCAACACCGAAGCGCTGTCCCCGCTGTTCGAGCGCGTGATCGTGGCCTCGGGTACCTCCAATCGCCAGACCAAGGCACTTGCCTCCAGCGTGCGCGAAGCCGTCAAGGAAGCAGGCTTTCCCGTGCCTCGTCAGGAAGGTGAGCAAAACGGCGAATGGATCATCGTGGACTGCGGCTCGGTGGTCTGCCACATCATGCAGCCGGCCATTCGTCAGTACTACCGCCTGGAAGAAATCTGGGGCGAGACACCGGTGCGCATGAAGATCGGTGCCGCCAAGCCCAAGCCTGCCGAAGTGGCCGCCAAGAAGCTGGCCGCCAGGCAGGCCGTGGACAAGGCCGCTGCGGAAAACACCGTGGTCGAGAAAAAGCCTGCTGCCAGGAAGGCTGCGGCCAAGAAGCCAGCCACCAAGACAGCTGCCGGTGCCAAGCCTGCAGCCAAGAAGCCCGCTGCCAAGTCCGCCGCCGCCAAGACGGTCAAGACCGTGGTCGTCAAGCCCAGCACTCCTCGTACTGCCAAGCCGGCTGCTGCCAAACCCGCAGCCAAGCGTGCTCCCCGCGCCAAGGCCTAAATGAAGCTGACCATCGTGGCCGTAGGCCTGCATGTGCCCGACTGGGCGCAGACGGCCTACGACGATTACGCCAAGCGCTTTCCGCCCGAACTCAAGGTCGAACTCAAGGCCGTCAAGACCGAGCCGCGCGGCTCCAAGACGCTGGAGACCCTGTATGCGGCAGAGCGCAAGCGTATCGAAGCCGCCATCCCCAGGGGCACCCGCATCGTGGTGCTCGACGAGCGCGGCACCAATCTGACCACCAAGGCACTGGCGCAGCGCCTCAAGGGCTGGCAGCTCGAGAGCGACGATGTGGCCCTGGTCATTGGCGGGCCCGACGGTCTGGACCCCGAGTTCAAGGCCGCAGCCCATGAGCGCATCCGTCTCTCCGACCTGACCCTGCCGCATGCCATGGTGCGCGTGCTGCTGATTGAACAGCTCTATCGAGCCTGGTCGGTCAATGCCGGTCATCCCTATCACCGCGAATAAGCGCTTGTGATCGGACTCTGCGTGCAATTTCACGCAGTGCGTGATACTATGATTTTGATAGCCTGTTGCGCTTTATATATGGGCGCTAGAGGCCATTTTTAATCAAAATCATGGCGCCCATTCTCTATCTTGCATCCCAAAGTCCCCGCCGTCGTCAGCTGCTCGAGCAACTGGGCGTGGCGCATGAATTGCTGCTGCCCAATGCAGCCGACGATATCGCCGAGGATGCCGAGGCCATAGAGGCCGAGCTGGCCGGTGAAGATCCCCATGACTATGTGCAGCGCGTGACGGCCGGCAAGCTCGATGCCGCCGTGGCCCGCCATGCGCGGCGTGGTCTGCCGGCAGCGCCCATTCTGTGCTCCGACACCACCGTTGCGCTGGGCAAGCAGATTCTGGGCAAGCCCGCCGATGCCGAAGACGCGCGACGCATCCTGCGTCTGCTCTCCGGGGCCGAACATGAGGTGCTGACCGCCGTGGCGCTGCAAAGCGGCGCGCGGCGTCTGCAGGCCCTGTCGGTGTCCACCGTGCGCTTTGCTCCCATGACCGAGGCACAGATCGAGGCTTATGTGGTCACGGGCGAGCCCATGGGCAAGGCCGGAGCCTATGGCATACAGGGCAGGGCGGCCGCACATATCGCAGAGATCCGCGGCAGCTATTCGGCCATCATGGGCCTGCCCGTTTACGAAACTGCCGAGCTTTTGCGCCAGCTGGGCTGGCCGCTCTGAACCTTTGGCGCAATCGGCACTCTGTTCTTGAGGCTTGCCCCGAGGGAAGTTCTGCATGGCAGCTGTCTTGCGCCAGCCATGCGCGCGTCGCACACTGGGCGCAGCAAAAGCCAGGACATATAAAGAAAGAACGACAGTCAATGCAGCAAGATATTTTGATCAACTGGTCGCCGCAGGAAACGCGGGTGGCGATTGTCGAGAATGGCGCCGTGCAGGAGCTGCACATGGAGCGCCCGCTGGAGCGGGGACTCGTCGGCAACATCTATCTGGGCAAGGTCTCGCGCGTGCTGCCCGGCATGCAGTCCGCCTTCATCGATATCGGTCTGGAGCGTGCTGCCTTCTTGCATGTGGCCGATGTCTGGCAGCGTCAGGACAGCGGCGAAGCCCCGATGTTCGCGCGCAAGGACCAGCCGCTGACACCCATCGAAAAGCAGGTGTTCGAAGGCCAGTCCATCATGGTGCAGGTCATCAAGGACCCCATAGGGACCAAGGGTGCCCGTCTGTCCACGCAGATCAGCATTGCCGGGCGTCTGCTGGTGTTTCTGCCCCAGGACGACCATATAGGCATCTCCCAGAAAATTCCCCAGAACGAGCGCGATGCCTTGCGGGCTCGTCTGCAGGAGCTGGTCGGCACCAAGGAGGGGGGCGGTGGCGGCGGATTCATACTGCGCACCAATGGCGAGGAGTCCAGCGATGCCGAGCTGGCCGATGACATCCGCTATCTGCGCAAGACCTGGGCGCGCATCAAGGATACGGCACAGAAGCTGCCCGTCATGTCGGTGCTGCACCAGGATCTGAACCTGCTGCAGCGTGTGCTGCGGGACCTGGTCGGCGAGAACACCCAGAGCATTCGCATCGATTCGCGCGAACAGTTTGCGCTGCTCAAGAGCTTTGGCCAGGAATACATGCCGGCGGCCGTGCCAAAGCTTGCGTTGTACAAGGGCGAGCGTCCGATCTTCGACCTCTACAACATCGACGAGGAAATCGCGCGCGCTCTCGGGCGGCGTGTGGATCTGAAGTCGGGCGGCTATCTGATCGTCGATCAGACCGAAGCCCTGACCACCATCGATGTCAACACGGGCGGCTATGTCGGTGCGCGCAATTTTGACGACACCATCTTCAAGACCAATCTGGAAGCGGCGCACGCCATCGCGCGTCAGCTGCGCCTGCGCAATCTGGGCGGCATCATCATCGTGGACTTCATCGACATGGTGCGCGAGGAGCATCAGGGCGAGGTTCTCTCCGAATTCCGCCGCCAGCTGGCACGCGACCGCGTCAAGACCATGGCCGGCGGCTTCTCGCAGCTGGGCCTGGTGGAGATGACGCGCAAGCGTACGCGCGAGTCGCTGGCCCATATGCTGTGCGAGCCCTGTGCGGCCTGCTCCGGCAAGGGCGATGTCAAGACCGCGCGCAGCATCTGCTACGAGGTGCTGCGCGAAATCCTGCGCGAAGCGCGCCAGTTCAATCCCCATGAGTTCCGCGTCGTGGCATCGCCCAAGGTGGTGGAGATGTTCCTCGACGAGGAAAGCCAGCATCTGGCCAGCCTCTCCGACTTCATCGGCAAGCCCATTTCGCTGCAGGCCGAGACCGCGATGGCGCAGGAGCAATACGATATCGTGCTGTTGTGAGGAGCGCTGAGACGGCGTGAGACACCGACCGCGCTGCTGCTGAGCTGGCACGCTGCGGCTTGAAGCAAAACGAGGCGCTTGGGCGCCTCGTTCCATATGCCTGCCTAAAACAGGTGCAGTGGATTGGTGCTTGGCCGCTGCCACAGCGATGGCTTCGCCATCCCGGTCGGTGTAGGTCAGGCCCTTGGGGGCGACCATCCAGTAGAAGAAGGCCCCCAGTCCTGCGGCCATCGTCGAGGCGCTGGCCGAAGGCGATAACGCCAAGGCCGAGCAGCTGATGATTGCGCATATCGATGCCCTGAAGTCGCTTCTGGACGAGGGACTGGCGGGCAATCGCCGAGAACGGGACCGTCTGCGCTCCATCCTGATTGCGCAGCCGTAGCCATCGCCGCAATGCCTTGCCTGGGCAGACTGCTCTGCCTGGAAAACTCATTCCATCAATAGCCCTCGGCGGCCTGCGCCGGCAGTGCAAGCCTAAGTGATGGCACCAGAGTCTGCCGAGTGGCTGGTCTTGGTGCGCCTCAGGGATTAAAAAACATAGCGGCTAGCGCTTTATCCATAAGTACCAGCCGCTATTTCCATGCATTTCATGATGAGGCAGGGCGTTGCCGCCCCGCCCTCAGGTGCAGGATCAGAACAGATCCATGGACAATGCCATCACGCTGGCCGCGCCGTTGATCACGGCATCGGCCTGGCCGGGTACCCGGGTCAGGATATGTTCGGCATAGAACCGGGCCGTGGCCAGCTTGGCCTGCATGAAGGCCGTGTCCTGGCCCTTGGCCAGCAGCTCCTGCGCAGCCAGCACCGAGCGGCCCAGCTGCCAGCCGGCGACCAGATTGCCGGTGAGCATCAGATAGGGGACGCTGCCCGCATAGGCCGCATTGGGGTCGGCCTTGGCCTGGGCCACGATGAAGTCCACCACCTGCACAAAGGCCTGACGGGCCTGGGCCAGATTCCTGGCGACCGCCTTGGCCGTATCGGTGCCGCTGGCATGGAGGGCGGCTTCGGTCTTTTCGATCTGGGCGGCAATCGCCTTGGCGGTCAGGCCGCCATCACGTGCGGTCTTGCGGCCGACCAGGTCATTGGCCTGGATGGCGGTCGTGCCCTCATAGATGGTCAGGATCTTGGCGTCGCGGTAGTACTGGGCGGCGCCGGTTTCCTCGATGAAGCCCATGCCGCCATGCACCTGCACCCCCAGGCTGGTGACTTCCAGGCTCATTTCGGTGCTGTAGCCCTTGACCAGCGGCACCATGAATTCATAGAAGGTCTGGTTGGCCTGGCGCACTTCGGCGTCCGGGTGGTGGTGGGCGGCATCGTAGGCGGCAGCGGCCGCGGTGGCCATGGCGCGACAGCCTTCGTTGCTGGCACGCATGGTCATCAGCATGCGGCGCACATCGGGGTGGTGGATGATGGTGGCGCTGGCCTTGACCGAGCCGTCGACGGGGCGGCTTTGAACGCGTTCCTTGGCATAGGCCACGGCGTGCTGGTAGGCCCGCTCGGCCACGGCCAGGCCCTGCAGGCCCACGGCATAGCGGGCGGCGTTCATCATGATGAACATGTATTCGAGACCGCGGTTCTCTTCGCCCACGAGGTAGCCGCTGGCTCCCCCGTTGTCGCCAAATTGCAGCACGGCCGTGGGCGAGGCCTTGATGCCCATCTTGTGCTCGATGCTGACGCAGTGCACATCGTTGCGCTTGCCCAAGGAGCCGTCCTGGTTCACCAGGAACTTGGGCACGACAAACAGGCTGATCCCCTTGACGCCTTCGGGGGCGCCGGCCACGCGGGCCAGGACCAGGTGGACGATGTTGTCCGCCATATCGTGCTCGCCATAGGTGATGAAGATCTTGGTGCCGAAGACCTTGTAGCTGCCATCACCCTGAGGCTCGGCCCTGGTGCGCACCAGGGCCAGGTCGGAGCCGGCCTGGGGCTCGGTCAGATTCATGGTGCCGGTCCACTCACCGGTCACCAGCTTTTCCAGGTAGGTGGACTTGAGTGCATCGCTGCCTGCAGTGAGCAGTGCCTCGATGGCACCGTCGGTCAGCAGCGGGCACAGCGCAAAGCTCAGGTTGGCGCTGTTGAGCATCTCGATGCAGGCCGCACCAATGGTCTTGGGCAGGCCCTGGCCGCCAAAGTCGGCTGGGTGCTGCAGGCCCTGCCAGCCGCCTTCGGCGTACTGCTTGAAGGCATCGGCAAAGCCGGGCGTGGTGGTGACGACGCCGTCCTTGAAGGACGAGGGGTTGACATCGCCTGGCACATTCAGGGGAGCGACCACGCCTTCGCAAAGCTTGGCGCATTCTTCGAGAACGGCCTGCGCGGTCTCCAGCCCCGCGTCTTCAAAGCCGGGAATCTGGGCGACTTGCTCGATCTGGGCCAGATGCTCCATGTCGAACAGCATGTCTTTGATGGGCGCTTTATAGGTCATCGTCTCTGTTTCCTCGAATGCTGGCCCGGCTGGCTGCCAGACCTGGGTTGTGCCTTGGATTGTTGGGGAAGTTGCCTGCCACGGATGGCAGGGGCTTCCCTCGACTTCATGTCCGGCGCCTGGCAAGAATGCCAGGCCCTCGCATTGGTTTGACGTTTACGTAAACGGAATGATTCTAGAGGCTGGGACGGGCTTGCCGCAGTCGCAGACGCGCAATATGGTGGCCAACGCTTGCGGCAAGCTTTCAATCAAAGAGAAACTTTGTAGTTAACTTTTTGCGCCTGGTATTTACCCGTGGTGTCGCGTAAAGACAAGAGAGCGGCGCTCTCGGGAAATGTCCTGGAGACGAACTCCCATAAATTCAGTCCAGTCTGAATGGAGAGATAGCGGAGATATGGTCTAAGCCATTGATTTGTATCGATTCTGTTCGAGGTGAGGGCGTGTGCCGTATCACCTTTCGATTGGTATCTGACTGGGAGTTTGTATGGCTAAAGTAATCCGTTATCACGAAGTTGGCGGCCCCGAGGTGTTGCGACAGGAAGACATTGAAGTCGGCCAACCCGGTCCGGGTCAGGTCCGCCTCAAGCAGGGCGCTGTGGCCTTGAACTTTGCCGATACCTATTTCCGCTCCGGTCTGTATCCCGCTCCTTTGCCCGCAGGCGTGGGCAGCGAGGCTTGCGGCACGATCACGGCCGTGGGCGACGGCGTGACGGATTTCAAGGTCGGCGACCGCGTGACCTATACCGGCGCACTCAACACCATCGGCGCTTACGCCACGGAGCGCCTGATTTCTGCTGCCCCCCTGATCCGTCTGCCTGACAACATCAGCTTTGAAACCGCAGCAGCCATCACCATGCGTGGACTGACCGCGGCTTACCTGATGCGCCGCATCTGGGACTTCAAGCAGGGCGATACCATCTTGCTGCATGCTGCAGCCGGTGGCGTGGGTCTGCTGGTGTCGCAGTGGGCAAAGCTGGAAGGCCTGAACGTGATCGGCACCGTCTCCAGCGATGCCAAGGCCGAAGTGGCCAAGGCCAACGGCTGCGTTCACACCATCAACTACAGCCATGAAGACGTGGCCAAGCGCGTGCGTGAGCTGACCGATGGCGTGGGCGTGAATGCCGTCTTCGACAGCGTGGGCAAGGACACTTTCGAGGGCTCGCTCAACAGCCTGAAGGTGCGCGGTCTGATGGTCTGTCTGGGCACGGCTTCAGGCTCCATTGCGCCATTCAACCCACAGATTCTGGCAGGCAAGGGCTCGCTCTTCCTGACCCGTCCCGCATCGGCGCATTACATCGCCGACCCCACGGAGCGTGCAGAGCTGGCCAACGAGCTGTTCGCCCATGTGGCCGAAGGCCGTATCAAGGTGGACATCAGCAAGCGCTATGCGCTGGAAGACGCCGCGCAGGCTCATCGCGACCTGGAAGCCCGCAAGATTGTGGGATCGGCCATCTTCACGCTCTGAGATATCGAAGGCAGCACTTCGGTATGAAAAGGGCTGAGCCATTCAGCCCTTTTTTGCATCAACTCCGATGATTGCCCAAAGAAATAAATGTCATGACTCAAAGCTCTGCTGCAACGACACTGCAGGTCGACTTTTCGCTGGACCTGATCTGCCCCTGGTGCTGGATCGGTCTGCGCAATCTGCTGGCCGCCCGTGAGATGCTGCTGGCCAGATATCCCGACCAGCAGCTTGCAATCCATTGGCATGCCGACACTCTGCAGCCCCAGATCCCGGAGCATGGAGTGCCTTATCAGGCCTTCTACGAAGCCCGGCTCGGCGGCCCCAGGGCCGTGGAGGTTCGCCGTGCCCAGGTGCGCTCGGCGGCCCACGCGGCGGGCCTGCAGATCAATCATGCGCTGATTGAGACCTTCCCCAGCACGCGCCTGGTTTGCGCGTTGGTCAACTACGCCCAGACTCTGCTCGATGGTGAGTCCATGATCCGCTTTGTGGAGTCCATCTTTGCCGCCTACTTTGTGCAGGGCCGCGATATAGGCTCGGTCATGGTGTTGCAGCAGCTGGCGTACTCGGCAGCACTGGACTGGAATCCTTCCCGCTTTGATGCGCTGCGCTACCAAAGCGAGGCCAGCCATACCGGCGGCGTGCCGCATATGGTGTTCAACCGGCGTCTGCAGGTGACGGGCGCGGTGGCGCCTGCGGAGCTGCTGCGCGCCATGGAGCATGCCCGTGTTGCCGACAGCATCTTCGCCTGATACTGCATTGCTGGCTGCCGGCGCCGTGCGGGATTTGCCGCCTGGCGGGCGAAAGCTGGTCTTCACGCCTGGTGGTCAGAGCATCTTGCTGCTGAATGTCGAAGGCGAGTTCTATGCCTTGGAGAACAGCTGCCCGCATGCGGGTGCCTCCATGGCAGGCGGAAATTGCGATGCTCATGTGCTCAGTTGCCCCGCGCATGGACTCAAGTTCGATATCCGCAGCGGCAAGTGCACGGCATCGCCGCAGATGACGATTCCTCTGCACGAAGTCCTGGTCAGGGAGGGACTGCTCTGGCTCAAACCGCCTGACAACTGCTGGTAAACCATCGAGCGCTTGTGTGCGATGAAAAAGGCCCGCAGATTTTCTCTGCGGGCCTTTTTTTATGGTTACAGGATTGATGCCCTCTGGCCAGAGTCCGGAAATCGGCAACCGGCAGACGCCGGTTGCCATGGATTGGACTCAGAACGTGTGGCGAATGCCGATGTCAAAGCCCGAGGCATTGCCGCCAGCGACCGGGATCGGGCCCTGCAGAGCGCCCGTGGCCACCGGCAGGTTGATGCTGCCGCGGTTGTCCACATAGGCATAGGTGCCGTAGAGGGCAGTGCGTTTGGAGAGGTTGTGCACATAGCCCACGGCGTACTTGTTGGAGCTGCTGCCGCTGTTGTCGTTGCGGCTCAGGCGCATGAAGCTCATGGGGATGTTGTCGTTGCCGACCTTCCAGATGGCGCCCAGCTGCCAGTAGCGCACATGGTTGGCGTTGTCCAGGCCTGCCAGGCGGTTGCCGGTGCGGTGATCGGCAGCCAGAACCATGAGGCGGTGGCCCTCCCAGAGGTAGGAGGCGGCGGCATTGATCTGCCTGTAATCGTCGGCGGCGCGGTTCTTGGTGGTCGTGATGGCGACGGCTGCATCCCAGTTATCACCTCCATAACCCAGGCGTGCACCATAGACGCGGCCGTCCTGGCGGTTGGGGCCGGCATCGTTTTCGCCGAATGCCGTCATCAATTGATAGAACAGGCCCTTGCAGCTGGAGCTGGAGCAGCCGGGCGAGAGGTAGCCAATGCTGTTCGACGCGCGAAAGCCCGTCACCGTCGTGCCGTGCAGCACATGCAGGCTCATGCCTACGCCCAGGCGAAAGGGGTCGTAGTTGAACATGTTCCAGAAGGCGGGCACATAGTCGCGGCCCAGGCGCACCTCACCCCATTGCTTGCTCTGCAGATAGACCAGGGACTTGCGGTTGAAGCTCAGGCCGTTGCCGCTGCCTGCCCCTGAGGGCTGGTTGTTGGTGTTGGAGGCCTGGCCGGTACCGTTGTCGGTATTGAGGCCCGCTTCCAGATCAAAGCCGGCGGCCAGACCGCTGCCGAGATCTTCGCGGCCCCGAAAGCCCAGACGGCTGGCCTGGTTGCCACTGGAGGTCAGCATCTGGCGCGAGCCCGCGCCCGCGCCTCGGTAGTTGGATACGGCCATATCCACCACGCCGTAGATCTGCACCGACGATTGCGCCGAAGCCGCCAGCGGCGCCAGCGTGCATGCGAGAGCGCTCAGCGCATTGAAAGCCATTTTTCTTGTAGTCATTCATGTCTCCTTGAACCGTTGAAAAAAGATGCCTGAAGGCAAACCGACGAGAAACACAGCAGCGCAAGGCCGGACCCGGGCCTTGGGGATGGGCTGAAGGCGCAGACAAGCCCCGGCTCGAATCCCGCCAAAGGACTTGAGCCGGGTGCAGCCGCCCACGGTGCCAAGGGGGCACCGGGCAGAGGGCTTGAATCAGATAAGTAATGGGGCCGCTTGAGAGCAATTGCTCAAGGACCCGGGCTTCAGTTCTCGGGCTTGTAGCCTAGGGACTTGAGCAGGGCCGCCTGCTTGCGGCTGGCTTCTTGGAGGTCGGTCGTCATCTCGGCTGTGCTCAGCGGCTGGCCGGGCTCCATGCCCAGCGAAGCGAGCTGTTTGAGAACGGCCTCCTTGCGGAAATGCGCCAGCGCCACATCCCGCAGCTTCTGCTGGATGGCTGCCGGGGTTTGCGGATGGGACCACACGGCAAACCAGCCTGGTTTGGAAAGTTGGGGGTAGCCCAGCTCCGAGAAGGTCGGCACCTCGGGCAAAGTCTGCAGGCGGCTCGGGTAGACGACTGCCAGCGCCCTGATCTTGCCGCTGTGAATCAGGGGCAGCGAAGTGGTGACTCCATCGAACATCACCGGGACATGGCCGCCCATGAGGTCCACCAGAGCAGGGGGCGAGCCCTTGTAGCCCACATGGCGCATATTGATCTTGGCCAACTGGCCCAGCAGCATGCCCGAGGTGTGGCCCTTCAGGCCCGTGGCGTAGGAGGCAAAGTCCACGCCGTCGCGTTGCTGCCTGGCGTAGCTGATGAACTCGGGCAGCGTCTGAAAAGGCAGGTCCTTGTTGGCAACCATGACCAGGCCGGTGCGTGTGAGCTGGGCCAGCGGCGTCAGGTCCTTGAAGGGGTCGAAGCTGACTTTCTGGGCCTGCGGTGCCTCGCTCAGCGCTCCGTCCTGAATCACCAGGAAGGTATAGCCGCTCTTTCCATGCGACTTGAGGTCCTGGATGCCGATGGCTCCCGAAGCTCCGGGCTTGGACTCCACGATCACGGGCTGCTTGAGCTCCTGCGTCATGCCCTCTGCCAGCAGACGGGCCAGGGTGTCGGCCGTGCCGCCGGCAGGCCCGGTGACGATCAGGCGTATGGGCCTGGTCGGCCAGTCTGCGGTCTGCTCGGCCTGTGCGGGCAAGGCCAGGCTGGCGGCCACGGCCATGACGGCCAGGCCTGATTTCCGGCGCAGTGCGCTGGCTGTCGCGGTGCGAGAAGCTGCGGTGTCCACTGATTTGCGCGAGGCGGGTGTCGTTGCCTTCATTGCTTGTCTCCTTCAACGGGGAGATCTGGCTCCCCATCTGCGCGCACCTTTTATAGTTTGTGGGTGGCTGCGCATTCATCGTGATGGTCGTCTGGCGGCTCAGGCCGTTGGTTCGGGCTGACGGGCTTCGATCCGCGCCTGCAAATCCTCGATCAGCTGTTTTGCCTGCGGCCAGGGGCCATGGCCCGAGGCCGGGTTCAGGTGGCCCTGGGGGCCCAGCTCCACCAGCTCGCTTCCCCAGTCGCGCGCAAAGCTGCGCGCGCGCTCCAACTGGGTCAGCGGGTCATTGCTGCTGGCTGCCAGCAGTGTGGGAAACGGCAGGCGCTGGCGCGGGATGGGCGTCCAGCCGTGGGCTGCCAGCACATCCTTGGGCGGGTAGCCGGCAGGCATCTGGGTTTCCACATCGGCGGGGGCAGCAAGCAAGGCTCCGAGAATGGGACGGGCTCGGCGCAGCGCCCAGTGCGCGACCATCATGCAGCCGGCGCTGTGCGCCACGATGATGACGGGGCCGGCGATGCCGTCCAGTGCACGGTCGATCGCGTCCAGGCGGGCCTGGCAGCTGAGCTTGTCCTGCTCCAGCGGCGGCACGGTAACGCAGGGGATGGACTGCGCAGCCAGCTCCTTGGCCAGCAGCGTCTGCCAGTGCTCTTGCACATGGTCGCGCAGGCCGGGGATGATGAGAATCGTGTGGTTCAAGGTCATCTTCTGTCTCCTGGCTCAGTCCGTGGGGCCGCCGATGATGGCCGTGCGTTCCATCTTGCGGTGGCAGGGCTGGTAGTCCATCACTGCGTAGTGCTGGGTGGAGCGGTTGTCCCAGAAGGCTACGCTGTTCCTGCGCCACTTGAAGCGCACCTGGTACTCGGGAATCATTGCCTGGCTGGTGAGGTAATTGAGCAGTTGCGAGGAGCCGGGCGATTTGTCCAGGCCGAAGCGCACATTGGCGGGTGTGTTGTAGTTGGTGAAATGGGTGGTGAAGCTGCTGTTGACGAACAGAATCTTCTCGCCGGTTTCGGGGTGGATGCGCACCACGGGGTGCTCCGCGTCGGGGTATTGGGCCTTGAGTGCCAGGCGCTTTTCGATAGGCATGACGGCACCAAAGCTCGCTTCGATGCTGTGGCGGGCACGCAGGTGCTCGATCTTGACCTTGATGTCGGCTGGCAGGTTCTCATAGGCCATCACCATGTTCACCCACATGGTGTCGCCGCCGACGGACGGGCACTCAACGCAGCGCAGCACGCAGCCCATGGGTGGCTGCTCGCGCCATGTCGCGTCGGTGTGCCAGGAGTTCTCGTTGCGGTCCAGAGGGCTGTCGGGGGTCTTGTAGATCTGCACCAGGCCTGGGTGCTCGGGGTGGCTGCCCACCACCGGGTGGTCTTCCAGTTCGCCAAACTTGCGCGCAAACGCCACATGCTCGGCGCGTGTGATGTCCTGGTCGCGGAAAAAGATCACGCGGTGCCTGAGCAGCGCCTGGCGGATCTCGGCCATCAGGCCTTCGTCCTCGGCGGCCGCACCCAGATGAACGTTGGCCAGCTCCGCACCGATGGAACAGGTCAGAGGATTGACTTCCAGAGAGCGGGTCAAAGAGCTGGAGCGGATAAGGGCGGGTGCTGCGCCAACCTCGTTTTTCATTGGGAAGTCTCCTTATAGAATCAATGTCGCCAGTGTGAAAACTCCCCTCGATCGGCGCTTGTCATTACATGACTGGTGCTTTGCAATTAGTGCCAAGTTAGTGAAACCCCATGGCCTCTCTCGTTCGCGCAGCCTGCTTGACCAATTACGCCGAAGTCGCCCAGGCTTCGGGGTTGAATGGCGTGCGCATGCTGCTCGATGCTGGTCTCAGCCCTGCGGTGCTCGACGAGCCGGATCTGATGATCCCGGTGGACAAGGTGGGGCGTTTGCTGCAGGCCTCGGCCACGCAGTCGGGCAATGAAAGCTTTGGTCTGTGCATGGCGCGCTCGCGCCTGCTGTCCAATATGGGGCCGGTGGGCCTGCTGATCCGCGATCAGGCCACGCTGCGCGATTCGCTGAACCTGCTGGTGCGTCATCTGGCCCTGCTCAACGGCGCCATGACGCTGGAGCTGGACGAGCAGGCCGACACGGTGTTGATCCGTGAGCTGTTGCTGGCCGGCCGTGCCCATGAGCCTACGCGCCAGCGCGTGGAGCTGGCGCTGGGCGTGATGGTGCGCGCCATTCGGCAGCTGATAGGTCGCGACTGGCAGCCTCGCATGGTGTGTTTCGAGCATGCCGCGCCCAAGGACCTGAGCATGCACCACCTGATGTTCGGCCAGCGCGTGGAGTTCAACCAGGAGTTCAACTGCATTGTCTGCGCCAAGGCCGATCTCGATACGCGCAACGAGTTCGCCGACCCCGCCATGGTGCGTTATGCGCAAAAGCTGCTGGAGTCCGTGGCACCCGTGAGCGACGATGCGGTGCTGGACGATGTGCGCCGCACCATCTTGCTGCTCTTGCCCAGCGGCCGCTGCAGCATTGAGAAGGTCAGCGAGCACCTGGGTGTGGTGCCACGCACCATTCAGCGGCGGCTGACGGAAAAGGGTCAGAGCTTTTCCTCGCTGATGAACGATATCCGCAAGGAGCTGGCCGTGCGCTATGTGTTCGAGAGCAGCCGCTCGCTGACCGAAGTGGCCGAGTTGCTGGGCTTTACGGCCCCCAGCAGTTTTTCGCGCTGGTATCAGAGCCAGTTTGGCTGCAGTGCCAAGGACAGCCGCGCCAGGGCGCAACACGAAGGCCAGGGCGGCGCATAAAAAGGCGGGCCGCAAGGGCCCGCCAAACACACTACCAAGATGCCGCCCGTGAGATGAGGACGGCGACGCCAGCTTCCTTCAGTTGCCGGCGACTCTGAGCTTGCTCAGAATTTTGCGGTTCTGCTCCACCGTGCTCAGCATTTTTTGCTGCAGCTGCGGCATGGTGCTCGGCTGGGGCGCATCAAAGCCCTGGCTCCTGAGCTGCGCCTGGAATTTGGGGGATTGGGTCACCTTGTCCATTTCCTGGCGCACCTTCTGGACCAAGGACGCAGGCGTGCTGCTCAGCACGAACAGACCCACGCTGGCATCGGGCAGCACGAAGTCGGGCATGTTCTGTTCGGCAAAGCTGGGCACATCGGGCAGCAGCCGCGAGCGGCTGGGTGAAACCACGCCCAGGGCCTTGATCTTGCCGGCCTTGATCAGCGGGGCGGCATTGGTCACCACCTCAAAGGTCAGCTGCACCTGATTGCCGATCAGGTCGACGATGGCCGGGGCCGATCCCTTGTAAGGCACGGCGGTGATCCTGCCGCCGCTTTTCTCGCTCAGCAGCTCGCCCAGCATGTCGGAGCGGGTGCCGGGACTCAGGTTGGCGATATTGACCGGGCTGCTGCTCTTTTGCGCGTAGTCCAGCACTTCCTGAATCCTGTTGGGCGGGAAGCTGTTGTTGGCCACCAGCATGTGCACCATGGACGCCACATCCGAGACATAGGTGAAGGTCTTGTGTACATCGAACGGCGTCTTCACGGTGAGCGGAAAGTCGGTCCAGACGCTGGAGGGCGCAATCATCAGCGTGTGCCAGTCGGCAGGTGCATTCATCACGGCGCGCTCGGCAATCACGGCCGAGCCGCCGGGCTTGTTGTCCACCACCACGGGCTGGCCCAGATTGGTCTGCAGATGATCGGCCACCAGACGCGCCACGCCGTCAGTGATGCCGCCCGGAGGTGCAGGAATGACGATACGTATGGGCTTGCTGGGCCAGGCGGGGGCCGGGGTCTGGGCCTGCGCAGCCGTACCCGCTAGCAGGCCGGTACAAAGCACGGCGGCGCAACAGCGCAGGCTTTGAACCATGCTGCGCCTATGTTGCTTGCGTGATGGCGTGGCGGGTTCTGCGAAATTCACGGCGCTTGTCATGGAGGTCTCCTGTCGTTTTGTCATGGGGTCTGGCATTCGTCAAGCTGCCGATCTCGCTCCTGGCAGAGTGCAGATACGGCGCTGAATCGGCTGGCATGTCCTTGCGTGCAGGTGCCCGTGTGGAGGAATGCAGCAATTCATCATGGCTGGCGGCCAGTCGCCGGACTTGACGTTTCATGCCTGCGACTTCGCATTTGATGACTGCAGTACCCCGCACTTACCCGATGCGGGTGATGTCGTTCGCAGGCTGCGGCAGCTTGAGTCTGCGGCCCGCAAAGCGCTTGGCGCAGCTTTGCTGCCTGTCTCGCTTTCAGGCGTGGCTTGCCGGCCCTGTCGTGATTGAGAAAGTGCGTGTCCTGAAATGCAAAGTGGCATCCCGCACCGCGCTTGATACTGGCCTCACGCATCGGCAAGGGGCTGAAATGCCCTGCTGCCGCTGGTCCAGACACTGATTTCCCGCACTCAAACCGGAGACGACAACCATGAACTTTCTTGACGGTCACCTGTATCCCGAAAATCAGCAGCCGCTGATCATCACGGCCGCCCCCTACGCTCCGGGCTGGATTCCCTCGGACTTCCCCGAGGACATTCCCGTCACCATGGAAGAGCAGATCCAGAAGGCTGTGGACTGCTATGAGGCCGGTGCCACCGTGCTGCACCTGCATGTGCGTGAAGACGATGGCAAGGGCAGCAAGCGCCTGTCCAAGTTCAACGAGCTGATCGCCGGCGTGCGCGAGCGGGTGCCCGAGATGATCATCCAGGTCGGCGGCTCCATCAGCTTTGCGCCCGAAGGCCCGGATGGCCAGGCCAAGTGGCTCTCCGACGACACCCGCCACATGCTGGCCGAGCTGACTCCCGTGCCCGATCAGGTGACGGTGACCGTCAACACCACGCAGATGAACGTGACCGAGCATGCCGGCGAAGACGACTTCCGCGGTGTCTCGCGCGGCTTCCCGCATCTGCACAAGACCTACAAGGACATGATTGTTCCTTCGAACCCCAGCTTCATCGAGGAACATATCCGCCGCCTGTCCGAAAAAGGCATCCAGAGCGCCTTCCAGGTCTACAACATCAACAGCTTCGAAACGATAGAGCGCATGATCCGCCGCGGCGTCTACAAAGGCCCGCTGGTCATGAACTGGGTCGCCATCAGCGGCGGCATGGACCAGGCCAATATCTACAACCTGGCCAATATGCTGCGCGCCGTGCCTGACAACGCCATCGTGACCGTGGAGAGCTCGGTGCTGAACGTGCTGCCCATCAATATGATCGGCATGGCCCTGGGCCTGCATGTGCGCTGCGGTATCGAAGACGTGCTGTGGAACCAGACCCGCACGGGCAAGATGAGCACCGTGGAGCAGATCAGGCAGCTGGTGCGCATTGCGGGCGAGTTCGGGCGCCCGATTGCCACGGCCCGGCAGGCGCGCGATATCAAGCAGATCGGCGTGTTCTACGAAACTGCCGACGAAACCCTGGCCAGGAACGGCTTTGCGCCCAACCGCAAGGGCGCCAATCAGGGCTTTCTGCGCAAGCCCATGGACGCTGTGGCCTGAATCTCAAAGCCCGGGTGACGGGGACCGGCTCATCAGCCAAGGGGTAGCCGCTGTGCGTTTGTCACGCTTGCCTGGTGGATGCGTGGCCGGGCGCCCGGCCACGCCGACTTCCCTGAGAAGTCGGCTTTTTTATCTCTCTGGATTCAAGCCCTCAGATAAAGGTCTTCGCCCTGCGCGTTGCGCTGCTGCAGGATTTCTCCGGCCGCCAGCAGTTCGTCCAGATGCTGGGAAATGCTGCGCGCCTCGGCCCCCCGTACCCATGGCGCATCAAAGCCCGGCGGGTAGAGCAGGCGCTGCTCGACCATCTGGGCGAGCGTCATGGGCCGCTGCGCCAGCCATTCGAGAATGCGTGCACCGCGCTCGTCAATGACCGCAGCAAAGCGCTTGAGGTCTCGCACAAACGTCTCGCGCTCGGTGTAAATGCCCTTGTGGTGCGAAGTCACCCAGATCCTGGCCTCGATCTCGGGCAGCCGCGCCAGGCTGCGGCGAAAGTCCGCCAGACAGGAGCAGGCGTCGCCGTAATAGGGCCCGAAGCCCGTCAGGTCGATATCGCCGATAAAGGCAACACCTTCGGGCTCGATCAGCAGCACGCTGTGGCCCGCCGTATGGCCCGGCATATGAATGGCGCGAATCTGCGACTGGCCCAGCCCCCAGACGGCTCCATCTTCGTAGCCCCTGGCATCGGGTCTGGGCGCGTAGAAGAATTCGCTCTCCAGCTTGCTGCGCATGATGTCGGCCTGAGTCGAATCGGCCCAGCCAAAGGTGGCTACCAGGCCCTCCCAGCTTTGCAGCGCCGCCAGATCGCTCAGGTGAGCAAAGACCTGTGCGTCTGGCAGGCGGTGCAGGCCGGCCATATGGTCCTCATGCACATGGCCCATCACCACCAGCTCGGCGGCATCGAACTCGGCTCCGATATGGTTGGCCACGATAGGCGTGTCCAGTACCGCCAGCGTGTCGCTGCCGCGGATCATGATCTGGTTGCCATCCGGGTATTTGCCGCCCTTGGCACCGCGAAACACCGCCACGCGGCCGAACTGGTGGCGCTGTATTTCCATCTGGCTGGTAAGGCTGGGGAGTGTCATGGTCTGAGTGCAGCAAAGTGAAGCCCGCTTCTGCGAAGATTGAGCCCATGCATGTTTTTGCGCTGTCGCCACGGCGCGTGTGAAGGATGAGTCAGCGATGACACGACAAGACCCCGAAATTCAGGAAGCCCATCTGATTGAGCATCCCATCAAGAGCGAGCTGGTACACCAGGGCAGTTTTCTGCAGGTCAGGCTCGATACCGTGCGCCTGCCCCATGGCGGGCAGGCCACGCGCGAGTATGTGGTGCACCCCGGTGCCGTGGTGGTGATCGGGCTGCTCGACGATGGCCGCGTGCTGCTGGAGCGGCAGTTTCGCTACCCCGTGGGGCGGGTCATGACCGAGTTCCCCGCAGGCAAGCTGGATGAGGGCGAGCTGCCGCTGATCTGCGCCCAGCGCGAGCTGCTGGAGGAAACCGGCTACAGCGCGCGCGAATGGGCCTATGCCGGGCCCATGCATCTGGCGATCGGCTACTCCGACGAGATCATTCACATCTTCTTCGCGCGCGGCCTGACTGCGGGCGAGCGCCAGCTCGACGCCGACGAGTTTCTGGATGTCTGCAGCATGACGGCTGCCGAACTGCTGGAAGGCGTGCGCACCGGCCAGGTCACGGACGCCAAGACCCTGAGCTGCTGCCTGTGGCTGCAGAACGTGCAAAGCGGTGCCTGGTCTCTGGACTGGAAGCCCACCTGATTTTTGATAGCTGCTTTTGCACATCAACAATGGATTTCAGATAGGAAAGTTCCTAAAATCATTGTCAATCAAGCGCTAGCTGCTTCTTTTTTTGGGATTGCCTGATGCCCGTCATTGTTTGTCGTCGGGCGATGGCAGACGCTGCATGACCTTCCTATAAACTGGCGCCATGCACCACGGCACGCAATCCAGACGGGACGCTTGCAGGCCGCCAAGGTGCCCAGGAGTGTTTCATGGAATCGTCAGAGCTTGAGGATGACAGCGTGTTCGAGAGTGCGGCCGAGCTGTTCAAGGCCATGGCCGCGCCCATGCGGCTGAAGATCATCAGCGCGTTGTGCAACGGAGAAAAAAACGTCTCCGAGCTGCTGGCTTCCATAGACACCACCCAGCCCAATATGTCGCAGCATCTGAACACGCTGTACCAGTCCGGCATTCTGGGCCGCAGGCGCGAAGGGGTCAGCATCTACTACTTCATCGCCAACGAGAAGGTCGTCCATATGTGCCGCACCATCTGCGTGCAGATTGCCATCGAACAGAACTGAGGGCTGGAGCCCTCGAAGCAAAGGCGCCTGCGGCGCCTTTTTTCATGCCCGCTTCCAGCTCAGGGCTTGAGATAGACAAAGCCTTCCCTGGCCTGCAGGCGCGCCACTTCGGCCACGCCCGAGGGGACGACCGACGCTTCCATGAGCAGGCTGGAGGCTTCGAGCTCGCGTGTCTGCAGCGTGTTGTTGCAGACCTTGAACTCCACGCCGCGCCCCGCCAGCGCGCTGACCTGGCCGCTGAACTCGCGGCCCCTGCTGTCCTTGGCGTTGCTCAGCAGAAAGTCTATGCCGGGCCCGTGGGTGACCACCACGATCTTGTCGGTGGGCGAGGCATTGAGTTCGTTGGTGATATTGCCGAGTATGGCGGCCGCCGTCTCCACGCCGGTGTTGACGTGATAGACCACTTTCACATCCTGTGCAGCGGCAATCGCCGTGCACAGGGCAAAGCTCAGGGCAACAAGTTGGCGCTTCATCGAAGGTCTCCTGTGGTGTCTGTGGGCATCAGGGAAGATGCTGCTGGTTAAATATTGCCACTTGCTTATATTAATGGGGAGGCAGGCATTCAAAAATAGGGCAAGCGCTAGTGGCGGCTTCGATGGCGCCGGTCGCTGCACACGCAAGGGAGACACCGCGATGACAAGCTGGGCAGGAGCTGCGCTGGGGAGCTTTGCAGGAATGGCAATCGCAGCGACCATCGCAGCGCCGGGTGCAGCGGCTGCGCATGATGGGCACCCCGTGGCGGGCACCCCCGTGGCGGGCACTCCCGTGGCGGCCAGCGCACCCGTCATGGCGCTGCAGCAGGTGGCGCCCAATGTGTTTTTCGTGCAGGGTGTATCGGCACTGGGCAGTGCGGCCAATCGCAATTTCATCTCCAACGCGGGCTTTGTCATCACCGCAGACAGCGTGGTCGTGATCGATGCGCTGGGCTCGCCCGCGCTGGCCGAGGAGCTGGTGCAGAAAATCCGCACGCTGACGCCCAAGCCCATCAGCCATGTGCTGCTGACCCACTATCACGCCGACCACATCTATGGCCTGCAGGTGTTCGAGGCACTGGGCGCCAAAATCGTGGCCCATGCCCAGGCGCGTGAATACATCAACTCCGAGACCGCGCATCTGCGGCTTGAGGCTTCGCGCAAGGATCTGGCTCCCTGGGTCGACCGGAGCACGCGCCTGGTGCCGGCGAGTCAATGGGTGTCGGGCGACAGCTCCACGCTCAGGGTCGGGGGCGTGGACCTTGTGCTGCAGCACATGGGGCCCTCGCATACGCCGGAGGATACGGCCATCTTCCTGCCGCAAAGCGGCGTGCTCTTCATCGGCGATGTGGTGTTTCGCAACCGCATTCCCTATGTGGGCCAGGCCGACAGCCGGCACTGGATTGCCGCGCTGGACGAATTGCTCAGGCTGCCCGTCAAGGTCATGGTGCCGGGCCACGGCCCGGCCTCCGAGCAACCACGCCAGGACATGCAGCTGACGCGTGACTATCTGCACTATCTGCGCGAAGCCATGGGCAAGGCCGCCGCCAATCTCGACCCGTTTGACGAGGCCTATCAGGCGACGGACTGGTCCAGGTTTTCGGCCTACCCGCTGTTCAAGGAAGCCAATCGCATGAATGCCTACAACACCTTTTTGCTGATGGAGCAGGAAAAGCCGTGACGGCCACGGCCCGCTTCCTTGATGCCCGCAGAAGACTGTGCTTGCAGTTGCTGCTGGCGGGCGCGGCACCGGCGTGGGCGGCGCTCGATGCTTCGGAGCGTCTGCTGCCCACCAGCCAGAGTCTGCGGCATGACCTGGCCTTGGCGCTGGCCCGCAAGCAGCCGCTGGTGGTGATGGCCAGCCTGCATGGCTGTCCGTTCTGCAAGCTGGTGCGCGAGCATCATCTGCTGCCGCTGCAGCGCTCCGGGGCCTTGGTGACCCAGATTCATTTTCTGTCGCGTGAGGCTTTGCAGGACTGGAATGGCGCGGCGACCACGCATGGCGACATGGTCAGGCAACTGGGCATCGAGGTCGCGCCGACCGTGCTCTTCTATGGAGCCGCTCACAAGGAGGTGGCCGAGCGCTTGAGCGGCAGCTCCATCCCCGACTTCTATGGCGCTTATCTGGATGAGCGCATGCAGACGGCCCGCGCGGCGCTGCAGGGGCGCTGAGCCTCGTTGTTCCTGTTCAGGAATAACGAGGGTTAGCGCGGGATTTCAAATTGGGCATCCTGGTCGATACTTTAAATAACAACATGCTTATATATAAATATAAGGAGACCAAGCGATGAAGACTGCATTCTGGCTGGGTGGCTTGACGGTGCTTCTGGGGCTGGCTGTTCCTGCGCTGGCGCAGGCGGATCAGGCGCTGGCGCAGAAGAACGCCTGCATGGCCTGCCATGCGGCGCAGCAGAAACTGGTAGGCCCGGCGTTTCAGGACGTGGCCAGCAAATATGCGGCCCAGGCCGATGCACAGGCCTACCTGGTCAAGAGCATCAAGGCCGGCGGCTCCGGCAAATGGGGGCCGGTGCCCATGCCTGCCCAGCCCGCACTCAGCGATGCCGACACCCAGACACTGGCGGCCTGGATTCTCAAGGGTGCCAGATGAGACAGGCGCTTCACGCTTTCCCGGCAAGCACCACCAGCGATCAAAGAGAGAGCTTATGCAAAGCCAGTTGATGGGCAAGGTGCGCAAGGCACCCGAGAATTTCGTGCGCTCAGGCGATGTCGGCACCGTGTTTGCCGAGGGCAGGGCCGGCCGGCGGGACTTCATCCGCGGGGCTTTCGCGGCCGCAGCGGCCGGCGCTGCAGCTGTCCATGCGCAGCGCCGGCAGGCCGTGAGCGGCGAGGGAGACCCGAATATTCTGGAGCTGCCCGCGCACAGCAAGGGCCTGGGCCAGCCGGTGGTCACCGACGGCTACGGCAAGCCTTCCAGGTACGAGGCCAATGTGCAGCGTCGCCAGAGCCCGGGGCTGACCCAGACCAAGCAGGCTTCGGTATCGTTTGCACCGCTGCAGTCGCTGTTCGGCATCGTCACGCCCAGCGGTCTGCATTTCGAGCGGCACCACCAGGGCTGGTGGGATATCGACCCCTCCAAGCACAGGCTGATGATCAATGGTCTGGTGAAGCACTCCAAGGTCTTCACCATGGACGAGATCATGCGTCTGCCTTCGGTGTCGCGCTTTCATTTCATCGAATGCGGCGCCAATACCGGCATGGAGTGGGGCAATGTGGCCGTGCCCACGGTGCAGTACACGCACGGCATGCTGTCGTGCAGCGAGTTCACAGGCGTGCCCCTGATCACCCTGCTGGAGATGGCCGGCGCCGATCTGAAGAAAGGCCGTTTCATCCTGGCCGAGGGGGCGGACGGCTCGTCGATGACGCGCACCATTCCCGTGGAGCTGATCACTTCCGGCGAGGTGCTGGTCGCCTACGGCCAGAACGGCGAGATGCTGCGGCCCGAGCAGGGCTATCCGCTGCGCCTGGTGGTGCCCGGCGTACAGGGCGTGAGCTGGGTGAAATACCTGCGCCGCATCGAAGTGGGCGACATGCCTTATGCGGCCAAGGACGAGGCCATCCACTATGTGGACCTGATGCCCGATGGGCAGCACCGCCAGTACTCCAGCATTCAGGAGTGCAAGAGCGTGGTCACCACGCCGTCCGGCGGGCAGATGCTGCTGGACAAGGGCTTCTACAACATCACGGGCCTGGCCTGGTCGGGGCGCGGCAAGGTCAGGCGCGTGGATGTGAGCGTGGACGGCGGCCGCAACTGGCGCACGGCCCGGCTCGAAGGGCCGGTGATGGACAAGTGCCTGACGCGCTTTCATCTGGACTGGGTCTGGAATGGCGAGGAATGCATCATCCAGAGCCGCGCCATGGATGAAACCGGCTATGTGCAGCCCAGCAACCAGCAACTGCGTGCCGCACGCGGAACGCGCTCCATCTATCACAACAACTCCATCCAGTCCTGGGTGGTACGAGCCAACGGGGAGGTCGCCAATGTTCAGCTTGCGTAAACCGCTGGTGCTGCTGGCGCTGCTGGCCATGGGCGTGGCTGCCGGGCCCGCTGCGGCACAGGGCAAGTCTGGCGAAGACCGCTATCCCGGCGTGGGTCGCAATGCCACGGGCAAGGAGGTTCTGGCCTGGGATATCGATGTGCGCCCGGATTTCAAGGGGCTGCCCCCGGGCTCGGGGTCCGTGCAAAAAGGCATGGATGTGTGGGAGGCGAAGTGCGCGTCCTGCCACGGGGTGTTCGGCGAATCCAACGAGGTGTTCAGCCCGCTGGTCGGCGGCACCACGGCCGAGGACATCAGGACCGGCCATGTGGCGCGGCTCAAGGATCCGGCCTTTCCGGGGCGCACGACCCTGATGAAGGTGGCCACGGTC
Source organism: Comamonas testosteroni TK102 (assembly GCF_000739375.1). Lineage (NCBI taxonomy): Bacteria > Pseudomonadati > Pseudomonadota > Betaproteobacteria > Burkholderiales > Comamonadaceae > Comamonas > Comamonas testosteroni. The sequence continues at coordinate 3,695,175 of NZ_CP006704.1, read as the reverse complement.
TCCACGCTGTGGGATTACATCAACCGTGCCATGCCCTGGAATGCGCCCAAGTCGCTGTCCACCGAAGAGGTGTATGCCGTCACCGCCTATCTGCTCAACCTCGGCGGCGTGGTGCCCGAGAACTTCACACTCAGCGACAGCAATATCGCCGAGGTACAGCAGAAGCTGCCCAACCGCAACGGCATGACGACTCGGCATGCGCTGTGGCCCGGCAACGAGTTCGGCAAAGGCGCCAGGCCCGATGTGCTGGCTACTGCCTGCATGAGCAACTGCGGCCCCGCGCCCACGCTGCGCTCGGCCTTGCCCGAGCATGCCGGCAACAACCACGGCAATCTGGCCCAGCAGAACCGGCTGGTCGGTGCCCAGCGCGGCATAACCACCGATGGCGGTGCCAGCAAGGCAGGGCCGCCCGCAGCCACCGGGAAATCGGCCAGTGCGGCGCCGACGGCCTTGCTGGAAAAGAACGCCTGCATGGCGTGCCATGGCATGGCGCAGAAACTCGTCGGCCCGGCCTTCAGCGACATTGCCGGCAAGCACGGCGGCCAGTCGGACTATCTGGCAAACAAGATCAGGGTCGGAGGCTCCGGCGTCTGGGGATCAACACCCATGCCGCCTCAGCCCAATCTCAGCGATGCTGATGCCAGGGTGATTGCCCAGTGGCTGGCTGCCGGGGCCAAGCCCTGAGCCCGCTTGTGTGATGTGAATGAAAAGGAGACAACGATGAAACGTAGAGACGCCCTCAGGAACAGCGCGGCCGTGCTCGGCATGCTGATGGCCGCCGGCCTGCTGCCGCAGGCTGCGCAGGCGGCCTATAACAAGACCGCCTTCGACGCCAAGACCGTGGCCGATGTGCTCAAGGCCATGGGGGCTGCTGCGCCCGCCGAGAGCAAGGACGTGACGCTGACGGCGCCCGACATCGCCGAAAACGGGGCCGTCGTGCCCCTGGGCGCGGCCACCAGCCTGCCCAATGTGAAGCAGATGCTGGTGCTGGTGGAAAAGAACCCCAATACGCTGGTGGCGGCCTTCACCGTCAACGAGGCGCTGGACGCCAATTTCCTGACCCGCGCAAAGCTGGGCCAGTCCTCGGATGTGTATGCCGTGGCCATCACCAACGATGGCAAGGCCTTCTACGCCAAGAAGGAAGTCAAGGTCACCCTCGGTGGCTGCGGCGGCTGATGGCAACCAATCCTCTGAAACAGGAGAAGAACATGGCTGATCCAATGCGTATTCGTGCCCAGGCTGCAGGTGACAAGACTACCGTGCGCGTGCTGATGTCCCATGAGATGGAGACTGGCCAGCGCAAGGATGCGGAAGGCAAGACCGTGCCCGCATGGTTTATTCAGGAGGTGACGGCAGCGCACAACGGCAAGCAGGTGCTGCAGGCCGAATGGGGGCCTGCGGTTTCCAAGAACCCGTTTCTGCAGTTCGTGGTCAAGGGGGCCAAGGCGGGGGACAAGATCTCGGTGAGCTGGAAGGACAACAAGGGCGAGACCCGCACCGATGAAGCGACCGTGAGCTGAGCACGGCGCAGACAGCGGCTGGCCGGCGGCCAGCCTTCACCCTGGACCAGAATCAATCCCACGACTTACGCAAAACGGGTTCAGGCAAGGCGAATGCCTCAGAAGGCAGGCCGTTGTTGCATTCTTGTTTGCGTAAGTCCTAGATCCAAAAAACAGAGAGGTGCCCCATGAGACATTCCTCCCCGGGCCAGGCGGCTGCCGCCGTGCTGGCCTTGTGTATGGCCGCGCCGGTGCTGGCGCAAAAGTCCACGGCCGACGGCATTGCCGAGTACCGCGAGATGCTGCAGGACGGCAACCCTGCCGAGCTGTTCGAGATGAAGGGCGAGGCGCTGTGGAAGCAAAGGCGCGGCCCCCGCAAGGCGTCCATGGAGCAGTGCGATCTGGGCAAGGGGCCGGGCGTGGTCAAGGGCGTATTTGTAGAGCTGCCGCGCTATTTTGCCGACACGGGCAAGGTGCAGGATCTGGAGTCGCGCCTGCTGACCTGCATGGACAGGCTGCAGGGGCTGGACGTGCAAAAGATTGCGGCAACACCGTTCGGCAAGGACGAGCAAAAGAACATGGAAGGGCTGGTGGCCTGGATTTCATCGCAGTCCAAAGGCATGAAGTTCAACCTGCCCCAGAGCCATGCGCAGGAAGGGCAGATGTATGAGGCGGGCAAGCGCCTGTTCTATATGCGCGGCGGCCCGCATGACTTTGCCTGTGCCTCCTGCCATGGTGCGGACGGCAAGCGCATCCGCATGCAGGATCTGCCCAATCTGACCAAGAACCCAGGCGCTGCGGAAGGCTTTGGCGCCTGGCCCGCCTATCGCGTCTCGTCGGGCGAGCTGTGGAGCATGCAGCGCCGCCTCAACGACTGCTTCCGTCAGCAGCGCTTTCCCTATCCCGGTTACGCCAGTGACGTGACGGTGGCGCTGGAAGTGTTCATGGGCGTCAACGGCAAGGGCGGGGCATCGACTGCACCGGCCATCAAGCGATAAGGAGGCCCTATGCGCAAGCAAAAATACATGTCGTACCTGGCCGTGGCCGCATCGCTGCTGGTGCTGGGCTGTGCCTCCGTCGACGGGGCTGCGGACATCGATGCCTTGACGGCCAAGATGGTGCAGACCTCTTTTCGCGATCAGGGCATCGCCAAGGTCGATCGCCTGCAGCAGGACGAATCGAATGCGGCCTGCAGCGCTGCCGATGCTTCCGGCAAGCCGCTGGCGCCTGAGCGTGCACAGGGCATAGAGGCGGCCAATCTCAAGACCGTCAAATGGCCTCAGGACGGCAAGCTGGTCGGAGACTGGAAAGAGGGCGAAAAAATAGCCCAGAACGGCCGGGGCATGACCTGGAGTGACAAGGCGGGCAGTGCCAATGGCGGCAACTGCTACAACTGCCACCAGATCAGCAAGGAAGAAATCTCCTTTGGCACGCTGGGCCCCAGTCTCTACAACTACGGCAAGATTCGCGGCATCAAGGATCCGTCCAGCCCCGAATCCAGAGCCATCGTCGAGTACACCTGGGGCAAGATCTGGAATGCCAAGGCCTACAACGCCTGCTCGGGCATGCCGCGTTTCGGTCACTCCGGCATCCTCACTGAAGCGCAGACGCGAGACCTTGTCGCGCTGCTGGTCGATCCAGCCTCTCCCGTCAACAAATAGCTTTTTCAAGCGGCGCCGCTGTTTGCCCGTCTCGCAATGCCTAGCCATTCGGCAGGGGGACGAGACCGGGCGACGCAGCATTGCGGAAATGGCTTGTGCCAGTTGGGGTAGCGCGGGGCGTTCTGTTGACGCAAAGGCCCGTGCTTGTCCCTGGTTGGAACAAGTACCAACGGATATCACCATGAGTCTTTCCAAACGTGAATTTCTGCAGGTGCTGGCGGCGGCCAGTGTCTCGGGCATGGGCTTGCAGCGCCATGCCTATGCCGATCAGAAGCAGGCCGATAAGGCTTTGTATGACGTGAAGCCCTACGGCAATGTGTCGCTGCTGCACATGACGGACTGCCATGCCCAGCTCAATCCGGTGCACTTCCGCGAGCCCAGCGTCAATCTCGGCATCGGGGCCATGAAGAATCAGCGCCCGCATCTGGTGGGCGAGCATCTGCTGCGCTCCGTGGGGATCAAGCCCGGCACGCCATCGGCCCATGCATTCAGCTATCTGGACTTCGAGGCGGCAGCCAGGCGCTATGGCAAGGTGGGCGGGTTTGCCCATCTGTCCACGCTGGTCAAGCGCATGCGTGCCTCGCGCCCGGGCGCATTGCTGCTGGACGGCGGCGATACCTGGCAGGGCTCGGCCACTTCGCTGTGGACCAATGCCCAGGACATGGTCGATGCCTGCAAGCTGCTGGGCGTGGACGTGATGACGGGCCACTGGGAGTTCACCTACGGCATGCAGCGTGTGCAGGAGATCATCGACAAGGACTTTGGCTCGCAGCTCGACTTTGTGGCACAGAACGTCAAGACGGCCGATTTTGGCGACCCGGTGTTCAAGCCCTATGTGATCCGCGAGATCAACGGCGTGCCCGTGGCCATCATCGGTCAGGCCTTTCCGTACACGCCGATCGCCAACCCGCGCTATATGGTGGCGGACTGGAGCTTCGGCATCCAGGACGAGCATCTGCAGAAGATGGTGGACGAGACGCGCGCCAAGGGCGCCAAGGTGGTGGTGGTGCTCTCGCACAACGGCATGGACGTGGACCTCAAGATGGCCGGGCGCGTGCGCGGCATAGACGCCATCCTGGGCGGCCATACGCATGACGGCATGCCCGTGCCCACCCTGGTGCAGAATGCAGGCGGCAAGACCATCGTCACCAACGCGGGCTCGAACGGCAAGTTTCTCGGGGTGCTGGACTTCGATGTCAGGGACGGCCAGGTGCGCGGCTTCCAGTACCGGCTGCTGCCGGTATTCGCCAACATCCTGCCTGCCGATGCCCAGATGCAGGCACTGATCACCCGGGTGCGTGCGCCCTATGAAAGCCGGCTGGGCGAAGTGCTGGCGCGCACCGACGGCACGCTGTACCGCCGCGGCAACTTCAACGGCACGGGCGACCAGCTGCTGCTGGATGCCATGATGGAGGTGCAGAATGCGCCGATTGCCTTCTCGCCGGGCTTTCGCTGGGGAACCTCGCTGCTGGCCGGGCAGGACATCACGCGCGAATGGCTGATGGACATGACGGCCACCACCTATTCCTACGCCACGGTGACCGAGATGACGGGTGCCACGATCAAGACGGTGCTCGAAGACGTGGCCGACAATCTCTTCAACCCCGATCCCTACTATCAGCAGGGCGGCGACATGGTGCGCGTGGGCGGTCTGCAATACCAGTGCGACCCGGCGGCTGGCGCGGGTCGGCGCATCAGCGACATGCGCCTGAACGGCCAGTGGCTGGAGGCGGACAAGAAATACAAGGTGGCCGGCTGGGCGCCGGTGGCCGAGGAAGCCAGGACGGCCAGCAACAAGCCGATCTGGGAGCTGGTCGAGCCCTGGCTCAAGGACCGCAAGACGCTGGGGCCGCGCCGGCTCGACGAGCCCCGACTGATCAATGTCGGCGGCAACCAGGGGCTGGCCAAGGCCTGATGAAAGCCGATTCGAAAGCCGATTAAGACAGTGTTAGCGCGCGGGCTGGGGTATATGCCAATGCCTTGAAGCCGGGCCGCGCCGTCCAATGCCCGCATGAGTCCTGCCGAGTTTGAATCCCTGACGGCCACCGTTCTGGTGGCCATTTTGTTGCTGGCCGCCGTGCTGGGCTTTGTGATGCGCGAGACCCGCTTTTGCACCATGGGCGCCATCAGCGATGTGGTCTATCTGCAGGACTGGGGGCGGGCGCGCCAGTGGTGCATGGCCATCGCCGTGAGCATGCTGGGCTTCACGGCGCTGGCGCTGTGGGGCCAGTTGCAGGTGGGCGATGCCCTGTATGCCAGCCGCCGCCTGCTGTGGCTGTCGGCCCTGGCCGGAGGGCTGCTGTTTGGCGCAGGCATGGTGCTGGCATCGGGTTGCGGGGCCAGGAATCTGACCCGGCTGGGCAGCGGCAGCCTCAAGGCGCTGGTGGTGCTGCTGGTCATGGGCGTGGCCGCCTTTGCCACACTCAAGGGCATTACCGCCGTGGCGCGGGTGCGCTGGCTGGACAGCGTGCATCTTGAATTCGCGGGCCCGGCCCTGCTGCCCGAGTGGCTGGCCGGTCATGTCGACTGGCCCTTGACGCTGCTGCGCGGCCTGCTGGGCCTCGGGCTGGGGGGCATGCTGTTGCTGCTGGCCTTCGATCCCCGGCCCGGCGCCCAGCGCAGCCGGGCCCTGCTGCTGGGCGGGCTGCTGGTCGGCTTGTGCGTGACGGCGGCCTGGTGGCTAGGCGGCCATCTGGCGCGGGTGGCCGAGCACCCCGAGACGCTGGAGCAGGTCTATGCCGCGACCTACAGTGGCCGCATCGAGGCCTTCAGCTTTGTCACGCCGGTGGCGCACACGCTGGACTGGCTGATGTTCTTCAGCGATCGCAACAAGGTGCTGACCTGGGGCATTGCCTCGGTGGCAGGCGTGGTTCTGGGCAGCTTTGCCCATGCGCTGTGGCGCAGGGACTTTCAGTGGCAGGGCTTTGCCGACCGCCGGGACCTGGCCCGCCATCTGCTGGGCGGGCTGCTGATGGGCGTGGGCGGGGTGACGGCCATGGGCTGCACCGTGGGCCAGGGCATCAGTGCGATTTCCATGCTCAGCCTGGGCAGCTTTCTGGCGCTGGCCGGCATTGTGCTGGGGGCGGTGCTGATGCTGCGCCATCTGGCGGAGACGGCATGAAGCAAAGTAAATTCGATAGCTGCTTGCGCCTGCTGATAAACAGATTCAGCATGAAAACATGCTGAAAATGAGAAAAGGAGCGCGATAGGCGCTCCTTTTTTAAGGGCCGCAGCGTTTCAGAGCTTGCGCAGGCGCGCGGCTGCCTCGATCAGGGTTTCGTCCTTCTTGGCAAAGCAAAAACGCACCACGCGCTGATCGAAGCCGTCACCGTAGAAAGCCGACAGCGGAATCGCGGCCACGCCGATTTCCTTGACCAGCCACTGGCAGAACTCGGCCTCGTTGAGATCCGAGACGGAGGAGATGTCGGCACACAGGAAATAGGTGCCGGCCGTGGGCAGCAGCTTCAGGCGCGAGCCCTGCAGGCCGCCGAGGAACAGGTCGCGCTTGGCCTGATAGAAGGCCGACAGCTCCAGATAGGGCGCCGGGTCCTGCATGTACTGCGCCAGACCCGCCTGCATGGGCGTGTTCACGGTGAACACATTGAACTGGTGCACCTTGCGGAATTCGGCGCTGAGGGCAGCGGGCGCGGCCACGGTGCCGACCTTCCAGCCCGTGACATGGTAGGTCTTGCCAAAGCTGGAGACGATGAAGGCGCGCTCGGCCAGGCCCGGGTAGCGGGCGCTGCTCAGATGCTGGGCGCCGTCGAAGACCATGTGCTCATAGACCTCGTCGCTGATCAGCAGCACATTGGTGGGTGCCAGCAGGGCTTCGAGCTGGCGCATTTCCGCATCGGTCCAGAGGGTGGCGCTGGGGTTGTGCGGGCTGTTGATGATCAGCAGGCGCGTGCGCGGCGTGATGGCGGCCGCGATCGAGGCAAAGTCGGGGCGGAAGCTGCCGGGCGTCAGCGGCACCCGCACGGCCACGCCGCCGGCCATCTCGATATTGGGCACATAGCTGTCGTAGCAGGGGTCGAGCACGATGACTTCGTCGCCCGCATGCACGGTGGCCAGAATGGCCGTGAGAATGGCCTGGGTGGCGCCGGCGGTGATGGTGATTTCGCTGCCCGCGTCATAGCGGCGGCCGTGCAGCGTTTCGATCTTGGCGGCCACGGCCTCGCGCAGCGCGGGCCAGCCCGTCATGGGCGGGTACTGGTTGTGACCGGCGCGCATGGCGTCGTTGACAGCGTCGAGCAGCCTGGGGTCGCAACCGAAGTCGGGGAAGCCCTGGCCCAGATTGACGGCCTTGTGCTCGGCAGCCAGCGCCGACATGACGGTGAAAATGGTGGTGCCCACATTGGGCAGCTTGCTGGGGAAGTTGGGAGTCACGATAGTCTTGCAATGCATGGGCCGGGCGCACAGGCACCGGCCCTTGAGGCGGGCCGGATCAGAGCCCGAAGTCGTCCACGCTGCCGTTCATGGCGCGCATGATGAGGTCTCGCGAGAGACGGTCGCTGAGCAGCTCGGCAAACCGGTAGACGAAGTTGCGCAGGTATGCGCCGCGCTTGATGGCCACACGGGCCACGCTGGTGCCGAACAGATGGCCGACGGGACGAATCACCAGGTCATTGACGGTGTCGTCGCGCATGGCCATCTCGGCCACGATGCCGATGCCCAGGCCCAGTCGCACATAGGTCTTGATCACGTCGGCATCGATGGCTTCCAGCACGATATGCGGATGCAGGCGGCGCATCTCGAAGGCATGGTCGATCTTGCCGCGTCCGGTAAAGGACGGGTGGTAGGTGATCAGGGCCTCCTGGGCGATGTCCTCGAGCGTGATGCGCTCTTTCTGCGCCAGCGGATGGCCAGTGGGGATGACCAGCACATGCTGCCATTCGTAGCAGGGCAGGGTCACCAGGTCGGGGTAGTCGGCCAGCGATTCGGTGGCCATGCCGATCTCGGCCACTTCGTCGATCACCATGCGCGCGACTTCGGCGGGCGTGGCCTGGTGCAGGCTGATGGTGACCTTGGGATAGAGCTCGCGCAGGCGTGCCACGGCGGGCGGCAGCACATAGCGTGCCTGGGTGTGGGTGGTGGCGATGCTCAGCGTGCCGCTGTCCTGGGCGCTGTATTGCTCGCCGATGCGCTTGAGGTTGCCCACCTCGCGCATGATCAGCTCTATGCTCTTGAGGACTTCCTGTCCAGGCTCGGTGATGCGCTTGAGACGCTTGCCGTGGCGCGCAAAGATATCGATGCCCAGCTCTTCCTCAAGCTCGATGATGGCTTTGGAGACTCCGGGCTGGGAGGTGTGCAGGGCCTTGGCCGCCTCGGTGAGGTTGAGATTGCGGCGGGCGGCTTCCTGGACGAAGCGGAATTGATGCAGGTTCATGACGGCATGGACTAAGAACTTGCATCATTATGCTTCAAATATCTAAAGAAGCCATTTTTTATTTGAAATCTGTATGTTTGAGTGCTTCGGTCCCGCCGACTGCCTCTATCGCCAGCTGTGCCAGCAGGGCCGTGACGCGCGGATTCTCGCCGGCTGCGGTCTGCAGATCGAACTGGCAGCCGGGATGCTGGCGGCGCAGTTCGTCCAGCAGGCACGGAATGTCTTCGCGCGCATGTTTGCCGGTACCGAGGAACAGCGGCAGCACGATCAGATGCTGGACGCCCTGGGCAATCAGGCTCTGCGTGGCGGCAGGCAGATCCGGGGCGCAGGCGTCCAGATAGGCGCAGATGCAGGGCAGGCCGGGCTGCATTGCCTGCAGCAGTTGGTGCACGGCTTCTATGGGCTGGCGCCAGAGCGGGTCTCTGGAGCCATGGGCCAGCAGGATCAGGCCGGATGGGGCAGGAAAAGTAGCTTGCTTGTCAACCATGGTTTAGCGTCTCAATACCAGCCAGCCGAAGGCCGAGAGCGATAGTGCGGTGTAGAGCAGACCGGGTGCTGCGGCGGCCAGCCAGGGCCACCAGGACTGCAGGGTGCCGATATAGCCGAACACGTTGTTGAGCAGGAAGAAGCTGATGCCGGCCATCACCCCGCCAAACACATAGGCCGTGATGCCGCCCGAGCGGAAATGCAGATAGGCAAAAGGCAGGGCGAGCACCACCATCACCAGGCAGCTCAGCGGGTAGAAGACCTTGCGCCAGAACTCGATTTCGTACTTCTGCGCGGCCTGGCCGTTGTCCTGCAGATGGCGTATGAACTGGAACAGCGCAATCGTGGTCATGCGATCGGGCTTGAGCAGCGCGCCCGAGACCATGGCCGCCGTGACCTTGGTGGGCCAGTTCATGCTGGCTTCGTTGATCTGGCTGAGTTGGGTGACATCGCCATCCTGGGCCACCTTGCTGCCTTGCACGCCCTGCAGCGTCCACTGCTCCTTGTCTTCATCGACCTGTGCCGACTTGGCGTTGATCTGCGCGGCGATACGGCCCTTGCTGTCGAACTCGAAGATGCGCACATTGACGAAGTCGCCAGGGCTCTTGACTGCGCCGACGTTGATGGCAACCGAGTGATTGCCCTGTTTTTCCTTGAGCCAGGCGCCGGTGGCGCCTCGGGAGATCTGGCCTTTGCTGACCACGCGCAGTTTCTGGCTGAAGTTGTCGGCAGCAGGGGCAATGTAGTCGCCCACCAGCACCGTGAGCAGCACAAAGCTCATGCCCAGAATCAGCAGCGTGCGCAGTGCCAGCCAGGGGCCCATGCCGCTGGTGCGCATGATGGTGAACTCCGAGCTCTGAGCGAACTTGGCCATCACGAAGATGGCGCCGATCAGCACCGCAATCGGCATCAGCTCGTAGAGGTGGCCCGGAATGGACAGGGCCACGAACAGCAGGGCGCGCGTGGCGGTATAGCCGGCGTTGCCGCTGCCCACCCAGCGCATTTCATCGACCAGGTCAAAGAAGAAGAACAGCGCCAGAAAGGCCAGCGAGACATACAGGACGGCCTGTATGACCTCGCGATAGATCAGGTTGCGCAGGACTTTCATCGTGCGGCCTCCTTGCGGGTGCCCGAGCGCTGCAGCAGATCGCGCGGCGACCAGCGGAAATGGCGCGCCAGCAGCACCAGCACGCTGACCGTGAGGATGCTGCCATGCAGCAGGCCCAGCAGGCCCCACATGCCTATCTTGTTGGCGCTGACCCAGCTCTCGCCCAGGGTCATGAGGTTGTAGTAAACGATGAAGGCGAAGAGGGCGATCATCAGGCTGCTGCTATTGCCCGCACGCGGGTTCACGCTGGAGATGGCCAGGCCCAGGATGACGAAGTTGAGCGCGGCAAAGGGCAGGCCCAGGCGCCATGCGAGCACCGAGCGGGCAATCGGTTCATCCTTGCCGATCAAGTCCTTGGTGGGCATGCTGCGTGCCGCCATCTCCTCGATGGCAACGGGGTTGTCGTTGTCGACCTGCACACCGTATTCCTTGAATTCGGTGATGCGCACCGAGCCGTCGTCGCTGCGTGTCTCCATGCGCTGGCCGTCTTCTAGAATCACCATGCGCTGGCCCTTGATGACGGCCAGATGCGCGCCCTTGGCCGAGGTCACGGACTCCTTGCCCGGGTCGCGCGAGACCACGAAGACATTGCTGGCTGCCAGGTCGGAGGGGGAGTCCTTGTCCACGAAGAACACGCGTGTGCCGCCTGCCGATTCCTGGAACTCGCCGGGTGCGATGCGATCCAAGTCGCTGCGCTGCTGGAACTGGGTCTTGATCTGCTCGATTTGCTGATAGGACCAGGGCAGCACGCCGAGGGCCAGGACTGCAGTGATGAGAATCACCGGCCAGGCAAAGCGCAGCAAGGGTTTGAGCAGGCTGGCCAGACCCTGGCCGGCAGCAAACCAGATGACCATCTCGCTGTCGCGATACATGCGGGACAGAGAGCCCACAATGGCAACAAACAGACTCAGGCCCAAAATGGTGGGGAGTTGTCCGAGCACGGTGAAACCCATGACCAGCATCACGTCGGAAGGGCTGACACTGCCCTTGTAAGCCTGACCCAGGGTGCGGATCAGCATCATGGTCATCACCACAGTGATCAGAACCACGGCCGTCGCGCCAAAGCTGCGGGCCAGCTCTTTGCGTATGGATGAATCGAATAACATTGGCTAAAAGGAAAACACCGATTATGAACTTTGAACTGAAGGCTCTGACCGCTGCTGCCGCAGCGCGTGAAAAATGTGATCTGTTGCTGGTGCTGGTTTCCGAGCAGGCAGCTTCGGGCACATTCGGCAGCGACGCCATCGGAGCCATGGTGGCTCACGCGGTGAAACAGGGGGATTTTGCCCTGTCTTGCGGCAAGCAATTGCCTTTGTACCAAGTGCCCGCCATTGCCGCACGCCGTGTGGTGCTGCTGGGCGCGGGATCCGGCTCGGCCAGGGATGTGCGCAATGCGCTGACCGGCTGTGGCGCGGTGCTCAAGACCGACGGCATTGCCAAGGCCGTGGTGAGCTTTGCCTTTGAGGCCAGCGCCCAGGCGGTGGCGGCTGCCGTGCAGGCAGTGGCCGATGCGACCTATCTCTATACCCACACCAAATCCCAGGCCAAGCCCATTGCACTGACCAAGGTCGTGCTCGGCGTGTCGTCCAAGGCCGCTGCGGTTACCGCTGCTTTCAATACGGCCGTGGCGCAGCAGGAAGGCGTGAACACGGCCCGCGAATGGGCCAACCGTCCGGCCAACCATGCAACGCCCACCTTGCTGGCCAATGCGGCCAAGAGCATTGCCAAGGCCGCACGCATGAGCTGCAAGATCCACGGCCCTGCCGAAGTGGCCAAGCTGGGCATGGGCGCCTTCATGGCGGTGGCCCAGGGCTCGCGCGAGCCCCTGCGCTTCATCGAGCTGCACTACAACGGTGGGGCCAAGAGCGAGGCCCCCATCGTGCTGGTGGGCAAGGGCATCACTTTCGACACCGGCGGCATCTCGCTCAAGCCTGCGGCCGAGATGGACGAGATGAAGTTCGACATGGGCGGCGCTGCCAGCGTGCTGGGCGTGTTCCAGGCATTGGCCAGGCTGCAGCCCGCCATCAACGTCGTGGGCCTGATCCCCGCCTGCGAGAACATGCCCGACGGCGCGGCCGTCAAGCCCGGCGATGTGGTGACCAGCATGAGCGGCCAGACCATCGAGATTCTCAACACCGACGCCGAGGGCCGTCTGGTGCTGTGCGATGTGCTGCACTACGCGGCACGCTTCAAGCCTGCGGCACTGGTCGATATGGCCACGCTGACCGGTGCCTGCGTGATCGCCCTGGGCGGCTTGCGCAGCGGCCTGTTCTCGACCAGCGACGAGCTGGCAGCGGCCCTGCAGACTGCGGGTGATGCGGCGCTCGACCCTTGCTGGCGCATGCCTCTGGACGAGGAGTACGCCGATGGCCTCAAGAGCAATTTTGCGGACATGGGCAATGTGGCAGGGCGCGCTGCGGGTGCTGTGACGGCCGCCAAGTTCCTGCAGAAGTTCGTGGGCGATATTCCCTGGGCGCATCTGGACATCGCCGGCACCGCCTGGAAGAGCGGTGCTGCCAAGGGCGCCACCGGCCGCCCCGTCGGTCTGCTGGTGCAATATCTGCTGGGCCAGCAAGGCAAGGTTGCCGCTGCACCCGCAACGGCCAAGACCCCGGCGTCGCGCAAGAGCACGGCCAAGCCTGTGGCCTCGCGCCGCACGCGTACGACCGCCAAGGCCTCGACTTAAGGAAAGCCGGCAGGAGCAGCCTGGTTTCGGATTGCTGCTGCCGCCAATAGCTGTGACAGAAATTGCCTTTCATTTCAACGCACCGGACAAGCTGGGCTATGTGTGCCGCTTCGCACGCAAGGCTTTGCGTCATGGTGCGCGCCTCGTGGTACTGGGAGACGGCGCCGCGCTGAGCCGGCTTTCGCCTCGCCTGTGGAGCGTCTCGGCCACGGACTTTCTGGCCCATGCCTGCGAGTCCGAGGGTGCGCAGATGCTTGCGGCTTCCCCCATCATCCTGGCCGAACACCTGCAGGGCCTGCCCCATCACGATGTGCTGGTCAACCTCACGCCGCAGGTGCCTGCCGAGTTCGAGCGCTTTGCGCGTGTGGTGGAGATCGTGTCCTCGGGCGATGAAATGGATCGCCAGGATGCGCGTGTCCGCTGGCGCGACTATGCTGCGCGTGGTTTTTCCATCGTCCGGCACGACCTGAATCTCAAGGGCTAGGTCATGAACTCCTCATCCAAGGTTCCGCCACGCTTTGTTCCCACCCTGACTGAGGTGGTCCAGCCCGAAGCTGCCGCGCCCGAAGGCATTGCAGACAGCGCTCAGCCGGCGGCGCCCGAGTCGTCCCAGGGAGCTGTGCAGCAGGTGCCAGGCCCGCGGACGCTGGGAGACAGCGTCGTCGCTCTGGCGCGGCCGTCGTTTCACGCCTCTTGGCTGGCCGATGGTCTCTACGGTCGCGGCCGGCCTGCAGGCATTCCGCATCAGTTGCCCCCTTTGCCCGAATCCTTGCCGCCGCAGCAGTCATTTGCGCAAAGCATGGCGGAGGAGGTGGTGGAAGCCATATCGGCCGGGAAGGCGGAGCCTGAGACTGGGTTGGCAGCTGCCGAAGTCGTGGAGGCACTACCGCTCGCAGACCCGGCGGAGCAGCCAGCCGTTACGGACGCCGGCCAACCCCAGGATGAAGAGCTTCAACCCGGGTCTGAAGCACTCGATGAGGAAGCCGCCGAGCCACTTATCCAGGCACAGGATCTGGAGCAGGCCGTTGAGCCCGCACCGGTCTTCGAGGTAGCCGGGCTGCAGCAGGCGCTGGATGCGCACGGAGCCGTGGTGACCGAAGAGTATCTGGTCCACAGACTCATGCAGCGGGTGGACCTGGTGCTGGAGCAAAAGCTCAGGGAAGCGATAGCGCAGGTCGTGGAGGCGCAGACCCGATCCATGGTGCTGCGCCTGCGTGAAGAGGTGGAGACCGTGGTGCGTCAGTCGGTCTACGAGGCGGTGGAGGCCGAGCTTGCGCAGCAGACCCGGCAATAGCCGATAGCCGCGGGCCGCTGGCCGCGGCATCCCAGCCTAGCGGTTCAGGCGCAGCGGACCGTTGAAAACCTCGGGGTTCAGGATATTGCTGGGCTGGCCGTTGGCAAAGTTCACCACGTTCTCGAACGCCGCGCGGAAATACAGCTCATAGCTGTCCTGCTCCACATAGCCGATATGGGGGGTGCAGATGCAGTTCTCCAGCCTCAGCAAGGCATGGCCTTGCAGTATCGGCTCGCTTTCGAAGACATCGATGGCAGCCAGACCTGGGTGGCCGCGGTTCAGGGCGCATAGCAAGGCTTCGGGCTCCACCAGCTCGGCGCGCGATGTGTTGACGAACAGGGCGGTCGGTTTCATCCGCGCCAGATCCTGTGCCGTCACGATGCCCCGCGTTGCGTCGTTCAGACGCAGATGCAGCGACAGCACATCGCATTGCTCGAAAAAGGCTTCCTTGGAGGGGGCGCTCAGATAGCCGTCGGCCTCGGCCTTGTGGCGCGAGGCTTCGCTGCCCCAGACACAGACCTGCATGCCGAAAGCCCTGCCATAGCCCGCCAGCAACTGGCCGATGCGGCCGTAGCCCCAGATGCCCAGCATGCGTCCGCGCAGCACGCTGCCCAGCCCGAAGTTGGGCGGCATGGATGCTGCCTTGAGTCCCGACTGCTGCCAGGCACCATGTTTGAGATTGGCGATGTATTGCGGCAGGCGGCGCATGGCTGACATGATCAGCGACCATGTCAGCTCTGCCGGCGCAATCGGAGAGCCCACGCCTTCCGCAATCGCCACGCCACGCTCGCTGCAGGCCTGCACATCGATATGCGCGCCCGCCTTGCCTGTCTGCGCGATCAGCTTGAGCCGGGGCAATTTATCGAGCAGCTGGCGCGAGATCTGGGTGCGCTCGCGAATCAGGACAATGACATCCGCATCGCGCAGCCGGACCGATAGCTGCCCCACACCCTTGATGGTGTTGGTGTAGACCTTGGCGTTGAAGGCATCGAGCAGCTTGGCGCAATCGAGCTTGCGAACCGCGTCTTGGTAATCGTCCAGGATAACGATGTTCACCACTGGCATCCTTAAGTAAGTGGCTGAGTTTATTGAATGAAATTCAATGCGATCAAAGGCTTAGGATTGCTCTCGTGAAAACTTACGCCAAATCGACGCCACCAGATTCCCTGCGTGCACACCCTACACATACCAGAGCTTAGCTCAGGTTTGGCACCGGATTTCAAAGCCAGGCTGACGCACGGCATTTGCAGCTGCTTGATGACCATGCCGCACGAAGTTCCGGGTTGCGAATGCCATTGTGATCCAGGCCGGAGACGGTCCGTGGCTTGCAGTGGCTGTGACCGGCAAAACTGGGGTTTACCGGTAGACGGACCTGTGCGTCTGCGCATCGAGACAGCACGATCCCCAAACGCCGTACTGCCGGGCTTGCGCGGTATCTGCGGCATGGCCGCTTCAGGCCGACCGTTCTAGCCTTGCCGATGTGCAGTCGCTTGGTAGTATCTTCTGCTTGATTCAGAGGCCAAGGCTTGCGCGTCCGGTCTGTTGACCAGGCAGTCGTTGTCGGTGCGCTGCCAAATGCGAACCGGTTCGCAAACCGGTTCGCAAACCGGTCCATAGAGGCAAAACGCCTGTCAAGCATTTCATATATGTCCAATCATTAACACCTCTGCTGGCCGCTTGCTCAATACCGGTGCAGATAGCGGTGACCGTGCGGGTGTCAGGGCCGGTCAGAAATTAATATGTCGCTGCGTTCCCAATCAAGGTGAGAATGTGGCGATGGAGAATAATAGTTATATTTCGTCACTTTCTGATTCTCGCCTGGAGGCCCAAACGCAATTGCTTGAGGTGGCTGTGGCCCAGGCATTTAATGCCGTGGTGATAACCGATGCTGAAATGACCGGCGGCGGCCCGTTCATTCGCTATTGCAACAAGGCATTTACCAGCATGAGCGGTTACTCCACAGAGGAGCTGCTGGGCCGGTCTCCGCGTATATTGCAGGGCCCCGAGACGGACCCGCAGGTGATTGAGCAATTGCGCCAATGCCTTGCCGAGGGACGCTTTTTCGAAGGCAGTGCAGTCAATTACCGCAAGGATGGAACGCCATACCATGTGTCCTGGAATATCTCTGCAGTGCGGGATGCAGACGGGAAGATCGCGCATTTTGTATCCGTGCAGCAGGATGTGACGCGGCAGGTGGAAAGCGAAAGGCAGCGGGATTTGATGATCCAGGCATTGAACTCGGCCAATGCGCCGGTATTCATTACCGATCGCAACGGCTATCTTGTGTTTGTCAATGATGCATTTGAGCGTCAGACGGGTTATTGCGCCGCTGAAGTAATGGGTCGCACGCCGGCCATGCTGCACTCCGGCTCACATACGGCACAGTTTTATGCCGAGTTGAGCGATGCCTTGGCGCGCGGAGAAAACTTCAGCCGGACTTTCATCAATCGGCGCAAGGATGGCGAGCTCTACCATGCCTCCCAGAGCATTTCGGCGCTGCGCGATGCCAGGCAGCGGATAACGCACTATGTGAGCATTTCCAAAGACATCAGCGACCTGGTTCAGCGTGAACAGGAACTGCTGGTACGGGCCTACCGGGATGATCTGACGGGCTTGCCCAACCGCAGCGCCGGAAGCTATGAGCTGGAAAATTGCCAGCGAATTGCCGAGCGTCAAGGCGTTCCCTATGCACTGATCATGTGCGACGTCGATCTGTTCAAGCAGGTCAACGATCAGTTCGGCCATGAAGCCGGCGACCGGGTTCTGCAGCAGATCGCCAAAGTCCTCAGGAGCACCGTACGGTCCTCGGAGCATGTTGCGCGCTGGGGTGGCGAGGAATTCCTGATCATCGTACCGGGCGTCGGCCTGCAGGCGGCCCTGGAGCTGGCCGAGCGGCTGCGCCGCAGCATCGCATCGCACAGCTACGCAGGGGCAGGAACCATCACCATGTCGTTCGGCGTGGGCGGCTGGCAGGCCGGAGAGGCCGGTGTGGATGTGCTGCGCCGCACCGACCAGGCCTTGTACCGTGCCAAGAACTCGGGCCGCAATCAGGTGGCCTCCGGCCCACAGACCCCTGTGCAGGCGCTTTCGCGGAGCTCCGATGCTTAGCCAGCCATGTTTGCCGTTGCCTGCGACAGCTCGATGTCGGTCTATGGGAGCAGAGATTTCTCAGGAAATAAATTCACCGATTTTTGGACACTTGCTAACATCGCCCCGAATTCAACAGTCCACTGATCAAACGGACTCCTTCTTCCTAACCTCAGAGCATGGGTAGCCACCAATGTGTAGCCGCGCGAATGAGCTTTACTGAACGGCTGATTCATGCCTAGCAATTTGCAGCTCTATTTGTTGGTCGCGCCGGTGTGCATTACCGCGCTGGGCGCGCTCATGGCTTTTTGCTGGCTGGCGCAGCGCCGTTCCGTATTCCTGCTCTCGACGGCCTGCGGCCTGACGCTGACCGGGATTGCCCTGGGACTGCAATGTTTGATGCCTGCCGGTGAGCTGGTGAAATGGGCTGTTTACACCGGGCCTGTATATCTGCTGGGGGCCTGGCTCTGCACCTGGGGAGTTGCCCAGAAATTCTCCGTTTCCTCCTATCCCAAGACCTCGGCCCTGGTGTCCATCATCGTTGTCGCTGCGCTCTATGAATACAGCGTCGTGCAGAACAATATTGCGGCGCGGGTGCTTTGGCTCAATACCGGGCTGGGCATCATTCACTTCATTCCCTTTCCTGCGATCGCGCTGAAAAAGGTCAAGCGTGACGGGCTGGAAAAGCTGCTGTACTGGTCTTACGGCGTGTTTGCCATCTATACGGTGCTGCGACCGGTCATGGTGTTGTATCTGGGCTTCAGCGAGCTTCAGGACATGCTCAGCTCGATCTACTGGCTGGTCACCATGCTGGGCTCGCTGCTGTTCAGTCTGGTCTTCTCGGGACTGATGCTCATTGTTTCCATGGCGGATGCCATGTCCAAGCTCAGGGAAGAGCGCAACCACGACGCGCTCACCGGGGTATTGAACCGTCGCAGCTTCTGGGAGCTTGCAGAGCCGCTGGTCCGCGATCGAAAAGCGCAGCCGATCTCGGTGGTCGTGGCCGATCTGGACCACTTCAAGCGGGTCAACGACAGCTGGGGGCACGAGTTTGGCGACAAGGTGCTCAAGGCCGCCGCGCAAGTCATACAGGCAGGGGTGCGTGGCACCGATCTGGTTGCCCGCTTTGGCGGCGAGGAGTTCGTGCTGTTGCTGACCCATGCCGACATCGATACCGCAGGACGGGTGGCCCAGCGCATCCGTGTTGGAATCAGCGAAGCCATAGACGCTTTGCCCGACGGTCAGCGCGTGACCTTGAGCCTGGGCATCGTGGCATGTCCCTTGGGCAGCGACTTGCGCGAGGCCGTGATGCAGGCTGACCGGCAACTCTACAAGGCCAAGGAGCAGGGGCGCGACCAGGTTGTCGTGCACGATCCGACGGGTTCCGCAGCAGCGGCTTGAGCCGCGGGCGCTCAGCCCTTCTTGCTGAAGAGGGAGGGCCGCTCCGTCGCTTGCGCGGCATCGCGCAGAAAGGGCGGTACGGACAGGGCGAGCAAGAGAGCGGCCAGCGGCACCACGCAGATAAAGCCGATATGCTTGAAGCCCAGGGCGCCGGTAATGCCGCCCAGCACGAACATCAGGATCAGTCCTGCCGAAACCTGCATGCGGCGCCAGTCATGCCGGACCAGGGACGGCAGGGGCAGGCCGGCCTGGGCGTGGCGCTTCCAGAAGAACATCTTGCCCAGTTCCATCCCCAGATCCGTGAAATTGCCGGTCATGTGCGTGGTGCGCGTGCTGCCGCCTGAAGTCTTGGAACCCACGGCATTTTGCAGCCCCATCATGAATGACAGCAGCAGCACGGTCAGCGGCACCGCGAACGGGGTGTTCCACGTCAGGGTGACGGCGCCCATCAGGCCGAAGGCGATCAGCATCAGCGCTTCCAGCATCAGGGGCAGGGCATAGACGCTGTATAGATGCCGTTTGCGCCCCCAGTTGACCAGCACTGCGCAAACGGCCGCGCCGGTCGTGAAGGCGATGATGGCGCCCAGTGCGTTCAACAGCAGCGTGGCGTTTTCCAGCACCATGCCGTCGGCCACCTGCGAGGCGAAGCCCGTCATGTGCGAGGTATACATGCGCAGCACCAGAAATCCGCCTGCATTGACCGCGCCGGCGTTGAAGGCCAGCAGCAGACCCAGGGCGACATTGGTGGACGGCGTGCGGTGCCGGTTGGTGAGATGGCGAAGTCTGCGCATCAAGGATTCCACTGACAAAAGTGCAGCCATGGCGGATGCAGCAATGCCGGCGAGCCGGGCGCCGGCAACCCATGGTCAATCCTTGATTGTGGGCCAAATTGGATCAACGAGCTGTCCGGTGCGTGATGGCCGGATGCCTAGCCTACATCAGCAGGGCCATGGGATGGTCTGCCGGCATGGTCTGCTCGAAGCTGATGTCCGGGTAGAGGCGGCCCTCCACATGCACGCGATCACGCCCTGCATTCTTGGCGCTGTAGAGCAGTTGGTCAGCCTGGCGCAGCGCTCCTTCGAGCTGGTTGGCATTGTGGATGGCGGTGATGCCAAAGCTCAGCGTCACGGCCGGCCCGTCGGGCAGCACCTTCTGGTCGCTTCTCAGTTCCAGGCCTATGCGCCTGGCGACCTGCTCGGCGCCCGGCAAATCGATGCGGGTCAGCAGCACCATGAATTCCTCGCCGCCAAAGCGTGCCACCAGATCATTGCTGCGCACATTGTGCTGCATGGCTCTGGAGACCAGTTGCAGCACCTCGTCGCCCTTGTCATGTCCCCAGTTGTCGTTGATGCGCTTGAAGTGATCAATGTCGCTGGCTACCAGCGCCATGGGATACAGGCGCTTGTCGGCCAGGCGGTGCTGTGCCGTTTCTCCAAAGGCGCGGCGATTCAGTACCTGGGTCAGAGCATCCAGATCGCGCTCGGTGCGCAGCTGGCGCACGGTGTCGCGGATGGTGACGGCGCAGATCAGCACGGTGAAGAGAAGCGCAAAAAACAGAATGCTCATCAGCGTGGTCAGCCAGTAGGTCGAGTTGGCCTGCATGGCATCGCTGAGGCCGTTATGCGCGAAAGTCGCCACCAGCGTCGGGCGCAGCATGGTGAGGACGGCATAGGACAGATAGGACCACAGCAAAGTCCTGTCCAGCCAGTCACTGGAGAGGCCCCGCCTGAGGACTGCGGGCACCGGCAGCAGAAGAATCAGAGCGACGCCTATGCTGAATGCATGCAGCCGGCCTTCAGGGTTCTGCGTCAGATTGGCGAAGTAGTACAGCGAAGCCAGGGTGATGGAGCACAGGACAAGGACGGCGAGCGGATGCATCGGCACACGCCGGCGCTCTGAAAAACTCTTGGACAGACACCATGCTCCCGCCAGAAACAGCCCGTTGACGAGAATGACATAGTGGTTGAGGACCTCGAACTTCAGCACGCTGCGAATGCTGACGGACACTGCCGTCAGCATGAAGGCGGCGCACAGCCAGAGCAGAAAGCGTTGCCGTGGCTGGGTCACCCAGCACACACCGAGCAAGCCCGCGAGAAACAGCAGGGACAGCGATGGCATCAGCACATAGATGTAGTCGTTGCTCGTATGCATACACGCAGCCCTTCTGCTAGTGATTACCAACAGACAGGCCAGACTGGCCATATCCCTCATGGAATCTAAATGCCATGGCGATCGGCAATGTGTCAGTCGCTGATCTTCCGGATCAGAAATTAACAACTTCTTGCGATTTCTGACAGTTCCCTTTTTCCTTTTTTTGAGGGGAAATGACTAAAAGTGACATTCGCTGACAGCGTGCGCGGGGGTGGTTGGCGCAAACCCTTGGCCCCAATGGGTGAAGCCCTGATGAAATGGCTCTGAAGCATGACTTTATGAGCCCCAGCGAGAGGGTGGGCATTTGCTACATTGGGCCCATGAAAAAAGCACTTGAAACCACCGGCGCCGTTCTTAGCGCGATTGCCATCAGCGGCTGTGCACAGCCTCGGGCCACAGCGCCTGCCGCGCCCATGGTCGGCATGGCCAACCCGGCCTCGGTCTACTGCGCCCAGCTGGGTGGCAAGACCCGTATCGAGAAGACGGGCGCTGGCGAGCGCGGCATCTGCGTGCTGCCCGACGGTAAGGAAATTGACGAGTGGGAACTGTTCCGCCGCGACCACCCCTCCCGGTAACGACGCCCTGACCTGGCATTGGGCGGGCCTGGCCACCGGGGCGAGACGGTGCAGCTCATGCTGCGCATGTGCTGCGTGCCGGCAGGTCTGACCTGCATCTGGTCGGGGTCAAGGCTGCCGCTGCGGCCTGCGCAAGCTCGCTGCTGCGACCAGGAATGGCAAAGGCCCGCCGGGTAGCAAACCTTGCGGGCCTTGATTTACATGTCGAATTGACTGAATACTCGCTGAATTTGTGAGCGCTTTGCGCTTTATATATATGAATTTCAAGGTGTTTTTATCATGAAACCTAAGTATAGATTGCGTTGTATGCTTTGATTTTTATAGCGGAAGGCGGGCAGATTGATGAGCATAACGCTGCCGCCGTGGATGGGCGATGTGCGTGGCGGCAGGTCAGGGCTTTTCGCGCAGGCATTGGACGGTATGGGCATCCAGCCATTCGGCGTGCATGCCCGGGCAGGCGAAATCATCGCGCACGGATTTGGTGAGGGTGGTGGGTTCGTCCGCCTGGGCGCTGGGAGTTGCCAGCCACAGGGCACCCATGCCGATGGCGGCGACGAGGATCAGGGATTCGATGATCTTTTCCATGATGTTTCTCCGGTCTGGCGCTTATCAATCAAGCGCATATAGCTATCAGAATTGATGGATTAAGCGGTCAAAGCGGCCAGGCTTCGGGCGTGGTGGCAATGACGGCAACGGCGCTGATGAGGCCCAGCAGCGCAAGCATCCATTGCGCGGCACTCAGAAGCTTTGCTCCAAGGCCGGGGCGAGCAGGAGCAGGACCGCCAGGAGCAGTGCGAGCAGGGCGGTGGGGATGTGTGGCCATTTCACAGGCCTCCCTTCTCGCGCAGGCGCTGCACGAGGTCTTCATCAACGGGCTGAGGCACGGTGCTGTACAGCATGGAATTTCCTTTTGGCGAGAGGCAGGCCCGCTGCATGGGCGGGGGCGAATAAAAAGGCCAGTGCTCTTGCGAGCAGGCGAAACCAACGAAGGTGCGGAGTGAATGCGCTTCGCGCTCTGGCGGGGAAAACGAGGGCTGAGGCACGGATCTGCAAGCAGCGATTGCATCGGATTTTACTGTTATTTTTATCAGTGCTGTTTGTTTGTACAGTAGTTTAGGGCTGAGCTGCATAGCGCGTCAACAGGCGTGAACGCAGGGTGTTGCGTGGCTGCAGCGGATGTCTGCGGGCAAAGAAAAGCCCACCGGCTTTCGCGGGTGGGCTTTTGAATAAAGGCCGATGCCTTGCGGCGTGCCTGAGGAAGCGGAGGGAGGGTCAGAGAACCTCAGGCTCGGCAGAAAACGATGGGCGTCTTCACCATCGGGTGTGACGACTGCGGCGATCCGGCAATCCGGCGATCCGGCGATCCGGCGCAGCCCATGGTTGGTGCACTGCAGTATCCGCAAAGCGTATTTCAGGCCTTGATCTTGAGCAAGACCGTCTGCCCGGACGATCACACCGGATGGCCCCGCTTGGCCCTGCGTGGAGGCCGCGCTGAGAACGTGTTGACAATCTCTAGGCAGCCGCGTTGGAGCGCCATCGGGATGAGTTCGAAGCGATGGCTCGCCGCTTGTACCGGGGTGCAAGCAGGAGTCAGCGCGCAGCACACCGCCCGATTTCGCGCCAACCCTTCGGGACAGGTGCTTTGCGCACGCCCGGTCAGGGGCGGTCTGCGGCGTTGCCTCGCCGGCCGCGCGAATCCTCGCAATAGCGCGGCTATTGCTGCGGTATCGCGTGCGGGAGGGGCGCCCCCTTGCATCCTTGCATCCCAGCCCGCAAAGCCTGTGTCGCGGCGCGAGGAGATCGTCAACACGTTCTTGCGACCCGCAGGGCCGGGAAGCTAGATTTGAACATCTCCGGGCAAAAAAAAGCCTACCGCGAGGTGGGCTGAACTCCAACAGGATGGCGGCCGGCGCTCACCGGCCTGCAGTTCTTCTTCGGATCGGGCGCTAGCGCTTGCGCGGCTGCGCGCCGGGCTTAGACAAAGGGCACACCGTAGTGATCGTAGACGCGGCGGCCGTAGTCGTCGGTGTATTCGGGCAATGCGCCACCTGCGTAGTGAGGGGCGTTTTCAAGCCGTTCCTTGGTGACGGAAACCACGTAACCGCCTTGACTGGGCTCGTATTTGAGGCTGTCCCACGGCAGGGGATAGAGATCCGTGCCTATGCCCAGGAAACCGCCAAATTGCATCACTGCGTATCGAACCTTGCCGGTGAGCTTGTCGATCATCAGTGAGTCGATGGACCCCAGCTTGTCGCCGTTGGGGTTGTAGACATTGGTGCCGTTGACACGATCGGATGAGATGACAGGTGAGGCTGATTGCATTCCTGCTCCTTTCTTTGCGTGGTTCAGAACAGCGCTGCCGCACAGGGCCAGCGCTGAGGCGTGCACTTTCAGTGCTGGGGCGTCTTGTGCTGCTGCCCATGCTGCTGCTGGGCGGGATTCTTTTGCTGGCCCGGGCTCTGCTGCTGTTGCTGGCCGGGCTGGCTGGTGTTCTGGCCTGGCTGGCGTTGCCCAGGGCTTTGCTGCTGCTGTTGCTGCTTGTCCTGCTGGTTGGGGCTGTGCTGCTGGTTGGCTTGTTGCGTCATTTCCTTCACTCCTTCAGGTTGGCGATCAGCAAACCGGTTGGCTTGCTGAGGGTCCATGGTCACCGACTCAGGAAAAACCCTTCTGTAGGAGAACGGGGCGCAAACCTGAAAACTGTGAGTGAGCCGCCATTACGTAGCATTTGGTTTACGTTTGAGGCGGAACTCTCGATATTCCTAACAGGATTAATCCGGCAGGCGGGGGGTGTTGCCGCGATTCCCGCCGGATCTGGCCATGCCTGCAGTCTGCGCAGGCGCTCCTGCCGCAGTCTCTGCAATGCGCACGGTGTGAAGGGTGAGCAGCTCCGTGTGTCGATATGGCACGCAGCTGCTGGCGCGGACGTCAGCAGCCAGGCCTGCAGATGCAGGCTTTGAATCTCCAATTTTGATCGCTGCCAGCGCTTTTGGGATAAGCGATAGAGGCTGGGCGTCGTCAAATTCCGCTGCAGTGACTGACCGGTAGGGCTTTGCTGTTCAGGCCAGGCAGTTCAGGTCGTAGCCGACCATGAAGAGCGAGGCTTCCATGGCGCGCATGCGATCGGGCTGGGCGGCAAACAGGCCCGGGCTCTTGCGCAGGGTTTCGGCCATGACCCAGGCCAGCCGGACCTTGGCGCCGGCCCAGCGTTGGGGAGTGCCTTGGCTGGTGTAGAGCAGGGTGCCCGGCGATGGGGGCTGGTCAAACAGGCAAGCCAGTTTGTGCTGGGGCTTCTGGCTGCCGCCGGCAAGGGGAAAGCTCAGCGTGTCTGGCAACTGGCGTGTGCGGCTGTGGCGACGCCAGAACTCCACCAGCGCAGCCGCTGCGGCGCTGACGCGCGAATCATAGATGGGCAGACCTTCTGCCGAATAGAACGCATGCACCTTGGTGAGCATGGAGTTCATGAGCTGTACCGCCGGAAAGCCGCTGCGCAGATTGGCCGTGCCCAGCGCCATCTCCTGGTGGGTCTGGGCAATGTACTGGCTGATGTGGTTGCCAAGGCCCACGAGAAAGGGCCGTGCACCTTCCCTGGGGTTGCGCTCGCCGCCCCAGTCCAGCACATCGCTGCAGGCGGCCAGCGTGGCTGCGGCATCGCCGGCCTGCACGGCGGCGCGCAGCCCGGCAGACAGGGCACCGGTCTTGGCGCACGACTCTGCCCAGTCGCCCGTTGTCAGGCCGGTCGCCCGCCAGCGGTAGTGGTCGGGCACCAGGTCGGCAAAGCAGGTAGTGGCGTTCAAGCCTTTGGGTACATAGGTGGAGGAGCGAATGTCCAGCCGAATCTGTCGCTGCGGCAGTGTGGCTGCGAGCCAGTCGGTGAAGCCAGCCACTTCGGGCTGTTGCAGAAATTCGGTGCGATTCATGGGGGTCTTGGGGCCGGTTGGATGGCTGGAAAGGCTCATTCGCGCTTTTGCCCAGCGCGATGATTATGGCGCCTGTGGAATCAATTTTGATAGCTGCAGGTGCTTTATTCATCAGTGCTTTGACCTGCTCCTTCTCCGGGGAATAGGCGTGTGAATCCTGCTTGCAGGGACGGGCGGCAAGGAATGTGTGCGCACCCTGAAAAAGCCGATAAAAGTCGATTCATGGGGCGGGGCCTGGATGGAGTGATCGATGGATCCGTTTGCGCTGCTAAATACCTGATTCCAGTGATTGTTTCTGTCTACCTCAAAAGTTGTAATTCCTATTCATTGAATATTTCAAAAAGTAATGGGAGGCAGCTATGCGATGGATTCGATGGTGGGGGATGTTGTTGCTCACGATGCTGCTGATCGCCTGCGGCGGAGGCGATGGTGACAGGCCGCGCGCAAAAACCACGATGCTGGTCTATCTGGTGGCCTCGGATCTGATTGCCAGCGCGGAGGGCGATCTCACCCATATGCTGGCAGCGGCCAGCAGCAAGGACATCAACGTGGTTCTGCAGGTCGGCGGCGGCTCGGCTGCAGGCTCGGTGGCTGGTGTCGATCTGACGCAGACGGTGCGCTACCGGCTGACTCCTGCCGCAGCCCCTTCGAATGGCAGGGGCTGGACTCTGGAGCGACTGCCTCAGGCAGAGCAGCCAGGAGCCCAGGTGGCCATGAACAAGGCCGATACCTTGCGCAACTTCATTCAGTGGGGAGCACGCCAGTACCCCGCGCAGCAATATGCGCTGACGCTCTGGAACCATGGTGGCGGCCCGGTCGCGGGATTCGGCTGGGACGAGGCATATGGCGGTGGTAAATCCATGAGCGTGAAA
Organism: Comamonas testosteroni TK102; assembly: GCF_000739375.1. Lineage (NCBI taxonomy): Bacteria > Pseudomonadati > Pseudomonadota > Betaproteobacteria > Burkholderiales > Comamonadaceae > Comamonas > Comamonas testosteroni. The sequence continues at coordinate 3,669,052 of NZ_CP006704.1, read as the reverse complement.
GACATCACCAGCGCAATCCAGCAGGCCGATGTCAGGCTGGAGCTGCTGGGCTTTGACGCCTGCCTGATGTCCAGCCTGGAAGTGGCTGCGTCGCTACAGCCCTATGTCAACTATCTGGTGGCTTCCGAAGAGGTGACCACCGGCTGGGACTGGACCAGACTGGTGCAGTACATGGTGGACAACCCCCTGGCCAGGGGCGATGCCCTGGGCAAGACCATCGTGGACACCTACAAGCAACAGAATGGCTCGCTCGACTTCACGGCCTATGCGGTGACCGACCTCCAGCAGATTCCGGCGCTGATTGCCGTGCTGGAAAAGGCTGCTGCCCGCCTGCATCAGTCACTGCAGAGCGGCGGGCTCGACGTCTGGGTGCAACTGGCTGCGGCACGGCGCAATGCCGAGGATTTCCAGACCAATATCTTCAACACGCAGTTTGATCTGGTGGACGTGCTCTCCTGGGTCAATGAGCTTGCCGCGCGCAATCTGCTGAGCAGCTCGATGCAGCAGGACATTCGCACTGCATTCGACCGTGCGGTGATTCACAAGGATGGCGGCGAGGACGAAGCCTACGGACTGATGATGTACTTCCCGCGCTATTCCACGCTGAACTCTCGCCTGCTGGCGCAGTACGCGGAGCTGGGCTTCTCCGCCCCTATCAAAGGCTTTGTGCAGGCCTATGCCGCTTTTGCGGGCAGTTCGCTGATGCCGCAAATCACTGTGACCAGCCCGGTGCTCAGCGGCAATGCCTTCAGCGCGCTGGTCAACAGCAATATGCCGGGCCTGGGCCGTGTATTTGACCGGGGCTATGCCGTGCTCACACAAAACGGCGTGGCACTGGCCATGCAGCAGCTGGATGTGAACGGCAATGAAGTTCGTCTACCTCAGTCCCAGGTCTGGCCGCATCTCGATGGGCAGGTGATCACCATGCTGCCCGAAAACGATGAGGACACGGTGTTCATGATCCCTGTCAGGATGCTTGACGAATATGGTAGCGAAGCTGACGGCATGCTTTATGCGCTGCAGGACGAGCAGGGCCGCTTGGTCGTGAAGTACAAGCTTTCCTCGCAGGGGCTTGCCGGTATCGGCCTGGCCATGGCCGAGATTGAAGAAGACGAAGAATTCCATCCGCTCGTCATGAACGCGCAAGGGCAGTTGGTGGATTCCGGCGTCGAGCTGATCGCCCCCGAAGGCGACTGGATCATCGAGATGCAGGCAGTCAGTGGAAGCGGCTACAGGCTCTATGCCGCAGCCTCCGATCTGGTCGGGCGCCTCAGGATTTCGCCCACTTCGGTGGATCTGGTCACGGCGAACTGAAGCTCGCCCAACGCAAAAGGCCATCGACAGATGGCCTTTTCATTCCGTGCCTGAGCTTTGCCATACTCCTTCGTCGCGCATCCCGGTGCTCTCTTCGTGGGCCAGCTGGCAATGCTCCGTGTTCCCGAGGCAGGTCTGGCTGGCATGCTTGAAAAGCGCCCCGACGCACGAAGGCGTCGGGAGCGTTGCTGGTCTGCCGAGTGCCGCCGCGAGTCTTTGCCGCGTAGCCCCCTCAGGGGCGGTGCACCAGCACCGGGATACTGCTGTTGATCAGCACGCGCTGGGTTTCGCTACCCAGCAAAATGCCGGCGATGCCCTTGCGGCCATGCGATGCCATGCAGATCAGATCGCAATGGCTTTCCTGGGCTGTCTTGATGATGGCCTGGTTGACGGAGATGCTGGTCGCCCGCAGCGTCTTGCACTCCACGCCCGCGGCTGCGGCAATGTCGGCCGCAGTCTGCAGTACCTTTTCGGCTTCCTTCTGGGCACTCTTGTCAAACTCGGCGGAGTTGTACGACATCAGTGCCTCGGCGCCGTAGATGATGGCGGAGTAGTCCGGCATCACATACAGCGCGGTTACCTGCGCGCCTTGCTCCTTGGCCAGCTGTATGCCTGCGTGCAGCGCTGCTTCGGAGAGTTTCGAGCCATCCGTGGGAATCAAAATATGCTTGAACATGTCTGCCTCCTTGCGCGCCAGTGCGCATATTGGTTGCCAGATGAAATGGACCGCTTCAGGCCGATTTCCGTCCCCATACTCACACTCGGAAGCAGTTAATGCAAGCTTGGGAGTGTCGGTTCATGCAGTATCTTGATCAAAATCAAGAAGTAAAAAAATGATTGGAAAGCGGATTAATCATCTGTAGTTGAATCGCTGATAGCTATTAAAAGAATAGTTGTGGCATTGGATTGCTTTCGGCAAATACCTGATTCCAGTGATTGTCCTTGTCTAGCCCGAAATATGTAATTGCTCTTGCCTGAGTTTTTCAAAAAGTAAGAGGGGGAGCAATGAAATCGATGCAATGGTTGGGGCTGGTAACGCTGGCCGTGCTGCTGGTGGCTTGTGGCGGCTCCGATGCCGAGCCTGAAACCAAAGATCCGCTGGCGGCATACAAGAACCAGAAGCTGAGCTGGGGCAGCTGCGATGCGTATTTTTCGAAGTACTCCTCGGAGGGGGCCGAGCGCTACATCAGCAAGCTCGGCAGTCGTTTGCAGTGTGCAGATATCGAGGCTCCGCTGGATTACAAGCATCCCGATGGACTGAAGATCAAGGTCTCGGCCCTCAGGGTGCAGGCCGCCGATGCCCCCGAGAAAAAGCCTCATCTGTTCTTCAATCCCGGCGGGCCCGGTGGCGATGGTCTCAACTTGTCGCTGGCATATTCCCAGATGCTTGCCGGCGGCAACCCGAATACCGCCCTCGGCGCGATCTACAAAAAGGTCAGTGAAAGCTTCAACTTCGTCGGGTTCTCGCCCAGAGGGGTCGGGGCCAGCACCAATTTGCAGTGCAGCGGCAACGAGCAGGTCTATGCGCAGGACTCCTCGGCCGACGGGGAGAACGCAGAGAACATCCGCAGAATCACTGATTCAGCCAGATACATGGCCGTCAACTGCCAGAAGAACCCGATCTCCGATTTCATCAATACCGATGCCACGGCGCGTGACATGGATCTGATGCGCCATCTGTTCGGCGACGAGAAAATGCATTACTACGGCATCTCGTATGGAACCTGGCTGGGCTTCTGGTACGCGGGTCTGTTCCCCGAGCGCGTCGGCCCTATGGTCGTCGACAGCAATATGAACTTCAGCCAGAGCATTCATGCGGCCAGCATCAGCTACGAAGTCGGCAAGATACACAGCTTTGCCAACCATATTGCTCCCTATGCCGCGCGCCACAACAGCAGCCTGGGCATGGGCACCAGCACGCAGGAGATTGTGGACAGGCTGAAAAGGCTCGCGCCACCTTTGAATCAAATGCTGGTGCAGAGCAGCTTCCGGGCCGAGCCCGACACGATTGCCAACGAGCTTCTCTATGCCCGCATGCTCATGGATGCCAGCGGCTATCTGCGCAATGGCATGCAGCCTTCCGACATTGCCAACCGGCTGCAGAACATTCAGGTCAGCACCGGTGATCCTGATGTGGATGCGAGCATTCCAGACAAGGCATCCAGCATCGGCAGCGGGATATCGATGTTGAACGATCCGCAGTACTGGACAGCGGCCGTGCCGTTTTCTGCGGACAACTCCGACTCGGTCTTCAATACGGTGGTTTGCAACGACGAACTCTTGTTGGAGCGAGATCCGGTCTACTGGGTCAACAAGGGCTTCGAGCTGGCGCGAACGCTGCCCATCGCCAACAACCGTATTGCGGGCCAGCCCTGCCTGTACTGGAAACGACAGTTGCAGTTCTCCAAGCCGTCGATGGCCAGTCTGAAGACCGCCAGGATGCTCATGGTGCAAAGCGAGTACGACGTGCCCACACCGCTGGCCGGTGCCATGGAGACCTTCGAGCAGTTGCCGGCCACCAGCATGGTTTACGTCATGAACGAAGGCAGCCATGGCCTGATGGTCTATCAGACAGAGTGCGTGGACCTGACGGTCATGAACTATCTGCTGGGCCAGGCACCAGCGCAGCGCTTGACGCAATGCCAGGGCAAGCCCTTGCCGCTGGATGCCCAGGTGCAGACATTGCAGGCACGCAGCATCAGGTCCCTGTCGACCTCAGGGCAGGAGCCCAGCAATTTCGAAGATCCGGAACTGGCTCGGACGCTGCTTGAACGCCTGCGCAAGGCCATCAGCTCTGCCTCATTGCATTGATGCAGCGCTGCGCAAGCATTGAGCTCAACCCCTCGCTGCCGGGGTCGGGGAGTGCGCGATGCTTACGACAACGTCCTGGCTATTCGCCATCAGATCTCGACTGCGGCTCTTGCCGTGGGGTTGGGCGTGGGCTCGCCGATCTTGTGCAGGGTATTGCGGTCGGTATGGGCAAAGGGCTCGCCCTGACCGGGGATGGTGAGCGTGGTTTCCTGCTCATACGACCAGGTGCCGTCGGCGTGCTTGGTGACGGTGATGGTGTAGGCGTCGGTTCTGAAGGCGTGCTCCAGAAACGGGTTGCTGGAGATGCCGTTGACCGTGGAGCCGCGCACGGCCTTGAGGGTGAAGCTGGTGGCATCGGCCGTGGTGTTTCCCGTGGCCATGGCCGTCTGCCCGCGCGGGATGCTCAGGGTCTGGATGATGTTGCCGGTGGCAGGCTCCCACAGCCAGTAGCCGACCTGGTCGTGAAAGGTTTCCACGTCGTCGGGCTTGACGATGCGCGTGTGATAGCGCAGCCCGTAGAAGAGTTGTGGACCATTGGTCTGCGCATCAATGGGTTGCAGCTCCATGTGCTCGATGAAGGCCTGTTTTTCGGGCCCGTCAGCCTTGGGATTGATGTCCAGGCCACGCCTGCCGGTCCAGATGCCGGCCATGCCGGTGAAGGGGCCGAGGTTGGCCAGGGTGTTCGCATCGGGTGTGGGCTCGGTGTAGATGTCCTTGGGAAAGTTTTCCATATCGTGTAACGAGCTTTCACTTTGAATCTGGTGAAGCCAGTTTACAAGCCGTTGGCCAAGGTCAAATTGAGGGTAGTCAAGACGCCGGGCGCACCAGGGCTGCCGGTGAGAGCAGTCAGGTGCTTTCTTCGGTCGTGAGCGTGAAACGTGCACTCTCGCCGCGCTGGGCGGCATCACGTGTGAGATAGATCAGCACGCGGTAGCTCGCACCCCGTTCGACGCGGAAGGTACAGACGTTTTGCCTGGCCGAGCCTGCGCAAAGCGGCTGGGCATTGCCGTCCTTGAAGACGTTCATCTGGCTGGACGGATTGTTGGTGTCGAGCGTGACGGTCATGCGCTGGAAGGGCCGCGTTTCCAGTCCGTATTGCACAACCCCATTGCCCGTGATCTGGCCACTGTAGGAGTTGGTGTAGCCGCCCGGCGTCGTGAAGGCGGCCTGGGCCATCGAGCTGCTGCTGAGGTGTAGGGTCATCAGACTGAGCAGGGCAGCAGTTGCAAGCATCGGTTGGAAGCGGGTCATGCAACTCTCCTGAAGGTGCTGGACAGGATGGCGCCCCTGGCGCTGCGGCAGGTGTCCATGCCGACAGCCGGGCCGCCATCCCCCACTGCTGCGCCCTAGCGGCAGGAGACATTGCGCCAGCTGAATTTGCCGTCATTGAAGAACTCTGTCCATACCGACATGATGGGAGCCTGGCGGTAAGAAAACGTAATCTGGTTAGGGATCTTCGGCCCCAGCGCAGCGGGCTGGCCGTTCTTGTCGAAGACCTTGACGATGAAGAGCGTGACGCCGCCGTCTTCGTCGGTGTTGAGAACGACCCGGTAGTCCTTGGTGAAGATATCCCAGTCGAATTGCTTGGTCACATAGGTGTGCAGCCGGACAAAGGCGCGATTCGCGTTCTTGGCGGCAGGATTAACTTTTCTCATGTTCACACTCCCAGTTGCTCAACCACATGCCGCAGAACCTGCGAGCTGACATTTCTTTGCATTTGAGTGATGTTGTATCAAGCGGATGTAAGTAAGTATGTAGGCACTTACAGATCGCGCCGATGGATAGCTCTGATCCCGTTTGTGAGCTTGCAGGAAGCTCGGAGGCAGCACTTTGCCGGTGCGGCTGTCATCTTTTCTTGATGAAGTAAGCGTGCTAAGTAACGGAGTGAAAAGATAGTTTTTATTAATTGAGTGAAGCCTGTGCAGATGTGGAAATCCGCTCTGCATTCCAGGGCCGAGAAGCGAACCCGAACGGGGGGTATGTCGATGTCCGCGAACAGAATTCGCGGCTTGAATCGCTTGGTTGCCTGTCTCGATTCGAGCAAGAAAAACGTGGCTGGGCTGCGCTGGCCCCGGGTGCTGCGACATAGGACTTCGAAGCAGGGGACGCTGGCTTCATCCAGCTGTTTTCTGCTCATGCCGCTGTCCTGAGTCGTGGGGGCAGTGTCGGCATGGGCCGCTGAATCGGCTCGCATTGCCGGATCGCCCATCCAGGAAGCCACCGCGCGCAAGCTGATTGCCTTGGAGCACTCCGGTTGGCACGACTGAGCCGGTACAGCCACTACCGATCAGGGCGCAGAGTTAGGCCTGGTCGATGCGTCCATCGAGGCATTGACATGACGGATACGGCAGCCCGAGACCGCAGATTCCTAGGGTTTCACCGGGCCGGCTCTCTTGATCCAGCTATTGACAGCCTTAAACCCTGAGCCTATTGGTGATGTGTATTTTGTTTCAGACGAAGTTTTAGGTAAATTGTGCGTAGGAAAATTCTGAAAGTGATGTGCAAATGGCGATTTAGCCTGGTGCGCTATTGAATTCAAGAAAACTCATGCCTCACCACCTGCAATACACCTTTGCCTCCCGTCTGGATGCCTGGATCAGGCATATGAAGATGGCTAAGCCGTGCCATACGCAGCAGATGGCCTATGAGCTGGTGATCGACAGCTGGGTGCATGTCAACGCGGAGCTCGGCGCTTCACCGGAGTTCCTGAGGGCTTTGCGTCGGCGCCGCCTGTGCGAGGAGCATGGCTGGCGGGGCGTGAATACCAGCGTGGCACATTGGGATCTGGACGATGACCGGACGGTGCGGATCTATCTGCACGAAGACGGCTCCATCGTGGTGCAGCAAATGGATTCGCAGAATCTCCAGATCCTGTTCACCTTGCCCGGGCATCGAGAGCGCTTGGGTGAGACATCGGCACGATGTGCCTAGCACCCAAAAAAATGCCCGCGCAAGGCGGGCAAGTTTCGGGGTCCCTTCGATTCCGTTCTGCAGCTCACACAGTCAATGCATTTGAATAGTTGGCAGAGGCTCCAGCCTCGGTTGCCGTTTATCGCTCTTGCACTGTTGCTGACGCGTTTGAACGGTCGACAGGTTGCCCCATCGGGTGCGGCCGGCAGCTTGGGCTGGCTGGCCTGCATTGCTAAGCAGTCATGGTCTATCGGTGGTCGGCGTCCATGCGTGCAACGATAGATCCGCTGCCTGATATTTTGTGCTCCTTAGTGATTGCCGGTTGAGGCGGGCCGGTGCACCAGCACCGGGACATGGCTGTGCGTCAGAACGCGCTGGGTTTCGCTGCCCAGCAAGATTCCGCCTATGCCTTTGCGGCCATGGGAGGCCATGCAGATCAGGTCGCATTGCAGTTCCTGGGCCTGCTGAACAATGGCTTGGTAAACAGAAGCGTGAGTGACTCGCACGAAGTTGCAGGGCACGCCTTCAGGCCTGGCGATCTGGTCGACAAACTGCAGGGCCGCATCGGCATCGCTGTTGGCACTGCGCTCGAATTCCGCACTGTTATAGGTCAGCAGGGCATCCGCGCCATAGATGATGGCGCGGTAATCGGGCATGACATACAGGCCGGTCACCTTGGCGCCTTGCTCACGCGCCAGCAGAACGCCTGCGCGCACGGCTGCCTCGGACAGTTTGGTGCCATCGGTGGGAATGAGCAGGTGCTTGAACATGTTCAATCTCCTGATACCGGAAGATGTCCCAGAATGCCAATTTATTCCAATATTTCAGGCTGCGCAATGTTCAGAACCTTGTCTGGAGCAGGGCGATGAACGCAGGGGAATTCTGCCCAGGCCAAGGCATGGCTTATTCCTCCGGTGAAGCCGGAACGCGATTGAGGATCTCGCCAGTGGCTTCCATCTCGAACTGCTGGGGATTGAGCCAGTTGACCTTCTGGTGATCGGAGGTTTCGAAGTAAATGGCAGACGGGCGTATGGAGACGCCATGCGGCATGTCGACTTCGTCAAAACTCTGATAGACCAGAATCAGACGCAGGTTGCCGTTGGCGTCCTTGGCCTGTATGTGCTGCAAGAGCTTGCGGTAGGCACTCATAGGACGCCCTCGTTGACATGTGTGTATGAATGTTTCCACTGTCGAGAAGGTGCCGCAATACCCTGATCCGGGTACTGCGATCGCGGATATTCGCGCCTGACAAGGAGTTTTGTCGCTTGCGGGCTGCTGCAAAAGGCGTTTCTGCAGGCAGGAGCAGCCTGAACGTCCGGCAAGAAATTTACATGGCGATCCAGATCGTTTGGCGCCGACGAAATGAAGTTTTTCGTCGCGGTACTGGCGGCAGTGGCATCTCGCGCCATCGGTCGATCAACGGGGCAGAAACTTCAGAGAGCGCCTGCGGCCCACAGCGAGTCAGCGAGTCAGCCAGTCAGGCGGGCATATGGAAGCCTTGCTGCATCAGTTGCAAGTCTGTCGCGACTCGCGCTGCGCTGCATGAGCGCAGTGAGCCCAAGCTCGTCGTGCTTTCAGGCCTGCCGGGCTGCCTGCTCATTGAGAACCATGCGTTCCAACGCTGCGCAGACATCGGCCATGCGCCCGGAGATCAGCAGGCATTCGGGTTGCTTGCGTGGTTCACGCTGAACGATTTTGAGCAGCCGTGCAGAGGGGGGCTGCACCGCCTCGGCGGTGATGGGCGAGGTGGTGACCAAGGTCCGAGGATGAAGCACGCGGTTGCCAAGGCGGCTGCGGCCGCGATTGGCGCGCATGACCGGAATGCTGATCTGCGCCGCCTTGGGGCGATGGGCCTTGCAGGAGGCAGTCTCTGTGGCGGTCGCGCTTGCTTTGCCGGAATGGAAGTCCGGGGTGAGCGGATGCAAGGACGACAGGCTTTTCAGTGTCCGGCGAGTCAAAGACTGCAGTGATGTGGCGAATCCCATTTGACAACTCCTCTTGATGACCTTGCGGCATGAATAAGGGCAGGATTGCGTGCTTCAGGCAAAGCTCCGCCCAGGGCGAGGCTAGGCAGCCTCGCGCCTACCACCTGGGCTCGAGAGGGGCACCTCCTGTACGCAGACGGAGATGTCGGCAGGCCGCCTGGCCGCTACATGAACATGCTGTTGCGGATCAGGCCTACGGCCAGGCCTTCGATGGCGAATGGCTCTTCAGGCGAGACGTGAATGATCTTGTAGTCGGGGTTTTCGGGCAGCAGCTCGATGCCCTGCGGCGTACGCTTGAAGCGCTTGACGGTCACGTCATCACCGAGACGGGCCACCACAATCTGGCCGTTGCGCGCTTCATGCGTGGCCTGTACCGCCAGCAGGTCGCCGTCCATGATGCCGGCATCACGCATGGACATGCCGCGCACCTTGAGCAGGTAGTCGGGCTTGGCGGCAAACAGGCTGGGCTCGACCGAATAGCTTTGATCGATATGTTCCTGGGCCAGAATAGGCGAGCCGGCCGCGACGCGGCCGACCAGGGGTAGCACCAGCGGAGCCAGGGCCGTGAGCGGCAGCGCAAAGCTGGCACCGCGTGCCGCATTGATGGTGCGCACGGTGTCGGCGCGCAGGCGAATGCCGCGCGATGTGCCGCTGACCAGATCGATGACGCCCTTGCGGGCCAGTGCCTGCAAATGCTCTTCTGCAGCATTGGCCGACTTGAAGCCGAAGGTGCTGGCAATCTCGGCCCGGGTAGGGGGCGCACCCGTGCGAGCGATGGTGGACTGGATGAGGTCCAGAATCTGCTGCTGGCGGGGAGTGAGCTTGGGGTGGTCCATGGGCATTCCTTGATCGATCGATGATGAATACTGTGTGTTCATCCAGTACCTGTATTTTTAATCAGTTTAAAGAGGACTGCAAGTGGAACGTGACAAAAAAATCGTCATCCTGGGCACGGGCGGCACGATTGCCGGTGTCGCCGAGCAGGCTGGCACCAGCGTGGGCTACCGCGCGGCCCAGCTGGGCGTGGCTCAGCTGCTGCAGGCCGTGCCGGACCTGGAGCGCGTTGCTGCCGCGTCGCTGCAGGCGGAGCAGCTGGCGCAGCTGGACAGCAAGGATATGGATCACGCCACCTGGCATGCGCTCGCGCTGCGCTGTGCCGAGCTGCTCGCGCGTGATGATGTGAGCGGCATCGTGATCACCCACGGCACCGACACCCTGGAGGAAACCGCCTGGTTTCTGCAGTGTGTTCTGTGCCCGGCAAAGCCCGTGGTGCTGACCTGTGCCATGCGCCCGGCCACAGCCATCTCGGCTGACGGCCCTGGCAATCTGCGTGATGCCGTGGCCTGTGCGGCCGATGCACAGGCCGCTGGCCGGGGCGTGCTGGCGGTGGTGGCGGGCAGGGTGTTCAGCGCACGCCAGGTGCGCAAGGTGCATCCTTACCGTGTGGATGCCTTTGACGGAAGCGGCGCGGGTCCGCAGGGCTGGGTGGAAGAGGGGCGACTGCGCTGGGCAACGGGCGGGCTGCCGAGGGCTGCTGCGGCTGGCTCGTCTGCAATCGCTTTACCGCCCGCAGGTCAATGGCCCCAGGTGGAGCTGCTGCACAGCCATGCGGGCTGCAACAGTGCCGTGGCGCTGGCGGTGATGCAGGCCTGGCATGCGGCGGGCGTGCGTGGCGTGGTGGTGGTGGGCACGGGCAACGGCACGGTCCATCAGGCATTTGGGCCAGCCCTGGACTGGGCGCAGGCGCAGGGCATGGTTTTGCGCATCACGACCCGGTGCGAGGAGGGGCAGGTGGTGCAGGCTCAGGGTGCACCGGATGACCGTGCGGGCAGCCTGCCGGCGGCCAAGGCCAGAATCAGCCTGATGCTGGAGTTGATGGGCTGGCCTCGCGCATTGGGTTGATGCTCTTATTCTGAGAGCTTCTATCCTTCGTGATACCTGGAATCTTGGATGTTTTTTGCCTAAGAATCAATGAATATGAGCGTAGATAGCTATGAATATTGATGGCAGCAACTCCACCACGGTGCAGTTTGCCCGCATCGGATGGATTCCGGCCGAACGGCAGGGGCCTTGAGGCTCGAGAACAAAAAAGGCCGGTGAAGACACCGGCCTTTTTGCCCAGAGATGCCCGACCGCGAAAAGTCGGCAAGGCTCCATGAGCGAGTGATCAGGGCGATCAGGAAGCCAGGGCGGCCAGAGCGCGCTCGGTGATTTCTTCCACGCTACCTGTGCCGCTGATGGCACGGTACTTGGGGGCCGCTGCTGCGTCGGCCTTGGCCCAGTTGCTGTAGTAGTCCACCAGAGGACGGGTCTGGTTGCTGTAGACGTCCAGGCGCTTCTTGACGGTTTCTTCTTTGTCGTCTTCGCGCTGCACCAGGTCTTCACCGGTCACATCGTCCTTGCCTTCCACCTTGGGAGGGTTGAACTTGACGTGGTAGGTGCGGCCCGAGGCGGGGTGGCTGCGGCGGCCGCTCATGCGTTCGATGATGGCGTCGAAGGGCACATCGATTTCCAGCACATAGTCCAGCTTCACGCCGGCGGCCTTCATGGCGTCGGCCTGGGGGATGGTGCGGGGGAAGCCGTCAAACAGGAAACCCTTGGCGCAGTCGGGCTGGGCAATGCGTTCCTTGACCAGGTTGATGATCAGATCGTCACTGACCAGCTGGCCGGCGTCCATCACGGCCTTGGCTTGCAGACCCAGAGGGGTGCCAGCCTTGACGGCGGCGCGCAGCATGTCGCCCGTGGAGATTTGAGGGATACCGTACTTTTGGCAAATGAAGGCCGCCTGAGTGCCTTTGCCGGCGCCGGGTGCACCCAACAAAATCAGTTTCATGGAAATCCTTGAGGAGAGTAGAAATTCTTGCTGGCCCAGGCAGACGGGTGGTCGTCCGTAGTCCCCGGGCCGTATTTTTTCGCGGGCAAGGATAGCACGCACAAGACCAACACAGGCTTACACAATTCAGTCAAGGCTGTCACAAGCGCGGCCAATTGAAGGCATGTATCCGCTGCAAACGCGATTGCTGTAGTTGTAATCCAGATGCCGAAGCCGTTACATATGCTATTCGGACTATGCGGAAAGTATAGCGATCGGCGCTTTCCTGGACTGGCCCAGGGCCCTTTGGGATGGCGCACGCCGACAGGGCTGCTGCCGGCTTGATGCGTGAGCAGCCCTGGACGAAGACGGCCTGCGCACCGGTGTCGCCAAGGTGCGCAGGTCTTTTACTCAGACAGCAAAAACAGCGCGCACGCGCTCAAGGTCTTCGGGCGTGTCTACGCCGGCACCCGGTGCATCGGGCGTGATATGCACGGCAATGCGGTGGCCGTGCCAGAGGGCGCGCAACTGCTCCAGCTGTTCCATGGCTTCGGTCGGCGCGGGTGCCAGTTGTGGGAACTCGCGCAGAAAACCGGCCTTGTAGCTATAGATGCCAATATGGCGCAGCGGTGTGAAACCCGTGTGACCGGCCTTGGGGGCCGCCGTCTGCCACCAGGCTTCATCGCCGTGGTCGCGCGAGAAAGGGATGGGCGCGCGGCTGAAATAGCTGGCCAGACCCTTGGCGTCACAGACCACTTTCACCACATTGGGGTTGCGGTAATCCGTCAGGCTATCAATGGGATGGGCGGCCGTGCCCATGCTGGCTTCGGGGCGGGCCAGCAGCAGTTGCGCCACGGCCTCGATGAGCTTGGGGTCGATCAGCGGCTCATCGCCCTGCACATTGACGACCACATCATCGCCGGACAGGCCCAGTTGCGCACAGGCTTCGGCCAGACGGTCGCTGCCGCTGGGATGATTCTTGCGTGTCAGGATGGCCTGGACGCCATGCCGGGCGCAGGCCGCCACAATGCTTTCGTCGTCGGCCGCCACCACGCAGCGGGCTGCGCCGGCCAGAGCCGCACGTCGGGCCACGCGTACCACCATGGGCAGGCCGGCAATATCGGCCAGCGGCTTGCCGGGCAGACGGGTCGAGGACAGACGGGCCGGGATCAGTACCGTATAGCTCATGGCTTATTGCTTTTCTTCTTCCAGCTCGTCGTCGGACAGGGTGCGGGCTTCGTTTTCCAGCAGCACCGGGATGCCGTCGCGCACCGGGTAGGCCAGACGCGCGCTGTGGCTGATCAGTTCCTGATGCTCGCGGTCAAAGCGCAGCGGGCCCTTGGTGACGGGGCAGACCAGCAGTTCGAGAAGTTTGGCGTCCATGGAATATTCCTGCAAAACGGGATGAGGGCGCCAGCAGGGGCTGGCGCTGCAAAAAAGGGGTGATCAGCCGGGGCCGATCCATAGGCTCAATGATAGTCAGGCTGGCTTGCCATCGCGGCGAATATTGGCGTTGGCCTTGGTCAGCTGCGCATCCAGCAGTTCCCAGAAGGCCTGCGGCAGCTGTAGCTGCAGGGGTATGGCCCAGGCTTCGGGATGCCTGCGCCAGAGCTTGACGGCGTCTTTTTCGGTGCAAATCAAGGGCTTGTCGTTTTCCAGCTTGCGCGAGAAGCTCTCGAAATCATAGTGATCGGGCAAGGCCTGGGTTGCTGCCGCAGTGATGCCCTGGGCGGCCAGCATGGCAAAAAAGGACTCGGGGCGTGCCACGGCGGCCACGGCCTCCGGGTTCTGGTCAGCCAGGCTGCGCAGCGGGATGCTCTGGCCATGGCCGTTGTAGGCGGTATCGGCCAGGTTGCGCTGCAACGCGAACGTCGGGGCTGTGCCCGGCGGCCTGGGCGGCTGGCCCGCATGCAGTGTGGCCGTCACCGGGCGGGGCCAGGGCTCGCGCAATGGGCCTGCGGGCAGCAGAAAGCCGTTTCCGACACCTTCATCATTGAAGACGCACAGCTCCACATCGCGTGCCAGGGCCAGATGTTGCAGGCCGTCGTCGCTCACGATCACATCGACCTGCGGGTAGCGCTGGCGCAGCGCTTGCGCTGCCTCCAGACGTCTGGAGGCGACAAAGACCGGCACGCCGGTGCTGCGCGCCAGCAGGGCGGGCTCGTCGCCGACTTCGCTGGCGGGGCTGTCCGGCAGGGCCTCGCGGCAATCCTGCCCGCTCTCGATCCTGCGGCCATAACCGCGCGAGATGATCGCCGGCTGCCAGCCCCTGGCTTTGAGGTGGGCCACCACGGCCTGCGTCACGGGGGTCTTGCCCGCGCCGCCTGCAATCACATTGCCGACGACGATGACCGGCAGCCCCGTGCTTTGCTGGCGGCTGCGCATGCGCCGTGCGTTCCAGGCCTGCAGCAATCCATAGAGTCGCGACAGCGGCCACAGCAGCCAGGCACCCACTCCACGCTGGCGCCAGAGGGCGCGCAAGCCATGTTGCGAGGAGGAAGCTTGGACGGTGTTTTGAGGCATAGGGGTTCGGATCATACGGGCGCGACCGGAGTTCCCGCAGCCAACCGGCCTGGGATGCGCAAATACCTGGGCCTTGATCCTGGCAGTCTGAGGTCAGAAGCTGCCAAAGAGGCTACCCAGCGCCTCGATGACGGCAAGGGCTGCAGGGCAAGGCGGAAGGCCTGATTCTGCCGTCCAGCCATGGAGTGCCCTGCTGCGGCGTTACAGCCTCGCTGCAAGTGCTGCGCTGCCGGCCCATAGCGCAGCCTCACCGCGATACAGGTACGGCAGCCACCGCGCCGGCTCGGGCCGCTCAGGTCTCGAACGGGCGGCTGCCCAGCGTTTCCACCACATGGTCCACAAAGCAGGTGATGCGCGCCGCTAGTGCGGTGTTTCGATAGTAGACCGCATTGACGGGCTGGCAGATGTCCAGCGTCTGCTTGCCGAACAGCTGCACCAGATTTCCTTGCTCGCGGTCTGCGCGGGTCATGAAGTCCGACAGGCAGACGATGCCCAGGCCGGCCAGCGCCATGTGCCTCAGCGTCTCGCCGCTGGAAGATGCAATGTCCGGGCGAATGTGCACGGCGTTGCCGTCGGCGTCGCGCAGCGGCCAGTCATTGAGCGATTCGGGCTGGGTAAAGCCCAGCAGGCTGTGCTGGCTGAGCTGTGCCGCACTGGCGGGCATGCCGTGGCGCTTGAGATAGGCCGGGCTGGCCAGCACGCGTATGCGGCTGATGCCCACAGGGCGGGCATGGAGGGTGGAGTCCTTGAGCACGCCGATGCGGAATGCCACGTCGGTGCGCCTTTCGAGCAGGTCGATGATGCCTTCGTTGGAGTTCAGCTCCAGCTCCACCTCGGGGTAGCGCGCACGAAATCCTGCAATCAGCGGCACCAGCACATGCAGCATGAAGGGCGTGGCTGCATCGACACGCAACCTTCCCGCCGGACGCATGCGTCGCGCGGCCATCAACTCCTCCGCTTCGTCGACCGATGCAAGAATGGCGCGGGCGTGCTGCAAGAAAGTGGTGCCTTCCTCGGTCAGCGCCAGGCGTCTGGTGGTGCGGCGCAGCAGCGTGGTCTGGAGCTTTTCTTCCAGCCGCCCCAGCGTACGGCTGGTGGCTGAAATCGTCAGGCCCAGCAGTTCCGACGCGGCCGTGATGGACCCCGTGTCCACGACAGCCACAAAGGCCTGCAGTTCGTCGAGCGTGGTCTTCATTGTTGAATTCGGTTCAAGAAAAATGGGGAATGCCAAGCTTGATCTGCAAATGTTAATCGAGGACACCGCGCCGCAAACCTGTCCGTGGTTCTGTTCGCCCTGGTCAACGGCGTGTTGCGGAATTCACTTCCATTGAACAGCGCCAGTGATTGCCGATGGCGCTCAGACCCGTGTTCCGCAGCTTCCCGCAGCGGGCATGGGGCTCAAGTCGGGCCGGGTGCGTGCGGTAATCACAGATCATGAAAATTGGCGGCGGCTGCTGCAAGATTCTGGTTCTATATTTGATTTGATTTCAAGAGTATTTGTGAAATACAAGGCTTAATCCGCGAATATGAACGCGGCAAACTTCAGGCATCGGGAAAGCCGGTACGGCCAGCAGACATGCAGGCTCCGGACGGGCTGCTGCCCTCAATCTCATTCAGGAGTGATTTCATGAGCCCTATTCCTTCCTTCGGCGTCGGTACTTTCCGCCTCAACGGTCAGGTCGTGATCGATTCCGTGCGCAACGCACTCGATGTGGGTTACCGCGCGGTCGACACAGCCCAGATCTATGGCAACGAAGCTGAAGTCGGTCAGGCGATTGCCGACAGCGGTGTGGCGCGCAGCGATCTGTTTGTGACCACCAAGATCTGGACCGACAACTACAGCCGCGCCAAGCTGATCCCCAGCCTGCAGGACAGCCTCAAGAAACTGCGTTGCGATTATGTGGACCTGACCCTGATCCACTGGCCCGCACCCGGAAACGGCGTGGAGCTGTCCGAGTACATGGAAGCCCTGGCCGAAGCCAAGGCCCGGGGCCTGACCCGCCAGATCGGTATCTCCAACTTCAATATCGAGCTGACCCGCCAGGCCATCGCCGCCGTGGGCCAGGGCGAGATTGCCACCAACCAGATCGAGCTGAGCCCCTATCTGCAAGGCCGCAAGCTGACGGCCTTCCTCCAGCAGCAGGGCATTCAGGTCACTTCCTACATGACCCTGGCCTACGGCAAGGTGCTCAAGGACCCGGTGCTGGCGCAGATCGCGGCCAAGCATCAGGCCACGGTGGCGCAGGTGGCGCTGGCCTGGGCGCTGCAGCTGGGTTATGCGGTGATTCCGTCGTCCACCAAGCGTGAGAACCTTGCGAGCAACCTGCTGGCGCGCGATCTGAAGCTGGACGCCGATGATATGGCGCTGATCGCGGCGCTGGAGCGCAACGGCCGCGAAGTCAGCCCCGAGGGACTGGCTCCTGTCTGGGACTGATAGCGGCGCCGTCGTGAACGCTCAAGCCTGCTTGAGCGTCCGATCCTTGCGCAGCAGGCAGGAGAGGGCGCTCAGGCGGTTCTTGCGTTTCTTTCTGAGCCAGCGTCTTATTTGTTTCGCCTGATGCGCAGAAGGGATCAGGTGCGGGTTCTGCCTGAGCAGGCTTTCGCTGACAGCAAGGTCATTCAGCTCGCCAAGCGGCTGCTGGATTTTCTGCAGCCGCTTGAGCAAGTGGCGATGGTCTGCGGGCAGCAAGGGCCCGAACAGCTCCAGCAGATAACGTGTTTTCTTGCCGGCCTTTCTGACATCGTGAAAGGCTTCAAGGTCTGGCCTGCCGGCGGTGATCGCCCGCTTGGTGCGTCGGCGCAGCTGCCTCGCTGCCTGCGCAACCCGGGCCTGTGCAAGAGCTCGCAGTCGCGGCTGGCCGGACCCAGGGCCCAAGCTGGCCGACGTTTGCGCCAGAGCTTCCTGCAATCGTGTCTGTATATGGGGGGGCGAAAGGTTTTCCCGGCCAGCCTGCAGAGCGGATTCGCGGGCGGTCGATAGGGCCGCAATGCCGGCTGCGCTGCATTTGTCGTTACGTCTCAGCAGCTCGATCAAAATGTCGTAATCGCGGGCCATGCCTGCTGCGTTGGCAATCGATTTCAGGCTGCTGCGCTGCCGTGCATACTCTCTTGCCTCCATCAGAGGCCGGTAAAACCACCACAGCGTCAGCAGGCTGCGCAAAGTGACGCGCAATTGGTGGATCCCCTCGACGTCAGGTACCCGTGCAATGTCCCGGGCCTGTTCGACTGCCGAGTCGACGAGCGGGGTTGCGAGAGCTGAAAACGCCGCTTTGGCGCCGGTTTTGCCTTTGCCCATACGAACTCCCCGGGCTGTTGTCATGGGGCTGCGACAGGCGGCGACGCGCAATGCGGTGCGGTAATCGCCGATGTTCGCCACAGTGTGCCATGTTCCGTGCCTCTGGCCGTATGGGGAACGCTGCCTGAATTCCGGCAGCTGTGTGTGCAGATCGGCAGCGGCTCGGGTTGCGAAGAGCCTGAACATGCGCCTGAAGATCAGGCTATGGCAGATGGGCGACGAACACCGCCAAGCTCAACGCCGGCTCCTCACAGAGGTCATCGGGCGCAGCCTGGTCTGGCCCAGGCTGGCCCCACTCGGCATTGAGCCAGTCCTTTTCGACAATATCTGCGGCAATGGATGCAAGCTTCGCTGCGGGGTCGACGGCGCAGCCGAAAGGCAGCCGGCCATGCGCGGCGGATACAAGGCTGAAGCGCAGCTGCCTGGTCTGTGCCTCATGCCAGCAATAGAAAAGCATGGGTGCATTTCCACCCAATTGCTCCTGTCTGGCTGCCACGACCTGCCCGATGAAATCGGCAAGGGCTTCAGCGCTGATGCCCAGAGACTCCTCATCGTCTGGAGAAAAGCACCATGGATTGGACGATGCTTCGTGGTTGATGTCGGTGGCATCGACGACGATTTCGTCATCGCGCGCCATGGTTAACCATCTGCTTAATGTCGGCGAATCTTGCATGGGGTTTGGGTGCGGAGCCGAAGCGGCCTGTCCGCGGGATAGGTGTGATGGCGTTGTGCCGAAGAGGCGACTGATGAATACATCCAAGAAAGCCTGGTAGCCAGCTGCGGTGATGAGGGCTAAGCTTGCTGGCCTCTATCTCAGGAGTCTCGCATGCCACAGACCATTCGACTGCACCGTGTGATCAAAGCTCCGCCCGAACGCGTCTACCGGGCCTTCACGACCCCCGAGGCCATGGTCAAGTGGCTGCCTCCGCATGGTTTCGCGGCGCAGGTGCATGAATTTGACGCACGCGTGTGGGGCCGCTACCGCATGAGCTTCATCAATTTTTCCGCCAACAGCAAAAACAGCTTTGGCGGTGAGTTTCTGGAACTGGTGCCGGGCAGGCGCATACGTCATACCGATCGATTCGAGGACGCCAATCTGCCCGGCGAGATGATCACCACCGTCGATCTGAAGGAGGTCTTTTGCGGTACCGAGCTGCATGTGGTGCAGGAAGGCGTTCCCGACATGATTCCAGAGCAGGCCTGCTATCTGGGCTGGCAGGAATCACTGCAATTGCTTGCCCTCTTGGTGGAGCCAACCATCCCTGATGGAGCGTGAGTGCGGCCGTGCCTCTGGAAGTGGAATATGGGGCCTCAGGATCATGCCTTGGGGCCCACAACCACAAGCGCCATCTGTTGTCTGCATTGGCAAATATTCAGCACTGAGAGCGGTTCAAAAAGAAGCCTGCCGCAAGTTGTTTTGCGCCTCGTGCCATGGTCTGAAGATCGACAAAAGCTATCAATAGTGGAGCTGGTTGCGTATGTCTAGCATTGATTTCAATATCAAATGTATTTGAAATCAATATATAGAAGCGCAGCCAGCTATAAATTTAGAGTCTAAGAGGCCTATGGTGCATTGCGGCTTATCGGCCAGTGAACAGGCGCTGACGTAGCCAATGGGAAGCGTCGAGCGGTGAACAGGCCCTTCATAATCGGGGCCCCTCAACTTGTTCGAGATGCCTCTTTTCGCTATGGATAAATTGTTGTTGCAGCAGCAGGTGCTGGAACGGCTCGCGGAGGACCTTCTGCAGGCCGAGAAGGCCGCTATGGCTGCTCATGAAACGGCGACTCATGAGGAAAACATCGCCGAGAACAAGTACGACACATTGGGTCTCGAAGCTGCCTACCTGGCTACCGGCCAGGCTCGTCGCGCAGAAGCCATCCGCCAGGCGATGGCTGATTGGCGCCAGTTCCGCTCGCAACCTTACGACGCCAGCAAAGGGATTCAGCTCGGCGCGCTGTTCTGTCTGGTGGATTCAGACGACAAGCAACAACAGTTCTTTCTCGGACCGGATGGAGGGAATATGAAGCTGGTCAACGGCGCAGATCCCATTCAGGTCATCAGCAGCAAAGCGCCTTTGGGCAGGGCGGTGCTGGGTAGGAGCGAAGGGGATGAGGTGTCGATACAGATCACTTCAACCCGCCAGCAGTTTGAGGTGCTGTGGGTTCACTAAGCCGCGAGCGAGTTCACGCTGAAATGATCAGCAGTGATTCGTTCCAAGCCGCCTGGCATGGCCCCTGGCGGGGAGGCGGTGGCCAGCAAGCGTTCGACATGCGCGCTGCCTCAGCCTGCGCCTGATTTCGGACTCGCAAGCGAGATGGAGTTTTCGGCCATGGGCTGAATTTCTGCTCATCGACCCTGACGGCTGTTTCTGGCTACTTGCTGTCGACAGTCGTCACAGACATGCCGGTCAACGCTGGGTCGAATGGGGCCGTGGCTGATCCGTACCTATGACTCGCATCATATTGCATGGATTCATTGAGAATAAGTCGCATTAGCAATCTATAATTTTGCCGTGTAGTTGATTGCAACTCTTTGCGCCAGGGCTCCAAGGCTGTCTTATCGCCGCGCATGTTCGGCCTCACTTATTGCTACTGGCTTTTTGGATCGTGCTGACCCGCTACTACAGAGATCTGTTGAATTTCTGCATGCGCAAAGTGAGAGACCGCGATACTGCGGCCGACTTGGCGCAGGAAAGCTATGCCCGTGTGCTTTCCATGCAGCAGAAGGGGCAGGTCATTCTTGAGCCAGGTGCACTGTTGAGACAGGTGGCCTTGCGCGCCAAAATCGATATGGATAGACGGGCTGAGGTGCGCCAGCATCAAAGTATCGATTCCTTGGAGGAGCTGGACCAGCCTGCGAGCCCTCTGCATCTGCAGCCCGAGCATGCCTATGCATCGTCTCAGAGCATTCAAGCGTATCTTGACACTATCGAGGGGCTGCCGCCTCGGTGTCGTGATGCCTTCTGCATGTACATCTTCGATGAGTTGCCCAACAAGGAGATCGCAGAGCGTCTGGGAGTGTCGCTGAGCATGGTGAATCAGTACATCAGCCGTGGAAAACTTGCATGTGCTGCGCGCAGAATGGAACTTGATAATGTCGAGTGATCGCAAATTTGCGTTCGTTTTGCGTAGCTGCTTCGCCGAGGGTGAATTCTTGCCGCGCCCCGCGCATCCCTATCCATAAGATGAGTCACTCTTTTGCATCCCAGCGCAAAGTGCCAGCCTCCTTTGACGAGGCAGAGGAAGCGCGCGAGCTTGCGGATTTTTTCAGTCGACAGAATCCGGTAGAGGTGGCGGCCGTCGAATGGCACTCTCGCTGGGAGCAAGGCTTGAGCGAGAGCGAGCATGAAGCCCTGCGTCAGTGGTTGGCTGAGGATGCGGCACATGACGCGGCATTTCGTCGTCTGACGCAAGACATGGCGGTGCTGCGTTCTGCTCCTTCCGACATGGTTGCAAAAGCACGGTCCTCGTTCGAGCGCGAAACCATTGCCAGTGGTGGATCTTCTGCGCAGTCTGCCGGTGGGCCTGCGAAACCGGAGGCGATGGAGGGACGGGCGCGCGCAGGCGCGCTGTTGAACTGGATGCAGCCGCGCTCTGCCTTGGTCGCTGCCTGTTGTGCTGCGCTCTTTGCGGCAGGGATTGGATGGCACCAATGGATGCTGCAGCCGACATTCGAGAGCAGCTATGTTGCGCAGAAGGGGCAGCAAAAGCTTGTCACCTTGCCAGATGGCACCGAGCTCGCCATGGACACCGACACGCAGGCACAGGTCACCATGTACCGCGACCGCCGAGAAGTGCGGATTGCTGATGGGCAGATCATGTTCTCGGTTGCCGCCGATCCCAAGAAGCCATTCCATGTTCTCGCTGGGCCTGCGCGTGTCACGGTGCTGGGGACACGGTTTTCCGTTCGCTATCGCAACCAGGGGGCCGATGCCGGGGCGGTCAATGTTTCGGTGGAGAAGGGCCGTGTGCAGGTCGCCGGTTCCTACAGCAGCGCCAACGAGAAGGCTGATCTGCATGTCGAATTGCTGGCAGGGCAAGGCCTGAGGGTGTCATCGGACGGCGTATTAGGCCAGGTGGCCGGTGTTGCTCCCGGCAGTGTCGCCCTATGGCGCAAGGGCTTGGTGCGTTTTGATAACACCGCCTTGGCGGATGCATTGTTTGAACTGGAGCGCTACGGGTCTACGGGTCTGGAGATTCGCGACCCGGCGGTCGCTGCAATGACCATCGGCGGCAGCTACCAGATTGATAGACCCGGGGAATTTGCGCGCATGCTGACTCAGATCCTGCCTGTGAAGCTGGTCAGCGAGCCATCTGGGAAGACCGAAATCGTCAGCGCGCCTTGAGCACTTTCAGGCTCGATGCGGGAATTTCAAATTTTCTTCGGACTAGGGGTGTATTTCTGGTGATCTGATGCGTCTTAAAGAGTAGTGAGTCTTATTTTCATTCATTACTCGACGTTCGGAATCCCTCTCCATGCGCTTCACGCAGCCTCATTTTCAGCCCGCTCCTCTTGCTCTGGCCGCAGCCCTGGCCGTCCTCTCTCCGGTGATTGCGCAGGCGCAATCCGCGGCTGAGAATGCAAAAAACATCAGTTTCACGATCACTTCCCAGCCCTTGGGGAGCGCACTTAACGAACTGGCAGCAGCCTCTGGCACTTCCATTGGGTTTGCTCCCGCGCTGGTAGCCGGCAAGACAGCGCGTCCCGTGCATGGAGCGCTCACGCTCAGGCAGGCGGCGCAGCAGATGCTGGCCGGAAGTGGTCTGGTCGCGGTCCCCCAAGGAGGAGGCCTGGTCATCAAAGCCATCGCGCCAAACGATGACTCCTCATCCCTGGCCACCGTCACTGTGACTGCCCAGCTCGAGAGGGACGGCGTGACCGAGGGTACGGGCAGTTACACCCAGACCGGTCCCAGCAGGACAGCAACGGGACTGAATCTCTCGCTGCGCGAGACACCTCAGTCCGTGACCGTGATGACGCGTCAGCGCATGGATGACTTCAAGCTGGAGACCCTGACCGATGTGATGGAGCAGACACCCGGCATCGCCGTGTACAGGCAGAACAACGCTACCGATTTTCAAGCGCGCGGGGCGAAGGTCAACCTGCAGACCGACGGCATGGCACAACTGAGCAGCGGCTGGTATTACCTGACCAGCACCATGTTTTCGCTCGACGACATGGCGGAGATTGACCGGATCGAGGTCCTCAAAGGTTCATCCGGTCTGGTTGTGGGCAAGGGTGACTACGGCGCCACGGTCAACATGATCCGCAAACGACCGACCCGCGAATTTCAGGCCAGCGTGCGCGCCAATGTGGGGAGTTGGGATACTTATCGAACACAGGCCGATGTGAGCGGCCCACTGAACGAAGCGGGCACGGTTCGGGGGCGTCTGGTTGCCTCCGCCATGGACGCCGGTGGTTTCCGTGACCATGAAAAGAGCCGCAGCAAGATGCTGTTTGGGGCACTTGAAGCGGACATCGCCCCTGGCACAGTCCTCAACCTTGGCATGACCTATCGCGAACGCGATGCGCAAGGCATTGGCACCACGCAACCGATCCAGCGATACACGCGCACAGGCGGTGAGGTGGCGTGGTTGCCACGCTCTTTCAACACCGGCGCCCCCTGGGGGGGATATACGCAAAAAGGCCTCAATATCTTCGGCAGCCTGGAGCAAAGACTGGCGGATAACTGGGCCGCCACGCTCAAGTTCTCACATCAGAACGTCTCCATGGACGATATGAAGGCTGGCTACTTCTACGACCAGGACCGCGCAAGCTTTGGTCGATGGCGCAATATGGAGACCGATAACTGGAGCGTCAATCTGGATGTGAAGGGGACATTCGAGCTGTTGGGGCGTTCGCATGAGCTCCTGGCAGGTGCGGGTGTATCGCGTTTTCACAGCAATGTGCAATTGCCGCTGAATGCGTTGAACCTGGTGCCGCTGGGCAATCTCGGCATCAACATGGCACAAGGAGGCGCTGTGCTGCCTCAGCCCGACTTCAGTGTCTTGAACTACGGCAACAACAAGTTCAGTCAGAAGCAGCGTTATGCCTATGCAGCGGGGCGCTTCCGGCTGGCGGATCCTCTGCAAATGATCACGGGGTTGCGCGTTACGCGGTTTGAAGAGCGTGACATCACACCTTACTGGTGGAACTATGACATGAAGGAAAACGGCGTGATCACCCCCTATGCCGGGTTGGTCTACGAGGTGCAGCCGAACATGTCGCTGTACGCAAGCTATGCCAATATTTTCCAGCCGCAAACGGCTCAGGATGCACGGGGTGCAACACTGGCACCGGAACAGGGCAATACCTATGAGATCGGCGCCAAGGGGGAGTTTTTCGACAAGCGCTTGAACGCCAGCATTGCGCATTTCTGGATGAAGACGGAAAACACTGCAGAGGAAAGTGGTGATCTCACTCCTGCAGGCAATACGGCCTATCGTGCGGTCTCTTCTGCCACGCGGCGTGGCTGGGAGCTGGAGTTGGCGGGCGAGCTTGCGCGCGGCTGGCAGGCACAGGGCAGCCTGGTGCAGCAAAGCAGCTCACTCACCAGCGCCAGTCAATATCCCAAATACCAGTTCAAGCTGGGCACGACCTATCGTTTCGACGCAGGCTTCTTGCGTGGGCTGACTGTGGGAGCCGCCACACGTTGGCAAGGCAAGACGTCTATGAGCAATAGCGCCGCCACTTTGTCGCAGAGGGGTTACGCGGTGCTGGACCTGATGGCGCGCTATCAAGTCGACAAGCACCTGTCGTTCAGCCTGAACGTGAACAATGCACTGGACAAGAAGTACATGGCCGGTCTCACCAACTTTACGGCGGCAGGCTTGTTCTATACCTGGGGTGCTCCGCGCAGCGTCAATGTAGGGATGCGTTATGACTTTTGAACGCCGACATTCAAGGTCATCCAGAGGACGGCCTGAGCCAGCTTCGATGGCAGATCAGACGCCAAGGTGAAGCAGGGCCTGGCTGCATATCTGGACCGGACTTAGGGTCGGTTCGGTGCGGTTCTTCATCCGCGTCAACGGAAGCCCAGCGGTTCCCCGCAAGGCGTCACGCGCTGAATGCAGTGCGAACGGCCACGGATGCTGATCGCCACTATCTGATGCGAGCAGGTAGCAGATAGTGGAGGCAGGGCCTGATCGTCGTAGCCCGCCCAGCCTTTGTGATGTGCTGCTCGACACCGGGTCTGGGTTGCAGGCCGGTGTCGGGCTGGAAGAAATCCAAGCGGCGCCAATAGGCCGAGCGCATTGGATGCAAGTTTGAGGACAAGGATTACCTAGTGCATTTACCTGATGTATTCCATCGAACGGCTCTGTGCCTGTTAAGCAGCAGCGTCCTAGGGTGTTCGGCAAAGGCGCAAGCGGAGTATCTCTGGGTGCAGCCCGAAGGGGCGGAGGTCCGTGCCTACGCGGGAGAGCTGCACCGCCCTTTGGAAAAGTGGCCTGCCTTGCTGGAGCCCAGGGCAATGCAAGCGGATGGCAAGGCACTGCCAGTGCAGGCTGCGATCAACCATCTCGTTGTTCCCCAACCCGTCAGCGATCTGCGCTTCACTGCTACCGGGTTCGATGATGGCGTTCTTACCTACTATCAAGCCCGCTACGGTCGCCAGGGCATTCAGGCCCTGAACGACCTGGAACTGGTTCCGACCCACCCTGATGGAAACACCTTTCGATTGATGTTCAAGGGACGGCCCGTCGCCGCCAGTCAGGTGAACGTCGAAACGGGGGAGGGGTGGCGGCGTTCACTGGCTCCGTCAAAGGATGGTACGGTGAGCTTTACGCCGTCCTTCCCTGGCCTGTATGTGCTTGAGGTATCGGCGCGCGTCAATGATGCAGCGGTGACTGTGGGCGCTAGGAAGTATCACGATGTGCGCTACACGGCGACGCTCAGCTTTACCGTCCCTCAGCCAGAGGGGAGGTGAGTTGTCCCGCGGTGAAGGCGCACCTCTATCGACTCTGCCAAGAAGCGTAGGCCAGTCATCGCAATAGCTGAGGGGAAAGGACGGCGTCTGCTGCGAAGCTGCCATCGGCATGAACTTCGCGCATGGCTGCTAAGGGTCTATTGCACCAAGTCCAGACATGCAAAAAGGCGGTCACCCGGAATTGCTGCGATTCCCGGGACGGATGAGGCGCAGCACTCTGCCGCGGCACCAGTTCGTGGAACAAAAATGCCCGGCAGTGAGCCGGGCAGTTCAGGGGACAGTGCAGAAATTACTGGGCTGCCGTCTTCACAAACACCGGATTCGAATAGAACCACAGGTCGCCGTAGTTGCGTGCATTGATCTTGTTGAAGCGCGCCACATGGTCGGTGCCGTCATCGGTCTTCAGATCGGGCAGCGGTTCGCCATTCGCTGTCTCTCCGGCCACATCGGTGCCCAGGTTGGTGCCGCGCAGACGGAAGTACTGGTCGCCAGTGGCTTTGACCGTGGTGGTCACGGTGTAGTAGCCCTCGGAGTCGAGCGTCCAGTCCGCACGGGTAAAGCGCTTGAGCACACGGGTCGATGGGCTGGTGGCTTCATCGTAGCCAGACGTGCCCGGGGTCTTGCGGCCGGTGACATTGCCCGCGATCAGGTCGATATGGTCCACCATGGGCTTGACGTTGGCATACAGCCCGCTGCCCAGCTGGTATTCGAAATTGTTGCGATCAGGGCTCTTGAAGCGGATGGTGATGCTCAGGTCTTCGCCGCTTTGTGCCGCTACTTCGGAGCCCATTTCGCCCGTGGCCCTGGCGCTCTTCACCTTGAAGTCCAGCGCATTGATCAGATCGCCATACACGGCAAACAGCTTGCCGGTGCGCAGCGTGGCCAGCAGCGATTGCGGGTCCTTGACGTCGCCCCACAGGTAGTTCCTGGCATATTCGCCCGGCGCGTAGCCGCTGCTGTATTTGCCTTGCGACATGGTGAAGTGGTAGTCGGAGTCGGCCACGTTCCAGATGCGGCGTCCTTCGGACAGCAGCGCATCCCAGGTCCCTCCGAGCTTGGCCACCATATAGTCCACGCCGCCATAGGTGCGCGAAGGCAGATTGGCTTCGATGTAGTCGCTGGTGTAGCCACCGCGGTCCGGCTCCATCTGGTTGCCCACCATGCCTTCGAGGGTAAAGACAATATTGGGGGCCAGATCATTCATCTCACGCAGTTGGGCAATCGTGTATTTGCCAGGGTTGCGAGATGGGTGGTTGATCTGCAGATAGCTTGTGCTGGGGTAGTTCTGCTTGAGCCAGGCAATGGCGGCCATGGCTTCGGCATGGGTGTTGTAGCCGGTGCCGGCCTTGGGGCCCCAGACCGCCACATCTTCGGGCTTGAACAATGCCGCGTCGCGGTTGGTGAACAGATACTCGAACTGGCTGGCGGCCTTGAGCGCACCTGCCGACATGGGGTTGTCGGTCAAGATGCCGACGTTGCCGTGGTCGTGCGAAGGCATATCCCATTCAAAGGACGAGAAGATCACCTTGTCGGCGTACTTGCCCTGGGCCTGGAGTTCCTTGATGCGCGGCACCTGGAATTTGGCCATGGCTTCCGACATCGGAATCTGCGGATTCAGACGGTTGCCGTCATTGTCCCAACTGCTCAGGCGCAGATGATCGGACAGCGTAGCCCAGTCCAGACCAAAGCGGTCAAAAGCGGAGGCCAGCACTTTGTCCAAGGTGTTTACTTGCTGCGCATCGTCGGACTGCATGGTGTGCACATGCAGGTCACCCGTGGTCCAGCGGCCTTGTACGACCGGTGGCTGGGGCGTGGTGGGGGGAGGATCAGAATCGTCGGAGCCTCCGCATGCCACCAGCACGGCAGTGCTGAGGAAGAGTGTGGCAGCGGCATAGGCAACGCGTTTGGGGGCGAAGCCGGGGGATGCAGTTTTCATGACAGCGAATACAAGGAGGCAAGGCTTTGCGGCCCATCCACATGGCATGTGGATTGGTGAAAACCCGCAGTCTCCGCCTGTGTCGTGACAACCCAATGACAGCGGAGGATCGGAATGCTTCATCCGATCCAGGGTGGGTTGTTTGGCTATATGGTCGCAAGCTATCCCACCTTCAATCTGAAGATGCCAATAATTCGCTGGGTAACGCAGTAGGCCATTCAAGGATGCCCGCAGATTGGACACGCGTTGCTCTTGCTGCACTGCTCGTGATCAACTTGAGCGTTGAGCGCGCGGCATGCGGGCTGCCGCAGGCATTCGCTGCTTAGCTCGAAAATGGGCTCACTGCTGACAAAGCTGCGGTGGTGGTCGAGCCATGACGCTGATGCCAGGCCTCGTTGCGAAACAAGCAACCGGGCAGGGCCATTGGCCAGGCGGGCTCGCAAAGAGCAATTTGATTAGACGCTAGAATGAGAATAGTTCTCACTATCAAATAATGCCGCGTCATCGCGGTCTACCGTCTGTGACCGCATCTTCCTCTGCTCCTGCTGATCCCGTTCACGCGCTGTACGTTGAACATCATGGCTGGCTACAGCATTGGCTGCGGCGCAAGCTGGGCAATGCCTTCGAGGCATCAGATATTGCTCACGACACCTTTGTCAACGTCATCGTCTCCGGGATGGCGACGCGCATCGAGCAGCCACGGCCTTTCCTGGTCACGGTGGCCAAGAACCTGGTCATTCGTCGCTACCGCCGTCGTGTGCTGGAACAAGCCTATCTGGATGCGCTGGCGCTATTGGCAGAAGATCTGGTGCCACCGCCAGAGGAGCGCTTGATTGCTCTTGAGTCGTTGCAGGCAGTCGATCAAGTACTGGATGCCCTGGCTCCAAAGGCACGCGAAGCATTCTTGCTGGCTCATCTGGAAGGCCTGACTTACGCTGCCATTGCAGAGCGGCTCGGTGTCTCCATGACTTCGGTGAAACGCTATCTGATGCAGGCGCATCGTCAATGCTTTCTCCTGGCGCTTTCCTGATCCCTTGAGCACCGCTTCTGTTTCGTCATGACCAATCGCTCTGCCTGCCGCCTGGCGGCCCCTACACCGGGCACTGGTGTGCAACTGCGCGCCGGTGGTGCCCCCTTGGATGCTGCCGTTGCCGAAGCTGCCGCAGACTGGTTTACGCGTCTGCATGGCTGCACCGCTACGGCAGCAGAGAAAAAGAGCTGGCGTCAGTGGCATGACGCTCACCCAGACCATGCCCGTGCATGGCAGCATTTGCAGTCCATTACCGGTGCGCTGCACGGTTTGAATGCGGACGGTGTGGGCTATCGAACCTTGCACACTGCACCCACATCCGCGTCACGTCGCCATTTGCTGGGCTTGTTCGTGGGCGTGGGAGCGGCCGCAGGCACAGGCTGGATGGTCACGCGCACACCGCAATGGAAGCAACTGGCGGCGGACTACCGCAGCGGTACCGGCGAACGCCAGCGTCACACATTGCCCGACGGCACGGAGCTGCTGCTGGGTACGCGCAGTGCGGTGGCACTGAACTTCGCACGCCCTGAGCGCCGTGTGCGTTTGCTGCAGGGCGAAGCGCTGTTCACCACCGGTCATCCGCCTGGCGAGCTGGGCGAGTTGCCTTTTGTGGTTGAAACCGCCGAAGGACTTGTACGTGCCATAGGTACGCGTTTTACAGTGCGGCAGAACAGCGGCATGACGCAGGTGGCGGTGTTCCAGGGCGCCGTGGAGATACACCCCGTCGATGCTTCCCCGGGCAGCCCACCTTTGCGACTGGATGCAGGGCAGGTCGTCGTTTTTGAACGCACGCACGCGCATGATCCGGGCGCCGCCGGTGAGCGCGAGCTGGCCTGGAGCCAAGGGCAGTTGTGGGTGGACAACCAGCGCCTTGATGATTTTCTGATCGAGCTGGGACGCTACCGCAGTGGCTGGCTACGCGTAGACCCAGCGGTGGCCGGGCTGCGTTTTTCGGGCGCCTTCCCTCTGGGGGCAGAAGGAGGTGTCGCCAATACCGATGCGGTTCTGGCAATGCTCCCGAGTTCATTGCCGGTGCAGGTGCGCTGGCGCTCACAGTGGTGGGTGAGAGTGGAGGCATCCCAGGCCAGCGGTCATTGAGGCAACGGTGGTACTGCTTCTTAGCTGTCTTGCCGCCTAGGACTTCGGCCGATTGAGTGCCTGGCTGGCCCGGCCTGTTTCCTGACCTCTTCTGTTAACCCCATCCAGATGCGGCTTGCAGCGATAGCTTTCCAAGCGTCCGAAAAATATTTGCACGGGAGGTGACCCGATACGAACTCTCAGGCTTCTTTATTTCCGAAAGCTTTCATTCATTGCCATCGGATTTCAAAGACTGTCCAACGTCATGCACTTTCAAACTTTCCAGCGGCCGGCGCGCCGCCTTTTCGCTCCATCCATGCTCGCTCATTCCGTGCACTGGGCTTTGTGTGCAGGTGTCATTGCCACATTGCCGCTGGCCGTGACCACCGCTCATGCCCAAACCTCACAGCAGCACAGCTACGATATTCCCGCCGGACCGTTGGATACGGCTTTGCGCAGCGCAGCCGGCCAAGCAGGTGTGGCACTGATCTTTACGCCGGAACAGACGGCAGGTCGAAGCAGCAGCGGGCTGCGCGGCAGCTACACCGTAGAAGGGGCTTTTGGAGCGCTGCTCAAGGGCACTGACTGGCAAGCCGTGCGCCAGAGCAATGGCGGCTGGGCGTTGCGCCGTGTGCCGCAGATAAGCCAGACCGCTGCCGGATCAACTGCGGGGGAAACAGAGATGGCTGCGGTCACGGTGACTGCAGCTGCAGAGCGCCCGGTTGTGGCAGAGGGTGCATACACCCCCACAGGAACTGTGGCCACGGCCACACGCATGGGTATGACGCTGCGTGAAACGCCGCAATCCGTGAGCGTCGTTACGCGCCAACTGATGGACGATATGGCGTTGACGGCCATGCCCGACGTGCTGGAGAAAACCCCTGGCATCACCGTGGGCCGCAACGATAGCGAGCGCTACACCTTTTATTCGCGTGGCTTCACCATCGAGAACTTCCAGTTCGATGGCGTGCCCAACACCATGGACTCGGCCAACCAGTACACGACCTCGCTGGCCGACAGCGCCATTTACGAGCGTGTGGAGGTTGTCAAAGGCGCCACCGGCCTGTTGACCGGGGCGGGCAACCCATCGGCAGTGGTCAATCTGGTGCGCAAAAAGCCCACCAAGGAGCTTGCAGCCTCGGTGGAGGTGGGCGCAGGTTCATGGAACCGTTACCGCTCCACCGCCGATGTTTCCGGCCCGCTGAATGCGGCAGGGACGGTGCGCGGCCGTGTCGTGGTGGCTGGACAGAATGCCGAGTCCAATGTGGACTACTACAGCCGGGACACCCGCAACTTCTACGCCATCGTCGAGGCAGATCTCACGCCCAACACGCTGCTGAGCCTGGGCTTTGACTACATGCAGTCCAAGGCCGATGGCTCGACCTTCGGCCATTTGCCGTTGTTCTACAGCGATGGCACACGCACCGACTTCAGCCGCTCGGTCAATCCGGCTGCGCGCTGGTCCTACTGGGACAACGACAGTCGCAACCTGTTTGGCAGTATTAAGCATGATTTTGGTGGCGGCTGGGTGCTGGATGCATCGGCCAGCCATCTCACGCAGTCGCGTGACGTGGTCTACGGTGCGGCCTATAACGGCACCGTGAACAGGGTGACGGGGGCGGGTATCCGCATGATCGCGGGCACCATTCCCACGCAGACCGACGTCAACACCTTCAACGCTGCATTGAACGGCAAGTTTCAGCTGCTGGGCCGCAGCCATGATGTGATGCTGGGTGCGGGCTATTCGCGTCAACACCGGGCAGCCCAGTTGTCGAATACGGTCTGGACGAACATCCCCAATTACTTTGCC